>NZ_CAJGBF010000006.1 GCF_904424705.1 Rossellomorea arthrocnemi | reverse complement strand
ACGGCCCATTTCGTCTCACTTGAATATACGTTTTTGCCCATGCAAAAACACCTCCGTTTTCAGTACTTGTAATAAGTGTACCATTTCGGAGGTGTTTTATATTGTCCCATTTAATTATGTTAGTCTAGTGAAGCACTTTCCCTCAACCGCTTCTTTCTTTTATTGAATGGATTAAAGATAATAAATCACTCTTCCACTTCTTCCGTTCTTACTACCAGTACGTCACAGTGGGCAGCTCTTGTGATGTGCTCGGATACGCTTCCGATGAGGAACCGTTCGACGGCGTTGAGTCCGGTAGCGCCGCATATGACAAGATCTGCTTTGACGTTCTTGGTTGCTTCTCTTGGGATGATCACTTTCGGGGAACCGTACTCCACATAGGTTTTGACTTTGGTTAACCCGGCGTTTGCAGCTTCTGCTTTGTACTCATTTAACAATTCTTCAGCATACTTGATGGCTCTTTCTCCTACTGTGCGGTCATAGGATTCGATAGCCGCGAAAGAGCGGGTATCGATGACGTGGATCAAGGAAAGAATGGCATCATTCCGTTTAGCAATGGCAATCGCCTTTTTGAAGGCCCATTCTGCTTCTTTTGATCCATCTACAGCTACTAATATGTTCTGATATTTTAAACTCATAGTGATCCCCTCCTTACATTTATCATACTATATTTTCCCACTTATATCTGTAGCCAATTTTCGAACAATAAAAGGGAATAGACTACTTATTTTTTAGGGGGAAACGACATGAAGAAGAAAGATCCGAAAGAGCAATTCACGTATGATGAAAATGCAAACCAGCAGGTGAGCCAACAGATCATGGATTCGTATACGAGCGGAGTCATCGATACAGAGAATGGTCAGTACGGAACGGTTGAAAACGAGCAGTATGAAGAGTAGGTAGAGAATAGAGCTTGCAGATGCTATCAATGTGTCTGCAAGCTTATTTAATTTAGGTCAATCTTGAATAAAAAGCGGCCCCGACCCTCTGATCTTCCTCAACATAACCATTTATTATAACCTTCCTTTCAGTTTTTCAATTATTCAAATCTCCATGCCTTACAGTAAAATGAAAAGGAGAGGTTGAAAAAAGGGGGGCAATGATGAAAGCAGTGATCCAAAATGGATTTGGGGATCCAGGTGTACTGGTATTAGGGGATGTGGAGTGTCCGGAAATAAATGAGAATGAAGTGCTGATCAAAACGGCGTTTACGAGTGTGAATTATGCCGATATCAAGTCTCGGAAAGGCACCAAAGCGAGTGGGGATTTTCCTTTCACACTTGGGCTGGATGCAGCGGGTACCATTGTAGAAGCAGGGGAGTCTTCAGGCTTTGTTGTCGGGGACCGTGTCATTGCCTTTCCGATTGGCGGTTCATACGCCGAATATGTAAAAGCCAACAAACAATTGGCATTCAAAATCCCGGACAGCCTTTCTTTTGAACAGGCGGCGGCCATGCCGACTGTATCAATCCTGTCTTCTTTCCTCCTCCACGAAATCGGACAGGTGAAAAAAAGCGATACAATCGTCATTCATAGTGGAGCGGGAGGAGTCGGCACCATGCTCGTTCAATTAGCAAAGCTCGCCGGAGTTGAAACGGTCATCGCAACTGTTGGGAACTTGAGGAAGGAACAGTATGTGAAGAGTGCAGGAGCAGATCTGGTTTGTACATACGACTCGTTTGCAGAAGAAGTTCTTCAGTATACACATAACCAGGGGGCACATGTCATTTTCGACTCAGTTGCAGGTGAAATCACATCGAGGAGCCTGGAATGTTTAAGACTGTATGGCACCCTTGTTCAATTCGGGAACAGCAGTGGTAGAGCTGGTCACTTTAAAACGAGTGATGTACACTCTTCATGCCGAAATGTAAAAGGGTTCAGTTTGGGGACGACAAGGAAACATCGACCGGAATTATTGGGTCCTGCAGCAAATAAGGTCATAGATTTATTTTCAGCAGGGAAAGTCAAGCTCCCCATTGCAAGGATCTTTGATTTACGTCATGCCGGCAAGGCACATGAGTTGATTGAAAGTCGAGATTATGAGGGGAAAGTATTAATTAAAGTATAAAATTGCGGCCTCCGGATAACTATACCGGCAGGCTTCTTTATTTACTTCTCCCGACAAAAAGACTCGTCAATTGACGAGTCTTTCAAGCTTCTATTACTAGAGGTCTTTATCTATTCCTTTTGCTCATAAGTAAAACCTTTTCAAGGAAATACTTTATGACTATGGCTTTCAGTATATAGATGGGTACGGAATAGGTATATTTCCAATTTGTTAATTCATAAATATTGATTTTCACAAAGATAGGCTCGGCTATGTAGGAATTGAAAAGGGAGATCAGAATATTCGCCAGGATGAAGGGCTTCCACTTTGAAAAATATTGATAAATAAGCATATGCATCACAGGGATGACACTAATATCAACCGGATTTAGTCGTGGAACGATGTTAATTAGTTTTATCGGGTAATTCCATAAATTCAACTCGCTGCCTATATCGTCTAAATAAATGACAAGGATAGATAAATACACCAAAAAGCCAAATTTGTTTTATTCTTGATTTGTCTACTAAAATCCACCAGACGATCCAGGGGATGATTAATAGGGCTAATAACAACCACCATTGGGGACTTAAAAGGTCATCGTGAATGAAATTTTCCAATCTCAGTTCTGTTAAATGATTATCAACTTTGTTAATCTCTTCTTTAGTTGGGTAGCTCATATTTACCCCCTTTTTAACTATATTTCTATCCTTTTCAAAAAGGAGTAATTATATTTGCAAGGAGGTAAATAATTTGAAGAGGTTGTAACTTGAGACGGTTAGTAGTTGGGATTTGGACTTGAACGGGATAAGGCTTAAATATATCGACTATCTCTAACTTGGTTAATCCAATCAGAACCGTTAAAATGAACGTACTAGTACTTTTCATGCTAAATAAACAAAACAGGTGTGATTCAATGAAAATTAAAACACTTATCATTGCTCCCTATCCGGCAATGACTCATTTATTAGAAGAATGCCGTCTTGATTATAAAGAACTTGATATACATATTGAGGTTGCAAACCTGCAGGAGGCCATTCCCGTTGCCAAAGATGCAGAGGAACGGGGCTTCGATGTAATCATCAGTCGCGGTGGAACATCAAAGTTAATTGAAGAAGCGGTCCATATCCCCGTCATTGATATACAAGTATCTGGTTATGATATGTTGAGGGTCTTGACGTTAGGGAATGATTTTCCAGGAAAAAAGGCGATTGTGGGTTTCTCGAACATTACGCTTGGTGGAAAGGCGATCACGGACTTGCTTGACATTGAAATTGACGTGTTCACAGTGGAAGAGGCCAAAGAGGTAGATTCACTTGTGGAGAAGCTTAAGTTTGAGAGATATGAGCTTATTATGGGTGATGTTATTACTATGGATGCTGCGATGAAGCATGGTCTTGAAGGGATTCTCATTCAGTCTGGACGGGAAGCGATATTTGAAGCATTTCAAAAAGCAAAGTCTGTTTATCGCTTCCATCAAAGGCAGGAGGAGGAAATCAGTTTCCTTCGTTCTCTTTTAGAAGAAGCTTCATCAAACATGATGGTATTATCGCAGGATGGCAATATCATGTATCAGTGTTGGACCGACTTTGAAGCGTGTCCGCTGCCCATTAGTAGGCTTCATCAACAGATAGAGGAAAATGAATGTAAGAATGAAGTGAACTTGATCGAAACGGATGGGAATCAACGGATTAAACTAAGTACGAAGCAGAAAGAAATAAATAACCACACGTACTACTTGTTTTGGTTCTCTGAAGCATTTACCCAACAGGTACATCAGCAAGGATTTCATATTGAGACGATTTCCCAACAGCCAATGCTCATTTCAAACAGCCAGTTAATGAAAAGATGTGTCATTTTGATTGAAAAAAGCTTGAAGATCAACCAATGGCTGCTTTTAGGAGAACAAGGGACAGGAAAGAAATTGATCTCTCAGTATATTCACTACCGGAAAAATAACGGAAAAGGGTTGTATGCAAGTATTTCCGCATCTGATTTGTTAGCTATACGGGACGGAATTGATCCTGATGTTTACACTCTTTACATAAATGAGGTAGAAACTTTATCACTGAAAGAAGTACAAAAGCTTTTATCCGTTGTCCAAAAGCTACAAAGAAAGAATTTAACCATTGTGTTATCCCTGACTAATGAAGAGGAAGCTTACCATTCACTCGTTTATCATGAAGATAGTTTAAAGGTTCATCTTCCTTCGTTGAGAGAGAGGAAGGAAGATATTAAACCGTTGGCAACCTATTTCATCGCGGTTTTTCACGGGCAAATTGGCACTTCTGTCATCAAGATGAAGGAAGGTGCCTTCGATCTATTAGAACAGTATTCATGGCCGGGGAATGTCGCGCAGTTAAAGTCACTTCTTCATGCTGCCGTTCTTGGGGAAAAAGGCTATGTCATTGGGGAAAAGCTGATTCAACAACATTTAGATGAACAAAAGGACGCAGAAGGAATGAAGGAAGGTAATGAATTTCTTTCTGGTACATTAGAGGAAATAGAACAACGAATCATTAAGCATATTATGGAAGAGGAAAATTATAATCAAACAAGAGCCGCAGATCGATTAGGTATCAACCGTTCCACGTTATGGAGAAAGCTGAAACAGTAAAATGTTTCAGCTTATTTTTATGTAGTTGCAAAATACAACGTTTTTAAATTATTGTGTTGCAAAATATTATGTAAGCCATTACAATAATCATTGTAAACGATTACTTACTATATTAAGTGTTTAATATTGAAACAATATAAAAAGGAGTGTTACAATAATGAAGATTAAAGCAACTTTAGATCGAATTCCCGGAGGTATGATGGTTGTACCGTTGCTAATTGCAGCATTAATTAATACATTTTTCCCTGATCTTTTACGTATTGGTAACTTTACTCAAGCATTGTTCGTGGATGGTGCCGGTACACTAATCTCTCTATTCCTATTATGTACAGGTGCACAAATTAATGTGAAATCGTTTGGTGTCTCAGTTGGTAAGGGTGCAACTCTATTAGGAACAAAATGGGCAGTAGGTGCAGTGTTTGGATTAATCGCTTACATGTTGGCTGGTGACAATGGCTTATGGTTAGGATTAGCTCCAATTGCAGTTATCGCAGCAATGACAAACAGTAATGGTGGTTTGTTCGTGGCATTAGTCGGTCAATACGGAAGTAAAGAAGACCGGGCTGCTTATTCACTACTGGCGCTGAATGATGGTCCTTTCTTAACGATGATGGCGTTAACTATTTTCGGAGCAATGGGCTTTGTTGATGGTATGTTCTCATTAACTTCATTTATTTCTGTATTACTTCCAATCATTGTAGGTATGGTATTAGGAAACCTTGACGAAGATATGCGTTCGTTCTTAGATAAAGGAAGCTCTATGTTAATTCCATTCTTCGCATTTGCTCTCGGTATGGGAATTGATTTTGGCGCCATTCTTGAAGGTGGATTAGCAGGTATTATTCTGGGGTTATTAACGGTATTTGTTACAGGTACAGCCGGTTATTTCGTATTTAAAGCTTTGAAATGGAATCCGATTGTCGGCGCTGCGGAAGGTTCAACAGCCGGAAATGCGGTAGCAACACCGGCGGCAATTGCAGCTGCGAATGCAAGCTTTGCATCGGTTGTGGATATAGCTACTGTACAAGTTGCAGCATCGACCGTTACTACAGCCATTTTATTACCTATTTATATTGGATTCCTCGTAAAACGATTAGAGAAAAAAGGCTATAAATTTGAACAAGAAGACGTCAAAGAAGCAAACGTCTAAGGGTGTGATTAGAGTGGAGAATAGAATAGGCATTATATCGGATGATTTAACAGGTGCGAATGATTCAGGAGTACAATTAGCAAAGAAGAATCTCTCTTCAACCGTTGTGTTTGATTATGAGAATGCATCTGTACCAATAAAACCGGATGTATTGATTGTTGATACAGATAGTCGGGCACTGACGGAAGAAGAAGCACATAAAGCAGCCAGTCAAGCTGCATTATTCCTTCAAAGAGAAGGCTATCCTCATCTTTATAAAAAGGTTGATTCAACGTTGAGAGGAAATATAGCGGCAGAACTAACGGCTGTTGAACAGGTGTATCAACCTGAAATCGTTGTGATTGCACCGGCATTTCCAAAAATGAAACGTCAAACCATACAGGGGAATCATTTTGTAGATGGTGTGTTAATTACGGATACAGAGTTTTCCAAGGATCCGAAGACCCCGGTTACAGAGGCGTTTATTCCAGAATTGCTAAAGCAATATCAAGACAGGGAAATCGCGTTGGTTGATGAAGGCATGTTACATCAATCGGAAGAAGAGATCAACCAAACCATTTATACTTTCCTGGATCAAGGGGTAACCTGGTTTGTATGTGACAGTGAAACAGAAGAGGATCTGCAAAGGATTTGCAGCATATTTTCAAGCCTGCACAAAAAAACAGTCTGGGTAGGTTCGGCAGGTTTGATTGAATATTTACCAGAAGCTCTTAAACTAACAAATTCAACTAAGGCTTATCAGGAAGAAGTCAACATTGAAAAGACGTTGATTGTATCTGGAAGTTTATCTGAAGTAACGAGACAACAGCTTTGTAAGGTAGAATCTTTACAGGATTCCTTCTTTTTAGAAGTAGATCCGGTTACTTTAGTGAAAAATACTTTCAAGCTTGATCATTATCTTGCACAACTAAAACAGAATTCTCAGTATGCACACTATGTTTTATATGTGAAATCTTCTGAGGAAAAGCGATTATCCGCTAAAAAAGCTGGAGAAGAGCTTGGATTAACCTTAACAGAAATAAGTGAAGTAATATCGAAAGGTCTCGGACAGATGGCAAAAGGTTTTTTAGAAAACTTCCCTTCTATCCAAGGCTTGGTCCTTACAGGTGGAGATACAGCAAAGGCTGTCTGCTCAGAATTAAACATTTCCGAAATGGAGCTATACTCTGAAGTAGAGCCGGGTCTCCCATACGGTCGATTACGGAGTACAGACCGCAGCTATTGGGCAGTGACAAAAGCTGGTGGATTTGGACATGAGCAATCATTAGTAAACGCATCGAAATATATGACCAAAAAGAGAAAGGTGAGATCATGAGTCAACTAAAACCGATCATTGGCATTACCCTGGGTGACGCAGCAGGCGTTGGTCCTGAAATTATATTAAAAAGTTTAGAAAAAGAAGAAATGTATGAGATGAGTCGTCCGCTTGTAATAGGGGATAGCAAAATTCTTGAAAGAGCAAAGAGCTTTATAAACAGTGAGCTGATCATAGAAACTGTATCTGCTGAACGTTTTCAAGATCTTCCTTACAACTTCGGAACCGTCTACTGCTTAGATTTGAATCTATTAGATGAAAATCTACCTGTTGGCCAAGTGTCACCGGAAGCCGGTCATGCGGCATTCGAATATTTAGCAACAGCAATCGAGTTAGCAAAGGAAAACAAAATCGATGCAATATGTACCGCTCCTTTAAATAAAGAAGCCTTACACAAAGGTGGCCACAAATATCCCGGTCATACAGAAATATTGGCTGATTTAACAAATACTGAAGACTTCTCCATGATGTTATCAGCCCCTAATTTAAAGGTCATTCATGTAACAACACATGTAGGAATTATTGATTCAGTAAAAATGATTAACCCTGAGCGCGTATATCATGTTATTAAGCTTGCTCATGATACGCTGAAAAAATCAGGCATTCATTCTCCCAAAATAGCCGTTTGTGGGATTAACCCACATGCTGGAGAAAACGGACTGTTCGGATATGGAGAAGAAGAAGAAAAAGTCATCCCAGGTGTAGAAAAAGCACAAGGAGAAGGAATCGATGTAGTTGGTCCCCTGCCAGCAGACACATTATTCTTCCGTACTGTCCGTGGAGACTTTGATATCGTTGTAGCCATGTACCACGATCAAGGACATGGACCAGTGAAAGTCCTTGGCCTTGATGCAGGAGTAAATATTACCGTTGGCTTACCAATCATTCGTACAAGCGTAGACCACGGAACAGCATTTGATATTGCTGGTAAAGGGATTGCGGATGAAAAGAGTTTGATGGAAGCGATTCGACAAGCAGTGGAGTTCGCAGGGTGAAAAGTCTCTGAAAAAAATTTTAAAAAAGCCAGTGTGCTCTATTTGCAGCACGCTGGCTTTCGTTTTTTATTCTTTTCCAAAACCGTAAAGTGAAAAACTACCTTTATTATCGTTTTTTAAGCAAGGCACAGCATGACGGTCTGGTTGCTAATTAAGACTGAAAAACAATTCAGCATTCTTCTCTTATGAATCATTTGACTAATTTTTTTACAATTAGTCCTGTAATGATACCTGGAATTACACATAACATCGGTAAAAAAACGGGGCCTAAAAAAACATGAAAAATTGTCACTTCACTCGAATAAATCAAACCAACAGTGACAAAATATGCTGAAAAAACAAAGGGGAGAAATAAAAAGGGAGAACTTTTTACTCCTTCATTTGCATCCTTAATCGCATCCCACATTGAAAAAAAATATAAACATGGGTAAAACATAAGCCATTGGAAATCGATTTCATTGATAGAAGTGTGAGTATTTCCATTAAAGCTTGAAAGAATTGCTTCATTAAAATTGGATTGGAGGTTAACAATGATCTCGAGAACAATCAACAAGATCCCTTTTATATATTTTCGATTTAATAATTGGCCAAAACCAGGTAAGGCAATAGACCATAGTAATTTTTCTAATGCGTTCTTATTCACATTTTTACCTACCTACTTTTTATTGAAGTAATATAGTTAAATGACTTTAAAATAAAAAATTTTTATGCCTGACTCCTGTTTGATGATTTTGAAAGTGCTTTTCTGTCTGCAGCAGTAAAGGGCTCTTCAAACCAGCCATGTTCTATCATCATATTTAATCCATCATTATTATACTTCCCAATGACAGGGATGAACTTCATTAACTCTCCTGTTATGTCATGTCTAGTCATTTGTGAGAGAGCAGTACCCATGTTAGAGAGGGCAATGTTTCCTGCTACCGATCCGTGGTACAACATAAGTTTATCTGAAAAAGGAGAAGAGGTTGAGTCTGTTACAAGTGCATCAGTCAACTTAGGAGAGGGTAAGTCCTGATTTGTTAAATGAGTAGCGAAACTCATAATTTGTTTACCTGAAAGTTCTGCTCCTTCTCGAAAGTATTTTCTTATCTTCTCTGAAGAGGCAACCTGACTGAAGCCTAACATTAAGGATTTACCTAAAATATTGGTATTAATATTATATTGCAATTGCTTAATCTCATTAGCTGTAAGTGGACGGTCCCTTCCTGTGATAATAGAAATAAATGATTTTTTTTCTGCGAAATCAACCTTATTTGCATAAGGAATCGTTGGAGAACTTATATCCATTCCTTTTGAGAGTAATAAATGCTTCCCTCTTTCATAAGTTTCTGCTGATTCGCTTATAGCGTTTCTAAAATAATTCATTATGTCTTGACGAGTGGCAGTTGAAAAAGCACTTCCATAAATCATTAGCGAGGAACTCGCCATTTGAGTAATATAAAACACCATGAACATATCACTAAATAGACGGGGAGCTCCTTTTCGAATATCCTGTTCTCCAAACCCAACAGGTACAGGTATTTTTTCCATTCTGAAAATAGTGCTAATTTCCTCGATGTGTCTTCTGGAGAGTCCTAATGCAAACTCCACATAATCTTTAACTTCGTCATCCTGCACCACCTGAAGATAATGCTCAAACACACAACTAAACAAAGAATCTCCCATAAAATTACTAAATAAATCAGCTAATTCCGCTGCGGTTAACTGTTTATTTTGCTGATGCTCCTCAATCTCTTTTTTATTAAAAGAACTTTTATCCATGATGTCCTCCATTATTGTTTAATAACTATATTATCTACACACTTCTTAAAAATATTAGAGACACTTTAGGGACGGAAGCTTATGTTTAAGAAAAACTAATAAAATCAATTGCTGCAGAGTTCGAAGATAAGCTTAAGAATATTTTAAGTACTTCTCAGAATCATTCTTCTTTATATGCTTCGGGATCGTTCATTTGCTGATGACGAAGGCGAATGTGAAATCTGTCGTATTTTGTATATTAAAAATAGTAAGAAAATTTTAAATATACTGTTGACCTATAACGTCATATGACGTATTATAATTTACAATATGATGTTATGAGACATCATAAAATCTCGGAGGTGCTTTTATGACACATTCATTATCCCAATCAGCAATTAAAAATCATGGAAAGGAGGGAGCATTAATGAAGGAAGAACATGTTAATCAAATTCAACATGTAATGAACGCAATTGAGAAGAAAAATATTCAAAATGTTTTTTTCGTAGCTTGCGGCGGATCAATGGCATCATTATCCTTTGGTGATTATTTCGTTACAAAAGATACTGGAAAACCAAGCTTTGTGTATACTTCTAATGAATTTGTTCACTTGAATCCTAAAGCGTTGAATGAAAACAGTTTAGTTATTTTACGTTCTCACTCCGGAACAACACCAGAAACAGTGAAAGCAGCTACATATGCCCGAAACATAGGTGCTCTCACTGTTGCCATCTCTATGGATGTAGAATCTCCCCTATGCAAAGAAGCAGAACATGTCCTTCATTACAATTATAAAGATGGATCCAATGCCATTGATGGTGAAATCGGAATTTATTACACATTCATTTTCAAGCTGTTGAAAACCTTCACAGGTGATGAAAAATATGAGAGAGGAATTGATCAGTTAAGCAATCTTGGAGAATTAATCGAAACGAATCAGGAGAAGCATAAAGAAGCAGCATTTGAATTTGGTAAACGGAATAAGAGAGAGAAAACCATTTATACGATGGCAAGCGGCGCTTATATCCATCATGCATACTCATTCACTAGCTGCCTTCTAATGGAAATGTTATGGATCAATTCAAATGCGATTCATTCAGGGGAATATTTCCACGGTCCTTTTGAAATCACAGACTATGATGTGCCTTTCCTTATGATTATTGGTGAAGGTCCAAGTAAGCCATTAGATCAACGTGCGCTGGATTTCGTCACTAAATACAGTGAGAAAGTAGAAGTAGTAGACGTGAGCAAATTTGATTACAGTGGTGTGGATGATGATTTGAAAGAGTATTTTGGTCCAGCCTTGGCCGGTCCTGTCATGAGACTATACGCGGATGGATTAGCAGAATATACAGGCCACCCGCTATCTGTAAGAAGATATATGTGGAAAATGGAGTATTAATTGTGAATGACTTGGTGTAAAATCTATTATTAAAAATAATGGTATGGATGAGGCGATAATATGAAAAAAATGTTCAGCTTTCTTCTAGTAGGCTTAACAGCGGCTAGTATTCTGGCAGGGTGTAACTCATCTGAATCAAGTTCCGCATCTAAAGAAGGTGAGGTCGTTATTGATTTCTTTCATCGTTGGCCGAATGAACCGAGAAAATCATTCTATGATGAGAAAATCAAAGAGTTTGAGAAATCTCATCCTGGAGTCACCATTAATGTCGATTCTGTTTTAAATGACTCTTATAAAGAAAAGGTAAGAGTTTTAGTATCAAATGATGGTCTGCCTGATATTTTCTCTTCATGGTCAGATTCTTTTGCTGAAAATCTAGTCAGCTCCGGTCGGATCAAAGAACTAGATGACATCATCAGTGAAGATAAAGAATGGAGTGGAAATATTCTTGAATCACAGTATCAAGGGTTTACGTTTGATGACGTAACATATGGTATTCCATTCACAGTAGATGGAAAAGCCTTCTTCTATAACAAACAAATCTTTGAGGAAAATAATATTAAAGTTCCAGAGACATACGATGAGATGATTGAAGCATTGGATCAATTAAAGTCGGCTGGATATGAAACCCCTCTTGTAGAAGGGTTAACAAATGCATGGGCTATTTCTCACTATATGGGTACGATCTTTGATCGTGTGGTGGATCCTGAAGTTCGCGAGGCAGACTATAAGTTGGAAAGTGCTTCTCCATATACAGATGAAGGATATATTAAAGGGTTGGAGATATTCCAGGATTTAACTGCATATATGGGAGATGTTTCTACCGCTATTGATCATGAAGCAGCCAGAAATATGTTTGCTGCAGGAGAAGTGCCAATACTGTATATGCAATTTGCTGAAGTAGGTTTGGTTCAGGACATTGGGGATGTCGAAATTGGTTTCTTCAACTTCCCTGAAGTAACGGACGGAGCAGGACGAGCTGATTCCCTGACCGGTGCTCCTGAAGGCTGGATGCTAAGCAAGGATGCGCCAAAAGAAGCGGTTGAATTTTTGAAATTCTTGACTTCTGAGGAAACTGCTCAGGAATTTACGAAAGCAGATGGTCAATTAAATGCTGTGAAAAATGGTGTCACAGAAGAGAATACCAGTCCTACCAGCTATGAAGCGTATCAAATTGTGTTAGATGCATCGAATACAGCACCATGGTTTGATAACGCCGTTGATATCACGATTGCCGATATCTTTATGCGAGGTGGCCAGGAACTGGCTACGAAACAAAAAACGCCAGAAGCGATTATGAAAGAAGTTCAAAAAGAAGCAGCCAAAATAAGTGAGTAAAAGGGAGGGCCCTGACATTCGGGTGTCGGGGCTTTCTCATTATAGTTGAAAGTGGGTGTTCGTATGAATTTGAAAAAAATGTCTTTGACGCCAATTTTATTCCTTTTACCAACCGTCCTATTTTTAGGCGTTTTCATTTACATACCACTGATTCAAAACTTCTATAACAGCTTCTTTGATTTCAGTGTATTTTCAGATTCAAAAAGCTTTGTTGGTCTAAGCAATATAAAAGAATTATTCCAGGATGAAGTGGTCGGAATCGCATTCTTAAACAATCTGAAATATGCAGCGATATCAGTGATCTTTCAGATATTTTTTGCCTTAATATTGGCAAGTATTCTCGAAGACAAGTTGTTTCGCAAAGTCGCTCCAGCACTCCGGGTCATTTATTTTATCCCGGTGATGATTTCCATCTCAGTCATCGCACTTTTGTTTGGCTTTGTTTATAATCCGCAAATCGGTTTGTTAAACAGCTTTATGGATTTAATCGGACTTGGTGATCTGGCAAAACCATGGCTTGGTCATTCAACGACTGCTATTTATAGTGTCATTGCCATGTCCCAATGGCAAAGTATTGGCTTAATAACGATGCTGTTCATTGTCGCTATCCAAAAGATTCCTCATGAATTATATGAAGCTTCCCACATAGATGGAGCAGGGAAGGTCCGTCAGTTCTTTCATATCACTCTCCCTCAAGTGAAGGAAACGATGTTTGTTAACCTGTTGATTACAGTCACTGGTTCCATTTTGGTCTTTAATGAACCATACATTTTAACCAATGGAGGACCTGGCAACAGTTCGATGACACTAGCCGTCCATATGTATCAAAATGGATTTTTTAAGGACAATATGGGGTATGCTTCTTCGATCGCTACACTCATGTTTTTGTTGTCGGCTGTCTTTGCACTAGTCCAAATCAAAGTGTCTAAAACAGGAAAGGAAGATTGAGGATGAAAATAGAAACGGTTAAAACTGAAAAATCAATTTTCCCTGCTGCTCAAAGACAGTACATGCCTCTTAAAACACGTATTTCCAGAAATGTAATTTTTCTTGGATTATTGATTTTCGCCTTGATGATCTTATACCCACTTTTTTGGATGTTTATCTCTTCTTTTAAAAGTTATCAAGAAATTTATTCAAATGTTTGGGCACTACCCAGTGAATGGCACTTTGAAAATTACAAACTGGCATGGGAAAAAGGGATCCAAAACTACTTTGTGAATAGTGCGTATGTGACAGGATTTTCTATCCTTCTTACGGTAATGACCGGTACGATGGCTGCCTTTGTTCTGGCCCGATATCGGAATCGATGGATTGATGCGGCTCTTCTATTTATCATTGGCGGTTTGATGATGAATCCGGAGGTTGCTCTTATTCCATTGTTTGAGATTTTAACATTCTTTAACTTAATAGATACGAGATGGGCGTTAATCTTAACGTATGTTGCTTATAGACTTCCTCTTACGATTATCCTCATTCGCGCTTTTTTCATCACTGTGCCAAAAGAGCTATCAGAATCTGCCTTAATTGATGGATGCAGTGAGTTTGGGATCTATTGGAGAATTTACTTGCCTTTATCTATTCCAATCGTCATTACTTCTGTCATTATTAACGCATTTTATGCATGGAACGAGTTCTTATTTGCAACTGTATTCATCAATTCCAGTGAATTGAAAACGATTCCATCTGGCTTAATGGTCTTCAGGGATGCGTTAAGAACCGATTGGGGTGTCTTATTATCAGGAATGGTTATTGCTTCTGTACCGATGGTTATCTTATTGATTTTTCTACAAAAATATTTAGTGCGGGGCCTATCAGAAGGCTCGGTGAAAGGATAGTGACCTATGAAACTACTTGCAATTGGTGACAATGTTGTAGACTGTTATTTGGATCGTAACGAATATTTTCCAGGCGGGAATTGTGTGAATGTCGCTGTGAATGCTAAACGCAATGGCGCGAGCACTGTTGGCTACATTGGTATCTTTGCAACAGATGAACCGGCTGCTCATATAAAGGCGGCAATGCAGGAAGAGGGAATAGACTTCCACTTCTCAAGGGAGGCTCTTGGCATTACCGGCCAGCCAAAAGTGGCGCTTACAGAAGATAACGACAGGGTGTTTGTTGGCGGTCCTAAAGACACAGTTCAACATCGATTTAAAATTCAACTTATTCAGGAGGAGCTGGAATACCTTAAGCAATTCGATATATGCCATGTGAGCTGCTATTCTTCAATGGAAAGTGAACTTGATAAGATTGCGAAAGAGATAAAGGTGTCGTATGACTTTTCAAATCGAAAAGATCTGGAATATATCTCAACCGTTGCTCCATATGTGTCATATGCTTTCTTCTCGGCCGCAGAACTATCAGAAGCAGAACTAAATGGATTTATTGAAAGCCTCGCCCATTTCAACTTTGATATTATTGGTTTAACAAGGGGAGGAGAACCTGCAGTATTTGTTCATAACCAAAACATTTACAAACAAACGTTACGAAGTATTGATGTGGTCGATACAATGGGGGCAGGTGACAGTTTGATTGCCGGCTTTCTCACCGAATATGTGAAGAGCGGCGACATGGAAAAGGCAATTGAAAAAGGCACTGTTTCTGCTGAAAAGACATGTCAAGAGTATGGAGGGTTTGGCTACCCTGCAAAGATGTAATTCATTTTATTTCAGCTGAGGTTCATGTATAATTATTGTAAAATTGAGATATTGAGGCGTTGACAATGGAAAAAGACAATCTTAATCGAGACCAGCTTTACCTATATGAAGAAATCATGACCGGTCTGACACAATATATTGATAGCCATGGATTAAAAGAAGGTGATCGGATCCCTACTGAAAAAGAGCTGGGAGATTTGTTTAAGGCCAGCCGTATATCCATTCGACGGGCAATCAAGGAATTAGTAGAGGAAGGCACACTAAAAATTGTTAGAGGCAAAGGAACATTTGTAAGTGCTCCACGAAAGGAAATTCATTTGTTGGATTTACAAGGTTTTTCAGAAGGATTAACAACGGATAATGATACCATTACGAAGGATATCATTTCAATCCAGAGAGTGGACAGTAATAAGGATTTAGACCGGATCTTTGACAATCAATACGATGAGTATATAGAACTGGTAAGAAAAGTTTACCGCAATGATCAGGCACTAAGCTTGGACTATGCCTATTTACCGACTGCCCTTTATCCAGGCATCGAAAAAAAAATCACTCCTGAAAGTTCAACGTTCACCATTATTCATGATCATTATGGAGTGGAGTTTAAAAAAGTAAATAAAAACCTGGAGTTTGTTCATCCTGATGAAGAATTACAAGGACACTTAAAGGTAAATAGCTTAAATATGCTCATATTGGTGGATAAAGTCATTTACGGTGAAGATAATGCACCTGTTCATTATTCAAAATATTATTTAATAGCAGAACGGGTGAAATTAAGTTTGGAACATATCATTGACCAAAATTAAATAAAAAGGATGAAAGGGATGTATAAAGCAGTTATTTTTGATTTTGATGGGCTGATATTAGACACGGAAACCCTTCATGTGGAAATATATCAAGAAATGTTTAATGACCATGAGATTGAATTTCCCTATTTAGAATGGATTAAAAACATCGGTTCAAAAAGCAAATTCTCTATATTTGATTTGTTAGAAAGAGAACTTGTCTCAGAGAAGGTAGACCGGGATCTCTGGATAGTCCAGAACCAGCAAAAGTTTTCAGAACGGGTAAGCACACTCAAAGCACGTCCAGGGGTCATTGAATACTTGAATGCCGCGAAAGCGAAAGGGCTGAGAATTGGACTGGCATCCAGTTCTACCAACAAGTGGGTAACAAATCATTTATCGAACCTGCATTTAATCGATTATTTTGAAACGATTAGAACAGCTGATGACGTGGAATTCGTAAAGCCGGATCCCACTTTATACAAATTGGCTATAGAAGACCTGGGTGTCTTACCTTCTGAGTGCCTTGCGTTTGAAGATTCTGCAAACGGCGCATTGGCTGCAGTGGAGGCTGGTTTGACATGTATCATCGTCCCCAATCATACGACCAGGCATCTGGAGTTTCCAAGTGTGAAACAAAGATTGAACTCCATGAATGATGTATCTTTCCACCAATTGTTGGAAGTGATGAATTTACATCGAGATGAGGAAACTATTTAACTGGTTTTACTTTTGGACAATAACCCCCGTAAACTTCAATAAATGTAATGATAGGATCCACCCAATAACGTTATGCAGTCTACATGTGATTTGACATACGTGTAGACATGTAACCCCCCCTTTTTTGAGAAAATTCTTCTTGAGTAAGCTACTCGGTTTTGAAATAATTGGTATGAAGTTAACATGGCAATACCTGAAGGCAAGCTTCAGGTGCTGCTGCTGTTTTGTTTCTTTTTAATAGATTAATAGGAGGTGTTTATATGGGTAAATATCCCAACCTGAAATTGTTCTCCTGCTAGTGGCAAAGGCTGCTATTAAGAATGTAACAATATAAAACAATGAGCGGTCTTTGCGATTTCTTATGACTACATGATAAGAAAGCAGGGATACGTATGAAATATAAAAAAGCCGGCGATGTGTTACCGAAAGACCTGATACAGCTAATCCAGGACTACGTGGATGGAGATTATCTATATATACCAAGAAAGCGAGAGAATAAGCTTTCCTGGGGTGAAAAAAACGGGACAAGAAAAGCCCTTAATGACAGAGATCGGTGCATTTATCATAACTACCTGAATGGGGCTGCTAAGAGTCAACTAGCTGCAGAAAATCACCTTTCGATCAAGAGTATTGAAAGAATCATCTATAAGCAAAAAGAATAAGCTCTTCCAATCCTGAGGCTGGGACAAAAGTGCTTTAGTCTAAGAAAAATCCGAACGATCATTCGAAATCGTTCGGATTTTTATTATTTTTAATAAAGCATACTTGGTGTATATAGCTGGTTCTAGCTGTTGATTGGAGTGCAAGACGAAGACTCCTGCGGGAAAAGCGGAATAGGCTCGCCTTCCGCCCGAGGAAAGCGAAGTCTTGCACGGAAATCATCAGCGGTGTAACAAGTGATTCTAAAGACTATTTTTTTATGAATTGTTCGTCTTTAGATAGGATCGATTTAGTTTTGTCTCAGCTTATTTTTTCTGTCTCAAGATTACCACATAACCGTACATTAGGAAGCGTGATGATTCCCCCGGGTATAAAATGAATGGTAACCATGAAAAGGGGATGAACATATATGAGCTACACCATTAGGAAGAGAACAAAAGAAGATGTCTATGAGTTTACGACTTGGACGTATGATGGAGTGTATTCTTTTTACGATAATCATATACAAGAGGAAAAGATAAACGGATTTCTTCAAAGTGTGGATAAGGATCATTTCTATTCCGTCGTGGATGATCAAGGTGGATTAGTGGGCAATTGTGAATTCTTTCATGTGGGGGAAGCCCCTGAAAAGATTTTAGCTGTTGGGGTTCAAATGCGACCTTCTCTGACAGGGAACGGGAAGGGGCTAAGGTTTATACAAGCCATCATAGAACAAGGAAGAGCGCTGATTGGGTATGACCACTTAGAGCTGGCCGTTGCTGATTTTAATAAGCGGGCGATGAAAGTGTATGAACAGGCAGGCTTTAAAAGAAAGGGAGGTTTTCAAAACACGATAAGAGGGCAAGAATATCATTTCATCATCATGGAAAAGGATTGGTGAAATGATTCCTAAGGTAAGAAAGGTGTACGAATTCTTTATTTGCCGGTTTGGGTTAAAGAAGGATTATGTCTTAATATCTTGAACTTATACATAAGGGCAAAAATGAAAGGAAGCGATTTTTTGATAAAAGGAATCGGTGGTATATTTTGGAGGACGAACAACCTGGATGCTATGAAAAAGTGGTATAAAGAAGTGCTGAAGCTTGAAATGGAAGACTGGAATGGAACCATGATTAAACCCCAGTCAGAAACAGAAACGATCTTTTCTTTCTTTACAGAAGAGGATGCGTACTTTCCGGTTGAGCAGCAGGTAATGGTAAATTTTCAAGTGCATAATCTTAACGAAACGATTGAGCATCTAAATCAAATCGGTGTACCTCTTGCAAAGGAAAAAGAGGTTAGTGAATTTGGCAAGTTTATTTGGATTAAAGATCCAGAAGGCAGGCTGATTGAGTTATGGGAGAAATAACGGATGATCGTTATTTGGAATCAGTAAGGAGAGTCGTTTCTCTATGAAATTAACATCGTCACAGCAAGAGGCGTTACTTTATTTTACTAGATATGCAAAAGAGCACAAAGAGGAAGCCAGGGCTGCCATCAACCATATATTGAACATGTCCAATATTTCAGTTGATTTGTTTGAAGAAGCTATTCATCATATAAAGTCTTATGCACATATTGGCTTGCACTTTCATCCGGATCGACCGACCTCTACTATGAATACCGTCGCTGACTCCCTGCTTACACATGGGGAATATAAGAGTCAATTTGAAACATTGATATCAAATGGGAAGGTGTCTCCAGATTCAGGTGGTGACCGGGATTTGTGGGAAAAGAGCATTTTTGGAGGGGCTTATCAAATGGAAGGGGCATTAATGTGTGACCGCCCTAAATATGGGGCATTGAACCTCATGTTACATCCGGATGGACCGTCTCCGCGTTTTGGCTCATGCTATTTTTTGTTGTCGCCTAAAGTATCATCCCGTTCTACCTTTACATACTTGGACTCTCATCAAAACCCTTTGGAGAAGGGTACGTATCAAGCATTTGATATGATCATGGCTGCTCTCCTGGAAGAAGTATTTTTAAGAGATTTTGCACTTGGAGAGAAGAATGTGACTCCGGGGAATCTCATTCATCATTTATTGAATCATCTTAAACATGGTTTGAAAGGTAGAGTACCCTCACGAAACCTGAATCACTATATAGAATCCCAGATTCACGGGCCAATCTCTCTTAAAGAAGATGTAGATGTACTTGTTGCTGACCCTTCCTTCAAGAATACAAGTGTCGGCAGAACCCTGGAGCAACTGTGTGTGAAGTATTCCATCGATCTTACATGGCATATGGGTTTTATCCTTCATGTGGATGACGTTCCCGCTGACTTCAGAGGACCATCCATGCCTTCATTGGCAAACCGGATCGCACTGAAAAATGAAATAGATGCTCACACAATCGGGCTGGCGGTCATGGACTTGAAACAGAATCCAGACGCTTGGAGTGAACGGGGAACGTATGAGGAAGTCCTGCAGGAATTAAAGCTATTATGGCATGTCCTCGTTAGGTATGGAAGACCGATTGAGAATTGAATAAAACATAGAGGTAATATGTACCTCACGGTGTCGGAATTGCTATTATTCTTACACAGACTATGATTTACAAATGCTCTGTCATTGAGTGTGTGACGGAGGGTGAAGGGAACTGCTCTGCTTTCCACGGACGTTCGGTCGAGGCTCCTCAGCATTTTGCCCAAGGAAAGCGAGCACTTCTCGCTGTAATCAACCACTTACTCGCTTCGTCAAAAGCAACATTGTTTACGAAAACTGCCTTATTAAATGATGTTGCTCTTGAAAATGCAAAAGACGCTTGTACTATACATTAAATAAAGGGAGAGAAGGATATGGGTAAATCATTTATTGAACAAGTACATTATATTAGAATTCCTGTAAAAGATTTAGAACTGTCTGCACAATGGTATAGAGATGTATTAGGGCTTCAGTTCGTAAACATTACTGAGGAACGTGCGATTATAAAAGTAAATGAAGGACCTTTCCTACTAATCTTAGTTCCTACGGAAGATGAAACATTTGCACATTTTACCATTGATAATGAACAAGAATTTAGCATCGGCTTTACAAGTCCAGAATTATCTAAATTTCATCAACACTTAATGGATAATCAAGTAAAGGTCGAAGAGATAAAAGAAGAGAATGGCCATGCCTTTTTCCACTTTTATGACCCAAATGGCAATAAACTTCAAGTACACTGGTAAGATTATAATGAATTTCCATATTTCATTTCATGATCGGGTTAATGACCTTTTTGGTTGAATTTCTTATTGAACCAACAGGGCAGGTAAATGGAAGAATGAGCACCCAAACCAAAGGACTTAGGGTTGGTAAGTGATATACGTTAATAGGTAAATTCAAAGGATTGATATCCTAATGATACTTACAAGGAGATGAAATGATGAAATTTCTGCTTACATCCGCAGGTGTCAATAACAAAAGCATACACGAGGCATTGGTTACCATGCTGAATAAACCGATCGCCGATTCCACCGCCCTGTGCATCCCCACTGCCATGTACGGACACCTCTGGGTCGGTCCCGGCGTCAGGACATGGGAGTTCATCAGCGGGAATTCTGAGAATCCTATGGTCGATCTGGGATGGAAGTCCGTCGGAGTGCTGGAACTTACAGCGTTGCCAAGCATCGGTGAAGACCGCTGGGTGCCGCTTGTCAGGGAGACGGATGTCCTTTTGGTATCAGGTGGAGACGCTCTCTACTTGGCTCACTGGATGCGACAATCCGGCCTTGCAGATCTCTTGCCGTCGCTTAACGCAGTTTATGTGGGCATGAGTGCAGGGAGTATGGTGATGTCGCCAAATATCGGGGAAGCCTTTGTTGGCTGGAATCCTCCAACAGGTGGGGATGAAACACTGGGGATGGTTGATTTTTCAATATTTCCCCATCTGGATCATGAGATGCTGCCGGAAAACACCATGGCAGATGCAGAGAGATGGGCAGCAGGGATACATGGACCGTCGTATGCGATTGATGATCAGACTGCCATCATAGTGATCGATGGAGAAGTAGAAGTGGTTTCCGAGGGGAATTGGAGACTGTTTTCCAATGGCTCTTATCGTAAAGATTGTTGCTTTTGAACAATTTGTTGCCTGAGTTCTGTTAACCGGTGTTGGATAGATGGTGAGAGGCGATCAAAAGAGCTGGGCGTTGATCACTCAACACTTAGAAAGAGGCTAGAGTTAGAACGTAAGGTATTTATATATGTCTATTTCAGACACACACGCTTTGAAAGTTGATTGGAACGGAAAGTGCTCGACTCCTGAGGGAATAGCGGGAAAGGCAGAAAAGCGGAGGCGGCTCGTTCAGTCTCGACAAGCATAAGCTAAATGGACTAAGAAGGCGTTCTTTGCCTTCTTAGTCCATTTAGCTTATGACCTCGAGGGGCTAGCCGCCGGAGCTGGACAAGTTGAGACCCTACAGGGCAAAAGCCCGAGGGAGGCTCAACTCACGCCCCGCGGAAAGTGATCACCTCTCGCTGTAATCAACCACTACTCGCTCCATCAAAAAGCAACAATGTTTAAGAAAACACCATTTAATAAAAATCTCAGGAGGTAAAGAATAATGAAATGGAGGGATTATTTCAGCAGTATATCGAAGGAGTGTCAGTTCAAAGCACCCGCAACTGAATCAGAGATGTCTGCAATGAAAGATACATTAAAGCTTGAACTGCCGGGGACGCTGGCTGAATTATACAACGAAACAAATGGGGTCTCTGGCAACTATGGGATATCATTCATTTGGTCAACCGAACAGCTGGTCAGGGAAAATGTATTTTGTAGGACGGTCCATCAACATGATAAGAATTCTTTGTTGTTTTTTTCTGACGCAGGCAATGGTGATTTATTTGGTTATCTGATCGTAAATTGCAGAATACAATCTGAAGATATTTACATATGGAATCACGAAGATGGGAGTCAAAGGGTAGTGGCATCTTCACTAGAAAAGTTTATTGAGGGATGGGTTACTGGAGAAATGACTGTTTAAATAAACACAGGCAAAGCTGAAGATCGAATCTTTCATCTTCAGCTTTTATTAATTGGGTTGACAAAACTCACTACTTTGTCATACTATATAGTGGTAGTTAGTAATACTGAGTACAAGAGGATAAATACAGGGGGTGAATGTTTGGAAAACTTCACAGAAATGCTGAAAGGGGTGCTTGAAGGTTGTGTGCTTGAGATCATCAGCCGTGGGGAAACGTATGGCTATGAGATCACGCAGCAGCTGAGAGAACTTGGTTTCACGGATGTGGTGGAAGGCACAGTATACACCATTACCATGCGCCTTGAGAAAAACAATCTGGTGAATATTGAGAAGAAGAAAAGCACTGTAGGGCCGCCAAGGAAATTTTACACCCTGAATGAAGCGGGTCAAGAGAAGCTCGAGATATTTTGGGGGAAATGGGAATTCATTTCAAGCAAAATGAACGAACTCAAAACAAAAGAAATCATAAGGAGAGGATAAGATGAAATTTATTGAAAAGATTACTGGAAGTATGGCCGACAAGCGTGAATGGAGAGCGATGGAAGCCCGTGCGAAGACACTGCCAAGTGAGTACCACAATGCCTACAAAGCGATTCAGAAATATATGTGGACAGCCGGAGGTCTTACAGACTGGAAAGACACGAGCCGAATCTTTAATGGCATTCTGGATCTGTTTGAAGTTGGGGCAGCGGAAGGCAGGGAAGTCACTGACCTCACTGGTGAAGACGTAGCCGCTTTCTGTGATGAACTGGTGAAAGACTCTGAAACATGGAGTGACAAGCACCGGACGAAGTTGAATGATACGATCGGTCGTGGAAAAAAGTGAATCCAATCGGGTATACCGACTGAATAGTCAGCTGGTGATAAAGGCTGAACCAAGACTATTCAGTTGTTTTTTTACCTTAGTAGTAAGTGATACTGATTACCAGTCGCACTTAGTAGTGTTGAATATAAAAGGAGGAAAATACATGAGTAATCCAGCGATTTCAGTAAAAGGATTAAAAAAATCCTTCAAAGACAAGGAAGTCTTAAGGGGTGTGGATTTTGAGGTGCAGCCTGGGGAGATATTCGCGCTTCTCGGTTCAAATGGAGCGGGTAAGACAACGATCGTCAATATCCTCTCGACGCTATTGAAGGCGGATAGCGGTAAAGGGAGTGTTTGCAGCTTTGATGTTCAGCATCAACAGGATCAGGTCCGCCAGAGCATCAGCCTGACAGGACAGTTTGCTGCCCTGGACGGTATCCAGACAGGAAGGGAAAATCTGGGTATGATTGCCAGGTTGCGGGGAGTATCCAATCCGTCCCGCATCGCAGATGACCTTTTAACAAGATTCAGTCTGACGGAAGCGGCCGACAGGCGTGCAGATACGTACTCTGGCGGAATGAAGCGTCGGCTTGACATCGCCATGAGCCTGATCGGGGCACCACCTGTGATCTTTCTCGATGAGCCGACGACAGGGTTGGACCCGGAAGCAAGGATGGAAGTCTGGGAAACCGTTAAGGAGCTTGCGGGGGGTGGAACGACTATCTTACTGACGACCCAGTACCTGGAGGAAGCTGAGCAGCTGGCAGACCGCATCGCCATTCTTCATGGGGGGGAAATTATTACGACAGGTACCCTTAATGAACTGAAGGAAATGTTCCCGCCTGCGAAAGTGGAGTACATCGAGAAGCAGCCGACGCTAGAGGAAATCTTCCTCTCGATCATTGGCAAAAAAGGAGGAAATAAAAATGAACAGTAACACAGGGGTATTGTTTGGCCGATTGATGCGCGGTATTTTACGGAGTCCTGATACGATTATCACAGTTGCCGTTACTCCGATTATGATGCTGTTGTTGTTCGTCTATGTATTTGGGGGTGCCATCGAGACAGGGACGGACAGCTACGTGAATTACTTGTTACCCGGAATTCTGTTGATTACGATTGCGTCAGGTGTCGCTTATACATCACACCGGCTCTTTACGGATACGAAGAGCGGACTGATGGCGCGTTTTATTACGATGCCGATCAAACGCTCCTCGATATTATGGGCACACGTCCTGACTTCACTTGTATCGAATCTGCTTGCCGTTATGGTGGTCATTCTCGTTGCGCTGTTGATGGGCTTTCGTTCTGGTGCTGATATCTTGGAGTGGCTAGGGGTAGCAGGAGTGCTAGTACTGTTTACATTGGCTCTGACATGGCTTGCTGTTATTCCGGGATTGACGGCAGACTCTATGGAAGGGGCGACGGCATATTCATATCCGTTGATCTTCCTGCCATTTATCAGCTCGGCTTTTGTTCCTACGGAAACGATGCCAACCATTGTACGGGTGTTCGCAGAGAACCAGCCCGTGACTGCCATCGTGAATGCCATTCGTGCCCTTTTGAATGGGGGAACGGTCGGAAACGATATCTGGACGTCGCTTGCCTGGTGCATCGGCATCATGGTCATCGCTTTCTTTATTTCCAGTAAGGTATTTAAACGCCAGTTAGGGTAGAAACACATGACAACCCTTTGCACTGGAGTTGATAAAATCCGGGGGTTCGTAGATAATGATGACAAAACTTTCATTATTCTGAAAACAGTCGTTGCGTTTTGGTAACACTGTTTAATCCGAACCCGAGGTGAGATAGCAGATGAAAATGGGACTGATAGATGCTTTTCGCATGGAATTTGATTTTTGCTGGGATACGGAAACCTGGTTTTTGCCACTGGAAAGGACTCTTGAGGGTGTAGGTTCCAGAGAAGCAAGCTGGGAACCACCTGGAGGAGGAAATACAATTTGGCAAACGGTAAAGCATCTTAATGTTTACAATGCCCTACTTATCAGGCAAATGAATGATGCAACGTCCGGCAAAGGATTATCTGTTGAAAATGCTTCATTTGGAGATATCGGTGGTCCGGTAGATCCTAAATGGAAGTCAACCTTTGAGATGGATACGTTTGGGGATAGCGGAGATCCGACAGATTCAGAAAAATGGAAAGAAGTAGTGACAGAGACGCATCTGATTTGTGAAAATGTGCGTAAATCTTTGGCAAAGGTTGATGAAAGTCATATGCAGGAGGAGCTTGCAGGGATTCTCGCTCGTCAGATTTTGCATAACGCATACCATATAGGACAAATAGTATTCATTCGCAAACAGCAGGGATCCTGGCCGAAAGAGAGAGAATAATGGATAAGAAGCAGATGGAAGGTTCTCTTACCCTCAATGCAAGAGAATCTTCATCAAGCTGGAAGTGCCACGGTATGTAAAAGGCCAATTATTTGGACAGTTTATTTGGATGCAAGCTAAAGAGAGATCCGGGAGAAATAAGGGGGATGCATGTAGGGAAAGGGTCGATAATTTTGGCCCCAATCTGAAAAATACATTCGTGTCTGGAATGAGGTTAAATTTAGTTATTTTTTGTTTCCTATTAAATGCTTCCTCTCTTTCCTTAAATGTTCTCAGTCCCGGCTGAACAAAGTGCACTGAGATGGATCGTCTCCGTAAGTATCACGTTCTTTCGGTCTATTCCTATACGTTCATTCTCATTTAGCTCGTACCAACCTGATTTCTTCCGCTTTGGCTAACACACATTTCTTCTCATCCGAACTCAATTCCACATATTCAGAATCATAGATCCAGAATATGGTGTACAATTCATCTTCATATTCTACGATATCGCCGAGATTATATTTCATTTTCTCTCCTTGATGAAGATCGATCCATTCTCAGTGAACGGTGTATATTTTACCACTACTTTAGAACTAAAATTGTTTCGTTTGTCTCAATGAGAGGCAGTGAAGAGGAGGTTTCTCCACGAAATCGCAGATGTACGCCAAAATTCACTTAAAATTATTCTTCTAAGAATGTATGGAGTTTACCGTACCAAATTTTCAGAGTGGTCCATTCTAAAGGGAGTATCTAACAGGTGCCTGTGATATAATGGAAATACACAACATAATACGGAAGATGGGGTAGCGGCTCACACTCCCGAAAGAAGGGAGGTGATACGCTAATGATTGCTGTAGGAGATGTATTACAAATTATGATCGGATTTGGAACATTGATTGTAGCAATTGTCGCGGTTACACAAAAAAAGAAGTAACCATCGTCCCCACCGCTCATGAGGATCATTGATGATTACTTCGTTTCGATTGACTCTGAGTGAGCCGCTGCACTTTCGATGCAGTTTATGTTGTGGAAGGGGTCCTGATTGCCGTCAGGACTCCTTTTTTTAGTGTGCTTTACTATATTTATTATATACATAACTTGAGTTGTTAGTAAAGAATAGTGAATGGATAGATGTAGCACTGTCTATAATAAAATAAATATATTGACAAATTCAACCCGTATCATTTACATTTGTTCTAACATATATTGGATCACTTACATTCCATGACGAGAACGAGTAGGTATGGAGTCTGTTCTACAGAGAGTTGACAGTTGGTGAAAGTCAACGTTCAGATCATATTGAATATCCTCTCCGAGAAGCAAAGCTGAAGGTATTTTAAGCTTTGACGGGTTTCCGCCGTTACAAGGAACGCGTATGATTGTACGTTGCATGAGCGCTGTCAACTAAACTGAGAAATAGTTTATGGACAGAATCAGGGTGGTATCGCGGGTTAAAACTCGTCCCTAACTTTTGTTAGGGGCGGGTTTTTTTATTTATATAAAAGAAGGTGTGATGACATGGAAAAGGTGAATGTAACCGAAAAGTCAGTGGAGAGGGAGCAGCGAATCCAGGAGCTCTGGAATTCGAATCATATTTTTGAAAAATCAGTAGCAAACCGGGAAGGCCAGAAGTCATTTGTGTTCTATGAAGGACCGCCGACTGCCAACGGGCTTCCCCATGCAGGGCATGTCCTCGGACGTGTGATAAAAGATTTTGTTGCAAGGTACCAAACCATGCGTGGATATCAAGTCAAACGGAAGGCAGGCTGGGACACGCACGGTTTGCCGGTGGAATTGGGCGTCGAAAAGAAAATCGGCGTGTCCGGTAAACAAGAAATCGAGGAGTACGGTGTTGAAAGATTTATTGAAGAATGTAAAAAAAGCGTATTCGATTATGAGAAGCAGTGGCGTACGTTTACCGAGGCCATCGGATATTGGGTCGATATGGATGATCCCTATGTAACCCTTCAAAATGATTACATCGAAAGTGTGTGGCACATTCTTTCCAAGATCCATGAGAAAGGTTTACTCTATCAAGGGCACCGGGTCACTCCTTATTGCCCGAGCTGCCAAACCTCCCTCAGCTCCCATGAGGTAGCCCAAGGATATAAGGATGTAAAAGATCTTTCCGCGACCGCTAAATTCAAGGTGGAAGGAAAAGAGCATGAATACTTTCTTGGCTGGACGACGACACCTTGGACGCTTCCGTCAAATGTGGCCCTCGCCGTCCATGAAGAAGTAGATTACGTGAAAGCTAAACGTGGAGAAGAGACGTATATTCTGGCAAAAAGCCTTGTGAACGATGTGCTTGATGACGATTTTGAAGTAGTCAGTGAGCATAAAGGCCGCGAATTGGTTGGGGTTTCGTATCAGCCTCCTTTCAACAACCTCACCCTTGACCACGGACATGAAGTGATCTCGGCGGAGTTTGTGACCGATGACAGCGGAACCGGGGTTGTTCATTTGGCACCTGCACATGGGGAAGACGATTACAATGCCATCAAAGAAAGCGGATTGGATTTCGTCAATATTGTGGATGAAAAAGGCTGTTATACCAATGATTTCGAGCCTCTTGCAGGGGAATTTACAAAGGACAGCGATGTGAAGATCATCAAGATGCTGGCGGACAAGAATCTTCTCTTTTCCAAGGAGAAGTACGAACACAGCTATCCGCACTGTTGGCGCTGTGACTCACCACTCATCTACTACGCAATGGAAGGCTGGTTCATCAAGACAACCGCTATAAAAGACACGATCATCAAGAACAACCAATCCGTCGAGTGGTATCCGGATCATATGAAAGAGGGCCGCTTCGGGAAATTCCTCGAAAATATGGTGGATTGGAACCTGGGCAGGAACCGTTACTGGGGAACACCGTTGAACGTCTGGGTTTGCGGGGACTGTGACCATCAGTTCGTCCCCGGAAGCGTTCAGGAGCTGAAAGAACATGTAAAAAGCGGTTGGAGTGACGATCTTGAGCTACACAAACCGTATGTTGATGAAGTGATCGTGGAATGTCCGTCCTGTTCTCATGAGATGAAACGGACGAAAGAAGTGATAGATGTCTGGTTTGACAGCGGTTCGATGCCGTTTGCGCAGTACCACTATCCATTTGAGAATGAAGAGTTATTTCATCAACAGTTCCCGGCAGATGTGATCGCAGAAGGCGTCGATCAGACGAGGGGATGGTTCTACAGCCTGTTGACGGTTTCATCACTTTTCACCGGGAAAGCGCCCTATAAACGAGTATTATCACTCGGGCACATACTCGATGAAGACGGTCGTAAAATGTCTAAAAGTAAAGGGAATGTCATCAATCCAATGGATCTCGTTGAAAAGTTCGGTGCCGATGCTCTCAGATGGGCATTACTCGCAGACAGTGCCCCTTGGAATAATAAACGCTTCTCAGAAAACGTCGTAAGCCAGGCAAAATCAAAGCTGGTCGACACACTGAATAACGTTCATTCCTTTTACACCCTGTATGCCGTGATCGATGGATTCGATCCAGAAAAATACGAAACCGGAACTCCTTCACTACTTGATCAGTGGGTGTTATCGCGATTAAATACGGTGATCACAAACGTAACGGATCATTTAGACCAATATGACTTTACCGCAGGGGCCAGAGAGTTAACCGTCCTGGTAGATCAGGTGAGCAACTGGTATATCCGGAGGTCACGGGAACGCTTCTGGAGCGAAGGGCTGAATGAAGATAAACTGGCGGCGTATCACACTTTACATCGAATACTAGTCAATGTAAGCCGGTTGCTGGCACCGTTCACGCCGTTCATCGCAGAAGATATCCATATGAACTTAACGGGTGAAAGCGTGCATCTGGCTGATTTTCCTAAAGCCAACCAAGATGAGATCAACAAAGCGCTTGAAATGGAAATGGATCATGTGCTACAAGTCGTGGAGCTTGCCCGGTCAGCGCGAAATATGACAAGCATAAAAACGAAACAGCCCCTATCAGAGCTTACGGTGGTTGGTTCAAAACAAGATACAGAACAACTTCAGAAGTATGAATACATCATAAAAGATGAAATCAATGTGAAGAAGGTTCAATTGCAGGACAATGCAGGGGATTCCGTGCAGTATGAACTGAAGCTGAACTTCCCGACTGCCGGTCCGAAACTCGGGAAGCTGGTAGGTGTAGCACAGAAGCACTTACAAACCTTATCACCTGAGGAAGCGAAGAAGGTTGTAGAGCAAGGGTATGTTGAATGTCAGTCTCCAACCGGTGAATTGGTTTCTGTGGAGAAAGATGATCTCATCGTTCATCAAAAGACTCATCAAGGGTTGGAAATGGCTTCAAATCAAACGTTCAGCGTCTTCCTCGATACAACGATCACAGAGGATCTCCGGAAAGAAGGGAAAGCCCGTGAGCTCGTTCGTGCCGTTCAGCAGTATCGAAAAGAATTGAACCTGCCGGTGGAACAGCGAGTGGACCTCGTGTTGGATGTGGATGATTCGATGAAAGAGGTAGTGGAGCAGTTTGAAGATTTACTGCAAGGCAGTCTCCTGATCAAAAGCATGACGTTTGAGAAACGAGAAAGCATGAAGGCCGTCGACATGGATGGAGATCGTTTAGGAATATATGTAGAAGTTTAATGAAAATAAGGGCTTACCCAAAAGTGGGTAAGTCCTTTTCTGAGAAGATTTATCTTGAGTAAGTGAATATAATTTGAAATAATTGGTAGTAAGAAGGGTGTGATTAGGTATGAGGAAGTACAAAGCCATGCTATTTGATTTAGACGATACCTTACTCGATCGAAATCAGGCAGTGGATAACATATTCCATATCATGTTGGAAAAATGTTATGGGAATGTAGATAATGCAATGAAAATGGAAATGCTGCGTGCGTTCAAGAAATATGACAAGAGAGGCTATGGCGTCAGTGATAAAACAGTTGTATTCGGATCGTTTTTTGATGAATTTCCACCGGTATATCAGTTGACACAGATTCAGGATTTCTGGAATCTTCATTTTCCTCAATGTTTTTCAATCAGTGAGCATACCGTCCATCTTATGAAGGCGATCAAGGAACATATGGATATAGCGATTATTACAAACGGTACTACACATAGACAAAAAGCGAAAATCATGAATACCCGTTTACATGAGTGTTTTGAAACCATCGTGATTTCCGAGGAAGCGGAATTGGTGAAACCCGATAAACGCATATTCCAATTGACGCTGAATAAGCTTCAAGTACAACCGGGAGACGCATTATTCGTCGGGGATGACCTGGAGAAGGATATTGGTGGGAGTCAAGATGCAGGTCTCAAGGGTATATGGTTCAATCCAAGTGGAATGGAAAACGATTCTGATATAAAGCCAGATGACGAGATTCAATCGTTGGATGAACTGTTACATTATCTTACTCCTAAACTATTAACTTGATGAGGAGGCAACGACTTGAGTATTCATTACAATCAGTTTCTCTCGTTACCCGAAGCCCATATCGTGAATGGAATGGTGACATTACATCAATCCGTATTTGAAAGTTCGGAGGACCTGATCACTAAAATGGCCAATAAGCCTGAAGTATTAATAGATATAGCGATGGACGATTCCAGAGTCATTGGATATAAAATAGGCTATGAACTGGCCAACAACACCTTTTACAGCTGGTTGGGCGGCGTGGATCCGGAATATCGAAAACAGGGAATTGCGGCAGAATTGATGAAACGGCAGCATCAAACCTTGAAAGAAATTGGTTATACGGTGGTGCAAACCAAAACAATGAATAAATGGCGCAGTATGCTGATTCTCAATATAAAGAATGGTTTTGATGTCATCAATACGTATACAAATGAAAAAGGCATACATAAGATCATTCTGGAAAAAAAGTTATAAAAGAGTGGAGGGAATACCCTTGCAAAATAGCTTGTCCACAAATGAACCGATTGCTGTGAAGGAAGAAGGATCGGCCATTAAATTAAAAACCCTATGTATCTATTTGCTTCTATTGGCGGTTCCAGGTTTTTAGCCATAAAAACACCCCCGAAAGTTAGATTTTTCACTCTAACTTTCGGGGGTCGGTACCTTATTCTGAGCGTTTTTGTGTGATCATCTTATCTGCTTCTGATTATATCCCAGTTCCCCATAAGGCTGCATTTTCTCCAGCCACTTTTCTTCCAACTCAGCCAATGCTTCTTTTTCAGTAATAAAAGGATCATCATTCTTTTTCAATTTTTCCAGAAGTTCAAAAGTAAAAGCGTCTTTCCCAAACTGGTTCCATTCGGTTTGTAATGCTTTGCTGGTGGTGAATCCGTTGTTTTCAAGCATGAACTTAATCCCGTTCAAGGTTTTCAGGTTTTTCGTGCTCCCGATGAAGATTTTATTGTTTTGTTGATTCATGATTTGAAAGATACCTGCTTCAACGGGTGTCTCTTTATACTGTTGTTTCAATTCTCTTTTTCGATCCATGGTATAGCCCTCCTGTATATCTTTATTTTTGGCTCTTTTCACAAAGATTGTGGTTATGATTACAAATACATTATTTGCACATGTTCTGATATGGAGTGTGTGCTGCAGGGTGAGGGGGACTGTTCCGCTTTCCAGGGACGTTCGGCCGAACCTCTCACTTTGCTCCCGGGGTCTCGGCACGCCCGTTTTTCCGTAGGAGTCTACGCAGTTCCCCTCCCCCTCTAAAGAAGCATTTGGTGGCAGAGTTAAATCGTCCTTATTTACTATTTGCTAAGAAATCCACCACTACATGCTTCTTCAAAAGCAAGCCTTATTTTTTTAACCAGTACTTGCTTCCATCGGGTTTGCGGTCTACAAAACCGTATTCGATGAGATATCTTCTAATGAGTACATAGTCGGTATAAATGCCTTTCAATAATTGATTTAATTCTTTTTCATCGTAGAAATCGTCTTCATTCAATTGTTTTGAAATTTCCCGAAGGATGATCAGCCTTTGCTTTTCCTTAGGAGGAAATGTAGTCAATGTCCCTTCAGAGAAGTATTTATTCAGTATGTGATCCTGTTCGTCCTGAGTGATGTTGTACCGCTCGTCTACCATAGTGGCTGTTTTATGAACGGGCACAAACGTCGGGGCGTTTTCATCTTTTTCTTTCAGTAATTCCATCATGGTCAGGAAGGTCTTGGCCTGACGCTCCTTTTCTTTTAAAGCAAACCGGTGATGACGGATGGTGGAGGCACTCCCAATATCCAATTCTTCCTGGACTTCTTTATCATTTTTCCCTTGATAAAATAGGGACAACAAACGTTTTTGATGATCCGTAAGCCCTGTAAGCTTTTTATCCATACTAATTAGATAATCGAATACCGATGTGTGCGAGTGCTCAATATGAACACGCATATATTTTTCAGGCAGATAAAATTTGTCTTTATAAGGGTAAACCATCCCTTTTTCAATGTTCTCTCCGCACATGAGACAGATAAATGAATCTTTTTCTTCAACAAACCCTCTTTTCAGTTCTTCCAAAGAGGCACTCCAAAATAGATTGGAAAGCTCCATTATTTTACACATCCTATTCTTATATTACATGTTATATAAACTTTAGTTAAATTTGTTTACCAATTTATAAACATAATATATTTTTGTTTGGTTTTTGTCAACGGAGTTTGAGGTTTTATCTATTCCTGCCAAGTTCATATTCAGTTCATATAAATCATTTATACTTCCGTTTAGGAACGAAACGCCCCTGCCGGAAATGAACAGTTCTTTTCGACGGGGTTCAAATAAGGAGGAAATCAATGATGAACGATTTTTCGATAGGAAACAGTGAATGGGCCTTGGAAGCGAAGGGGCTGGTTAAGTCCTTTGGCGATAACCGGGCTGTTGATGGAGTGGATCTATATGTGAAGCCGGGGACGATTTATGGAGTACTGGGTCCGAATGGAGCAGGAAAGACGACCACGATTCGAATGATTGCGACGCTTCTTAAGGCAGATGCCGGGACGGCACGCATATTCGGTCATGATGTCGTGAAGGAACCACAGATTGTAAGGCAATTGATTGGTGTGACGGGGCAATACGCATCGGTCGATGAATCCTTGAGTGCGACAGAAAATTTAATGATTTTTTCCCGGTTGTTAGGACTGAGCAGAAGCGAGGCAAAGCGTAAATCAGCAGATTTACTTGAAGAGTTCGGTTTGACAGATGCGGCGAAACGGCCATTGAAGAATTTCTCGGGTGGAATGCGCCGCCGTCTGGACCTTGCGGCGAGCTTGATTGCACGCCCGCCACTCCTCTTTCTCGATGAACCAACTACTGGACTTGATCCCCGCACACGAAATCAGATGTGGGACACGATCCGGAAGCTTGTGAAATCCGGTTCCACCGTCCTTTTGACCACGCAGTATCTCCAGGAAGCAGATGAATTGGCGGATCGGGTTGCTGTCATCGATCATGGTAAAGTGGTGGCAGAGGGGACTGTTGACGAATTAAAAGGGTCAATCGGCACTTCATCGTTACATGTCAGTATCCAGGATGCTCGACATCTCCAGCATGCCCGTCAATTAGTGGAACGAATCCTGGATGTCCGGTCGGCCGTATCGGCAGAAGGGGGCAAAATCACGGCGCCCCTGGGGAATATCAACCTTGTAACGGATCTTTTGATGGCATTGAGAGAGTCCGGTATCGGGCTTGCGGGGATGAGTGTCCAGAAGCCATCTCTTGACGAAGTCTTCCTGACCCTTACTGATTCCGGGAAGAAAGATGTAACGACCAACCAGTGGGAAACGAAAAAGGAGGCACTAGGATGAAACAATCTGCTATTACCCAGCCTTCCCGGGCAAGGTTGAGCAACCGGGCAAGCTTAAGACAAACAATAAAGAATTCATTAACCATGGCTTTTAGAGGATTATTAAAGATACGACGTACACCTGAGCAGTTATTTGATGTGACGCTGCAGCCGATTATCTTCACTCTGATGTTTACGTATATGTTTGGCGGCGCGATCTCTGGAAATGTGCAGAGCTATTTACCGGTCATCATTCCGGGTATACTTGTCCAAACGGTCATCACGACTTCCATTGTCACGGGCGTCCAGCTGAGGGAGGACATGGATAAAGGAGTCTTCGACCGGTTCAAGTCACTTCCGATTGCACGGATCGCTCCGTTGGCCGGAGCACTGCTGGCCGATACGATCCGGTATACCATCGCAACGCTTCTGACGTTCACGATGGGGTATATCATGGGCTATCGACCTGAGGCTGGGATTGGCTTTGTGATTCTTGCAGGACTTCTGGTCATTGTCTGTTCCTGGGCTGTCAGCTGGATCTTTGCCTTCTTTGGGGTCATCTCGAGAACCGCATCGAGTGTTCAGGGGATCTCCATGATTGTCTTATTTCCACTCACGTTTCTTTCCAATGCCTTTGTGCCTGCGGAAACACTGCCTAACTGGCTGCAGTGGTTTGTCAAATTCAATCCGATTTCCCATCTCGTCACAGCTGTCCGGGATCTAACAAACGCTGGAACAGTCGGATGGGATCTCACCATTTCCCTGCTTGGTGCAGTGGTGATTGTAGCCGTCTTTGCTCCTATTACGGTAAAAGCGTATATGAAACGGACGTAAAAATATAGTAAAATGTGAGTAACCAAAATCAGCATAAGATCGTAACAGGCCAACTCTATAATAGGAATTGTACAGGATCGTCATTCATATAGGCTCTTTTTGCAAGGATTGGGGTGAGGATTACAAATACACTATTTGCACATGCTCTGACATTGAGTGTGTGCTACAGGGTGAGGGGGAACTACTCCGCTTTTTCACGGACGTTCGGCCGATCCTCCTAAAGCTTTGCTTCCGGGATCTCGGCACGTCCTTTTTCCGTAGGAGTCTACCCAGTTCCCTCACCCTCTAAAGAAGCATTTGGAGTCAGAGCTAAATGGTCCATATTTACTGTTAGCCAAGAAAGCAATCCTGACAATTTTGTTACGGTGAAAAACGTAGCCTGGACAGTTGATTGGAGCGGAAGGTGCTCGACTCCTGCAAGAAGTGCTGGACAGTCCGAAAAGCGGAAGCGGCTTGCTCAGCCCCACGGAAAGCGAGCACCTGGAGCGGAAATCAACCACTACACGCTTCTTCAAAGCAACAAGGTTTACGGAAACAGCCTAATAAAGGAATGAGAAATATGGCGAAAATATTAATTGTAGATGATGACTCACATATCAGGGAATTAGTTCGTGTCCTCCTTTCGAAAGAGGGGATCGCCATTGAAGAGGCGTCAGATGGGGAAGAGGCGCTTGCTATCCTTGGCTCAACGAAAATGGATTTAATCATCCTGGATATTATGATGCCGAATATGGATGGCTGGACGTTCTGTAAAGAGGTCAGATCCTATTATTCGGATACACTGCCCATCTTGATGCTGACGGCAAAAGGGGAGACGGCCCAGAAAGTGAAGGGGTTTGACCTCGGGACAGATGATTATATGGTCAAGCCGTTCGCACCGGCTGAGCTGGCCGCCCGGGTAAAATCCCTCCTCAAGCGATCCCAGGTTTCAATCGCGAACCGGATAGAACTAGACGGAGTGGTGATTGACCGTGAATCCTATAAAGTGTTGATCAGGGAGCGGGATATCACCTTACCTTTAAAGGAGTTTGAACTGTTATTTAAACTGGCTCTCAATCAGGGAAAGACATTTTCAAGAGAGCAATTGATTGAAGATATTTGGGGATTCGATTATGAAGGGGATGAACGGACCGTTGACGTTCACATCAAACGACTTCGCAAGCGGTTTGCCGAGGTCCACTGCCCGTTCAAAATCACCACAATCCGCGGTCTCGGATACCGGTTGGAGGTTTCGGAATGAAGATGCCTGAATACATGAAGCGGATACTTGGGATGTTGGCCGTTTCGTCGGCTTTGATTGTCATGTGGTCCTTTTCCTATTGGATCACCGATAGTCTATATGCCACCATTCATACCCGTCCTCATGAATTGGCAAGACTTCTCATCAACTCCATTCTCGGGTTCTTCCTTTTTGGATGCAGTATGTACTTTATTACACAAATCAAGTGGGTGAAAAATCGCCAGGATAAATTCCTGCATCCGATGATTCAGGCGATGAAGATGATGGCGGAAGGAAACTTCAATATTGATCTTTCCTATTATCGAAATCAGTTTAATGATCGGGGGGATCATCCGTATTACAAAATCATCGACAGCATAACCCATATGGCAGAACGATTGGGAGAGATGGAAGAAATGCGCCAGGAATTCATTTCAAATGTTTCCCATGAAATTCAGTCCCCCCTTACATCAATCAGCGGCTTTGCCCATGCATTGAAGAACGACAGCCTCAAACCTGAGGAAAGAGAACGTTATCTTCATATTATCGAAATGGAAAGTCTACGATTGTCTAAATTGAGTGATAATCTCTTAAAACTGACTTCCCTGGAGGCAGACCATTTCATGCTGGACAAAGCAGATTACCGGTTGGATCATCAGCTCCGTCGGATCATTCTTGCCAATGAGCCACAATGGACCGAGAAAAAGATTAACATGGATATTGACCTTGAACATGTATCCATCCATGCCGATGAGGATCTGATGGATCAAGTATGGACGAATCTCATCCATAACAGCATCAAGTTCACACCGAATGAGGGGACCATCAGTATTTCTGCCACAAAACAATCCGGTGACATGCCGAGGGTGACCATTAAGGATACGGGAATTGGAATGGACCATAATAGCCGGATGCATATCTTTGAGAGGTTTTACAAAGCAGATCAGTCCAGAAATCGTCATTTAGGAGGAAGCGGCCTGGGCTTATCCATCGTGAAAAAGATCATCGATTTGCACGATGGAGAAATACAGGTTGAAAGTGAATGGGGAAAAGGCACGACCATGATCGTATCGTGGAATGCACATGCATAAAGATGTATGGAGGGGAAAAGGGTGAACAACGTTCAAAAGATCAAAAATGAAAACATAACAGAAGAGATCATTCAAGAATACCAAAAAAAGGGGTATGAGTTGGTCTTCCAGGAATATGTGATGGAACACTCCTTAACAGACATCCCTCAAATCGAAATATCCTTTCCTTTGGTTTTCAGGAGTTGGTCACCGTCGTTTAAAGAGCAATTTTACAAAGTGTATGATGCCTCTTTTAAGGACCGTCCGGGATTTCCAGGGTGGTCCATGGAGAAATGGGTGGAGTGGATATCGTCAGGTCCAGATTTTCTACCGGATCGGTCCTATATCGCCACTGTCAATGACATGGCCGTAGGGTGCATTGCCACCGATCAGGACACTGATTCAATCGGGTACATCATTCAGGTGGGGGTGATCCCGGAGTGGAGGGGGAAGGGCATCGCTGCCGTATTGACGTGCAAGTGCTTAGAAGACCTCAGACGTGATGGGATGAAATCCGTCACCCTCCACGTGAACCAAAACAATCCTGGAGCAATAGATCTATATGAACGATTAGGATTCGAGACTGTCCGGAAAAGAGGCACGTTTGAAATAATAGAGAAATAACAGCTTAGCGTATCCGGAATAGAGAAGGATACGCTTTTTTTGCAGGAGATTGAATAATAGGAATAGAATCTAAGTGTACAAGAATGTATCCTGATTCATCTATTGGGGGTCCGAACATGAAAGAACATATCACGGAAGTCATCAAACAAATCGAACTGGACAACGATATAAAAATATTATTTGCCTGCGAATCCGGCAGCAGGGCGTGGGGATTCCCTTCTAAGGACAGCGACTATGATGTCCGGTTTATTTATATCCACAAACCAAACTGGTATTTATCCATCGATCAGAAAAGGGATGTGATCGAAATACCTGCCAGGGATTCCATCTCGATTCCCATCGATCCCTTGTTAGATATGAGCGGGTGGGAGCTGACAAAAGCACTGAGATTATTCAGGAAATCAAATCCACCTCTTCTGGAATGGCTTAAATCTAGTATTGTCTATTACCAGTCGTATTCCACTATCGATCAGATGAGGGAACTCGATCAGAGGGTGTTTTCCCCCATTTCCTGTCTGTATCATTACTTGAACATGGCAAAGGGCAGCTTCCGTGATTATCTTCAAGGGGAGGAAGTCCGGATCAAAAAGTATTTCTATGTGCTCCGTCCTGTCCTGGCAGCCAAATGGATAGAAAAATATCAATCGATCCCTCCAATGGAATTTCAAGAACTGGTTGAAGACCTGCTGCCAGCAGGTGAATTAAAAGACTCGATAGCAACCTTGTTAAAAAGGAAAAAAGCAGGAGAAGAGTTAAACCTTGAACCGAGGCTCGATATCATACATGAGTACCTTCATAAAGAAATCGAGCATTTAGAAGCGTATGTAAAATCGATAAACATCCATATCCCTGATCCAACGGCAGAATTGGACATGCTGTTCAGGAATGCATTGAATGAAGTCTGGTGCGGAGAATCGCACGATTTCTGAAAACGGAGATGGTGAGAGAACCCTCTTGGAATATGGAATGCCCCATATCCGGATGGGGCTTTGATGGTTTTAACTGATAGTGATTCGATTAGGGACTGAGTGTTGTTTTCGTTAACGAAAAAGTTATAAAAAACTTAAAACATGATTGAAATGTCTCGGAATGACGTTCAGATCATAGAGTTTTCAACCTTCTCATGGGGTGGAGCTCTTTTTTATCGGCTTTGTATAGGAAGAGAGAATGGGTCGAAGATTAATTGCGTCATTTTCGAGCTTGATTGCGTCATTTTTAAATTAATTGCGTCATTTTTAAATTTATTGCGTCTTTTTCCAAATAATACCTCTAGGACTAATCAGACCCATGCCCTATTGGCTTCGCAAACTAATTTAGTCCCGCCCCCTTGTCATTGCCTATAGTTAGCTGATACATATTCTCCGATATCGTCTACAAATAATTTCACGTTCGGGTCTACGTTAAGCCAACATACTAACATTCTTTTCTTATCAAACTATCAAATTACGCTTATAATGGGAATATCTTCTACCTGAATATCCACAGCAAAGGGGGATCATATGAAACTGACATTCTTAAGCAGTCTTCGTCTGGTTATGTTCATCATGATCAGTTATATCTACTATTCTTCTGTAGAAGCACCTACCACCGCCCAAATCACCTATGTCATCATAGGGGTAACCGGGTTCATCCTGAATCATTTTTTACTTGTATCCGCTCGTGAACATACATATTATCCTCTTCCTCTTGCCCTGGATTTCATCCTGATTACCGGGTTTGTGGTTGTTTACCCGGCATCATCCCTGTATTTAATTCTGTTCGGTGTAAATGCAGTGACACTGTTCTTATTTACTGAAGACAGACGTGTCCTTTGGGGCTTCACCATTGCCTTTTTCATCATTTGGGCCGGCTCTATGTACTATATTTTTCAGACTACAGGCACGTTTTCCCTCATAGAGAATCTCATTAATTTCAGCTTAATTGTGTTTGAAGCCGTCGTCGGACGCCTCATTCATAAACTTCTCCATGCAAGGGCAAAAATTGAAACCCAGTACGGGGAATTGCAAGAGACCCATACGCAGTTAACCTCCGCTCATGAGCAATTGCATCATTACTCCAAGCAAGTGGAGGAGTTGACGCTGATCCGAGAACGGAACCGGATTTCAGGAGAAATCCATGATACAGTCGGTCATAAGATGACGGCCCTTCTCGTTCAGCTTCAGGTAGCGAAAGAATTGATGGATTCCCGACCTGAAACGAGCAAGCAGAAGATGGAGCTCTGTGAGGACTTGGCGAGGGAGACCCTTCAGGAAATACGCCTGTCTGTCAGGACCTTGAAGGATCACGATCAGCCGCAATCCTTCGTCACGACGGTACGAAAGCTCTTGGAAGATTATCAGGTAATGACAGGTCTTGCCTCAAGCTTCACGGTCAAAGGAGATGTGTCATCCATTCCGATTTCTGTCCAACTGGACCTGACCCGGGTCATACAGGAATCCATCACTAATGCTGTCCGGCACGGCGGGGCGATGGAATCGAGCGTCGTGCTCGAAGTCTCGGAATCTATGGTAGAAATCAGTATTAAGGATGACGGACAAGGAGCAGCGGAAATCAATCCCGGCTTCGGCCTGAAGCATATGAGGGACAGAATCCATGAACATGGAGGGACCACCGTATTCGAAAACACGAAAGAAGGATTTATTGTGAAAGCAACGGTACCGCTTATCGAAATGAAATGGCAAATGGGGGAACATAATGGTCAGAATATTAATCGTCGATGATCAGGAATTAATGAGGGACGGACTTGCCACGATTCTGGATCTCAGACAGGAAATTGATGTGGCAGGAGTCGCGTCCAATGGTCAGGAGGCGTACGTGAAGGCAGGGGAACTCCGTCCGGACATCGTATTGATGGATATCCGCATGCCTGTCGCAAGCGGGGTAGAAGGAACAAAACTCATCACGTCCACTTATCCCGACATCAAAGTGCTCATGCTCACGACCTTCAATGATAGTGAACTCATCTTTGAAGCCTTGGAGGAAGGGGCGAGTGGATACTTATTGAAGGATATGCCGACGGATGCCATCGTTCAGGCCATCATGACGGTTCAATCCGGCGGCATGGTCCTCCCGAAAGAGCTGACGGCAGATATCGTCAAGGAAATGAGACGGAATCAGCCCACAGAACAACTCAACACAGTACCTGAAATCGTGAAGGACCTGACAGAACGGGAGCTGGAGGTTTTGAATAAACTCGGTCTCGGATTGAACAATAAAGAGATAGCAGGAGAACTGTTTATTTCTGAAGGAACCGTAAAGAATCATGTCTCCAACCTCATCAGTAAACTCCAGTTAAGGGACCGTACCCAGGCGGCGATCTTTGCCGTCCGATATCATATCACGCATTATTGATACATGACTTTTAGCATAGTACCCCTATGAGATACAGCTATCAAAGCTGTATTTTTTTATGTTCAATTTCTATCGCTGGAGGGATTTGGAAAGAGAGAAACCCCGCTATACTTTAAGTACAGTCAAAGAAAAAAGGGTGTGGAGATATGTTAGAGGTGAAAGAGCTGAAGAAAAGCTATGGAAAAAAAGAGGTCGTGAAAAATGTATCTTTTACGATTGAAAAGGGTGAGTCGTTCGGATTGCTTGGGCCGAACGGAGCGGGAAAATCAACGACGATTTCCATGATTTGCGGACTTGTACCCTACGACCATGGGGAGGTGCTGGTGACCAGTAAATCGGTAAAACAATTTCCGGTGCTCATCAAAAAGAAAATCGGAGTGGTTCCTCAGGAAATCGCTCTATATCCAACGATGTCTGCAAGGGATAATCTGTTGTTCTGGGGGAAGATGTACGGTTTGAACGGATCTCAGGCAAAAAGACGAGTAGAAGAAGTACTCGAAATCGTCGGACTGAAGGAGCGGGGAAAAGACCGCATTGAAACCTTCTCAGGCGGCATGAAACGGAGAATCAACATCGGAGCCGCCTTGATGCACGAACCGGAACTGTTGATCATGGATGAACCGACAGTGGGAATCGATCCACAGTCAAGGAACCATATACTCGAAACGGTCAAAGGTCTGAATGAAAAAGGTATGACCATCATCTACACGAGTCATTACATGGAGGAAGTCGAGTTCCTTTGTAACCGTGTCGGCATCATCGATCACGGAGAAGTGATCGCCCTTGGGACGAAGGCGGAACTGTGTAGCCGCCTTACGGGAAGCAGTTTCATCCAGATGAAAGTTGAAAGTTTATCAGATGAGGCAAGACAAGTGTTGGAAAATACAAAGGAAACGACGCAAATCACTTTTCAACAAGAAGACGGCATCATCGAAGTGGTTGCACCGAACCCGCAGGAAACCGTCGCAACCATCATCACATCTGCCGTCCAGGCTGGATTGATAATCGAATCCGTTGAAATCAAAGAATCAAATCTTGAGACACTTTTCCTGCAGCTGACAGGACGAACGTTACGTGATTAGGAGGGGAAAGAAATGAGCATGTTCACCATTGCATGGAAAGATATCAAGATCCGCCTCAAGGATCGGAAATCCTTTATCACACTATTACTCATGCCAATCATCCTGACAGCCATTCTTGGATCGGCTTTGAGCGGTGTGTTCAGTGAAAACGGATCGCTTCCTGACTTGACTGCGGGTGTCGTTGCAACGTCACAAGATGAACTGACAGACCAATTTCTTCAAGGCACCCTGCAGGGAGAAGAATTGAAGGATAGCATCACCTTAAAGAATTTTAATACGGACGCAGAATTACGGAATGCCATCGAAGAGGGGAAGGTGGACGCCGGTCTCGTATTCCCAAAGGCTTGGGGAGAAGGATTGTTGAAAGGGGAAAGCCGGCCGGTCAAAATGCTCAAAGATCCTGCAAAAGATATTCAGTTTTCCATCCTTTCCGCCATCACCGAATCCTTCACCAATCGGGTGACGACCGTATCGGCGGCTTCTAGGACAGTAGGGGGAGGACTCACCTCGGCTTTGTTGGTTTCTAATCAGAATCTCGACCGTTCCGGTACCATGAAGGATCTTTCAGTAAAACTTACTGAGATTGCCGATTCCAAGGTAAGCGGAGTCGTCTCTGAAAAAGACGGTAAAGAACCTCTTTCTGGCATGCAGTACTACGCCGCTGCCATGGGGGCTATGTTCATCCTGTTCAACACGACCATGGGGGCCAAAACGATCATTCAGGAGAGGAATACCGATACATTGGCAAGACTCATGATTAGTCCCATCCGTCACTCATCCATTATAGGGGGGAAGTTCCTTGGCACCTTTTCGTTCACCATCCTTCAGTTCACGGTGTTCGTCCTCGTAACCCACTTTTTATTTGGAGTCAGCTGGGGCAGTAATATAATGCAGCTCGTTCTGTTGGGCATCGCTTACTCCATTTCGGTTTCGGGATTTGCGATGATGCTTGCCGGTTTTATAACCGAAGAAAAGGCGGTCGATTCCATCGGTGGAATCGGTGTTCAGGTTCTAGCACTACTGGGTGGTTCAATGATTCCACTGGCATCGTTTCCCGACGCTTTACAGCAATTCGCGGGCATCGCCCCAAATAAATGGGCCCTCGGCGGGTTACTCGACATTATGAACGGAAATTCCTGGGAGGCACTCACCCTGCCTGTCATCATACTCGTACTGAGCGGTCTTGCCTCATTGTGGATCGGTTCACTGAAATTAAAGCTTAGATAAGGAGAGAAATAGAATGAGGAAAATCATCAGCATCGCCCGCTTTGAAATCAAACGACTTTTTCAACACCGCCGGACACTCCTGCTTCTGTTCGGAATGCCCTTATTATTTACCTTCATCTTTGGTGGGGCAGTAACCGGAAATGGGGAATATAAACCGGAGATATTGGTGGTCGACGAAGACCGGACGGGATTATCACAGGAATTGATTAACGAATTGAAAGGAACCGATGCCTTCAGTTTTAAAAAGGGAAATGCAAAATCCGTTGCAGAAAAATTTGATAAACAGGAAATCACAGGATATATTCGAGTAGAAAATGGATTTGAAGATAAATGGAAAAACCAGGAAACACCTAAAGTCGTTTTCGTTTCCGCTCCTTCCTTCGAGGGGGCCGCCCTTGTCGAGCAACTCATCAATGACAGGCTTACGAAGCTAAAGATAAGTACGACAGCTGCACGATATTATCAAGATATCACAGGAGAGAATCCAACTGCCATCCAGGAGAAAATCTCAGACGATCTAAAATCAGTACCGGCACCAGTTGAAATCGTATCGGTCACCAAAAATGAAAACCTCAAAACGATGAACAATCTGACGGCACGCTCTGCTGGTTTCACGATCATGTTCGTCATGATTGCCATGCTATCCAGTACCGGGATCCTTCTAGAAGCGAGACAAAACGGCGTCTGGTACCGAATGATGTCCACACCTGCCACAAAGTTCGAACTACTGGGTGGATACATGCTGGCATTCTTCCTCATCGGCTGGATCCAGTTCGGGATCTTGATGACACTGTCACAAATGATCTTTCATATAGAATGGGGCAATACATTCGCTAACGTGATCCTCGTTTCAAGCCTGCTTCTCTGCATCATCGGACTCGGCCTTTTCATCGCCGGATTCGTCAAAACATCAGAACAGCAATCGGTCTTCGGGAACCTGATCATCATCTCCTCCTGCATGCTTGCAGGGGTCTACTGGCCGGTTGATATTATGCCAGACGTTATTCAAGAGATTGCAAGATTTCTTCCCCAGTACTGGGGAATGGAGGGATTTGCTGAATTGACGGTAAGAGGAGGAGGAGTTGCGGATATTCTTGCACCAGTTGGCATCCTGCTTGGGTTTGCGGTTGTGTTTCTGATGGTGGGGTTGAGGAGGGTTCGATTTGAATGAAAGGGAGGGTTTATATCAGCTTTCTGCTCTACCTAAAGTGATCGATTTAAGGTGGCCTCAGTCGGAGGTGGGATGACGAATTGGAGAAACCATTACGTGAATACGGATATACCTTACTTTATTAGGATGCATCTAGGAAATACGCCGTGGAGTGACCCAGAAGAATATGCTAAAACCTCACCCATGACATATATTCAATCAGCTTGTACTCCCACCTTAATCCAACATGGCGAATTGGGCTAGAGTACCTATTTCCAATGTATTTGAGCTCTATCAAGGGTTGATGGATATGAAAGTGGAGTCAGAATTCATTATCTTTAAAGGGATGGCCTATCGTTCTGATCAGCCGGGAATGTATGCAGCGATTATGAAACAGAATTTGATGTGGTTTTCCCACTATATTATTGGAGAAAATATGAAGGATTTTATGATCATTCCGCACCAGGATACATCATGATGATTTTAGGGGTGAGCACACCGGAGCGTTTGTACCGGGGGATTCAGCCCTATTTCTAGTTACTCTTCTCACTTTTTTAGCAAAACGATAAAAAGCCCAAATGTGGGCAGTCTAATACGAAAAGGGGTGAACCGGGAGATGCTATTGATCGTTACGGCTTTGTTCTCACTTATATTGCTCTTTTCTATAAAAGGATTATTAAAAAGATTCAAGGGAGTGGAGATATTAGTACTCGGTTTGTTTAATTCCTTTTTATGTCAACACATCAATTTCAAAATCTTTTCTGCATATGATCGGCTTTCTGTGAATGTAGAGGTCATTCCGAGAGTGATAAGCTACCTTCATTATGGCTTATTCCTCCCTCTTTTATTAATGTGGGTATTGTATTCCTTTCGATCAAAAATACCAGCGTTTTATCAATGGATGATGGCCTTGTTGTGGATTGGGATCGATGTTGTATCAAAATACATTTTATTACAAACAGAGGTATTAATATCTAAGACCCCTGGATGGTATCCGATAATAGATGTATGTATCACAGCGGGCATTCTTCTTTTATCTTTTGTTTTTATGCTTCGATTTTCCTTGATTATGAAAAAGGAGCTTGTTTTTATTGACTAAGTTAACAAAAATTCTAGAACCCCTCACACCTAAAACCTTCGATAAAAATGAACTATTTGTACTTGCCATAGTTGTAGTATGTGTGGGTGTTTTCATATTGATCCGTTCTCTGGAACCCCAATTATTGCAAACGGAAATCATTGCCTTAGTTGTTTTCAACTTAGTATTTGCCACAACGGGAGATCGAATGCTGGCAGAACCACCACTTGATTTTTATGACACACTGGATTATGGTCATGGGGAATTATTCGATGCCATACTGCAAATAGTCGTTTACCCCATCCCGATTGTCCTTTTCATTCACATTTATCGAAAATGTAAGCCCAACAAGATTTTCTATATTTTAGTGTACGCCTTCTTCCTTGCTGTGCTCGAATGGGTTTCAGCGGAATACTTTGACGTCTTTCATTATAAAGCCTGGAAGATATCCTACTCCTATGGTTTCTATTGCTTTGCTTTAACCGTAAATCTGATTTTTACTGAACAGTTGAAGAAATATTTAAGCAGGTCATATAGTAAAAAGTGATTCACCCCTGATCGACGACCCTATGTGCACTGCTTCATAAAGGGAGACTATTATTCGGTATGAAAAGAAGCAGTGCCCAATTAATTGGCACTGCTCCTTTTCATGACGTTTTTACAGATTCACTTGATAACATCTTTGAAGGGATTTTTTTGAAGATGAGGGACTTGGTCTTGAATAAAGAAAACAAGACACACCCTGCTAGTACAATCAAACTTCCGATAGCTTGAAGCCCATTCATTTTTTCTCCAAGGAAGGCGAAGGCCAATAAGGCAGTGAATACGGGATTGAAGTTCAAGAACAATCCTGACGCACTCGGTCCCAATTTATTCACTCCGACATTCCACAGTACCATGCAGACAACAGTGGAGATCACGCCTGTATATAAGATGGACTGCACGAAAGATGCATCCACATTGGACACCTTGAAATCATGAAGATTAAAAGGAAGCAGGATGAGAAGGCCGAAAATCCCTGAATATAAAATAGACATCATCGGTGTGACGGTTTTCATCGCCCACTTACTGCAAACGGAATAGAAACCCCACATCACAACCGCAGCCAGCATATACAGATCCCCTTTATTAAATTGCAGGGAATAGATCATCTCTACGTTTCCTTTTGATAGGACGAGCAACACGCCAAAAAGGGATAAAAACATAGAAAGAAGTTGAAATGCGTTCATCTTTTCCTTTAGAAAAATAAAAGAGATTCCGGCAATGGAAAACATATTTAACGTGGAAATCAGTCCAACATTAGTGGCAGAGGTTTCTTCCAATGCCATGAATTGGAGTGCCTGAAAGAGGGCCACCCCAGTCAGTCCCATTAAGCATAATGGGAGAACCGATCGTATGGGTGGAACGAGCTTTTTTTCTTTCCCCCAGACAATCGGGAACAGGCAGACGATGGCGATGGCCCACCTCAATATCGTCAACGTTCCCGGGGATGCATGTTCCACAAGGGTTTTCCCCACAATGAAATTGCCTCCCCAGAGAAGACTGGTCAGTAACAATAGATAATAATATTTCACGTCATTTAGCCCCTTTTCGAAGAGCCACTGTGCACAATGACATTTACTATAAGAATAATTTTAACATTTTCTAAGAATTTCAAAAGAACATATTGTATAATGAGGTTAATTCGAAATAATTAAAAGTATGATAGAATGTTAGGTTATAAAAATTCATTTATACATCGTTTTATTGCTGGATTTTGGAACAATTGAAAAGGGTGGATGAATCATGGAATCGATTGTAAGCAGGGTGCTGGACCAAATGGATCTCAAGCTATTGGATTTGCTGCAAAAGGACGGACAACTAAGCAATCTTGAACTATCAAAGCGGGTCAATTTATCGGCACCGGCCGTCCACGCACGAATTAAGCGGCTGGAAACCGAAGGCTACATCAAGAAGCAGGTAGCCATTCTAAATCATGAAAAACTGGGATTTGACCTGCTATGCTTTGTGTTCATGAGCACGAATGAACATCAGACAGAAAAGTTGAAAGCAGTGGAGGAGACACTGGAATCCATGGAAGAAGTCCTGGAATGTCATTGTTTGACCGGGGAATATGACTATCTCCTGAAAGTCGCCTGCAAGGATCGAAAGGGACTGGAACTCTTTATCAGAAGGCTGAATGAGATGGGGATTACGAAGATTCAGACGAGCTTGGCGTTGAGGGAGATTAAGGATTCTACAGTGTTGCCGATATTGGGGGATTGATTGAGTACAATGATGTAATCAGCTTGCTTATCGATTGGCTGGCTGGTTTGAGGAGAGAGGGGAGTGGACGGTTCCTTCGACCTTCATTTTTCGAACAAGGGATTAAATTGCGCACGGACACTTCTATCTATAAGAATAGGAAAGGATGTAGTTTTTCAAACTAATAGGAGAATAGTAAAGAGGTGTAGAAATCATTATCAGATGACAAAATTAAGGGGGACGATATGAGCAAATTCAGCTTGTTTGGGAAGTTTATTATACAAGAAGGCGAACGGGATACAATGGTGGATCTTTTGCTGGAAGCGGCAGATTCAATGAAGAATCTGGATGAATGTGAGATTTATTTAGTGAATATTTCCGAGAGCGAGCCAAATGCTGTTTATGTTTATGAAGTGTGGAGGAATGAAAATGCCCACCAGGCATCACTAACTCTTGAAACGACACAAACATTAATAAGACGTGCAAAACCAATCATTGCTGGAATGGAGAGAGTCAGTACCTTGGAAGCGATGGGTGGGAAAGGGATATCATCTTAAGCCAACTAGCACTCACTCATTAAAAAGCAACAAGGTTTGCGAAAACAGCCTTTTATTTTAAGTGGACCGCCATCTACATTTTAAATTGCCTTAACTATAACGTTGAAATCAAGAAATAGTTGGTGTACGATAAAATGAATATTTTCACGAACGAATCCGGGTAGAAGGTATAGAAGGGACACTTACAAAGCGAACGGCATGATTTTTCATAATAGGCAGATTCGTTTTGGTAGGGGTCCCTTTTTGTTTAAGGAGGATGGCAGCATGACGCATTACATAAATGGCTTAACGGACTTTTTCTGGCAGCATGATATTTATTTCCGGATTGTGGTGAGTGCGGTGCTGGGGTTCATCATTGGATGGGACCGGTCATCAAAAAATAAGCCGGCCGGATTAAAAACCTATACGTACGTATCGGTGGCGTGTACGTTGATCACCATCGTCTCGATCGAAGGTGCCGATATGCTCAGTCAACCGGATAGCGGGAAAATGATGGATCCCCTCCGTCTCGCTGCCCAGATCGTATCGGGGCTCGGGTTCTTGGGTGCAGGCGTGATCCTGAAAGACGGACTGCGGGTGAAAGGGCTCACTTCCGCTGCGATGATCTTCTATGTGGGGGGAATCGGAATCGGCATTGGAGCAGGGTTTTATTCTATTGTCATCTTCGCGACCATCGTCACTTTCATCATGACGAGGATCGGGAACTTCTTCGAAGAACGGGAGATCAAAGGCATGAGCCTGCCGAAGCTTCGGAAGAAAAATGAGGAGAAAGAGGATTAAATGAAGGGTGGTAAGTGATCTTGCTCAAGATCACTTACCCCTTTTTATTTTGTAAAAGATTCGTCCATACCAAGAATTTCATTGCCAACTTTCAGTTAATGTTGTATTATTGTGAATAATCAGACATATATATTAGACAGGTTATAGTCTAAGGGTAGAGATGCGGAGAATCCCTGTGACCAATAAAATGCATGCCACATTTTTGTGCTGCAGTTTATTGTTCATGGGTTTTTTTATGAAAAAAAAGGGGAGGAAATGACATGAAGATCAGGCTTTTATCATTCGTTTTAGTGTTGATGGTACTACTGTCCGCATGTGGCAGTAAAGCAGGAGTGGAAGAAAAGACTGAGATTGACTTCTGGTTTCCGGTTGCGGTTGGCGGGGATGTAGCGAAGATCGTGGATGGGTTTGTGGCAGATTTCGAGAAAGAGAATCCTGACATCAAGGTGAATGCGAAATACGGTGGCAGTTATGCTGAAACGATGACACAGGTAATGGCATCTGCACAGGGAGGAAATTCACCTGAACTTGCTGTCTTATTCTCCATCGACCTGTTTACATTACTTGAGAATGACCTGATTGAGGAATTGACGCCATTGTTTGATCAAACGTATTTGGATGATTTCTATGATGGATTCATGGCGAACTCTTCGATAGGCGATAAAGTGTACAGCTTGCCGTTCCAACGCAGTACCATCGTCCTTTACTACAACAAGGACGCGTTCAAAGAGGCTGGACTGGATCCGGAAGCTCCACCTGAAAACTGGGATCAGCTGGTGGAATACGGGAAGAAGCTGACGAAAAATGGCGGTAAGGATCAGTGGGGGCTTGAAATTCCGAGTACCGGCTACCAGTACTGGATGTTCCAGGCTTTAGCGCTTCAGACAGGAGAAAACATTATGTCTGAAGATGGAAAAGAAGTACATTTTAATGCACCATACTCAAAAGAAGCCATGGAATTTTGGCTATCCCTTGGAAAGGAACATAAAATCATGCCGGAAGGTGTCATCGAATGGGCGACGGTTCCTTCTGACTTCCTGAGTGGGAAAACGGCGATGATGTACCATACGACAGGGAACCTGACGAATGTGAAGAACAATGCGGACTTCGATTTCGGTGTATCGTTCCTTCCGGCGAATAATCAATATGGTTCTCCTACCGGAGGAGGTAATATCTACTTGTTCAAAGATCTGCCAAAAGCAAACAAGGAAGCGGCCATTAAGTTCATGAAGTTCCTTACAGAACCGGAACGTGTAGCTCAGTGGTCCATCGATACTGGATATGTAGCCACCAGTGAATCTGCTTATGAGACGGACTTATTGAAGAAGTATGTAGAGGAGTTCCCTCCTGCACTGGTTGCCCGGGAACAGTTGGAATATGCCGAAAGTGAACTTGCAACCTATCAAAACGGAGAGGTACAGAAAATCTTCAATGATCATATTCAATCAATTTTAACGGGGCAGAGCCAGGTTGATGAAGGGCTGGACAACGCACAGAAGAAAGCCGAAAAAGTGTTGGAACCGTTTCAGGAATAAGATGGTGGCGAAGGGTTGAATGGAGTGGAGCTCAAGTGGGCATTGTGCTGACCTTGGGCTCTTACTACAAGAAAGGTGGGACTGATAAATGACAACAAAGCAAAGAAAACTCAGTTCCGGGGCAAGGAATAATCTGTTCGCCTACGGGTTACTGTTACCTTCTTTCATCTTTTTAACATTGTTTACGTTTTATCCGACGCTCAAGTCGATTCAGTTAAGCTTCTACAGCGGTCCTATGACGAGGTTGCAATTTTCCGGGCTGGAACAGTACAAAGGAGTGTTGGAAGATGAAATATTCAGGAAGGTCATCCTGAATAACATCCTCTTCATGATTGGGACTGTGCCTACTAGTTTGTTTCTGGCGATGTATCTTGCCATCTGGTTGAATAAGAAAATGGCCGGAAGCTCTTTGCTCCGTACATCCTTTTTCTACCCGACGATCGTCCCTTTGATTGCAGTAGCAAATATTTGGCTATTCATCTACACCCCTCAGTATGGATTGCTCGATAATTTTCTCCATATGTTCGGCCGTGGCGATACGAACTGGCTGGGGGATCCAAGTACCGTCATGGTCGCGATGATCGTCATGATTATTTGGAAAGATGCGGGTTTCTTTATGATCTTTTATCTGGCAGGTTTGCAGAATTTACCGAGAGATGTTTACGAAGCGGCTGAAATGGAAGGGGCAAAGCCATTCCAGATGTTCCGTCATATCACGTTCCCCCTGCTGATGCCGACGACGTTGTTCGTCATGATCGTGGCGATTACGAACTCATTCAAAAACGTCGACCACCTGTACATAATGACCAAAGGTGGACCGGATAATGCGAGCAATCTATTACTCTATCACATCTATGAAGCCGCATTCACGAACTGGGACCTTGGTAAAGCCGCTGTGCTGACCGTGATCCTGATTGTCATCATGCTCGGTATCACCGCATTCAACTATCTGTACCTTGATCGGAAAATCCATTATTAAGGAGGGGAATCGTATATGAAAAAATTGAACTATGCCATCATCATAGTGTTAGGAATCATTTCATTTATCCCCCTGCTTTGGGTGATCATCACGTCCTTCTCTCCAGGGAATCAAGTGATTAATGGAGGTTTTCCGTTCTGGGTCTCGAATCCGACCTTCGAAAACTATGTCAAAGCATGGGAGACAGCACCTTTTCTACAATACTATTTCAATACGTTTGTCATTGTCTTTGGTGTATTGATCGTTCAGTTGGTCACCGTTACCCTCGCCGCCTATGCCTTTGCACGGGTGAACTTCAGAGGAAAGAATGTGCTGTTCATACTGTTCCTTCTGCAGCTCATGATTCAGCCTGAAATCCTGCTGTTCCCGAACTATCAGGTGATCAGTCAGCTTGGCCTCGTCAATACAAAGCTTGCTGTTATGATGCCATATTGGGCTTCGGCATTCGGGGTTTTCCTGATGCGCCAAACGTTCAAACAGGTCCCCTTCGATCTTGATGAGGCTTCAAGAATGGACGGATGTAAATGGTATCAAACCTTATGGCATGTCTACATTCCATCTGCGAAACCGACCTATATAGCATTTGCCCTTGTATCGGTGAGCCACCATTGGAGCAACTTCATGTGGCCGTTGATCATCACGGATTCCGTGGAGTCACGTCCGTTGACCGTCGGGCTTGCCTTATTTGCACAATCCTATGAAACAGGAGCACAGTGGGGAATGGTCGCCGCAGGAACGGTAATGGTCATCATGCCGTTAGTCATTGCCTTTTTCCTTTTTCAAAAACAGTTCGTATCAAGCTTCATGCACTCAGGAATTAAATAGGAGGGGATCTGATGGACATTCATTTTTTAGGAACGGGGAGTGCGTATCCCGGTTCAGAACGAGACAATACATCCATCTGCTTCTCGAATGATGGTTATCATGTGCTGGTGGATGTCAGTGGGAATCCATGCAGGAAGCTGAAGCAGTTTCAGGTGGAACTGGTGGAACTCGATGCAGTGGTGTTCACCCATTTTCATATTGATCACATTTATGGATTGCCGTCATTGCTATGGGGGATGTGGCTTGAGGACAGGAGAAAGCCTCTAAAGATTTATTGTGATCACCGCAATGAGAAGAAGCTTCAGGAATGGCTTTCGACGATGGAAGCCCATCAGTGGCCGATTGCCTTTTCAATCGACGTTGAGACATTTGATGGCGACCGGGATATGGAACTGCTGTCTGGAGGTGGAATGACGTTTTCCTGCTTTAAGGCCCTTCATTCTGTTCCTACTGCGGGGCTTGAAGTGAGGTGTGACGACCGTATCACCGTGTATTCGGGGGATACGGAAATCAACGCACGGATTGGTGAGTATGCCCATATAGATATGTTAATCCATGAAGCGACGTCTGCCCGAAGAGTGGCAGGGAACCACAGCAGTCTCGTGGAAATTATGGAAAAGTATGACGTGGAAAGAATCGGGAAAATCGTTCTCGTCCACTTATCCGACCAGGAACCATATGAAGAAGAGGTGGAGAAACTCGTGACTTCAAAGGTCATCATCGGCGAAGATTTGATGACACAAAAAGTATAAATGAAGAGGTACAAGGATAGAGATGAGGAGATTCCTTGGGTATGGCGACATCCAATTATTCAATTGGAGAAATCGTCATGCCCAAGGAATTTTTTATTGTAATAAGTAAGAATAACGTGAATTTGAGATCGAGACATATCGATAAGACAAAGAACGCTCTCGGGGCTGAACAAGGTGCTTACGTATTTCTTATTGAATGGAGGGTACAGATGAAGAATCTAAAGGGGTATATTTTTGACTTGGATGGGACCGTGTATCTTGGTAAGCAATTGATAGAGGGAGCAGACACCACGATCAATGCACTTCTAAATGAAGGAAAAAAGGTGCTGTTCCTGACCAATAAGACCATTGAGTCACGTCAGAGCTATGTGAAAAAGTTGCATGGATTCAATATTCAGGCTAACCTTGAGAACATTTTGAATCCCACGGTTACGCTGATTGACTATTTAAAGGAACATCATCCTCACGCGACGTTGTATGTGATTGGTGAGCAGCCCATCAAGGATGAGCTGACACTTGCGGGATTCAGGGAAGGAATGGCGCCTGCCGAGGTTGATATCGTTGTTCTGTCATGGGACCGCGATTTTCATTATGACCATTTGAATTTTGCCTATCAGTCGATCAAGCTCGGTGCAAAGATGATTGCGACCAATCCTGATAGAACCTGTCCAGTAGAGATGGGCGATGTGCCGGACTGTGCGGGGATGATCGGAGCGGTGGAAGCCGTGGTCGGGAGAAAGATTGATGTACAGATTGGAAAGCCATCTATCTTGACCATTAAAGCAGCACTGAAACTATTACAACTGAAGCCGGAAGAATGCGTCATGATCGGTGATCGAGTGGAGACGGACATCCGGATGGGGATTGAAGCGGGGATGAGAACGGCCCTTGTGCTGAGCGGGATCACAACGGAGGAGGATTTAAGGGGGACGGTTTGGACGCCGGATTATGTGTTGGACTCGGTTAAGGGATTGATGTCAGAAGAGAAGTTATAACCAGCGAATCGGGGATGGTTCTTACTTTACTTTTGGGGGAAATGGTAGAGTCGGAATCGTCCCCTATCTGTCCTTGGGGTCGGTGGGGGAGGTTGTCTTGGGTGAGTGAGAGACTTGATAAAGAAGGCTGATGAAAAGGAATGGACCGTTTGACGGCATTTTTATTTGGTAATAGAGTGCAGGATGTCATTGGGTTTGTTGGGGATTGCATTTCGGTTGATAAATTGGAAAAACGGTTTAAAAAATTCTAAAACGTAAGTACTGAGAATGTGACGGTTGAAGAAATAGTCAAAAACATGAGGGAAAGGTAAGCAGCTGAACATCAACTGCCATCCTTATCATAGATACTACCTATGTTTCTCCTATAATCATATTTGGTAGGATTTCATTGTACTTCATTGCGTCATTATCCAAATAATTGCGTCATTTTCTGGATAATTGCGTCGTTTTTTTATTTATTGCGTCATTTTCCAGCATAATTGCGTATTTTGGTAAATACTGGGTAATATTCCGGCTCTACTTTTCGACTACTCTCTGGGAGGAGTTCACAAGAAAAAGGTTGAGTGATCTTCCTCTTTAATTTTGAGATTATTAAATTGGCTTTGCGCATATGTAGGAGAAAGTAATTTTTCCTTTTTCCTACATTGAGCATCTAATTCTTATCTATATTGACTGGATACCCCTCGTCCGTGAATCCGTCTTTCATTCCCTCAAGAAAGGATTCTCCATTCAAAATAAAGAAGGTCAATGCCAGAATAGACAATAAAATAATAGAACCGAAGATGATGGAAGGAATCATGCCCTTTTTACTTTCCATTTTAACGCTCCTTTGCTTATGTTTATTAATTAGACGGAAACCGATAACAGAAAGTTTCAATTAATTCACTCCCCTTTTGTGCTTCCACCATAACTCAACCCACAAATATTTGTGTCCCGAGCACGTTGTTTCAAAGCCACTATTCCCGGTATAATTTTCTTAAGATTTACATTCTTCGTTTAATCACCCAATACTTGAGGTAACAGTCACTATAAGGAGGTGTTGTAATCTTGGAAGCAATAAGTAAGCGTTTTTTCTTGTTTCTTTCCCACAATAAGGCGTTGGATAAAATGGCCAAACGGTGGGGATCAATATTTGGCGCTAACAAGCTTGTGGGTGGAGAAACCTTTTCACAAGCGATTCCATTGATTACGCAATTGAACGAGGAGGGATTCCAGGTCACAGTCGATCATCTTGGTGAGTTCGTCGATTCCACAGAGGTGGCGGCCGAGCATGTCCAGCGGTGTATTCAGAGTATCAGTGCCATTGCCTATCATGGGCTGGACACTGAAGTTTCTGTTAAACTGACTTCCCTGGGATTGGATATCAGTCAAGATCTTGTCATGGAAAACATGGAGTTGATTCTGTCCAAGGCAAAAGAAAGCGGAATCACGGTGACACTCGATATGGAGGATTCCTCGAGGTGCCATGCTATCCTTGACATTTACAAAAAGCTCCGTCAGAAGTACGACAATGTGGGAACGGTGATTCAATCCTATCTCTATGAATCAGAGAAGGAGGTAGATGATCTCCATCCGTACTCCCCTTATTTGAGGCTTGTGAAGGGTGCATATAATGAATCGAGTAAAGTGGCGTTCCCGGATAAGAAAAGGGTGGATGAGAATCTCAAGCATCTCATTAAGAAGCAACTGTTGAACGGGCATTATACAGCAGTCGCAAGCCATGATGAAGCGATCATCGATTATACCATCGAATTAGTGAAAGAACACAATATCCCGAATGACCGCTTCGAGTTTCAAATGCTGTATGGCATGAGGAACCAATTGCAGTCCGACTTAGTGAAAAAAGGATATACCGTTCGCATTTATCTGCCATATGGCGAGGACTGGTATGGGTATTTCATGAGACGGCTGGCGGAAAGGCCGGCAAACATTGCATTTGCATTAAAGGGAATCTTCAGCAAGTAACATCCAGACAGAATGTAATCAGAAAGGAATGTGAAGAAAATGAGTAACGGAGTTTATAACATCCCAACACCTACAAATGAGCCTGGTAATACATATGTCCCAGGTACGAAAGAAAGAGAAACGTTAAAAGCTGAATTAAAACGCCAATCTGGTATCGAGGTTGAAATCCCGGTCATCATCAATGGCGAAAAGATTAAGACAGATACAGTGAAGCAAGTCGTGATGCCACATGATCACAAACACGTGCTGGCTAACTTCTCACAAGCTGGAGAAAAAGAGCTTCGCGATGCTGTAGAAGCGGCAATGGCTGCGAAGGAATCTTGGTCCAATATGCCATGGCAGCACAGAGCGTCCATCTTCTTGAAAGCGGCTGATTTAATCTCTGGACCATATCGTGACGTCATCAATGCAGCAACGATGTTAGGACAATCCAAAACAGCGTATCAAACGGAAATTGATGCTGCCCAAGAATTAGCCGATTTCTTACGCTTTGGCGTTGATTATGCGAATCAAATCTATCAAATGCAGCCCGACAGCATGAAGAACATCTGGAATCGCTTGGAATACCGTGCGTTGGATGGTTTCGTACTAGCAATCTCACCATTTAACTTCACAGCGATTGGTGGAAACCTTCCGTCAGCTCCTGCGATCATGGGGAACGTAGTTGTATGGAAACCGGCAACAACGGCTATCCTATCAAACTACTACTTCATGCGTATCCTGGAAGAAGCCGGACTGCCTAAGGGTGTTATCAACTTCGTTCCATCCCGTGGTTCACAAGTGTCAGAAGTTGTATTAACAGACCCACGCATGTCAGGATTCCACTTCACTGGATCAACAAGCGTGTTCCAGACGATTTGGAAGACAGTAGGGGAAAACATCACTAACTATAAATCATATCCTCGTCTAGTTGGGGAAACAGGCGGTAAAGACTTTGTCTTCGCTCACGAAACGGCACAAGCAGATAAAGTAGTCGCTGCACTTGTACGTGGTGCATTTGAATACCAAGGTCAAAAATGTTCAGCAGCTTCTCGTGCCTACATCCCTGCAAGCATGTGGGAAGAAGTGAAAAATGGTGTAGTGGAAGAAACGGCTAAGCTTAAAGTAGGGGATGTCCGTGACTTCAGGAACTTCATGGGTGCGGTCATTGATAAAGCTGCCTTTGATTCCATCACAAGCTACATCGACTATGCAGCTGATTCTGAAGAAGCTGAAATCATTGCCGGTGGTACGTATGATGATTCTGTTGGATACTTCGTTCAGCCGACCGTCATCGTGACAACGAATCCAAACTTCAAAACGATGACTGAAGAAATTTTTGGACCGGTATTAACGATTTATGTATATGAAAATGATACATTAGAAGATACCCTGACATCAGTGGATACAGCGTCTATGTATGCATTAACCGGTGCAATCTTTGCACAGGATCGTGAAGCCATCATGCACTTGGAACGACGTCTTTCCGGTGCAGCTGGAAACTTCTACATCAACGATAAACCAACTGGTGCCGTGATCAACCAACAACCATTCGGCGGTTCCCGCGGTTCTGGAACAAACGATAAAGCAGGCTCTATTTTCAACATGATTCGTTGGACCAGTCCTCGTATCATCAAAGAAAACTTTGCGCCAACAACAGACATTACCTATCCGTTTATGGATGAAGAATAAATCGAAGACGAAAGGCTCTCCCGACACGGGGGAGCTTTTCATTTTTTATTGGGGGATTTAACGCTATAATAGGAATCACAATCATTCGTGGAAAGGTAAGATTCCTATGGAAGCTATTGAGATCATCCTCCAAACAGAAGACATTCATAAAGCAACGGAATTGATCAGCTCAAAACTGGGCAATCCCGTTATCATCGAAAACAAAAATTTCGAACTGATTTCATACAGTTCCTCTTCTAATAAGTTCGATCAAACACAGCTAAAGACGATCCTCACGAAAAAATGTCCGGTCTTCATCATCGACCGACTGAAAAAAGAGGGCATCGTCCACCAGCTCGAAAAACATACGGATCCGATCCGGGTGCAGGCGATGGAAGAGCTCGGATTTCACCAGCGCGTCGTCATTGCCGCAAAATACCTGGGGAACACGATGGGATACATCTGGGTTCAGGAATCCAACCGCCTTCTCGAAAATGAAGAGCTCGCGTTCCTTGAAGAAATCTCCGCACATCTTGGAAACCTGATCAATGATATGTACGCAAAGGTCAATATCAAAAAGGACAGAAAAGAAGAAGTACTGTGGCATCTTCTGCAGCACGAGTACGGAAGTGAAAGCCAGCTCCGCCATGATGCATCCCTCGTCAAGCTGACCCTGCCGGAACGATTCACGGTAGCGGTGTACTCGATCGCATCGTCGGACTATAAGCCTATGCTCGACCAACTGGAGAAGCTCGTCCAGGAAACCAGCTTCAACACAAAGATTTATTCACTGCGAACAGAATACCAGGTCATCCTCGTTCTCTACGGCAAAGCAGACACACCGGCTTCTTCCCTGGAATTAGCAAGAAATCTCGTCGAAAAGGTGAAAGAACAAACAGGGGAAGAAGAATTCTACAACTTCCTCATCGGGATCGGGAAGGAATACACCACGTTATATCAAATGAGAAAAAGCTTCTTGGAAGCGTCAGAAGTTATTGAGACCGCTAACTTCATCAGTCCGCGTCCTGAATCCATGCCCCGGGAATTTGCTCAACTGGGTATTTACCGGTACTTGCCGACCCTATATGAGAAAAATACGTCAAAAGATTATTACAGTGATGATTTGTTGTCATTGATCCAAAATGATGTGAAGAAACAGACAGATCTCCTGAAGACACTTGAAGTGTATTTGGCGAATGATGGGAAGGGGAAACAGACTGCGAATGAACTGTTTATCCACCCGAATACGTTGAATTATCGGATTAAGAAGATACAGGAATTGACTGCGATTGATTTTAATGATTTTAATATGAAGGTGTATTTGTATACGGAGTTGTTGTTGTTGAATAATGTGGAGGCTTATTATCAGCGGTATAAGGATGCTTTGAAGGGGATTTAATCCAGGTGAAAGTTTGGTGCTTCAACAATAACTTCTTAAAAGAATAGGCTAAAGACGAACAATCAGGATAAAAGGTAGCATGTTAGAATTCCCTTTAACACCGCTGTTGATTTCCGTGCAAGACTTCGCTTTCCTCGGGCGGAAGGTAAGCCTCCTCGTCGCTGACGCTCCTGCGGGGTCTTACCTATTCCGCTTTTCCCGTAGGAGTCTTCGTCTTGCACTCCAATCAACAGCTAGAACCTGTAGAATACATTTTATGTGCTTTTAACAAACAATAATTAATCCGAACGAATTCGATTTTCATTAAAGAATTTTGAATCACCTTTCGGATTTTTCTTAGGCTAAAACCCTTTTGGGGTAGAGAGGGAACGGTTCTGTCTCTAACTTTTCCTTTCGACCATCTCTCCGAATTCACCACAAAAAGTAAAGTGAGAGCCGTCCCAGGGTTGCCAATTTTAAAAACTTCGTTGTGCTGCCCATACTCCTTGCATTTTACTGAGGAATACAATTTGTCCAATATGATAGGCGTCGTGCATGGCTAGACTCTTCAGTTCAATCATTAATGGATTGTCTTCAGGGATTTCTCTATATAAATCATCTAGTTCTGATGTTGCCAGGATTTTTTCTAGTTCACGATGAACAGTAAAGTATTCTTGTTTTGTTTTCTGCCAATTTTGAGATGTTTCAGTTGGTAATAGATAGGTAGCGTCATTATTTTCTGCCTGTGGTTCATTTACTGTTTCACCAAGAAATCGTAACAGAATTCGTTTTTCAAAGAAAAGCAAATGACACACTAATTCCCAAATGGAATGTGCCCCTTCAGCTGGTTTCCAAATGGCATGTTCTAAGGTGATATCCTCCAGAACTTTTTCAAGTGGGGGAAACCAGTCTTCTTGATCTAAGCAGCTTGCCCATTGCTGTAATAAAAACGTCCTTACATCCATTTTCTATTCCCTCCGATTTAATTCCTTTAATATACAATCCTTTGCGCAAACTTCATTTGGACGTGATGTATATCGCTCGTTAATGGAACAATGAGCGTTTGATTATTCTAAAAATTACAATAACATTTTATCATATGTTGTGTTAATGAAAAAGAACAACTGTTTTAAGATTGAGCTGCGGCGTAGAGTACCGTAAGAACCTTTTTTTGAAAATGATGGAATTAACTTATTGATAAAATCACCCCTATAAGTGTAAAATTACACTTATGGAGGAGAGGGATTATGGAGTTTTATCCACTTTTGATATTTCAAATTTTAATAATGCTGATATTGGTCATAGTTTTTGCGTTGATTTTCTACAAATTTTATAAGCGATTAAACATAACGTATCCGTTATTCGTTAGTGTATTAGCAGCAATAACATTTTGGCTCATATTTAATGTGGAAAATCTGTTGTCTGCAATTGCATTATCCTCTAATATTTTGTTTTCTATTATGGTGTATCTGGTTGCAATTAATCAGCGGAAAAATTTCAAGTGACTTTTCAACAATTGCTTAAGATCAATGATGGATTTAAGTGGCATTGGTGTTGAGGGGGTTGTATTTTGAAGAAATATATAAAGCCAATAATCATTGTGTTAATTTGTTTCGTAGTTGTTGGAGTCCCAATGATTATTTATGATGCATTACATGGAAACTTTATAAGAGATTATATAATGGAAAAACAAGTAAAAGAACACTTGCGGGGCAATGGGTATACAGAAGAAGATATTCTATCAATTGAAGCAGAATACAGTATGAAGTTAAATACCAATAGAATGAAAGGCACATTTGCTAATGTTGTTTTTAAAGATGAGCCTAACGAAAAATATGTGTATGTGCAATGGAGAGAGACAGGGAAAATTCAGCAAGAATGTAGTTATTACAGTGAAGATACAGGGGCGTATGAAGTGAAATATACCGAAGAAAGAAAACATATGATTAAAAGTTGTTATTAAGTCATAGTTATTTTACAACAAAAAGCGAGGTGCAAAATGACTTGACGATTCGCAACCTGTTCTTGGGGAGATAAGCCGCTTGTATAGAATTGTGTGATAAACTTGTAAATAATGGATATTAGGTTAACAGGCAGAATAATGGAATAAAAGTTCAATTTAATTTTTTATATTTTGGAGAAGAATACATTAGAACTAATTAAGGTCGGAAGTTTAGCGGTGATAGCAATTAGTTTGTCTATTATTGCTTGGCGAATGGGTGATGTAGTTAACTAGCTATACGATATAGCTCTGAAGTAAAAAGAAGTAAAACTCTTTTCTTGAAGGTGCGTATGCTGAACCACTAGCCGCCATTTGTTCAAGTAAAGGGAAGGATAATTGAACAAATAAGATTGTAAGAAAATTAATTCACAAACAAAATGAGGTATATCAAGTGCACTTATTACTCTGGATCACAATTGGTTTCATTATAAGCGGATTTATTGCCCTCACTTCTATGAAATCAAGTATGGAAAATAAGCTTGCTTATATAAAAGCAAATTCGGAAGCAGAGGAGAGTTCAACAAAAGCTAAGTCCATAATTTGGTGGGTAGTGAGTGCAACGGCTTGGGGAATTGCTAGTATGTTTCTTATTGTTTGGTGTTTTCATAGATTGTAATTGTACTTGAAAAAATTATATTTGTAGGATGATGATAAATCGATGATCGGAATAAGTATCGCAACGAAGTGGGAATATGAAGCGACATTGGAATATTTCGGCATAAAAGATAATGAACGTTTCGGTTATCCGTATGGCGAGTATTTCATGAGAACAATTAGTGATACTGAACTTGTTTTTTACAGTACCGGTGTCAGAAAGGTAAATGGTGTTGGTGGGAATCAGTATATGATTTCAATATTTAATTTAACGAAAGTAATCGTTGCTGGAACATGTGCAGGAATAGATGATCAGTACAGTAATTTGGATATTTTGGTACCCGATAAAGCCGTTCAATATGATTGCACAGTCAAAGAAATCGAGCCTCTTATTAAACCATCTTTTATAGTTGAGCTTGATCTATCAAGATATGGAGATGATTTTTACACCGGAACAATTGCCACTGCTGATAAAGCCGTAGTGATGTGGAAGGACTATTTAGAACTGAAAGAAAACAGAATAACAATAGCCGATACAGAAGCGGGTGCAATTGCGTATATCTGTAAGAAGAATGATGTTGAATGCATTATCATTAAAGGAATATCTGATTTTCCAACAGATGAAAGAAATGCTGATAAATTCGAATCGAACATCGAACAAATCAATGTGTATTTAGAAAATACACCCAAAGTGATGAACAAAATATTTGGCGAATATTTAAAAAGATTTATTTAAATAAATTTAATAAAGACAGGAAAGTTGGGGCGGAATACTTTTCTTGCAAAAAAAGTGGTGCGTTCGGGCCATAAGAAAATAGAAAAATGGCTTAGAGATGAAAATTCTCTAAGCCATTTTTGATGTGAAATTGCTATTCTATCCCCTTATCATCCTTCATCAACTTCTTCATATCAATCTTAAGCATCCGGTCCATCGGGTAGGTGGTAGTATACCGGTATTTATTGGCGCCGGATTCGAATACGACGTACAGCTCTTTTTGTATTTCCACTATTCCCTCAGGCATCGGGATGGCTTCGATGCTTTGGCGTGGTTTGGCCGTGTGACCATCGAGGAACCATAATGGAACTTGTTTTCCTTCTACAGTGGCATAGGCATGAGGATCTTCTTTTAAAGGGTATTCATATCGGTACAGTACACTGTCGTTTGCCCTGCCATAGGAAGTGCTGAGTGTGACGCCATTTCTTGCTGCTTTCTGCATGATGGCTCCCTGGACTTTTCCGGTTGTCGAGAGGACGTAATCCGGCACGGCGTTGACGTCAGGCGAGCCATTCCACTGCTCTTTACTTAGCATGTCGTTGTTTCGTTCTAGATCGTATCCGATCATCCAGGCGTAGTGCATGTCTCCGTCCCGGTTCTCGAAATGATGAGAGGGATCGGTCGGGTAGGAACTTGCCTCATAGAATTCCCCGACCCAGAGGATGCCTTCATCGTTAACGGTGTAAGCCGCTTCGACGGGGATAGGAATCTGTTTTGTGAATTGAATTTCCCCGTTGTTTTCTGCTTGTTCCAGGTCGCTTAAATCGAAGCTGAATAAGTGATTTTCGGAGGCGACCCAGCCGTGATCACGACTGACGGTCACGCCACCTGCATGACCGGTATATGGAGTGCCGTCCGTATTGTAGAGGACAATGGACTTCACTAGTTCTCCCGTTCTGCGGTCTGTAACGGTAATGGTACCCGGTCGGATCCCATCATCGACGTAGCCGATGGTAAGGAGCCAGTCTTTTTTCTTATAATAGGTCAATCCTTGAGGAACGAGCCCTTGTGATAGTCCGGCGATTACCGGGCCGTCGGTACTGATATCCCACAGGTCCTGGTAGGAGGGATCTTTCTCTTGCTGGGACCGTTCAACCTGGGTGATGAGCTGGTGATCCGGTGTGACGGTTACGGGATCTGATTTCTCCGATACATTTCCTGATGTATCCTCTGCGCTTACTTGTAATGTGTATGTTTGATGACCGACTAACGTATAAAGAGTAAAGTTGGTCTTGGATGGATCGACGGAATATTCAAGTTCTCCATCTTTGTAAATGTGATAACGGTACAGATCGGTTTCACTGGAATCGTCCCAGGTTAATACGGCTTCCCCGTTGCCGGCAGTGGCTTCCACGTTGGTCGGTGTTTGCGGTGCTTCCTCATCGGACGCCGGACGATCCGGTGCTTGATCTTCAATGACCCATCCAGGTGTCGGACTTTGACCCGCTGCCAATTTTTCCATCGTCCGGGTTTTATCCTTTGGATAGGAATAGGTGACGGTTTGTTTCAGGGAAACGTCCTCTCCTGAATAATCGGCCCTTACGACTTCGCGTCCATCAGGATCGTAAACGGTCAGGGTATTGCCGCCGTTGACGAGGCCGGCGATATCATCGAGTACAATCGGATCCTCTTCCTGAAGATACTTACTACTATACGAATAAAAATAGTTATAGTTGAATGCTTCAAGGGAGATAGGGTTGATACTTGCGTTCCGGGTCCAGATCACCACCGTATCCCAAGGTTTCACGATGTGAGTGCCCCCGATTTCTTCATCCCAGTTATAGGACGCAAACCGATATCCTTTCAAATCGATCGGGTCCGGGCTGTTGTTATAAAGCTCGAAGTATTCAAATGCATCATAGCCTGCGTAGTTATCTGTATTCGGAATCAATTCCGTGATCAGAAGATTGGGTGTCGGAACGTTTTCACTCGGTCCTGTGAGGAGTGGTTTTGTAGGTTCCGATTCGTTTCCGACTTGGTCGATTGCCGTTACTTTGAAAGAGTACTCCCTGTTCAATTCCAGAGGAGAGACGGTCATACTCTTTTGGTCAGGGGGGACGGTCCCGTAAAGCGTCCCGTTGATATAGACGCGGTATCCGGCAAGATCAATTTCTGTATTGGCACTCCAAAGCAACTTGACATGATCTTTACCTGGAGTTGCTTTCAATCCGGAAGGCGTGGCTGGGGCTTCATTGTCCACGACCTCCTGTGGGACAGCCCGGACTTCTTTTGTTGCCGGTGATTCATTTCCTTCTGCGTCAACGGATGTCACCCGGAATGTATATGCCTTCCCGTTCTCCAATCCGTTTATGGTTGATGTGGCCGCGTCCGTGGAAGTGGTCGATCCGTCGGATGGGTAGATTTGATAGGAAACGGCACCATCTGTCGCTTTCCAGTCAAGGGTAACCGACTGGTTGTCTGGAGTTGCGGTCAGGTTACCAGGTGTTGCCGGTCCTGCCACCTGTCCGCTCAGAACGACAGCGGGCGTCGGCTGTTCTCCGTTAGTAAGCTTTGTCATCGCAGCAGAGCTCGTTGCCTGGTATGTGATGCTTCGGTTTGTGATGCCGTCGACTTCCCCATCATTGATGAGGGCGGTACTGAGGATCGAGCCATCTGCGTCTGCAATCCCTACCTGACGCAGGCTGCTGTCATGCAAACCTTGACCCGTTGAGGTCAGCTTGATCTCGTATACATCATCGGGCGTGAGGTACATCTCATAGTTGGAGTTGAAGTCCCATAGGGGTACATCAGGATAGGCCAATTTCTTTAACCAGAGAACGAGGGATTCTTTCGGCTGGATGATTTTATCTTCGATGGGCCAGCGGTTGGCCGGGCTTGAGAAGTCGCTTGTGAAGTATTGAAGCTGATAGTCTTGCAAGTTGATGGCTTCTGAGGTGGTATTATAGATTTCGACGTACTCATAGGGCTGTCCGGACCCGGCGGATTTGGTGACGATCTCCGTAATAATGAGGGGCGGGTTGGTTTCTGTTGCCCTTGCGTTGTGAGCCTGAAGCAATAAAAGTCCAGTGATGGCTACAGCAAGAAGGATGGCTACCCTGCTGATTGATTGGTTTTTCAACATCATTTCCTCCTTTTTTCTCATGTTTATATGTAAAAACGAAAAGAACCCCATGGCAATGGAGTGCACGATGGTCGTACACACGATTGACACAGGGTTCTCCTCATCTCTACCCACAATATTCACTATGTAACTCCATCATACAATGTGCCCAGGCTTGAAGCAATGGTCATTTAGGTTTAATTTATTATATATTTAGAATTTTTAGATATATCGTTGAAATGAAGCAAAGATTGGTGTATGATGAAAGGAATATTATGAGAATGAAGCTTGGTAGGAAGAGTAGAAGAGATCACCTATGAAGCGAATGGCATGATTTTTTCCCAATGGGTGGAGGAATCAGGCATTCGTTTTGTGGCGCGGTCTCTTTTTCATTAGAGGAGGATGTTGGCATGACGCATTACATGAATGAAGTAACGAGATTCTTCTGGCAGCATGATATCTATTTCCGCATCGTAGTGAGTGCGATATTAGGATTCATCATCGGTTGGGACCGGACTTCAAAGAATAAACCTGCGGGATTAAAAACGTACACGTATGTATCGGTGGCTTGTACATTGATCACGATCGTATCAATTGAAGGGGCGGAGATGCTCAGTCAACCGGAAAGCGGAAAAATGATGGATCCCCTGCGTCTCGCAGCTCAGATTGTATCCGGCCTGGGGTTCCTTGGTGCAGGTGTAATCCTGAAAGACGGTCTGAGGGTGAAGGGCCTGACTTCAGCTGCGATGATTTTCTACGTGGGGGGAATCGGAATCGGTATTGGAGCCGGATTTTATTCCATCGTCATCTTCGCCACACTGGTCACCTTCATCATTACGAAAATAGGAAATATCTTTGAAGAACGGGATATCACGTCAGTACGCCTCCCATGGATTAGGAAAAAAAGGAAGACAGAAGACGATGTAGAAAAAAAGGTAGGAACGTGAAAGTGAGCCCGACACAGGTTCAGCTACAAAATTTGAATTCATAAAGGAAAAAGCACACGAATTCCCAAGTTCATTCGTGTGCCTTTTCTTATTGTTATATTTTTATGGAAAAAGTGGGTTCGTCACAGGTCAAAATAGGATTTTCTGAAAAACCAAACTTCAAATAAAATAATCTCCCTGCTTCATTTTCAGGATGTACCGTTAAATTCAGGCGATTACAAGAAGGATGAGTACTTTTTATATGTCTGATTAATGCATGTAATGTTTGTGAGCCCAATCCGTTTCGTTGAAATCTTTTATCTATGAAAAAATGAAACAACCAGTAGTCATCTTTACTGCCTGGTGTATAATGCAGATTGAAAAAGCCTGCCATCTTATTTTGATGGTAAATCCCGTATGGCTCTATCATTCTTCCATCTGGTCGAATATATGCTTTCGCAAGAGCAATAGCGGCAGGAGGATGAATAGACGCAACAAACTTCTGTTGTTCTTCATGGACGGAAAGTTCAAGTGCTTCCCGCCAATTGGCTGAAGTAATGAATTTTATACTAATATCTGACATACCACACCTCCGTATGTTCACTACTCTCTATTGGTTAAAAATCCAGATTCCAAAGCTTTGGATCTCCGGAAGAAATAGCGAGTGCACCGGCTCTCAGGCCATTCAAAATATCCTGCTTATTACTGATCAAGCCGCCAGCTATAATGGGCAGGGTAGTCATGGTTGTCAGCCTATCAATGACAGATGGCATCAGACCTGGGAGGATTTCAATCGCATCGGGCTTGCAGTTATGTGAGATTTCAATTCCCTTCTCAAGGGCATTGCGGTCGATAAGAAACAGGCGCTGAATCGTCATCAAGCCTTCTTCCTTCGCATACTTGATCAGATTGCTCCTCGTCGTAATGATGCCCGCCGGCTTCCAGATTTCTGCTATGTACTTGATGGCACTCTTCGTATTGGACAGTCCATCGATGAAATCAATATGTATAAACGTGGCTTTCCCGGCTTCCTTCAGTTTTTTCAGATAGCCATTCATTGTAATCAAATTGCCAGTAAGGATGAACACGATGTTGGCGTTTGACTGTATAGCCTTATCCAGGTCTTTTTCTTCCTTGATGGAAGCGATGACCTGGGATTGGACGATGTCGATAATGTTTGGTTTCATGTATTTGGCCCCTTTGAATAGTCTGAATATTGTTTTTCTTTTAGTATAGCATAGTTGTTTTGGGGGTTGAGAGATGTAACTTTACCTTTGTATTTTATTTCTTGAAAATTATTAATTTAGAGTATTATGATAATATATAACTAAAATATCTTAGGGTGTTTACCTTAAATTAGATCAAAAGTCATATGGTGTGTCCTCACTCAGAGTAATATTTGGTTCTCTCTCTTACTAGAAACAACAAGTGAACAATCGTTATACGAAGGAGTGAAATTAATACATTTAGGTAAACATGAGCAAGCAATTTATGATGTTGGTTATACAAAAATATGCTAGCACATACAAAAAACATGATCATTTGACGCGAATCAATTAATCAAATGGTTGAAAGTGATAGGGGAATTTTGTATCGTCACAACAATGTATTCATTAATTGATTGCAATTTTACATTAAAACAAACATTATTTAATTCAGGATGTTTTATAAAGACAATGGATAAAAATACGCTACGGACTTTTTAGATGATATATTTGGTTAGTTACATTCATTAACGTTGTGATTTATTATTAGAAATAAAGATAACTATTCTCCATTAGATGGTAAACATTATCCTAGCCACGTCAAGTGCGTTTCTAAGTTGTTCTGTATTTTGAAAGGGGTTTCAAGATTGAAAAAACTGCTTTTCATCTATTTATTGTTAACTAGTCTATTTGTCGTTTATGTATATCATTATCAAACAGACGATTCTTCAAAACGTGAATGGTCTGGAAATGCAATGAAAGGCAGTATTGATGAAACTTATGTAATGGTTACCTTCCAGATGGGAATTGACTATTGGAAAGGTGCCTTAAAAGGCTTTGAAGATGCGGCAAAAGCTTTGAATGTATCTGTGGAATATCGCGGTGCTACCCAATACGATGTAGGAGAGGAGATTACGGTACTAGAACAGGTTATTGCCAAGAATCCTGCTGGTATAGCTGTCTCAACGATTGATCCAGAAGCATTAAATACGGTGATTGATAAAGCCTTTGATGCTGGAATACCTGTCGTCATGTTTGATGCAGATGCGCCAGATAGTAAAGCATACTCTTTTATTGGAACAAATAGTTATAATGCTGGTGTAGAGGCTGCACATAAGATGGCAGAACTATTAAAGGAAAAAGGACAAGTCGGCATCATCACACAACCCCATCAATTAAATCAAATGGATCGTGCCCAAGGATTCCGGGATACAATTTTAAAGGAGTATCCCAACATGGAAGTAGTCTCTATTAAGGATGGCAGAGGAGACCAAATGCACTCTAAAGAAGCTGCGCAGGAAATGATGGAAGAATACCCGGATCTTACTGGAGTTTTCGTTACGGAAGCAGTTGGCGGGGTTGGGGTCGGAAGAGCAACCTTGTCTAATGATTCTGAAGATTCCATTAAAATAATTAGCTTCGACACCGATAAAGGGACTCTAGATATGATAAAAGATGGAACGATCTCAGCAACATTGGCACAGGAAACATGGCAGATGGGATATTGGGGACTGCAATTTTTATTTCATTTAAATCATGAACCCAATAAAAGGGCACCGCTTCCTCGCGTTGTTGATACTGGTGTTACGATAGTTACGAAAAAAAATGTGGATGCCTATTATCAACAATAAAACTAGGAATGGATGGGGAATAAATTGAAACACTGGATACAGATAAATAATTTACCCATTCGATATAAGTTAATTTCTCACTTTTTAATTATCAGTATCATTCCAATTATTTGTCTGGGTCTTTTGATTAATTGGACAGTTGAGCGTGTATTGGAGGAGCAAGTAAATGATAATACTTTGCAGCTTATCAGCAAAGTAAACAAGTCCCTTGAATTTTACATTAGCAATATGCAAAGTTTAACCTACTTTATCGGTTTTAATGAAAAAGTACAGCAGTTTTTAGCTGCAGAGGCAGCACCTAATCCAGCGAATGAATATGACATCCAGCGTTTTCTGCGTGATTTTACTACCCTTTCACCCGAAGTAGCAGGGATTTTGATCGTTAATAGTAACGGTGACTATATCAGTAATGAATTTTTTGCACCATCAACTAAAGATTTGACCGAAGAGAGTTGGTATAAAGAAGCGGTCGACAATAATGGTATATTTACAATTATTGGTCAGCCGAAAGATCGAGGTCTGTCTTCATTAGTTAATTACCAAAATGACGAAGTGGTTTCGGTTGTCCGGGCAGTAGTAGATCCATACGCTGATGAAGTTCTTGGGGTGATCCTGATTGATTTAAAACAACGGGTCATTAAGGAAACGTTAGTAGACGTTCGTTTGGGAAAAACGGGCTATCTTATGCTGGTGGATGATCAAGGACGAAACATTTATCAGCCCAATGACCCGTTAATTGAAACTATTCCAAATAAATGGATAACAGGACAGGATTCAGGAACTTTCTCAAAAGAAGTGAATTCACAACGACTCCAATTTATTCACCAAAAATCCCCGTTTACTAATTGGACGACGATAGGTGTGTTTCCAGCGGAAGAAACAATTTTTGAAATACGGGAGATCAGGTTTTATTTAGTCAGTTTTATTTTTCTGTTAATGATTTTTGGAATTCAAATATCTTATTTTTTATCTAATTCAATATCAAATCCGATTGCACAATTAATGCAATTTATGCGTAAAGCAGAGTCTGGAGAATTTGATGTTCGCTACAGGGAAAAACGAAATGATGAAATTGGGATGCTTGGACGCAGTTTTAATAAAATGCTAAGACAAATTAATCACTTGATGTCTTTAACGAAACTCCGAGAAAAGGAAAAAAGAGATGCGGAGTTTAGGAGCTTGCAAGCAAACATTAACCCGCATTTTTTATATAATACGCTGGATACTATCCAGTGGATGGCAAGAAAGCAAAAGGCAAGTGACATAGCCGAAGTTGTAGAGTCACTGGCGAAATTATTCCGTATCGGGCTAAGTAAAGGCAGAGACATCATTTCATTGGATGAAGAACTTGACCACATAAAGAATTATTTGCAAATACAGAAGACGAGGTATCGGGATAAGTTAAACTATCAAATTCATGTGGGAGAGAGTGTTCGTGATTTATATGTTATTAAGTTTATTCTACAGCCGATTATAGAAAATGCTATTTATCATGGGATTAAGGAACGAAGGGGTCCTGGCCATATCATTGTAACTGTGCAAGAAAAAGAAAGTAAGTTATCGATCACTATTGAAGATGACGGAGCTGGTATGACTGAATTACAGCTTCAAGAGATGCGGCAAGCACTAAATGAAGCTATTACTAGAACAGAGAACAAAGGGGAAACCAGGGATAAAAAAGGCTATGGCACTCTAAATGTGCAGGCCCGTATCCAGTTAGCGTTTGGAGAAGGCTATGGGATGCATATTCAGAGTGAGGAGAAATGGGGGACAACAGTCGAAATCATATTACCGATGTTGAAAGATGATACAGGGTTGTTAAAAGGGGATGCAACACAATGAATAAATGGAAAGTAATAATTGCAGATGATGAATATATTATTCGTGAGGGGATACGTTCTTCCGTCGACTGGGAAGAATTTGGTATGGAAGTTATCGGGGAAGCGGAAGACGGGGAGGAAGCAGTTGAATTAGCCTTAAAGCATCAGATTGATATATTATTGATCGATTTAAATATGCCAATAATGAATGGTCTCGATGCAATGAAGAACTTAAGGGACGAACTGCCCCATTGTAAGATGGTCGTTATCTCGGGTTATGATGAATTTCACTATGCTCAAGAGGCTATACGATTGCAAGTAGAAGACTACCTATTAAAACCTGTTAATCCGGACAAGCTAAAAAAGGTACTGATAGAGCTAAAACAGCAAATGGAAGTTGAAGTCCAACAGAAATCCTTTTTGAAACAAGCTGAAAACCAAATTAAGAAGAATCATGTACAACTGAAAGAGCGTTTTTTTCAAGAATGGATTGCAGGTCAATTAACAAGTAATGAAATTAAGGAGCAATTGCAATTTTTAGAATTATCAGTTGAGAGACCTGTGCAGTACCTTGTCATTAGACTGCCTGATTATCATACCAATCGAACATATCTGCAGGAAAATGATCGGCAAAATTACTTGTTCGCATTTGAAAATATAGTAACGAAATCTTTAGAGAAAATAAAAGCGGCAGTTTTTCGGGATAGATCGAATTTACTTAATGTTTGCCTGTGGGAATCTGTGACAACTGAGCAAATTGCAGAGGTTGAAGCGATGATTAAGAAAGACTTGAATGATAACGTCTATTGGCATCTGGAAGATGTAAACGAAGATTTGTCCGATTTATATCAGGTTTATGCCCGATGTAAAGAGGCAGTGGATAAGAAAACACGAATTTCACCAATTGTTAAACAGGCCCAGATCTTTGTTCAAAAACATTACCAGGACTCATCCCTTACATTAGAGAGAGTTGCTATGGAACTACATGTTACAACAGTCTATTTAAGCCGTATGATAAAACAGGAGTTAGGTATTTCTTATAGTGGTCTCTTGACGCAGATGCGTATAGACAAAGCGGTTAATTTATTGAAAACAACGGACATGTCAATTCGGGAGATAGCAGAAAAAGTTGGTTATGAATCGCAGCATTACTTTAGCACAATCTTTAAGAAACTGGTTGGTGTATCTCCGAAGCGATTTAAACAGTAAATAAAAGGAAAAACTCTCCATGCATTTGGAGGGTTTTTCTTTTTGGTTCCTTTTATAAACATTAAAGTACATATTATTGCAAGATTCATAACTATTTTTACATTCAGATTAATTTTTTATAAAAACAGTTTAAATTTATGTAAAGCCTTACATTGGAAATGTTGGTAATCTAAATTCAAGAAAGAGAAAAGCGATCACAAAAATTGAAAGGGGTTACAAAGGATGAAGAAGAAATCAGGATTATTTGCACTGCTCATTTGTTTTATGTTGCTTTTAGCTGCCTGTGGAGGAAACAAAACATCAGGAGGCTCTGAAGAAAAAGGCTTAATCGGTGTTGCGATGCCAACTAAATCGTCACAAAGATGGGTAGATGATGGTAATAACATGGTGAAACAATTAAAAGAACTCGGATATAAAACAGATTTACAATATGCAGAAGATGATGTTGATAAGCAAATCGAACAAATCGAGAACATGATTGTAAAAGGTGCAGAAATTTTAGTTGTGGCATCCATCGATGGTACAGCCTTAACAAATGTATTAGAAAAAGCGGCTGAGCAAGATATTCAAGTCATTGCATATGACCGTTTAATCATGGGAACTGAGAATGTTTCTTATTATGCAACCTTTGATAACTTCCAAGTAGGTGTGTTACAAGCAAATTATATTGAAGAGGCATTGAAACTATCAGAAGAAGCAGGACCATTTAACATCGAACTATTTGCAGGATCTCCTGATGATAATAACGCTAATTTCTTCTGGGACGGTGCGATATCTGTATTACAGCCACATATTGATAGCGGAAAATTAGTCATACAAAGTGGACAAACAAGTTTTGAGCAAGGTGCTACAATGCGCTGGGATGGAAACTTAGCAAAATCGCGTATGGAAAATATTTTAAGTAAATCGTATTCAAATGGCGAAACGGTTGATGCCGTATTGTCACCTTATGATGGAATAAGCCGTGGAGTTATTCAAGCATTAAAAGGGGTAGGTTATGGTTCTGGAGATCTGCCGCTTCCTATTATCACTGGTCAAGATGCAGAATCAGCTTCTGTTAAATCTATGATTGCAGGCGAACAGACACAAACAGTATTTAAAGATACTCGTGATTTAGCTGCCGTAGTAGTAGACATGATTCAATCAATTCAAAAGGGTGAAGAAGCGGAAGTGAATGATACAGAAACATATGACAATGGCAAGAAAGTTGTTCCTTCTTATCTTGTAGAACCCGTATCTGTAGATATCAACAATTACAAAGAGAAATTAATAGATAGTGAATATTATACTGAAGACGAATTAAAATAGCCAAACGGAATTCAGTGGTGACTGAGTCACCACTGAAACCATTATTACGTTATTTATAAAAAGGTGGTCAGGGCTATGTCAGATTATATTTTAGAGATGCGTAACATAACGAAAACGTTCCCTGGTGTTAAAGCGTTGGATAATGTGAATTTAAAAGTTGAAAAAGGCGAAATTCACTCTCTCGTGGGTGAGAATGGTGCCGGTAAGTCCACGTTGATGAAAGTATTAAGTGGTGTCTATCCAAGTGGTTCGTTTGATGGCGGTATTTATCTTGAAGGTCAAGAATGTCATTTTAAAGATATTAAGCAAAGTGAAGGTGTGGGTATTGTTATTATTCACCAGGAGCTTGCTTTAAGTCCATTTCTATCAATAGCTGAAAACATATTCTTAGGAAATGAAAGACAATCCCGTAACATAATTAAGTGGAAAGATACATTTAAGGAAGCTAAAACATTATTAGAACGAGTCGGTTTAAAAGAGTCACCTGAAACGGCTGTAATGGATATAGGCGTTGGAAAGCAACAGCTGGTTGAAATTGCGAAAGCGCTTTCGAAGAATGTAAAACTATTAATTCTGGATGAACCAACAGCAGCGTTAAATGAAACAGATAGTGAAAATCTATTAAAATTACTACTTGAACTTAAAAAACAAGGAATAACTTCTATTCTTATATCTCATAAATTAAATGAAGTATCTGCTATTTCTGATTCAATTACTATTTTACGAGATGGTCAAACAATTGAAACATTCTCGGCAAAAGAAGAAGAAGCATTAGAGGATCGAATCATCAAGGGGATGGTTGGACGTGAATTGACAAGTCGCTATCCTGACCGAGTTCCTTCTATTGGTGAAACTGTATTTGAAGTGAAAAATTGGAATGTGTATCACCCTCAACAGCGAGAACGAAAAGTAATTGATAATGTGAATTTTCATATTCGCCGAGGGGAAATTGTGGGGATAGCCGGTCTCATGGGTGCGGGCAGAACCGAACTGGCGATGAGTATTTTTGGTAAAACTTATGGAAAGAAAATAACGGGTTCCTTATACAAAAACGGAAAAGAAATTCATGCAAATACAGTAAGTGAGGCCATTAAGGATGGAATTGCTTATGTATCAGAAGACCGTAAAACATATGGATTAAATTTAATCGATGACATTAAACGGAATATCACGTTATCGAATCTTAAGCGGATTTCGAAGAACGCTGTCATCAATGAAAACAAAGAGATTGCCGAAGCGAAATTATTACGCGATAAATTAAATATTAAAACGCCATCGCTTGAACAACTTGCGGGTAACCTGAGTGGAGGAAACCAGCAAAAAATAGTGTTGAGTAAATGGATTTTTACCGAGCCTGACTTATTAATTTTGGATGAACCGACACGAGGTATAGATGTTGGTGCCAAATATGAAATATATTCTCAAATTAATGAATTGGCGGCTGAGGGATTGGCTGTATTAGTGATATCATCAGAGCTTCCAGAAGTACTTGGACTCTCAGACCGTTTATATGTAATGAATGAAGGACGTATAACAGGTGAACTAAATCGCTCAGAGGCGAATCAAGAAAATGTTATGCGTTACATGACCGGATCTGGAGGGGCTAATCGTGCAAACAGTAATGAACTTATTTAGAAACAATATACGTGAATATGGAATGATCATTGCACTTGTATTCATTACCGGACTGTTTTTGATATTAACAGATGGGATTACATTTAAACCGCTGAACCTAACCAACTTAATCCTGCAAAATGGATTTATTTTAGTATTAGCCGTTGGGATGGTTCTAGTCATTATTACCGGAAACATTGACCTTTCCGTTGGTTCTGTCGTTGCATTTGTCGGTGCTATCGCCGGGGTATTGATGATCAATAACAATGTACCGGTTTGGTTAGCAATTATTTTATCCATTCTTGTTGGTGCTTTGATTGGTGTCTGGCAGGGATTCTGGATTGCCTATGTAGGCATTCCATCCTTCATTGTAACATTAGCAGGGATGTTAATCTTCCGTGGATTGACTTTGTATTTATTGGATGGTAAGTCATTAGCTCCATTCCCTGATTCATTTGGAAAATTAAGCAGCGGCTTCCTGCCGAACATTGGGTCAGGAGACTTCCATATTCTATCGATCGTATTATCCGTGCTACTATCACTTGTTTTAATATATTTAGAGTATAGTAAGCGTAAAACACAATTGCAAAACAGCTTGGAAGTACTGCCACTCTGGATTACGGTAACAAAGTTAGCACTATTAGTCTTTGTTATTAATTGGTTTACTTATCAATTGGCACTAAACAAAGGTATTCCGATTGTACTGGTGATTGTATTCGCCCTTATCATTATTTACACGTTTATTATGAAAAATACAGTAATGGGCCGCTACGTATATGCAACCGGGGGTAACAAAAAAGCCGCTGATTTATCAGGTATAAAAACGAAACGCGTTGTATTCTGGGTATTTGTAAACAACGGTATCATTGCAGCCTTAGCTGGGTTGATGTTTGCGGCTCGCTTAAATTCAGCAACACCAGCGGCAGGTAACATGCTTGAGTTAGACGCAATTGCCGCTGTATTTATCGGTGGCGCTTCAATGGCCGGTGGTGTTGGGACGGTAATTGGTGCGATTGTCGGTGGTCTGGTAATGGGTGTGATGAACAATGGAATGTCATTAATCGGTATTGGTATTGATTGGCAGCAAGCCATTAAAGGTTTGGTACTCTTACTGGCAGTAGGTTTTGATGTGTTTAATAAAAATAGAGCTGGAAAATAGTGAAAAGCACCATGAGAGCTTCGATTCCCAAGGTGTTTTTAAAAAGGGGTGGCGCGGAACATGCTGGAGGATTTGAAGAAGCAAGTTTTAGAAGCAAATCAAGCTTTATCAAAGTATGACTTAGTGACATTTACTTGGGGAAATGTCAGTGCTATTGATCGTGAGACGAATTTAGTAGTAATTAAACCAAGTGGAGTCGACTATGAAGAATTGAAACTAGAAGATATCGTTGTTGTCGACTTAGAAGGTAATAGTGTGGAAGGTCATTTGAAGGCATCTTCTGATACACCAACACATGTCCATTTATATAAATCATTTCCAGAAATCGGAGGAATTGTCCATACTCATTCCCCGCAGGCAACAAGCTGGGCGCAAGCAGGAATAGGAATACCCGCACTTGGTACAACTCATGCTGATTACTTTCATGGTGAAATTCCATGTACCCGTCCCATGACCAAAGAAGAGATTCAAGGGGAATATGAGCATGAAACAGGGGTTGTCATTGTAGAAACATTTGAAAAAGAAAAACTGGATCCAGCACGAATACCAGGAGTTCTTGTTTACAACCATGCTCCTTTTACATGGGGAAAGGATGCGCATGAGGCAGTCCATAACGCAGTGGTTTTAGAGGAAGTGGCGAAAATGGCACTATGGACATATCAAGTAAATCCCGAAACGAAAACGATGGATCAAAACTTGCTGGATAAGCATTTCCTAAGAAAACATGGGGCAGCTGCCTATTATGGACAGGAAAAATAGTAAAAGAGAAATGTTCATATGACAAGCTTAATGAAAGGGAGGATAAAAGTATGTTGAAAATAAAGCCTGTTGAGTTCTGGTTTGTGACGGGAAGTCAGCATTTATATGGACCAGAGACGTTAGAGGAAGTAGCAAAACACTCTCAGGAAATGGCAAATGGTCTAAATCAAGGTGATGATGCACTTTCTAAAATAGTCTATAAGCCTGTTGTGAAAACGGCAGAAGAGATTCGAAAGATCATGATTGAGGCAAATGCGGATGATCATTGCGGGGGAATCATTACATGGATGCATACATTTTCACCTGCAAAAATGTGGATTGCTGGACTTTCTGAGTTAAAAAAGCCTTTACTGCATTTACATACACAATATAATCGTGACATTCCGTGGAATGAAATAAATATGGACTTCATGAACTTAAACCAAGCAGCACATGGTGATCGTGAGTATGGTTTTATTGGGGCTAGAATGGGAATTGCCCGGAAGGTTGTTGTTGGTCATTGGCGGGATAAGGAAACACTGTGCCGAATTGGAACTTGGATGAGAACAGCTGTTGCATTCAATGAGAGTAAACGTTTAAAAGTAGCTCGATTTGGTGACAACATGCGTCGGGTTGCAGTTACGGAAGGAGATAAGGTTGAAGCACAAATGAAATTTGGATGGACCGTTAATGGTTATGGAGTCGGTGATCTTGTTGCCAAGATGAATGAGTTCTCAGAAGGGGATGTTGATCGTTTAGTAGCAGAATATGAGGACAAGTATGATTTTGCGGCTGAGGGTAAAGAAGCTGGACCGGTTCGTGAATCAATTCGTTACCAAGCACGTATTGAGCTTGGGATGAGAGCATTCATGGAAGAAGGCGGCTATACTGCATTTACAACAACGTTTGAAGACTTACACGGCATGAAACAATTGCCGGGACTTGCAGTTCAGCGCCTGATGGAAGATGGTTATGGTTTTGCCGGCGAAGGGGACTGGAAGACAGCAGCTCTTTTACGTGTGATGAAAATTATGGCTAATAATCAAGGGACTTCGTTTATGGAGGATTACACTTATCATATGGAGCCTGGAAATGAAATGGTACTCGGCTCTCATATGTTAGAGATTTGCCCAACGATTGCAGAAACAAACCCAGTGATTGAAGTACACCCACTGGGAATCGGTGGTAAAGATGATCCGGCACGAATGGTATTTAACAGCCGTCCAGGAAAAGCTGTAAATTTCTCTGTTATCGACTTAGGTCATCGCTTTAGATTACTTGTAAATGAAGTAGAGGCTGTAAAAGTGGAAAAAGAGATGCCAAATCTACCTGTTGCAAGAGTATTGTGGAAGCCGCAACCATCACTAAGAGACTCTGCTGAAGCCTGGATTTTTGGCGGGGGGGCTCATCATACTGTTTTCTCATATGACATTACGTCCGAACAACTACAAGATTGGGCAGAGATGGCAGGTATTGAATGTGCGATTATTGAGGCAGATACAAAGCCGTATGTGTTCAGAAATGAGTTGCGTATTGCTGACCTGACTTGGAAGCTCTATCAATAGTTAAGAGTATAATAGGATGAAAATAGCAGGAAATAGATCTTCAAACTAACTCAGAAAAAATATGTTCCCCTTTAGGTAGACAGATTACTGGAAGGGGGATTTTTCTACTATTAGGAAATCAATTTAGAATAATAACACCTTGGGGGGGAAAAACATGAGTCTTGATGTGAAGGAAACTATTCATAGCGGCGAAACATCGCTTGGTATAGAACTTGGATCGACCCGTATTAAAGCAGTTCTGATTGGAAAAGACAATAGTCCGATCGCATCTGGCAGTCATGATTGGGAAAATAGCCATGGCAACACCATCTGGACTTATAGTGAGGAAGATATTTGGAAAGGTGTACAGGACAGCTATCGAAAAATGGCTGGTGATGTGAAACATAAATATGGAATAACATTACAAACAGTTGGATCAATCGGGATTAGTGCGATGATGCACGGTTATATGGCCTTCGACAAAGATGGAGAGCTGCTGGTCCCTTTTCGTACCTGGCGGAATAATATGACTGAACAGGCTTCTAAGGTATTGACAGAATTGTTTGACCATCAAATTCCGCAAAGATGGAGCATCGCCCATTTGTATCAAGCTATATTGAATCAGGAAGAACATATTTCTGACATCAACTTCCAGACAACTCTAGCTGGTTACATCCATTGGAAATTGACAGGGGAGAAGGTTTTAGGGGTTGGTGATGCCTCAGGCGTATTTCCGATTGATTTAAATACGAAACATTATAATCAATCAATGATCAAACAATTTAATGATTTAGTAGCACAGAACAACTTTCAATGGAGACTTGTTGATATTCTGCCTGAAGTCTTGGTAGCAGGTGAAAACGCGGGGGTCCTTACAGAGGAAGGAGCAAAGCTTCTGGATGTATCCGGGGACTTGAAGGCTGGTATTCCGCTATGTCCCCCGGAAGGTGATGCAGGAACCGGCATGGTTGCAACAAACAGTGTAGGGAAGCGTACGGGTAATGTTTCTGCCGGTACATCTGTATTTGCGATGGTGGTGCTGGAAAAGGAACTATCCAGAGTATATTCAGAGATCGATCTTGTGACCACACCTACTGGTAACCTGGTAGCAATGGCGCATTCTAACAACTGTTCTTCAGACATCAATGCCTGGGTTGGGTTGTTTGATGAATTTTCAAGAACAATGGGTATGGAAGTTGACGTGAATAAGTTGTACGGAACTCTTTATAACTTGGCACTTCAGGGAGATCCGGATGGCGGGGGTCTACTGGCTTACGGTTATCTTTCTGGTGAACACATTACTCATTTTGAGGAAGGCCGGCCATTGTTTGTTCGATCGTCGGATAGTAATTTCAATTTGGCTAATTTTATGCGTGTACATTTATTTTCAGCTTTAGGTGCCATGAGGCTTGGAATGGATATTCTCCTCAAAGAAGAAGAAGTGAAGCTGGATGAAATCTTAGGTCACGGCGGCTTTTTTAAGACAAAAGGAGTTGGTCAAAGCCTCATGGCAGCTGTCCTCGATACTCCTGTTTCTGTTATGGAAACTGCAGGTGAAGGCGGAGCATGGGGTATTGCTTTACTAGCATCATACATGATGAATAAAACAGATAATGAAACATTGGAAGAGTATTTAAGTCAGAAGGTATTTGTTGAAATAGCAGGTCAGAGAATGTCACCTGATCGTGCAGATGTAGAAGGCTTTGAGAAGTTTATGGAACGCTATAAAAATGGACTTGCGATTGAAAGAGCAGCAGTAGAAAATCTTATATAAGTAAACATCTATAAACGGCAGGAGCGTAGAGCACCCGCCGTTTTTTATTCTTATTAAGAAAATAGATTTACAGCTGGAAGGGTTTCGGGGTAGTTGCACACAACACTTAATAAAATGAACGAATGAATTATGGTACAATAATTCAATATAATGTCATTTGGGGGCTTTTCAATGCAGCGTGGTACGTTTCAATTAATGAAATCTGTAAATAAATCAATCATTCTGAATAAGATTCGGACTTCAGAATCTATATCCAGGGCACAGATTGCGAAAGAAACAAGTCTTACTCCTCCTACTGTCAGCAGTATTGTAAAAGAACTCATTGAGCAAGGATTAGTAAGAGAAAGTATGCTGGGCAGTTCTAGCGGGGGACGAAAACCCACAATGCTTCATATTAATAAAGATGCATATTATGTCATTGGTGTAGATGCAGGACCTGAAAGAGTGGAATGTATTCTGACAGATTTAGCGGGAGAGATTATTTACAGGACATCTGATTTGCTTCCACAACATTTAACAAATAAGAAATTCTTATTCATATTACAAGAATCTATATATAAGATTATAAGATCTTATCATGTGGAGCAAAGTAAAATTATTGGTATTGGGGTAGCCATGCACGGCGTCGTAGATGTTGAAGAGGGTACATCAATTGTGGCACCAATATTGAACTTAGGAAATATCCCGATCAAAGCAACACTGGAGAAAGAGTTTAACATGACGGTAAAAGTTGAAAATGATGCGCGAGCGATGGCGTTGGGTGAATCTTGGTTTGGCGGGCATGGCGATGTCGATAGCATGGTTGCCGTAAATATTGGACGGGGTGTCGGATCTGGTTTGGTGATTAATGGTAAATTGTATCATGGAGCAAAAGGGATTGCTGGCGAAATTGGACATATGACAATAGACATAAATGGTGAAATATGTGCATGTGGTAATCGGGGTTGTCTACAAACTTTAGTGAGTGGTGATGCCATTGCTGAAAAGGCAAGAAAAAAGTCCAATGAAGGCATAAGCTCTGACTCTTTATCAGGTAAGGATATATACGATATGGCTCAAAATGGGGATCAGTTCTGTATAAACCTGCTTAAAGAAACAGGGAACATCATTGGTATTGGTTTAACGAACGTAATACATTTAATCAATCCAAGCAAGATTGTTCTCGGTGGGGGAGTAATGAACAGTGAAAAATATATAATGCCAGGTCTGCTTGAAATGATTCAGCAGAAGGTACTGATAAAGGAGGCGGGACAAACGGAGATAGTGGTGACGCGATTAGGCCATGATGCGACATTATTAGGTGCTGTTTCCTTACTACTTGTTGAATTATTTGATCCAATTTTAATAGGTTAAGGGCCGATATCAAATAAAGGTAGGGCAAAGCAGAGTGAACATATAAAGCAAAAAAACCGAGGCTATAAAAACCTCGGATCACAGAAATTGCCGGGATCAGCGTTTCGTTGATACTCCTATTCTATTTTATTCAAAGAAGTTATGAACCTCTCAAAGTCGCCTCTATTTTTAAAAACGCCGGCATCTTGCAGACATTTCACAAATTTTTTCCCAAGCTCTTCTCGTAAAATGGTTTCTGCCTGCTCTTCATTAGATAATATACCGTATTCAAGTTTCAGTTGTTCTGCCCAGCCCTTATGATAGGAAGCTACTTGATCTGAGTTACCAAGTAAAAACTCTTTTATATCGACCAGCTCATCCTTTAACCGAGGTGGTAGTACAGCCAATCCCATCACTTCGATTAATCCGATGTTTTCTTTCTTAATATGGTGAACATCTTCATGTGGATGAAAAATACCCAGAGGATGCTCATCCGTAGTACGGTTATTTCTTAATACGAGATCGAGTTCTAAGACCCCATTTCGATTTCTTGCAATGGGGGTTATCGTGTTATGTGGTGTATCATCCGTGAAAGCTAATACATCTGCAAATACATCAGTATAATTTCTCCAAGCAAGCAAAATTTTATCTGCTGCATTGACGAGGGATACCGTACGTTTTGACCGTAAACGGATCACAGACATCGGCCAGTTCAGCACTGAAGCCTGTATTTCTGGATAGCCTTCTAAATTGAAGTGGAAAGCATCTTCAGCACGGGTCATGGCAAATTCATATCTTCCTCCCTGGTAGTGATCATGGCTTAATATGGAGCCGCCGACAATTGGTAAATCAGCATTTGAACCGATAAAGTAATGCGGAAACTTCTCTGCAAAGCTAAGTAATCGTTCAAATGATTCTCTATTTATTTTCATAGGCCGATGCTCTTCAGAAAGTAATATGCAGTGCTCGTTATAGTAAACATAAGGAGAGTATTGTAAATACCAATTTTCATTTAAAAGTGGTATTTTGATAATTCGATGATTGGCACGTGCGGGGTGACCTAATCTTCCTGCATATCCTTCGTTTTCTATGCACAACAGACATGTAGGGTAGCTAATCGTTTGTTTCATTTCCCGCTCCCGCTTAATCTGCTCCGGATCCTTTTCCGGCTTTGATAAATTGATGGTAATGTCAAACTGACCGTATGCTGTATCAGATTTATAAGAGATGTTTTTTTCGATCCGGTTTTTTTGGATATAATTATTGTTGATACTTAAATTATAAAAGTAATTCGTAGCTGCAGCTGGTGACTCTTGATAACTTTGGTTGAATAGGGCATTTACAATAGATGGTCTTGGAACAAAGCAATTCATTATATTAGCTGCTAAGACTTCTCTGTCATCAAAGAAATTATCGATCACTTTTTCTTCCACTGCATATGCAATGATTTTCTCTACAAGATTCGAAAGCGTATCATCACTTTCTTGCACGTCTTCAGGGTAGGCCTCCAGTCCGAGTAAGTTCATCACTTGATTTCGAATATAAATCTTATCTGCAGGTTCAATTAACTGCACATCCAACGCCTTCTGAATCAGCCCGGCAATATGTTGATAGATCATGTTAGCACATCCTTTTTATACCCTTCTGGATGGGAGGAGTGCCATTTCCAAGCATCCCCAATCATTTTTGAAACGGCGGTTCTACTAGGATTCCAACCTAGTACTTGTTTCGCTTTTTCCGAACTTGCTACTAAAACCCCTGGGTCTCCAGCACGGCGCGGACCAACTTCTGCTCGAATGGCCTTGCCTGTAACGTTTCTTGCTGCCTCAATCATTTCTTTCACAGAGAATCCTTGGCTGCTTCCCAAATTAAAAACATCACTTTTACCGTTAGATTGTAAATAGTTTAAGGCTAAAAGATGGGCAGTAATTAAATCTTCGATATGAACATAATCCCGAATACAAGATCCATCAGGTGTGTCATAATCATCTCCAAAGATTGTGATATGAGGTCGTTGTTCTAAAGCGGTCTGTAAGATGATAGGAATAAGATGGGTTTCGGGTTGATGATCCTCCCCGATTTCTGAAGTGACTCTTGCACCAGCTACATTAAAATAGCGTAGTGAAACATATCTTATCCCGTGTGCATGTTCCGTCCACTTCATCATTTTTTCCATGGTAAGTTTCGTCTCACCATATGTGTTCGTTGGGTTCGTTGGTGCCGATTCGGTAATAAGTGCCGTATCAGGCTCACCATATACTGCTGCAGTAGAAGAGAATACAATATGTTTTATTTTATATTCAAACATGACCTGGAGCAAAACCTGTGTCCCGTAAACATTATTATTATAATACTTGAGTGGATTTTTCATAGACTCGCCGACTAGCGAATTGGCTGCAAAATGCATGACAGCCGTAATCGGTTCTTCTTCAAATACTGAACGTAAGAACTCAATATTACGTATGTCGCCCTCATAGAATGCAGCCTTAGAATGTATGGCTTGTCTGTGTCCCGTTTCAAGGTTATCCACCACCACAACCTGTTCACCTTGATCAATTAATTGATAAACAGCATGTGAACCTATATACCCTGCACCGCCTAAAACTAATATACTCATAGTAAAGCCCCCTTAGAAATTTCTTTAGCACCGCTGCCGATCCCCGCTGTGTAGAATGTTGCATCATAACCGATTTTTTCTCTGTAGATAGTATGAATGTTTTTCTTGAAATCATTTACTTTATCCTTTGCCACAACTGCAATGGCACAACCGCCAAACCCAGCACCAGTCATACGTGCGCCAATTACTCCATCTTGTGCCCATGCAGCATGGACGAGGGTATCAAGCTCTTGACCAGTAACCTCATAATCGTCTCTCAGTGAGCGATGAGATTCATTCATTAATTGACCAAAACGTATAAGATTTCCCTGTTGCAGATTTTTTAGGGCTTCTAATGTGCGTGCATTTTCATATACAGCGTGTTTAGCTCGTTTTCGATTCACCTCATCTGTGATGAGTTCTTTATTCAGTTCAAATTCTTCTGGTGTTAATTCTCCTAAACTATGAATCGTTAGTTCACGTTGTAAGTCTTTAAGTGCTTGCTCACATTGCGTACGACGTTCGTTATATTTTGAACCGGCTAACGCACGTTGTTTATTTGTATTGATAATCATGATGACATATTGCCCCAATTCAAGAGGGGCATATTGATAGTCAAGAGTTTGACAATTTAAAAGGATGGCATGATCTTGTTTTCCCATTCCGATAGCAAATTGATCCATAATCCCGCTGTTGACACCGATATACTTATTTTCAACCATTTGACCAAATTGAATCATGGGCATTCGTTTCAATTTCAAATCGAAAAGTCCATTCAATAAAACGCCCGTTGCCATTTCTATGGACGCAGAAGAGGAAAGACCAGCCCCGTTGGGAATATTGCCATAAAATAAAATATCTGCCCCGTGGCGAACCTTATAACCAGCCTCCATTAAATAAAGAAACATCCCTTTAGGATAATTTGCCCATTGGTCAGATTCTTTAAAAGAAAGGTCAGATAAGTCACATTCTATGATTCCTGCTTCAGGAAAATTCATTGAGTAAAAACGTATCCTTTGGTCGTCCCGCTTTCTTCCCAATGCAGTGGTACCATAAGAAATAGACGCTGGAAAAACATGCCCACCATTATAGTCCGTATGCTCTCCGATTAGATTGATTCTTCCTGGAGCGAAGAAGATCCTAGGGGTATTGTGTGTATTAAAGATGGATTTAAACTCAGTTATTAAAGTAGTTGCCTTATTCATAAATACCTCCTATACTCTTGATGAGGCTGTTCATCAAAGTCAATCAGGTTCTGACTTCACTTCACTTAATTAATTAAATTAATTAAGTTAAAGTTAGCGTACTATAATTCAGTCGAAGATGCAATTGGAATCGAAGAGTTTATGGAGCTTTGGGCTATTGTTAGCAGAGAGGCAGCATCTTCAAAGATTGTGCCGTGGAGTTAGATATACCAAAAATATTTGAGAGTTATGAGGCACCTTTAATGATAAATAATAAATGCTGTTTATATTCTTCTAGAAACTTAGTAGCAACTTCACGAACGAAAGGGATTGTTCTGTATGAATGAATATGTAGAAAATATACGTTTTTTAGAAAAGGCAGCGATTAAAGCAGGTAATGATCATTTAGAATTTATTATAGTACCAGCTTGGGGATCTAACCTGATTTCACTTGTAGAGAAGAAGAAAAATAAGGAATTACTTCGTGTCCCCAGTTCAGCCAGTCAATTTTGGGAGACACCCGTTCTTTTTGGAACACCAATATTATTCCCCCCCAATCGCATTGAACAAGGAACCTATACTTTTAATGAACAAGTTTACCAGTTTGATAAAAATGAGATAGATAAGGACAATCACATACATGGTTTTGTCCATACTAGAGGATGGAATCTTACAAAAGCTGAGGTAATAGATAACAAAGTGATAATTAAAACAGAATTTAACTCTTCTAGGTATGAGGAAGTAATAAGGCAATTTCCACACCACTTTACTGTAATAATGACTTTTACATTAGATGGGGCTACGATACATAAGGATGCAACTATTATAAATAAAAGTGACCGGCTGTTCCCGTGGGGGCTGGGCTATCATACAACCTTTTTGTTTCCTGAAGATCATTCAATATTTTCAGTATCGGCTGAAAAGCGTTGGAAACTTAATGAACGTAACTTGCCGACTGGTGAGCTAGATGAAATTGAGTATAAGGAAAAATTGTGGAATGGAATGAGTTTGAAGAACCTTTCTCTTGATGATGTGTTTTTATCATCAGTCGAAAAGTCTGGCATCAATGAAGCAATTGTTGTAAATGAACCTACTGGAATTAAGGTTACATACAAAGCAGATAATAACTTTAAGTTTTGGGTTGTTTATAATCACGATGGAAATCAGCAGTTTGTATGTCCAGAACCATATACATGGGTGACGAATGCTCCTAATCTTGATTTAGATTACTCGGCTACTGGTCTTCAAATTATCGAACCAAACCAAGAAAAAACGGTTATGACAAAAATAATGGTATCTGTTAATGATCATTAAAGTAGAGGAATTGGGAAGTTGGGTCAGACCCTCGGTCGTGAATCGGGGGTCTGACCCCGATTCATATTTCTTAAAATTCAAATTAATTAAAAAGTGTATTGACTTATGGAAAAAATTCTATTATTCTTTAATCATAAATATGTAACCGGTTACATATATTTTTTTGTAACAATGTGTAACCGGTTACACAAATCGGTATAGCTAAGTGAAAAAATACAAATAAAAGAGGTTTTACAATGAATAAAGATATTCGAATACTGTCTCCTTGCGGCATGCTGGGATATGGGTTTCCGAAAGAATCTTTTCTGAATGGATTGAAAGAGGAAGTCCACGGGATCGTAGTGGATGCGGGATCTACAGATGCCGGCCCTCATAAGCTGGGTGCCGGAGTCTCCATTGTCAGCAGAAGGGCTGCGAAGAAGGATTTGGACATTATCATTCGAAACGGCATAAAACGGAAGATTCCCGTCATCATTGGTTCTGCCGGTGGTGCAGGGGCTGATGTCCATATCGAATGGACGATGAGTATAATCAATGAAATTTTGGATGAACATCAGTTGAACGCTAAGAAAGCGATCATTTGGGCAGACTTTACCCCTGAGGAAGTCATTGAGGCACTTCACACAGATAGAATCAAACCAATGGGAGCGAACATTCCCGAATTGACGGAAGAGACTATCAGGAAGAGTACATCGATTGTAGCTCAGATGGGGCATGAACCGATCGTAGAAGCATTGGAGGAGGGTGCTGACATTATTATTTGTGGAAGAGCGTACGATCCGTCTCCATTTGCAGCGATAGGCATATATCATGGCAAGGATCCCGGCCTTTCGTATCACCTGGGTAAGATTCTGGAGTGTGGTGCGTTATGCGCAGAACCGGGAACCACGAAGGATTCGATCCTCGGAACGATAAGTGATGAATCTTTTACCGTACAATCTTTAAACCCATTGAGACAGTGCAACCCCATAAGTGTGGCCGCCCATACATTCTATGAAAAAGAACATCCGTATCTTCTTCATGGTCCAGGGTTCAGTCTGGATTTAAGTGAATGCGAGTTTAAGGAAGAGGAACCTGGCATTGTGAGAGTTTCAGGCAGTAAATATATCCGCGATGAATCTCACTTTGTCAAATTGGAGGGTGCGAGTTTAGTAGCTTATAGAACGTTTGGAATAGCAGGTGTAAGAGATCCTCTCTTACTAAATAAATTGGAAGAGGTTCAGGAGAAAGTGAAGGAACAGGCGGGGTCCTATTATAACGAAATTTCCTCCGATGATTATCAGATTAACTTCTATAACTATGGCAAAAACGCTGTATTAGGAAGCAAAGAAACAGAACCGTTTCATCATCACGAAATCGGTGTGTTATATGAGGTTGTGGCAGAAACTCAGGAGATTGCAAGCAGCATCTGTTCGACTGTCAGGTCGACGTTATTGCATTACGGCTACGAGGGCCGGAAATCTACAGCAGGAAACCTTGCTTTTCCCTTTGCGCCAAGTGATGTCGAATTTGGACCTGTTTATGAGTTTTCCGTTTATCATCTTATGGAAATAGTAGAAAATCCTTTTCAGGTCGAGTTTGTATAGGAGGCAATATGGAACCTTTATTTGAATTAGCCAAGGTGTTACGCAGTAAGAATTCGGGCCCGTTCGAAATTACTCTCGATGTCCTGTTTGATTCAGTGGACAACTATAACAGAGTGAAAGATTCAGGTAAGATCACGAAGCAAACGATCAGCAAGCTTTACGGGATAGAGGAAGATAAGATTCATCACCTCGTATTTTTCGATCAGGCATTAGGGTTCAAGGTAACGATTGCGAGGGATATATCGTCAGGAACCGTCGGTGATCGGGATGTATACGGAGCGCAACAGCATGCTCCTTTAATGAAGATTATGATTGAATAGGAAGGTGAAAGAAGTGACGAGGATTGCTGTGATTGGAAGCATCAACATAGATTATGTAGTCGAAACCGATGTTCTCCCTAGTATGGGGGAAACCGTTTCCGGAAAAAATTACTTTCTTTCGCCAGGAGGTAAAGGAGCCAACCAGGCTGTGGCCGCATCGCGGTTAGGAGCGGAGGTAGCTCTTTATTGCTCGGTAGGGAAAGATGAAAATGGATCGATTCTCCTTAGAAAGATGGCGAAGGAGAATATCCAGTTAAACCATGTGAATCACGTTGAGGGTGTGGCAACAGGTGCTGCTTTCATAGAACTGTGTAAAGGTGAGAATCGGATTTTGATTGTGCCGGGGGCTAATGAGTTTACCAATTCAGCCTATATCCAGGATGTATTAACAGACCTGTATCAATGTGATGTATTTTTGTTTCAGTTAGAAACCCCGATGGAAATGCTGGAATTTATTATTCCGCTTCTTCATGAAAAAGGCAAGACGATTATTGTAAATCCGGCGCCAGCTTATAGACTCAGCGAAACGTTGGTAGAGAAGATCAGTTATCTGATTCCGAATGAACATGAATATAAAACCGTTCTCGGTACGAATCTACCGTATGAAGAAATCATTAAGAGCCATCCGAACAAACTGATTATAACAAGAGGAAAGGATGGGGTTACCTATTTCAATGGAAGGGAGCCTGTCCAAGTACAATCAGTAGCGGTTACCCCCGTCGATACGACTGGAGCGGGAGACACGTTCTCAGGTGCGTTTGCTGTCGCCATTGGTGAAGGGAAGAGCCTGAAGGAAAGTATCCGGTTTGGCAATATCGCTGCAGGACTTTCCATTTTGAAAAAAGGTGCCCAGAGCGGAATGCCGACAAAGGAAGAAATTGAAGAGTTCATGAATATAGGGGTGAGCAGCCATGAGAGTCAAGGCCTCTTTAAGTCGAATTAGAAAAGATTGGGTCATCTATGCCATGCTTTTCCCTGCGATTTTATACTTTAGTATCTTTCATGTCATTCCATTGATCGGGATGAAGCTTGCCTTCCAGGATTATCGGATCATTGGCGATAATGTATGGGTAGGATGGAAGCACTTTGAAGTGTTATTCAGCTCTCCTGCTTTTATGGATGTACTAAAGAATACCATTATCCTCAGTACGATGAAAATCATTTTCTTTTTCCCTGTACCGATCATCCTGTCATTATTGATCAATGAATTAAGAAATGGGAAGTTCCGAAAGTATATACAATCGATCGTATATTTACCTCACTTTTTATCCTGGGTAGTCATCGCAGGGATTTGGATCAGCATACTGGATCCTTCTGACGGTGGGGTCAATATCATCAGGAATTTCTTCCAGCTTCCATCCCTTGATTTTTTGACTAGTAAAGATCATATTCGATGGGTGCTCGTGTTCCAGGAAATCTGGAGGAGCTCTGGGTGGGATTCGATTATTTATCTTGCAGCTATTATGAAGATAAGCCCGTCCTTATATGAGGCAGCTAAGATAGACGGAGCGTCAAACCTCCAGCAGATGAGATATATTACATTGCCGGCCATGTTAAGTACAGTGGTAACCGTCTTTATTCTGAATCTCGGATTCTTTATGAACGCCGGGTTTGACCAGGTGTTCAATATGATGAACGATTCTGTTATAAGTGTGGTCGATATTTTAGATACGTATGTGTATAGAATCGGTATATTAAATGGTCAATATTCCTATGCTACCGCAGCCAGCTTATTCAAAGGAGTCATCGGGTTAATCCTGATCTTAAGTACTCATTTTATAGCGAAGCGGTTTTCAGGCAAGGGTGTTTGGTAAAGGAGGTTTTCTGAGTGAAAAAGTACAATCCGACAAGGATCATCATATCTATTACATTGTTTATCCTGACACTTACTGTGTTGATCCCGCTCTTGAATTTGCTGGCTATGTCTCTATCCGACCCATTGAAAGTGCATAAATTGGGAGGGTTGCAGATTTTTCCGGAGGGATTCTCGCTTATTAACTACAAAGTGTTACTCTCGAATCCTTTAGTGATGAAGAGTATATTTAATACTTTCTTCATTACGATTGTGGGTACATTTCTTAACCTGTTTCTAACGTCAATGGCAGCTTATGTGCTGGCCAAAACTCAGTTCGTCGGAAAAAGACTTGTTGTTCTTTTTCTTATCGTTATTATGGTGTTCGAACCGGGTTTGATACCGGAATACTTATTAGTTAAGGATTTAGGTCTATTAAACACTTATTCTTCCTTAATTCTGTATAAGACTATCAATATTTATTACCTCTTTATCCTGATGAGATTCTTTGAAGATGTACCGGATAGCATTCTGGAAGCGGCCCGGATCGATGGAGCAGGACATTTCCGGATTTATACGAAAATCATGCTTCCTTTATCCAAACCAGGATTAGCAACTATGGGATTATTCTATGGTGTGTACCATTGGAATGAATATTTCAGGGCGACCATTTACCTCACAGATCCGAATAAATGGCCACTTCAAGTCGTATTAAGACAGTTTGTCGTACAAAGGGACAATACAGCGATACTTGGTTCTCAAAATATCCTTTCATATGATCAAGTAGCAGCGCTTGACTTCGGTTCTTTACAAGCAGGAACCATCATCATTGCCATGGTGCCATTGCTGATTCTCTATCCTATGATTCTTAAGTATTATGCGAAAGGTGCTTTGGAAGGAGGGGTCAAGGACTGATTGAACTTTCAAAGTAGTGGCAAACTGATTATCCATTAAATTATTTAGGGGGAAATGGTATGAAAAAAGGGTTATTGCTGCTGGTAAGTATCATGTTAATGGCTGGATTGATTGCGTGCAGTTCAGAATCAAGTAAGGATTCAGAATCATCCGGTGATGGAAAGACCATTCGAGTGGTCTATAAAGATGAAACCAATTCAAATGAGGTGTCAGTTAAGTACTTCGATGAATTAGAAAAAGCCTTGAAGAAAGATAAAGATATAGACGTTAACTTTGAATTAGTAGATTTACCACAAGGAAACTATGCGGAAAAACTCAACTTGCTTTTATTTAGTGGGGAAATACCGGATTTGATTTATTTCCAAGGTGGGGATCAGCAGATTTCAGATCAGGACTTGCTGGAAGATTTACGTCCATATATCAAGAAGTCAGAGTATTTAAAGGACGCATTAGCTCCTTATAACAAGGAAAGATTAGAAAATTACCCTTACCTATTATGGATCAAACCGCTTTCTCCGAAAGTGCCTGTCATCAGAAAAGACTGGTTCGATAAGATGGAAACGTCAACTGCTCTCATGGAGGATCCCACAATCGATAACTATTATGCCTTTTTCAAAGAGCTGGTGGAATCGAAGCCGGGAGGCGATAAACCTTCTTATGCGATTACAACGGCTGGAGATATGGCTGAAATCAATTACACCTTTGATATGGCTTTCGGCTTAGACAAAACGTGGCTAAAGAAGAGCGACGGTTCATATGAATACGCGAAAGTATCCTCAAAAGAAAAAGAGAAACTGGCGTTCTACCATAAATTATATAAAGATGGATTACTGGATCCACAGTATATTACGAAACAATGGGATACAAAGGAAAAGGCTTTCTATGATGGGGAAGCAGCTATCATTCCCGGCACGGCTGGAAAGGTCATTGATATTTATAACGGAAAGATGATGCAGGTGAATGGGGAAGAGTCAGAACTAGTTGTTCTTCCACCTGCTAAAGGAGAAAGCCAAGGGTTTGGTGCGACTGATATCACGAAAGAATCACGCGGGCTTGGAATCTCATCTCAATCTGAAAACAAAGAACTGGTATTCGACATCCTTGATTACCTGGCAAGCCCTGAAGGTCAGAAGCTTGACCGTCTTGGATTTGAAGGGGAGCACTACAATGTGAAGGACGGAGAAATCGAACTGACAGATAAATACTATGGAGAATGGTATTCACGTTTCTGGGAGCCGACGGATATGGAACTGTATATGCCGGTTAAAACCCCGCTATTAAGTGAACCTGCGGCGAACTCTCAAGATTTAGCTACCAAGTATTATGCGGAAGACAATAATTTCATCTTACCTGAAGAGTATGTTTCCAGCTGGGATGCGATGGAGAACTTATACAAAGAGTTTTCGACAGACGTCATTACAGGGAAAAGACCAATCGATGATTTCGACAAGTTCGTAAAAGAATGGAACAATGCCGGTGGAGAGAAAATCACCGATTATGCGAACAAACAATTAAAATAAGGGGCTCGGAATATGACTTCATTTCAAGAACGAGTGAGAGGCGTCGTCCTATCGACCGCTTTAGGTGATGCATTAGGCGCGACGATTGAGAAATTAAGCTACGAACAAATTAAGGAACAATATAAACGGGTGGAATCATTAGAGACCAAATGGTATAAAGCGGATGCTCCGGTCGAAGTGAATCTGGGTAGACAACGGGGATATGGTACGGTAACGGATGATACTCTTATGACCATTGCCTTGATCAATGTCTACAATAAAGAAGGCAGACATTTAGATGCATATGACCTGGGTAATCAGTTCGTGAAGGAGATTGCTTACAATAAAACCTACATTCCTGAATTTGGTCGGGAAGCGATGATCATCGACCGCCTCTTCTATCCTGAGAAGTATATCTTTATGCGTCATGTGCTGGCGAACTGTGATCCGCGAGAAGGCGGAATTGGTAATATGGTCAATTGCGGAGCTGCCATGTATATTGCCCCAATCGGCATTGTGAATGCAGGAGATCCTAAAGCTGCCTATGATGAAGCGATTCTGTTCGCCATGGGGCATCAATGCAGCTACGGGCTAGAAGCTGCAGGTGTGTTGGCTGCCTGTGTGGCGAAAGCATTTGAACATGGAGTAAGTGTCGATGACATCATTGAAACCGCCATCAGTCTTGCGAAAGACGGAACGAAAATGGCGATTGAAGAGCTGACAACGGCAGCCCGGAGTCTCCGGGATGAGGGAGTAGAGATGGACCGGGTCATTGATACTTTCCAAACCATTATGAAGAAGTATTCCCCTATGGGTGACGACGTTCACAGAAAGGTGGAGAAAGTGGGGATCCCATCCAATCATTATACGCCAAGCCGTCTATTTTCCATTGAAGAACTTCCAATGGCCCTTGCCTTTATCGTGTTAAATGATGGAGATTTCTATCCATCCATTTATGATGGGATCAACTCTGGAAGGGACACAGATTCAATCGGTGTGATGATCGGGGTTATCCTTGGAGCGATGTATGGAGAAAAAGTAGTGAAAAAAGAAGATGTAGAACTTTTACAAGAAACGAATAAAATCAATTTAATCGAGGTTTCCGATCGATTCTGTGAAACCGCGAAGCACATAATGAAAAAGGACTTAACGATTCAAGAAAAGAGAATGTCGTACTTCAATGAATACTGCTAATGGGGAGTGGATGGTTTGATTCCAGAGAACTATTTAGAAAAAGTCTACGCAGGATTTTTAGGAATGAATGTCGGGATTCGACTGGGTGCCCCGGTTGAACCCCCTGTGTGGACGGATAAGCGTATAAAAGAGGTCTTTGGTGACATAAGGGGCTACACGAAAGAATACAAGACATTTGCGGCCGACGATGATGCCAACGGCCCTGTCTTCTTCATGAGGGCTTTATACGATGATGCCTCGAATAGAGAATTAACAGCGGAGGATGTAGGAAGAGCCTGGCTGAATTATTCCCGTGAAGGGATCGGGATGTTCTGGTGGGGAGGAGAAGGAATCAGTACGGAGCATACTGCGTATATGAATCTCTCCAGAGGGATCCCTGCCCCTCAATCGGGATCCATTGAAATGAACGGATTAATTGAGGCAGAACAAATTGGTGGTCAGATCTTCATTGATACCTGGGGACTGCTGTTTCCAGGAAGAATGGACAAGGCTGCGTCCTATGCAGAAAAAGCAGCAAGTGTATCTCATGATGGGAATGGCGTATATGGAGCGAAGTTTATGGCTGCATGTATTGCAAAAGCATTCGAAGCAACCTCGATGGAGGACATTCTGGATGCAGGACTCAGTGTCATCCCTGAGGATTCAACCTACTCAAGTGTAGTGAACGCTGTAAGGGCGTTTCATAAGGACCATCCAGATGACTTTAGGGCATGCCGTCAATACCTTGAAGATGAATGGGGTTACGATAAGTATACAGGTGTGTGTCATATCATTCCTAACGCCGGTGTTTGCATACTGTCATTGTTATACGGTGAAGGGGATTTTGCCAGAACGATTGAAATGGCTACCATGTGTGGATGGGATACGGATTGTAACGCTGGGAATGTAGGAACCATAGCTGGAGTCTTTCATGGCATTGAAGGAATTCCTTCTCATTATAGAAAGCCGATCAATGACTTTATATGTACTTCCAGCGTATCAGGTTACCTTAACGTACTGGATATCCCGACTTTTTCAAAAGAAGTGACATTATTAGGGTATAAACTGGCTGAACTTGAGGCACCTTCCAGGTTAGCAGAGAGCTTAAAGCCAGGGGACGTATATTTTGATTTCATGCTTCCTGGTTCGACGCACGGATTCAGAACGGATAACGGATTTAAATCCCTTCTTTACCCTAGCGATGAAATCGGTCTTGATGGAAGAGGCTCTTTGAAAGTCGTGATTGACCGGATGATTGAAAGCGATCAGAGTAAGATCTTCTACAAACCGTTTTACAGAAGAAATGAATTTAACGATGAAAAGTATAAACCGACCTTTGCTCCAACGGTTTATAGTGGACAAAAGGTCAGCATGAAAATCTTCCTTGATCAGTGGGAGGGAGAGGAGATCACCCTTACTCCTTATGTTAAGAATACGCATACGGGAGAAGAGCTTATCCAGGACGGTATTTCTTTACAGGATCAGGGCTGGAATGACCTTCAATTTATAGTGCCTGATACGGAAGGTGCATTAATCGATGAAGTAGGATTCATCATCCGGACGACTTCCCCACTAACAAACCGGGCTTTAGGCTGTTTATATATTGGGGAGTTCCATGTAAGTGGGAAGGCTTCCTATGGAATCGACTTCTCCAAACAGTATGTTGAATTCTTAAGCATTACTCCTTTCGCCCATCATCGAGGAGAGTGGAAGCTTGAAGAGAAGAAAATGAGATATATTTCACCTGATAACTGTTCTAGTTACACTGGAAATTACTATTCACGTGATTATGAAGTAGAAGTGAGTGTACAACCCGAATCAGGGGAAAGTCATTGCATGATTTTCCGTGCTAACGGAATAAAGCGTCATTATCTTGTTGGATTCGATGGAGTGGGAAAAGTGTCGCTCATTCGTCATGACTTTGGCTATACACGCTTAGAAACGGTTCCGTTTGATTGGAAACATGGAGAAACGTATCGATTTAATGTCCAATGTGAAGGTGAGAATCTAATGTTCTCAATTAATGGTGAAGCGATACTGAAAGTTCAGGATGACGCGTATTCACAAGGAATGTTCGGTTTTGGCTGCCTGGAAGAAGGGGAAGGGACCCTTACCGATTTCACCGTAAGTGAGAAGTAATTATTGAGTATAATAAGCATCAGAATCATGTTGGTTCTGATGCTTATTTCCCCTTTTTAATCCATCAATTGATATACTAGAAGGAAACGGCTGATAAAGAAAGAGGTACAATCTTGTGGAAAGAAAGTCAGTAACAATACGAGATGTGGCAAGAGAAGCAGGTGTGTCCGTAGCCACCGTCTCAAGGTACTTGAACAATAGTGGATACATAGGTAAAGCAAGTGAGGAAAAAATCAAGAAGGTCATGGAATTATTGGATTACAAACCCAATGAAATTGCAAGAGGGCTGGCGAAGAAGAAAACAAACTCGATTGCCCTCATTATTCCCGATATCAAAAACCCATTCTTCCCTGAATTGGTCGTCGCCATAGAAGATGTAGCCAAATCAAAAGGCTACAGTCTTATCCTCGTGAACGCCGAGCATGAAGAGCTTCAGAATAATACCTTTTGGAGAACATTCCAGAATCGGTATGTGGATGGCTTTATCATTGCTTCCTTTCAATTCAGCGATAAAATGAGGGATGAATTAAAAGGACTTAATATCCCATTCGTTAAGATCGACCGAGCGGCTGATGGGGACTCATATAACTCTATTGAAGTCGATAACTATATGGGGGCCAAGCTTGCCACGGAACATTTGATCGAAATCGGATGTAAAAAAATTGCCCATGTATCAGGCTTACCCATTTCCAAGCCGGTCATCGAACGGATGAATGGGTTTGTTGACACGATACGTGCCCATTCCCCTGATAAAGAAATCCTGACATACGAAGGAGACTTTTCTTTAGATAGCGGAATGAAAGTAACCAAACAAATCTTGGAGGAACATGAGGATGTAGATGGTATATTTCTAGGGAATGATCTGATGGCCCTCGGCTCCCTGAAACAACTCCAACTCTTAAAAAAGAAAGTACCGGAGGACATAGCCATCATAGGCTTTGACGGAATTCAATTGACCCAAATGGTCGAACCCGAAATAAGCACCATTCAGCAGCCTATTTATGAAATCGGTGTAAAGGCCACCACCAATCTGATTGATTTAATTGAAAATAAGTCGACGGAACTTATGAAAATGGTATTGGATGTTCAATTGGTGAAGCGGGGATCGACTGTCGGGTTCCGGGGGAATAGGGAATAATAGTGGATATATGCTCATTTATTTATATATTTAGGAAGCATTGGGATGAGGGTTCTCGTGCTTCTTTTTTTAATTGTAACCCTCCTCATTGGTGCACGTCCATCGTTACCGTACAGTCGGTCAATATGGGGATTTTGACGAGAAAAACCAAAAAAATCAGGGTTGTACCAATCATCAAGATTTAAACAAAACTACATTTTAACCCGCGATAAAATAGGTTGTCAACAATAAATTTGTATTTTCATCATAAAAATGCTATAATGACTACCTGGTAATTTTTTTATATTGAACGTTTAGTTAAAGATCTTATTTAACCGAAGGGAAATTCAAACAGTTTTTGTGAGCTTTTTAGGCAATAGTACCCGAGTTATTATACAAGGAGGACTAATATATTGAATTTAATCAATAAGAAAGTTACACATGAGCGGTTTGGTATGGGAAGTATCGTTCATCATAATGATACGGTAGTTGAAATACATTTCGCCTCGGAAAATAAAAAATTTGTTTACCCGGATGTATTTGGACAGCACTTGAAACTACATGATAAAAGTGCTGCCAATTCACTTGAAAAAATTTTACATGAGCAGGAAATAGAACTCAAAGAGAAAGAAATGCAGAAGGAAGAGGAAAAGGCAAGGCAAAGAAAAAACCAGGAGCTTCGAGTGGGTCATGAAAAACTTATGAAAAATCATAAACTTCATCCCGAATCGCAGATGGTTTACAGGTGTGATACAGAAGAACAGAGTAGCTCCTTTTCAGATTGGACGGTTTCCTCTGGTGAAATTAAAAGTGGTACTAATAAGGGCAAGCCAAACAAACCCAGTCGCTTACACCAAAACAGTGCGGTCCTGCTGACAGCGCTTGATCCCGGCATGCCTGAAAAAGACAGACGGATATTAGGTGTCTATATGGTAAAGGATCATTTCATCGGTAAACTTTGTGAAGATGGAAATATTCCTGCCCATTCCCATTACAGACTCCAACTTACAGACGAGGAATCGAAGCAGATGCCTTTCTGGAAGTACTATGCCAATGAAAAATCCCCTCAAAAAACGACTTGGAATACAGGCAAGTACCGTTATTTTGATAATTCGTGGATGGCTCAGATTTTGCGCGACATCGTTTCATTGAAAAGTGACACCGAGGAACAAGAACTGGCACAACAATTTCTGGACCACTTCTCTAAGATGAATCAAATAGTAGAGCAGGAGTTAAAAGAACCAAATGGAGCATTATTGCGTGCTTAAATAAGAAATGCGGGGGAACTGGCACATATATGGCGTGTTAGGTTCACTGCGAATAGTGTTAAAAAGGGACAAGGCGGCCGCCTTGTCCTTTTTAGTGGTTTTTGGAGACCTTACTGTTCCTTCGTCTCCCTTTTTACCTTAGTCCTCATTTTATGTTGGGTGAGTTTGAAACGACTATCCTAGTTTTAATGGTGAAATGTTACTTATACTCGATTGTTTAAGAAGCTGAATAGGTTGCTTAGACTTTTTGTTACAAGACACGGTGAAACTGTGTTGAATACCCAAAGGAAGTTACAGGGATGGAAAGACTCTGATTTAACTGAGAACGGAATGGAAAATGCGTTATCACTAGGGAACAGGTTAAAAGATGTGGAATTTCATTCTATTTATGCTAGTCCTAGCAACCGGACATTAATGACTGCTTCTCTAATCAAAGGCGATGATATTAGGGTCAGACCCTGGTACGGTGAAGTGTTAATGAGCTGGGGGTCTGACCCCGTTTTTCCCCGCCATATGTTCCATTTAGTATGCGGTATAAGCTTGGGGAAGTAATGTAAGGAAAATGATTTTTTTGATATACAAACCTAAGCTTATTTAGAAAGCTAGTATTTCGCATATTGGGGTCAGACCCGTTTTTTAAAGGGAGAAAACACTAAAATTATGGGGTCAGGCTCTTGGTATGGTGAAGCGTTAATGAGCCAGGGTCAGACCCGATTTTTTATTAATTATTTGTAGATGGAGGTTTTTGTGCTGGAGGAGCTGGTGGTCGAGGGGAAGATGGTTTGGGATTTAACCCCCCTTTTTTAATATAACCTTCGTTTAATTTTTTATTATCAGCCATTTAATGTACCTCCTATTCATTCTCAATGTGAGGGAATTCAATGATAATATTATTTAAGTCTCTTGTAATATAAAGTCCTTGCATAAAATATAGCTCTTCAGCAGTAGAGTTTCTATATACATTTACGTCCCTTAATAAAAGCTCATTAATCTCATGTGTATCTGAGAATGCCTCAATCCATCCCTGATACATAAGATCTTGGTCAAGATCTCTTACTATTATCCACCCTATGTCAGGAGAATCAAAAGTATAAGACCAGACATCTAACTGGCCAAACTTCTTGGTGATTTTTATTTTTTTTGCAATTCGGTGAAGAATCTTATAGTTTATCGCTGCGGAAATTAAAAGCCCTAGTAAAAATGATATCATTGTGGCAATCAAAACTTCTTTAATATCAATATTTGATTTTTTATCTATAAGTGAATTAAGAAATTTTACTTTCCAAGAAGGATCTAATCCTTTTAATTTAACAATCCAGTTATTTATTGATATTAAGATAAATAATATAAAATAAGAAGCAAGCCCTAGAATAAAAGCATTTAATAAAAACACTTTTAGCTCTCTTCCTCTATGTATTGTTAAATTATCAATAATAATTGCAGAGATAATACCTGGAAAAAAAATTAAGAGTAATCTAATAGTAAGCTCAGAAAATTGCATCAGGTCCCCCATTACAAAAAGTTTTTCGTCAATTTAGTATAATGTATTTGTTAAATTAAGTAAATATTTTAATGATTACATAAAATATTCAGTTCAGAAAATCCAGCTTAAAAATAGCAAATATGGAATTTTATTGTTATTTTTGATATATTTATACAAAACATACTATTATTCAACAAGAAATATCAAAAATATTTCAATAAAGAAAGAGAGTGAGAGATTCATGGCCAAAAAAAGAATTTTTATTAGTTTTGCTATGGAGGATAAAACATTAAGAGATTTTTTGGTAGGACAAGCTAAAAATCATAATTCTCCATTCGAATTTGTGGATATGTCAGTTAAAAAACCGTGGGATTCTTCTTGGAAAACTAATTGTCGTACGAGAATTAAAGGTTGTGATGGAGTAATTATCATAGTTACTAAGAATACTAAAAATGCTGATGGGCAGCTTTGGGAAATTAAATGTGCGAAGGAAGAAGGTATTCCATGTAGAGGCATTTGGGGTAGTCAAGAAAATCGTCCAGCTACTATTCCATCAGAACTAACTGGTATTAGAGTAGTTAAGTGGACATGGGATAACATAGCTAACTGGATAAATACTTTAAATTGAACAGGGGGATCTGAAATGAGGAAGGCATTAGTTGTAGGGATTAACAAATATCCAGCTTCCCCCCTTTCTGGATGTGAAAATGATGCTTCTGCATTAGCTAGTATTATAGAAAGTAATGGTGATGGTTCACCAAATTTCGACATTAAGCTAGTCACAAATGTTTCAACTAAATCTGAGCTGAAAGGGTTAATTGTAGATTTATTTAGTGGTGATAGTGATACATCATTATTCTACTTTTCTGGACATGGCTACGTAGACGATGTTGGTGGTTATATTTGTACACCAGACTATCAAGAACATGATCTAGGAGTCTCTATGGATGAAATTCTTACAATTGCGAATAGTTCAAATGCAAGAAATCGTATTATTATTCTTGATTGTTGTCATTCCGGTGCATTGGGTTCTCCTAAAGTTACTGGTGGAATAACTACACAAATTGTTGAAGGTGTTTCTATATTAACAGCTAGTAGGGATTTTGAACCTTCACTTGAATTTAATGGCCATGGCGTATTTACGAATTTATTACTAGATGCTTTACGGGGGGGAGCCGCTGATTTAAGGGGACATATAACTCCTGGTAGTGTTTATGCATACATTGACCAAGCTTTAGGACCATGGGATCAAAGGCCGGTTTTCAAAACAAACATTACCCGGTTTACAGCATTAAGGACAATTGAATCACAAGTTCCAACAAATATATTAAGAAAGCTTGTTGAATTTTTTCCTGCTCCACAGCATGAATTTAACTTGGATCCATCATACGAAGATACAAACACTGTCGATGTCGAACATAAAGTTATAGAACCGTTTGCAAATCAAGATAATGTAAATAAATTTAAGATTCTACAAAAACTCGAAGGAGTAGGGTTAATTGTACCGGTTAATGAGGATCATATGTATTTTGCAGCTATGAATTCAAAATCATGTAAACTAACTGCTTTAGGATATCATTATTGGAGGTTAGTTAAGGATAAAAGGATATAAATATAACAGTCCGTCAATTAAATGGACACAGATGAAGGCATCTGTGTTCTACTGGTTTGGAAAAGCTTATTAGTGAATAAACTCTAATTTTGGGGATTAATGGGGTCAGACACTCGGCACGGTGAAGCTTTAATGAGCCAGGAGTCTGATCCCGATATTAAATTTTTTGTGTTTAATTTTATCATTAAAATTTAGTTCAGTACATTTTTTCTACTAATTTTTCAATTATTGCATTACCTCTTTGGGTAATAAATGCGATAGTTGCTTCTGCTGTATTATGTTCAAGGCTAGATTCTATTGAATTTATTTCTTGTTCTGTAGGGTACAAAGCTATTTTTCTAAAATCTTCCTTAATATCCTCACCAGAGTTCAATAATTTATATAAGTGGAGATCTTTCTTACCTCTATTTATGCTACTATCCAAGAACATCATATTCCCTAAAGCGCCTCCTGGTATAATTAGCTCCTTATATCGATCTTTTAACTTCGCGCGAACAACTATATGTTCGTAATCATTGTTTCTTCCTTCTACTAATCCATTATCTTCAATTAAATTATAATACACAGTTAGAATAAGCTTCGATATATCATCAAACATTATGCTGTGATTCAATAGTCTATCTTTCCACCAGAATTTTAGCGTCTCTTCAAAATTTTCTTTTGATGGTTTTATTGAATAGGTCCTGCTTTTATCTAGGTAGTAACTATTGAGTCTGGAATCTCCCGCATTACCCCAGTTATTTAATGCTGCATCCTTTAAATAATAATATATTAAGTTATTTAAAGACTTAGAATATGTTCTGTCTTGCCCAGCAGAATTATCCCTTACCTCTCCATCTTTAGTAATTGTGAAATTATTGGACCATAGGTCAGCAAAATAAGATAAAAATTTGAAGTTACTGATCTTTTTATTTTCGTATGATTTTTCTTGTTTAAATTGTTTTAAATATTTTTCAAAGTGAGAATTGATATTTATATATATCTTTAATATTTTATTAATTAAAACTTCTAAAAGATCTGCATTTAATACTTCATCAATCTGCTTTTTTAGAGTGTGTAATTTTTTATTGTCAACACCAAATACTACTCCAATTGTTGAGTATCCTATTTCATCTGCAAGATCATCTAGTTGTTCAAGTTTCTTACTCGAATAAAAAGTTGGGGAAACCTCAAGTATAAGTTTTCCTATCCCGTAACATAGTTCCGATAAATTAATAGTATTTTGTTCTCGCATTTCTTCTGGTGAGAAATTTTCAATTTTAATATCTCTATTTTCATTAAGTTTAACATATCTATCTATTATAGCTTCTAAGAGCTTTTGATTATTTGTCTTATCATTTAAATTAATAATATCGTTATACCATTGTGCAGCGAAAACCTGATATTTGGTAAGCTTTATTCCACCTTTATTAAGGTTTTCAAAGACTTTTGCAAGTTCATCTTCGTCTCCTAAAAATTCAATCGTAGGAATCTCGATGTTGTCAACATCTAAGAAATTATGTTTTTTCTGTAATATCTCATGTTGTATTTGTATTATTTTTCTATCTATTGAACTATCTGTATATCTAGCTAAATCATCACTCGAGTTAATTTTATCTAAGAGGTAGAGGGGATCAGGACTATTAGCTCGCAATAAAGTTTTAAATAGTTCTTCAATTGTTCGAGATAACGCTTTTATTATATTTTCATTGCCCTTATCTTCTTCAGGTATCCAAAGTGTATCTATTAACTTTTGTGCCTCTAGGTTAAGTTCAATATATTGTTCAGGTGATTTTTCATAATCTTGAATAGTTGAAACACGCTGCAGTCCATCTATTAATGTAATCTCATTAGCTCCAGAATATTGGTAAACCAGAATTGAACCAAAAGGAAAACCTGAACTTAAAGTTTCAATAAATTCCTTTTTCTGCTTAATACTCCATACCAACCTTCTTTGAAAACTAGGTAATTTAAATTTACCTTTTAGATGTCCATATGTATATTGCTTGGATGAATATTTTCTGTTGTTATTATTAATTTCTGTGCTCATATTAACCCTCCTAAATAATTAAAAACATGTATAAGAACAATAGGGAATAGTTTGTCTTATTTGGGAATTTTTATATAAAAATTTTATCATAAAGGTAATTTTTTTAGAATAGGTAGTTATCGAAAAAATTATAATGAATTTCATGCAGTTTTATTAAAAGGAGGCTGGGACAAAAGGTTCAAATTTACTTGAATGGATTAAAGTTGTTCATTATTGTAATGATTATCATGGAGAATTGCATTCTAAGAATGTTCTAATTACAGAAGATTTAAGGTAGAAGTATATTTTCTGGAAGTAGAAAAATACTGAAGCAAGTTAATGAAGAGGAGCTTGATATAATATTAAAAACTCAAAATTCTAACATTTTTCTGTAGTAAATAAACGGTTACAATATTTTCTATTTGTTATAAAATAATAAATATAACTTTACTAGTTAATGGAGGCTATAATATTAATGGAGAACACAAAGATTATTTCATTTATTAATATGAAAGGTGGAGTCGGTAAGACTACTACTACTATTAATATTGCTGATACATTAGTAAGGCATTTTAATAAAAATGTTTTAGTAATTGATATGGATCCACAATTTAATGCAACCCAAGCTCTTTTTACAAAATTTAAAACCATAAGCGAATATGAAAAATTAAGAAAAGAAAGAAAAACTATAGCAAGTGTTGTTATGGAAAATCGGGGAAGCGGAGTAGCTATGGAAGCTCAATCTTATACACATGAAGACTTAGTTATTAAATTGCATAAGTCTGTTCATGAAAAACAACTATATTTAATTCCAGGTGATTTAGAACTTATTGATTATGAATCAAGTCGACGTGGGGCAGAAAAAATCCTTGCAAGTTTTATTGAGGAAAATGTTCTTGAGAATTATGATTTGGATTATATTTTAATAGATACCCCTGCGACATACTCAATATATTCACAAGCTGCTCTGTTAGCATCAAACTATTACTTAGTTCCAATTGCACCAGACGTTTTCTCGTCATTAGGATATTCATTATTACATAAAATAATGGGTAAAGACTATGCGTTGAGGGGGCATAATTTAAATAACATTGGAATAGTTTTCACCTTATGTAAGGAAGAGAGACACGGCAGAATAGCAATTCAAGAATCTTTTGAGGACGAACCGCACTTTGAAAGTAAACTATCAGAATATGAAAGAGTTAGAACGGGAAGATTATCCACGTTAATGTATGATATGGAATATTCTAGAGAAGAAATTATTCACTTATGTGATGAATTTATCAGAAAAGCACTTTGACATTAAAGAGAGGTGTCAATATGAATTATATTAAGGATTTTTTGGAAATAAATAGTGAAGAATTAAATGAGGAAATAATAGAAAGTTTACTTTTTTTAAGTGTTGCTGTATTAAGTGAGATTATACTGGAAAAGCTGCATTTTGAAAAAAATAAGGATTTAAAAGAGTTTACAACTGAGGTATTACTTGAAAGTTATAAGGACTATTTATTTGATTCCAGACCAACACTATATGCTCGAATTATTAAAGACCTTAGGTCCTATAAAAAGGAAAACAAAGCTCATTTTATGCAACTAGAAAGGAATATACAAAACTTCTTGTCAATAAAATATAAAAGAGATGTCAATCCACAAAATAAAAAAAGCATACGAAGCGATGAAGAAAAGAAGCTGAAGAGTGGTAATAAAGAAGTAATAGAGGGTTGGCGTTCAATAATTGAATCTTAAGTGAGTTGAAGACAATGTTTGAAGATATCAAACCAAATTGGCAGTTAGATTATGAACTTTATGAGAAACTCTTGAATGAAAGAGTATTTTTTACTAATACCGAGTTGAAAGATAGGCTCCTGATAATCTATAAGAAAATATATCTATATACAACCTTAACAAACTCTATCACTGAAGTAGATAGCCGTAGTAATATAGAAAATTTCTTTAATGAATGTAAGAATAATCTAATTATTAGCTACGATCTAACAAATATAAATTATATTAATGCTTCCAAACAAATATTGCGATCTGCTATAGAGTCATTCTTTAGGTTTTCGTTAGCAATTAGTAGATATATAGAATATAAAGAGAATAAGAAAAATAGGATATTCTCTGTAACAGAATCTTTGCGTGAATTAAAGAGTATGCAGGATACACATAAAGTGGGAAGACTTACAAGATTTGTACTTGATTATTATGAGTGTACCCCAGTGAAAAGTGTATACATGAATTTATACACTTTATACTCTGATTTTTCTAGTATTGTCCACGTCAATACAAAGGATAATTTTACACCACACAAGTATCTTTCTGATTACATATTATTAGATGAAGATATGATTCATGTACACTTATCTCATATAGAGGTGGTTATCAACAGTATCATTCAAGTTATTTTTTATTTTTCATTTTACTTGGACGACGAGAGAGTTGGAATTAAAAAACGTGATTTAATGGAATTTGAATCCACTTTAGGAGATGAACATTGCTTAGATTTGATTCAAAGTTATTTTGAAACCACAAGAGTACAAGGCTGAAAACCAGAAAATTCACAGTGATTTTTGTGTTGCTGCATCAACTCTAGTGCGGAATCAAATTTGCATTATATCTTTAAGTGATACTAGGTTAATTAGGAAGGAGAATATAATAAGTAAAGAGTGAACTTTGCTTACAGGTTCACTCTTTTACGTTAACCAAGCTTCTGAATAGCCTCTTGCTCTTCCATCCTCCTCCGCATTTTACTTAAAACATATATAATAGAAGTCATTATAAAACAACTAAACCCCGGCGAAAACGAATCCGGAATCACCAAATAAAACACCATCCCAACCCCTAACACAATCAACGCCTCACGATTAACATTCGACTCCCCACTCGCCAGCCTCACCAGCGCACTCTCAGAAATCCTCCCTCTCCGAATAACCAAATAATCAGCCACCACAATCGCCGATATCGGAATAACCAGGATCCCCAAATACGAAATATACTCCTGCGCATTATAAACCAGCTGGGGAAACGAACTTAAAATAATCCCGGCGACACTGAACAGCAGGGCACTTTGAATTCTCGATAGGGACGGCAGTGCATTCAACAAACTGTATCCCCCTGTATACGCATTACTAAGATTAATCGAAATCATCGATACCATCGCACAAGCCGTGATCACCAATAGAAGCAGGCTGGAGTCAGTGAGCTGACCCGCTGCCACGAATGGATTCAGATCCTGGAACAAGCTGGCACTCAATCCTCCAAGGAGCGCCGTCATCATGAATCCGACGACGTTTCCACCATACAGGCCCCAGAATCCGTGACGGTCGCTTTTGCTGTAGCGGGTGATGTCGGAGGATGCGCTGACGCCTGAGATGTATTGGACGAAGACGAGGCTTGAGTAGAATAGGAACGTTCCGCTGGAGAAGGGTTCCTGGCCTTGGTTCAGCGTTGTGAGGGAATCGGCTCCTTTTGTTAGGAACAGGTAGAGGATGATTCCCTGGCCGATCACGAGGATCGGGATGAATAGTTTGGTCGCTTTTTTGACGGCTTCGAAGCCGATGAGGGCCAGAAGGGTCATGATGATGGCGAGTCCGATGGCGACGGGTATGAATGGTATGGTGTACGGTGTTACTTTTTCCACCATGGAGATGATGACGAAGGTTCCTCCGATGGTTTGGACGCTGAACCAGTAGAGGGACGTCAGGGACCGGATGGGGGATGCGATGAGCATTGACAGCCGGGTTCCGATGATGGATCTCAGGACGTATTGTGCGGGCAGGCCGTAGCGGGAGCCCGGTAGTGACAAGAATGATACGAATAGGAAGGCGACGCTTGCTCCGAGTACGGTGGCAAGGAACGCTGCCTGGAAGGATAGTCCGCCTTCTAAAACGGCCAGTGCCGGGATGAGGAAGTTTCCTGCGTTCACGGAGAAGGCGAGCTGTATGATGAAGTATTCGATCCATGTGGTTGATTTTAATTGTGGTGGGACCTTTTCGAGTCCGAGCCGTTCGATCATGGGTTGTTTCATAAAAAAGTCTCCTTTGGGTATACTAAGATGCACCGTTTCTATTTTAAAGAATTTTTGCAAAAAAGCGAAGAAATAATCATTTTATTTTTTAAAGAAAAGTAGAGATATTTCCTTATTTATTTGTTAGAATGTAAGTGCTTACAGGGTGAGTAATTGCCCTTCGCTATTATATATGAATAGTGTTATATTTAGGAAGTAAATGCTCCAAGGAGCAATAGTGCATTTAGGAGGTAGGCTTAGTATGCGTATTGGTGTACCAATGGAAATTAAAAATAACGAAAATCGGGTTGCGATGACCCCGGCTGGTGTTGTGAATCTGGTTCTTTATGGACATGAGGTTTACATTGAATCAGGAGCTGGATTGGGCTCAGGATTCACAGACGAAGATTACAAAGCAGCAGGTGGACACATCGTCGATTCTGCAGCGGAAGCATGGTCCATGGATATGGTCATGAAGGTAAAAGAGCCGCTTCCAAGTGAGTACTCTTATTTCCGCGAGGGGCTTATCTTATTTACATATTTACATCTTGCTCCAGAACCGGAATTAACGAAAGCGTTAATTGATAATAAAGTGATCGGAATCGCGTACGAAACGGTTGAACTGAATCGTGCCCTTCCATTACTGACTCCGATGAGTGAAGTGGCTGGACGTATGGCGACTCAAATCGGTGCCCAGTTCTTAGAGAAGATCCACGGTGGGAAAGGTGTACTCCTTTCAGGTGTCCCTGGTGTTCGCCGCAGTAAAGTAACGATCATCGGTGGAGGAGTTGCCGGTACGAACGCAGCGAAAATGGCTGTCGGACTTGGTGCCAATGTCACGATCCTTGACCTTAACCCGGATCGCCTTCGTCAGCTTGATGATATCTTCGGTAGCGACGTAACAACGCTTATGTCCAACCCGTTAAATATCGAACAAGCTGTAAGAGAAGCAGACCTTGTCATCGGTGCTGTACTGATTCCAGGAGCGAAAGCACCTAAATTGGTAACAGAAGATATGATCAAAGCCATGACACCTGGTTCAGTTGTTGTCGATATCGCCATCGACCAAGGCGGAATCTTCGAAACGACAGACCGCATCACAACACATGACGATCCAACTTACGTCAAGCACGGCGTTGTGCACTATGCCGTTGCCAATATGCCTGGTGCCGTACCACGTACGTCTACCATCGCATTAACAAACGTAACCGTACCATACGCGGTTCAAATCGCAAACAAGGGCTACAAAAAAGCGTGCCTGGACAACGAAGCGCTACTTAAAGGTATCAACACATTAAACGGATATGTGACGTACCAGGCAGTTGCCGAAGCACATACTGTAGACTACTCAGATACTAGAACACAATTAGAGCAACAATAACACCACGAAGCCGACTGCATGGGAATGTTCAGTCGGCTTTTTTTGTGTAAATTAATTAGAGTTACTGAAGTGCACTGTGTTACGCTAGTCAGCTGAGTGAAGCGGAAGGTGCTCGAATCCACGGGAAAAGCGGGAAAGTTGAGACCCCGGAAGCGAAGCTGAGGAGGCTCAACTCACGCCCCGCGGAAAGCGAGCACCTGCAGCGGAAATCAGCCAGCACTCGCTTAATTTTATGAAATTCGGGTATAACATAAAATAGCATACGAGAGTAAGAAAAATAGATAAGTTTATTTGGAGGAGATGCATAATGAAGATTTCATTTCACGGACATTCAGTAGTCAAAATCGAAACAAACGGTAAAACGATCCTTATCGATCCATTCATCACCGGAAACGAACTGACGGATCTTAAATTGGAAGATGAAAAACCGGATGTCATCATTCTTACCCACGGTCACAACGACCATGTAGGTGACACAGTCGAACTCGCGAAGAAAAACGATTCACTCGTCATCGCCAATCACGAACTGGCAACTTACCTAAGCTGGCAACTAGTGAAAACCCATCCGATGCACGTAGGTGGAGCCTATGAATTCGACTTCGGTAAAGTGAAGCTGACTCAAGCCTTCCACGGATCGGGGCTCATCACAGACGGCAATGAAATCATCTACATGGGTATGCCAGCAGGCGTTCTTCTCATGATTGAAGGAAAAACCATCTTCCATGCAGGGGACACGGGATTATTCTCAGACATGAAACTGATTGGAGAACGTCATCCAATCGACCTTGCCTTCCTTCCAATCGGAGATAATTTCACAATGGGACCTGAAGATGCGGCAACAGGAGCAAGCTTCCTAAAAGCGAAGAAAGTCGTGCCGATACACTATGATACATTCCCGCCGATCAAACAGGATCCGCAGAAATTCATCGACATGCTCGAGGATTCTGAGGGGCAGGTTATGAAGGCTGGAGATGTGATTGAATATTAATAAGTGAGGGAGGTCCACATTAAGAAGTTTAATTAATGTGGAGAAAACTAAAATGCAGCCCAAATAGCATACGTTTTCGTTACCTAAATAAGAAGTGAGTTAACAATACAAATAACTCAACAAAAAGCTTGGGATATCCCAAGCTTTTTGTTATTGTTCTTATTCAATTAAAGCCCCCTATTATAGAATAACTTTTGTTTTGAATGACACATTATTTATCTTTGTTTCGTAATTCTTCAAGGATTTCAGAATTGGTTTTATTTAGCTTTCTTAATGAACCCTCAATTGATAGAAGAATAAGGAATAATATTATGATTCCAAAAATACCAACTAACTCCACTTGCTCTCCCTCCCATATAATAACCATCTATTTCTTATGGTTCGAAAATGAGCATTTTTCAAGCATCACCTATAGATGAAATTATCGCAATGCTCCACATTATCAGGGTAAATGATAGGGTTAGCAAGAAGGTATTCCTGACTGTAGGTTCTTCATTAAAAATCTTTTTTATTATGGAGACTAAATTTAAACAAAAAACTATACAAAGGATCGGCATAAAAAACCATCCAATATACGCAAAAAATATACTCATTATTACCACCTCTGTGTTTTTCTTATGTACATCCCCTTATTATCACAAAATATTCCAATACACTCAATCCCTTATGCAATTAAACTCCCTCTAACTTAATACCAATTATTTCAAACGAGCAGCTTACTCAAGAAAAATTTTAACCATAAAGGGGAGCTCATCCTTATTCCGGATAAGCTCCCGTTAGCATAATTAAGAGTTATTCTATTTTTGTACTTTTAAACCGCGAATCCCTCTTACTAGATCCCTGTAATAATCTGAACGAATTGAAAAACTTCCAAATTCTTCGTGTGTCGTACTGGAAAACCAGGCAAAATTATTTTTTATAAATGTTAAGTCTTCAGGTAAATTTGGAGCTACCCAATCATATAAATTATTCGCAAATTCTTGTAATAGTTTACACGTTTTTTTGTTTGGTTCAATTACATAAACCGTCGCTGCTGGACCTTTTGTTATTGTATTTGCCCACTTCTTTGTTTCATAACTTTCTATAATGTACGGTTTAAACTTTGCAATTACTTCTTGATTGTATTTCAGTTCTTTTCTTGTCACAAAATAGAACTTATCTGAGTTATCACATAGAACCTTTATTAGTCTCCTATAAACTCTTTCCGAAGGATTTTCAGCTAATTCCCAGTATTCCATACCATCAACCTCTCTCTAAAAAAGTAACGCTGTACGTTAATCCCATAAATTCAACAAAAAAGCATTAACCCCTTTTAAATAAACGCCCCCTTTAATGGAAGAAATCTCTAGGTAATGTTATTATTTTTTGATGGAACATTCTCGCTAATAATTTGTTTAAATAGCTTTAATTCTTCAATTGATTCAAAAAACCTTATCGGTATTACGATGGATTTATTTTTTGACACATATATAAGAAACATAGGAGGGTATTCTCGAACAAAAACAATTTCATTCCATTCAATATAATTTATCGATCTATCTCTATTTTGATTTATCCCTTCTTCACTAAATGTATAAATGAATTCTTTCTTTATCAATTGGTCACTCTTATATTCTCTTGTAGCTTTTATTCTAATAACTGCTTTGGCGTAAAGAAAAAATATTCCTGAAATAAAAACTGAAACCGTAGAACTCACAAATAAAATGGCTGCCATTTCTCCAAAAGAAAAAATGTCTCCAGGATTATAAAGAAAGTAAATACTTAAAGCAAAGAACAGTATAAATGTAGAAAGCGTAAACCATATAACCCATCTTCTACTATGAAAAGATGAGAACTTTTTATATTCTTTAAACGTTAATGTGCCACGCACAGTCAGAACTTCTTTAGAATCTATATCTGTGTTGCTCAATGGACACTCCTCCTTAAGTTCGAATTTTTCAACTCATAATTTAAAAACAATGTTACATAACCAATATATATTAACTTAAGCATCTTCCATTAAACTGACCTTTTCTTGAAGAAAGAATGGCTGTTTGTTCAACAGTCTCCCAAAGAATTGTATTAGGCTACTTCTTTTGTTTTATCTCTTCAAGTAGTTCAATAATTCTTTTATTCTGCTTAGATTGTTCTTTTAAAAAACCAACAATTGTCCCAACACCTATAACAATAAAAAGTAAAAAAATCCACATAAAATCCCCGCCTTCCAGAAAGGACCAAGCGAAATCCGGATTTCCCCTTGGTCCAACAAAACCTAATACAAAAAATATAAAACTCATTATGAACAAAATCACTATTCCTTTTCTTGTACTCATTGTAGTACCCCTGTTACTACATTAAATTCTTCCTCAATTTTACAAGAATGTTAATGATATTAAGTCTCGGCTAATACCATTAACCAGCACTATACTTGAACAAAGGACGGCTGGTGGTTCAGCAAACTCCCCTTAAACTAATTAATAGTTTCCTATTCCATTATCTGCCTATTTATTGAGCGCTCTTTTTTCTACATAACATTCCAAAATTGAGCTACAATCGCTATACATAAACTGATGAATAGAGTTATCAGCCAATCTACTTTATTTGTCATTTTCAAAAGAATGTTCAAGATTGAACCAATACAAATACATAGTATAAAGACAAATAAAAACATAATTAAAGATTCCAAAGCAAATCTCGCCTCCAAAAATATATTTAAAAACCTCTAATCATTTCTCCCTGTTTTAGGGACCAATATTAATCGACTTGAAAGTATACAGAAACCATAGTATGTAAGATTCCTAATATTCCGTTTGCCTGCTCGTTAATTGAAGAACAGGATTCTGATAATCATTAAGTTTATTTTACCACATAATGTTAAAAATCCTTGAGACATCAACAAAAACAATCATTTCATGTAATATGCTAAAAAGTATGCTCATTCACATGCCAATTAAAATGTTCCTCCATAAAAACTGAACTACTTTGATACACATGCATCACCCTTTTTCTCACGTTTACACAACTTCCTCCCCACACTCGCATATACATGATACAAGCCTAGAAAGGAGGAACCATACTTGAAACAACGATACATTCTCTGCTTACTCATCACCGGGGCCCTCATCTACTACGGAGCCCCCCGCATGTCCATATTCGCAGAAGGCCTACAAGGAACCTTCGCCATCACCTGGCTCATCCTCGCCACCTGCGTCCTAGCCGGCAACCTGGCAGCCGTGCTCTACACACCAAAAGGAACGGGTAAAGGGAAAGGAAAGAAATTCAAATCCAAGCCGGTGCGCAAAGTCAAATCACGGTCGTTTGGATGAGTTTTATGAAGAGAGTTGTGCTTTTTATAGGGAGAAGCTACAAACCCCATAAGTTGATTGAAGCGGAAGGGGCTCGACTCCTGCGGGATAGATGGACAGGTGAGACCCCGGAAGGCGAAGCCTGAGGAGGCTCACCGCCAGCCCCGCGGAAAGCGAGCCCCTGCAGCGAAAATCAACTAGCACTCTCTTCTCAAAACGAGTAATAGGAACTCACCCATTGGGGCTTTCACCACCGAAAGCCCCGATTAAATTGAAACACCAAGCTTTTCACATTATAATAAACATATAAAGTAGGACGTTACAAAGAAGGGTGAAAAGCTTGGCTACAAAACATGAACAAATACTAGAGTACATAGATACCTTGCCTGTCGGTGAAAAAATCTCAGTCCGCCAAATCGCAAAAGCACTGACCGTCAGCGAAGGAACGGCATACCGGGCGATCAAAGATGCCGAAACAAAAGGCTACGTCAGTACCATCGAACGCGTCGGAACGATCCGCATCGAACAAAAGAAGAAAGAAAACATCGAGAAGCTCACCTACGCAGAAGTGGTCAATATCATCGATGGACAAGTACTCGGTGGCCGGACCGGCCTGCATAAGATGCTCAACAAATTTGTCATTGGAGCCATGAAGCTTGAAGCCATGATGAGATACACGGAAGCCGGGAACCTGTTGATCATTGGAAACCGGACCCAGGCCCAGGAGCACGCATTACGGGCAGGGGCGGCTGTCCTGATCACCGGGGGCTTTGATGCAGATGAAGACGTCAAGAAACTGGCGGATGAACTTGAACTCCCGATTATCTCCACTTCCTATGACACCTTTACCGTGGCGACCATGATCAACCGGGCCATTTACGATCAGCTTATCAAGAAAGAAATCGTGTTAGTGGAAGACATTTTAACCAAAGTGGATGATACGATTTATCTGCACGTCGATGATACATTGGAAGAATGGTACGAAAAGAATCAATACACGTTCCACAGCCGTTTCCCTGTCGTAGACCACAATCTGAAAGTGCACGGCATGGTCACATCGAAAGACGTCATGGGCCAGGAAAAGTATGCGGGCATCGATAAGATCATGACGAAGCAGCCGATCACCGTCGGGCCGAATACAAGCGTGGCATCTGCTGCCCATATAATGATCTGGGAAGGGATTGAATTACTTCCCGTCGTCAATGAACAAAACAAGCTGCAGGGGATCATCAGCCGTCAGGACGTTCTCAAAGCTCTGCAAATGATTCAACGACAGCCCCAGGTCGGGGAAACGATTGATGACCTCATTTCAAACGGAGTGGAAGTAGTCGGTGAGAAGAAGGGTGACAAAGAAGTCTATCAGTTCGCCGTGACACCACAGATGACCACGGGAATCGGAACAATCTCGTATGGCGTATTCACGACCTTGATGACAGATGCGGCCAATCGTGCACTAAAGCCATACAAAAAAGGCGACCTTGTCATCGAAAACATGACCATCTACTTCATCAAACCGGTCCAGATGGAGAGCATGCTCGAAATCCATCCAAAAGTACTCGACGTTGGGAGAAAATTTGGTAAAGTGGATGTAGAAGTATATAGTGAAGGCGTGCTCATGGGGAAATCGTTAATGATTTGTCAGTTGATTGATCGTCATTAAGCGTTGGAGTTGTACTTGGGTATTCGTCAAATATCGACAAACGGCTCATATAACGGGGAAAGTGGCTCATATTCTTAAATTCCGGCTCATAAATTCCAAATCCGGCTCATAAGTACCGAGAACCTGCTCATAAACAAAATGGAGGGTGCAAATCCCACTTTTTGGGATGGGCTTGCACCCTCTTCAGACTATTATTAAGGCTTTTTTAATCCAAAACAACATTGTATACAATTAAAAAATAAACCAAAATCAAAAAAAAGACCGGATGAGCATCCAGTCCGCGGTTCTTGCTGATTATTGGTTATCCAGTTCCTTCGCTTCTCTCTGCGCAAAGGGGAGTACATGCTTGTACATTTTATATCCAGCCCAGCAGCTTCCCAGTCCAAGCAGGATGAAAAGCGCGCCGATGACATACGTCAGCGTACCAGGGAATAAAAACAGCTGATTGATCCCAAACAGGGCAACGAACAGCCCAAGGGCAATGCTGGCTTTAGCCGATAACCATTTCTTTTCCATCGGTCGTCGTGTTCTCACTTGTCTTATTTTGTAAAAGACATAGAACGTGAACGTGACGACAATCAGTAGTGCGAGAAAATACATAGTTTTGTCCTCCATCGTTGACATCTCTCGCTACTATTTTACAGATAACCGGGCAGAATGCCAAATAAAAATTCCACTACAAAGGAGATTCCCATGAAAGAACAAATCCTGAACCTCATCAAACAATATGAAACCATCATTGTACATAGACATGTCCGTCCCGATCCGGATGCATACGGATCCCAGGGTGGACTCGTGGAAATGCTGACAGCCTCCTTTCCGGAAAAGAACATCTACGCCGTCGGGCAAGAAGAGGAAACCCTTCATTACTTAAAACGTCTTGATGTCATCGAGGATTCTGTCTTTGAAGGAGCCTTGATCATCGTTTGTGATACGGCCAACGAAGAACGGATCTGTGACCGCCGCTATAAACTCGGGGATAAGCTTGTGAAAATCGATCATCACCCAAACGAGGATGCCTATGGGGATCACCTCTGGATCGATACAACGGCGAGCTCCGTCAGTGAAATGATCTATGAGTTTTACCAGTTCGGGAAAGATAAAGGATTGACCCTGCCTGATGCAGGAGCGAGACTTCTTTTTGCGGGGATTGTCGGCGATACAGGGAGGTTTCTGTATCCAAGTACGACCCAGAAGACCTTTGATATTGCGGGAGAGCTGATCCGCTATGATTTTGACCGGAATGAATTATTCAATAAAATGTATGAAGTCGATTCCAATGTCACGAAGCTTAACGGATATGTTCTTCAGAATTTCGAGATGGACCAGGATGGCTGCGGCATGATGGTGATGACGAAGGACATCCTCGAGGAGCACGCTGTCGTACCGTCAGAAGCGTCCCTTCTTGTCAGTACATTAGGGAACGTCAAAGGCATGAAAGCGTGGGTATTCTTTATCGAAGAACATGATCAGATCAGGGTCCGCCTCCGTTCAAAAGGCCCGGTCATTAACACCATCGCGAAAAAATACAACGGCGGCGGGCATCCCCTCGCAGCTGGCGCATCCATTTATTCATGGGAAGAGAAAGAAGAAGTGATGAAGGATTTACGAGAAGTGTGCAGAAATCACCAATAAGACTGAAGAAGAGCTGGCGGATGCCGGCTCTTTTCGTTGACCGTATCGTGCATATCGTTTGAAGGACTCTATACTCCGAATGTCCCCTGACCACTTCCGATCCATGAGCAATCAACTCCAGTCCATCGACAGGAGTATTTTTTTATGGTCTTCTTTACCTCATGTCTTTGGAAAATAGGCTTCTGTATCAGTAACAATACCCAGCAAGATAACATAAATTGTTGGGGATGATTCACATTTATAGTGTATTTGCCTAAATGACAGAATTTCTTCATAAGAAAGCTCCATTTATTTGTCCATAGAGCCATAGGGTACTTTTTTTGGGAGGTAATGAAGATGATGAATAATTTTCACCATGAACTTCAAAATTTGAATGTAGGTGATTTCCAGGCAACACAGCCTGTTTCTTGGGATCAAAACATGTATGATCCGAATGACGAACGACTTTTCCTTGGATTTGGAGGATGTTTTGGTTTTGGGTTCTCTTGCTTCTATAGCTGTTTCGGCTGCGGTGGATGCTTCCGTTGCGGAGGGTGCGGCAGATGCGGCGGATGTGGAAGGTGTGGCGGTGGCGGCAGGTGCGGACGCTGCGGTCGTTAACGAACGTTTAGGATATCGTTTTCAAATGGATCCCTGTATGAGAGTGCAGGGATCTTATTTTATTCCTTACCTATACATAAGGGACAAAGTAAGTTTCATACGATGGTAATGATAGTCACAAATCAGGAGGAGCGCTATGGACAAATTGGACCCTTCTATGTGTTTAAAAGTGAAGAGGGATACGTTTTACCTCCCTGAACCAGACAGGGGTGTGTATTTCAGGAATAACCTATGCTCTTTCCGTATGGAAGGAAACGGAATTGATCAGTGGGTTGAGAAGCTGCTGCCGATGTTCAATGGGGAGTACTCCCTTATGTATTTGACGAACGGACTGCCCGAGCCTTATAAAAACAGGGTCATGGAAATAGCAGAAGTGTTGCATGAAAATGGATTTGTTCGGGACGTAAGCAGGGACCTGCCACATCAGCTGCCTGAACATGCAGTGAAAAAATTCGCATCACAAATCGAATACATCGATAGTTTGGCAGATTCGGGAGCGTCAAGATTTGAAACCTTCCGCCGGGCCAATGTCCTGGCAGTGGGGTCCGGTCCTCTTCTGTCTTCATTGGTTTCATCTTTGATTGAATCCGGAATGGCCAAGGTACAGGTGCTCATGACCGATGAGATGCCCCCCAATAGAAGTCGACTGATGGAGCTTGTGGACCATGCCCGTAAAACGGATCCCGAGTTAGAGCTCCAGGAAGTGTCATTCCGTAAAGGCGGATGGCGGGAGACACTTGAGGCATTCGATTCGGTATTGTATGTGACTCAACAAGAAAACCTTGGGGAATTGGACGTTCTTCAATCTATTTGCAAGGCAGATAAGAAGCTGTTCATTCCCGCGATTTGTCTCAGGGAGAAAGGGATCGCAGGACCCATCATCCATCCGGATTCTGAGGCGGACTGGGCTTCTGCATGGAGGCGCATCCACACGACAGCCTTATTAAAAGAAGATCCGTTTCCTGTTGAATCGCCAATCCCTGGAGCGATGCTTGCGAACATGATCGTCTTTGAATTATTGAAAGAGATAACAGGCGTGACAAAACCCGAACAGCGAAATAGGATTTTTCTGTTGGATACAGAAACGCTTGAAGGAAGCTGGCATTCCTTCTTACCCCATCCCCTTGAAACCGGACGTTTAGCAGCTGAAGCTGTTCAGACTGTGGAAACCCGCCTTGAAAAGGGGTCAAAAAGGTCTGACCCTGAAAAAATGCTGTATTTCTTCAGTCGGCTGTCGTCTAAAGAAACGGGGATATTTCATGTATGGGAGGAAGGGAATACGAAGCAGCTTCCATTAGCCCAATGCCGTATACAGCCGGTCGACGGGCTGTCTGACGGGCCGGCAGAACGCCTGGATGAAGTGATCTGCAGCGGCTTGACCCATGAAGAAGCGCGACGGGAAGCGGGGTTAACCGGAATAGAGATATACGCTTCAAGATTGGGACGCTTGGTCGTTCCTCATCAGTCAGGTGACTATATGGCCCCGGGGGCTGGAGCGACGTTTGCAGAATGCGTTGGTCGCGGTCTGCAAAAGTGTTTGACGGATCAGTTGAGAAAAAGAGAAACGGTTCAAAGAAGCACGGTTACCCGCCTTGAATTGGAGGGGATCGAGGATGAAACATGCCGGTTTTATATAAAGGCTTTATCCACCATGCAGGAAGAACCGGAAATCGGGTTAGGGGAAGATTTGTCTGGATTTCCTGTCATCTATGTTCATGGAAAGAATGGCTGGTATGGAAATACCGGTTTCACGATCACCATGGCGCTGAGGAACTCTCTGCAGCAGGCACTTTTTCACGCTCAAAACGATAAGGATGCGTTCGATGCAAACCCTGTTGGCGTTACTTTAGAGGAACAGAATGTGCAAAGTATAATCATTCCGGCCAATGAAGACAGGCTCCAGCCTGAAAATCTGAAAGAAGCAATCGACACCTTAAAGGGGAACCAGAAGCAGGTGGTGGTGTATGAACTGGATATTGAACCCGTTTTTAAACAGGAGCTGGAAGGCGTATTTGGAGTGCTGCTGCGAGAGGAGGAAGGACAATGAGTTCTTTCGTAGTCATTGTGGGGGAGGGAATGCTTGCGGACCGTGTATGTGCGCAAATTTCAGCCCGGTATCCCGTATTCAGGCAAAAACATGTTGAAAGATTCCCAGCCAATACCGAGTTGGTCCTGACATTGGATGATACATGGAATCCGGCTGTTCACCAAATGGCAGAAGAAGTGATGAGGGGGACTCAGGTTCCATGGCTGAGAGGCTTCGTTTCATTTGGAGAAGGAATCATCGGACCACTGGTTCAGCCCAATTCACCAGGATGCTCACAATGTGCCGATGTGAGACGCCTCCTTGGAGGAAAGGAGCGAACTGAAATGCGGGAGGTGCAAAGACACCTCTCGGAAATCGGTGGAATGACGAAAGACCCGTGGGCGTCGGGAACCGGAGTCCTGCATTTGGCTCACATCATCACAGCAGAAGCAGTCAGGGTCCTTGAAGGCGCAAAGCCACATTCCCAAGGACGGGTATGTTTGACGGACTTGAAAACGTTGAACAGCTCCTGGCACTCCTTCGTTCCCGACTCGTTATGCCCAATGTGCAGCCAGATTCCTGACGATTCGCCCGAATTAGCCCGTGTTTCCCTCAAGCCCAGCCCGAAGGTCCATGCCGGCAGTTTCCGCTGCACCCCCCTGGATGAGATGAAAGAAGTGTTGAAAAATGACTATCTGGATAACCGGACGGGACTCTTTAACAGTAAAATGTATGACCTGGTGACACCATTTGCAGATGCGAGTGTCAATATGCCGATGTTCGAAGGGGATGAAGGGACGGCGGGAAGGACACAAGTATACTCAGACAGCGAGCTGACAGCCATTCTTGAAGGGTTGGAGCGTCATTGCGGTTTAGAGCCCCGGGGGAAACGGACCGTCACCCATGACAGCTACCGAAACGTAAAGGAACATGCTCTTGATCCCCTAAAGGTCGGCGTACACACTGATGATCAGTACACCATGCCGGGTTTCCCATTTGAAAAGTTCGACCCTGACCGGGCGATTGACTGGGTGTGGGGGTATTCACTCATGGAAGAGCGGCCGATTCTCGTCCCTGAGCTTCTTGCCTATTATAGTCTGGGCTGCGGCTCATCCGGTTTTGTTTATGAAACGTCCAATGGCTGTGCCCTTGGCGGCAGCAGGGAGGAAGCGATTTTCTACGGAATCATGGAGGTAGTCGAACGGGATTCATTCCTATTGACCTGGTATGCAGAACTCAACCTGTCACGTCTTGACCCTCTAACAGCAGAGGACGAGGAGCTTGAGTTAATGATTGAACGGATGCAGGCAGTTGCAGGGTATGATCTATACTTATATAACTCGACCATGGAGCACGGAATCCCAAGCGTCTTTGCAATGGCCAAAAACCGGAAGGATAAAGGACTGAATCTGATCCTTGCGGCAGGTGCCCACCTTGACCCGGTAAGAGCAGCAAAAAGCGCCATCCAGGAGCTCGCCGGGATGATGCTGAACCTGGATGACAAATTGGAGAAGAACAAGACGGCATATGAAAAAATGCTTGATGATGATTCCCTCGTCAAGCAGATGGATGATCATGGCATGCTCTATGGACTTCCCGAGGCAGAAGAACGTTTCAAATTTTTGCAGGATGAAAGCAGACCTATGCGAAGGTTCCAGGAGGAGTTCAATTGGAAGTCTGATCACACGGATCTGACGGATGACCTGAAAGATATTCTAGCAAGATTTCATAGCCGGAACCTAGATGTTATTGTCGTTGACCAAACCGCTCCAGAACTGAAAAAGAACGGATTATACTGCGTAAAAGTCTTGATTCCCGGCATGCTTCCCATGACATTCGGGCACCATCTTACCCGACTGAAAGGCCTGGAAAGAGTTCTTAACGTGCCCGCGGAACTTGGATATGCCGACGGGCCATTGACCTTTGAGCAGCTCAATCAAAAACCGCATCCGTTTCCTTAAGGACTAAGGAGGTAAGGAGGATGAGTCTGGAACAATTTCTGTACAATCTGCAATTTGATATCAACCGGGCCAATCAGCCAAACTGGGAAGTGGACTGGGAGGATGCGCCCCTTCCGTATAAGCTATACCGGGGACTGCCGACAGTCCCATTGTCTACAGATGTACCGGTGTCACTCACTGAGAGTCAGCCGCCGTTACCACCCACGTTAGAACGAATCGGTCATTTCCTCTGGTACGTCTATGGCATCACCGGGGTAAGCCAGTCGGTGGACCCTGATGATTCCGAGGAAGAATCTTACCCCGTCCACTCATGTCGGCGGTTTGCTCCATCGGGAGGGGCGCTGTACCCGAATGAACTCTATCTCTATTTAAAGTTGGATGATTTGCCGGATGGAATCTATCATTATGATGTCGCCCACCATTGCCTTGTCCTACTCCGGGAAGGGAATGTCGATTCATTCTTGGAACGGTCACTCGGCAATCGCAGTGACATCTCAACGTGTTTTGCCACGGTCTTGGTCACAACAAGATTCTGGAAAAACTTCTTTAAATACAACAACTTTTCCTATCGGCTGCAGGCACTGGATGCAGGTGTCCTCATGGGACAGCTGCTGGAAACGGCCAAACGATTTGGATTCGAGTCAGGGGTGTATGTTCAATTTCTCGATTCTGCGATTAACCGTTTGCTCGGACTTACCGAGGAAGAAGAAAGCGTCTATTCCGTCATCCCCCTTTCCGTTTCTGTAACGAGTTGGACTGGAACCGGGAGGGGAATGGAGCGGCCATTCACCACTGAAGAATTATGCCGGGAGCTGCCGGCTATATCTTCAGAACTTTACGAGCGGTCTAAAAGAATGAGAGAGTTTCCCCGGTTACTGGAGATGAATGAAGCTTCCAAAATGGAATCGACAGGCGATTTTCAGAAACCTGGAAAACCACCAATTTTTAGAACGGGAGAAAAAGAGATCCCTTTGCCGGGAATCGAATCCTTATCCTATGATTTCGCTGAAGCATGCCAAAAACGCTATTCACCGGAAATGGATTTTGTCATGGGGAAGGTCAGCCAGCAGAGACTTTCGGCATTATTGAAAAGAGCAACACATTCCTATTCTTATAGAAGTGACCTAGACAACGCATTTGACGGCCGAGTACCTGGCGTATCTATTTTCGCCTGTTTGTATAATGTAGAAGGAATACCTAATGGAGCATACGCATATGACAGCCTCCGCCATTCCTTGCGGGAAATCGATACAGGGGATTATCGTCTCCGACTCCAATCAGGTCTGTCACTTGATAACGTCAATTTACTTCAGGTACCGGTGTGCCTTCATATTATCGGAAACAAAAACTACTACAAAGACACCCTGGGGTACAGAGGCTACAGAATCATGCAAATGGAAGCCGGAATGCTCGTCCAGCGCCTGCTTTTATCCACGTCTGCCGCCGGCTTTGGCGGCCACCCCCTCCTTGGGTTTGATACAACGTTGACGGATAGGATCTACAAACTGGATTCTGAGAACCGAACGACCTTGATCCAACTACCAATCGGACCATTTCGGGAGCGGGCTTGGATGAGGGGGAGCTTGCTGAGTTGAAGATAAAGGACCTGTCCCCGTGGTGCTTTCAGTCCTCACAGATAAAGAAAATTCGACACTGCGGCATGATGATCCAATATCTCGCATGATTTCATCTGAAACCCGCACGATTCTTACGAAAGCCGCATGATCATTCCAATTCCCGCACGTTAATTGTAAATCTCGCATGAATCTGCTCTATACCCCTTTTCAATGGTATGAGATGAGAGGAAAAACGTCCCCGATGCTGACCACGGGACGTTTTTTTGATGAAAATGGAGACATTACCCCGTCAACCACGTATATCTCCAACATATTTGAATTGCTCTGGGGGGATGTTGACCCTGTGATTTTGGCTAATTATGTTAAAATATACATAAGATTATGAATCTTACATACATCAGCTAACCTAATATGAAAGCATGGGGTTAGTCCTTCAAGAAATTACTCCAGACTATAGAGGTGAGTGTAGTTGAAAAGAAAGATCCAACCAACATTTGATATTTTGAAAGAGTGGATAAAGACATTTGTCCCTGATAAAGACCTGTTTTTCCTTCCTGAGAATAAACTTGCCAGCTTTAAAGAATATTTACATAATGCTTTGGTCATTCCTCACGAGGAGTTCAATAATCATTCTTCTTACAAACAAATACAACTTGTGAACAGCTACGAGTACTGGAATATATCAAAGGACGTAAACTATGTTCTTGTGACACCTTCGGGCTGGGTTAATCAGCTTCCTGCTAAAAAGAAAATAGACATTTTTCAGATTCAAAAAGAAGTGGGCAGGGGATTGATTCATCCAATCTCTGACTTCTCTGTAGACATTTCATTCCTCAGTCAAAATATGATTGAAGTGAAGGGAGAGAAGTATGTAGTCTTTCATAAATCGATGTGGGAAGAACTCTCTTATACTAGTAAGAAAGATCTCATGAAAGATATCGCGCAACAATGGGAGGATTGGACTTGCTACGACTATCCGACCAACACACCTCCACACATAATGAAGTTTGCAAACACCTTTCCTTCCACCACAGGTAGTAATTGCTTATCGGCAACACTGTTCGCCATCACTCAACAAGAATGGATGATAGAGGAATGGGTACATCCGAAAACGTTTATTCAAAGTCTAGAAAATGAGCATTATCACGCCATCACTTCTCAAGATAGTAGAGCAGGTGACGTGGTTACTTGGGAAAACTCAGACGGAATCATTCAACACGCATCCTTTTGCATTGACGATCATTTATTCTTTAACAAACGCGGACAAACCTTCTTTAACGCTTGGAGTATTGTACATCTCACTGATCTAAAAGAAGATTGGGGCCGTTATAGTATGAAGATCTTTCGGAAGGCAGTTTCGAATAAGTAAGGTGAGGATTTTTATAAATATAGGGGGAGTGGTCCTTGAATACATTCAAAGAACTTACCTCAAGTTTTTTACTCATCATCAGCTGGTTTCTATTTGCCATAAGTACATATCTACTTTACTGGACCATTATTATGCCTGGACTTACAATCATACCATTCCTCATTTTTATAGCTATGGGTTTATTATGCTTACATTGTTCCAGGCAGCTTAATGTTAGAAAAGAAGACAATAAGTAAAATGGCAGGTCATTTAAAGAAAAAGGAGGGGAATAACAATTAAAAGCCAATCTTAAGTCTATCAATCCTTGTGTTTATAATGAGTGGTTGTTCCGATGGTGAACAAGTTATTGAAATAGAGAATAAAGAAAAAGCGGGATCATTATTTATTCAAAAAGTAGAAAACGATTCATCTTCTGAAGAATTGACAAAGGTAGTGAATGATAAGCAACAAATAGAACAGATATTGACTATGGCAGAAGGACTTGAAGTCAAAAAAATCCGCACGGAAGAAACAATGGAAAAGATGAAAGAAACTGACACGTATATGTTTGTATTTTCAGAAGGTAAGGAAATCCAATCAGGTAAAAAAGCACCGTTTGCTTTTTATGCCTTGGAAAATGGAACCTTCATTTTCCCGTACAGTGATTTTAACAAAAGGGATTATTAGATGAAATGAAGCAGTTGTTTGAGATTCCATTTTAGATTTTTATTAAAAAAACCAGGACTGTTCGTTGAATTTATAACAAACCCTTATTCCGTTAAAGGGCCATTTAATGGAATAAGGTTTCTGAAAAAATATTGGATATTTATGCTAAAATTAGACAAGGTTGCAAAAGGACGGACTCTCCAGGCAGAACTAGTTTAAAGTTAGGTTACTTTTTAAATTATATAATTTATATACTAATCGCCGCCATTTAATTCGGCGGTTTTCTAATGCCAATAAAAAATAGTTTTTTTTGTAACGAAATTGACTTGAATCGGATATATAGACGAAAGGAGGAAAAGGCTTGGGAGAACTTGATGAAATATATAGCAATTATGCTGAAGAAGTATTCAAATATTTAATGTGTCTTTGTCACGACGCAGATTTATCAGAAGAACTAACACAAGAAACCTTCTATCAAGCTGTAAAATCCATTGATAGATATAATGGCAAATGTAAAATGTCAGTCTGGCTTTGTCAAATAGCGAAGCACTCTTATTATAAGCACCTTGAACAAAATAAGAAACAGCAAAGACATAAGTTTCAAGATAACGTATTACATACTTCTCCTGAAGCTGAATTTATTTATTCGGAAGACAAAATTGCCCTTTACCGAATTATTCACTTCCTTGAAGAACCATATAAAGAGGTGTTGCTTTTGAGGATCTTAGGGGGTCTTAGTTTCAAAGAGATAGGAGAAATTCAATTGAAAAATGAAAACTGGGCGAGAGTTACTTTTTATAGGGCTAAAATGAAATTAAGGGAAAGGGGTAAGGATAACAATGGACAATAAATGCAATATAGTAAGAGATTTACTCCCTTCTTATATTGATCATTTGTGCAGCCAAGATAGTATTCATTTTATTGAAGAACATTTGAATTCGTGTAAAAATTGTAGAGAAGTATTAGAAAGTATGAAAAATAATGTTGATTTATCTAATAACATGGATGAAGTATATAAAGTGGAAGTTAAGAGACCATTTCAAAAAGTATCCAGGTTCTTCAATGCTCAAAAGAAGCTGACGAATTATTTACTTATAGCTACACTTTTCTCCTTGCTGATTGGATTCGTTTTTCTAATTCAATCAAATAAAAAATTTAGTGAATATAAAGAAGAAGTAACTAATCTAGAAGTTGTAGACCAAGAAAAAGAAGCTATTATGGATGATGTATTTCAAATTCTTGGAGCCTCAACAGAAGTGACTGAAAAAGAAGAAAAACAACTTCTTACCATTTTTAAAAAGTATAATGAAAAACTGAATTTGTTAGCTGTTTTTCCAGCAGCAAATTTAAAAGATCGGTTACAGGAAAATCCTTCTGTAAAACAGGAACCTACAACGATCTATCCTATTGAGTACAGTAAAGCCGCGATTGTCATTGGAGACGAGGGTGTTTTGGGGAAGAGAGAGACAATTATTCCTAGTGGTTATGACTTAGGAACCGTAATGATGGCGAATAAACAATGGGGTATTCAATACGAATATAAGAGTTCTTATGAAAAAACTATTGAGAGACATCACCAATTAACCTATTACGGACCAAGCACTTGGAGCTTTTTTCAGGCACCTATACTAATGTTTATTATTTTTAGTATTCTTTTTGTAGTTTGGTTGTTTTTAAAGAGACAAAATAACCATCTGAAAGATGTAATGGGATAATATTTTTTCAAGTTAGTATGAGCTAAAAGCATTAAGGGCTTAAATCTAGAAAAAGAACTAACATTCGAACATAAACTTAACTTTCGGGGCTTATCCAGCATCAGGTAAGCTCTTTTATTATGAATATTTTTCTTGAGTATGAAGTTAGAATTTGAAATAATTGGTATTAAGTTAAAGGAGCAGGTTTGTTGAATAAGGGGGAATAAAAGAGCAAACATTACATCTCAAATAAAGGTGGTTTTTGTATGACTATGCCAAGACACTCACTTTCGGCAGGTGCTGTGGTTCTTAATGATGAAGGAAAAATCTTGCTTATTAAAGGTCCACGAAGAGGCTGGGAGTTTCCTGGCGGTGTAATAGAATTAGGTGAAACCATTGAGGATGGGATCATAAGAGAAGTGAAAGAAGAATCAGGAATTGACATTGAAGTCATTAGATTTTGTGGTATTTATCAAAATATACAGGCTAATGTTTGCGCTACTTGTTGGCTTGCAAAAGCGACAGGTGGTAAACCGCAGACAAGTAGTGAAAGTTTAGATGTTGGATTTTTCACTTTGGAAGAAGTATTAAATATGGTTACTTGGTCAAATTTCAGAGAAAGAATTGTTAAGATATTAAATGAAGAAGAACAGCCCTTTTATGTTCCATTTTAATAATCTTATTCAAAAAGGGGGCATATGCTGAAATAGTAGCCGACCTTTGTTCAAGTATAGGGCAGTTATATTGAAGAATGTATAATGGATTTTTATGGTGAAAACGGGATGTGAGGTTTTCGAAAAAAGGGGGAGTGATTTTGATAAAGTTCTTATCATTAGTTGTCTTAGCGTTATCTACCCAAATCATTGGGATAATAATGTGGGGAGAGTATGTCTGGTTATATAGGTTTGCAAATGGTGGTGTCGGTGGAACTCCATTAGAAAAAATCCAACCTATTTTGTGGGTTATTATTGTTGTTGAGGTAACATTTTTCACCTTATTAGGATTATATTTTAAAAAGAAAGAAGAATAATCCGTTTGCATAACAGCAATCCTTTTGTTCAACTAAAGGGCAGAATAATTTAATAAGAACATAAGAAATTTATGATTAAAAAATAAGGTTTTTAATTAATATAATTACTATTGTATGGGAGTGTAGGGGTCTGAATAATTCTTGGAATAAATTCATATATAAAATCGGTTCTCCATTTTATGATAAATTTTTTAATTCAGGTGTCTTCTTAAATGCCCGAAAACAAATTATCCAATTAATACCCTTTAATAGAGAACAAAAAATCTTGTTTGTTGGCATAGGAACGGGAGCTGATTTAGAGTTAATCAATTACTCTGACTTAGATATCACAGCCATTGATTATTCACCTGATATGCTTGAAAAGGCACAAACAAAGTTCAAAGATTCCACGATTAAATTTTTAGAGATGGATGCTCAAAATATGGTTTTTGAAGATGAATCTTTTGACTATGTAGTAGCAAATCTAATACTTTCCGTTGTACCAGATACTAATAAATGTTTTCAAGAAATCACGAGAGTTTTAAAGAACGAAGGAAAAATAATTATTTTTGATAAATTCGCCCCTAAAAATAAAAAGCTTTCATTACCAAAAGTGCTTATAAGACCAATTATTAGCGTATTAGGAACTGATATTGGTCGAAGTTTTGAAGAAATAATTCCAAAAAATAATAATAGTTTAAAGGTAGAAGAAGATTCACCAGTTATGATGAATGGGATGTATAGGAAAATAATAATTTCCAAAATTTATTGATTATTGTTATTCAGCTAACGGGGGCAATAACTGAAGATCAGCCAGGTAATTGCATTCTTCCATTATCGAGCAGTTTAGTTGAAGAAGGAATCTGGATACTTCAAGGAAATACGTAAATAAAATAAAAGTTAAATTTGCATCGTTATGAGTGCCTTACTTCAATATGGAGTAGGGCTATTTCGATTTTATCACTAAAGTAAGTGACAAATTTAGTACCAACTATCAATAGTAAGTGTTAAAATGAATGAGCGTGGATTATATTACCAATTGCTAAATTGAAGGAAGGGATCGATTTGTATTATTTTATTGCTTATATACTAAAAATTTTCTTACGGGTATTTGGAAAAATAGATGTTTACAATATAAAAACCTTACCTACTAATGGCCCTTATGTTATAGCGTGTACACATACAGGCTGGGTTGATGTTATTTACCTGGGTACTATCTTATTACCCTCTAAAATACATTATATGGCGAAAAAACAACTTTTTTATAATGGGATATTATCTTGGTTATTAAAAAAGTTAAATGCTTTTCCCGTAGATAGAAATAATCCTGGGCCAAGTGTTCTAAAAATACCCAAACGGCTTCTATCAAAAGGAGAAATAATTGGAATCTTCCCAAGTGGAACAAGAACTAATGAACAAATAGCTTTGAAACAAGGTGCCATTACAATTGCACAGCATTCTAATGTCCCAATTATCCCTGTAGCTTATCAAGGTCCAGACAACTTAAAAGAACTGTTTTTAAGAAAAAAACCTTATCTTATATTTGGCGAACCTATCTATATAACTTCAAAAGATAAAGAAAGAAGAACACATTTTACAAATATCTTAGAACAGAATTTAAATGAATTGGAGAGGAAAATTTCAAAAAATAAAGAAGTAGGTTAGTTAATTCATTCTAATGGTTACTAATTTAAATAAATAATCTTAGCTAAAAACGAGTAAACAATTAATTAGGGAAATAGAAATATTAAATTCGGAAGAAGTAAATAAAAAATCCACTCCTGACAAATGGAGTATCATTAAATCATATATTTCAAAGGGGATGCGTACTCAATTTTGTTGGAATTTGAGAAGAGTTACATTTAAGTTAACTGGGGCGTTAATTGAAGATCAGGCAACTGACACAAAATTAACGTCTGGACTTTTGTGTCAGTTTAATCTGTATTTTTGTGTCACTCTTCAGAACAAAGGGGAGGTTATCTATAATAATAGATATCTACCAATCTATGCGTGAAATCGTAATTAACGCAACTAACTAAATAAATGAAAAACGCCAAGGAGCCCTTAAAGAAAGTGATCCTTGGCGTTTTTCGTTATTACACATGTTACCCAGTAAATTCCCATTAACGACATGCCGAATCAGAAGAAGTTTGAGGACTATGAAAAATATATTATGGCTTCGACTTACTCCACAGACTTTACGATATACATGCGCTGCACATTTAGCACGGAAAGGTATGCCGCTTGGATGTATTCAAGTTCTTTTAGGACATACTAGTCCCCATCAGACTCAACTATATGCTAGGCTCTATAGTCTTGCTTGGAAACTGTTGTACGATGAGTGGAGGTAAGAAACAACACCAAAAGTTTAATTAAATATTCTACTAAAACAGATATTTAAAACCTAAAGCTTTAGCTTTGGGCTTTTTTATGGAATGTTAATTTTCTAAAGGTTATAGAGTGAGTAAATAGAAAATCTTCAGTTTCTTAAAAATATGGAACTATTATTTCTGAAGAATTTTAATTGTGATAATCAGCTCATTGTACTTCAATAAATTTCCATGGTATTTAAATAAATTTTTGTTGTATTTTGTAAAAATATAGCTAAAATATTCTTGAAGAGAGGAGTGTAATTACTAGATTGAAAGATACGAATCTGGTTATTGAAATCATTTTATATAATAGACCGGAGGAAAAAGAATTTGGAACGTAAAAAGGGGTTTTTGGGTAAGTTTGTATTGTCGTTAGTAGCATTTGTGTTGTTATTTTCGTCTATCCCTTTAAGTAATGTATTTGCTCATGGTGGAAGTCACAATGAGGAAACACAGAAAGAAGAGAAAAAAGAAAAAAATAAAACAGCAAAGCCAAAAAAAGTTTCAACTGAAGAATCACTACTTGAAAATGTGGAAAAGGTTGAAGAAGTAAAGAATCGAAGAACGATAAATGGTAAAACCTATAAGAATAGTGATTTAAGTTATACAACGGATGTCCATACCGGTGCGGTTCACTACAAAGATAGTGAGGGTATGTTACAGCCGATTGAAAATGAAGTTAAAGAAATAAAGGGAAGTAAAGGACAAGAATTTAAATTAAAGTCTGAAAAAAATAAATTTTCAGTTGATTTTGCGGAGAAAGTAAAGAAAAATAAAGAACTGGTTTCAATCACTCTTGGGAAAGAACGAGTGGGGTTCATATTACAAAATGCTCAAAAAGAAGCCGGGGTATTACTAGAAGAGAATAAAGTTGAATATCACAATGTATTTAAAGATACGGATATCAAATACACTCTTTTACCAGAGGGGTTAAAAGAGGATATTATTCTAAACACAAAAGAAGGTCAAACAGAATATATTTTCTCCATAACTGGGTCCTTAACAGCTATACAACGAGGTCGAAATATTGAGTTTTATAATAAAGAAAACAAGCTAGTCTGGCTCATGACACCTCCTTATATGGAGGATGCAAAAGGAGTATTTTCACACGCAATTGGTTACTCATTAATAGAGAATGGAAACAAGCAATCTATTCACTTGAAAGTGAATAAAGAATACGTCCAAGATCCTGAGAGAGCTTTTCCAATCATTATTGATCCAACTGTCAATTTAGGTGGCAGTTCTTCTAACACTCTAGACACGTACGTAATGCAAGATTATCCTTCTTATAATTATTACAATAGCGTTGATTTAAGGACCGGGTATGCAGATTCTACTGGAATTACCCGTTCATATATGAATTTTTCTAACAGCCTTCCAGCATTAAATGGTGGTCTATTGGTCAAAGCAGAATTAAAAGCATATAAATTTAGCAATGGATACAATACCATTAATACAAATTTATACGCCCAAAGGGTATCTTCCGCTTGGTCTGTCAATTCGGTTACTTGGAATAGTCAACCAAGTATTGACACGACTAAGTCCTATGGTAGCACACCAGTTAATGGTGGAGATGGATGGGCGACCTTAAATGTAACTGATTTAGTCAACAAATGGTATGACGGTACTGCTAAGAATGGGCTAGTATTACGATCTACATCTGAAGGTACTCTAGGAACCTATAGAAAATTCAATTCAGCAGATGCCTCCTCATCAAGACCGTACTTAGCTGTCACCTACACGGGAGTTCCTACGGCCCCTTCTGGTACTTATGCTGGAAATGGGTCAGGTTCAGGAACAGGTCATGTTGATTTGACTTGGACACCTGTCACGGGGGCAACTGGATATAAAGTATTAATTTATAATGGGAAAAGCTATGAGGAATTTAATGTTGGTAATGTAACAAACTGGTCTACAAAAGGAAAAAAATTATGGCCAACCGCTACTCAAATCCAACAAGGGTCCTATGCGCTACGGTTAGATGGATCAGGTACTGAATTGGCTGATGACCCTAGTCCGGTATATAAAAATTCAGGTGGTACTTATCCTACCAATAAAAATTACTGGTTTAGAATTAAAGCATATAATGCTTATGGTGAAACGTCACAGTCAGGTGCATATATGCCTACTCTCCCTGATCAGACTAAGCCTAGCAAGCCAGGGGTACCAACCGCCTCTAATAAATTGAATTCCAATTTCACTTTTACTTGGGGCAAATCATCTGATAGTAATTCTGGGCTGAAAGGCTATAACGTATACGTTGGTACAAGTCCTGGAGCTAAGGACGTTGCATCAGCTTTCGTTACCACGAATTCTTATACGATTCCTAATGCTGTAGCACGTGCCAAATACTACATGTACGTTACTGCGGTAGACAATCAAGGGAATATTTCAACGAATTCGGATAACGGAAGTGATGTCGCCAGGAAGCAATTGGACGCAACGATATCAAACTACTCATTCCCTGCCCAAATGGAGGCAAGTGGAAATTACAATGTCATTATAACTGTAAAAAACGAAGGTCTCCAAACATGGACCTCTTCAGATGGTATCTATCTTGGTTCTAAAGAAGAAACGGACCCGCTGACAAAGGATACAAGGTTGCCTTTAAGTTCAAGTGACTCAATAGGTACAACGCAAGAGAAAACGTTTAATCTCACATTTGTAGGAAACAAAAATCCAGGTGACTATATTAGTGAATGGCAAATGTTGAAATTAAATGTTGGACGATTTGGGGACTCAATCACCAAAAATATTAAAGTAGTAGACACTACCCCGCCAACAGGAAATATCGTCATCAATAATGGTGAGGCGTTAACAAACTCACCTAATGTCAATCTGCAACTCTCACTGGATGATAATGCAAATGGACCTTATTATCAGAAGTTTAAGAACGAGAGCAACTCATGGTCAACTTATGAAAACTACTCGTCTTCCAAGCAATGGACACTGTCCAATTCAAATGGTGAAAAGACAGTTTCGGTTAACTATAAAGATGCAAGTGGAAATGAATCGATTGCTTATTCGGATAAAATTACTCTAGATACTTCTTTCCCGACAGCAAAGATTGATTCTCCTAATAGTTTAGACTATGTAAATGGAAAGAAAGTTATTAATGGATCAGCGACGGATAATGATTTGAAAGACTATACACTAAGTTATGGAGTGGGAGAAACTCCAAGTAATTGGACTGTGGTCTCAACCAAAAATAGTGTTATTAGTCAAGGTGAACTGGGTGTATGGGATACTACAGGTTTACAAGCTGGATTATATACCCTGAAGCTAACGGTTACAGACCAGGCTGGTAATACCTCAGTTGCTTCGAAAATAGTGTGGGTTGACCCCCTTGTTTCAATGCTGGGGGAAGAAGACTACTGGGCTTATGAAGATATCCAATCGGGATATGGATCATCCAAAGTAAACCTAGCCAATGGAAACCTTTATGCTTTATTTACAGATAGTAGTTTAAACGGTAGAGGGTTAGATACTTCCATTTTACGCGTGTACAATAGTCAGGATGACTCTGACGTATCGCTAGGAAAGGGCTGGCGTTTCAATCATGATATGTCTATTTCCGAGCAAGTAAATGGTGATATTTTACTTACTGATGAAGATGGAACAAGACATCTGTTTAGTAAGAATTCTGATGCTACTTATACATCTCCTTTGGGAGTATTCAGAAATTTAACAAAACTCAGTGATGGGAAATACACTTTAGAAGATTTAGATGAATCAAGTTTAAAGTATTCTTTCAATAGTAATGGGCAGCTGATCTCATACGAAGATCGGAATGGGAATAAGATTCAAATTCGATACGATGCGGATGGCGTGAAGGAAATAGAAGATTCGACAGGACGAATCATTTCGTTCACCTATCAAGGTAATAAACTTTCAGACTTAACAACGTTTGCTGGGACAAGAATTCATTATTCCTATACAAACGACTTGTTGTCTAAAGTGGAATACTTTGATCAGGATACCAAACTCTATCGATCGATGAGTTATTCGTATAATGCTGATGGGAAATTGAAGGAGTATACAAATCCAAATCAAAACAAGGTAATTTATGACTATAACGGTCACAGAATTGTCAACGTAAAAAGTTCGTTAACTTCTTACAATGCTGCAACTGGTGCAAAGAATGAAGCATTCTCTTTGGATGAATCATTTAATTACGATTTGATAAAAAAATCAACAAGAGTAACGGAAACTGGACCAACCAAGTCCAACATTTCAGACTATGAGATAAACGAGTATGGTAATTTAGTTAAAAGTATTGATGATCCGAGTGGAATTAAGATTGAAGAAAGAAACATATATGAAAATAATAAGCTTAAAGAATCCTTTGATGGAAAAGGGTATAAAACTTCATATACTTATGATGGAAGAGGAAATGTCTTAACTAAAACGGAGCCGCAAACAACAGATATTGACGGCAATGTTTATACACCAGTTACACAATTTGAATATAAGTCTGGAACGAGTTTAATAAGCAAAGAGATAGACCCATTAAATAGAATTACAACATATGATTATGATACAAAGGGTAATCGTAAGTGGACGATGGATGTTGATGGTTTTAAAGAGAGTTATACCTATGATTCTTATGGGAATGTTCTTGAAACCAAATATGAACGCGGACCCATTTATGGTTTTATTCCGAACTATAGTTTCGAATCAGGAGAAGGTTCATCTGTTCCTAACTGGACTGTGAATGGAGCTACTTCGTATCAATCAACTGATAAGCGCAGTGGCAGTAGAAGCCTATCGGTTAGTGGGAATGTTGAATCAGAATTAATTCCGGTGAAAAAAGGGAATCTTCCGATTAGAGCTTTGGTATGGATGAAAGGAACTGGAGCGACTGTTTCTGTTCAATTCCTCAATCAGGACAAAGGCCTGATAAGTACACAGACGAGTGCCCCATCTAGCTCAACGGCTTGGAGTTTACAGCATGTTGTTTCTGACATTCCAACAGGTGCTTCTTTTGTGAAAGTAAAAGTGAATGCTGGGACATCTCCTGTACTGATGGACGATGTACGTATTGAAGAGACAAATTATATATCTACAAATAAATATTCAGATAACGGTTTAAACTTGATAGAATCGTATGATCCTTATGGTAAAAAAGCAACATTTGAATATGATGTTTTTGGAAACAAGAAAAAAGAGATTAATGAGTTAGGACAAATCGCTCAATTTAACTATAATGCTGATGGTCAATTACTTGAAGAAACGGATCGTCGTGGGAAAATGACTAAGTACGAATATGATCCAATTGGTAATTTAATTAAAGAAACGGATGCATTAGCTCAAGTAGTTGAATATGAATATGATGAACAAAATCACCAGGTGTTGATACGGAATCCCAAAGTAACCAGAACATTCTATGATTCTCAGATTCCAAGAGAGTCAGAGGTTATCTCTATTACAGAGATAGACGAGTATAACGCACTTGGGGAAAAAGTTGCTGAGAAAGATGGAAATGGGTCCATCTTTCGGTATGAGTATGATGCTCTGGGAAGACAGACAAAGAGTATCGATCCCTTACGCAATGAATTGCGTTTTACGTATGATTCAAATGATAATAAAGTAACAGAAGAAAATTTTGCCTGGGATGAAGTGACCTCCACTTTATATCCAAAAGGAAAAACCTATTATCGATACGATGAATTAAATCGAATGACGGGGTACTCAGATCCAACTAAGGATCAAAATACGCTTGTTGAACAGACAAAGTATGATTCTGTTGGGAATGTCATAAAAACGATTGATGGAGCAGGGAATTGGACGGAATTTCAGTATGATAAGAATAATAACGCCATCTATAGTAAAGACTCCTCAACTCCACCTGTAGAGACTTGGACACTTTATGATGGGCTAGGCAATGAAGCCATTGCTCATGATAAGTTAGGTGCGACCACTTATATATATGAAGCAAATGGACAGTTAAAAGAGGTTGTAGATGCAGAGGGTAAAAAAACCACATACACATACAATGCTGCTGGGGATAAAACCAAGCTAGTGGATGCAACTGGCTCTGTAACAGATTGGACGTATGATGAAGAAGGTCAGCTTAAGACAGAGACAAATGAAGTTGCAGATCCGACTACAGGAGAAACCACTTTACAGGTTACTTCTTATGAATACGATTCAATAGGACAAGTAAAGAAAAAAAGTATTGCAGAAACGAAAGGTACTAATTCTACCACTTCTAAAGAAAATACGTATGTCTATGATGAATTAGGGCGATTAGTTAAAGAAGCTGGCGTTAACCTTGAAGATGGTAAGAAGACAGAGAGTAGATACTATCATGATAGGAATGGAAATGTCACCAATACATGGATTTATGATGAAACAAATCCTGTTCCTTTACCTGTAGATCCAGATGGCGATGGCTATTTCAATAGTGAGACAATATCGGTCTATGATAAAAACAACCGATTGTTATCTGAGTCCATTAGTCATACAGGCACGACGACAACCAATACATTTAATGATAAAAATAACGAAGAGACGTTGAAAAACGCTTTGGGTGATACCGTTATCACGTACGACGATAATGATCGTACTAAAAAGATTGTGACACCAAACTTCGACACTTTTAATTATGAATATTTGGTTGATGGTTCGTTATCAAAGATCCTTAGCCCAGGGGTCGAAACCTCTATTTCATACAATGGAGGATCCAAAGTAAAATCTTTAAAAGCGACAAATCGGAATAACCAGACTACAATTTCAGATTTACAGTATACACATTCTGATACTGAACAAATCGTACAGATTGCAGATAAGGGAACTGTAAAGAAAAAGTACACATATACAGCGTCAGGTCAACTTGAAACAGTTGAATCAAATGGGAAAAAACTTAAGTACTTCTATGATGCGAATTCCAATATAGTAAAAGTTCAAAACCTTACAACTGGAAAAGTTGTAGAAGAATATTCGTATCTTGCAGAAAATCGAATTCGTCAAAAAAAGGTGTACAATGAGACGACAGGTAGCCTGATTCGAACCTATGACTATGAACATAACGCCACTGGGACCCTTTCCAAAATCACCATTAAAGAAGGGGCAAATGTAACCGTCACAAACTATGATTACAATAGTGATGATCAGTTGATGAAGGTCAATAAAACGGTTAACGGGCAAAAACAACCTGAAATACTCTATGAATATGACACAGATGGGAATAGAATCGCTAAGAACGTAAATGATGGGACTAAAAACACTCACTATCATTATCACTTAGATACGAACGGCGGTTTGTTCTTAGAAACAATCGAAGGCCCATCACAACAACAACGAGTCAAATATTATCGAGACGCAGATGGGAACCTACTGAGTTTTAGTTTAGATGAAGTGGTTTATTACTATCAGTTCAATGCAAGAGGCGATGTCATTGCCATTACGGATGCTGCTGGTAATGTTAAAGCAACCTATGATTATGATGAGTGGGGAAATGTAACCTCTATTACAGGGGACCAAAACCTTGCCAAAGCTAATGTGTATCGTTATGTTGGAAAATATGGTGTATTGTATGATGCCGATACAAACCTTTACTTGATGGGATGGAGAGACTACGACCCAACTACTGGACGTTTTATTGTTCCTGATGAATATGAAGGTACGGAAGAGGATCCTACATCATTAAACCGTTATTTATATGCTGATGCCGATCCGGTAAATAATATTGATCCAGATGGCCATGCGCCTAAGTGGCTGCAAAAAGGATGGAAAGCAACGAAGAAGTATTCCAAAAAAGGGTACAACTACTACATTGGAAACGACATCAAAACGCTCAGAAGTAAAAAGTCTAAATGGTACCATAAAGCCGGTGCCACAGCTTCTATTGCCAGTAACTTTATTCCAGGTGCTGGGCAAGCGAAATGGGCTGTAAAAGCAGCTAAAACAGGTATTAAATACGGGAAAAAGGCGAAAAAGGCGAAGAAGTTCACCGCTTCATCTTTGAAAAAGTCTAGATCAAATAGGAATGTGTCTGTAAGCAAAAAATCTCCTGCTAAAATTAAAAAAGGACAGCTTCGTGTTAACTTACAATATTTCTCTTCTTCAAAGAAGAATGGAAAAAGTAGTTTACCTTTACACGGACCAAAGAATGGTTCAAAAACAATCTATAATAAGAATGGCACTGCTAAGCAGAAAAGATATTATGATAATAAAGGACGTGCAAAGAAAGATATGGATTATGATGATCATGGTCAACCAAAGTACCACCCTTGGGGACCGCATAGGCACAAATGGAAATGGGAAAAAAACAAACCTAAAAGAGGAAAGGGCGAACCAATGTGGAAAGGCCGACGATAAATGAAATTGTAATGCTTCTCAATATTGGTCATGACATTGAATTCTATTACAAAGAAGACAAGTTTACAATAATTAATACAGGGGAGCTCTTTAGCTTATCAAAATATCATAGTCAAAATTACCAAGAATTCTGCACTACAGAAGAACTATTTTTAAATGCTAAAGTCGATGGGCATAAACTAATTGAAATTTGGCACGAGTTAAAAATTAACTATATATTTTAGTTTTCTGAATATCCCCCTTCGAAAATTGAGATCTTGAGAAATACCTAAGTAGAAAGAAGGGATGAAATGGATTCTTTTAAATTGATAGAAAATTGGATTAAAACCTATTGCGATGGTGAATGGGAGCATAGTAATCCAATTAACCAGGGACCCTTTCCCAAATCACCATTAAAGAAGGGGCAAATTGAGCAAATATATGCCGACTTTGAGTACCCTGAAAGCATTTCTAAACTTGTTAGGTACATGCCTATGGATGGTCCTGATTATGGGAGTTTAGAGTTAACTGAAAAGCGTTTGTATAAATATTGGGAATAATACTTAGATGAGAAAAGAAAAATATTTTCAATATACTCTAATGAGTATCCGGATCCAATGAACATATTTTTGGAGAAATCTGATTAAGGGTTAAAGGATTGAAAAAATAGTTAAAGGGAGGATTCCGTTATTGGGGTCTTCCTTATATACCCAAACGTTATAGATTTTATAAGAAAGTTTTATAATGAATTCCTTATGAATAGAGACAAAAAACCATTCTAATTTATTGAATTTAATTCCATATGTCAAAAGGATGTATTCTTAATCTATTTAGAAGTAATGTTTTCTATACTTCTTGTTCTCAAAGATAGAGATTACATCAATAAGAAAATCAAAAAGATTGATTTTTAAATTTTACCACATAACTAGATAAGAGGTTTCTTGAACTAAACTTTATAATTTAATTCAAGAAAAATTAATCCTTCAAGAATCGTTAATAAAAGTTACAGTGAGACGACAGGTAGCATGATTCGAACCTATGACTATGAACATAACGGCACTGGGACCCTTTCCAAAATAGTGGCTGCAAAAAGTATGGAAAGCAACGAAGAAGTATTCCAAAAAAGGGTACAACTACTACATTGGAAACGACATTAAAACGCTCAGAAGTAAAAAATCTAAATGGTACCATAAAGCCGGTGCCACAGCTTCGATTGCCAGTAACTTTATTCCAGGTGCTGGGCAAGCGAAATGGGCTGTAAAGGCGGCTAAAACGGGTATTAAATACGGAAAAAAGGCGAAAAAAACCAAGAAGTTCACCGCTTCATCTTTGAAGAAATCTAGGTCGAAAAGAAATGTGAATGCCAGCAAGAACTGTAACTGTTTCACTTTAGGTACTAAGGTTAAAACCATCGACGGTGAAAAGCCTATTGAAGAAATACAGGTAGGAGACCAAGTTCTTGCCAAAGATGAAAATACAGGTGATCAAGATTACAAAGAAGTCGAATGGTTATATGAAAGAGAAGTAGATGAAATATACGAATTGACCATCGACGGTGAGAAAATAGAAACCACTGATGAACATCCGTTTTGGGTTGACGGAGAAGGTTGGGTTAAGGCTAAGGATTTAAGGACAGGAGATCAGTTAGTCACTGATAATAATTTAACCCTACCCATTACTAATATCAAAATTATAAAGAAGCATGTGACTGTTTACAACTTCAAGGTTAAAGACTATCATTCATATTATGTAAGCAATATTGGAATCTGGACACATAACTCTTGCAAATGGTCACCTAAGAAATCAGGAGGTAAGAAAGTATACCAAAGAAATTATATCGATTGGAACAAAAAAGATGCTAGAGGTAGAACGAATTCTCAAAGGGCCCAAAAAGGATTAGCTCCTTTAGGTAAAGATGGAAAGCCAATAAACCTCCATCATATTGGACAAAAAGAAAAAGGCTCTATAGTAGAAGTAACCGCAAGTATTCACCAAAAATACAGTAAAGTCCTACACAAAAGAAAAGGTAGAAGTGAAATCGATAGGAAATCATTTAATAAATGGAGAAAAGAGTATTGGAAAAATAGAAAATAAGGAGGACTTAAGATGAAATCGATATTTAAAGCGTTTGAGTTGATAGAGGAATATGAAGATGATTGCGACTTACTAGGAACTGTGAGTGAAGAAGAAGTAAGGAAAGCTGAAAACCGTTTAGGACTAGTTTTTCCAGATTCATTTAGATTATTTGTTCTTAAATATGGATTAGGCGATATTTTTAGTGAAGAAATTTATGGTGTAGGGATTGAGCCGAGTGGAATACCGAGCACAATTTGGATTACAGAATTACTAAGAAAAGAAATGGAACTAGCAAGTAATCTCTTGGTTATCTACAATCTAGGATATAATAACCAGTATTATGCAATTGATTGTGATGAAGGGGATAGCCATGGTGAAGTATACTCATTCGTCGAAGGAATTCCATATGAAAAACAAGAATTAAAACTAGAGTTCGATTCTTTTGCAGATTTCCTTCTGAATCTTTTAGAGGAAAATACTAATTAATAACTCTGAATGATAATGAAAATTACACCTAATATTAACAAAATTCTTATTGAATAATTTATGAGGTCTGCCTCCACTATTTCTAATGTGGAGGTGGGCTCTTTTTGGATAAGAAAACCTTTATAATTATAAGATATTTATAATAAAGCATTAGTCAAAGGAGCCTTGGCGTATTTCATTATTCCACACGTTGTCCAACAATCCCTTTATTCCATTAAACCAGATTTGGTTTGCATAAATTTAGTATAGCATGAGATATTTTAAGTTTTTATTGAAAATGTTGACAAACTATTACTTCCGAATTTCGATGTTTGGAAAGTTTCGGGCTGTCTGGTTATACTTTTAAACTAGGCTAGATCTTGGAAAGCCGATTTGTTTTTTAAAAGTGCATAAATCCAATGTAAGAGTTTATTAGCACATGCTATCACTGCTACTTTAAAGGGTTTTCCTTCTTCGCGTTTCTTATCGTAAAACTTTCGTAATCGCTTGTTGCGGGGAATAATTTCATCTGTCGTTTTCTGCTTGCGACAATCTCGAATGGCACATTTAACGGCCATATACAGGGCCTGTCTTAGTCTGCTAGAACCTCGTTTGGTAATTCGATTTAAAGTGCCTTTGAATGTACCAGATTCAAAGATACTCGGATCGATTCCGGCAAATGCTACTAGTTTCTTAGGATGATTAAACCGATCAATTTCCCCAATCTCTGAAATAATCATGGCAGCGATTTTTTCACCGATTCCAGGGATGGAACGGATAATCTTACACTCTTCAATATGCTTTGCCAAAGCATCTATCTCGTCTTCAAGCGTGGATAGATGTTTTTTGTATTCAAGAAGCATGTTAATATACATATGCAAATTTAAAGAAAGGCTATGATATAAGGCTTTCTGAAATGGTTTTGAGCTGCGGCAGCCATTAGTTTTTCTGCCTGACTATTTGCCCATTGTTGGGAACGACTTTTACAGAACTCTTTTATTTTGTTAGCGATGAAAAGGGTGTCAGTATAAGGACACTCACTTTTATTCAAGTAAAGGGCCATTTAATGGAAGAAGAGTATTGCTCTAAGTTAGAAATTTTGAAATAATTGGTAGTGATGTAATTCTTTTTTTTACCTATAAAAATAGTAGGAGGAAACATGAAAAACACACTAAATATTATATTGGGATTGGGTTTATTAGGAGCATTACTTTATGGAGTTTTTAAAACATTAGGTTGGCTGTATAGTCATATCTTAGCAGTTGATCCCAGGATATCTGCAGCATTGATTACTGGATTAATAGCAATTATTGCAACATCTTTAACAATAACAATCCCCAAATACTTAGAAAAGAAGATGGAGATTGAGGAACATTTAAGAGAGAAAAAATCTGAAACTTACAAGGAATTAGTTGAACTTCTTTTCAAAGTTCTAATGGGAAGTAAAACAGGTAATTCTTTAACTGAAAAAGAGTTAATTCAGTCTATGTCTAAATTTACAGAGAACTTAATTCTATGGGGCTCTGAAGATGTTATTAAATCCTATAAATCATATAGAGACTACTTTATAAATCGAACATCTGGTCAAGAGTTATCTCTGGAGTCAATTCAAATAATGGAAAATTTGTTGTTGTCAATAAGGAGAGATATGGGCCATAAGAATAAAAACCTGGAAAAAGGTGATATCTTGTCTCTGTTTATTAATGACTTAGATAAAGTTCTAGAACGGTTAAAAGTAAGTTAGTGAATAAATGGTAATATATAACATAATGAAAACAAACAGCAAATTCTAATTTTTTCAAATTATGGGGGTAATTTGAAGGCTAGCTAATTGATCTCCGGCTATTGGCCACCTTCAATTAATAGGGCAGATTAATTGAATATGAAAATGAACATTGAAATTTTTTACTATTCGTCTACACAAATACGCAAAATTAAATAAGTAAGAGGGAGGAATTTATGAAAACATTTCTGCTATATTTGTATCCTTATTAACAATTTTCTCTTTGGTAGGTTGCGGAAATAATGAGACAGAAGAAATAAAAAAGGAACAAGTTGAAGAAATTGCTCTGGAGGAGTTGGAGAAACACTTAGCTGAATTCAATGAAGAGAGCAATGAGGATTTACCTATTGAGGATTTAGAATTGATATCTATTGAGACACATTTGGAGCAACACTTCAAAAGCCTGGGAAGTGACCCTTAACTTGAAGGATGGCTTAACTAACCCTGGGAAAGCTACAAGTTCGATTTCTGATTATTCATTACTCTAAGGGAGAAATTAAGGTCAAGTCAAACTCGTTTACGTTCATTCGAAATTAAAGTTTGTAAAACGTTGTTTCATTATAAGGGACTTTTATTTCAACTGCGTACAGATTATGTCAGTTATCGTATTTTACTTTTAGGCGATACCGATACACTGAGCAGGTGTTTACGTGTCCTTTCCTGCAAGAGTATTTGCATAAGTTTTAACACCCTCATTCACTGGAGTATGTGAGCCCGTCTTTCTGTTGTGAATGAGGGTGCGAATTCTAATGTGAATTAATGTAAAACAAATACGAGACTGTTTTATCAACAAAAAGTTTGTACTCTAATCTAAAAACGAAACCGTTAATAAGATTGATTAATTTTAGATGAATCTATAGTATAAACTAACAAAATGTCTGGATTAATCTAAAGGAATCTTTTCTTTAAATTGTTTGCCATTTTCATCTTCCCATTGGACGTTTAGAGTAATATCCTTGGCGAATTTTTCGATATTATTATTTGATGCCTCACGAGTACCTCCACCTCGGGGTATCTTAATTTCTTTGCCCTCTGAGGTTCCGTTTCCTTCACCGGACGGATATGATAAATAATATTTTACTGAAGGAGGAGAATATTCTTTTTTAAATTTGAGATTACCACCAATAAAATACTTTTCTTTATCCCCAGAATTAGAAAATGTTACCTCGATATTAGAAGCCCATGAGGCTGACTCTCCGCTCAATGAATATTTTTCATCCTTTTCATTTTGACAACCGGAAACCATCAGTGCAACTAACAATAAAATTACAAACCATAGTTTTCTAATAGGACCACTCCTTTGTTTAAGGCTAAAAAATAAGGTAACTATAAGTAGCTCCCTTCTAACTTAATTAGCCTTCTATGTTGCTATAAAGATATGCTAACATAATATCTTGTTATAAATAACCATCAGAAGTTTCATTTCATTGATGCGTTTTTAGTTTTTAGTAGTCCTGTATTTTATGGAGATGGTACACTTGCACTAGTCATTTTAATTTCAGTTCTTACGTCATTGTAAATACGTGTTTGATATTGATAAAAATCAGCTTGAGCATAGCCTACCTGTGTATGAATAGAGCTATTTTCATCTGTATATCCACAAGAGGCTGGAATACCATAATCATAGCTTCGATTATAACTTTGCCAAGAACTTATCGTGCCAACAGTGTAGTAGTCATCCCAACTACCTGTACGCCATTGACAAATTGCAGCACCTTCAGCATCTTTAATAGCATAATTTGTTGAAGCTCTCTCCCAATGAAACTCTACATATTCAAGACTAACGGTAGTACCGCTCCGATCATACTCTACATATACATATTGTCTAATATCTCCTCCAAAGCGAGTATCAGCTCCTTCTTTACCTTCTGTAAAAGCGTATGCTTTCTTACCAACAAAAAATTCTTTTACCTTGGTAAAGAGATTTTTGTCACTTTTGTTATGGAATGAAGTTATGTAATTATCCTCATTTTCGAAATTACCTTTACTATTAAACTTTAACTTCGTTTTTCCATCTTTAATTTCTAACCCATCACTCTTCATTTCAAAACTTAACCCTACCAAAGATGCGTAAGTGTTTTTTCCATTTCTTTTCAACTTCATCGTTGCAGCATGGGGGTTACTTATTTTTTTTGTCTTATTATTAATTTCAATGACTAGGTTAGCATCACTTGGTAAAGCAGCATCGGTTTTTCCTGCCTTCATCATTTTCTTTAATTTTTTTACATTTTCTTTACGTTCCATTTTTAAGACTTTGTTTTCTTGAGCTTTTGCTGATACTTCATTAGGTTTTTCTACTTTAAATGAAAGACCCACTAATAAGCTCAAACATATGAATAGTTGTAATACTTTTTTCAAAAATATTACCTCCTTGTTAAGATTTGTAATAACTGTAACATTAAACTTTGAAGTGGTTTAACCCTTTTACTATGAGTGATAATATGTTAATGAGGAGAGTTTTTCGGGTGTAAATACCTATCAATGTCGATGGTTTTTGTGGTATAAAGTCACACGCATATGATAAATAAATGATTTAATTAAGAATTGATACACGAAGAGAGAAGGAAAAAATGTATTTCGCGAATATTATATATAATCCTCCATATCACTACAATTAATATAAAGAACAACACACAATTCAATAAGCAAAATGATATTATAGACTTTTTGATCATGAGATATTTTAGAAGTTAAAAGGAAGTGGTAAAAAAATTAAATGAAACACTTTCAAAGGAAATGAGCGAAAAAACAAAAAATGTACTAAATATACTGCAACAATCAAATTATGATTCATTAGGAATTGGAAGAAGGTAAATCCCTTTTCACCCTGTGGTTTGAAAGCGAATTAACTGGGAAAAAGAGTATCCAAACAAACCCATACATTCTACAGTGAAAATTGAGATCACCGGAACAGGTATCATTAGATGATAATTGAGGAGTAGAATTAGTTTTCCATAAAGTATGTATTCGAAAAAGAAAGTGAAATTGTCACAATAACACATACAGGGGAAGATTCAGAGTGTGTGTGGAATTTTACTGATGCTCTAAGGAAGGAACAGGAAAAGGAAAAGGTGATCACTTTTATTACTCATCTATTAAAGGGGGCGATAGCTTAAAATCAGCAAGCTGGTCCTAAGCTTTCCTTATTCAGTTAAACGGGCAGGTTAACGGAATAATAAATACAATTTAAATTAACAACTCAGGTCATTTAAAGATCTGGGTTTTTCATTGTTTAAAGGTACGCTATATATTTTTTCAATTTGAGTTCCGAGTAGATGCCTTATTTCCTTAAAGTGCCAAAATATAATACTTTCCTGATTTTGTACAACAAACTTGGAATATTTTGTTATAATTTAATTAGACAGAATAAACAGAAAAAAAGGGTGGTTATTATGGATTTTTCAATTGCCTGTAATTCAATTTCGAAAGAATTTAAAGGGGATGATGTTAGTACGCTTGCTCTAAATGATATTAATGTGGAGTTTCAAAAAGGAGAATTTGTCTCTATTGTAGGAACTTCTGGTTCTGGAAAATCAACATTATTAAGCCTACTTGGTACCCTCGACGCTCCTTCTAAGGGGGAAATACTATATATGGGGGAGAATATTAAGGATTTAAAAGCAAATCAATTAGCTGACTTTCGATTTGAAAACATTGGATTTATTTTTCAGCAGTTTCACTTACTTCCTACTTTAACTTCATTAGAAAACGTGATGGCCCCTCTGTTTTCAAGGAAAGTCCAATATGACAAGAAGCAAAAAGCTGAGGAAGTATTAGAAAAAGTCGGGTTAAAAGATAAATTGAACTCTTTGCCCTCTCAATTATCAGGGGGACAACAACAGCGGGTTGCTATCGCAAGAGCAATTATCCATGAACCCCATTGGTTATTGGCAGATGAACCTACCGGAAATCTCGATAGTGACACAGGAGAATTGATATTTGAACTTCTTTCTTCTCTTAACAGAGAAAAGGGATGCGGAGTTATTTTCGTTACGCATGATCCCGTTTTAGCGAAGAAAGCTGGTCGAATCATTGAAATGAAGGATGGATGTATCCTTTCAGATAAGGCAAGTATATTTGGATGATTCGATTTATTTGGAATAACTGGTGGAGGAATAAGGGTAGGTTCATTTTGCTTTTAGTTGGTGCTCTTATCGTAAGTACCGGTTTAAGCTACCTCGTCGGAGTCACACAGTCTAATAGTGGCACTATTGTTGACGAACTTCAGAACAGATGGAAATCTTCTTATCATATTGTGGTTCGACCTCCTGATACAAGAAGTGTTACAGAAGACTTGAATCTCCTTGAACCTAATTATCAGAGTGGATTATCGGGAGGAATTTCACTTGAACAATATAATCAGATAAAGGAAATGAGTGATATCGATATTGCTGCTCCTATTGCTATGATAGGATTTGTAAATAACGACATGGTCGTAAACAAGGTTGCAGTGCGTGAACCTGGTGTGTATAGACTAAATATTAAAGACGAGTCCAATACTGGGGCGGGGATAGATACCGAAAACGGATCATTATACTTTACGGTTGGAGGATGGGAACCGGACGGTGTGGGTAGAGAGTACGGTACGATAAGATATAATGGCGAGTTGCCTTTATCTTATGGATCTGAAGTCATGCTTGCTGGTATCGATCCTGATGCTGAAAGTAAATTGGTGGGTTTATCTGATGCAATGGTCGAGGATTCACACAGTGAATACTTTGATAATAACGATAAATCCGAAAAAGTTAAAATTGATACAGATATTACCGAAACAGCAATACCAGTTATCATAAGTAATAAGGAGTTTGTTGAGAGCAAGCGCACATTTACAATTTCAAAACTTGACCTGCCATTTTCATCAGATGAACAAGCATCAACAATGGAAAAAGTAAAAGAAAATGGTGGAGAAGCCTACTTGGAAAAACAAGAAGGAACGAAAGTAGATTCATTCACGTATACCACCAAGGAGGTCCATAAAAATTTAATTAATGAGATATTATCACCAAGCGAAAACCAAATGGACATTGACCTTCAAAAAATTATAGGATTTAAGGCATCCCCAGTCGAATATAAACCGGTTACCAGCCCTTTCTCCGAACGATGGCCATTTGCTTATGAAGTTAAACCTTACTCAATACCAGAGGATGTTTCCATTGCGGAAACGGAAGCTTACCGTCCAGTAACGATGTTTGGAGATGAATTTAAAGATTTTCCTAGAGTGAAGTTAAATATTAAGGGTGTATTTAATCCAGGAAAATTGAATTTATCAAAGGATCCATTAACAGAATTGCCTATGGAAACGTATTTTCCATCCAAATCCAATTGGGTGTTGGATAAAAATGAAAATCCTGTTAATCCACCAAAGGAAATGAAACCACTAAATAATCCTTATGGTTTTCTAACGAAACCACCACTCATGTTAACAACATTAGACGCAGCTGCTGATGTTATGGGGGAAAAACCCATTTCATCTATCCGCATTAAAGTGAAAGGGGTAGATCAACTAAATGATGCAAGTGAAAAACGTTTAAATGAAGTAGCAAGTGCAATAGAAAGTCAAACAGGTCTCATTACAGATGTGACCCTCGGATCTTCTCCGCAGCCGGCGTTAACTCATATTCCAGGATTAAAGGGGAAGGAATCGTTGGGATGGGTAGAGCAGCCATGGATTAAACTGGGCTCATCCATGTCTATCTTTAAAGAAGCAAAAGTAGGACTAAGTGGAGTTATCGCAAGTGTTATTCTTGTGGCCATTGTGTATGTATTCTCGTCAAACCTCATTATGATGTTTACTCGTCAAAAAGAATTTGCTGTATTATTGTCAATTGGTTGGAGACCTAACCAATTATCGAAACTTTTGTTCCTTGAAGCGACCTTACTGGGGGTATTTGTATCTCTCATTAGTTGGACTATATTAGGGTACTTCTATTTCACAAGTGAAATCACTACATCACTCACAAGGTTTTTCCTAATTGGTTTATTCGGTTTATTGATTTACCTAATCGGCACAATCATTCCTGCATATCTTGTAAGGAAAATAAAACCGTATGAAACCATGAAATCAGGAGAAATCGCTCATTCAGGGAAAAGGTGGATTCCTTCGAGGACGATATGGTCCATGAGTTTTAATTCTTTCATAAGTAAATGGAAAAGAAGTATCTTATCGGTTATCTCCATCGCTCTGCCAACCAGTCTGTTTGTTGTCTACCTATTTATCACCTTCAGACTAAAAGGTGTTATGTATGCAACATGGCTGGGGGAATATGTTGCCATGGAAGTTAGTTCACTGCATTATATCGCTATGGGAGTGGCTCTGTTGATAGCCATTTTAACAACCACGGAAATCATATGGCAAAATGTTTCTGAAAGGCAGCCTGAAATAGCCCTTTTGAAATCAATTGGCTGGCATAATCGGATTATTAGACACCTTGTTTTACTCGAAGGGGCATTCAGCGGGTTATTTGCCGGAATCATCGGTGTTTTATTGGCTTTTGTATTTGTATGGAAAACCTATGACCAACTTCCAACAGACCAACTTCCTTTCTTTCTAGTTTCAATTGTTATACCAGTTGTTACCGGAATGATTGGTGCGCTGTTCCCAGCACATAGAGCAGTGAAAACTTTACCCTACCAAGCTTTAGGTGGTTCTGCTGAACATTCAAAAAAGACGGAGAAGCGATTAAAAGTTGCATTAGGTACTTTAGGGATTGGTTTATTCATAGGTCTGCTTTCAATACTAGGGCATGCTGTTCCTGAAGTGAAAAAAGCAACGAGCGACATAGAAGAGCCTCAAAATATAGAGGGCACTGATGGGGAAACGACAGAAGTGTTTAAAACGGCCACTCGGAATGAGAAAGATTCTAAAAAAAATCCTATACAAAATTCATTACAAAAGAAAATGGAATCTGCGTGGAAAGTAATTGAAATTGATGAAGAGTTAAATGAACTTGTTACTCTTTCTTATACGTTAGGGGAGAGCAAAGAGGAATCTAATGCATCAACGGAAGAAATAAAAGTTAATTCTAAAATGATATATCCTGAAGGGTCAGCTAATGATGGCAGTATTCTAGCTAAGTTGAATGGTTACACATTACTAGATGAAGAAGGGTATGAATATCAACCAGTCGAAACTATAGTAACCCAGAAAAAGGAATGGAATGGTGTCTACTTAAAGCCTGGGGGAGAGATTAACTTTTCATTGATATTTGATATACCAAAAAATAAAGAAAAGCTGATACTTCAGGGAGTTCATTCATTCCTACCTGGAAATTTATTAGTCGAAATTAAAAAATAGCAACCTTCATTTCTCTACGAAAGTTGTGGTTGCTAAACAAGTAGCATTTCTTTGTTCAATGGTCTGGATTTTGAAATAAACCACAAATTTTGTTTCATTCGATATATCTTCTTTTATTGGGCTTTTAATTCTTATTATTAGTTAGATATATCATTAAATAATCGTGATGTACCACTACAAATAGTTATTTGATAAAAGGGGGCAAAAACTGAGGGTGATCCGGCTATTGCCCTTCTTCAATTATAGGGCAGGTTAATGGAATATGACGGTAGGTAGAAATTGATATTCATTACCCTTAAAAAACATCAATTTGATTAATTAAAGAAGAGAAAATGTATAGTGATTGCACAAATACATATTCTAAATTGTAATGTTCAATATTGGAGGTAACCCAATGAGGCAATTTAGAGTTTTCATTTGTCTTCTTCTACTAATGTCATTTGGATGCACGGTATTTGCATCAGAAAGAGGGACCATAATTGTTTATAAGGGTGAAAGCGAGAATTGGTCAATCATTTCAAACGTTTATATTGTTGGAAATGAGGTTGAATATGAATATACAGTAAAATACAAAGGGGAAAACATTGATTCCATCGGCAGAGTAACATATCGCCTTGATTCAATTGCAGGTTCCTTAGGAGGTACTTCTGAATTAGATGCTGCTTCTAACAATTCGAGACCTGGCAAAATAATTGGTCGGAGCGGTGGAGGTAATCTTGATTTAGTAAGCAAAGCCACTACAATTATTGCCAGAGTAGAATGGAACAACACCCTGGAGATTTTTGAGCTGAAAAAGCAATAAATATTGGTTGTTCCATTAAAGGGGGCTATAGCTGAAGATCAATAGGGCAGCAGATCTTCAGTGTTTTTTCTATGTTCAGTTAAAGGGCAGGTTAATTGAATAAAGGGGGAGTAAAGTGCTTGCAAAGATATTAACTTCTATAATGATGTTGATTAACGTAATCTTTATTGCGTTTTTAGTAAAAAATTTAATTGTTTCTTTAACTTTCTTGGTATTATCAAGTCTATCTATCTTTTATTTATTTTATGAGAAGGATGATGAGGAAGAGCAAGATAATCTTAAACAATAATTCACTCTCTTCAACAAACGGGGGCGTTTATTAAAGAACGCATCTTTTTCCTGTATCGATCTATTAAATAGAATAAATATTAACATTCATAATAAATTTTTAAAAGTATGGAAAAATAAGGACATCTATTAATAATTGAGGATGGATTCTTATTGATAATTATTCGAACGATAACACTGCAAGAAGATACAAGGCTAATGTTAGTATTCTTGGCACTACCCAGATTCATTTAAGAAATCCATATATTATTGCATGGTGGTCAGTATCTTTTCCCGGTTTTGGCCATTTATTACTTTCTAAATATATAAGGGGGTACCTTTTATTAACGTGGGAAGTGGTGATCAATTTAAAGGCTCATGTGAACTTGGCCATGATTTATTCATTTCAGGGAAACATCCCAATGGCAAAAGAGGTATTGGATACTCGATGGCTCTTGATATACATACCAGTCTACATCTTTGCAATCTGGGATAGTTATCGCACGACCGTTGATTTGAATAACGTTTATATACTCACTGAACGAGAAGACCATAAAATAAATTCCTTTAGTATTGGGGCATTAGAAATCAATTATTTGGATAAAAGGAATCCGTTCTTAGCAGCATTATGGTCATTATTCATGCCTGGCCTTGGGCAGCTCTATATTCATCGGATCGTTACAGCGTTTGTCGTAATCATTTGGAGTATTGTATTCTTTTATTACTCTCACATGTTAGAAGGAGTATCTTTGCTTTTTTTAGGTGAAATAGAAAGGGCGACTAACGTACTGAATCCGGAGTGGTTACTTATGTTTCCTTCCCTTTATGGTTTCGCTATCGTTGATGCCTATATGAATACAGTAGAAAATAATAAGCTTTACGAGAAAGAGCAGAGGCGGTTTCTTAAAGAACAGTATCAAGGAAGGACATTTCGCATTCTGAAAGGAAAAAAGCTTCTATGAATATGCAAATATTTTCGACTTATGAAAATCATATATACTTAGAAATCGCCATATCAAATTTAGAGAAAGTGGGTATAAAAAAGGAAAATATATACGCTGTCCCACTTGATAATCGAGAAGAAAGCAGAAAAATATTTGATACGCTGCATCGATCAGATGGAATATCCCTTATCGATATTGCCATGCCTTTAGCCACTGCATCTGCGGTCATCACGGCTAGCGTCGGTTTTGAACTTAAGTGGGGACCGATCTATTGGGGGTTAATCGGTGCGGTTGGTGGATTTATTATTGGACTACTGATTCGGTTGTTTATGGTCTTATTAAGCAATAAAAAACAGCATAGGTTAAAGGGGAAACAATCCGAAGTCATTCTCATTGTTGAGTGTGACGAAACAAGGGGAGAGGTCGTTGAAAAAATACTATGGGAGCATTTTGCGTTAGGATTAGCTAAAGTAATTAAAAGTTAAAAGATTAAATGAAATTCCATTAAGTTTATTCAAATTTAGCCTTTCCTGTTGTTTATTCAAGAAAAGGGGCTTATCCGGAACAGGATGAGCCTCTTTTTAGTTTCAACTTTTTCTTGAGAACGCTGCTTGATTTTGAAATAATTGGTATTAAGTTTAAAGGAGCAGGTTACTTGAAGAAGGAATCCAAATAATCGGTATCGAATTATATTATAAATTTCATAAGGAAATAACAAACGATGAAGTTCAATACCGTTCCCATCGATAGATTATTTATAGATGTACGAAAGGCTGGATTAAATCATGGCACAAAAAGAAGCACCAAAAATTCAAACAGAACGATTGGTTTTACGTCCGAGAGCGGAAAAAGACATTCCCAATATGCTTAAAATGTTTAACAATGATGAAGTAAGAGAATTTCTTGGAATGAATCCCCCTCGTGATGAACACTCAATGGTAGAAATGGTTAGGAATCGTACTGAAACAAAATGGACTGTCGCATTAAAAGATACGGATGAATTCATCGGTGATGTAATGATTCCAGAAATAGCAGAAGGTTATCTTGGCGAAATTGGTTATCGCTTCATGAGGGAGCATTGGGGAGCCGGTTTTGCGTATGAAGCGGTTTCCGCGGTCATTGAGCATAGTAAAAGCACCTTACACCTTAAACGCCTATGCGCTACTATAGATCATAAAAATAAGAACTCCAAAAAGTTAATTGAAAAACTCGGATTTACTTTGGTAGCGGTGCTGCCCGAATCGCATTTACACGGCAGAGTTGCCGATGTAGCATACTATTCTCGTATCATATAAGCATCCTTACGCTGTCCTGAGAAAAATGAACACATAGGTGAGTGTTTAAATGGGGGGGCGTTTATTGGAGAACGCGTCTTTTTCCTGTATCAGACCAGATTGTTGATCGTTTAACGAAGATTTGTTTTTTGAAAGAATCCTTACTCACCTTGAAAGGTGAGTAAGGGAAAAAGTGCTAGAAAATAGTCGGTACCATGCCTCCATCCATACGAATCGGAGAACCTTTAAAAGCGGAAGCATAAGGGCTGCATATAAAGGTAGTTAATCTACCTATTTCAGCGGGCTTGATAAATCGTTGAAGTTCAGAATGAGGTAGATTTTGGGTCATAAATTCTTTCTCTTTTACTGAAAAAGTCATATCTTCATTTGGATACATTCCCTCAATTATATGATGCACATTTTCAGAGAGCGATGGTCCTGGCAAGATGGTATTGATTGTAACTTCTTTTCCTATTGTTAATTTAGATAGGCTTTTTGATAATGATAATAGCATTGATTTTGTTATACAATATTGAGGCATTTGTCCTGATGGCATAACGGCTTCTTCACTCGCAATAAAGATCATTCGGCCAAAATTATTATTTATCATTTTAGGTAAGTAAAATTTGGATAGTCCATTTGCTGCAAGAACATTAGTACGGATATACTTTTCCCATACTTCATCGTCAACGTCCTCATACTTCATCATTTCATAAATCCCCACATTGTTAACTAAAATATCAATTTGGGGATGTTTTTTAAATAATGCTTCCCTTTGTTGTTTATCTACAATATCTGCAGTCGCATTTTGAGGGAAGCTATCAGGGAACTCTAACTCTATTTCATTTACAGTTCGTTCTACCTCTTCGTCATTTCGTCCATTAATTAGTACATGAACACCTTCTTTTGCAAGTTCAATGGCAATTGCTTTACCGATACCTCTTGTTGAACCAGTGACTAAAGCTGTTTTGTTTTTTAAGTCCATATCCATAGTACATTGCTCCTTTTTGAATGAAGGGTATTCCTTTTTTTTTGTAGTTCTTATTAAGTTAGTCGAAAAGTAAACTAGTCAATTTATCAAGTTTGCACCGAGTTGTTCAGTACGCCATTGTAAAGGGGTCGCACCTTCCCATCTGTGAAAGGCGCGGTAGAATGAGTTTTGGTCTTCATACCCAATTAAAAAGGCAACCTCTTTAATATCCAACGACGGGTCTGCCAGGTATTCTCTTGCTTCCTCATGTCGAACGTTTACTAACATATGCTTGAAGCTTGTGCCTTCTTCAGTAAGTCGCCGTTGCAAGGTACGATCACTTATCCCTAACTCGTTCGCAATAGTCTGAATGTCAGGGCGACCTCCTGCTAAGCTACGTTTCATGATCCACTTGACCGTCTCGGTAATGGAAGGGCTGCGTGGCTGCTCATTCAACGACTGTTCCAGTACCGGAGTCAGTATCTCTAGCAATTCTGCATTGTACGAGACAAAGGGACGATCCAGATCTGCTCGATGTATAGTCAACCTGTTACAATTTGTACCGGTCTGAATTCGGCAGCCGAAGTAGTCTTCAAGTATCTGCTTGTCGCCAATTGAATGGGTAGACAATTCTACTAACTTTGCTGTCAATGGTTGACCTGTGCCCCGGCGCCCAAGTTCGAGAAGAAATGCCAAAGTAATGCCAATTAATATGGACAGACCGGGTTGTTCACTATGAGATGTTTTTATTTCAATGGTACAGTGTTCACCTTCCTCGGTGATATGTAAGCTTTCAGGTGGGCAAAGTTGTTTGTACTTGGCCATTCGCTTTAAAGCATCACGGTAGTCACGAGCGTGGTAAGTTGCTAAGACAGTCGGAGGGAAATGATCTGTTTCAAAGGATGTCGCAAGCTTGATGATTCCTTTGGAGGTGTCATCAATGAGGTCGGAAAAAGCCTGCCAAATCGCAAAATATTGGGCTGTGGTGACAAATGGATCAGAAACAATGGAGATTGGCAGTTGTGCTTTTCGAACTACCTCGCTGGCGACTATTCCCAATTGACGTAATCCTGTCCAAAATCCTGCAGGGATCTTTATACGATCAGAGGTATGGAACGTCATACATATGAGCCTCCTTTATCTATTTTCATGAGTAGATTAAGCGTGTCCTTCTTTGCTAATAGTACAATTTAATAGTAACTCTCCAACGATGCTTTGTAACTAGCGAATGGCGACAAAACACTTGCTAACTACGCCAAATTATATTAAAAACGAAGGCTCTATACTAAGTTGGTCAGTTTTTCAAGCTCTATCTTATTTTCCACTATTCAGCAGACAAAACGCGATTGTTGAATAAGTAAGATGAGAAATCCGAGGATGAAGCGTTAGAAATCTCTACTCTTCAAGATAAAGGCGCGTTATTTAAGAACGAGTCTTATTTGTATAAAGGCCCAGATTATTTAATAACTGGATCAATCCATTTAATGTGAATAATTTCATTTGACTTTTATATTTCCGATTGGTAATATAACCACATGGTTATAGATTGACTATAGGAATGTGATAAATATGGGTGAGAGAAAATACACCACAACGTTGTTTGAAGTTATAGCTGAGGAAAACCGTAGAAAAATTATAGACCTTCTTAGAGCAAGACCGAGGTCTGTAGGAGAATTAGTTGTGTGTACACAATTAAGCCAGCCGGGTGTTTCTAAACACCTTCGAAAATTACGGGATGCAGGGTTAGTCATTATCAATAAGGATTCCCAGAAACATATTTATCATTTGAATGCGGAACCCCTGGCAGAAATTGATAACTGGTTAGAACCTTACCGAAAATACTGGTCAGATAAGTTAGATACTCTAGAACAATTATTAGATGAGGAGGAGTAATGTATGCTAGCAGTAGTAGAACAGAAAGAGGATGGCTATATAGCCACATACAATCGACCACTAAATCATTCAGTAGAAAAGGTTTGGGCTACATTAACACAAAATGATAAATTGCAAAAATGGATGCCAAACTTAGAAATTGTAGATCTTCGAAAAGGAGGAACAATTAAGTTCAATATGAATGATGGTACAGGTAATTCTTTTGATATTTCAATCTTAGAATTCGAAAAACAATCTTTCTTGCAGTATGAATGGGGAGAAGGATGGGTTCGATTCGAGTTATCTCCTAAAGATAATGGTTGTTTATTAGTATTAAAAGAATATATCCCTACCCTCAGTGATCATACTCCAAAAGATTTATCTGGATGGCATGTATGTCTAATTATGTTTAGTGCTGTACTGGAGGGTCAATATATGGAGTTTCCAAAAGGGGAATGGGAAAAATGGTACGAGGAGTATATAAGGGTAATCAACCAATTATAGTTGCTTCCACATTTTTCAACAAAAGGACGCAATTCAAGAATATTGGATTGCGTTCTTTGTTCCGTTAAAGGGCACGCGCGACAAGTTCTGCTATACGCACTATCAAGTGTGAAAAGCAGGAGAGTTTCAATTGAAATTCTAATTTTACAACTGAGGATGGGAATGACGGTTCCATGTTACCCAATGTGGATTTGAAATAAAGTATCACCGTTTACCTCTTTGTATAGGTTTCAAAAGGGGTGTTTTTATAGTAAAAAGTAAAAAATATCTGAATTGGAAAAGTGGATTAAGGGACTGTTGAGTGTGAATAGAGTTATTCCGCATTAAGGCCAATATCTGGAATAAGATTCCGAACAAAATTGGATATTCATGTTATTATTGATGATATTGGAAACGAATGTACTAAATCTAACGAGAGTTTAATAAGGATTTTCGTGAAATATAGAAATTTCGTTATTATTTACAGAATATTTAGTAATTAATAAAGTAACTTCGGATGAAAATAATTTAGCATATACATGCTGTAGAGAGAAGCTTCAATTGAGAATTTTGAAAAATAGGGGGGAAACGTATGAACTATGGACTATTAGTGCGCCCAAGAGGATTGGTTGAAGCAGACTCACCCCATGATTGGTTCAAAAAAATGCGAAAAAATGCTCCGATTTCTTTTGACCCGGAACGGAATTGTTGGGACGTATTCTGTTATGAGGATGTCCAAATGGTCTTACAAAATTTCAAGCTTTTCAGTTCAAAAAGAAATGGAAATGTTCAAACGTTGCTAGATTTGGATCCGCCAACCCATCGACGGTACCGCAACCTTATAAGCAAGGCATTTATACCAAGAACGATTCAAGAACTGGAACCTAGAATTACGGCTATTACACACGAATTATTAGCACCCCAACAAGGAAAACGAAAAATAGATATTGTTGCGGAAATCGCTAATCCTCTTCCTGTAACCGTGATTTCTGAAATGCTCGGAGTACCGAGTGATGACAGAAAGATTCTTAAAGAATGGTCTGATATTCTAGTTGGGGGAACACAAAACGTATCGCCTAATGTAATGTACAAGTTATTTGCGAAACAAGAAAAAGCGATGGTCGACCTGCAAAGATATTTTAAGCGTAAAATTACAAAACGTCATATTAACGAAACAAACAATATCATATCCACATTAATGCAGGCAGAAGTTGATGGAGATAAATTATCCATGGATGAGTTATTAAGTTTCTGTTTCCTTCTTCTTGTGGCAGGGAATGAAACAACTACACATCTCATTTCCAATACAATGCTCACTCTGTTTGAGCAGCCAGATATACTCAACCTATTATATAGTGATCATTCCCTTATACCTGCAGCCATTGATGAAGTACTAAGATATCGTTCTCCATTTCAAGGTATGAATCGATTCGTCACTGAAGATATGGAATTAAAAGGCATGAATCTGAAAAAAGGGCAGGAAGTAATGGCCTGGATTGGATCTGCCAATCGGGATGAAAACGTATTTGACAAACCGGATGTGTTTGACATCAACCGCTCTCCAAACCATTCTCTATCATTTGGAGCAGGGGTTCACTATTGTCTGGGATCGCAGCTTGCCAAATTAGAAGCGAAAATATGCATTGCCGAAATGCTTAAGGCGTTACCGAATATGAAATTGGACACTTCTAAACAGCTTCGGATGATATCTAGTACGTTTGTGTATGGATATAAAGAGCTTCCTGTTATTCTAGGATCAGAATAAAATCCTTCGGGAAATCAACCAAAGAAAAAAATAATTGAGTATTAAACATTAATCTTTTAATAAACGGTGTGTGATTCTTAAAGAGGGAGATTCCTATTTTTATTCCAACAACAAGATTGTCCCATAATGCACTTAAACTACTAAGCGCTTTTCTTCATGAAAGGGCCATTTAAAGGATTATTACATTCAAGGGAAATGAGATATTTAAGAGTGATTAGAGAAATTAATAGTAACTGGGAGGTGGTAAGAATGAAGGTTAAACGAATTATTGCCAATGTGGAAACACAGGATATTACCAAAGCAAGGTACTTCTACGAGGATATACTTGGACTTGATCAATTAATGAATTTGGATTTCATTGCAACCTACGGCTCACATGAAAAAATGGATACTCAAATTAGTTTCCTTTCAGAAGGTGGCTCGGGGACACCGGTACCTGATTTGTCAATTGAAGTTGATGATCTTGATCATGCACTAGCCCGCATAAAAGAAGCAGGTATTCCAATTGAATATGGACCAGTCAAGGAGCCATGGGGTGTGCGGCGTTTTTACGTTAGAGATCCTTTTGGGAAACTTGTCAATATTTTAATTCATTTATAAATGAAGGCGTTGACAGGAGTATTTTCAAGATCTTACTCAAACGGGCGCTTTTCCGTAAAAAGGAGAAGCGTCCATCTTACATATAAGGTTAGCGGAACAACCTAAATTGAATATAGTTATAGATAGAGGGTGGGAGAATGACCACAATAGGACTAATTAGACACGGAATTACTGAATGGAATACTTTAGGCAAAGCCCAAGGAGTATCTGATATTCCTTTAAATGAGATTGGCAGAAAGCAAGCATCTGATATGGGAGATAGACTATCTCAAGAAGAAAAATGGGACATGATTATTACAAGTGACTTATCGAGGGCGATTGAAACGGCAAAAATTATTGGAAGTAAAATAGATTTACCTATTAGTCATACTGATGAAAGGGTTCGAGAAATAAATTGTGGGGAAATTGAAGGAACAACAGAGGAAGAAAGGGTCAAACTATGGGGAGGTAAGTGGCATCATTTAGAACTTGGAATGGAAAAATTTGAAGACGTATCTAACAGAGGAAGAGATTTTTTAGAGGATATAGTTTGTACATATAAAGGGAAACGAATATTGGTAGTCAGCCACGGTGCTTTAATCGGATTAACATTACAGCAATTACTTCCACAGAAATTCCAAAAGACATATATCAATAATACATCTATTACTATTTTAAATAATACAGAAGAAAAGTGGGATTGTATTTTGTATAACTGTACTAAACATTTAAAGTAACTTTTCTTTTCTAAAGCTAACGGTGCATAGTTGAAAATTAGGCAGCTAATCTCCAGCTATACTTTATTTCATAAAGGGAAGTATGAACTATTTTGATTATTATGGTGTTGGAGGTACTATTATTGTTTTTATTGTTTTTGATCATTGCAGCAAGTTTACTAGGATATCTATTAATTCCTTTAGATGAAATTGGTTTTGTTCTTGCTTTTGGAATTATTCTGGGATGTCTTGTGAGAGTACTTTATCTGTTAAACGCGATTTACCAGGAACTACTAAGAAATAGGTGATTTTGTACTTGTTCTATAATTGGACAGGCTAACTTAATAAAACGAAACTTACATAATTGATTTTTCGTCCGATTACTAATGCTATTCCAATAGGGAAGTAGTATTGAGGAACTGGTTTACTTTATTAACAATTAGGAGGTAATTAGATTTTGCAGCATTGCAGGAACTGTAATACTAAATTCAAATGGAAAAAGGTATATCGTTAATTATGGGGACATTTATTCCAACCGCTCCGTTGTGACACCTGCAGCAAAGAACACTTTGTAACTATACCTGGGAGATTAACAATTACTGTTTTGACTATTTTTCCTATGTTAATCTTTGCTCAATTCCTTTCACCTTTTCATACTATTTTTTTATCAATAGGAATTGGAATTGTTCTTGGACTTATTGGCTCTCTACTTACCCCATATTTAGTTAATTTTGAAATTGACGATAAATCTTCAAGTTATGGTGATGATTTTTAGTATTTAAGACACCCTTTAGCTTATTAAAGTAAAGAGCCATTTAATGGAAGAAGAGATTGATAAATATTCAGTGATTTGAAATAATTGGTAGTGATTAATAAATTTTTGGAGTGGATAAAGTATGCCGTTTAATAAATTTGAGAGAATGGATAAATTTGATCCATATGAGGAATGCCCTTGCGGTTCGAGAAAAAAGTTTAAATTTTGCTGTTTTCAATCAGCAAAAGATGATGAAAAAACTTCTGCAGAAAAATTCAAAGGTTATTCCGATAAAAGGATTCAACACGAAGCGAATAAGAAGTGGGAAGACACAGATTTTAAAATTTGTTTAGGATTTACTAAAAATGAGTGTAGGCCTTTAATCAAAAGTGCCCATGCCCTTCAAAATAATAGAATTCTAAATAGAATCAGTGAACAGGGACATGTTTTTAATATATCATCCAATATTTCTAAAAAGGGAATTGATGCTGACTTCAAAAAAATAAGCAAAAATAAAGCTAGTACATTTTTTGGGTTTTGTGACTTTCACGATAATAAACTTTTTAAACCCATTGAACAAAAGGAATACAAAAATGAAGAAATCCAAAATTTCTTATTTGGTTTTAGAGGGTTCTGTTTAGAATATCATCGAAAGATTAGAAAATTAAACACTTTAAGGAATAATTTTAAAGCGAGTCCAGGTTTTATGTTATCCCCTATAGCTGTTCAACTATACCGTAATTCAGAATTTGATATTGCCGACTCGCAGACTGAATATGAAACTTTTAGAAAAGATTACTTTAATAAGGACTTTAATAAATTAAGAACAATACATAGAAGACTAAAAAAGGAAGTTGAGTTTGCGGTAAGTTCATCCTTTGCAGTAAAAGACGATCTTCATGGAAATGTGATAAATGATATCTACAGTGTGAATTCTGAAATTGTACCAAATATTCATGTGAACATATTTCCTCGGGATGGAGAAACAGTAATTATTCTTTCATATCATAACAATTACGATAGTATTTATAGTAAATATTTTGATGAACTTAAAGAGTTATCAGATGAAGATTTAGAAAAGCATTTGAATTTTTTAGTAATTAATTATACGGAGAATATCTTTTTTAGCCCAAGATTGTTAAAAAAATTAAGTGATGAACAAAAGCGCTCTTTGCTAGTGAGTTTTCAATCGTCAATGGATGCTCAAAAGACGTATGAGCTAAATAAGGATGGGCAATTTTTTAATTTTAATTTATTTTCTTGACAAGTAGTTAAAGTATGAAAGGGTGAAGAAACCTGTTGGTAGATTAAAAAGGGATGTATCCGTTACTGGCAATGAATTTCCTTTATTGGTCTGATTTAGATAATAACTTTTTTGATATGTCCTTATATGCAGCTGAAGGAAATATTAGTCATATGATAGAGCAAGCGAAATTGGCTGAAGATAGCCTATTCTCTGATGAAGTCTGCCTTGTAGAAAATGATTTTTGAGATTAACTAAATGGTCCCGATTACTGACTTTATTCAATTCAAGGGCAGTTTAACCGAAGATAAGTTTTTTTCTGTATCGAGAACGAAGAGGGGGAGAACCTTGGAAAAATTCATTAAAGGATCTGAATCTTTTAATTTGTACTCTTTATGTGCCGGAGTATATGCTGCAATTTCAAAACCTGGTCAAAGCATTGTTAATTTTCGATTCCTTTACTACTCCTTCTGCTGGATATGAGTTAAGAAGGCAAGCTGAGGATATTACAGGAAAAAAAGTAAAGTATCTAATAAACAGTCATTACCACGGGGATCACGTTTTTGGGAATCAGGCATTTTTTGATTCAACGATTATCTCTACCCCTTTGACCAAGCAATGGATAAAAGAAAAAAATAAAATTGGTGATTTAGAGAAAGAAAAAGTAGAGATGGAAGAGTATTTAATGAGCTTAAAAAAACAAATTGAGGCGAATCAAGATAAAATTGTGAGAGCTAGTCTAGAAAATCAGTTTAATGAAATGACAAAAGTGCTGAATGACTTACCTATTATGAAAATTGTTTTACCAAAGGTTTTATTTGAAGAAAAGCTGATTATTGAAGGTACAAAAAGAAAGGTAGAGCTATACTGTTTAGGTGGAGGGCATACTCCAAGCGACACATTTATGTATTTACCTTTTGAGAAAATTGGGTTTATGGGTGATTTACTTACAGAAAATTTACATTTACCTATTTATAATCCTGAAGAATTTCGATTCATTTTGGAAAAAGTGAAAAAAATGGATATTAAAACATTTATACCTGGTCATGGGAACGTAGGGAGTGAAGAAATGTTACTTAAGTTTGCTGATTATCTATCGTTTTTAATTGATAAGTCACAAGAAGCACTTAAAAATAAGATCCCCTTGGAAATCTTTGTTTCAAATATAGAAACGCCAACCAAGTATATAGAATGGAAAGGTGTAAAAGGCATCAAAGGCAACCTTTCTACAGTGTATACTTTCTATGCTAAGTAACCTTCCTAGACCATTAAGATCATGCTTAATACTAAAACTTTTACCGTAAGGTTTGCCCTTATCTAAAAAGGCCTGAACCTCACTTTCTCCTTTTGAAACATCCAGACCTATGACTGGATTCATCCTCAATCTCCTCCTCAACTTCAACTTGCCAGTAGCCCCTATTTCCTCCTAGTAGTATCATAGCTTCGCTTGTTATACAAGATCGTTGTCCCAACCAGCCTCAAACATGTTTCTACCAGTAGGGGGTGAACGGTTTAACTGACGGGATCTAAGTCCCACGGGCAGGGACGTTCTACCCTGGCTACTGTTATAATAAGACCAAATAGAAAAAGTCTAGAATTCTGGTTAACCTTATAATACGAACGGGGGCTTATCCGGAACAGGGTGAGCTTTTTTTTGTTGGGAATTTTCTTGAGTATGCTGCTCTATTTTGAAATAATTGGTATTAAGTTAAAGGGCAGGATAATGGAATAAGTTTACAATAATCATTTATATAATCAGTAAATGAAACGAGGTGGACTATGAAAAAGTACAATAAAATGTTAATTGCGATTAAGGATGCAAATTTGAATTGTTATGCAAAAAAAGGGGATTGGCTATACATAGCAAATAGCAACGATACCAAAAAACGACTTTTTAGATTACCTAATTATATACATTATTTTGTTTCAATAAATGAAGAGCGGATGCCTTCTGAAATTGGAGTAGTTAAAAAGATAAATGGTTTTATTACAGCCGCTGAACTAGCAGAACTCGACTATAAAAGCAGGAACAAGGACCTCAAACTTTTAACTGAAGAAATAGTTAAAGTATATGAATGGTTCTTGGAGAAAGTGAACCTTCAACCTGAGCATACACCAATGGCAGTAACTTGGTTGGAAAAGACATTCCCTAAAAAAGAGAAGAAATTAAGAGTGCACAAAAAGTTTTTTACCGGATTATCTAAAGAAGAGAAAAAGGAATTGTTTGAAAACTAAATACCCTTTATCTTTCCGCTAAAGGTGGCGTTTGCTCAATAAGCAGCTGACATTGTTCAAGTAAAGGGCAGGTTAACTGAATATCGTAATTAGTGAATTTCCATTCTGGGAACAGGAGTGATGCTAATGTACCCTAACAAACAAAATAAAAGTCAAAAGCTCAAAAAAGTTCAAGGCATATACAGAATAAAGAGACGCGAAACAAAAGCAGAAGTTAAAGAATATAAGGTTGGAACCATAGGAAGTATCGTTGTAACCATTTGTCTTATTTTGTTCCTCTTCTTTTTAATAATGAGTGTGTTGTTTGATATGGGTGTGTCGGTACCAGAAATATTCGGGAGATAAATTTAGGGTGAATCCCCTTCAACTTTTAGTAAAGGACAAGATAGAGGAAACTTTTTCAAACCTAATACGTAAATGAAAATAATAAGGGGGAGATTTTTTTGATGAAGAGAATAATCTTTTTACTATTGGCTTTACCATTGTTTTTAATGGGTTGTAATCAAGGTTCTTCGAATTTAGAAGAATACAATCAAAGTGAATTGAAAGAAAAAGTAAGTAAGCAGAATCTCCAACCTAAGCTCCCAACAAAATTGCCTTTTGAGTTAGTCGAGTCATCCTTTGATGCAGGCCCTTCTGGGAAGGAAAGCAAAAAAATAATAATTGATTTCTATGGAGAAAAAAATGAGCATTTAGGTTTCGTAGCTTCAAGTAAAGTCAATTTAAGTTCTGATTTAGAACAAGAAAATGTAGATATCGGTGAAGTAAAAGGGAAATATGCCGAAAATGAAAATGGAGTAAAATATTTAATGTGGAAAGATGGAGAAATAAATTATACGTTACAATATTTTTCACAGGCTTCTGAAACAAAAATCGAAAAACAGGAGCTTATTGATACTGCAAAGTCCTTTAATTAGGTTCTTCCATTAAAGGAGGCGTTGATCTAAGAAGGATTAACGCTTTTTTTGTTGAAGATATTGAATTAAAGGGCAGCAGTTTAGTTGAACAAGAAATAATTAAAATTAAATAGTCCTTCTCAGAGGAGTGATTGGTTATATGCGTTGTTTTTGTGAGCAAAAAGATACCTACGAAATAAAAGTTGAAGGTGATGTTGGGACAGATCCTATATGGTGTAATCAATGTGGTTTTAACTTTGATTTAGAAGATCTCCCGATTTCTAATGAGCTAAAAAGCGAATTAATGGAATGGGTAACTAAGTACGGTGAATGGATTGATTGGGATAGTGATAAATTAATTCCAAACGGTATTAAAAGGGAAGAAGAACATAATAAACAAGGTGAAATAATAACGGAAAAAGTAAAGAATGAACTTAGAGGAAAATACAGTTTAAAATTCTCCACTTCAACAATGGCAAGGAGTTATGCAAATAAAAAATTCTAACGATTTTTCAAGTAACGGGGGCTTATCCAGAACAGAATGAGCTCCCTTTTTATTTGAAATATTTCTTGAGTAAATTGCTATATTTTGAAATAATTGGTATTAAGTTAAAGGACAGTTTAACAGAATAAGAAAATAATGGTAAAGTTACTGCATAGATAAATTAAAGGGAGAGTTTTTAACTATGATTGAGCTTACTGGTGACAGAGTTGTTTTAATAGAAGCAACAACAGAAGATATTGAGAAATTATATTATTGGAAGTTTGAAGAAAAAGAACAGGAAGCAAAAAAGTGGAATGGACCCTATATTCCGGAAGAAAAGGTATCTAAAGAAGAGTACCGCACCGAGTGGGAGCAAGAAATTTTCACTGATGTTCCTGCTGCTCTTGTTATCAAATGCGAGGGAGAAGCCGTTGGTTACGTCGGTCCTATTGGATAGATAGAAACACCAACTGGCTGGAAACAGGAATCGTTATTTATGACAGTAATTATTGGAACGGCGGTTATGGTTCAGAAGCATATAAGCTATGGGTTGATTATCTTTTTAGATCTACTGAACTTCACAGACTAGGAATGTCAACTTGGTCAGGAAACGCAAGAATGGTAAAGGTAGCAGAAAAATTAGGGATGAAAGAAGAAGCAAGAATCAGAGATGCGAGAATAGTTAACCACGAATACTTTGATGCCATTAAGATGGGAATCTTGAGAACAGAGTGTGCACTAACTAGGGATTGATGTCCTGTTTTGAAGAAGAGACGCTTGTTGAGCAAGTAACAGCCCTTTGTTCCGAAAGGGAGGTTAGTTGAAGACTCAGTTTCGAGATATTGACCCAAAAGAGATTTCTAATAAAAGGATGACCTCCCAGCTTCTAATGAAAATTCATCCTCTATTTCCCGATTAATCAATCGGTCTGGTTTATTGAATAATGGGAGACAAGTATAAGCACCAAAACACATGGAATGATAGCCATAAAAGAATATTAAAATTTGAATAACATTTAACGGAATGTATTGGATGGATTAAGCATTACCTTTTAGGAAAAGCGCAGGATAAGTATGTATCCTGCGCTTTTCTGTTTTCTCATCAGTTAGGATTTATAAAATTTCCGAGTTTATAATACTTGACAAAAAAATCGAAAAGTATAATATAGTTAATAAACCGACCGCGGTTTATTAACTATATTACTTTGAATAGAAAGGGAGGGTTACTATGAAAGGGGCAAAATATTATAAATGGGATGTGCATCATCATATCGTACCAGACTTTTACGTTAACGAGATGAAAGATATGGGCATTTCAGTGGCGAGAATAAAATGGCCAAAATGGGATGCGAACGCTTCTATCAAAATGATGAACAGTTTTCATATTAAAAAAGCATTTGTGTCTTTGTCTACGCCCGGGGTTTTTTTCAAAAATTTGGATTACAGTCAGAAACTTAACCGCCAGTGCAACGAATACATTGCAAAAATGATTGAGGAGTACCCTGACCGTTTCGGTGGTTTTGGCTCGGTCACTTTGCCTGATGTAACAAGTGCTTTACAGGAAGCTGAGTACGCACTCGACACTTTGAATCTCGATGGCATTGCACTGATGTCTAACGTAAACGGACATTACTTGGGTGACGAGGCTTACAAGCCGTTCTATGAAGAAATGAACCGCAGGGAGACAATCATCTATGTTCATCCCAACGAGGTACCAGGCAAAACCGATCACCGGTTTTTGAATCCATTGTATTTGTGGCAAAATGATACCACAAAAACCATCATTGATTTTATTTACAGCGGCTATCACAGGAAATACCCAAATATTCGCTGGATATTTTCTCATGGCGGCGGTATCATTGCGCCACTGTTCCCTTTACTCGTAGAAGAGCTCAGTAAGGAAAACCCCAACATTGCTGAAGAATTAAAAGTGTGGAAAAAGCAAGTCTTTTTGGACACTGCTTCAAAGGCTTATGATGATCAGATTCCGTATTTACTGGAGTTTTCAGATCCGCAGCATGTTCTTTTCGGCAGTGACATCGGATGGGGTAATAAAACGGCAGTTTCTGAAATTGAAAAAAGTTATGCTGCTCTGGATGATAAGGTAGGATTGACGGAGCAGCAAATAGAGGACATCTTTATGGGCAATGCCAAAAGGTTGTTTTCGAGGGAAAGCGTTCCTGTACAAAAAGATACAAAAGCACCTTATTCTAAACCGCCCTTCGGAGTTGGCCAACAAAGGGTTCAGTACCACTGTCACTCGGAGGAAGAAGCGGTGTCGTTGATTGCATCAGGAGATTACGATAGAGTCCTGTTGTCCTTTGATAGACCTGAAGTTTGGCGGTTTGAGGTAAAGGATAAGCAAGCGGCTTTACGGGAGTATAACGACACTGTCGCGAAATTTCGTTCCGAAAACCCGCAAAAGTTAGGGGCATTTTGCGTGATAGACCCCACCAGTCCTTCATGGAGTATAGCTGAAATCGATCGTGCGATAAACGAACTGAATTTAGACGGAGTGTCCCTTACGATCGACATTTTCAACACATCGTTTACGAAATTGATGGACGAGCAGTTGATACAGAAAATCGGATCTATCGACAAGCCGGTACTCATCCATCCTAGAATCAGCAGTGGGATACCACTGATTTCTGAAAATCAGCTCGAGACCTTGTATTTCATCGCTAAGGCTTTTTATCTCGATATTTATAAGAAATACTGGTTGAACACACCATTTATTCTCACGCATACTGGAGGGGCATTGCAATATCTCGCGCAACCGTTCAACATATTGTATTATCTTTCACCAAAGATTTCAGCGCCTAGCATGTTAGCATTTATGTGGGATTCTTACGTTATTCATAAGCCTAAGGGTTATATGCTTTTGAATAATACGATCTCAGAATAGGAAGGAGTATATTGATGGCCAGACCTGCAGATAACTATCCTGCTAAAAGGAAAGAACTTCTTACCATCGCCGAAAGTATATTCTTAAAAAAAGGGTATGAGCAAACGAGTATTAATGACATTTTGAATGCTTCAGGCATCTCAAAAGGCGCATTTTATCATTACTTTAAATCAAAGGATGAAGTTTTAGCCGCCAGCATAGACAACTTACTTGATGAGGCAGTTGCTTTCTTGCTGCCGACAGTAGATGACCCGAATTTAGGCGCAATGGATAAATTCAATAAGTTTATGGAGCAAAAGTCAAAGTTTCAAACCGCAAAGATGGAATATGCCACTTTGCTTGGGAAACTTATGAATTCGGGTGTATTTCAGCAGAAATATATGTTTGCGATGTCACATAAAATGGTGCCGCTGTTTGCTAAAATTATCCAGCAAGGTAAAGATGAGGGTATATTCCAAATTGAGTACCCATATGAAACAGCAGATATTCTTATCAGATCTATCGTAGGTGTACCCAATAGCTACGCCTATAAGGAATATATGAGCGATGATGAAAAGCGAAAGAGATACCTTTTATCGCTTCGAGGAATAATTGCGGGTGCATTGGGTATCGAAAAACATGGATTTTCATTATAGGATGAGTGAAATATAGTGGACTCCAATTATAACTATTTATAATTCTTTCGGAGTACCAATAGGTAGTAATATTTCGAGTATACAGCACTATATCGATTTCAGAATACAACATTTTACTAAGATAACGGGTAATTACTCGAAGATATCTCTAATTCGAGTTTTACGCTAACGGGGGCAAATCCGTAACAAAGTGATTTGCTCCCTTTTAATTATGCAGAGACAGTAACATTGAAGCGTCCCGACTTCGTTACCACCGTATGAGCAATCACATATTCTTACATGTAAGCGAAGGAATTTTAAGTCATTTAATAGAAAGTATAGTTTGGCATGTTTTTTAAAATTAGGGGAAGGAGAGGAAGTAGGATGAATACTGGTGTAACATTTCAGGTGAGAATCTCGGATTATGAAGAAGGAATGCTTTGGTATGAAAAGCTTTTTAAAAGGAAGCCTGACTTTATACCGCATGAGGACTTTGCAGAGTGGGAAATAACCAAAGGAGCATGGCTTCAGGTAGCTAAAGGGATACCTACAAATGGTAATGGTCCTCTTAGATTAGGAGTAAAAGATATTAAAAATGAGAGAAAACGTTTGATTGATGAGCTAAACATAGCAATAGAAGATGTAAATACTAGGGAAGGCGTTCCGGCTGCTTGGTGTACGTTTGAGGATCCTTATGGTAACAGAATTGGATTATATCAAGACCTATAAATATCTCGAATTTGAGTTTTCAATAATAGGGGGCGTTTGCTGAACAAGCAGCCGTCCTCTGTTCAAGTAAAGGGGCAGGATAATTTAATAAGCAATTATGTTACAATACTAGAAATTCGAAATTTTAAAGGGTGTTTAAGATGAAAGTAAATTTAAAGGACATATTAAACCAAAAAACTTTAAACCCATTAATTATAATGATGTGTGGAGTAGCAGGTTCAGGAAAGACTACATTAGCACAACAGTTGGAAAAAGAAGAAGGGTTTGTACGCCTTTCAATTGATGAAGAGGTTTGGAAGGTTAATGGACGTTATGGAATAGACTATCCCGTTGAGAAATATGGCGATTATCAAGTTGAAGCTGAAAGAAGACTTCGTAATCAATTGATACGTCTTATTAAGGATAAACGAAAGGTTGTTATTGATTTAAGCTTTTGGCAAAAATCCATACGAGATGGATACAAACAGCTAATTGAAGAAGCTGGTGGTGAGTGGAAACTAATTTATTTGAACATTAGTCCTGAAATTATTCGCAAACGGTTGGATGTACGGAGTAAAAGATTTGATGCAAATGCAGCCTTTCCAATTACCGAAAATACTTTAACATCTTACCTAAACGGATTCGAAGTACCTTCACACGAAGGGGAAATAGTAATAGAGTCTACATAAAAAGTAATCTTTTTTAGTTAAAGAAACATAGTCAGTAAAGAGATATGTTATTGAACTAATGGGTGCGTTAGTTGAAAATCTGCTTTAATATCTCGAAATCAAGTCTTCCGTTATAGGGGGCAATAACTGAAGATCATTTAACTGATCCAGCTATTGCCCTTATTCAATTATTGGGCCAGGATTGTTGAATAGTTACTTCTTAAATAAGGGGGATGAAGGTGGAGAATAACAAGGGAAATCCCGAACATAAGAGAGAGAAATTAAGTCAGGAAGAATTCAAAAAGAACCCAATGGGTGATATGAATAATCACAGTAATCTGGCTGAGCATATAATACGAAAGGGGGCGATTGCTAAACAAAGTGTCGTCTCTTTTTAATGAGGCAAAGTACCTGACTGCAACTGGAACATTAATATTAAGGAGTAGAACTATGAAAAAGATGATTTTTGGAAGTTTGATGTTATTAATTTTATCAATGCTATTAGCGTGCACAAGTGAAAAAGACGATTTCGCTCGAGTTCATCCGAATCTTTTACCCAGCGAAGGTCACCAGTATTCTCTACAATCTGTTGGAAAAGAAATCACATTTGATTTACTACAGGAGAACAACATAACCAATGTTGGACCTATTACAAATACATCCTCATTTGAGTCATTGAATGAGCAATATCCTAAACTAGATTTAAAAAAAGAACCTGCATTTATTGTATTTGATGAAAATGGTTTGGCTTTAAAGACTTATGAATATGAAGAAATGATTGAATACCTACAGAATCCAGATAAATGACTCTAATCTTCAACAATCGGGGGCGTTTGCTGAACAAGCAGCCGCCTTTGTTCAACTATTGGGCAGGTTTGTTCAACAAAGGAAAACTGTAATTTTATGGTTAAATGAAGTAAAAGGGGAGGAATTCTGATAATGAAAAATGATGTTTTTACTAAAGTGATTTTAAGTGGAATATTAGTTTGTAATTAAATACCAACCAGAATGTTCAACAACCAACACCGAATGTAGAGGTTAATAACCAAGGTGGGCGAGTTGTTCAGTTAGCACCTAACAGATTTGGAGTAATTGATACTGGTCATAGTAGTGGTTAGGAACAACTTGTTGTTTTTGAACATAATCCTAAAACAAAAGATTTTGAAGTTGTTAGCTCATTAACATATGAAGACTACTTTAATCATCCTGAAGAGTACGGTATTCCTGTTAGAAGTGTTAATATGGAAATTGAGTTATTCAACAAACATTGGCGTTTGTTGAACAAGCAACCACCCTTCTTTCGGTAAGTTAGCATCCTCGCTAATGAACAAGCTAATGGAATAATTAGTAAATGAATGATTGACAAATGATGTGGAAATATATAGAATTTTTAGAAAGTAGTATACGCGCATATTCCAAACGCTTTGATTAGGAGTATTAAGGATCGGTTATTGTTTAGAGAGCTGTCGGGAGGTGGAAGACAGTCAATAGCGTCCCCAACTCGCCTAGGAGTGGATAGATTGAGATGTAGATCTATACGGTTAACTTCCGTAAAAGAGTTCTGAGATGTTTCGATCCCAAAAGATTTGAAACAAGAAGAGTGGTACCACGATAATAATCCTATCGTCTCTTTAATGAGACAGTAGGATTTTTTAATTTTTAAAAATTATTTTTTAAGGGGGAATTAGTTTGAGTGAAAATTGTTTTATCTGTCATAAGCATGATGGCTCTATCGAAACTTCAGGGGGAATGATTTATGAAGACGATTATGTATATGTTGGTCATATTGATAGAAAGGGCAGGCAAAACTATTTAGGTCATATAATGATTGATTTAAAGAGGCATACTCCCTCACTTGCCGATATGACGGTAGAAGAAGCAGGAGCATTTGGTGTAATGATGGCAAGAGTAAGTAGGGCACTGAAGGAATCAGAAAACGCCGAGCATATATATTCTCTTGTTTCAGGAAACTCTGTTCCGCATCTTCATATGCACATCGTGGCCCGGTATCCAAATACTCCAGAAGAACACTGGGGTCCAATGGAAGTTTATGATTGGCGGGATGCTCCAATGGGAGACAACGATCAAGTTGTGGAACTATGCAATCGGATAAGGATACACTTGGAGAATAACTCATAGATGGCGACTTCTATGAGTGAGTTTAGCTGGGTTGGGAGTGAAAACAATCTTGTAGACCAACTACACATCCATACTATCAACCACATAACTTTGGGAAGATTTGGTGGGAATTCTATTGCAGGACAGTATAAGAACGAAGATGGTTCCTTAATATGGGTTGATGATAAACAAGATTGGGAGTTTGTAGTTCTTTTAGATGCTCATAACTCTGCTGAAAGTGCCGAATTAGTTATTAACCAATTCTTAATTTCTAAAGAAGAAATACAAAATAGTTTATTGCTAAACTATGAACAAACTTTTAAAAGTCTTGAAAAAACAATACTTAACATGTTTCAAGATGAAGAATTTATAAATGCTTGCCGAAAAGTTAAAGGCGAAACAGCTTGTTTAATCGTTTTAAGAAAAGATAAATATTTATGGTGGCTCTCAATAGGAGATTGTATTTCATACTTATTCCATCCGGAGCTTGCAAAGCTCGGTCAGTATAGTAAACCAAAGACAATTTTACGAATGGGTTGGACAAGTCAACACGTTCGATAATCCCTTGTTATAGTAGTGGAAGAAGAGAACTAAGGAAAGGAGTGAATCGTATTTTGTTAACAACGGATGGATTAGTTGAATGTCCCAACGAACCCTATTCTGATCCTAAAGAGATATATAACGATTTGAAAGATCACCAGCTTAACGAGGGAATAATGAACTTACTAAATACCATTAAAGAAAATGAGGTAAGAGACAGTACAACGATCATCTCTTGGGACGTGAATGTATCAATGGAAGTGACAAATCCAAGTGATGGATAAAGTATAGTCGGTATTCTAAAGGGGGCTTATCCGGAACAGGATGAGTTTCTTCAGTTTTAAATAGTTATTAGAAATATAAATGAAAAGGGAGGATTTTAAATGAAGCAATTAACATTCCATGAGTTATTGTAACACCTTCAAAAGTAAAAATGCTTATTCGAAAACCGGTTAATAAGGTGTGTGAGGCTTTTATCGATCCTGATATCACTACGAAATTTTTCACTAAAAGTAGCGAAAGATTAGAGCAGGAAAAGCGAATCCGTTGGGACTGGGAGATGTATGGTGTTGGTTCCGTTCTTAATGTAAAAGCGATTTAGGAAAACAAACAGTGGATTTTACACCTCGTTCATAGAACGAAACGTTTGTTACAATTACTAATACAGGATTTCAGGGGAGAACGGGAAGAGATTGTAAAGCAAATCATTGATTCCACAGAAGGATTTACAATTTGTACTTAGTGAATTGTAAGCGCTTTTAGAACACGGTATTGTTTTGAATCTAGCGGCTGACAAGTACCAGATGATAACATCAAACAGTAATATTCGCTTTATCGCCATTTCGAAACCCTTAGGTTCAACTGCTTTTTTGGGGGGAGATATTTGTCTACAACTAGATTTGATCCATGACTTCTTGTCATTCCAGCGAGGGCGCAATCCTAAGTGAAAATCGGCTATTAAGGAGTGGAAAAAAATGAGTAGAATAGTTGATAGGATTCCGAATAAAAAAATGAAGGTTTTAGAAGTAGGTGTTGGTGGAGGAAGAATTGCCATTGAGCTTGCTAAAAAAAATAGTTTGAATGAGGTTATCGGAGTTGATGTATCGAAAGCTAAGGTTGCTAAAACTCGAAATAAGATCAATCGTAAAGGACTTAAAAATATTCACATTTATGCAATGGATGGTACTAGACTGGATTTCGATGAGGGAGAATTCGATGTAGTGTATGTTTCACACATGCTGCATGAGGTTCCGTTTGAAGAAATGATAAAGGTTATACAAAACATTAAGAACGCGTTGAAAAAGGGTGGACTCTTTTTAATTCATGATTATGCTAATAACGATACAGCTCGTAAAGAAAGTCTATTCCTAAAACTAACTAGACTATATGAGCCTGAGCATATAAAGGAGTTTATATATTATGATTGGTTATTGATATTGGACAATGCAGGATTTCAGCCAAGCGCTTTAGATAAGTATAAAGATTCTGTCTTAGTTTCTGCTTTAAGATAGGGATCACATATGGGCTCATTATTATAAAAGAATAATGGGTTATTCCTTTTGGTTGGGTATGATGTTTCTAGCTTATTCTTTTATGTACTACAGGGATTCGACATTATATCATGAAGGTCTTTGGAGTATGGAAAATGCATTATTCTGGAAAGCACTTTTATTTGAAACTCCATTTGTTTTTTTGAAATTGTTTCCTGCATTTATGGTTGTTTTTTTAGGTGGAAGTTACTATCAAGCTTATCGGAAGTATTCCATATTAAAAGAAGAATAGTCCCTTAGAAAAATTGAGAACAATGCAACTACCACAATTAGGGTGCTGTAAATTACTGTACTTAAGGAAAGGGAGCTTATCTAAAACAGGGTGGGCAAACTTTTATCTAAGTTTTTCTTGAGTAAGTGGCGTGAATTTGAAATAATTGGTAGTAAGTTGAAGGCAGGTTAACGCAAGATTGGAACCTTAATACTTGGATTTTGTCTTATTCTATAGGGGGCGTCTTTATCAAGTATTGTTTTTCTATAATCATTGTTGCTCTTAGTCTCGTTGGATGTTCTTTCAGTAATAATGACTCTCCCATTTTTGAGGAGTTAGGAGTTTCAAAAAGTGAGGCTGTTCCAGATTTCACTCTTTTAAGCAGAGAAGAGATGGACAATAAAAAAATGCGTTACACTGAAGTGGAGATTGAAGAAGTCGGTGAACAAGCAGCAAGGGTATTTGTGGCGGATAGTTTTGCAGGGCTGAATGACCACTTTTCTTCAGGATTGGTAGACGTTATTGACCAAGAAGGTAATAAGTATCGTGCTATTTATATCGGGGAGTATTATAAAGAAAATTTCAGTGCGAAAAACGAGTATGAAAAAGAAATTTTAGAGTTGTATCAGTCAAGAGATAAGGAAAATGAAGAAGGAATGCCCTACATCAAGTTTACAGTAATCGAATAGAGTTTACGTTCTTCCATAAAAGAAGCTTATCCGGTATAAGGATAAGCTTCTTTTAAGTTTAAAATTTTACTTGAGTAAGTGAATCGATTTTGAAATAATTGGTATTAAGTTAACGGAGCAGACTACCTTGAATAAAAATTCTTAAGGTAAAATCAGAAAATGAATTTTCCTGTCTAATGGAGAGGAGGATAATATGAAGAAAATTCGCATGGTATTATTTGTTTTAATGATTGGGGCTTGTTCCAATCATAGTGCATGTGAATTACCAGTAAAAGAATATCCTCAATCGTTCCACCAAGAAGTCAGCAAGTTGCCACAAGATATTCAAGATAAGTTAAAAGTTCCAACAGAGTTTCCTTTTGATGTCGAGTTTTTTAGATTTTCGACTACGCCTAATGTAGAGAACATTGTATACACATCGGTGGAGTATGAACCTTTGGATGGTGAACTCAGTAATAAGGTCAATTTAAGCTTTACTACATATTATAATGACAAAATTGATTCCCCGGATAGCTATAAATCTATCCAGTTAAATAATGGAGCAAAAGCAATTCTAAAAAAAGATGAAGAAGAATTAAAAGTCTTAGAATGGACTGACAACGATGGAGATGTCCAACAATTGGCTGTAATGTTCAGGGATACCGAACTAACGAATGAAGACCTTAAAATGATGGCGGATTCATTGCATTCAGTAAAATAAATGTTGTTCCTTTAAAGGGGTCGATTACTGAAGGAAGCAGCCGCCTTTAATTCGATTATTAAAGAGCAGGATTATTGGATGTCTCTGGATTAACCGCCTGATGAAAGGACTGAAACTGTGCAGACCAAAAAAAATGATAGAAATCAAAGACAAAGATTTGTGCAAGGCTTATACAGAAAGAAGAAGCATAAAAATGTAAGAAGAAATGAAGATAGCAAGATATGGACAATGATTTTTTGGATTTCTGTGTTGATTGCGTTTGTCGTACTTATTATATGTGAGGTGTTCTTCATTGACCGTGGGGTGCCGCTACCTGGTTTTCTTTCGAAGCTGGCCGCAGCGTTTCAGCGAGTTTTCTGATCGATTTTTCAAACGTCAAGCCAGTTCGCCTCGTCCTTATAGGGGGAGAGTTGTTGAAAAAACAGCTGCCCCTTTGTTCAAGTAAAGGGGCAGGTTAATGTGATAACCATAAAAGTTGGAAACTTTCCCCCGTTACCAATCGTCAAATGTTCATAAGAAGCATTTTAATGAACGAGGAGTAAGTTCCAAAGACCATTATAACAGTGAGGTGGAAGATGGATATAATCATTAAATTATTAGCTTATGTAGTATTTGTTCTGGGTTCACTATATTTTTATTTCGGAGGGACTCGAAAAACGAAAAACAAAGGAAGTTTCAATTTAATTATGATAGCCAGTGTATTATTACTAAGTTACTATTACTGGTTTAGAATTTAATTCATCCTTTGTTAACGCCAGGGGTTGCTGAATAAGCGGCGGTCCTTTGCTCAAGTGAAAAATATGTATATATTACGTGATAGAACTCACCAAAGAATTAGGGGGTATTTATTTATGGGAGAGACTTTTAAGAAGAAAGATGGTAAGAAAATACTGTTAATAATAAGTTGGATTTCGGCATTTTTTCCTTATCTATTTAGTCCAATTGTATTTGGACCCATTGCTTTTTTTCTGGGTTTAGTTCTTAAAAGAGATTATGAAGTAGGAAACCAAGGAAAGATAATTATGGTCTTGGGAGTCGTTAATACAATAGGCGGAATTATATTTACAAATTGGGTAGTAAGCAATCTTGGATTTTAAGAGTTTATTGCTTTCATCTTCAAGAAAAGGAACAATAACTGAAGATCAGCCGATTATCTTGACTATTGCCTTCTTCAACCATGGGAGCAGTTAAACAGTATAGCTCTCGCAAGACGTAACCCGAAAAGATTACGTCTTGCTTTTTAATAGGATTGTTGAACATTCAGGAGTTTGAAATAATAAAATAACAGTTTTTTCTATATTTTTATAAGAGGTGTTATTGGTGGAGAGACTATTTGGAGCATTAATTATATCGTTAGTTTTGCTAACATCTGCCTTGGTTTCCATAATTCTATCGGAAGAAGGATTTGTTTTTTCTGTGTTATGTATAGGACTAGCAGCTTTGATTGGCATTATGCTATTGACTAACCAAGAAGAAAAATCAAGAATACTAGAAAGTAATGAAGAAATAGAAAGGGGCTAATTGATCGGGCTATTGGCCAGCTTCAATTATTGGGCAAGTAATTCAATGTGTCTGGTGAAAAAAGGTATTATCAATAAAGAACAAGACGAGGTTAATGAATGTTTCTGATTAATGGAAGTTTAATTATCTTATTGACAATAATGTCTTATGTTGTGGTGCGAGGTATTTTAGTTGGTAAAAAATATAGAAACAATATTCAAGTTCACTGGCAAACAGAAACAGCTAAGTTCCTTTTTGTCATATACATAGTTTGGTTATTTCTGTCACTTTGTTTCCTTTACCAATAGGGTTTCATTATGAATACGATAATCTATTCCGATCTATAAATATCATTCCATTTGTAACGATTATTAATAATTTCAGTCAAGTTGGTACTGCATATGACGGAGATGTGTTTTTTTATGATCTCACTCATTGTTAGAAACGTAGGAGGAAATATTTTATTATTGATGCCCTTAGGTTTTCTTGTACCACTTATATGGAATAAAGCTAAAGATTTCAAAAAAGTTACTTTAATAGGTTCTGCTGTGTCCATAGCTATTGAGCTTTTACAACTTATAGAATCTCTTGGTGGTGGATGGGATCGAGTCACCGATATTGATGATGTTATTTGTAATGTAGCAGGTACTATTATTGGGTACCTTATTTATGTTCTTATAACTAAATCAGGTGTTAAGTATATAATGAGATTTAATAACAACTTAAGTAAATAGATTCTTATTCAACTAAAAGGGCAATAATGGGAGAGATCAGCTAAGTGATCTGGCTATTGCTCTTCTTCAATCATTGGGCATGTTAATGGAACAGCCCCAGGTAAACAGAGATTCATTTATCTCTGTTTTTTTAGTTTTTTAAAATATTTAAAGCCAAATACTCTTTTGAGTTGTCTAATGGTTGTAAGAATAAAAAAAGGGGTGAAGAACATCAGCAGGTTAGTAAAGAAAGCTCAAAAGGGCGATAATAAGGCATTTTTAAAACTGTTTCAATACTATGAAGAGGATATATACAGAATGGCGTATGTATATGTCAGAAATGAAAATGATGCTTTGGATGTGGTTCAAGAGGTGGCCTATCGAGCTTTTAAAAATATTGAAACATTAAAAAATCCAGCTTATTTTAAAACCTGGTTAACAAAAATGGCTATTACTACTTCATTAAATGTATTAAAGAAAAATAAAAAGGTTGTTCAACTCAAACCAGAGTATGAGGAATTCATCGGTTTAGAAGATCAGGATACTCTGCTTACTATTACTCTTCAAGAGTTGATCGAGCAATTATCAGAAGACGAGAAGAGTATCGTTACCCTTAGGTTTTATGAAGGGTATTCATTCAAAGAGATTGCCGAAATACTTGAAATTCCCCTTGGAACTGCAAAAACGATTTTATATCGTGCTTTAAGTAAACTACGGAAGCATTTTAAGGAGGCTGATACTTGTGAATAATATAAAGCAGGAAATAAACAAAATTGTCATTCCATCCACTTTGCACGAACGGTCAAAGATGGGGGTGCAAAAAGCACATATTGAAAAAGGTGGCCGAGTTAAAAGGTTTATCAGAAGAAATATGGTGTCAGCTATCCTTGCTGCTTCTTTAATCATTCCTACTGGTGCAATTGCATATCAGACCAATTTAGCTGACGAAATCTATGGAACATTTGAAAATGTTAAGGCTCATATATCCAGTGCCACAATGGAAGGCTATCTGCTTTTGGATGCAAAGTTGAACCAAGCACAAGGTGATATGGAAAAAGGAGAGTATAAGCATTTTAAAGAACTGTTAAAAGTGATCACTTATAGTAAGGTAGCGTATGGGGATAAATACGGCAACATAGATTATACCCAAGTCCCGGATGAACACATGGATGAACTGAAGAAAACCTTGTTTGAGATTCAACCGTACTTTGATAAATTAAATGGTCAAAAATCAAGCAAAGAATTACTGACTTCTAACGAATATGAAGAATATATAGAGGCCATTATGATATATGAACAAATAATGGCTCAAAGTGGAATTAAAGAATCAGATGAGTTCGACAAAATTCCTTTAGATCTACGAGACGATTTTTTGGAGGCTCAAAGAATATTGATAAAAGTAAATGAAGAACAATTACAACATCTAAATTAAAAATTTTCTTGTCCCATTATTAGGGGGCTTATTTGAAACAAGGGTAAGCTCATTCTATAGAAAAAAAGAGAAGAAAACCATTCTTCTCTGCTAAATGATTATTGTTGAAATATGAACTCTTCTCTATATTTTCTATTTGTATGATCATCTTCTTTTGTCCATGTGACAACGACTTTAAGATATGAAGACTTTTTAGATAAACCAAAATTTTGAAAATGAAAATTATTGGACGAGTATTTTTCTTTATTTAGTTCAGCTGTAAAAAGTTCATACTCGGTATTTAATTTAGGCTCTTCTCTATAAGCCTCAACCTTTACCAATTTGATTTTTTCATCCCTAACGTGTTTTATGTCCAGACTAAAAATATTATACAAATCAGGATTTGTCGATTTATTTAACTTGGGATTATTAGTATCTGGTTCTCCAACTACAACCTTCCAATTCTTTGTGGTCTCAGCTGAGGGTAAGTTTTCTAATGTGGCAGCTGAAGAATTAACAGGTACCAGGAAGAATAATACTGACATGAATACAAGGGGCGAAATCATCTTCATTTAATCACATCCTACTTTTCATGTTAGTTTAACTTTTAACATTAAATATATACAAGTTTTATTAAAGAAATTATGTTGCAATTGCTTAGAAAACTTGTAGGAAAACTATTTGGTTATAATTAATGGGTCGTTTGCTGAACAAGCAACTGCCCATTGTTTGTTCATAAAGAAATATAATTCACTAACTCGATACCCCTAACTTAAAATGGGGAAGAGTTAAAAAAAACGGGTTGTCAATTAAAGAAATTGGCGAGTGGTTGGTTCATAATGAGGAATGAAATCAAAGTTTTTGAAAACTCCTTTATGTTATTCAATTATTCAACAATCCGTCGCGATTGTAGATAGATATACACGACTTTATATTTTTAGGTGCAGTGAAGTAGTCTTCAATAAAACGGGGGCAATAACTGAAGATCACCTACTTGATATCCGGCTATTGCTCCTCTTCAATTATCAGATGAACCGGATTCTGAAGTTATTCCACATAAGGGCCATTATCTGGATAAAGCGATTCCTCAAGTCACGCAGGATTTTAGATAAGGACGAAACATATTGTATAAATGTACATTCGTTATTTAATTATATTGATTTGGAGGAAGAGTTGGATGGAAATAAAATGGATAGGTGTTTCCGTCCTCACCGGATTCTTTCTACTGGAGCTTGGTGCAATAGCTGCGTTCAGTTACTGGGGTTATCATATCCATTCAGGGGCAGCGGTCAAAATTATTCTCGCTGTGGCCACGCCGCTCGTCATAGCTACTCTATGGAGTAAGTTTCTCTCCCCAAAGGCGTCACTGCCTATCTTCTCCTTCCCGACACGAACTACGCTTAAGCTGGTTGTGTTCATTGTGGCTTCCATCGCTTTGTACGCAAGTGGACTAAGCGCCATCGCGGTTACATTTCTGACGGTGTCCCTTCTTCTCGTGGCAGCAGTCTTCATCTTGAAGCTTCATAAAGTAAATATGTGAAGTGGATTAGTCTAAAAACCGAACTTCAATAATCGGGGGGATAATTAATTCAAAACCCTACTCCACCATCATGAGGGAATGAGCAAGAAAACCACCTAAAGCCGAAAATAATACTCTTGAATGATCATAAAAACAATGGAAATAATTGATAAAATGATGGTATACTAATGATATAGGAGAAATTTGGAAGGTGGAATTGGGTTTGCCAACATACTTGTAATGGTTTAGTAACTTAATAGTACATTTCTTTTTGAACATTCGTGTTCAATGACGGGAGAGGTGTGCCTATTTTTAACCATTACAGGGAACGCAGGATAGTCAGTTGTTTTCATTCCAGCGGGATACCTATATGGTATTCCGCTTTTTTCATGGGAAACCTTTCTCCATTCAACCGTTTTTTTGCGTTCCTCTGAATAAATAGGAGGAACTGGTGTATGAGTTTAAATAATTTAGTAACGTATGAGATCATTGCTCAGGAAACACCTTATATAAAACGAAACTGTAGTAAATGTAAAACGAACACAGCATTTTATTGTAGTGAGAAATTCAGGGTTAATGCGAATCAAAAAATAGTGGATAGTTGGCTAATTTATAACTGTATACATTGTGAGGGAACTTGGAATTACCCCATTTTATCCAGAGTAAATATTAATAAAATTGACTCAATACTCATTCAAAAGTTAATGAATAATGATAAAGAGACCATTTGGTACTATGCTTTTCAAATCAACAAATTAAGAAAACTATGTAGTGATGTAATGACAGATATACGATACGAGTTAAGAAAGGAAAAGCTCGATTCACTATCTGACGAGGTTACGATTCGACTTTGCTATAAATATGATTTTGGTCTCAGAATAGATAAACTTATAGCAGAAATTCTGGGCATTTCACGGTCAAGAGTAAACAAATTGGCCCAGAATGGATGTATTTTATTAAATCCAACCATTACTATGAAGAGCAAAGTGATAGATGATTTACAAATTACCATCAAAGGTGATTGGTGCAATTTTGATGCTTTGACATCATGATCTATTAACATGGTTAAGCTTATACTCTAAGGGTGCATGTTGAAAATCGGACAGCCGATTTCAGCTGTACCCTTATTCTTTTATTGGAGCAGTGTAACAGGTTCTTATAGTTTACTGATACAAGATAAGAATACAGGTCGGACATCCTCCTCAATTTTTTTACGTATAGAAGATTACTTGACATTCCCCTGATTTCAATGAATGATAATGGTAATAATTGTGAGGGTGATGTAGTTGAAGGATGAAGTGGATATTCTAATAATTGAAGATGACGAGGATATTAATCGCCTGCTGTGCGGGATTGTCAGAAAGAGCGGTTATTCCCCGAAGCCTGCTTATTCAGGTACGGAAGCAGAGATCTACCTGGACAGCCGAAAGTGGGACATGGTAATAATTGATCTGATGCTCCCGGGTTTATCCGGTGAAGATCTATTAAAAAAGGTAACAAAAGAAAGCAATGTTCCGGTTATTATTATTTCGGCAAAGCTTGAAACACAGACGAAGATCAATTCGTTGAGAGCGGGTGCGGATGACTATATTACAAAGCCTTTCGATGTGGATGAGGTATCGGCCAGAATTGATTCATGCCTTAGACGATATCGTGATCTATCAGATGCTCCACTATCAAATCAAATGATGTATAAAGATATTGTATTGGACACGGATGCAAAAAGAGTGACAGTGAATGGGAAGGAACTCAAATTAACGGCGCGGGAATATGAGATTCTGCTTCTCATGATGACCTCCCCTAAAAAGGTTTTTTCCAAGTCCAATTTGTTTGAAAGTGTGTGGAAGGAGAAATTTTACGGGGACGACAATACCATCAATGTTCATGTAAGTAATATCAGAAGTAAGCTTGCGAAAGCGAATCAGCATGAAGAGTATATTGAAACGATCTGGGGGATGGGCTATAAACTCAAAACTTAAGGTTTTCTTAAGATTTCACTTAAGACTTTCTTACGTTTTCCTTCTTATACTGTAAGAGTGTTCATGGAGCAGGCCATTGAACAAGTGATAAAGGAGGAAATTTATGAACGACTATGTGTTAAAAACCAGCCAATTGTCAAAAAAATATCAAAATAAAATGGCGCTTAATAAAGTGAGTGTCATGATCAAAAAAGGGTCTATTTATGGATTTATCGGCCAGAACGGTGCAGGGAAATCAACGTTGATTCGTCTAATAACCGGCCTTGCGTATCCGACGGCAGGTACGTTTGAATTGTTTGGAGAGAACAATGAGGCAGCGATTATTGAAGCCAGAAAAAGAATTGGGACGATCATTGAGGGTCCAGCTCTTTATCCGCAAATGACCGCCGCTGAGAATCTGGAGGCACACCGACTGCTGAAAGGAATACCGGGAAAAGACTGTATTCATAAAACCCTGAAGTTAGTCGGTTTGCAGAATACAGGAAAAAAGAAAGCGAAGAATTTTTCTTTAGGGATGAAGCAGCGTCTGGGTCTTGGTATCGCATTATTAGGGGATCCTGAATTCTTGATTCTCGATGAACCGATTAATGGACTGGATCCGATGGGAGTTGTCGAAGTCCGGGAACTACTGAAAAAGCTGAATCAAGAATATGGAATTACCATCTTAATCTCCAGTCATATATTAAGTGAACTGCATTTACTGGCTACTCATTATGGGATTATTCATGAGGGAGAATTGCTGGAACAACTTTCTGCAAAAGAACTGAATGATAAATGTCAGCAGTATTTGCATATTAAAGTCGATGATCCAAACAAAGCTGCCACGGTAATCGAAACCCATTTTTCCACACAAGAGTTTGAAGTGATGTCTGATGGAACGATAAGACTGTTTGCCTATGTTGATGTACCGGGGGAAGTTTCCAAAATCTTAACCAATGAAGGATTGGTCATAGAACAATTCATGCCAATGGGAGAAGATTTGGAAACGTACTTTAGTCATCGTATCGGAGGTGTACAACATGGGTAATCTCTTAAAAACAGAGTGGTATAAATTAAAGAAGGACCGGTCATTTCGCTTCCTTACCTGGATGTTAGTCGCGGCTGCAGTGTTGTTTCCACTAATAGAATTCGATAATGGGGCTTCAGGATTGCCCACCGTAAAGGATTACTATCGGGAAAGTATTCTCGGTCCTCATGCGAATATAGTGAAGCTTATTCCAAGTATTTTGGCAGGCTTCTTTATTACGAGTGAATACTCCATGGGAACGATGAAAAGTATCGTATCTTCAGGGAATAGCAGGTTTCGAATTTACTCTGCAAAGCTTATCGTCTTTTCAATTGGAGCCATTATCATATCATTAGTATTACCGATCATGATGACGGGGACCAGTGCCCTCTATTTTGGATTCGCTGATATGCCTGAATGGACTTATTACTTGCAAACGCTGGGACTGATTATCCTATACGGAGGAGCATTCGCTTCCATCATGGCCATCTTTTCCATTCTGTTTACAGACAGTGGGAAAACGATAGGGTTTCTGCTCCTGTTCTTTGTATTTGCTGATTGGCCCCTGCAAATGTTAGCAGCGAAAGTGTCCTTGTTTGAAACCATATTAAATCATTCCATCTTTAAGTTGATTTACGACATTATGATGGTGAATAGTTTGAAGAGCGGGGATGTTTTAATCATGACAGTGGTACCCATTCTGACGTTTCTGTTATTTGGTGCCTTAGGGAGCTTTATCTTTCAAAGAAAAGAAATTAAGTAAATGAAAGGGGGTGAGGTCAAATGATACTCTACTTATTGATAACCGTCCTGGTAGCATTCGCATATGTCCTCACCCGTTTTTATCTGTTGAAAAAGGAAATCAAAAGTACAACCCTGCAACTACAGCAATTACATCAACATGACTCAGGGAAAAAAATGACGATTGGCTTTTATGATCGTGATTTCGAAGGATTAGCGCAGGAAATAAATAACCAGATTGATTTAACGAAACAGGCTGAGGCAGTCAAACGCTCCACTGAAAATGAATTAAGGCAGGCCATATCTCATATTTCTCATGATATTCGCACACCAATGACATCCATCTTGGGATATATTCAATTTCTGGAATCAGACGAAATAAGTGATGAGACCAGGAAGAAATACATTGAAACAATCAAAAATAGTGCAGGTAGGTTAAAAGTGTTACTTGAAGATTTCTTCGAGCTGTCGATTATTGAACAGGCCGATTATCCGTTGAAAATGGAAGAGGTCAGTTGTAATTCTTTGATTATTGAGTCACTATTAGGTTTTTATGAAGAATTTAATAAACGAGACATCGATCCGGACATCCAAATCCCCGAGCAGGAAATGATCATAATGGCCGACCCCTCTCTCGTTAAACGAGTGATCGAAAATTTAGCCGTGAATGCCATTCGATACTCTACAGGACATGTAACCATTCAGCTTAAAGAAACGGATACAGCCGTTCAGCTGAAAATTTCAAACTCTGTTGGACTTAGGAGTGAGCTGAATGTACATCAAATGTTCGACCGTTTTTATAAAGCAGATCAAACAAGAACAGGAAAAGGTACAGGGCTTGGGTTGCCGATTGCCAAAAGCTTGATGGAAAAAATGAACGGAAGTATTTATGCAGAATTAGAGGAGAATCATCTAACCATGATTTGTGAATGGGAACGCTGACTTTCAAACCCCCCGAGCAAGTTACGTCACGTGTAATGAGGGTCAGGCACTGTTTTTCATACATTGCGTGGAAAAACAATGTATTGGGAGTCGAGTATAAGACCATAAAGATTTCATATTCGCTTTTTGACCGAAAACAATTACATACGATTAAAACGAAAAATAATGGAGACATCTTATTCAGCTAATTGCTTGATTGCATCCCTGCATCTCCGGCATGAGATCTTATTTATATTTAAAAATTTTACATTCCTCTTTACTGTAGTCAGTGTTTCGAAAAATTCCGGAAACAAAATACCACATTCTGTTCTTTTAATATTTTTGATAGCATGGATTTTATCATTAATGGGTCCTTTTATAGTGGGAAATATCACTAAAAATCCCTCCCAGACAATTTCTTTTATCATAATCTTATTACAATTGATGTACTTGAAAAAGTGGAAAATAATGAAAATACGGAGATTCTCTAAGATAGTGGGCCTTTTCTGGTTGAATAATGATAGCTATCTCCTACTTCCATGAAAGGGCCATCTTGGGGAAGAAAAGCTAAGGGAAAATCCCTTGTATCTATTCTGAATACAAGGGATTTTATGTGGGCAAAAATTACTTTTCTGTTGCAGGTTTGTAGTGTCCAGGTATGCTCTTTGCTGAAATGGCCAATCGGTTCCACCCGTTGATCGTGATAATTATAGCAACGAGATCGATATATTGTTTTTCATCAAAATGAAGGCGGACCCTTTCATACAGATTATCTGGTACACCGTTTGCCGAAATGGTTGTGACTGCTTCCGTTAATTCCAGCGCTACCCTTTCCTCATCAAGGTAGAATGGTGACTCCCGCCATGCGTTCAAACAGTAAATTCTTTGTTCGGTTTCGCCATTTGCCCGGGCATCCTTAGTATGCATATCCAGGCAGAACGCACATCCATTTATTTGAGACGCACGAATTTTAATCAATTCGATTAATTTGTTATCAATTCCCGTAGTTTTATTGTACTCCTCCATTTGAAACATTAATTTGAAAACTTCCTGATTTGTCCGCATGTAGTTAACACGTTGCTCCATGTCTATCTCCTCCATTAATTTGTTTTAGGGGTTCACTAATAAGACAAAACAGAGGAGTGATTTGTGACATGAAAATAGAGAGCTACATTGAGCTCTCTATTTATCGTTAGTAAGGAACTGGAATATGAGTTAATTTATCCGGATTTGAAACAATAAAGATTTTCTGGATAGTCATCTGTTTTGAATCTAATTCAAAGCAGATGACTTTGTTAATGTGCCCATCTTTTACATGCAAGATCCCTTTTTGACCATTGACCACCACTGGAAGAAGTTCTCCTATGAAACTTCCTTTAGAGGTAATCCCATTAAGAAAGGCAGATACACGCTGTTTGTTTACAATTGGGTTTAATGCAGCATGTACCTTTCCTCCTCCATCGGTAATAAGGACAACATCTTCTGTTAGAAGTTCAATAAATTCCTCGAAATTCCCGGTCGTCGATGCAATTATGAATGTTTTGGCAAGGAGATGAACATGGTCAGTATTCTCCAGAGGAAATGGCTTATCATTCTTTAATTTCCGTTTAGCGCGGCTGTATATTTTTCTGCAATTCACTTCCGTTTTTTTCAGCATCCCGGCGATATCCCCATAGTCATAAGCAAATGCTTCTCTAAGAACGAACACAGCTCTCTCAATAGGTGACAGTTGATCCAGCATAACGAGAAAGGCATAGGAAATTGTTTCGTCTGTTACAATCTTATCTAATGGTTGCTTTGTTTCCTGTACCTGTGGTTCAGCCAGCCAGGGACCAGTGTATATTTCTCTTCTCTTACGGGCTGAATTTAAAAAGTTTAGACAGCGATTCGTCGTCACTTTCGCAAGGTATGCCTTCACGTCCTCAACTTGATCGGTATCAAGCTTAAGCTTCAAGAAGATATCATGAACGATATCTTCTGCGTCGGTAACTGATCCAAGCATACGATACGCAATGGAAAAAAGAAACGGTTGATATCTCTTATATAAACTATCCAACTCATTCACGTACTTCACCTATTTTCTATTACATTTTCTCTTCTAGTATATAGGATTCGTAGATTGAGAACCATTTATAGAATTAGGTTCTACGGAGGAGGTGAGGAGACACAAGAAAAGTTCACATAGAAAAATACCAGTTACCAAAAGTAGTGGGAGGTATAATATAGTTTGTCAATGGAATGTAACTTATAGGCAGAAAACTGAGAACTTAAATATATTTGAACCTGCCTCCTTTGGTAAGGTAACATAGACAAACCCTCTCCTGTTAATGCAGTTATCTGTTCAGACCTATCAAGTGGGGTTTCATCTATGTATTATAAGCATGTACCGAACCTGATTTTCAGCTTTTTTGGAATAGGTTTACGATAGTGGTTAATTACGTTTATCATCAATAGAAAAATTAATCTTTATTAATGAATTTATTGCATCTTCACCCCAGGTTTCGAAGTCGAAAATCCTTTGTGTAATTTTAAGCAAGTTATCAAGAGGTATCCTAAAAAACGAAAGAGGAACCGGACATGTTATCCGATTCCGATATGAGGTGAATGTAGAAAGGAAAATTCTTCAGGATCCCTTTATTATCCTATGAATTAAAATGAATTACTGCCTGGGTGTTTGCGGATATGAATAACCCATCAATAAATATAAGAAAGAGTAAATTCGAAGGTAGGCTTTTAACTCTAGACAAGTCTTCCGGAGATAGGTTGGTCTACAGGGATCTATAAGTCTTTTTCCTAAAGGGGTTATTGACTCTTCAATGAAAGGGATTTTTGAAGAAAATATTTATGCCCCGTACGGACTTTTGATATAATGAAAGCAAAGAATCCAACACAGGAGTGTGACCAATGGAACAGAACGTCTTTGAAGAAATGGCTAAACGATACGATACCGAAGAGCGAATGGAACTGGCCCAAATCGTCGCAGAGGAAGTGAAAAAAGAACTGCAGGACAGTACATCCCAAACTCTCATCGATTATGGAAGCGGCACAGGGCTTGTTAGTTTAGCGCTGACAGATATGGTCGAATCGACTCTGTTAATCGATTCATCCGAGCAGATGGTAGAAGTGGCCAAATCTAAAATTACTCAAAGAGGGATCGACAACGCAACTGTCCTCTATTCCGATTTTACCCAGGGGAGTCCCGAAGTGAAGGCCGACATCGTGCTCATGTCACTCGTCCTTCTACACATTCCGGATACCAAGCAGATCTTACAAGAGTTGAACAGTATCCTCCATAACGGAGGCAAGCTTATCATTGTCGACTTCGACAAAAACGAAACGATCAGCCATCCAAAGGTTCATAATGGCTTTGTTCATGAAGAGCTGAAAGAACAATTATCGGAAGCGGGCTTTACATCCACTGAAATCAGAACATTTTATCATGGGGAACGTATTTTTATGAAAAAAGATGCCTCGATGTTTATTGCGGTTAGTATGAAATGATGCAGCGGTAATCCTATAAGAAACAGAGTCTAAATGAGATATGACTTGGTTTTTTTTGTTTTTGCAAAATAAATGGAGAGATGGCATCGTGTGGGGATTTTGTTGTTTAGTTATAGGGCCAGATTGTTATGGTACAATTGTACGCAATAAGATTTATTACGAAATATAGTTATTGATATATTCCAATGACTAACAGTGCTTTAATAAGGAGTTGTGTCAAATGAATGAAAATAAAAGCACGGAAACAAAACGCTCATCAAAAGCAGAAAACATTCTTCCTCAGATCAATAGTAAAACAAAGCTGGGCGACTTACGAAAAATCGCGAAGGACATTAAAAAAGATCACGAACTAGCTATGGAACTTTGGTCAACCGGAGAGTTTTTGCCAAGACTATTGGCAATCTTAATTATGGACAAAAAACTTCTTTCACAAGATGTACTAAATACGCTTGATCAGGATATGCAGACTCACACATATGATGAGCGAAATTACTTAATGGATTGGTTAATGGCTAATCAGCTCACCAAAGACAAGAAGAACATTGCATTGATGGAGTCATGGGAAAATAGCCCTTCTGCTCTTCAAAGGCGAGCTTTCTGGTATTATCAAGGGCGATTGAGATGGACGGGACAAACACCGCCTGATAACACGGCAGACTTACTATCTGCAATTGAAGCTACTATTACGCAGGAAGAACCGGAAGTTCAATGGGCTATGAATTTCACTACAGGCTGGATAGGCGTTTATGATGAAAAGTATCGAGCACGTTGTATGAAACTTGGTGAGAAAACGGGTCTTTACAAAGATGAAAAGGTATCAAAAGGATGTACTCCTAATTATTTGCCGGAGTTCATTACAATTGAAGTTAACAAACGAAATAATCATTCGTTACCACTGAAAAATTCATAAGGTTTTGATGTGAAAAATAAAGGAATTCAAAACCTCTATCTGGACAGGATCTGAAAGTAAGCTTCCAGATCCTTTTTGCTTGGAGGAGAAGAAAAAGGACTTACTTTTCAATTTTTTTGGTTATTAACTGACGAAAAAATTAAGCTTAGTAAGAGGGCAACAAGATTATTATTAATAGCTAATTTCAATAAATGAAATATTGTAATATTTTTTCATTCCACAATACGTCCAGATTGTTGAAAAAGATGATTGAATTAACTGTCTTTCTTGAAAAAGTGGTGTTATTAAGTGCGGAATGATGGATCATTATGGATGTGTTTTGAGCTTTACTTTTAGGAAGTAATCGAGGGCGATTCTTGAGTCATAAAAAGCCAAATTTCTCCCTGAGAAATTTGGCTTTTTATATTGGGATTTCCTTAACATTGTAACCGCCACGATAGTGACTAATAATGCTTTAGAGAAGAAGTGTAGGCAAGGAGTTCCCCGAAAGATCATCTCACTTGAGTGAGAGTTCTGAAAACCTTCCGATCAGGTTTCGAAAAGCCTTCTAAATAAAAAATCTGTAAAAGGCACGGTAATCCGCACGCCCTACATCTTACGGTATAATGAATGGGATCCTTGTCTTGTCTTATTATTTATTTGATTCTAACGCTTCATAAATAGCTGATACAACACTTCCGTATCGTCCTGTTTCGAAAAGGTCACCGAAAAATTGATTAGAGTTATCAGCAGGGTTCACAAGGGGCGAATGCTTTTTATTAGTGAGCAGGACGATTCCTAAGTCATATTCAGGATCAATAATTGTTACTGTTCCTGTCCAGCCTGTATGGCCGTATGCACTTTCGCTTGCATATTTGCTGAACATCCAGTCCATGCTGTCATCGCCGTTTAATCTCCAACCGAGACCGTAAGTGGAGTTCATCTCAGAAGGGGCAACGAATTCTTCTATCGTTTCATTATCAAAGAGTGATTCATTACCATACCCGCCACCGTTCAGCATGACTTGCAATAGAACAGCGAGATCACTAGTTGTCGAGAATAAGCCGGCATGTCCTGAAACACCTTCCATTGAATAAAATGCTTTCTCATCATGCACTTCTCCTTGAAGCGTGTACGTTCGGATGTTCGGGAAGTTAATAACTCCATCTCGTGTGTTACCTAAAAGCTCGGTTGCCGCAATGTCTTTTGACTTGAAACCTTTTTGCAGTGGATTAAATACTGTATCTTTTAACTTTAAAGGCTTGTACAACTCATTTTCAACGTATTCATCAAGTTTTTGGCCGGTGATTTTTTCCACAATGGTGCCAAGTAGCATATAGTCAACATCACTGTAGACATTTTTTGTCCCAGGCTCATATGAAAGAGGGGTTTTATTTATGTTTTTAATCGTTGTTTCGCGATCCTGCGAATAAAGTTCTTTTGACACGGCAGGATTATGGTATTGCGGGTCTGGAGTAAATCCAGCTGTGTGATGAAGCACATCAATGATCCGCATCTTATCTTTGCCTTTAATAACATCTTCTTCTGTGTCTTTGAAATCAGGTATATAATCCTGAACTTTGGCGTAAATATCAAGCTTTCCCTCGCTCGCAAGTTTCTGAAGGGCAAAATTCACTGCATACATCTTAGTATTTGATGCAAGATCAAACAAGGTGTCGTTTTCCATTTTCAAAAACTTCTTAAGCGGTGTATGACCGTCAAACTTTTGCTTATAGCCATAACTTTCATTCTTCACGATTTTCCCGTCTTTTATGACAATCAGGGCTGCTCCAGGAAAACCGGCGGCCACATCTTTTTCAATTAACTGATCCACTTTTTCAAGTTTTTCAGAGGAAAATCCGACTTCCTCCGGCTTTTTTGCTTTTGTTAAAATAGGAAATTCACCGTGTGCTTGAGGTGATGCTTTTTCATTTGGTTCTGCAAAAGAAGCGGAAGGTCCAATCAGCGAGATAGCCAGAACAGAAATTAGAGCATAGCTTGTCCATTTTTTCATCATGGTTCTCCTTTGAAATTATATTTTATAGCTTATTCATTTAACAACCAATTTGTTGACCAGGCAGTGTAAGCTTAAGTAGCTAAGATGGGATCCTGGAATTTTTTTTTACTGCGTTTATTCCGACTAAGATTTCAAGGTAAGAAAACAGACCAGATCGTACAACAGTTTATATAATAGCTAATTATGAATCTGCTACAATCTAGTCTGCTTAAACAATCGTTTTTGTAATACCGGTTATAACCCCTGATGCTACAAGGGCAGGAATCTTTGGAATGAAGGTGCTTTCGATTCTTTATTAATCTCGCATTATAATATGTTTTCCGAGTCGTGTTGGCTAGAATCCCCGGTTTTCTCTATTAATCTTCCCAGTAGCGACGTGCACCTGAGAATTCTTCAATATATCCGGGAGTGTTCAACGGGATAATCTCAACGTTCTTAGATGCGTTAGGAGCATGAATCATGAGGCCGTCACCAATATACATGGAGACGTGATGAATGGATCCAGTTCCGTTGTTGCTTGCAAAGAATAGTAGATCGCCTGCTTGAATTTCATCCTTGTTGACTTCTTTCCCATTCTTAAATTGTTGAGAAGAATCCCGTGGAAGCGTGATTCCAAAAGCCTTGTGAATCGAGTAGGTGAATCCTGAGCAATCGAATCCGAAACCGGATACACCTGCCCACAAATAGCGTAGTCCAAGGAATTTCTTCGCTGTTTTAACTAAACCTTCTGGTGTTGCCTTTGGGATATCGGCTTCTGATTGATAAATCGAAACATCCTCTTTCTTCATAAATTTGTTTCCATCATTAGGAGTTGCGACCATGACGACATCTCCAAACTCTTTCAGCACAGGCAGGCGGGTATTAAAGCTAATTTCCATAAATGAATTTTTTAGCTCTTTCCCGTCATATAACAAGGCTGTAGGACTGGTTACCATCATAAACGGTGAATTGGTGAAATGGTCTAAGCGCTTTTCCAATGTCAATTGTTCCTTCGGCATCCAGCCTGGATAACCTAAAGGATTGCGTGGAGTAGGCTGACCGTCTATCGCCACTTGCACCCAGTCATCGTCCTCTTGCAAGATTGTGACTTTCGTTCCATAAACGGCTTGTGTTTCAAGCTTCCCTGTCAGCCAGCGCCGAACCTCGCTGTCCTCCATATTGGCTGACCATTGCCACGGATCAACCGGATTGCTTAAAGAAGGGGCATCAATATCCCTGACAAGGTGCCTTCCACTCGTTGTCCATTGGGTCGATACGGATACATCGACGTAGGCGGTTTTACCTGCTTTAAATGTTTCAGGGGCTTTTGCGGATACTTGAAATGCCAGTGTTGTTAATAGTAGCGTGGCCGCAATAATACCCAGCACCCATCTTCTTGTCTTTTTCATGATAAAACTCCTCTCTTATTATTGTTATTTTCACGAAGACACATTAAGTGATCTTCGGTGAAGCCCGAGGCCAGGCAGGGATGTTAAATGGACTTCATCCCCGATAAATTCAATTCCATCAAAATCCTGGTTAGCTAACCAGAGCGGTGCATCCAAGTCGATTTTTTGAATGTTTGGATGAGCTGTCGCAATATGTGCAGCCGCAATGACGGAAGTGGCAGATTCCATCATGCTGCCGATCATGCAAGGGATATTCGCCGCTTCAGCCATATCAGCAATTTGAATGGCTCTTCTGATGCCGCCCGTTTTCATCAGCTTAATATTCAGAAAGTCAACGGCATCCTCTTTCATCAGACGCCAGGCATCTTGTGGAGAAAATAGACTTTCATCTGCCATTATCGGAGTATTCACATGCTGTTTGACAAATTTCAATCCATCAATATCACTGGCATGGACCGGCTGTTCAATTAGTTCCAATCTAGTATCGGCCTGTTCTAAAGCTTGAATGATGGGGACAGCCTGCCTTGGCGTCCAGCCTTGATTAGCATCTACACGAATGGAAACATCGTTTCCCACTTCTTCGCGGATGGCCTTGATCCGTTCTATGTCCTGGACCCAGTCTTTCCCGACTTTAATTTTCAAGATGGAAAAACCATCCTTGATGATTTGACACGCATCCGTACGCATTTCTTCTATCGTTCCAACACTGACGGTCATATCGTTTGTTAACCGATTCGTCCTTCCTCCAAGTAATTGATAGAGTGGAAGATTAAGATGCTGGCATAAGGCATCATATAGAGCAATCTCCATTGCGGCTTTCGCGCTTGTATTACCCACGCAAGAGCGGTGGATGATAAGTGAAAGATGATGGATATTTCGAATGTCCTGTCCCAATAAAAGCGGGGTCAGAACGGTCTTCAGGATGGTTTCAATGCTTTCTTTCGATTCTCCTGTAATAGCCAGTGTAGGTGCAGCAGCTCCAACTCCGAGGAGTCCATCCTCCAATTGGACAGAGACAAAGATGTTCTCAACTTCCGTGGCCGTTCTAAGTGCTGTTTTAAATGGCTTCTTTAATGGCAAAGTTTCTGATTGTACGTGGATTGATTGAATATGCATCGTGTTACTCCTTTCTTATAAGGCAGATAAAATGCTGCCTGCCAAAATACCGAAATAGGTCCCTAGTAAACTTCCTAATACCCCCATCAAAATACCAACCGGTATGAGTGAACGATGGAAGGTGCCTGCAAGGATGGGAGCAGATGCGACGCCACCGATATTCGCTAGAGATGCGACTCCCATCGTAAAGAGATCAAGCTTAAATACTTTCGCCAAAATGACCATGATTAAGCCATGGAAAAACAGAATCATAAAGCCCGAAATGATATATATCGGTGCTTGGAATAACTGAGAGAAATCTGCATGAGAGGCAATCAGCGCAATGACAATATAGAGCATCACTTTTGAAAGTTCAAAAGAGCCGGGAACTCGTCCAATTTTTGTTATCGCTAAAATTAACCCAACAGCTGATGCGATGAGGATTGTCCATGTGGTAGCATTAACTGCCGTTCCTAACTCAGGTAGCATGCCGCCTGCCTTTGTTGCTAACGCGGAAGTGAATAAGCCTAAACCTAAGAAAGAGAGTAATTCGACAAATCCAAAACCTTTTTCATCACTTTCCTCTGAGGTGGCTGCCAGTTCCGTTGCAATCTCCATGAAGTCGCTCGTATTGGTTTTCGTCCATTTATTGAAGACGGATGCAAATGGAACGAGCCAGAACATGAACATCACCCAGAACGAGTAGTTCACGGTATCCATAATGAGAGCATAGCCGAAAATATTTTCCGGAACGTCCAGGATACCTTGCAAGATCACCATATTCGCGGATCCGCCTGTCCAGCTTGCATTTAAAGCCGCAAAAGCTTTCCATGTTCCTTCTGCGTAGTAACCCTGTAATAAGGCATAAGTTATTGCGAACCCTGCAACGATACTTAAGCTTGCTGCTAAGAACGTAAAAATTATTTTCGGCCCTAAGCGCATGATTTTCCGCAAATCACATTGCAGAAGCATTAACATCAGCATCGCCGGTAAGAGCAGCCCTCTGACAGTACTGTATGTTGTATCGACAGACTCACTTGCCGAAAAGACACCAAATGTTTTTAATAGAGCACAGCCAATATAAATCAGCACAATGCCAGGTACATATTTGAAGAATTTGCCCCCAATATGTTTTTCTGCTAGAGCAATAATGGCAACAAATGCGATTAACAAGCTAATATAAATCACGCCATCTTGAATCATGTTGTTTCCTCCTTTAGTGTTGTTAAAAAATAAAAAATCCAGCTATTAGCAAGGGTATACCTTGCTAATAGCTGGATTTTTTCTACGAAAATAGAAAAAGCAGCATTATGGTTTAATAATTTTCATGTATTTTATATGTGCATTTTTGAAGGCAATGGACAACGCTTTCTGAGATGCACCAAAATAGCGTGATTCAATTTCCTGTATGACACTATCTAAATTTATTATTGATTGACCCACGAGTAAATGCTTCACAAAGGATGCAGTCAAAGAAATAGTACTGGAACAATCGGCATCCACGATTAAATGGGTCGTTTTGTCGATGACCAATCCGACAAAAAAAACATTATATTGCTGCATAATGGGGTTATTGGCTGCGGTCCTTGCGTCCCCAATAATATAAATCGTATCCTTACTATTCACTTTATTTCCTCCTGCGAAACCAAGTATTCCAAACGATATTCAATCCGAAAAGGAAGGAATGAGAAATGGCATATGTTTTCGCTTACAATTTATCATACAGCATGAATATATTTTTAACAATATTTTTTTTGAATATTTCGTGAGTATTCTTGTTATGAAGGTTGATATAATAAGAGCCAGCAAAACTAAAATGGGGATTAGATGGATAACAATTTAAATAGTAAAGGATCTAATTTTCGTCAGGAAAATCTGTGCTTTCCGTCTGTTTTTCTCTAGAGTTGTGTCTAACAAGGCTAAGCATATTCTAAGGACTAAATAATAGTTAAATAATTTTGGAAGAGTCCTATAGATGTGTCAATCGTCAATATGCTTCCCATTGAAAATCGCGTAAAATAGTGCAATTAGACCGGTCAAAGTGACCAAGTTGATTATGTCCACCGCAATACAATTTATTCAAAAACAGGATTGACAAACCAATTAAAATCCTATAATATTACCCTAATACTTAAACGCATCATAACTTTAACTTAATAAAGTGATATCTTCTTATCCAGAGAGGTGGAGGGACTGGCCCTGCGATACCTCGGCAACGGGTTCTTATGAATACCGTGCCAATTCCATCAAGTCATATGACTTGAAAGATGAGAAGAGCGGGACATATACATATTTGTGCCTCTCTTCTTATGAAGGGGGGCACTTTTTATTTTCAGCCATGTCCTCCTAACACAGGCTTCAAGAAGAATACATAGCGAAAGGAGCAAGTCCTGTATGATCAGAGTTCAGAATATTATAAAAGTATTTGAGACGAAAGATGGCCCATTCACCGCTTTGAAGGATGTTTCCTTCGAAGTGAAGAAGGGAGAAATCTATGGCGTAATCGGATTCAGCGGAGCAGGAAAAAGCACGCTTGTCCGCTGTCTTAATTTTTTAGAGAAACCATCATCGGGTGATATTTTCATAGAGGGTCGCAGCTTGAAAGATCAGTCGGCAATCAATCTGAGGAAAGAGCGGCACCGCATCGGGATGATTTTTCAGCACTTCAATCTGTTTCAATCCCGGACGGTGGCAGGGAATATCGCCTATCCTCTGAAACTTGCAAAATGGCCGAAAGAAAAAATCAGCGAAAGAGTAAAGGAATTGCTCGCGTTTGTCGGACTTGAAGAGAAAGCGAAGCATTATCCCGATGAACTGTCAGGAGGGCAGAAGCAAAGGGTGGGGATAGCAAGAGCACTGGCGACATCGCCTTCGATTCTTCTCTGCGATGAAGCAACATCCGCCCTTGATCCCCAGACGACGGAATCGATTCTGAACTTATTAAAGAGAATCAACGCTGAGTATGGCATTACGATTGTGATGATCACCCACGAAATGGGGGTCATCCGGGAAATCTGTGACAAGGTCGCGGTGATGGAAAATGGAGAAATCGTGGAAGAGGGAAGCGTCTTCGATATCTTCTCCAACCCAGAGACCTCAACGACGAGAAACTTTGTGAAGAGTGTCATGAACGATCAGCTGCCGGGATCGGTTCTCGACAAACTGAGTGACAGCAAAGAAGGACGCATCTGCCGTCTCATTTTCAAGGGGGATTCGACGGGCACGCCGATCCTTTCCGAAACGGCAAAGAAATTCAATGCCCATATCAATGTGTTATTCGGCCAGATCACTGAACTCCAGGGTAAGCCGTTCGGGAATCTCATCGTGCAGATCATCGGCAGCAAGAATGAAACGGAAGAGATCCTGGAATATTGGAAGAACAGATTATTCGTAAGCGAGGTGGAGAAGCGTGCAAGTTAACTGGGAATTATTCTGGCCAAGAATTATAGAAGCGACATGGGATACAGTGGCGATGGTGTCATTCTCCCTCCTGTTTGCAACGTTGATTGGGCTTCCCCTCGGGATTATCGTCGTGGTGACGCGGAAAGGGCACTTACTTGAACATAAAGCCGTCTTTTCCGTATTGAGCAGCATCATCAACGTGTTCCGTTCAATCCCGTTCATCATCTTGATGGTGGCCATCATCCCCTTTACAAGATTGGTCGTGGGGACGTCGATCGGAACGGCGGCAGCCGTCGTTCCCCTTGTCGTATTTGCGGCCCCATATATTGCGAGACTGGTAGAGAGCTCGCTCCTTGAAGTGGAACCGGGGGTCATAGAAGCGGCGGAATCCATGGGCGCCGGACCGTGGCAGATCATCTTCGGAATCCTCATCCCCGAAGCATTGAGTACACTGGTACTCAATATCACGATCGCCACCATCGGCCTTGTCGGAGCATCAGCCATGGCCGGGGCAGTCGGAGGCGGTGGCCTCGGGGATCTGGCCATCGCTTATGGTTATCAGCGATTTGAAACATCCGTCATGATTGTGACTGTCATCATTTTAGTCGTGATGGTGCAGGGACTTCAGACAGCAGGAAATACATTATCAAAAATCATCAGGAGACGTTAGGAGAGAGGAATATGAAAAAATCAATAAGCCTGGCAAGTATCGCCATTCTATTATTCACCCTTCTATTGAGCGGGTGCTCGGGAAACAGTGCATCCGGCTCAGGTGAAAAAGAAGTCGTTAAAGTCGGAGTGAATGGATCCGGGGTTCCGATCTGGGAGTATATGAAAGAGAAAGCCGCGAAGGAAGGGATCGAAATCGAGATGGTGGAGTTTGCCGATTACGTGAGACCGAACCAGGCGCTGGCCGATGGGGATATCGACCTGAACGCCTTCCAAACGATTTCGTATTTTGATTCTTTCGTTGAAGAACATAATCTCGACCTTGTACCGATCGGCTCGACCATCATCGCGCCTATGGGAATCTATTCGGAAAAATATAAATCGGTAGAAGATTTACCGAAAGGAAGCAAAGTAGCCGTTCCTCAAGAGGCGACGAACCTTGGCCGTGCCCTTCTCCTACTGGAGGAAGCAGAATTGATCAAACTGAAAGAAGGATTTGATCAGTCACAGGGTCTCGAAGCCATAAAAGAAAATCCGAAAAACCTTGAGTTCACACCGGTCGTTGCTGCCCAGACACCGAGGGTACTGCCGGATGTTGCGGCATCGATCATCAATAATGGTGTGGCTGTTGAAGCAGGGTTGGTACCGGTTGATGACAGTATCTATATCGAAGGAGCGGAATCCAAGCCGTTCATCAATATCATTGCCGCGCAGGAAAAAGATAAAGACAATAAGACCTATAAAAAGATCGTGGAGCTCTATCAGGAAGATGACGTAGCGGAACATATCAAGAAAACATACAAAGATTCCCTGATCCCGACATTCGTGCCGGTCAGTGAATTGCATTAGGAGGGAAAACAGATGAGTCAACCAGCAGCGATTACCGATCGTAAAAACAACATCGTCTCGGCAGTGGACCAATTGGCTGTGAAACTCGTGTCGACCAGCCATCAGATCCACGACAAACCTGAAATCGGAAACGAAGAGTTCTTTGCTTCAGAGACCTTGACCACCCTCCTTGCAGCCAACGGGTTCTCCATTGAACGAGGAGTGGCGGGTCATGAAACTTCCTTTGTGGCACGCAAACATTCAGAAAAAGAAGGGCCGGTCATCGGCTACCTGGCTGAATATGACGCCCTGCCTGGACTCGGTCACGCCTGTGGTCACAATATCATCGGAACGGCAAGCTGCGGTGCGGCCATTGCCCTGTCGTCCGTACTCGATGAAACAGGAGGGGAAGTGGTGGTGTTCGGGACTCCTGCCGAGGAAGGCGGCCCGAACGGCAGTGCGAAGGGCAGTTTTGTCAAGGCAGGCTTGTTCGAAGGAGTGGATGCCTGCATGATGGTCCATCCGTTCAACAGGACAACGCAAACAGGGAAAACCCTTGCGGTGGACCCGCTTGATTTCGAATTTAAAGGAAGGGCTGCCCATGCGGCAGCGTCCCCTGAAGACGGCATCAATGCCCTCGATGGTGTGATCCAGCTGTTCAACGGCATTAACGCCCTTCGCCAGCACGTGACCGATGATGTACGGATCCACGGCATCATCACCCACGGTGGGGACGCGCCCAACATCGTCCCTGACTATGCAAAAGCCCGCTTCTATATACGCGCTGCAACGAGGGAAGCGTGCAATGAAGTCACGAAGAAAGTAAAAGCGATTGCTGAGGGATCGGCCCTTGCCACCGGGACGAAACTGAATGTCATCAAAATCCAAAATGAAGTTGATCACTTTCAGCTCAACAGCCGGTTTGACAAAGTATTCCAGCGCTCCATCGAGTCACTAGGGGAGTACTTCGACGATACGGAACGAAAAGGACTCGGCTCCTCCGATGCCGGAAACGTCAGCAGGGTGGTCCCGACCATCCACCCCTACATCAAAATCGGCCCCGAATCCCTCGTCGTCCACACGAACGAATTCAGGGAAGCGGCTAAATCCACCGAGGGTGACCGTGCCCTTGTGATCGGGGCAAAGGCACTTGCGCTGACGGGGTATGATCTGTTGACGGATAAGCCGCTTTTGGAGGAAATATGGAAAGAGTTCAGTTCAAGTAAATAAGGATGAAAAGGCAGCCAAATCAGGGCTGTCTTTTTTGTGGTAAAGAGATGCGATGCTAAATAGAGAATGTTCCAATGTTTAACAAAAACACGAAAAGGATAATGAATAAATGAGAGATTGTATCGTAGAAACCAAAGAAAGGAGAATGACATGAAAAAATTACTGATAGCAGGAAATCTTTTTTTCGCACTCTCCATACTGGGAGCATGCGGTTCAGAAGAGGCTGAACCGGAAGATACTACCTCAAACGATACGGCAGAAATGAATGACCAACAGGAATCCCAGGATATGGACGAGGCGTCAGCCGAACTGCTCGACAGTGAGAAGCTGCAGGAACGAGTCCGAAAAGGGATGGATCTCGATTCCTATTCTGCTGAATTAACAGCAATGGAGGAAAAAGGAGAAACGACCGTCGTCAAAAAATATAATTTGTCAGGGAATGAAGAAATAAAAGCACAAATCCTCCAATCCTCAGACGGGTTTGTCGCAGTCGAAACCGACGGACTTGAAGTTACAGACGTCTCAAACTTCAAAACCATGAAAGAAGTCGAGGACCATCTGAACGAAAAGGATATGGAAGAAGATATGAGTGGATAAACGTTTTGTATTACAAAAAATCCCCAATTGAAATCCGAACTAATTTACCTTCAGGTAGTCAAATTAGTTCGGATTTTTTAATCGTTTATCCAAACGAAGTAAAGTGCGATCCTTTTCTTCTAGAAAGGGGCTTATTCCTATAAAGACAAATTAATGGAATAAGAATCTTAAATAAAACTGGGTATTCATGTGATTGTGAAGAAATCCACTTATACGAAAATGGCAGGTTTGTTCAAAAAGGAGATTCTGCTTCTTATACAGAGCAGGTGAAATTCACAGAGCTATTTAAGTAAGACTCTCTCCCCCAATTCATCAAATACGTGCTTTAAGTCAAATGCAAAAGGATCTGGTCCATGTTGAATATAAAAGTCGTATCTCTTGAAAGCCTCCTTCCATGAAACATCCGTTACCTTCTCAGTCCACCACACCACATAATTAGGTTGTCTCTCTTGAAGAGATCCAAACCACTTGTTCCTGTCCCTTAAAGCTTGCATATGTTGACCTGAATAGGTAAAACGATATAAAGATTGAAGGTTTTTCCATACTGTTAGTGTGAGAATAGGGGTACCCTCTCCTTTGTTCACTTTCTCAGGGAAACGTACTCTATTAGGTGAAAATTCTTTTATTAGATGCCCCGTTTTAGCAGCCTGTCGAATTACTTCATCTCCCACTTCAAAAAACTCACGAGAGGCAGGATGTTCACTTGGATGTTTTAACCTACCAACTGTATAAATCGCAACAAAAGCCAAATTAATCCCTCCATTTATCCTTTTCACCTACATATATTCTAGAATGAATGGACGTATTCCTAGTTGAACTTTATCACTTTTTAAGTAAGGTGAGAGAATCAGATGCACTTCTTTGTTGAACCTTTATTTAGTAGACTTTTTAAACACTAGATTAAAAAATGAAGTATAAAAATGGATTATTATAAAGAACTTAGAAAAATTGAGGCCTGCATAGGGATTATCAGTCAGTTTATTGAATATTTTAGAAGATGTATTTTTTTCCATAGGCACGTTGATTTGAATTAAAATAAAAATAGAGGCTATGGTGGGGATTTTAACATGAAGGTTATTGGTCTTATTGGTGGAATGAGCTGGGAATCATCTGCTGAATATTATCGGATTATTAACGAAGAAGTGAAAAGGAGATTAGGGGGGTTCCATTCTGCAAGATGCCTTTTATACAGCGTTGACTTTGAAGAGATTGAGCATTATCAGTCAGAGGGCGACTGGAAAAAGGCTGGTGAAACATTGGGTGAAGTTGCACACTCTCTTGAAAAAGCTGGTGCAGACTTTATCGTCATATGTACCAATACCATGCACAAGGTTATTGGTGATATACAGGAAAAAATAAACATACCTGTTTTGCATATTGCAGATGCAACAGCTCATCAAATTAAAGAGCAGGGAATTAGTTCAGTAGGATTACTCGGCACAAAATATACAATGGAGCAAGATTTTTACAAATTACGGTTAGAGTCTAATGGTATAAAGGTTATGATACCAAGTGATAAGGAAAGAGAGATTGTAAATAAGGTTATTTATGAAGAGTTATGTTTAGGTAAGATTCAACAAACATCTAGAGATTATTATAAAAAAGTTATCCAAGGTTTAATCGAAACTGGAGCTAAAGGTATTGTATTAGGCTGTACAGAAATTGGATTATTGATAAAACAGGAGGACTCCGATGTTCCTCTGTTTGACACTACTCATATACACGCTCTTGAAGCAGTAAATATGTCCATAAAGAAGTAGCGATTTTTGCAGCTCTTTCACATTTATTGATAGTAAACAAACGAGGGCACTAACTGAAGATCATGTCTCGAGCCGGCTATTGCCCGGGTTCAATTATTGGACAGGTTAGTTAAAGAGAGCTTTGTTTCAATAATCGGGCCATATGGAGAGTATTTTGTTTGAAGTAAAAGGAGGAATAAATGTTTTTTACATTTTTCTATGGGGGTACTTATGAAAACACATTATTATTTAGGTTGGTTTAACCATTTTTTTCCGGAGAATCTGGCCAGGGTGTTACAGGGGGATATAACTGATAGAAAATCGCTTGCTATGATTAGCTCGAATCCTTCTATTTATGAAGATAACGGTGCTACTGAGCGCTCATGGTTTGACCAGGCTGGTATTATGTTTGACGAATATCACTTGATTAATTATCGCGTACAGAAGAAAGAGGCCCAAACGACCATTCAACATGCTTCAGTCATTTTCTTGTTGGGAGGGGATATTCTTAAACTAAATAGTTTTTTGAAGGAATATGAATTATCGGATGTGATAAAAAATAGCAGCGCCGTTGTGATGGGAGCAAGCGCTGGTGCAATCAATATGTCCGCTAAATGGTTATGCTCGAAAAGCTTTGGAGATAAAGTTGAAACGAACTCTGTTTATGACGGTATCGGTCTTGACAATATTTCTGTCCTGTCACATTTTGATCTTGAGAATAACATGGAGCTGGTTCAAAGTGAACTATCTTTCCTATCGGAAGAAATAGACATTTATGCATCGAACAAAGATTGTGCATTACGTGTAAAGGGTGACAAAATCGACGTTATCGGAAATGTTTATTTGCTTTCCCATTCAAAGATTCAGAAATTGGATGAGACGCTCTAGTTTTAGTGAATGGCTATGGCTAAATTGAATTATTTTCTTTATTCACGGCCTCTATCAGTGTTTCGTATAATAGCTATTTTTTTTTATTGGGGGCTGTGTTAGGAGGAACCCTGAATTTACTTTATGGCAGCATAGGAGTAAATGTGGGCAATACAAATGGAGGTTCGTTAGCAGGGATTGCAATTTTTATATTTCTCTTGGTATTGTATAGAAATAAACTCCAATTTTCTGGATTATATAAGGGAGAAAATAAGTGAAACTTCCTAGGAAGATAAGTGTTTCTCTTATTTTTTGTTCAATTTTGATGCTTATTATTGCTCCTATCTTCCGCTAAAGGGGACAATAATCGAAGAACAAGTGAGAAAATTTTAATCAGTTAGGCCACAAGAGGAAATGAAAATAGAATTGTTGCAAAAAAATTTCAAAATAATAGAATTGATAGAATGACTGAAAGGAAGAGAGGATTTGAAAAAAGTTATTTCGAAAGGCCCTTTACTTTTGTTTCTATATTTATCCTTTGCATTTATTATGACGACTTGGGAATTAATAAATAATCCCAATTTACTTCATTACATATACTTCTTCTTATCACTGGTAGCTGTAATCTCTGCAACCTTATTCTTATTGGTTATTAATAAGGAAAAGAACCTCAACAAGGAAAGAACGTGAGAATCCATTTAACATTAGTAAGCAAGTACACTTCTCAAGAGGGCATCGTCCAATTATAGGAGGCAAGAACTGAAAATCAGTAGTTGATTCTGTTATTGTCTTTTTCAACTATTGAGCATTCTAATAATAAGCGTCTGTTACAGCAAAAAATGCTTGTGTAACAGACGTTTTTTGTTAGCTAATCTTTTGTTTTTCTTGAGTAAGTAAACGAGAATCTGGCCGAAAAAAAGAAGTGACGAAATAATATAATCCCGGTAATACTATCACCGCACCAACTATCAAATATGTGTGACGTGTACTGAGATCAACTATCGAAGAAGAGGCAAATAAGATTCCTAAAGGCATAGTAACCCTAATGAAAAGTAATCTAACTGCACTTAGCTGTGTTAGACGATTTCTTGGAGCCTCTCTCTGAAAAATAGCGGCATTCTGCGCATTGAATAGAGGAAATAGTATGCCACCAAATAATTCACATATCCATGCAAATGGGATTGATTGTACAAAATACAAGAAGACGAATGAAAGACCGCCGCCAATTAAACCAAAGTACATCGTTTGAAAGTTTTTTTGTAACCTGGTTAATAAAATCATTCCAAGGGCATAACCAACAGGAAAAGCACCAGAAAATAGACCATATTGCCAAGGCTCACCATTCAGATCGCCACATATAAAAGGGACACCTATCACCAATGTTGCTCCTACTGCAAACTGAACAGTAGATGAGAGAATAGTAAGCCGTAGAAGGTGAGGGTAACTAAAGAATGTTTTGTATCCTTCTTTCATTTCTGTCCACCAAATTTTCTTTGTCCATGCTGCCACCTTTTTCGTACTGGTTTTAGGAATTTGTGAGAGTGCAAAATAGCTGGCAAGGAACATGATGAAGGATAAGCCATAAATGAAATGCATAGGACTAACTACAAGTAATAATGAAGTTGCTCCCGGAGCCAGAAAACTCATAAGCCTAATGGTCCCATCCAGTAATCCATTTGCATCTGCCAGCTTTTCTTCATCACATATATCAGGCAATAAAGAAAAGGATAGACTGGCGTAAATGGGTTGCATCAATCCCAAGAGACATTGCAGTAGGATTAACCCGAATATAGTCGCAAAAGTGGAGCCAATCAAATAACCAACCAAAGGAAGCAGATAAGCAAATGCACGGATTAATTGTATATTCTTCAGCATCTTTTCTTTAACAACATGGTTAAGAAAAGGAGCGCTCATTCCTTGTAAGACCAAAGAAGGAATGAAGTAAATAAGCCAGAGCATTCCCATCCATTCCTTTGAACCCGTTAATTCAAATAACAACAATCCGTTAATGATACCCCCGGCTGCTCCGCCAAATTCCGAAATGACTTCTCCTGCCCAAAGCGCTTTGAAAGATGTGGAGAACTTATTCATACCGTCACACCAAAAATTGATTCAGCTTTTCTGAAAAAGAACTAATCTGATGTTGGTTCACTGAATATATTCCTTTTTCGACGACAACAAATTTTGCTGCTTTTAACAAAGAAAGCTGATGATGCAGCGAAGTCTTAGATGTATTAAACTGAACGCTTAATTCTTGTAGTGAAAGTGGTCCTTTCATAAGATGATATAGCAATTTCAATCGAATTTCGTCACCTAATGCTTTGTGTCCTCGAATTAGTTCAGTAGAAGGTGAACCGGGTGATACAAGGTACTCATCCCCCAAAGGATAGAAAAATAGTTTAGTATCCGGAGTCCGTTTTTCTAATATCCATGGTCGGTAGGCAACATGAGGAATGAGTTTGACGTTCCAGACAGTAGGTTCTGGGAGGTATTGCACTCCATCTGTAACTCTTTCAATTTCTTCTACCGGTTTATTTTCATCAAGTGAGCTATTATGTTTTTGTTCATACTCTAAAGCTTTGTTCCACTTTTCCCAACTTTCGTTTTGACTTATCCAGTCGAACCATTCACCAATAACATTAATCAGCAGATTCCTTAATTGTTGAAAGGGATATTGACCAAGATTACGTATATATCCCTCTAAGAATTCGTGACCTTTAAAATATGTAGAGTAATGCTCGAACGATTCAATATGCAAGTACTGGTCAGCTAATTCTATTCTAATTGGCTCAAGATCTCTGCTCTTATACGGCAACATGGTTTCATAAAAAGTAGAAATGGGAAGCTCATTTAGTTTGTTCGAAAATTCTTGAACGGTCGTGGCGGAAAAGGCATTTTGAAGCATAATAAGCCCGTACCAGAAGTTCGTCTCTTCAATCTCATTTAAGTCATTTATCAAGGATTTCGGCATGGTGTGGGAGGTCAGAGACCATTTCTTATCCATATCAAATGTATGTCTAAGTTCCCTGTGGGTATACCCTGAAATGCCAAGGATGACTTCCCAAATAGGTGTCCACTCCACTTCCAAAGATATGGATTCAACTTCATCTGACTGCAATAAATGTTTCAAATTTATTTGCCCCCTTTAAACTTGTTAATATAATTCTAAAATATTCGAATTTATAATTCAATATAATTTTAATTTTGAGATGTAATCATCATTGATTGGTTCCTTCAATACAAACAGAGCACTGGTCGAAGTGTAATATGGTAAAATATAGTTGAATTTCATTATTCAGCTAGTGCGCACTCATGTTGAACGAGGTTGATTCCAAAACGTGCGCATATAGTATAAAACCGCACAAAATTACATTGAAGGGAAGTATACGTTCTTGATTCTGAGTCATAAAGTAAATCCATTTTTCGTACCGGTAGTAGATCACGTTAAAGCAACTTTTAATAATGTAATCTGTTCAGGAGCATCTTCTCTTATCATTCATAAAGATTCAATCGTGTTAGAACAGTACATGGGGGAACAGTCAGGGGAAGAAGAGGCTAGAACAGTTCAAGCTGATACTCAGTTTCACGTAGCTTCAGTTAGGAAAAGTTATATTGGTTTTGCAGTTTCATATGCAATATTTTATGGCTATATCAACAACATAGATGATTTGGTTGTATCCTATTTGCCTGAACTTGATAAGAACAGCTGGAAAGATACAACTATAAGACATTTACTTACTCATACACACGGATTAAAGCAAGAGGGAAATAAAGTCATTCGAGAGTTTTCTCCTGGATCAAACTGGTCTTATAAACAAATTGGGATTGAGGCACTAACTCAAATTATAAAGCGAACAACAGAAAAATCAGTTGCAGAAATTATTCATGAAAGTGTCTTCACCCCGCTAGGTTTTAATGAATCCAATTGGTATTCAAATAAACACAATAAGCTAGTTGATGTAATGCTCCGTTATGAAGGGGATGAAGACTGGAAGACTAGTGAAAGCACTGAGGGCGATAAAATGAATATGTATGTATCAACCAGAGAGTTAGCTTATTGGGGTTATCTTCATTTGAGGAAAGGAATGATAAATGGGAGGCAAATTGTTCCCAGAGAAATCATTGATTTGGCCACTTCTCTTCAAAGCCCATCGACCCTTCATAAAGACTTACCTCAAAATGGTTTCTTGTGGTTTGTTAAAGAATTACCTTCGAAAAAGACAGAGATAGGTCATCAAGTCCCTAAAGGTTCCTATCAAATACTTGGATTTACAAATGTAACCTTATTAGTTATTCCTGAAGAAGATATTGTGGCTGTTCGTATGTTTAATAGCTTTGGATCACCAGAAGGTTATGATTATTTATCTGACGTAAGATCGTTTGGCGATACGGTTATGAAGTGTGTAAAGAACGAATCCAAAGTAAGTTTATAGTGGATATCTCGAATCAGAGTAATCCGTTATGGGGCAGGGAAAAAGGAGTGGGGAAATTTGGGATACATAGAAGAACTAAGAGAAATAGTTGGTCATAGACCTTTAATATTTGTAGGATCCGTCACTGTTATTGTTGATGATAAGGGTAGGTTACTCCTTCAACAACGAAAGTTTCCGAATGGCGTTTGGGGAATTCCGGGCGGACTGATGGAACTTGGAGAATCTACTGAAGAAGTTGCGAGAAGAGAAGTATATGAGGAAACTGGATTAAAAGTAGAGAAATTACATTTAATCAGTGTTTATTCAGGTCCACAAAACTATATAAAGGCTGAAAATGGTGATGAGTTTTATGTCGTAACTGTTGCCTACTATTCGGAGGGCTATGAAGGAGAATTAAACATAGATGAATCTGAATCCATTACATTTGAGTTCTTTTATCCTGATAAACTACCAAGCGATATTGTTAAAAGCCATAAAGTTATATTGGATGAATTTTTGTCTAAACATTATAAAGAATAGTGGAAAAGAATTATATGGAAGTTAATATACAAATGGAGACATTAGCTGAAGATTGTGCACTTAATTTTCAGCTTTATCTATTGTTCGAGTAACTGGCGGAATGACAGCAGAGCAGGAGGGTTTTGAATGGAAGTATTAATGTCCATAGTAATCGGAATTACCATTATGTGTGCGGTTTATCTAATACTTTCTAAAAGTCTACTTAGAATTATTATCGGCACAGGACTTCTCAGTCACGGGGTTCACCTTTTGCTTATAACAATGGGGGGATTACCAAAGGGAGAAGAAGCACCTCCCCTACTGGGTGAACATTCTGTTAAGGGATATATAGATCCTCTCCCTCAGGCGTTGATTTTAACTGCGATTGTAATCCGTTTTGGAATAACTGCCTTTTTCTTAGTGTTAGCGTACAGAACTTATCAGGAGCTCGGAACCGATGATATGGAGAGAATGAGAGAAAACGAGGATCATTTTACGTAAACAGAACAGAGTTATTCTTTTTACGTAAAATGGTGTGGGGTGAAAAAGTAAATGATAAAGTTTAAATTTATTAGGGTGATAGGTGAAGATCTAGCTGTCCGTCTTTGGCTATTTCTTTATTGTATTAAAGGGCCATTTAATTGAACAAGAGTATTGCTCAGAATCATGAAATTTGAAATAATTGGTATTATGTTAAAGAGAAGAAATGTTGAAGAAGAAACTAAATTAATGGAGGTAAATTACCTTATGAAGCGAGTAGATGTTACATATATGCTTCTATTTGATAATCTGGGTGAGAATGTATTAATGGTAAAAAATAAAGGGAAAAACGGTTCTTATTATACACTTCCTGGAGGTGCAGTAGAGCCTGGAGAAACGCTTAGAGAAGCTGCAATTAGAGAAGTGAAGGAAGAGACGGGTTTAGATGTTGAAATATGTGATGTTTTTTCTGTAAGTGAGGCGTTTTTTGAGGATAGAGGACACCACGCAGTTTTCTTTACTTTTAGAGGGAAGATAACCGGTGGAGAGATTACTATATCTATGCCTGAAGAAATAGAAGAGATTACTTGGATGAAACTTCAAAATGCAGAGGACTACATTCATATAACAAAAGATACAAAAGGACTGATAAAACGTAACGCGTCAGCGCCATATTTACTTAGAAAAAGAAGTGATTTTACTTCCTAAGTAAGAGAGGAACTATAGTTTTTTCTTTTGCTATCGAGCAGGTTTTTACAAGAAAGGAGTTAAAGATAAGAGTTGATGTATTTACAATAGTTGAATTATAGGGAGTGATAAAGGGATAAGTATGAAAAGAATAGTGTTTCTTATCTTAATTCTATGTGCAATTGTTTTTCTTGGTGATATCGTCAATAAAATTGGAGCAGATGATAAGTTGACGATAGAAGGGTACTTCCTTAATAAAGAAGGAGCATTATATTTGATAACAGATGAGGATTTTGATGTCAAAACCGCTAAAGAACTATCAAATCAAGAATTCATCAAAAGCTATGGAGAAATTTATAAATTAGATGACATTCCAATTTCTTTTTCTAGATATAATGATGGTCAAAAAATTACCGTTTGGTACGATAAAATTTTGGAATCACATCCTGCTAAAATAAAGGTTCTGAAAGCCGAGAGGATAAATTAGTGAAAGTGATTAAAAAATGTTTCTTGTTCAACTTATGGGGGCGTTGATCTAAGAAGAATTAACGCTTTTTTCTTGAAGATATTGGATTAACGGGCAGAATAATTTAATAAGAACATAAGAAATTTATGATTAAAAAATAAGGTTTTTAATTAATATAATTACTATTGTATGGGAGTGTAGGGGTCTGAATAATTCTTGGAATAAATTCATATATAAAA
>NZ_CAJGBF010000005.1 GCF_904424705.1 Rossellomorea arthrocnemi | reverse complement strand
TGATTTATATCCAAGATGGCCATCCAGATACTCGGTGACAAGTTTTAGTTTAAATTCCTCACTATATTTAGCCATAAAAACACCCCCAAAAGTTAGTTGTCTACTCTAACTTTTGGGGGTCGATACCGTTAGGGACTTTTTTATTTCCTCCATAATATAATTGTCTCAATAAAATAAAGATGATATACAAATATATTGTGAAATTTGAATTATAAAGTTTAGAAGAATACATAGTGTTAGCTGATTGATATCCATCTAGGAATATGATCAAAAACCTATCTGAAATATAAAAATTTCTAGCTTAAGTATATACTTTTAAATGGAGTTAGAGTTAATACCTCGCTTTCATTTTGCTAACGTATTATAGGTGGATTTAGTGAAAGCAAGTTGAAAATAAAGTCACAAAAAAAGACATTAGATAGGAGTTTTCTAATGCCTTTTTTGCCTCTTAAATAACTACGGTGAACCGTATCATAAGTAAATGAGGTTTTTATTCTATGCAAAGAAATAAAGGGACACCTAGACCGCATTATGTCTAGGTGTCCCTTTATTGTGTCCTGAGATGTATCCGAGGCCTATAGAAATGCTGTTAAGAACTTTTTTCCTTTAAAAGGGCTTCATTCAAGTTAGTATCATATGGGAAGGTGAAACAATCCATCTCATAAAAAATGGTTTATTTTTGACATTTATGTACAAAATAATGTAGATATAAATAAAAGTGGTGACTAATATTAAAACATTGTGGTTTTTTCTAATTTTAGGAATACTATCCTTTATTTACTTGTACATCTTGATGAAGAAAATGAACGTCACTAATGTCTTGGGCTGCTATTTTTTATCCAATATTCTTATTACAAATACAGGTCTAATCATTAATTTAAATTTAGAACTTACAAAGCAAGCTCCAAATCAATTAATTTTTTGGACACAAAAAATTCCTGAGTTGTCACTCAAGCCAGCGTTACTTTTATGGTTTATTTATATTTTGTTCTCTAAGAGAACTATTATGAGTAAACTTATTTATCTCTTCATCTTCTTAACAGCACTTGTTTCAATTGAAATAGTATTCGTTCATATGGGATATTTGGAATGGGTAAATTGGAATGTATTTTATTCATGCTTGAGATACAGTCTAATTACCTTATTGTTGGCTATTTACTCCTTTTACTTAGAAAAACTTATTCATAAAGAGAAAGAGGTGAATACGACATGATTTTACCTCTTCCTGAGAAATTTGATTCAAATGAAATATTTATTATCATTTCCACAGTGCTTACTTGGGCCCTTATGTTTATATTACCTAGGCGCTTGACTGCTGTTACCATCACTATTATTTGGACATTTAATGTCTTTCTCGCTTTGTCAGCTGATATTACCATTGGTGTAAAACCATATGAATTATACTTTACGATCGATCATAAGAAGCATGAATTATTTGATGAATTATTGCACTTTGTAACTTACCCTACTCTTCCTTACTTTGTAGTAAACTTCTATCAACGTAACAAACCCAAAGGTCTAAAGCATCTTTCTTATATTATTTTTTGGGCAGGAGTAGCGACAGCTATAGAATGGATTTCAGTAAAGTTTCATGTTTTTACATATACAGGTTGGAAATTGTATTTATCCTTTTTCACTTATATGGTTGTATTTGCAGCTAACATTTGGCTTTCGAACTTAATTGAAATGAAACACTCTTACAAATGGACTTCAACTAGTTGATTCATTAAATCACCATCATTTTTGGATTCAAAGGAAACCATTGGATTAACGGTATTCCAAGAATAGATTTTATGATTGAAATACGACTATGTTTATACATTTTAAAGAAAGGATAGTTACGAAAAAAATCTACTCTCAATAAAATAAAAAAGACCTCATTTAGATATATCACGGTGAACCATAATATACACAGAAAAGAAGAAGTTTGTCCAATAGAGACAAACTTCTTCTTTTTATAAAAAGTGCAAAATTTAGTAAGATGCTTAAGCAGACACTAGAACTTTCTTTTCAACTTCTAGTTTTCGGTATACAAGGGCAATGAACATGGCTGGTAGGCTGCAAGCGAGCATTCCGAGGAAGGCATATCTGGGCTCAAATTCATAAAGGAACCCTCCGAAGATCGTAAACACCGCCGTGCTCCAGCTAAGTGCAAAGGCTGAATACATGCCTTGAGCTTTTGGTATGTGTGTAGGTGGAATGTTCATTGTTAAGTATTTCATAAACGCATAGTGCCCCATGGCAAACGAAAATGCATGTAGGGTCTGTGCAATGCAAAACACAATAACGTTTGGGAAAGTAAACACTAACACCCACCTCAGAGAAGATCCAGCTGCAGCTAATGCCAATAAGGTTCCTGGTGAAAATTGATTAAAGCGTTTATCAGCAATCGAGAAAAAGATAATTTCTGCAATGACGGCAATGTTAATGATTACACCGATGAGATAAATGGGTGCATTAATCTCTTGTAAAAAGATATAGCCATAATTGTAATAAGTAGCGTGGGCAGCTTGAAGCAGCACAACAATAATAAGTACAACCAGAAAATGTTTAGTGCGGAATAAATCTAATAGATTCACCTTCATCTTTTGATTTACTTGCGGTTTCTTCAATAAAATGTCTGGGGCATTGGTGAAGCTAAGAACAACAAAGCAGCTAATGCCAAGCAACAATGCCCAAAAAATAACATGATCTCCAAACATTCCTGTGAATATCGTTAACAAAATACCAACGGAAACAAATCCGATGGAACCCCACTGACGACTTTTTCCATAATGCTTCAATTGTTTACTTTGTACAAGAACACCGGCAACGCTATCTAAAGCTGGCATTAAGGTTGGGTAAAAGATGTGTAAAATGACGGTTACGATTAGTAAGGTGGTAAACGAATCAGCCGGGATATAGCAAAGGATCGCGATAAATGTTCCCATTCCAGCTACGTTTAAAAGTGTTTTATTACTAACTTTTTCTAATAAATATGGAAAAGCAAAAAGTGTAGAGAGGCCCCTTGCAACTAAACCGATACTCATAATTAAACTGGCTTCTGAAACCGTAATACCTTTTGTATGAATCATCCAGCCTGACCAATATGGTAGAAAGATTCCCCATGTCAGAAAAAAACTAAAAAAGTGTGTGCTCATCCAACGTTGTGTATTCATTCGTATCCTCCTTATCAATCGCATGATATCATGAGGATAGAAAAGATTAATATGAGATTTCTCATATTTTTGAGGTGGAAGATGGAAATTTATAAAGGTGAGAAAAAACGTTTATATTTAGAGAGTCACTCAATCGCTCATCAATTTTCTTTTCAAATGGAAGAATATCTAGAAGTAAGAGAATATAAGCGTGATGAGTGGATCATTCAAGAAGGAAAAAGGCCTGATTTTTTATTTTATGTGACAGAAGGAAAAGCGAAAATATATGTAACGCATCAAAATGGGAAAGTATCGCTTATTAACTTTATTAACGCGCATGATTATATTGGTGAAATGGAATTATTAAACGATGTGTACTATACAAAAGGAATTCAAGCATCCACAAAAACAGTCTGTTTTGCAATGCCTTTTTCCAAATATCGTAACAAACTACTTGAAGATGCAAGATTCCTTCGAGAATTAACAAAATTTTTGAGTGTGAAAGCAACTTTAATGGCAGCTAAGTACTCACAAAGCCTTGCTTTTCCCTTAGAAAATAGGCTGGCAGACTTTATTTTACAAACGGCTGATAAAGGAGTTTACCTAGAAAAGCACGTTATTGTTTGTGATTATTTAGGAGTCTCTTACCGCCACCTATTATATGTTCTGACACAGTTTTGTGATAAAGGGTATTTGGAAAAAGAAGGAAGGAACTATCGGATTAATCAGCAGAATGCTTTGTTTAAGCTTGCCGAAGCGATTAAGAATAAGTAAATTGGTATTTCATGAGGAAGCAAGGCAGTAAAAAAAGGTCAGACGTGGGTCTGACCCTTTTTCACAAAGGAGCTTTACTTAGTTACAGAAAAGCCTTCCTCATCTCTCACTCTATCAGCATACTCATCAAGCAACGCGCGAACTTCGTCAGTGGATTCTGATTCCATGAGTCGATTTCTCAGCTCACTTGCTCCCCTGAACCCCCGGACGTAAATCTTAAAGAAGCGGCGAAGTGGTTTGAATTGCCGCGGCTCGAGCTCTTCGGAGTACTTATCATGAAGATCGAGCTGTAGTCGCAGAAGATCGAGCAGTTCTTGGCTGGTATGCTCTTTCTTCTCGGTCTCGAAAGCGAATGGGTTGTGGAAAATCCCCCTTCCGATCATAATGCCGTCCACTCCGTATTTCTCAGCGAGTTCAAGTCCCTTTTCACGATCAGGAATATCTCCGTTGATCGTCAGCAATGTATTAGGAGCGACCTCGTCACGCAGTTTCATGATCTCAGGAATCAGTTCCCAGTGAGCATCGACGTCACTCATTTCCTTTTTCGTGCGGAGATGGATGGAAAGATTGACAATGTCCTGTTCCAACAGATGCTTCAGCCAGTCGTGCCATTCTTCCACTTTCGTATAGCCTAGACGGGTCTTCACACTGACGGGAAGTCCTCCTGCTTTCGCTGCCTGGATGATTTCCGCCGCGGTATCCGGTCTGCGGATCAGGCCGGATCCTTTCCCGTTGGCCGCCACATTGTGCACAGGGCACCCCATGTTGATATCAATTCCGCGAAAGCCCATTTTAGCCACACCGATACTCATTTCACGGAAGTATTCGGGTTTATCCCCCCAAATATGGGCGACGATCGGCTGTTCATCTTCCGTGAACGTCAGACGCCCGCGTACGCTGTCTTTTCCTTTCGGATGACAGTAACTTTCCGTATTCGTGAACTCTGTGAAAAACACGTCAGGTCTTGCCGCTTCACTCACGACATGACGAAAAACGACATCGGTCACGGCTTCCATCGGTGCCAGAACAAAGAACGGCCGAGGCAACTCATGCCAAAAATTATTCTTCATAGTATATTTAAACCCTTTCCTTAAGGAAAACATGTTCCCAAAATTAAAAAGTAAATTGATTTAGTCTTATCCATTCCCAGTTAGAATAGATTTCAACCAGTATATACTTTAATCGTAATAAACAAAAAGTGCAAGGGAACGATTCGTTTTGTTTCATCCTTAAGTAAAGGAGAAACCGTATAAGGTAAGGAAATAGGGGGAATTCCACAAGGATTCTAACCCTTTGCAAGTAGCCTTCAATAAAAAATTTCACTCATTAATTGTAAACAAAATATGTAAAAAATTGCTATAATGATTCTTAGGGTAACAGGATTATTTCTGCAAATTGAATGACAATAAAGGGGAGCGGCTGATGTCTGATTTCAATGAAAATCCGTTAGTGAAGAACGATGACAAGAAACCTAAGATTAAGGTGGAGAGAAAAGAAGGGGAACCGACAGCTGCTTTTAAAGGAGCAAGTTGGGCAGCATTGGTGATAGGTGTGTCCGCATATTTGATAGGCCTGTTCAATGCCGGTATGGAACTGAATGAGAAAGGGTATTACTTTGCTGTATTGGTCTTCGGGCTTTATGCAGCTGTATCGTTGCAAAAAGCGGTAAGGGACAAGGAAGAGGATATCCCGGTTTCGGGCATCTATTACGGGCTCAGCTGGTTTGCCGTGATTGTGGCTATATCCTTGATGACAATCGGGCTTTATAATGCCGGAAGTATCACCTTAAGCGAAAAAGGATTCTATGGTATGTCATTTGTCCTTAGTCTATTCGCGGCAATCACGATTCAGAAAAATATTCGGGATTCGCAGGTAGCAAGAGATAGGAACTGATAATCTAGGGGGGGGGTGCTTGCAGTACCTCCCTTTATCGTTCATGCGATTCGGAAAAGAATTCCGTATCCCCAGGCTTCCATCTTTAGCGTACACCAACCGTAATACCTTTCAGAAATCTTCACCTCTATGGATGTTAATTAATCGTTTTAATACTGGAGTATCCATGTGAGGAAGGACTGGATTGCTGCTGAATATAGAAAATTCGACATCCCGGCACAAATATTCGAAAAGTCGCATGATTTTATGAAATCTCGCATGAATAAACCATCACTCGCACGAAAATCCTAAATCCGGCACGATCCATATCATTTCTCGCATGATTCTTTATCTTGAAAATCCAACTAGAATCCCAAAAAGTTTTCACAGGAAACCCCGATAATAATAAAAAAGTATCCAATAACAACATTGTGTTCTGGATACTTTTTCTTTTGTCATGTCTTTATGATTGTGTCTCGTGCTTTTGATCTAAACGATAGCTTAAGAAGGTCAGTAAACTTGCACAGATCGCAACTACTCCGCCAACAAGTGTCACATTCAGCAACGGCCCTGAATGGTAAACAAGGCCTCCGAGCGCTGATCCCATGGCGATACCGACATTGCTTGCAACGGGCATCAGGGAAGCGGCAAGACCTGTCGCTTTTGGTTGATACACACCGGCAAGGTCGATTAAGTAAAGCTGGGTTGATGTAGTCAGGAGGATGGCCATCAAGGACATCAATCCGATGTTAATCAATCCAATGATAAAATGCCCGGTCGTAAAGTACAAGGCAAACAGCACAAATGCCTGGATAAAGAAAACGAATCGGAGGCGTCCGATGGCATTGTGACTGGCAATCTTTCCGGCCAGGATGTTGCTGAATATCGAGATGAATCCATAGGCAAACAGGATCAAGCTGATGGAATTGCTTGGTGCTTCCATCATGTTCAGGATGGGAACAAGATACGTAAATACCGCATAGGTGGCACCGAATCCAAGGGATGGAATGAAGAAAGCCATCAGGATTCTTGGGTGAGTCAATAAAGAAAACTGATCACGCATGGAACTGCGGTATTGGCTGAGTTTACTTGGCAAATTCATGAAAGATGCCAAAAAGGCTATCGCACCAAGTAATGTCGTTAATAGGAACGTAGCATGCCAGTCGTACCATTCGGCTATCACTGTGCCGATGGGAACTCCAATCACGTTTGCAAGGGTGAATCCACCGAAAACGAATGAGATGGCCACGCCGCGTTTTGTAACCGGAATCGCTTCGCTGGCGATCGTCATGGCAAGGGATATTAATACTCCTGTGACAATGGCTGTCAGCATTCGAAGTACCAGAAGCATGATGTAGCTTGTAGAAATGACACACAAAGCATTCAAAACGATGAAGGACCCTATCAAAAACAACATCCATCTTCGTTTAGGAAAATGACTTGTTGCAGACATCACAATGGGGGTGGCGATGGCAAATGTGATGGCAAACGCTGAAACGAGCGTACCTGCCTTTGCATTCGATATATGGAGACTGGAAGAAATCTCCGTTAAGATCCCGACGATGACAAACTCGCTTGTCCCGAGAACAAATGTAAGTAACGTAAGGGTTAAAATGAGAAACCAATGTTTTTTAGATAATACAGTCTCTTGCATAAGTACCTCTTTTCTAAGATGAATATCCATTAGGATAAAATGGGCAAACAATTTAATCATCATACCATAAAATATTTTTTTACAATAACCCTTTAAGGAAATTAGGATAAACAAACAGGACAGGACCAAATTCACGTACTGTCCTGCTTTACCTTATTAAGTTCTTCTATGAAAAAAAGAAATCCGCCTAACCAGAGACGGATTTCTTTTGGTACCACTCATAAAACATACCCGCTTCTTCACTCGATACCCCGAACAACAAACTCTCGTGGGTCGGATTTGCCCGATTTGAGAAGGTGATGGTCGCCACATTAAACTTCCGCTCGAGCCAGGAATGCTGAACTGTCACCTGCTGGATCCTGTCACGGTGGGTGACGAAAGTTTCGTTCAACCACCCTCCTTTACGAATTTGGACGATTTGGCCGTGACGGGTATAACTTGTAAAGGAATGATCAAGGATTCGCAGGAGGACGGATATCACGAAAACAATCACTGCCATCCATAGCCATTCCACCTTAAAGAACCATAGTCCAGCTACAGAAGTAATCGTCAGATAGTACGGTTGGATTAGCTTCAGCCAAAGGACTTTAAGGGGGAAACGTTCCATCTCTTCCTTGACTGGGTAGTGGGGAAGGATGGTGTGCAGCACGGCATATGCTTTACGTTTTGGCATAAATGGATAGAAAGAACTGATTTCCTCTGCTTGCCCTTCTGAGGAGCCTGCACTGATCAGCTTGATCGATACGAGACCAAGTATCCTTTTTATAATGGATTGTTCTACTCTGACGGCTTGTACTTTATTCTTTGGAATCGAGAAACTGACTTCATTCCCGATCCCCTTTTCTATATAAATCCATTCATGGTCATCGCTTATGACATAGTTTCCATATTTGATGGACGTCTTGAGGAAGCCGATCAAGAAGGACAGGACCATGGCAACAAGGAAAAGGACGGCAAGGATCCATATATGGTTGAGTAAGTAGTGCCACGCACTTTCAGCTGATTCTTCAATGGCAAAGAAATCGGCCAAATTGAAATAGATGGCACTTAATAACGGAAATATCGCCAGGAAACTGAGTGATGTGAAAGATGCTTTGAACATGTCATTCCTGGTCGTTTGAAAGTGTACCGTACGTTCCGTCGTTTTACCTTCCTCAATTTCCCCCATTCCTTGCTTTTGTTCAAGGTGAGACAGGATCCGCTCCTTCTCTTCCTTGGTAATCACGGGAAATTCAAATTGGGCGTTTTCTCCACTTGTCCCTGTCTCCATGGTTACAGAAGTTAATCCGAACCATCGATGAATGAAGGTGGTGTGGGTTCTATGGCTGTGGATTCTGTCCCAGTCGACCGTTTTTTGCTTTTTTACGAATAACCCTTCTGTGAAAATGATGGATTTTGTTTCTAGTTTATACCGGTTAAAGCTCCACTTGGCAACAATGGAAAGGACCGAACCAATTGTTGCTATCAATAATGCGTAGCGGCCCCACAGCACCCAGCCTGCTGTTGAATTCGCCTTCAGAAGGAAGAGGAGGATATAAAATCCTAAAAGGTTCTTCGCAGATGAAACCAACTCCACAATGATGATTGCCGGGTGATATCGTTTGGAAGAAAGCATCATGCTCCTTTTTCTCCTTCCTCAGAATCGTTGTCTCTTAGCTTTGCGAAGACGGCAATTTCTCCTTTTAATGTCTTCGCCACATTTCCCGGGATGGCCGGTATTTTATGATTGGAGGTCGTGGTACCGATTTCAAGGTCATAAAGGTCATACCGACGCATAATGGGTCCCTGTTCTGTTCTGACGAATTCCACTTTCTCCATGGGAATCAATACGTGGTGCTGCTGCCAGTTCCCGAATTTTAATTGAACGAATTCCTGATCGACCTGATAGCGCCATGTTCTTTGCAGATAAATCGGTTCAATGAGGATGGAGAAAATGGAGGAGACAATGAAAAGTCCTCCAAGAATGTAAAGAACGATCCCAATCCAGTCGTACCATTCGAATCGGTCACTGCATATTATCAGGACCCCGATGATGAATAGTGCTGTTGTATGTCCGATCGTGTTGGATATCCGCCAGACTATGATGGCTTTTTTGGATATGGTTTTCGTTGGTTCAGGTATGTGTATGTACATTTCATTCACCTCTGACTTAACATACGGTTTATGAAATGAAAGGTTTCGTCATTCTGCTTATTTTTGGAAAAAAGGTATGCGATAGGTACATAGATGAAGAGAATAATTTTCTTTAAAAAGGGTATACTATCCCTTGTTGCAGGGAGGTGTAAACATGCCTAATCAAAACGATAACAAATTCAAAAAAATCCAGTCTGAAAGCTTCAAACAAGGGAAATCCCAGGAAGAATACGCTGCCGAACTTGAAATGAATAAAATTAAAAGCCAGAAAAGAAAGTAATTTCGCACTACATAAAAGAACCCTCCCGATCAAGGGGAGGGTTCTTTCTGTTATAGAGATGTTTTAATCACTTTTTTATAATACAGGACCGATAATACACCGAAAATGGAATATAACACCGTATATAATCCCATCACAATGATCATTGGTGTCCAAACCTCGGCACCGAACAGGAACCATCCGGATTGGACAGCGAAGTAACTGTGCAGGAGACCGATGAGAAGTGGGATTCCGAAGCTGAAGAGTTGTTTACCTTGAATGCCTCTCAGTAAGTCCCCTTGAGTAAATCCTAATTTACGTAAAATCGTATAGTTCGGTTTCTCATCTTCACTTTCATCCATTTGTTTAAAGTACAGGATACAGCCCGATGTGATCAGGAAGGTGAGGCCGAGGAATCCGACGATGAACATGATAAGTCCGATGTTTTGTTTCTGTTCGGCTTTCATGTCGAACTGGGAGTCATTTGCCCACCCTTCATCAAGGTTTAATTCATGGAAAAGGTCGTTTGCGTTCATAAGGTCTTTTTCTTCTTCGATGGTCACGCCGATATAGAGTGAAGATTCCTTCTGAATCGAAGGATCCAGATCCCTTTTTAACTGTTGGAAGACATGGTCATCCACAACCACGACCGGTGATCCACCTGCTGTAAAATACCATGAAATTGGATATTCATCCCGCATTCCCAAATACTTAAGCTTGGTGACCTCCCTTTCTCCTTTCAGTTCTGTCATCCCTGAATCGTGTAACGGAATGACCTTTTGGAGTAAGTCGCTATAGCCTGTAAAGACTGTTTCGTCTTCTTTTACATCGACACCCCTAACGCTTTTCTCGCTGATGACTGAATTGGGCATGGCATCGAGCGAACCGTTCAGTTCACCAAATTCAGACTCTGTGATCCCTTTCAGGTTGACCATGACTTCGATGACTTCGATCTCTTCTTTCTTGTATTCAATCCCTTTTTCAAGGAGGGCATCTTTGAATTGCTGGAAGTCTTGTACATTTGTAAAAGAAAAATCAGTCGGTACATTATTTTCAGCTGTTTTTTCAGCTGAGTAATAGCCGATATAGCTTAACGACAATAATGCGATTGCCAAGGCTGATACCGTCGTGATGATTGTCAATAGTAACGCGTTCGATTTCATCCTGAACATGATGGACGAAAGAGAGAGTACCTCGTTTATATTCAAGTAGCCATCTTTCTTCTTGCGGATAACGTTGAATAGGAAACTTACAGAACCTTTATAAAACAGATAGGTACCGAGAATGACCGATCCCAGAATGAAGAGCATGGCCCCATAAAGCTGGGGCATGGTTGATAAGTCCCCGCCGAATAATTTGGAAGAAACGTAGTATCCTGAGGCAATCAGGATCATTCCGAAGACCCCTATGATGATTTCAAACCTGGTCATTTTTTTAACTTTCGTTTCCGTTGATGAACGGACCCTGAACAGAGATAGTATACTTTGCCTTTTAATGAATACAACATTCATTAACATGATCAACAGATAAATCGCACAGAAAACCAGGATGGTCTGAATGAGTGCTTGTGTGGAGAAGTGGAGTGTGGCGATCGCCTCGACTCCGGTTATGTTGAATAAAATCATGATGATCAATTTTGAGAAGGAGAATCCGATTAAGATGCCGAGTATTAATGACCCGAAATATAGGATAAAGTTCTCCACACTTAAAATGCGAAAGATTTTATTCTTTGTCATGCCGATTAACTGAAATAATCCGATTTCTTTACTTCTTCTCTTAATGAAGAGGGTGTTGGCATACAAAAGAAAAATAGAGACGATGGCGACAAGCAAGACGGAAGCGGCTCGAACGGCTGCTCCCCCCTTGATGGTTCCCTTTGCTGCATCCATGGATGGATCGTACTGCAGGGTCACAAAGGCGAAATAAAGGGCGACGCTAAAAACCAGGGCAAATACATAAAGATAATAATTCTTGAGGTTCTTCTTCAAATTCCTGAAGATAAGGGTATTAATGTTCATTTTGTACACCGCCCAGCACACCTTGGGTTTTCATGATGTCCTTGAAGAAATGCTGCCTTTCCTGCTCGCCTTTCGTTAACTGGGTATAAATCTGTCCATCCTTAATAAAGATGACACGACTGCAGTAGCTCGCCGCAACGGGATCATGTGTGACCATGACGATCGTCGCCTTCAGCTTTTGATTCAGCTCACTCAGCTTATTCAAGAGGTCAGAGGCCGATTTAGAGTCCAGGGCACCCGTCGGTTCATCCGCGAATATGATACTTGGTTCATGGATGAAGGCCCGTGCGGCGGATGTCCGCTGTTTCTGCCCGCCTGATATTTCGTTCGGATATTTATCTTTCAGTTCAAGAATCCCGAGCTCTGTAGCAAGGGCATTAAATTTATGATCGGCTTCCTTCTTAGGGGTTTTCGTGATGGATAAAGGCAGAAGGATATTTTCTTTCACCGTCAGGGTGTCGAGAAGATTGTAATCCTGAAAGATAAAGCCGAGGTGATTCTTTCGGAACTGTGCGAGTTGTTTTTCCTTCATCATCGTCATTTCATTGCTCTCAATCTTAATCGAGCCCTCACTCACTTTGTCGATAGAGGAAAGGACATTTAAGAGAGTGGTCTTTCCGGAACCAGATGCCCCCATGATACTGACGAATTCTCCTTTTTGAATCGACAGGTCGATACCCTTTAAGACTTCCTGCTTATTGAATTTATTGCCGTAGCTTTTATAAAGTTTTGTTGCTTCTAATATCGTCATCGTGAAAAACTCCTTTGATTTGATACCCTTATTATAAAAAGCAGGAAGCTTCTTTTCCTTTTATTGTTCGAACAAAACAGAAAAGCATGTGACATTTTTGTCACACGCCGGTAAGTTGGACGAAATCATTTTTCTCTGGAAAGGTGAGGGTAACCGTGGTCCCTTCTCCTCTTTTGGACTCGATCCCCACAGAAATAAGCAAGGGTTCTGAAACCCGCTTGGTTAGATATAGCCCCATTCCGGTTGAGGCGTGATCATGGTGGTCGAGGGTGGAGGTGTAGCCTTTTTCAAAGATTCTTGGCATATCCCTCGGCGCGATCCCCCTACCGAAATCTTGGATGGTTAGAGTCACTTTTCCATCCCGTATATCACTTACTATCACTATGTCCGATGTGGTGCTATATTTGACGGCATTGGTCAAAAGCTGCCTGATCATAAACGCCAGCCATTTCGCATCACTCAGCACGTTCGTTACATTCAATTGAAGGTCAAATCCGATTCCTTTTTGAATGCACCAGGATTGCAGTGTTTTTATTTCCTGAAAAATAACGCTCTCAAGATCCGTGTCTTCAATGTACAAATCATTCTCCATAAACGTCATCCGCTTCTGATGAAGCTGTTGATCCAATAAAAGGTGAATACGAAGCCATTCGTATTTTAATGGTGCCCTCAAAGGTTCGTTTTCCAGACGCTCAATCATCAAATGCATGGCTGTCAGCGGGGTTTTCACTTCATGAATCCAGGACAGAAGGTCATCCTTTTCCTGTTCGAGCATCACTCGATTCTCAGATGAAGTCTTTCTCAGCAGGGTTGCCTGCTCAGACAAACTCTCAGATACGATTTCTTCAAATGGTGAATCCGGGGCATCCACACCTGTAACTTGGAGATTATGATCCCATTCTTTCAGTCTTTTGAAGAAACGGATTTCCTTCTGGTATCGAATGAAAACAAAAACGATGAAAAAGAGCATGGATAGAAAAACCATATAAAAGATCGGTTGCAAGGGAATGGCCGAATCAATATAGGCAATAAAGATCCAAAACAGATGAAGAACAATCACAAATGATATCCAGCTTTTTCTCTCCCATATATAGGTACTGATCATAACGGATCCTCTTCAATGGCCATATACCCCTGGCCGACTTTCGTTTCAATGAAGCGGCCCAGTTCAATTTCTTCAAGGCGCTTCCTGAGGCGGTTCACATTGACGGTCAACGTATTATCACTGATGAATCGTTTGTCATCCCAGAGGCTGTTAATAAGGTCGTCCCTGCTTACAATTTTATTCTTCTGCTCAATGAGGAGCTTCAAAATGTACATTTCATTCTTCGTCAGTTCAACGGACCCCTGTTCATTAGCTACCGTGTTCCGTTCAAAATCAACGGTCGCCCCGCACCACGTCTTGATGCTGACCTGCTCCGTGTTATAGTTATACACCCTCCTGAGGGTCGCCTGGACCTTTGCTATCAGTACATCGAAATGAAAGGGCTTCTGGATGAAATCATCTGCCCCAAGCTGCATCGACATGACCATATCCGTCGGGTGATCACGGGAAGACAGAAATAAGATCGGCACATTGGAGTGCGTGCGGATCATCCGGCACCAGTGAAAGCCGTCGAATTTAGGTAGTTGGATGTCAATGATGACGAGATCGGGCTTTACTTCTGCAAAATCCTGCATCACCTGATTGAAATCAGTGATTCCGTATACCTCATAGGACCATTGGGAAAGCCTCTCTTTGATTTCATTGAATAAGGTTGCGTCATCTTCGATTAGTAATAGTTTGAACAAATAAATCACCCCCACGGTCTTACTGATTACATAAATTGTATAGTAAATTGAATGTATTTTCCATAAGACGAACAAGGGCTAATGCTAAATGGCTGCGGAACTTGAAGTCGTGATCTTTAAATCTTCGGTATAGGGTGTAATTATACGAAAGACCTACGCAAATTCGTTGACGGGAGCAGATCATTTACTCATAATACGTTTATGTGATTAAACATTTAAACTTTATGTGAAGGATGATCAGTTTGAAAGCTATGGCCATAAGAAATTACGGAAAGAATAGCCCATTAGAGCTCACGGAGCTTCCGACCCCGGCAGTAGGAGAACGGGACGTGTTAGTGGAGGTTCACGCAGCGAGCATCAATCCCATTGATTTTAAAATACGGGATGGAAAGGTGAAGATGCTATTAAACTATAAGATGCCCCTCGTGTTGGGGAACGACTTCTCCGGGAAAGTGATTGAAACAGGATCCAAAGTGAGTATGTTTCAGGTTGGCGATGAAGTATATGGAAGGCCCCGTAAAAACCGGATCGGTACGTTCGCTGAGTATCTGTCTGTCCACGAGGATGACATTTCCTTGAAACCGGACAACCTGACATATGTGGAAGCGGCCTCCCTTCCGCTGGTAGGTCTGACCACATGGCAGGCATTCCATGAGCTTCTCGAACTGAAACCAAATCAGAAAATCCTTATTCATGCAGGGGCGGGGGGAGTAGGGACATTTGCCATACAGCTTGCGAAGGAAATGGGGGCATATGTTGCCACAACGGCAAGTGAAAAGGGATATGACCTGGTTTCCTCACTAGGTGCTGATCGGGTGATTAATTACAAGGAAGACCAATTTGAGGAAATCCTAAACGGGTATGATGCGGTATTTGATACGTTAGGCGGGGATTCACTAAACCGTTCATTTCGCATTCTGAAGCCTCATGGAAAAATCGTCTCCGTTTCCGCAGTGCCAAATGGGAGATTTGCTGTAGAAAACGATTTGGGATTAGTGAAACGATTCCTATTTTCAATCGTAAGTAGAAATATATCTACCCTGGAGAAGCGGTTTAATGTAGACTATCACTTCTTATTCATGAAACCGAGCGGCGAACAGCTGACAAAGATCAAGCATCTGGTGGAACAAGGAAGCATCCGCCCTGTGGTGGATAGAGTATACCCCCTTGAGGAGACTCAGGAGGCCGTAGAGTACGTTGAAACAGGTAGAGCCAAGGGGAAGGTGGTTGTACAGGTGAAGAAGCCATAATAAAGGAATCTAACGAAAGGAGGGTTAACACGTGATCTTATTGTTCGTCTTTAGAATGTATAGATTTAGTTATGTCCCAGCCTCCTTTCATCTATTGATCAGTTAGATCGAGGCGCATATTCCCTTTTCCAACAACTTTTTCTTCAATCGGCCATTTTCTCCAACATTCGTTCCTGATTTCATTCGCATGTTTTTTCACTAGTTCTTCCTGTATAGCTGCTCTTCATCCGCCACATTACAGTTGTAATAAAAAGGTATTTTTCTAGTTTCATAGAGTAGTAGAATGAGCACCATTTGAAGTAAGAATATGTAAAAAAATGAAAGTGTACTTATTTGTATACATGTAAACAAATAAGTACACAAATGTAAACTAAAATGTATACATGTATACAAAGCGGTACACATATTGGTTTATAAGGATGTGTACAAAATATGTATACAAGAATACGAAAATGTACACAACTCCACTATCGCTAACCGTCTATATTCGATAGAAAAGTAGGATTGACCGGAGGAGAGAAATTGTATACTCTGAGAGTAAGAGTTGAAATTTTTTGATAAATTCATACTCATGAATGAAAGGATGATTTTAATGACGAACTCTCGAATTGCAGCCATTGATGTTGGTAATGATTCTTTAAAAGGTATTTTTGGAAAGATGGACGCTGAGGTAAATATTCCGAACGTCATCGCAAGAGATATTGAAGATCGTCCAATAATCGGAATTGAAGAACTGGATACACAGGACCCACTAGACGGCATACATATCCGTGTCCACTCCCCTGCTCTGAAAGACAATAATGCGATTTATCGTGTTGGTAATCTTGCAACGAAGAGCAATAACTCAACTGAACTTGATCCGGGAAGCAGTAAATCAGAAGAAGATCAAACATTGATCATGCTGTTTGCTTCTATTGCTCTTGATGCAGCACGGAACGATTCTAATTTTAAAAAGAATAATAACGTAATAGAAGCAAACTATACGCTCGGAACAGGTCTTCCCCTCCGTGAAGTGAAGGAAGGAAAAGATGTTGGATACCGTTCAAGATTATTAGGTTCTGTACACCAGATCGAGTTCCTTGTCACTCCCCGCTATCAAGGCATCAAGGTAAATGTTAAATTTGATGAAGTAAAGGTATATCCTGAAGGATTTGCTGCTTTTATCAACCTTGTGATGGATAATAATTCAAATATCATCAATAAGGATTTGGTTGATAAGCGCATTTTGATTCAGGATATTGGTGGATTATCAACGGATATCGCGGTCATCAAAGATCGAAAAGTAGACGATGATAAGGCGCAGGGATTTAACCTGGGAGTGTCTGAATCCCTTGAATTGATTCGTGAGGAAATCCGCTCAAGACACGGCATTGAGCTTGACAGTCGACGCGATGTGGTAGAAATTATCACGAAGAAAAATGATCGTAATCATATCATGGTCAAAGGAAGTCGGACAAGCGTCCATGATATTGTGGACCGAATCATGCTCGAACTGGCTAAAAAGCAATACCGTCACCTTCGCAATATGTGGCAAAAGAACTCCCAAACGGAAATCTGCTACTTCATCGGTGGTGGATCAAGCGTCCTGAAGGAGTATATCAAAACCCTTAATAACAATTTAGATGGGTACAATATTGACTTTTTCGAAGATGAAAAGGAAAGTATTTGGATGATGGCCAATGCTTACTACAAGTTGATCGCCGATTTCTCAAGAAAAACCCAAAAACAAGAACCCCAAAAAGAAGAACAAAAATTAGCGAAAACCAAATAGGGTGATGGTATGAAAGAAAAAGGGATGTCGAGGGGACAGCCGATCACGTTTCGGCTCCCTTCAGATACACCTGATCATGTTTTAAAACATTTACAAAAACTTAAGGAAACGGAGAAGCGAAATTTCTCCAGTAAGATTGCAGAACTTGTCCTGAATGGGGTAAATGATTCGATTTCCAAGCGGCGGGAAGCGATAACCATCCCCCTTCCGAAAGGGTTGGACAAGTCTCAAAGGGATTGGTTAAAGCATGAACACTCAGAAGCACTGCTCGGGAGTATCGTGTATCAACTGCTTTCAAACCCGGTTCGAACTGCTTCCCTTCTCGCTTCCTTAAGCAGTAACTCACTGGATATCGATGAAGCGCTCTATCTGCAGGAAGAATCGGCAGCAAGTCACGATACTTCACGGGAATGGTCCCTTGATCAAGTGATAGATGATTCACCTGAAGAAGTAGTGGATGAGCGTTCATACTCTTCAGATGAAGAATTGGACAACTTCGATTGGGATAGTGCCATGAAACCCCAGGAATCCGCTGGTGAAGAGCCTAAAGAAGAATCGATGGATGACCTCTTAGGTGATTTCCTCGCCCAAATGAATAAATAAATAAAGAACCTGAAGCGATAGGCTAATGCCTTAAGAGCTTCAGGTTCTTTTTGATTTAAAAATCGATCAATTTAGGACGTTGTAGTCCTCTTCTCCCCTCAAGCATACTTCCATCTTGAATACAACCACCTAGTATAGTTGGAAAATGTAATCAATTTGTCTTATTTGAATTATATTTTGCACTTAAATCTCACCAATCCACACTACTCCAAGGAAAGAATGTTACAGGACATTACAAGGAATTTTAAACATGTATAAAAAATGGCAGTTTACTTCAAATCATTTCCAACGTGTGGTTTAGACAAGGCAGAAATCGAGGTAAACACCGATTAAACAGAATAGAAAGATGGCACTAGGATTTTGGCTATACCAATAAAGAGGAGAGATTCGATGAGTATTCAAAAAAGTAATGATAGCTCAAGTCTCGCAGAAGTAATTGATAGAATCCTGGATAAGGGAATCGTCATTGATGCATTTGCCAGAGTTTCCTTGGTAGGGATCGAGATTCTGACAGTAGAAGCACGGGTCGTCATTGCCAGTGTGGATACATGGTTACGATATGCAGAAGCAGTTGGACTCTTAAGAGACGAGGTTCAGGAAGAAGGGCTCGCCAAGCAGGAGAATGAAAGAGGGACAGCATTCAGCATTTAAACAAGTAAATGAAATATAATTTTACTATTTTAATAGAAAAGAGGATGAATATGGCAGAAGTGAAAAGCGGTCAAAAGGTAGATGAGACAAATAATGAGCCAAAAGAAGAGCAGACAAGTGAAAGCAGGCAGATGAATTATGCGATTATCGGTGGAGTGGTTGGAGCAGGAATCGGGTTATTGTCCAATCCCGGTACAGGAAAAAAAGTAGTGGACAGCCTGGGGAAATCAGACGTGATGAGAGCCGCCAGTAAAGAACTTCGAAGATCAGCACAGGAATTCCTGACAGAGCAGGCCATCATCACTCTAAGGCAATCAGCTACAGGATATATGAGCAAACTCGAAGGTGGATTGCTATCACCTAAGAAGAAAAAGGAAGAGGGAGCGGAAGCAAATGAACCTAAAAGTGGTCAAAGCGGAGAATCCACCACTAAGTCAGGGGAAATAGAGGAAATCAAGGAAGAAAATAAACAACTGAACGATCGATTGGAACGAATCGAAGAGATGTTGAACAGCCTGGTGGAATCAAAGAAATAACAGTCATCCTGCTAAAAGGAGAGATTTAATGGGGAAGCCGGTAAAGAAAGCAGTTGGCAAAATGGCAAAAAAAGCCCTGGATCACGCTCCTGAACCAGTAAAGGAAAAAGTGAAGGATACTATTAAGGATAAGGCCAAAGAGAAATTTGTAGAAAATGTGGAAGACGGTATTCAATCAAAGGTAAAGGAAGCATCCGAGAAACTTGAGAATGCGAAGGAAAATAATGCTGCGAATGTTCATAACAAAGCGGAAGAGGCGAAGGAAAAAGTACAGGACGTCCTGCTTTCCGTACGCGAAAAATTAGGAAATGCAAAAGAAGCAGGAGAGGAATTTCAAAAGAAAATCTCCTCATCGGATCAAAATCAGACCAAAACAAAAGGTGTGAGCAGTCTTAAAGGGGCAAGTGACATCAAGAGCTCCTTTAATATTAAAAGCTCCACTGACATAAAAAGTTCAGAAAATATAAAATCATCTAAAGATATTAAGACGATCAGTTCTTAAGAGCCGAAAGGAGAAATAAAGGATGGCTATTCAGAAAAGTAATAACAGTTCAAGTTTAGCAGAGGTCATCGACCGAATATTGGATAAAGGAATTGTCATAGATGCTTTTGCACGGGTATCTGTCGTAGGGATTGAAATATTGACTGTAGAGGCGAGGGTAGTCATTGCCAGCGTAGACACATGGTTACGATATGCAGAAGCAGTAGGGCTGCTTCGCGATGATGTCGAGGAAAATGGTCTTGCCACTCAACAAAATGAAAGAAACTCCCAGTTTAGTATTTAAATAATATGGATAGTAACTGAAAGGAATGAGAAAGTGTTTTGAAGGGGGAATCCGTAGAGGTCCTCCCTTCCAAAACAGTAGGAGGCGACTATGGTAATCAAGGAGATTATGAATAGTGTGACAGATTTTTTCAATGAACATGTAGCGCCAGTCCATAAGATCACATCAGTGGAATTGACAGAAGATGAGGGTTGGAAGCTTCAGGTCGAGGTCATTGAAGAAAAGGAATATATGAAGAAATATGCGAAAGACGAAATGCTGGGAACCTATGATGTAATTCTCAATAAAGAAAAGGAAGTCATATCATTTAAACGACGGGACATTCGTTACAGAAGTGCCATCGGACAGGAAATGTAGTGGATGAGCGAGTAGGAGGGAAATGCACGTGACGGTCTTAACGAAACGGATCAAAAAGGATAGCAGGGCATTAATACAAGACGATGAAACGAAAGAATTGCTTTCGCGCTCATTGCAATACCTTAAAGCTGGATACCCTGTACACTTCACAGGTCCTTCCGGAGCCGGGAAAACGTCTCTTGCAATCGCTTTGGCAAAGAAGAGAAAAAGACCGGTGATGCTCATGCACGGAAATCACGAACTGAATAATAAAGACCTAATCGGTGATTTCACCGGTTATACAAGTAAAAAGGTCGTGGATCAATATGTACGATCCGTATATAAAAAGGATGAGAGCGTCACGGAGACATGGAGGGACGGACGTTTACTGGAAGCCGTCAAGAATGGCTATACACTAGTATACGATGAATTCACTCGATCCCAGCCGACCACGAATAATATCTTTCTATCGATATTGGAAGAAGGAATCATTCCCTTATACGGATCAAAGCTTACAGAGCCTTTTATTAGAGTACATCCGGAATTTGCCATTATATTTACGAGTAATCCTGCGGAATATGCAGGTGTCTATCAGACACAGGATGCCCTCTTAGATCGATTGATAACCATAAACGTAGATTACAAGGGTGCAGAAAAAGAGGCGATGATTGTATCGGAAAAAGCAAACCTCGTTATGGGTGAAGCCAAAGCGATTACAATGCTTGTCTCGACATTACGGGATCAATGTACCAATGAAATGAACGGACCAAGCTTGCGGGCTTCCATAATGATCGCAAGGCTTGCCATTGAATCTGACATTCCCATAGACGGTAAGGATCCAGATTTTCAACGTCTATGTATTGATATAGCAGCACACAGTGTCAGTCGATGTATCGACGGCAAAGACTCACAACAAAAAGCAGAAAAGTTAATTATAGATGCATGCAAACAAATGAAGGTATCTGAGGAATAAAGGAGAGTTTTAAAATGAGTCAGGAAGAAACGGGAATCTATATATTTTGTGCCATTCAGACAGAAGAAGACGATCAATTTGGTTCCATTGAATTGGAAGGTGAGGAACGCGAAACGTTCACGATTCGATATAAGGATGCCGCCATGGTAGCAGCAGAAGTACCAATGAAAATCTATCATCCCAAGAAGCAAAATTTACTCATGCACCAAGGTACCGTATCACGGGTAATGGATCAAAAAGATACGGTCATCCCGATCAGCTTTGGGAATGTCTTTAAATCAAGGGACGACGTAGCAGCCTTACTGGAAAACCTTTATCCTCAATTCGAAACTCTATTCCCGGCAATTAAAGGGAAAATCGAGTTGGGCCTGAAGGTGGTTGGTAAAAAGGAATGGCTGGAAGCGATGGTCAAGGACAACCCTCAGGTAGAGAAAATGGCATCAGCCGTTAAAGGGAAATCGGAATCTGCAGCGTATTATGATCGCATTCAGCTTGGCGGTATGGCACAGAAACTATTTGCAGGCCTACAACATGAGGTGAAGCAGGAAGTCTTTGCGCCCCTTGAAGAAACAGCTGTATCAGCAAAGTCGAATGACCCTTCCAGTGAGAAGATGTTGCTTAATGCCTCATTTCTCATTGATCGTGATCAAGAGGAACAATTCGATCAAAAGGTCAATGAAGCCCATGAAACATGGAAGGATAAGGTCGAATTTCACTACAGCGGCCCGTGGCCGGCTTACAATTTCGTCAATATACGATTAAAGGTCGAGGAAGGCTGATGATTCATAAATTGGTGAGTGCACCAATTAATTTAGTCATAAAAGTCGGCGAAAAGATTAAAGAAGAAGCAGACAAAGAATTATACGACCTTCCTACCATTCAACAAAAATTGATTCAGCTTCAGATGATGTATGAGCTGGGTGAAATTCCTGAAGAAGCATTCCAGGAAAAAGAAGACGAACTCTTAACACGATATGAAATAGCGAAACAGATGGAAATGGAACAGTGGGAAGAATTAACGAAAAAGAAATAAGGGTGATCAGATGAGCGATTTACTTTATTTATACGGCTTAATCCCGACAAAAGAAGCAAAAGAAAAACCCCTACCCTCCATGAACGGATTTGATGGAGAAGGTGAACTATATACGATTGAAATCGGCGAGGTGACAGCAATTGTCTGTAATCTCCCACGGAATGAATACTCAGAAGAAACCATAAAGGACAGAGTTGAGAACGACATGGACTGGCTTCAGGAAAAGGCGTTTCATCATCACGAAACAGTATTGATGGTTTCAAAGCTTTATACCATCATTCCCCTGAAGTTCTGTACATTGTACAAGAACGAGGATAGCCTTAAGTCCACGATAGAAGGCAATCGAAACAAACTGAAAATGACCTTTGAACAGTTGGATGGCAACGAAGAGTGGAACGTCAAGATCTACTGTGACGATAAGCTGCTGAAAGAACAAGTAAGTGAAAGCAATCCATCCATCGAAGCCAAAAGGAAAGAAATCAGCGAATTACCAAAGGGCAGGCAATTCTTTGAAAAGAAAAAAATCGATCAGCTGATTGATCGTGAACTTGAAAACGAGAAAAACCGCCTTTGTGAAGAGGTTCATGAAAAGTTGAAAGAACATTCCCTGCATGGAAACATCAAAAAAAATTGGAGTAAGGATGTAACTGGCCGACAGGAACATATGGCTTGGAATAGTGTATTTCTCCTTCCTGCATCCAAAGTAGATGAATTTGTAGAAGAAATTAAGCAGTACGAAGAAGAACTGGGACACGCCGGTTGGAAAGTCGAAGCATCCGGACCTTGGCCACCCTATCATTTTTCAAGTTTTTCTTAATCACAAAAGAAGGAATGAGAAATATGACAGTCAGAGAATCGATTGAGAATAAAGATATAGCCCTTATAGATATATTAGATGTCATTCTCGACAAAGGTGTGGCGATAAAGGGAGATTTGATTATATCCATTGCAGGGGTCGACCTCGTGTATCTGGATTTGCGAGTGCTGATTTCCTCAGTAGAAACATTGGTTCAACATAAGCAGGGAACACGTAAAACGGTAACATCCGATCAATTTGATCAAGAAAGGGAGGGATTGATTCATGCAACCGGCCAGCGGGACAAATGGGCGAATTAATTTCGACCCGGAAAAAGCAGAGCAAGGGTTGGCGCAGCTTGTATTGACCGTCGTAGAACTACTAAGGCAAATCGTCGAAAGGCATGCCATGCGGCGGGTTGAAGGCGGTACTTTGACGGATGAACAAGTGGAGAATCTGGGCATAGCCCTTATGAACCTTGAGGAAAAAATGGAAGAGTTAAAAGAGGTATTCGGTCTTGATGCAGAAGACTTGAATATAGATCTTGGCCCCTTAGGGAGCTTAATGTAATGCCGATTAGGGAGGTTACATGATGGGAATGGAGCATCCGGTACAATCCAACACAATAGTGGATGTATTAGAAAAGATCTTAGATAAGGGCGTGGTCGTAGCAGGAGATATTACGGTGGGAATCGCCGATGTCGAGTTGCTTACGATCAAGATCCGCTTAATTGTTGCTTCCGTAGATAAAGCAAAAGAAATAGGCATGGACTGGTGGGAAAATGACCCTTATTTAAGTTCCAAAGCCGCGGATAACAACACGAAAGCACTTGAAGAGGAAAATAAGAAATTACAGGAACGACTGGAATCACTTGAAAAGAAACTGGATACGAACCGTCTTAACACGGCGGAAACCACAAACTAAATGGAGGTTTTACTGATGGCAGAAAAAAATAATACCCAAAACACAACAGTTGAGAATCAAGGACAGGAAAAGAATTCAACAAATGAGAACAAAACAAGAAGAAGCGGCCCTATTAAGAGAACCGTGGCAGGAAGTCTTCTCGGAGCAACAGTGGGGTATTTAGCGACACCTGAAAATGGAAAGAAACTATTGGATCGCATCGATCAAGAAAAAATCAAAAACAAAAGCCTGGATTTTGGGAAAGCCGCAAAAGAAAAATCGAGAAAAGCTGCAGTTTCACTAAAATCATCAACTGCAAACCTGTTTAAGGGTGATAAAGATGAGGAAGCTTCTGAAGACACGGAAACGGCTGTAAATTCAACAGAAACGAACAGCTCTGATGAAGAGTCGAATAAAGATTATGAAGCTCTTAAACAAGAAAATGATGAACTTCAGGATCGCCTGCAGCAATTAGAAGAGAAAATGAATCAAATCGCGGCAGCCCGTGAAGAAGATAGTGATGAAGAGGAAGGCGAAGTTGAGAAAGAAACCTCTTCGAAACAGCAAACCTCAAAGAAATCCAAGGAAACAGCGACAGGTGAAGAAGATGATGACGAAGACGAAGATGAAGAAGATGATGAAGATGAGACAAGCGATGATGGGGACGGTGATGAAGATAGCGACGAAGAGGCTTCAAGCAAGAAGAAATCAAACAGTAAGTCAAGCTCTTCAAAGGGTAAAAAGCGTACTACCCGTAAGTCTGCTGCTAAAAATAAGAAAGCTAAAAAAGAGGATGACAAAGACGGAGATCAAGAAGACACGACACTTGCTACTGAAGACGACACTGTAGCTTAATGCGAAAGGAGATATGAAAATGAGTTCAGGATCCGGTACAGGAAAGGACAGCATCTTAGAATTTTTTGTACAAGCCTCAAATAAGCATGACTTTTCATTAGATATCACATTAAACGTCTGTGGAGCCGTCATAACGGGTACTCTTGTTTCTGCCAAGGAATACTTTGACTCATTAAGTGAAACCTTTGAGGACGGCAGTGATGTGGCCCAGAAGCTGAGTGAGGAGCTGGCCAGGGCCGGTGAGTCAGTAGATGAAAATCAGAGCGCTGAAGCCCATTTCATTCATTTGAAGAATACCAAGGTGTACTGTGGCGACAGCAAGCCAACCCCTTCCAAAGGGAAAATCATGTGGCGTGGGAAAATAAGTGAAGTTGACGGTTTTTTCTTGGGGAAGATTGCAGAATCGAAGAGTAGTAAATAATTGAAGTCTAAAAAGCAACTGAGCTGTAGTTCAGTTGCTTTTTTCGATTTGTAAGAATAAAAATAATTATTTCCCGGGGAGGAAATGACTTTTTTCGACAAAATCCTCATCCTATTTATCGGATAGGGGGAGATGTGATTAACCTGGTTACACAAAGTTGACCCATAGCAGTAAAGTGAATACAGGAGCCGTTAAATACTGAACCAACGAAGCTGCAGTTTGCCTCTTATAAGCATCCGCGACTTTCATTCCGCTGAATTGGGTTCAATATAGAGATAAGCTAAATCTTCCTTGATATGCTTGCGAAACATCCCGTCATTCGTCTTACCTTCACTCTGGCATATGTTTTCCTTTCCGGATATTCGGGTATAGAGTACTATACAAAGGAGGTTACCTTCATGAAACGTTTAATTGGAAGACTGATCAAATGGGGACCTATCATTTACCCGATCTATAAGAAATATCGTAATAAAAGAAGACATAAGAAATCCATGACGTACTAAGAGGGCAGCCTGCATTGGCTGTTTTTTTTGCGTCTTTAAGCACAAATGAACCCCCCTGGATTCCACTCCAGGAGGGTTCATTTGTATTTTTAATGATTCGTTCTTCTCATCCCTCTTAGAAGTAAACTCAGCAGGAATACGAATATGATTGCTCCCAGTAATGCCGGGATGATGGCGATTCCTGCAAGGGACGGGCCGAAGCTTCCAAGAAGTTCCCCTCCGATCCAGGCACCGATGATTCCGGCGATGATGTTTCCGATAATGCCACCAGGAACATTTTTACCTAATATAAGACCAGCTAACCAACCGATAATTCCTCCAACAATTAAGTACAGGATAATACCCATTTTTCTTACCTCCAGTTAATGTTTTTTAATGCTGTTACAAGTTAAATTCCCCTTTTTCTAAATGTCAAAACCTAATATGTTGTCACTTGAAAAATTTTCTGCAGGATGTACATGACATACTTAATTGCCGGAAGCTTATCTTGGTACTTCTCATATTTAAGGGAGAAAGTCCCATCTTCATTATTCCAAATGCGTTGGAAATATTGATGGATATGTTTGATGGTTTTGTTGTCGGAAGGGGCGACAATCTTAATGTTTTCTTCCAAATTATAATCATCCAGGTTCCTTGAAGTGTAGTTACTTGAACCACCTATGACCGTACTTTCATTCGCTCCTTTTATTAAAATGAATTTGGAATGGTATTGCTCTTTGTTGGTGTTGTACCAACGGATGGTAATATGTTCGTTACCCAGGTTATGCAATTCGGAAGCGATTGGCAGGTTAGGTAGTCCAATCTTTTCTTGACCGAAGGCATTTTGGTTCGGGTCCAGTACCATCCGTACTTCGACTTCACGGTCTGCAGCGCTTTCAATCGCATCGATAATATCCCTGTCCGCCAAATAGAACATCCCTATCCAGACTTCGTCTCCTTTTTTGGCATTTTTCAATGCTTGGACCACACTGGTTTGAACTTTTTTTTCAGTTAGAATTTGTGCTTTGACTGAGTTACTGTTCGATGGAAGCTCTTTAATAGACTGTTCTAACTCCGCATTGGAAGGAAATGAATCCTCATTACCTCCAGAGAAAGCAGCGACTGCCTTTTCTGCTTTTACCATGTCTTTAAGGATTTCTCCTTTTACCTTGAATCCGATGTTCGAGTGGAATCCGCTTGCATCATGAGGGTTGGCGGAAAGGATCAGTCCTGCGTCTTCCGTAATGACAATTTTCCGGTGGTTAGCTTTGACATTTAACAGTTTTAAGTACGATCTCATTGTGACCTTGGGTGCACTCGGGGACATCGGATTAGGGAGCCAGCCTTCCCCGCCTTGTCCAAACCACCCTAACGTAGTTCTCCAAATGCCGGAATAAATTAAGTTAGGGTCCCTGAGTCGATTTAAATCGGTGAATATGACCTCTGCACCCGCCTTTTCCAACGGTTCGATTTGTTTGGCTTTATGTGAACCGTAAGTTGTGTTGACGACATCACTGATAAAGACCACTTTCAGGTCAGGCTTCTTTTTCATTTGTTCCTGTATCTTATTAAATAATGTCTCACTGATTTTTGGATAATCACGCTCACCCTTTGTATAGCCGTTTACTAAGAATAAGTCCAAAATAAGAAAATCATCTGCCTCTTCAATGGTTTGGTAGACTTCATCGAAGATCGAATGGTCATAATGCTCTTTCCCATCCTTCTGATAGGTCAGGTCGTATAAGAACTCTACGTCCTCCTCCGGTATGGTATAAGTTTCTCCGGCGTAAGAAATACCCGGTGGTAAGGGCTTAATGCGGTTGTAAACCATCACTGTTGCCAGGATCAGTACGATGGCTCCCCCCATCCACCAGCTTTTCTTCTTATACCACTTTTTCTTTGTCTTCAAATGAATTCCCCTGTTCTACAGTTTTTTTCTTACTATACCCTTAATAGCAGGGGGAGAATCCACATGGGCATGAGAAAGTTCCTATCAAAAAAACACGCGGGTAATTCTTTTCAATGACAAGTTTGGGATATAAACAGGTGCGCAGGGGAGAAAGGGTCAAAATGGGTATACTGAACGTTTACATGTTGGGAATTGGTCTATTATATAAGGAGAATCTGTGAGGGGGATATGAATGTCAAATCTTGATATAAAGGCTTTTGTATTCGATGCGTATGGAACGTTATTCGATGTTCATTCGGTCATTGATAAATGTAATGAACTTTTTCCGGAAAAAGGGGAAGAGATCAGTCAATTGTGGCGTCAGAAGCAATTGGAATACAGCTTCCTCCGTCAGCTGATGGGAACGTATAAGACCTTTTACTCCATTACGAAGGATGCCCTTTATTACGCGTGTGTACAAATTGGAGTGGATCTTTCTGATGAAAAGGAGAAGAAATTATTGGATTCCTATCTGGAATTGGCTCATTATGAAGAAGTAGAGGGTGTACTCGGAGAATTGAAATCTTATCAAACAGCGATATTCTCAAACGGCTCCCTGGATATGCTAATACCACTAGTGGAGCAGTCCTCGTTTGGGCATTTACTGGATGAAGTGTTGACAGTGGATGAGGTGAAACAGTATAAACCGACCCCGATGTCTTATCAGCTCGTTCTTCAAAAGCTTGGGGTCAAACGGGAAGAAGTCTTGTTTATGTCCTCCAACCCTTGGGATATTGCAGGAGCTAGTAACTTTGGTTTCAATACGGCATGGATCAATCGTCAGGATAGGGTGATGGACGAGCTGGGGGTGAAACCACATTTTGTCTATAAGGATCTAAACGGAATAGTGGAGCATAAGAGCTAAGGGAAAGGGACTTCTTATGGTGTGAATGACGGAAGGTTAGATCAGTCCTTCCCATACTCTTCCTATTCATTGTATAGTACAGGTAGACCAATGGACTAAACGATGTTTCAGAACTTGGTAGAGCGATGAAGCATGAATAGCGAAGACTACTACATACTGATTAGGGAGGAACATCATGACTGAAAAGTTGATTCCGGTGTCTGGCGTAGAAGTGGATTCTAAAACTAAGTGTAAGCATTATAGAACGTCAAAGGATATAATTGCCATTAAATTCAAGTGTTGTGATACCTATTATCCTTGTCATACGTGTCATGAAGAAATGGCAGATCATAAGCCCATTCTCTGGTCACCGGATGAGTGGAATATGAAAGCGGTACTTTGCGGAGAATGTAAGAACGAGTTAACCATTTTACAATATATGAATTGTCAATCAGTCTGTCCTCATTGTCAGTCTTCCTTTAACCCCGGGTGTCAGAACCATTATCATTTGTATTTTCAAGGGTGAGTTTTGCAGGGAAGGCTGGGATGAAGAAATGTTTCACGTGAAACGAAAGGGGTGCTGAAATGGAGAAAGCGACGTTTGCAGGTGGTTGTTTCTGGTGTATGGTAGAACCCTTTGAGAATCAAGATGGAATTGAAGGGGTCGTCTCTGGCTATACTGGAGGGCAATTGGCCGATCCAACCTATAAAGATGTTACTGCAGGCGGAACCGGACATGTTGAAGCCGTGCAGGTTACCTTTGATCCTTCCTTGTTTCCGTATGAGGACCTCCTGGATCTTTACTGGAAACAAATTGACCCCACGGATTCTGAAGGGCAGTTTAAAGATCGCGGGAACTCATATCGGACAGCAATTTTTTATCACAATGATACTCAAAAAAGGCTGGCGGAAACCTCTAAGATAGAATTGGAAAAGAGTGGACGATTTCAAGACCCCATAGTGACAGAAATATTACCTGCTGGGGAATTTTATCTTGCAGAAGAATACCATCAGGATTTTCATAAGAAAAACGCATTCCGGTATGCACTTTACAAGCGCAGCAGAGCAGACTTTTTGAAGAAGTATTGGCCTAAGGACCGATCGTATTTGAAAGGACAGTTGACGGACATGCAATATTTCGTGACACAGGAAAATGGGACAGAGTCACCTTATGAAAACGAATATTGGGACAACACAAGAGACGGATTGTATGTTGATATCATTTCAGGTGAGCCTTTATTCACTTCGAAAGATCAGTATGACAGTGGCTGTGGCTGGCCAAGCTTTACAAAGCCGGTGATGGATGCAAGCGTATACGAACAATACGATCTATCACTTCGTTCAACGAGGCTGGAAGTCAGAAGCAGGGAAGCTGATTCCCATCTTGGCCATGTTTTCACAGATGGACCGGGCCCTAAAGGTCTTCGCTATTGTATTAATTCTGCCTCTTTACGCTTTATCCCTAAGGAAAAGCTTGAAGAAGAAGGGTATGGCGATTTTTTATTGTTGTTTCCCGGTAAATAGAGAGGCTGAGACATAATGTATTAGTCAAATAAAAATCCGGACGATCATTCGAATCGTCCGGATTTTTATTATTTTTAATGAAGCATACTTAGTGTATATAGCTGATTCCGGCTGCTGATTGGAGTGCAAGACAAAGACTTTCGCCCAAAGAAAGCGAAGTCTTGCCCAGAATCGGGCATCGGTGTAACAAACCTTATAAAAAAAGAATAACCGAAAGCAATGCTGTCCCTCTGTTTCCGGTAATTCTTTAATCCTTCTGACAGTTTCTAATCTTGTGGTCGGTTTTTCTTGGTATTTGCCTGTCCGGTTGTAAACTCGACTAATTCAGAACTGGTGCGATTTCCTTTTTTAGCATTCGTATTACTTTGAGCATTTCGGTTCCCTTTTTTTGTACGTCCCATTAAGAATCCCTCCTAAATAGTCAATCCCTTATAGTGTAAGGAGTAACACAGGAAATATTCTTCTGTACCATGCGACAAAATATGTCAAATATCTTGGTATTTCAGTTTATTTCCCAGGCTATAATCGACAAAAACTTCGAAATGAAGAGGTCCGTCCCTCAATCGTTTACTTCGAACCTGGTGAGGGGTTTCTTGGCAGGGCCTTCGATGACGTCCCCTTCTATGGAGAAGCGTGAGCCGTGACAAGGGCAGTCCCAGGTGTGGTCTCCATGATTCCATTCGGTTTCACAGCCAAGGTGGGTACAGGTTGTATCGACGATGTGCAGTTTTCCTGATTCATCCCGGAACCCCCCGCATCGGCGTCCATTCAAGTTTACGATATCCCCTTCCCCTTTTTGCAGCTCCTGAGGTTTTTTAGATGGAATTTGAAGTTTCCCTTTAATTAGATGTCCGGCTACATTTAGATTCTCCTTGAAAAAATGTTTGATGCTTGGGTCGGCAACAAACCGAGAAGGAGTGTATATATCAGCATAAATGTGATGGTTCCCTAAAATCTGATCAGAAAGAATCTGTCCGGCAAGAGTCCCTGATGTCATTCCCCATTTTTTAAACCCGGTAGCTACAAAGATGGAGGGGTGCTTTTCTGTCAACTTACCGATATAGGGCACTTTATCCATTGTGATCAGGTCCTGGGCAGACCATCTGTATCGGACTTCTTCTATTCCAAGCACTTCTTCACCAAAAGCTTGGAGTGCTTTATAATGATCTAATGTATCCTTTCCTTGTCCTGTTTTATGGTTATCCCCACCTATCAGAATGAGGTTCTCTCCATTTTCATCCTCTTCAAAACGAAGAGAGCGAGTAGGTTCTTCTGCACTTAAATACATTCCGCCTGGATAGTCCTTTTTCGCTTTCACCCCAAGTATGTACGAACGCTCTGCATACATTTTCGTGAAGTAAAATCCCATTCCATCATAAAAAGGAAAATGGGAGCAGATGACGACATACTCGCTATCCAAATGATATCCGTCATCTGTTACAACTTGTGTGCTATCCCCTTCATTGATGGTTTTGGCGGTGGTTCCTTCAAAGATTTGACCGCCAAGGTCTGTAAAAGAATCAATCAGGGTTTTAAGATATTTTAATGGGTGAAATTGAGCTTGGTTTTTCATTACGACGGCATTTTTGATAGTCAGATCGAGGGGGATAGTCTCGATAAGCTCTCCTGTGATTTCCAACTTCTGATATGCCTCATATTCTTTCTGGACTTTCTCTGCATATTGTTCCGTAGTCGAGTAAACATACGAATCTTCCTCTGAAAAATGACACTCGATGTTTTCGTTGGAAATGGTGTCCTTGATAAACTCAAGAGCCTTAATGTGTGATAGGTAATATTTTTTTGCGAACTCTTCTCCGAAATGCTGGATAAGCTCATCATAAATTAACCCATGTTGAGCGGTAATTTTAGCGGTTGTATGCCCCGTTGTTCCGTTCAATAAGTGGTCAGCCTCAATGAGAGCCACCTTTTTACCGCCTTTTGCCAAAAGGTAGGCGGTGGTGATCCCTGCAATCCCGCCTCCGACCACGGTCACGTCTACCTTTATATTTTGATCTAGCTTTTTAAATAGGGGAAGTTTAGTCGTTTCCCTCCAATAGGGTTCCGGTGTGTTGGAAAAAGCATTGTGTTGGTGTGTATCCATTTGAACGCTCCTTTAGCTTTCTATTCCTTACCATTCTCTCCCGAAATGAAGAAAAAATAAGTCGGGAAATAAAAAAAGAGAACGACTCGGCAATGGAGTCGTTCTCTTGAAGCTTCGACTTACTAATTTTGAAGAACAGAACCGGATTTCTCAGCAGAATGAACAGTCTGTTTTAAAAGCATGGAGATCGTCACAGGACCGACTCCACCCGGAACAGGTGTGATGGCACTGGCTTTTTCATAGCATGCCTCGTAATCAATGTCACCGACGTTCCCTTTGTTGTATCCGGCATCAAGAACGACGGCACCTTCTTTTAACCAGGCTCCCTGAATGAAATTCGGTTTACCGACTGCAGCCACGACAATATCAGCAGCGGCCAGAATTTCAGGCAGGTTTTCTGTATAGGAATGGCATGTCGTCACCGTTGCATTGCGGTTCAATAACATCATGGAAACGGGTTTACCAAGGATTGGACTTCTTCCAACCACCACAGCGTGTTTCCCTTCAAGGGTAACGCCGTAGTAATCGATGATACTCATGATAGCGGCAGGGGTGCAGGATGGATATTCGCCGAATCCCAATGAATTTTGGCCGAATCCGAGACTCGTGACTCCATCTACATCCTTTTCAATGGAAATCGCTTCAAAGGCGGCGCGTTCATCGATGTGATGGGGAACCGGGTGCTGTAAGAGGATCCCATGAACAGTAGAGTCAACATTCAGCTCTTGGATCACTTCCAGTAATTCCTCCGTAGTCGTTTCCTTTGGAAGGTGGATTCGTCTTGATTCCATTCCAATTTTTGCACAGGCATTCCCCTTCATCTTAACGTACGTAGCAGAAGATGGATCATCTCCAACGAGCACAGTTGCAAGACATGGAGTAATCCCATCTTCCTTTAATACAGCTACTCTCGATTTCAGGCTTTCCTTGACCTCAGATGCAACAAGTTTCCCGTCTAACACTAATGGTTCCACTGCTATCCCTCCTGATTATAGTAAAAAAAGACAAGGGTATCCCCCTGCCTTCTGCCCAGGCGAACGGCTAATGGCTCATGTTTTATAAGATTCGCAGCTCCCTTGTGGTTGATTCCACATTCTCGCCAGTCACTGCTCTATATATTTTCAAACTTATTATAACACGAATATAAAACAAAAATCCAGTATTAATGTTCGTGTTTTTGGTGACCTACACCATAAGGCTGAGAGAGTGCTACATCTAATTTTCTAGATGGTTCGCCCCCGAAAAGACGATTTGTTGCCTGAGAATATTGCATAAACTGTGAGTAATAAGAGAAACGAAAGGGGTATGGAATATGTTTGCAAATAAAGTAATCATGATAACGGGTGCTTCTAAAGGATTGGGGAGGGCCTTGGCAGTGAAGTTTGCTGAAGAAGGAGCAAAGGTGGCCATTTGCGCTCGAAAACCGGGACCACTAAAGGAAGTTGAGAATGAACTGAAATCGTTGGGAGCTGAAGTGGTGGCATTAGAGGCGGATGTTTCGGTTGCCCGGGATGTGGATCGTTTCGTGTCAGTAACGGAAGAAACGTGGGGAAGCGTTGATGTTTTGTTTAATAATGCCTCTGTGTTTGGCCCGGGTCCACGTCTGTTAGCAGATTATCCGGAGAAAGAGTTTCTTGAGGTGCTAAGGATCAATACGTTAAATCCATTTTTAGTAACAAAACGGGTTCTTCCCGGTATGATCAGCAGGGGGATGGGGTCCATCATTAATTTAACGTCTGAAGCGGGCCAAACAGGCTTTAGCGAATGGGGAGCGTACGGTATTTCAAAATTTGCGGTGGAAGGAATGACTCAAACGTGGGCTGACGAGCTAGATGGGACGGGTGTCCGGATGAACATGGTCGACCCAGGTGAGATGGATACTGAAATGCATGGCAAGGCGGTTCCAGAGTGTGAGTACCCTCTTGCAAATCCACAAGATCACCTTGAAGTCTTTCTCTACCTTGCATCCGATGATTCTTCTGATGAAAACGGAAAGAGATTTGAAGCACAGGAGTACCAGGACAAAGGGAGGGGAAAGGCATGAAGGAACGTTTGAATTCGTTTCATATCCCTTCCCATTTGAACGCGACGACCCCCATCGAGCTTCAAGGGTTTGAAAGAGATGATGTGAAGATGATAGTCCTGAACCGTGAGGACGGAAGCTGTGAACATACTCGATTTAAACAGTTGCCTGATTTTTTACAGAAGGGAGATGTCCTTGTTTTTAATAACAGCCGAACCCTTCCTGCTTCACTAAAAGGAAAGCAGGGGAACAGGAAGGTAGAGGTTCGTCTCTCACGGAAAACAGATGAAAACACTTGGGATGCCCTCATTCTTGGAGACTTCTATCAAACAGGGGAACCCATTGATTTTCCAGAAGGTGTATCGGGTCGTATGAAGGGTCAAGGAAGCGAAACCCCTCTTGTACAGGTGGAGTTCAGCAGAGGTGGAGTTGAGTTGATGGATTTCATTTTCAAGTGGGGGGAGCCAATTCGTTATGAATACATTGAGGCTCCATGGCCACTTGATTATTACCAAAATGTCTATGGATCGGTTCCCGGCTCCGTTGAGATGGCTTCTGCCGGAAGGGCATTTACATGGAAGCTGATACGAGCTTTAAAGGAAAAAGGGATTGGCATTGTGTTTATACAGCTCCACGCAGGCTTGAGCTACTATGGAAATGATCGCTGGCCGATGCCTCAAAACCATCCTGAAGACTTCCATGTCAGTTCAGAAGCGGTGAAAGAGATACTCTATGCAAAGGATCGAGGGAGTAGAATCATCGCGGTGGGTACAACAGTTGTTCGCGCTCTGGAAACGGTGATGACTTATTACGGGCAGCTTCAGCCTGCAGATGGCACCACGAATGTATATATATCAGGTGATACGCCTCTTCAAATCGTAGACGGACTCATTACAGGGCTGCACGAACCTGAAGCAAGTCATTTAGATCTTTTAAAGGCATTCATTTCAGAGAGTAAATTGGAGAATGCCTATCAAATTGCTCTGGCAAAAAACTATAAATGGCATGAATTTGGGGATATGAATATCATTTTGTAAGGAGAAATGGATATGAGACTTCATCATATAGGGATGAATGTGAAGAGCCTGGAGAAGTCGAAGGAATTCTATCAGACTCATTTTGGGTTCATGGAAGAAATGTCTTTTAAATGGGGCAGTGAGAAGATCCTGTTCTTGAAAAAGGGGGATCATCGCTTGGAGCTCATAGAGGAACCTGGAGCGAGTAACGGCTCAAGGGGTGCATTCCTTCATATAGCATTTGACGTAAGTGACCTTGAAAAGGAAGTTGGATCAGTAAAGAAGAAGGGGTTAATGCCTGTCGAAGGTCCCCTGCTTCTTGAAAATGGCTGGAAAGTGGCTTTTTTCTTTGGTCCCGATGGGGAAATTGTTGAAATGGTTGAAGGGTAAAGGAATTTCTTTGACTAAAGCATGAGGGATTTCCGTCTTGTTCGGTGTTTGTTGAGGGGATACCTTCGTGAATCCGGCAGATTTGTCAGGTAATACAGCGGGAACTCTTAGACAACCAGCTAGTTGATAATATGTGTAAACACACGCATGCGCAATAACTCCATCAATCGACTTATTCCCACCAACCCCATAGGTTTTATGAAATTTTTTTGTCCGTGATTCTGTGATACAGTTATCCGGGTAATAAATGAACTGATTATGGTGTAGGAAGGGATTTTCATGAATAAAGAAAAAGGTTTACGCTGGTCATTTTTCTTTGTTGGTCTCCTTGTGCTTTCGTTTGGCATTAGCTTGACGATCAAAGGAAAAGACCTTGGAATCGGACCTTGGGATGTGTTTCATTACGGATTGTTCAAACAGCTTGGTCTGACGATCGGGACGTGGTCCATCATTGTGGGCTTTATCATCCTGTTTGTGACAGGTGTTGGAACCAGGTCATTTCCTAAAGCCGGTGCTTTCATTAATATGTTATTAATTGGGATTTTTATAGATGTATTTAATTTTGTACTGCCTGACCCACAATCTTTCATGGCTCAAGCAATCGTGTTTGCCATTGGGATCGTGGTAATTGGGTATGGAATCGGTCTGTATGTTTCAGCCGATCTTGGAGCTGGGCCAAGAGACAGTCTCATGCTGCTGGTCGTTGAGAAAACAGGTTGGAAAGTTCAATGGGTACGGAATGGAATGGAAATCATCGTGTTCTTTTTTGGCTGGTTATTAGGCGGTCCGGTCGGTATCGGAACCGTGATCATCGCATTAGGACTTGGTTCCATCGTTGGATCTTCATTACCTCAAAGCAAAAAGCTGCTTCACTCTCTCATTGAAAGACAGATGACGAAACGAGACAATCCTTTAGCAAGCTAAGGGTTGTCTTTTTTTCTTTAGGAAAAGGTTTTTCAACCGATCATCCAGAAGTATGAATAGAGTTTTGGTAAGCGGAATCTATTATGTGAAAGGCTCTCTTCGGAACGATTGTTGTTTTTGAACAATTTGTTGCTCGAGCTCTGTCAACCGGTGAATTGGCACGCCAGATCCCAGCCGGTGTCTATCGTATCTACAGAACTCACTAGTGACAAGAGGCAATCGAAAGAGCAGGACGTTGATTGCTCACCACTTAAAAAGCAACAAAGTTTTAGAAAACAGCCTTGTGAAAAGGAATGATGGGAGTATGAAAGAGCTTGTAGACTATTGTTATCTCTGTCAAAAGCCCCTCTACTGTTTAGACGGTTTCTTTAACGGTGTTCAAATAGAGGATGGGAAAAGCTGTTGCTTTGATTGTGAGGAAAAAAGCCAAAAGGAGGAGATCATTAATGAATCATGAGTATGCGGATAAACTGATAACCCTACTGAAACAACATCAAAATAGTAAGAATCAGGAAGCCATGGAAGCCTATATGAGAAATCAATTTAGGTTCTTTGGGATCAGGACCCCGGAACGAACCACTTTGCTCCGGGATTTTCTGAAGGAGAACGGTAAACCATCCATTGAAGAATTGCCTGCTATTGTTCATTCTCTTTGGTCTGAGCCTCAGCGGGAATGTCAGTACGTCGCTCTAGGTCTTATCGATAAACAATCAAAGTATTTAACAAAAGAGCATCTTCCCCTCTTGGAAGAAATGATCGTAACGAAATCCTGGTGGGATACGATCGATCATATTGCGCCCAATCAAGTAGGAAAAATTTTTCAAAAAGAGGAAGATGACACATACATAGAGAAATGGATTCATTCCGATAATATGTGGTTGAACCGAATCGCCATACTCTATCAGTTAAAGTATAAGGCAAAAACCGATGAGGAACGCCTATTCAGATATATCGTAATGCATCATCAATCCAAAGAATTTTTTATTCAAAAGGCCATCGGCTGGGCCCTGAGGGAGTATTCTAAAACGAATCCAGAAGCGGTAAAGAGTTTCATCCAATCTGAGGAGCTTGCTCCATTGAGTAAAAGAGAAGGCTTGAAGCATGTTAATAGAAAAGCAAAGGCGGAGAAGACTGTAAAACAGTAAGTGGGTCACAGAAAGAGGTAAGGGAAAATTCCTATTTATTATTCAGGTATTCACCCGTCCCTCAATCTGGTATAAAGTAGAGAAAGATAGATTCGAGAGGGGCATTTGGATATGAATTGGAATGATTGCATCGAGAGAACAAATACACACTCTGTGAAATGGTCGTTTCCCGACGGGGACGTCATCCCTATGTGTATTGCTGACATGGACTTTAAAGTTTCTTCTGCGATTGTGGAAGCACTGAACAAGAAGGCTCAGCACGGCATTTACGGCTATACCACGTTTAGCGATCGATACTTTGAGTCGATTATTTCATGGTGGAAAAGACGTTTCCAGATGAATATTGAAAAAGAGTGGATCAGCTTCAGCCCCGGGATCATTCCCGGCATCAATGTATTGCTGTCTGTATTGACGGAGCCTGGAGACGGCGTCATCATTCAAGATCCGGTTTATTATCCTTTTTATAGTACGATTGAGAATCATGGCTGTTCGGTTATAAAAAATACGTTGCTTTATAAGGATGGTGTCTATTCCATAGATTTCGACGATTTGGAATCTAAAGCGAGGGAGTCTTCGACTAAGGTCCTTATTCTTTGCAGTCCCCATAATCCTGTAGGACGGGTATGGACGAGAGAAGAGTTAACCCAAATCGGTGATATCGCCAAACGCCATGATTTATGGATTATCTCTGACGAAATGCACGGAGACTTAGTGTACGAAGGGTATGAACATATTCCACTCTTTAAAGGTGATGAGAGGCTGTTGGAGAGAAGCATACTTTGTGCAGCTCCAAGTAAAACGTTTAACATAGCGGGGCTTCAAACCTCCATTCTGCTCATCCCGAATGAGAACATAAGGGAAAGGTATCACGACAAGCTGACCGGCTATGGACTTATGAGGCCCAACGTATTTGGGATCGAAGGCACCATTGCAGCCTATGAGGAAGGGGAACCCTGGCTGGGGGAGCTTCTTATGGTTCTTGAAGAGAATAAACAGTACGTTCAGAACTATCTGGATCATCATCTTCCAGAACTCAAAGCCATCCAGCCCCAGGCCACTCATCTGATCTGGATTGACTGCACAGAACTGGAAATGAAAGGGGAAGAGCTTTGCAGGTTTTTCTTAGAAAAAGCCAGAGTCAAGTTTGACGAAGGCTTCAAATTCGGAGATAGCGGCCAACCTTTTGTTCGAATGAACATCGCCTGTCCCAAAGAGCGGGTCGATTTGGCATTAAGAAGAATGCACGAAGCGATTCTTGAACACCGTGTTGCACGCAAGATGGTAAAATAACGAGCAAAGATGAACAGAAGTAACGGCTTTTGTTCATTTTTTTTGGCTTTTTTGTAAGAATGGTTGTTTTGAACAATTTTTGTCTCAGGGTAAAGTCAGATGTTCAATTCAGAACGATGAAAGCAACTGGCAAAAAAGTCTGCAGTTTTTCAAACATAAAGGGAACACTAACATATAGACAGAATCTGAAGATAATTTTTGTCCATCACCAAAAAACATGTTAAACTAAAAAGTAGAATAATCCTTAGCAAACACAAAGAATCAACGGATAGATATTGTATTTTTGGAGTGGACATCTGTTTATAAAGCGCTTACATAACGGGAGGACGAGTATATGACAAGCAAGACACTAGATCACTTTTTACAAGAAAACCTTGAAGATTTAAAATCACGCGGTTTGTATAATGAAATCGATCCATTGCAAGGTGCGAATGGCCCGGTTATTACCATTAACGGGAAAAAGCTTGTAAACTTATCTTCAAACAACTATCTTGGATTGGCAACAGATGAACGCCTGAAAAAGGTAGCGATTGAAGCTGTTAAAGAATATGGAGTTGGGTCTGGGGCTGTTCGTACCATCAACGGTACGTTAGATCTCCATGTGAAACTTGAGGAAAAGCTTGCGGAATTTAAAGGAACAGAAGCTGCGATTGCGTATCAGTCTGGTTTCAATTGTAATATGGCAGCCATTTCAGCGGTTATGGATAAAAATGATGCCATCCTTTCAGATGAACTGAACCATGCATCCATCATTGACGGCTGCCGTCTATCAAAAGCCAAGATCATCCGTTTTGGTCATTCCGATATGGAAGATCTTCGTGCAAAGGCGAAAGAAGCGAAGGAATCCGGTCAATATAACAAACTTATGATCATCACAGACGGAGTATTTTCAATGGACGGGGATGTGTGTAAGCTTCCTGAAATTGTTGAAATCGCAGAGGAATTCGATATCATGACCTATGTAGATGATGCTCACGGTTCAGGTGTTCTTGGAAAAGGTGCCGGTACGGTCAAGCACTTTGGTCTCTCGGACAAAGTTGACTTTCAAATGGGTACGTTATCGAAAGCCATCGGGGTAGTCGGTGGATATGTGGCGGGAACTCAAAACCTGATTGATTGGTTAAAGGTCCGCTCCCGTCCGTTCCTATTTTCAACCTCTTTGACTCCGGCAGATGTAACGGCTTGTACGGAAGCCCTTGATCTTATCATGAACTCTACAGAGCTACAAGATAACATGTGGGCAAACAGCCGCTATCTGAAAGAAGAGCTGACGAAGCTTGGGTTCGACATCGGCAACAGTGAAACACCTATCACGCCTGTCATCATCGGAGAAGAGCAAGCGACACAGGATTTCAGTAAACGCCTGTATGAAGAAGGTGTTTATGCAAAATCCATCGTATTCCCGACCGTACCAAGAGGAACAGGACGAGTGAGAAACATGCCGTCAGCAGCACATACGAAAGAAATGCTGGATCAAGCGATCAATGCGTATGAAAAAGTCGGAAAAGAAATGGGAATCATCTAATTAATCGATACACACAAATGGCATAGGGCATGACTTAAACAGTCAGCCCTATCTGTATGATTCAGAAATATCACCAAAGGTAAATGCAGGAGGAAAGACGATGAAAAAGATTTTAGTAACGGGTGCCCTTGGACAAATCGGATCTGAGCTCACCAATAAACTACGTGAAGTATACGGTTCGGATAACGTAATCGCAACAGATATCCGTGAAACAGATAGCCCTGTCGTAAAGAATGGCCCTTTTGAACAACTCGATGTAACCAATGCCGAGAAGATGTTTGATATTGCCAAAACCAATAATGTAGATACGATTATCCACTTAGCTGCTCTATTATCGGCTACGGCAGAAGCGAAACCCCTGCTTGCATGGAATCTTAACATGGGCGGACTGGTCAATGCTCTTGAAACGGCAAGAGAATTAGAATGCCAGTTCTTCACGCCAAGTTCGATCGGGGCATTTGGTCCATCGACGCCTAAGGATTCAACTCCACAGGATACCATCATGCGCCCTACGACCATGTACGGTGTCAATAAAGTATCAGGAGAGCTTCTTTCAGATTACTATTTCACGAAATTTGGTGTAGATACAAGGGGGCTTCGTTTCCCTGGACTGATTTCATATGAAACTCTGCCAGGCGGTGGTACAACGGATTATGCTGTGGAGATCTACTATGAGGCAGTGAAGAATAATCATTATACTTCCTATATCGGGGAAGGAACCTCGATGGATATGATGTACATGCCAGACGCCCTTAATGCAATCATCGACCTGATGGAAGCGGATGGTTCAAAGCTTGAGCACCGCAATTCCTTTAATGTGTCAGCCATGAGCGTAGCGCCTGAAGATATTGCCAAGGCAATCCGGGTCCATTATCCGGAATTTAAGCTTGATTATAATGTAGATCCGGTTCGACAAAGCATTGCCGAAAGCTGGCCAAACGCCATCGATTCCAGTGCAGCCGCAAACGAATGGGGCTTTAAAGCAGAATATGATTTAGCCAAAATGACGGCGGATATGCTGGACAAATTAAAAACAAAATAAGCGAAAGGCTCCCCATGAAAAAAATTTATGGGGAGCCTTTTTTATTTACGAGGGTAACTTTTAGAATACGACAAAAAATGACAATTTTTGATATGAACATGATATAATGAAGAGAGAATATAAGACAGAGAGCCCTCTTGTGGAAAAAAATGGTGAAAGAGATCCTGAATTATGCTAAAATTCAGAAGTCTAACGCATTTACTAAAGGGGGGATTCAGATGAGAGAGAAAGTAAAAGTTTTCGGTATACCTTTAGGAGTCATGGTCCTATTTGTTGCTGCCCTGTTCATTCACCAGCTATTTCTTGTGAAAGAACTACCTCAGCAGAATTGGAGCCGTTCACTCCCGATGGACTATACTTCGAAAGAGAAACCTCAAATGTTTCAAAAGAATGGCGAATTATACTTATCAAGTAAAGGACAGGTTCGTGCCTTTTCCATCAATGATGAAATGAAGATTTCAAAAGAGAAAGTCATCGATACGAAAATAACAAGGGGTTACCCATTTTGGACAGATGGAAATCAAGTTATCTATTATAAAAATGGGAACTTAGTCCTCACAAACAACCAAAAGGATAGGATTCTGTCTGAGGGGATCACGGGGTTGGGGACAGGGACGGATCAGGTCTATTATTGGAGCAATGAAAAATTATTCCAGTATGGGATCAAAGAAGGTTCTTCAAAAGAAGTTCACACTTTTTCATCTGAAATCTCAGATATTCATGTGGGGGCGGATGGCCGCTCCGTCATACGAGTGAAGAAAGATGATACGCATGATTTTATTTACTATATGAACGAAAACGGTAGCGTAACGGAAAAACCGTTTCTAATGGTTAATACAGCACCAAATAAAAAGATGGATGGATTGACGTTTAAAGTAGAGGATGGGCAGTTCACCCTGCTTTATAATGAAAAATCACGTACACAGGGGACGCTTTCTTATAAAGTCTATAAGATTCAGACTCCGTTACAAGAGGTGGGAACTTCCATCCTGACGGGAACGAACATGGAGTTCGTGAATAAAAAAAACGGAGAAAAACTAGTAAGTCCAGGTGGAGTGCAGTTTGTGAACTTAGGAGGAAAAGAGTCTGTTATGTTCACTTCAGAAGGACAGCAAGTTGGGGATAACAGCTCTATCCGCATGTACCTGGCTCCGTTTGAAAGTGCAGATACGGTGCTAACTGGAACCTCAATCAGCACGACAAAGCATGTAACCTATTCTCCCCTGCAATTAACGGACGAATCACTGGTTTGGTTTAATTATGATGGTGGTACATATGAACTATATGGCGCATCTCAGAATGGGCAAGTGGTGTCAAAAAGTACAAAATGGTCCCAAAGATCAGTGGCCGAAGCGCTCAATAACGGGGTCCTTATGATGTTCAGCAGTATCGTTACCATTTTAACCTCTTTTTATTGGGTTTTACCTTCTCTGTTTTTGTTAATATTACTCTATATATTCAGACCGAATGTATTTGAAAAAGACGGGGTCAGCTGGGCGGAATATGCTTCAATCATCATCTTTCTGCTTATGCCGATCTCCTACACAAGCAAAGCGATGAACCCATACTTTTACCAGGTGGCGCCGGAGTACTTTGTGTTCCCTGGCAGCAGCTATGCATTGTTGGTGCTATTAAGCGTCATCACCTGGGTCATCTGGAAAAAAGGAAGAGATCCCGAGTGGGGGTCATTCGCAGGTGCCTTCTACTTTATGGGAATCTATGTATTGTTCTATATCTCATCGATTGGACCATATATATTTAACTTATTTTAAAAGAACAAAAGTATGAGTGAGACGGGTGACTAAGATGATAGAGAAAATGAATCGTACGAAGACACATACATTTCATAATATAATCATGATCCTGATGGCTCTATCTGTATTGCAGGTCATCGCTATACTCATGCTTGAAAAACCATGGAACTTAATTGCTGTTCTTCTCCTGGTGAGTGCTGTTGTAGCAGTGCTCCTCCTCCTTCTAAAAGAGGGAGATATGTTTATGGCAAAGCATAAAAAACTGTTGGAAGAAGAAAATCAGTTATCCACCCTCCTCCATTCCCTCCCTGATTTTGTTTGTTTCAAGGATGGGGAAGGACGGTGGTTGAAGGTCAATCAATTTGGCCGGAAGCTGTATAATCTTGAGGAAATTGATTATGTTGGGAAGACGGACCGGGATCTGGGAAAGTTGGTGCCTTTTTTTTAAAGACGCATTTGACTATTGTGTTGATTCCGATGAAGAGTCATGGAAAGCAGAACAGGTGACACGGTGTGAAGAAGGATTTTATCTTCCAAACGGGGAGTTCAAGACATTTGATGTGATTAAAGTCCCATTATTCCATTCGAATCACGAAAGAAAGGGACTCGTCATCATCGGAAGGGACATTTCCCAGCAGAAGATCGCAGAAGAAATGCTGTTAAGAAAAGAGAAGCTTTCCGTGGTAGGGGAACTGGCGGCAGGGATCGCTCATGAAATCCGCAACCCTCTCACAAGCATCAAAGGCTTCATTCAGCTGTTGGAGGAAAATGAGCATGTGTCAGGACAATACCTAACTGTCATGTCCTCAGAGATGGACAGGATCAATCAGATCGTCGGGGAATTGCTTATTTTATCAAAGCCTCAGATGAGGGAATACGAGTCCTTTGATATGAGTGAGGTGCTACGCTATGTGGTCAAGGTCATGGGGCATGAAGCACTGCTGAAAGGCATCACATTAAATATTCAGCTCCCTTCATCCCCGATTCACGTGTTCGGTGATAAGAATCAATGTATTCAAGTGTTCATCAATATCATTAAAAACGCCATCGAATCCATGAATGAAGGAGAAATCGACGTCGACTGGAAACTTCGGAACGAGTCTGTCCACATCACCATCCTTGACCAGGGAACGGGGATCCCCCCTGACCGATTGAAAAGACTGGGAGAACCGTTTTTTACCTTGAAAGAAAAAGGCATGGGGCTAGGTCTCACCATCAGTCAAAAAATCATTGAAGACCATAAAGGCTCCCTTCACATTGATTCAGAAGTAAACAAGGGAACGAAAGTGGAAGTCACCTTTCCGGTAACAAATTGAACTTGATACCTAAAAAGCCCCGTTTCCGAATTCCGGAGACGGGGCTTTTTGTAGTTTAAAAGATTATATGAGCGATGGCCACAATCACAAGTAACGTCAAGAATGTACGCTGCAGGAAGATGATGACCAGATCCTTGAAATCGACCGGGATCTTGGAGCCCAGCAGCAGTCCGCCAACTTCAGACATGTAGATTAATTGTGTAACAGATAAGCATGCAATGACAAACCGCGTAAGCTCACTCTCGATTCCAGACCCGAAGATGGCTGGAAGGAACATATCGGCAAAGCCGACAAGGATGGAGCGTGATGCTTCCGTCGCTTCCGGGATCTGCAGAAGCTCCAGGATCGGAATAAGCGGCATACCGATGTATTCGAAGAACTTCGTATTCTCCGCAACAATCAATGCTGTCGTACCGATTGCCATGACGATGGGAGCAACACCCATCCACATATCCAGCACATTTTTTATTCCGTCAGTGAAGAATTTGGATGCACTGTTATTGTTTTTTGCCTGAACAAGAGCCTGCTCGTACCCATATCCAACACGGCTGTAACCTTCAGGGATCACTTCCATCGTGTCCTTACCTTCCTGACCATTGAAATACGTGTCAGGTTTGCGGGATAAAGGCGGGATCCGCGGCAGTATAATTGCTGCAAGGAGTCCAGATGCAGCTACCGTGAGATAGAATGGGATGAAATATTCGCCTAGATTCACCTGAGAAATGACAACAAGACAGAAGGTGATGGATACAACAGAGAAGGTTGTCCCAATGACCGCTGCTTCCTTCTTTGTATAATACCCATCTTCGTATTGCTTGCTTGTCAATAATACGCCGATCGTACCGTCACCGAGCCATGAAGCTAAGCAGTCAATGGAAGAACGACCAGGAAGACCGAATACAGGACGCATGATCTTTGTTAAGAGCGCTCCGAATAATTCCAATAATCCGAAATTCAACAATAGGGGAAGGAAAAGCCCGGCAAATAAAAACACAGAAAAAAGAATGGTAAGAAGTCCATCCGGGTTTAATAGAAGACCGCCCGTTGCATCTGACCAGACCCATTCAGGACCTAGTTTGAATAACGTCATAACGGCAAAAATAGCTCCTGCTACTCTTACGATGGCCCATACAGGTCTAACGTCAAATAAACTGGAGAAAAACGGTGATTTTTCAATGAAATCCGGATGCATGATCTTTGTGATGAACGTTCCGATGACCGTAAGGATGATCAATCCTGTCATAATCGCGGGTACAAAGCTTCCGATCCAATCCTGAAGAAGCCCCGATAAGACCGCAATGGGTATCGTGATTCCGTCTTTTCCCGGAATTGGTATCATAAATAGAAAAACTCCCAATAAGGAAGGGATGATAAATCGTAAATGACTTGTTAGTGTAAAGCGATGTTGCTGATTCATAAATTCACCTCAGAAGTAGTTGTAACGGAAAATGAAACATTATTCATTCTAATGCATACATATAAAATTGTCCATAGGAAGTTCCGGAATGGCAGTGTATGTATTCCTCAGATGGTTTTCCCGAAGGAAGGATTGGTGAAACATAAAGTTTAAATAAAATCCTGAAAATCAAAACTACAAAAAGAAAGCGCTATCCTTTAGTATATTCTCTATTTTACTAAAATTTTAAAAAATTTCAATAATAACCTTGGTACTTTGGTTAATTTGATCTAAAAAAATAGATTATAAAAATAATAGAAAGGTTTATCCTGTGTTAGAGAGGGTATTAAGAATTCATACCTTAGATAGTCAGGAGATGTAATCGATGACGTCTTTAACAAAACTTACGGAGGAGCAATTGACCAATGTGTATCATCTTGCACAGGAAGAAGGATTGGAAGAAGAATTTATTGAGATGTTAGAAGGGGAGCTTGAGAGAAGGGACAGTATACGGTAGGCTCCAATTGAAAAAAAGGTAATGAATGACCCATACATACGGCTGATCTCATCACAGATCAGCCTTTTTATTGGCTGCAAAAAGCGCCGCCCTAAGTGGGGGCGCTTTTAACTATTCTTTTACAAGAATAATAGTCCCAATGAAATCACAATTCCGCTAATGACCAAGATAATGACACAATACCCCATAATATCCTTTGCTTTCAGTCCTGCAATAGCGAGAGCCGGTAATGCCCAGAAAGGTTGGATCAGGTTGGTCCAGGCATCTCCCCATGCAACTGCCATAGCCGTCTTTGCGACAGACGCATCGAGGGTTTGAGCGGCATCGAGCATAATCGGTGCCTGAACAGCCCATTGTCCACCACCGGAAGGAACGAAGAAATTGACAATTCCTGCGCTAAGGAAGGCAAAGAAGTAAAATGTCATATCATTTGAAATGGATACGAAAGCCTCGCTCATGACAACAGCAAGTCCTGATGCCGTCATCATCCCCATGATCCCGGCGTAGAAAGGGAATTGGATGACAATCCCGCTTGCCCCCTTGATGGCCTCCTGAACAGCCGTAAGGAAGCGCTTCGGCGTACCATGAAAAAGGATGCCGAGAAATAAGAATAGAAAGTTTACGATATCTAAATTTAGGGCGAAACCATTCTTCGCAAAGTATGAGAATAAGAACGCAATTCCGAGAACTGCCACTACGATGGATAGAATCATGCTGTTTTCAAGTCGGTCGGCAGGAGTCATCGCTTCTTGTTCAAGTGAGGCAGCTGTCTCATTGAAGAGCTCCGGGTCAACGGTTATCGTCTCATCTTTAGCTGGCATTAACATTCGGTTGGTGATCGGCAGGATAATAAATAATGCTGCCACTATGATAAGAGTGGACGTTGCAAAGATGGTCTCATTTGTAGAAATGACCCCGATCAAATCCTGGAACGGGTGACCGTCTGTTGCGATAGACAGTGGGATCGAACCGGAGAATCCTGCATGCCAGACAACAAAGCCTGAGTAGGCGCTTGCAATCAGTAGTCGGTAATCGACACCTTTCACCCTCTTGGCCAACTCCTTCGCAAACAGAGCTCCGATCACAAGCCCGAATCCCCAGTTGATCCAGCTCGCAATCATGGAAACAACGGTTACGATTACAATGGCAGAACCCGGAGATTTCGCAAATGAAGCGAGAAAACCGAGGAACCGTTTAAATAATGGACTGCTCGCTAGAACATATCCTGTCACTAGGACAAGCACCATCTGCATGGAAAAGGCAAGCAGGCTCCAGAAGCCGTTCCCCCAATACTGAACCATTTCAAGACTGGTGCTTTCAGTAAAAATGAGACCAAGACCGAAAACGGCCAATGTTAAAATGACCACAAATAAAAATGGGTCAGGCAAATATCGCTGCATGATTCTGTTTGATAATGATATAAGTCCCTTCATTTTAATCCCCCTTCTAAATATATATTCCCTTATTATTCTTCTATGGTTATGAGTGAAAACCCTTTCAATTTGTATAAAACAAAAAAAGCGCCCGACTCTTTCACAAGAGCTCAGACGCCAAGGGCTATTTTTTCACCGGACGGGGCTTTTCTTTCTTTTCTCTGCGAAGAAGTCTAAATAACGTCACGCACATCAAGACCAGGATCACCGTGAATGGCAATGCCGAGACAAGTGAAGCGGTCTGTAACCCCTCCAGACCACTGGAAACAAGCAATACGGCAGCAATGGCAGCAATCAGCACGCCCCAAACAATCTTCACGATCATCGGAGGGTTCAAGCTCCCTTCTGTCGTCATACTGCTTAAAATATAGGTCGCCGAGTCAGCCGACGTAATGAGAAAAGTGAAGATCAACAGAATGGATAAAACAGACAGGACCATTGTAAAGGGAAGTTCACCATATGTTGAAAATAAGGCACTCGTCACATCTTTATTGACTCCTTCCGCAATCGAGGTACCGCTGAATAAGTCCAAGTGAAGGGCTGTCCCTCCAAATACGGCAATCCACATAAGGGCAATGAGTGGAGGAACGACCAACACTCCTACAATAAATTCCCTTATCGTTCTTCCCCTTGAGACTCTGGCGATAAAAGCACCGACAAATGGAGACCAGGCGATGGCCCATGCCCAGTAGAAAATCGTCCAGTCCTGTACCCATGTCCCTCCCTGATAAGGGGTCAGACGCAAACTGTAACGGATGAAATTGGATATATAGTCGCCGATTCCAAGAGTGAATGTATTTAAGATGAATACTGTCGGACCGACGATAAACACAAAGAGCATCAGGATGAGGGCAAGTGATAAATTGAGGTTACTGAGCCATTTAATCCCCTTGTCAAGACCTGTGGTGGAGGAAGCTAAATACAGGATGAGAAGGATGAAAACGATCACGAGTTGAGTCAGCGTTCCGTTTTCTATTCCGAATACGGAACTCAGCCCTCCATTAATCTGCAGGATCCCGAGGCCGAGAGAAGTAGCTACCCCCATGACGGTTGCGATGACCGCGAGAATATCAATCGTATTTTTAATTCCCTGTGAGCCTTTGCGTTGACCGATCATGGGAGTGAGGGAAGTGGAAACAAGTCCATTCTCTCCTTTCCTGAATTGAAAGTAAGCAATGATCAATCCGACAATTGTAAAGACCGACCATTGGCTGACACCCCAGTGGAAAAAGGCGTATCCCATGGCAAGGCGGGCGGCTTCTTCCGTCTGCGCCTTCACACCCGGGATCGGGGTTTCGAAGAAATGACTCATTGGTTCTGCGATCCCCCAGAATACAAGTCCGATCCCGAACCCGGCGGAGAATAACATCCCGATCCAGGTGAAGAAAGGGTATTGGGGGCGTTCATCATCCTTTCCCAGACGTATTTTTCCGTATTTGCTCCCCATAAGGAAAAGAAGGAATAGTACGAAGAAAAATACGGCAGCGAGATAGAACCATCCAAACGAATAGGTGGTGAAGCCAAAGGCTGCATTCGCTCCTTTTGCAAAAAGTTTCGGAAAAGAAGCACCAAAAATAACTAAGATGGACACAATAATAGCTGAAATCCAAAACACTTTATTCAAATATGTACGTTTATTCAAATATGTACGTTTATTCATGTGTTACCCTCCTGACGTAGTTGACGAAAGTACTCTTTATTCTCATACCCTATTTCTCCCGGGGTATTCATCCTCAGGAGGTTGTTCAGTACAAAACGATAAATGTTTCATGATACAATGACTAAATTACGAATATTCAACAACAGGAAGGTGCTTACAAATGATTACATTGATTGCTACAGATATGGACGGAACGCTACTAAATGAAAATCAGGAAATCAGTGAAGCGAATAAACAGGCTATCCTGGATGCACAGCAGCAGGGAATCGAAGTCGTTGTTGCGACAGGCAGGTCTTATGAGGAAGCCCGTTATGTTATACAAGAGGCAGGCATCTCATGTGATATCGTCTGTGCAAATGGAGCAGAAGTGCGGAATAAACAAGGTGAAATCATCTATCAGGCGGGAATTGAATCAGCTCGTGCAAAAGAGATTGCCTCTGTTTTGAAAGAAACAGGCATATACTTTGAAATTTACACAGACCAGGGCACGTATACGGAAAACTATGAAATGGGAGTCGAGTTGATCGTAGACATCTTTACAACCGCCAACCCCGGCATATCAGAAGAACAGGTGAGACAATCTGCAAGAGAACGATTTGAAAAAGGTCACATTAAACTGGTGGACGATTACGGGGTTTTATTTGAAGATGCATCCAAGCTTGTATACAAATTTCTTGTTTTCTCTTTTGACGATAAACAATTGGCTTTGGCCAATGAGAAATTAAATGAACTGTCGGGCATTGCCATCAGTTCATCCGGTAAAGAAAATATTGAAGTGAATAGCCTAGAAGCCCAAAAAGGAGTCGCTCTGGAGAAGCTCCTGAAGGACAGGGGGCTGTCAGGGGAGAATGCCATGGCCATGGGGGATAATCTTAACGATATGTCCATGATGAAAGTAGTCGGAAGACCTGTTGCCATGGGGAATGCCTTGGATCAGGTGAAAGAATTCTGTCCATTCATCACGTCAACGAACAAAGAGGATGGTGTGGCAAAAGCGATCCAGGAAGTGATCCAACAACCGGCAAAGTAATGAGAACATCTTCCGTTGTCCATACTGGTTAAAAAAGCGATTATGGGGAGCTGGTAAAATGAAAATCAAAATGAGTTGGCTCGTGTTGATCATTGGTCAAAGCTTACTACTTAGTGCGTGCTCGTTTGGACAGCCGGAAGTACAGCAGAAAGAAAGTGAATCCGTCAACAAGCCGAGTGTGGAGAGTAAAGTGGTGGCACAGGATCTCTCCATTCCCTGGTCCATCCAGAAGAAAGGTGATGTATTCTATATCACACAACGGACCGGTGGGATCGTTGAAATAAAGGATGGAAAGAAATCTGTTGTCAATACCAGTCTGTCCAAGCCATTATCGGACCGGCCTGAAGCAGGCTTGTTGGGCTTTGTGCTTCACCCGGACTTTAAGGACAATCAGCGGGCCTTTGCTTATTATACGTACGATGATTCCGGTGACCATTACAACCGGGTTGTTACTCTGAAGCGGACCTTAAACGAATGGACTGAGGAAGAAGTGTTGTTAGACCGGATTCCAAGCGGTCAATATCATCAGGGTGGAAGGCTTGAAATCGGTCCCGATCACAGGCTCTATATTACCGCCGGAGATGCCACCAGGCAGGATAACGCTCAAGACCTCTCTTTCCTTGGAGGGAAAATTCTTCGTATGGATTTGGATGGTGGAATACCGGCGGATAATCCATTTGAACATTCATATGTTTACAGCTACGGTCACCGGAACCCTCAAGGTCTCTCCTGGAATCAGGACGGAGAGCTTTATGAAACCGAACATGGCCCGAATGGATATGATGAAGTCAATCTGATAAAGGCCGGGAACAATTACGGATGGCCGAAGATCACAGGTGATGAGGAGGGGAATTCGTTGACTACCCCTCTGGCACACTCTGGAGAACCGTCCTGGGCCCCGTCTGGAGCGGACTTCTGGAATGGAGATTTTTTGTTCGCATCCCTCGCTGGTCAAAGCGTGAAGCGGTTTGATACAGAAACTCAAACGGTATCCGATTTGCTCAGCGGTTTTGGCCGTGTCAGGGATGTGTTGGTGGAAGGGGATATCCTTTATTTTGTGTCCAACAATACAGATGGACGCGGGATCCCCCGTGAAAATGATGATAAGTTGTATGAGGTGGACCTGAATTCAATCATGAATAAAGAATAGAATGTAAGACACCTCCCTTTGCGATTGGAAATGTTTTTTCACAAAAAAATAACACGCTATAAGAGCGTGTTTATGAATGTTTATTTTCATCATTATCTTTATATTTCAGAATCGCAATTACAAACATCCCAAAGCTGAGCATCAGAGATAATACTTCGAATGTATCCATGTATACATCGCCTCCTTACTCTAAGGCTTCCCGGATCCAAGATTGTCCTATACACTTCAAAAAATAAAAAAACATGAAACCTTTGTGCAGCCCGGTTTCATGTTTTTTTCATTATTGGGTTAATACATCCAACACATTTGACAGAAAGACATCCTCATCGATCGAAACCGCTATTCGTGAACAGCCTGTCCCAAAACAGTTTGTGGTCCCCGGTCTGAAGTCAGCGATGCTCAAGCCGTTGGAATAGCTTTCTTCATGCTGGACACGGATCCCCCGTTTCTCGTAGGTGAACAGCCCACTGATTGCTGCGGCTGCCATGACAGCAGAGAGATCGTGTTGGGGAGTCCCTGCAATTCCCGGCTCCAGCTGCTGATAAGCTTCGTAGTAAAAGTCCAGGATGGGCTTGATGATTTGATCCAACGGCGTCTTGGCCCTGGAATGGATGAAATCCACTTGTGCTGGTGTGAGGAGAGCTTTTCTTGTGACATTCAACGGGATCACAGTCAGGTTCGGAGCAAACCTGCACACAATGTCCGCTGCCACTGCATCACCGTAAAAGTTCGCTTCGGCTACTGCTGTGACATTCCCTGGAACGAGAAAGGCCCCTCCCATAATATACGTTTCCTTCACCAGAGTCATGACTTCGGGACTTAAGAGCCAGGCGATAGCAAGAGACGTACACCTTCCCACGTTCACAATCGTTATTTCACCAGGATGCTTCTTGATCAACTGAAACAACTTACTGAAATTGGTTTTGTTCCCATATCGTTCTTCGGGATCTGGTGGGAGTAGCGGTCCAAGTCCTTCCACTCCGTGAATATCAGGGAAAAACTCAGGTTCCTCACCATTTAATGGCCGTGTGCTTCCGGCAATGACCGGTATTTCTTCATGACCTGATAAACTTAATAGATAGGTTGCATTTCGATAACTTTTGTTCCGGTCTGTGTTACCAAATCCACTGACAACGGCCAGTACATCTATGTCAGGATTCTTTAAGGCATAGATCAAGGCAATCGCATCATCTATGCCGGTATCTGAAAATAGAATAATTTTTTTAATAGAAAACACCTCCTACTATGGTGTATGTAGGAGGCGGAGATGTTGCTTGTTCGAAATCACTAGATTAACCGATTCTCAGGTTATTTTCCATTTTTATTTAACGATTTTGATAGAGCATGAATGGCAAGCTCGAGCTGTTCCAATTTCTTCTCAAGCTTCACTAATAGAAAGAGTGTGACGGCAATGGGAAATCCGAAATTACCAAGTAATTGTACAAATACGGAATAATCCATTTGTGCTTCTCCTTTCCAAATCAGCCTATCCAGCTAGAGATTCAATGCCTTTCCGATGCCTGACGCAATTGAGGTTGAAAGCCCGGTGATGAAGGTAGGGTCTTTTAAGAGATTCGTATCATTCACACTGTCGATAAAGAGGTTTTCAAGTAAGATAGCAGGCATGGACGTTTCTCTTAATACGGAGAAGTTGGCTTCTTTTTGACCGCGGTTCCGTAAACTGTAGCCTGAGAGGAAATTCATGATCTCTTCATGTATAACGTCCTGTCGTCTTCCCGTTTCCGAAGAGCTTGTACCAGGATAAATGTAGCTTTCGAAGCCGGTGCCTCCACCTGCATTGTGGTGGAGGGATACGAAGTAAGCGGCCCCAAGGTTATTGGCGAAATCTGCCCTCTCCGCCAGTTCAACAAAGACGTCCGCTTCCCTGGTTAAACGAACATCAACGATATAGTTTGCTTCCAGTAATTGCTTCACCTTCAGACCGATCGTTAACGTAAGGTCCTTTTCCTGCAGCCCGTTTCCAACAGCTCCGGGGTCGGTTCCCCCGTGGCCTGGATCAAGTACGATGATTGGCATATGTTTTCCCCCTTTTCTACTTAAGCCCAGTAATACGATCCCGCACCATACGGGTACTCAATGCGACTGTCATTATGAACGAATGTCGAGTATTTGATGATCCCGCTGAAACCGCATGTTTTAGCGACTTCCGCCACTTGAGCCGGTGTCTTTCCTGAAGGATCCACATCCGCTGCGATTCCATACGTATGCATACTGTTAGAGGCACCGCCGACATTTCGATTATGGGTGATGCTTCTAAATCCGGAATTGATGACCATGGGTGGGTTCCCCAGTTTTTTTCGAAGGGCTTCGAGCTTGTACATGAGTCGTCTCACATTCTCTTTTACCTGAGTTGACCCGACGTTCCCTCCAGAAAAGCCGCTTCCGTCCTTGGAATAGAATTCACTGAATGCAAAGTGGACCGTCGATCCGTCGCTGTCTTCAAGTGCATTCAGCTGACTATGTGTTTGCTCTCCGGCAATTCCGTCAGCTGAAAGTCCATATGCACTCTGGAACCGTTTAACGGCTGCTTCTGTTCCCGGACCGAATGCCCCGTCCACAGATACATACGTTTTCGAAGGGGAACTTGCTGCCCAGCCCGCAACGCGGATTTGAAGCTCCTTCACGTCACTGCCCGAATCACCTTGTCGTAATGTTCGTGTCCAATTCATTCATCATCGCTCCCTTGATATGGTTTAGGCAAAGGGGATGAAGAGGAAGAAAGACCATCCCAATCCTTCTCACTCTTTGTTCTTGCCTTACACTGTATAAAGAAGATCTGCAGGGGAAAAAGACAACCTTTATTCAAAAAAACATCTAAAAGATCAGTACAAGGAAAAAGGACAAGCACCCGCAATTGGGCGCTTGTCCTCTCCTTATTGTTCATTCACATCAAATAATCCCGGTACATTCTCCAGTGAATAGTCCCGGACATACCGGATCAATTTGATCTTTAACTCCTGTTCGAGATCTTCTCTATTCTCGACACGGGTCAGGTACAATGATTTCTTGATCTTCGGTTCGAACGTCCGGATGACCTTCGTTTCATATTCCGTGTTGCCCTGCGCTTCTTTTACTAGATCGTATAGAATTCCCATGGTTTATGATTCTCCTTTTTCTATAATGGATTTTAATATGCGTAAAGCTTTTCTATGGGTCTTGGACACGGCCTGTTGTGATATACGAAGCATTCTTGCGATTTCCGTATCGGATAATTCCTGCACATAGGCTAAGTCCAGGATATGCTTCTGTTTATCGGTCAACGTTTTATAAGCCTGTAAGAGTTCTTCATTTTCCAAGCATTCCGTTAAGGTCGAATAATTGGTGAAAGGCGCAAAATCCGATGCCGGATCTGGTACAAGATCGATATACGATCCACCTTCTTCATCTCCCTTTTTATCCAGGGTCAGAGGGTGTCGCTCGCTATATTTTCTTGTATGTTTGTCGAAGTTCACACTGTGAAAATAAAGAGATGAACTGACGTAAGAGGTAAACCGGATATCAAAATAATGGGCTTTAAAAGCTTCGTTTAAACGTTCTTCCTTACATGCACTGGGGTGACGTAAAAAATCTTCAACTAACTGCTGGTTCTCCGATTGACTGATAAAGGACTCAACGGCTTTATTGTGTTTGAGATGAGGATAATGACGATAAAATTCACTCAATAATGAATCCATTTTTTCACCACCAATAGAACATATGTTCGATTTTGAAGTAAAAAAAAGAGGAGAAAAAATCTCTCAGCTTTTACTTTATAAAGAAGCAGAAGGGGACCCTTTCCACAACCTTCTTCTTTAATATCGTCCCATAGTACTATCTATTAAACCATATATTACATAATGAAGTAAGTGATGAATGCACTAAATTTCCCTGATTAACCACTTATTAGAATGAATGGAGGTCTGTTGCAGCATCTTTATTTAAGTAGTTTGTGGCTTTTGAGGAAGCAAGAAGTTGGTTGATTTCCGCTGGGATAGCGGTGAGCTCCCGGCGTCTTAATAAACATTCATTAGAATACATAGAAGAAATAATAAGTGCATTCTATAATTACGATAGAGTTCATAAAGAGGTTTTACTCTGTAATGATGGTTGGAATGATTATTTTATTGCTTTAGAAGGCGAAAAAGTAGTTGGAGCAATAGGGGATGGTTAATTGATAACGATAAGGGCGGGGTATACGTGCTTTTACTAAACATCAAAATTAAAGATTACAGAACAAAAAAGAATAATATATATAAATCTGTCCCTTAATTTCATATTATTGGTGAGGAATTAAGTAAACTTGAGCAAAGAAAAGTACTATCATGGTCCAAGCCGGATAGGAACTACCCAAATTGTCATGAAGTTTTTTGGTTATTCGTCATAAGGCTGTCAGAGTATAGAATCACTGAGTGGATTGAAGCGGAAGGCACCTTACTCCTGCGGGAAATAGAGGAAAGGTCGAGACCCCGCAAGGCTTAAGCCTGAGGAGGCTCGACTTCCTCCCCACGGAAAGAAGGTGCCTGCAGCGAAAAGGAACGGTCTTTTTTTTACACTACTCTCATCTAAAGATAAATTAACTACAATGTAAAGCAATGAATAGACTCGGAAAGTGAGTGAATTCAACCGTTTTTTTAATTCTAATAAAGGGGATTGCTGCCATTTTATATAATATAGTATACAAGGTTCATTCTCTATGAAAGGGAAGTGATGGGATGAGTGGTAAATGGATGTTCGTCTTTCTACTGGTAAGCTTATTATTGAGTGGATGTGCCGTCGATGAAGGGAAGAACGATCAGGATTCTACTGAAGTCCATTCAGATGTTCCTGAAGACGAAACAGATCAGCCTGCGAACAAGATAGATGTTCTGGCCAACGATGAAAAGATCATAGAGATGTTAAAGAAGACCGGAGTCATATCGGAAGACGCTTCACATGAAGAGATTGAAAAGGCTCTTCAAAAATACCTCCAGGATAAAAATAGTGACCAATTAACAAATGAAAAAGAAAAGAAAAAATATATTGATGAGATCAAAAAGAAAATTCAAGAGGGCAGCTAGAATCTGGAATTGGGCAGGGGGGGGAAATCCTTGCCCGTTTTTGCATCAGGTTAACGCATGACGCTGCCCCCGGAAATTTTAACCGATTCCCCGACAATGTTTTCTGCAGCATCGGTCAACAGATAGATGATAGTGTTCGCGACTTCAACAGGTGAGGTTAATCTCCCTGAAGGAATGCTATCCTTTGCAATCTCCAATTGTTCCTCATAGCTTCTACCTTCCCGTCCCCCTTTTGATTGGATGGCATGTCGTCCCATCTCTGTGTCGACGTATCCCGGGCAGATGGCGTTCACTCTGATATTATGTTCGATTGCTTCATGAGCAAAGGCCTGGGTAAATCCTGTCACCGCAAACTTAGATGCGCTGTACGCACTGTTTCCGCGGGTCCCCCTCAGACCGGAAAGGGAAGAAATGTTGACGATTGCTCCGCTTCCTGCCCCTCTCATTTGGTTATAAACAGCTTGGGTGAGACCGACCAGTGAGAAATAGTTTAGCTCCATGATGTTTCGCAAATCTTCTTCTGATAATGTTTCCACCATATCACCGCCGCCTATTCCGGCTGAATTCACAAGACCTGTGATGGTACCATGCTGTTGTCTTGCAGCAGATATAAGCTGTTCACGTTCTTCGTTTCTCGTAAGATCTGCTTTATACAGGAATACCCTGGCAGGATCCAGACAATCTGCTTTCAGTTGATTCAGTACTTCTTCATTACGCCCTGTGATCGTCACATTGGCACCCGCCTGAACGGCCACTTTTGCCGTTTTATATCCAATACCGCCAGTGGCTCCAGTGATGAGTATATGCTGATCTTTCAACGTGCTTTCATGGAAAAGGAAACTCATTTTTTTACCTCCTTGTGATGTATAGTTGGTTTTACCCGATGGGGGGAGGTGGGAAACGGATGATTACCGTTTTGAAAATAAATGCTTCCACTATTCCACTTTCTCTCAAAAAAAAGACCCCAAATCAACATTTGGAGGCCTTTCTATACGTTTTATCCCTTCCCAATCCCATTCATAATCATCTGAACCGTCATCTCAATCTCTTTCTCATCATTCCAATCGACTTCAGGAAGGAAGAGGTATCGGACAAGCAGCAAACCGGCGATGCTTGTAGCTGAAAATCGCACGACAGCATGTGATGGCAGGTCGATAATCTGATTCTTTTCTTTATAATGATCAACGAGCCTTACGAATTTCTCGAATACCTTTTCAGCGATATGTTCTTTGAACTGTTCCTTTAACTCAGGGTGAAAAGGGATTTCCTGTATCAATATTTTAAAAGCGGTCATGTTCTCTTTCAAAAACTCCTGCCGATTCAAAATCATCGCCTTCAAGAAATCTTCATAACGGTCGTATTTTGCATCCAAAACTTTATTGAGATCCCGGATCACAAATGGGGCGATCAGTTTGGCCATCGTAGGGGATACAATCGAAAGAAGCAGGTCCTTCTTCGTTTTGTAATGCCGGAAGATGGTCCCTTCAGCGACGCCCGCCTTTTTTGCGATCTGGCTGGTAGAGGTGGAGGCATAGCCTTTTTCAGCGAACATTTCGATAGCTGCCTCCACGATTTTCTGTTGTTTTTCTGTCAGTGTTTCTTCCTGATCGAATAACTGTTTAAATATATTCTTTTCCTCAGACATTTTTAAACCCCTAACTTGTCGTTCTTTCCTAACCTATATTTTACGGTATTTTCGAAGGGCTGCAACATTGAGAACGATAAAGAGCAGAGAAAAACCAATCAGCACTGATAGATTAAAGAGCAAATCCCCAAATGCATATCCCCGAATCATGACATCCCTTAATGCATCAGCCGCATAATAAAGCGGGGTGAAGGGTCCGATCCAGCTCAGCCACTCGGAAATGGTATCTAAATTGAATAGTCCCGAAAAGAAAATCTGAGGAACCACCACAATCGGAATGAACTGCATCATCTGTAATTCATTCTTAGCAAAAGCAGACAGCAATATTCCCAGAGTAAGGGCAGTGAACGATAACAAGACGATGATGATCAATACGTTGAAAAAGCTGCCCTTCATCATCATATCCAGAATATAAATCGAGTACCACGAAATCAAGGACGCCTGGAGGAGCGTCACGATGCCGAAGCCGATGACGTAACTGATGACCATTTCCCAAATTTTAATGGGGGAAGCAAGCAGTCTCTCGAGAGTCCCTGTCGTTCTTTCTCTTAAAAAGGAGACCCCACTGATTAAAAACACAAAGAAGAAGACAAAAAATCCAAGAAGGACAGGTCCAAAGGAGTCAAACATCTCCATGTCCTTACTTCCATGGACATACTTCACTTCATCGGAAAGATTTTGTGAACTGGAAGGAAACAGGGTCTGAATCTTCTTCATAACAGCACCGTTGACAGTGGGATCACTGCCTTCTAGAACAATGGATGGTGACGTGGGATCTTCAAATGAAATATACCCATCCAGTTCTCCACTTTTAGTGTCCTTCAAAGCCTTATCGGTATTGGCATAGGATTGGAAATCCTGTGTATCGAACTTCGCTTCCATTTGTTGCGGCAGATCCACGATGGCAACTTTGGCTTCATAGTCCTCAGAGTTAAACACGAGAGAAAGCATGCTGAGAATCAACAATGGTGCCAGGAACATTAAAGCCAATGTCCGTTTATCACGAAGGAGCTGCTGAAGAATACGGATGACAAATCCTCTAATTCTCAATGGAAACACCTCCATTTTTCAAAAATACATCTTCAATCGAAGAAACTCCGTACGCATCTTTAATCCCGGCAGGTGTGTCGCTGGATATGATCTCTCCATGCTGGAGGAGCCCGAGCTGGTCACACCTTTCTGCCTCATCCATGACATGGGTCGTAATAATCAGTGTCCTGCCTTCTTCTTTGAGCCGGTGGAAGCTATCCCAGATTTCTTTTCGTAAGACGGGATCGATCCCAACCGTCGGTTCATCAAGGAATAGGACTTCAGGGTCATGAAGGAGAGCGATCGCAAGGGAAAGTCTTCGTTTCATCCCACCTGAATATTGATGAACGGGCTTATTCAGGTGTTCCAGAAGATCAACGGTGTTCATCACTTTTTCTATTTGTCCTTTACGTTCGGCTTTTTTTAACCCATAAAGGGATGCCATGAAAGATAAGTTCTCTTTTGCAGTCAGTTCATCGTAAAGGGCATCGGATTGGGCCATATATCCAATGGTGGGGTATAGGTCACTTGCTTTTAATTCGTTTCCTTTGAAAGATACAGTTCCCGACGTGGGCGTTTCAAGTCCGATCATCAGCTTGATGAGCGTTGTTTTTCCTGAACCGGAAGGACCTAATAAACCATAAATATGTCCTTTGGGAATGTGGAGAGTAATATTGTTTAATACGTCCTGTGAGCCAAAAGATTTTGAGAGCGCACTTAATTGGATAATGGAGTCCATGTGAAATCACACCTTTCTAGTGGTAGTGAGTGATTACTCACTTATAATATAAGGTATGTGCGTCTGTTTGTAAAGTGAGTGATCACTCATTATTTTATTCTCTTTGTTTATGGCTATTTTCGCAAACTTTGTTGTTTTTTAATTAGTGAGTGCTAGTTGATTTCCACTCCAGGTGCTCGCTTTCCGCGGGGCGTGAGTTGAGCCTCCTCGGGCTTTGCCCTCCGGGGTCTCAACTTTCCCGCTATTCCCGCAGGAGTCGAGCACCTTCCGTTCCAATCACCTTTCTAAGTGTGTGTGTCTGCAATAGACATATATAAATCCCTTACGTTTTAACTCTAGCTTCTTTCTAAGTATTGAGCGATTCAACGTCCTGCTCTTTCGATTGCCTCGTGTCACTAGTATGTATTTGTTACTCAAATCGCGTTTAACGGCGAGGTGAATTGCGTAGACTCCGGAGGGGATCGGGTGTGCCGATAACGCCAATCGTTTTAGCTGATGAAGAAGTTCGTCCCATTCACCCAACACCGGTTGACATATTTCAAACATCAATTGTTCAAAAAGCAACAATCTTTACGAAAAGAGCCTTGTTTATATATAGAAGAATCTAAATAAAAAAAGAGCATGAGCAATGGCCCAACACTCTTTTTAACTCATTATTCAACCTTGTCATTTTCCCACTGGTAGCTCCAAAATCGTTCGACAGTCACCCATTTTAATGAATCAGGGTCATTCTGCTGAATGCCTTTCTCAAGATCCTTCAGCATCCATGCCGTTTGAGAGATATGAGCCTTCATGGCACCGATTTTCTGATCTTTCACCTGTTTGATATCAACCAGGATATCAGGCTTGCCGAGTACTTCTTCACAATTCTTAGAGAATGCCAGGCAGTGAAGCTTCGGTCTTGATTCTTTAGGAAGGCGTCGAACGGCGCGAACGACGGCTCTTGCGGTTGCCTCGTGATCCGGGTGGACAGAATAGTCGGGATAGAACGTGATGATCAGAGACGGATTTAATTCTTCGATCAGCTCCGTCACCATGTTTGAAAGCTTTTCATCATTTTCAAATTCAAGGGTTTTATCCCGGTATCCCATCATACGCAGATCCTGGATTCCCATCACATCAGCGGCTTTTTGCAGTTCTTTTTTCCGGATTAAAGGAAGGGACTCCCGGGTCGCGAAGGGTGGGTTCCCTAAGTTTCTTCCCATTTCCCCTAATGTGAGACATGCATAGGTGACGGGGGTCCCATTGTTTACGTGTGTGGAAATGGTCCCTGATACACCAAATGCTTCATCATCCGGGTGAGGAAAGATGACAAGTACCTGTCTTTCTTTTTCCATGTTGACCTCTCCTTTATAAATAGGTTCAAGTAGTTTAATTGAAAGGTGTAGGACTGACTTCAAGGGCAACGGCGAGTTTCCCGTCACCACCATGTCCTGCAAGTAACAGACGGCCGTGTTCATCGAATTCATAGTGAGTCAGTCCCTCGGCATAAATCCAGCCGATTTCGATCTTCAGACCGACACGGTAAGGTCCGTCCCCAATGATTTTACCAAGCTCATAATTGACTTTCGCATTGCGGATATAGGCTCCGGCCGAGAAAAAGCCCTCATTGAAGTGTGAAGCGTAGGCTCCATTGGTAGTTTCTAAATGTATATAAACGTCCTGACGGGCAAACTGGGTGATTATCCCCTGCACATCGGCAATCTTGATCGGTTCCATTCTTTTTCCTCCTTAAATACAGAAAAGACTCTTAACCATTATGTACTATCTTACTAAAATTCATGAGTGAATGCGAAAAGTATGATTGGGAAGGGGAAGCTTGGAGAGGGGACTTATTTCTATTCGATTCCGGGAGTTCCGTGGCTCATTATTAAGAGGTCCGTCTCTCAAAAAAGTGCCAGGCACCAAATGGTTGATTGGTGCCTGGCACGAGACCGGTGGTTTATTTTTTATGGCGGTTGTATGCTCCGTGCATGACGGGTCCTACGTATTCGTTCAGTTTGAAGCCGTGTTTGATGGCTGCTGTGACGAATGTTTTGGCGTTTTGTACCGCTTCTTTCACGTCTTGTCCGTTGGCCAGGTTCGCGGTGATGGCTGCTGCGAACGTACATCCGGCTCCGTGGTTATATGTCGTTTCCACTTTTTCCTCTTCAAGCAGGGTGAAATCGTTTCCGTCGTAAAATAAATCAAGGGCTTTGTCATGTTGTAATTGCTTTCCGCCTTTAATAACGACATTTTTCGCACCGAGGTCATGAATTTTCCTGGCCGCTTCCTTCATATCGTCAATTGTTTTGATCGGACCTGTCCCGGCAAGCTGACCAGCTTCGAACAGATTAGGGGTAACAACAGTTGCGCGCTGCAATAAGTGTTCTCTCATGGCATCTGTTGTTTCAGGGTTAAGAACTTCATCTTCTCCTTTACATACCATGACGGGATCGATGACCACTTTATTTAAACCGTATGCATCGATTTTTTTTGCCGCAAGCTCAATGATTTCAACTGTTCCAAGCATTCCGGTCTTCATGGCGTCGATTCCGACAGACAGGACCGTTTCCAATTGCGCTTCAAGAGTATCGATGGATAATGGATGAACATTGTGATGCCAATGGTTGTTCGGATCCATCGTCACAACAGTGGTAAGAGCCGTCATCCCATAAACGCCATGCTCCTGGAATGTTTTAAGGTCGGCTTGGATCCCGGCGCCTCCACTTGTGTCGCTTCCCGCGATCGTGAGTGTTTTTTTCAAAGTCATGGTTGCATTCCTCCTATGAAAATAGTTCGTTATCATCGTAAAAGTCTGACTAAAGAATATAATATCACGTGGGTAAATACAAATCCTTTAGACTTTAGATGACGGCAAAAAAGACGTCGAATGTGAAATCATCGACGTCTTTTCAGTGAGTGTTAAACAAATCTAGAATGGCTTCGCATTATTATCCGTTGCTTCTTTGGAAGCGACGATGACAAGCTTGCCTTTATCCAGTTCTTCTTCATAGGCATCTGCCTCTGCCTGGTTCATCCCTACTGACTTCATTTTCGAACGGAGCTCATCTCCACGGCTGTTGAATACATTCCCCATGGATTCAATGATTCCCTGTTCTTTTATACCTGTGGATTCCGTATGGGTCGCCTCGGTAATGTGCTTAGAGCGATGTTTGTCATGTGCGAAAACATAAATATCATCTTTAGTGAAACCTTCACTTGTGAACATTTCAATTTCTCTCTTAGCCTCTACCACATTTTCAGCTGTTTGAACTTTATACATGATTATTACCTCCCATAATTAATTTAATGTCTTGTCCTTTCTTTTCCCGGTCGTACAAAATTCAAACTTTCCAAAATATAGAAATGCCTTTTGGGAGAATAATTGTTTCCAAGATTCTACATTATTCCTATAATAGAAGAGAGGAAGGTGAAACCATTGACAAGTCAATACAAGAAAATACAAGAAATGGAAGCGATCCTGGCAGATTTGAAAGCGACTGAAAGAGAAACTAGTGCCTCTTTGGCCATTGATAATAGAAGCAGTAGACATTGGGGATTGACACATAAACTCCTATCATTGTGGAAAAGAAGAGTCATATTCATCCTGCTATTGGTCTTGCTGGCGGTGGGAGGAGCCTCTATAGGAGTTTATTCTTGGTTATCCGGCTCTACCTTTACAGAAGAGAAGGGGTCATTTGTCGAACGGATTCAAGAAATGAGCTCACTGGCTACAGCTCAGGGGTTTGTAAAAGCCGTGATCGAGCAGGAGGATAATCAATTGTTCGGGAAAGAGATCAATGCAGATCTTCCGGGAACGAAACGTAAACTTCTGATGGTCGTTCCCGGAACCGTTCTCGCAGGGGTCGATTTACAAGGGATTGATGAGCAGGATATAGTAGTGAATGAAGAGAAGAAAGAGATTCAATTAACACTGCCGCGTGCTGAGATCCTTCAAGAGCCGTCGATTGATACGGACAACATCAAGACGTTTTCTGTAGAAGGGATCTTCAGGAATGATGTGGACTGGAATGAAGGCTTTGCCCTTGCGGAAGTGGCAAAGGATCAAATCAGTGAGGAAGCGATCGAACAGGGAGTTCTTCAAGCAGCTGAGAAAAATGCAAAAAAATCACTGAAGGGTTTCTTTGAACAATTAGGTTATGATGTGACGATTGATTTTCAAAACTAGAAAGGGTGTCTACCAGTGTCGGCAATTTTTCAAAATGATTGGGCACACGTTCTGGAAGATGAGCTTCAGAAGGAGTACTACCATAATTTAAGGAAATGGCTGAAGGATGAGTATGAAACGAACACACCTCATCCTCCCATGTACGATATTTTCAATGCTTTCCACTATACTGCATATGAGGACGTGAAAGTGGTCTTATTGGGACAGGATCCGTATCACGGACCGAATCAGGCAGAAGGGTTAAGTTTTTCGGTGAAGAAAGGGGTTAAAATCCCTCCATCCTTACGAAATATGTACAAAGAGCTTCAAGATGACTTAGGGTGTCCATTTCCCGCCCATGGATCATTGGTAAAGTGGGCTGAACAAGGTGTCCTCTTATTAAATACGGTGCTGACCGTCGAGAATGGCAAAGCCAACTCCCACAGGGGGAAGGGGTGGGAGCGGTTCACCGATCATGTCATCTCTTTATTGAATGAGCGGGAAAAGCCGGTGGTGTTTGTGTTATGGGGGAAGCCTGCCCAGGCGAAGCAGTCGTTGATTGATTCATCAAGGCACTACATTGTCACGGCACCACACCCGAGCCCATTATCGGCCCACCGTGGATTCTTTGGAAGCAGACCTTATTCAAAAACAAACAGGTTTCTTCGGGAGCAGGGGATGAAAGAAATCGACTGGTGCCTGGAGTAATGGGCGAGATGTTTCACGTGAAACACTTAGGGAGGAACATTGTGTGAAAAAGGAAGAAAGGATCAACTGCTTTCAATGTCACTATTTTTACACGACGTGGGAGCAGGCTCATCCGAGGGGATGTAAAGGCTACGGTTTCAAAACAAAAGCGATGCCTTCCATGGTGGTTTTTCAATCCTCAGGAAGTCCGTGTATGAAATTCAAACCGAAACAACGATGATATTTGCGAAATCCTTCAATAAGACTTAGGATAAAGACGTACATATTGTATGAGAGATCTTGTGGAAGGAGTCAACCATTGTGAATATCCCACATCAATCATTAATCAAAAAAATTGAACATGAACTCGGTAAAGCGAAGACGGCAGAAAAATCCCAACAAATCCGGGAGCATGTTTATTCCATAAAGGCACTATGTGAAGTATTGCTGGAAGAAAATAATGTGGCATCTGTCTCACAGACGTTTTCACAACCTCAGCAAACGTATTTTCAGGAATCACAACCGGTCCAAAAGCCCGTTTCCATTCAGAAGGACGAGCCCCTTGAAACGGATGACGGAGCCAACGGCAATTCATTATTTGACTTTTAAACAAGAGTAGGAGGTTCATCATGAAAACATTTATCATTATCGGTGCAATCAATGCCTTTTTATCCGTTGCACTTGGAGCTTTCGGCGCCCACGCCTTGGAAGGGAAGATTTCACAAAAATACATCGATACGTGGAATACAGGGGTTCTCTATCAGATGTTCCATGCAATTGGAATCATCATCGTCGGAGTGCTGATGGGTAATGTTACACCAACATCCCTGCTTTCCTGGTCGGGGTGGCTGATGCTTATTGGAACCGTTCTTTTTTCAGGAAGCCTTTATGTATTGAGCATTTCTGGAATTAAAGTGCTCGGGGCGATCACACCACTTGGAGGAGTCAGCTTCCTCGCAGCTTGGATACTCCTGATTGTATTTGCAGCGAAAACGTTATAAACATGAAAATACCCTGTAAGGAAGTGGGTTTCCTTACAGGGTGTTTTCATTATCGCTGGGAATAGCCTGGCATAGATCCGCCAGCACCGTATGGATATTCATACTCAATTTCTTCATCAAATGTAATGTAATCTAGATAAATCATTGGAATGAGGTACCGTGTCCCGGTTTGAGGATCGCTCAGGATGAGATGATCCCGACCAGCGGCTTCAATGATTCCTTTGAATACTTTCGCATTCCATTCTTGATTGTTTTCAAAGGTAGCATACACTGTCGCTACCTTTCCTTTATTCAACCGAAGAATATTCTCGATATATGACTCCTCAATCGGGAGCATTCCCGGAACATTTTGAGAAGGTGCCGGAGCATTCGTCGGGGAAGGTATTTGATAACCTCCACCACCTTGCTGCTGTGGAAAATACTGTCCCTGACCTTGCCCCCCGCCGTAATACTGGCCATAAGGATTATACGCAGATTGATTATACCCTTGCATATAAGGGTTTGATTGTTGGTTCGCCAAACCGAATACCTCCTTTGAATGATATTAATATACTTTCGGACAATCGCCTTTGGTGGGTTGGTAGAAACAGTGGGACTTGAACCGCCCCGAGTTAGACTGGTTATACCATTGATCCGGGCAGTTGCCGGCAGGCTTAAAGAACCAAAGGGAATAAGATGCGGGGTGGTACCTGCTACCTTTAATGGTCTTCCGCGCCAAATCGATTTCCTTTTGCCGGGCTCGTTGGTAAAAGTACCCTTTTTGGGGTGCCTCGAATCCACCTGGACTTTGATAAACCATATCTTGAATACTAGCTAATTTCTTAAAGTCAAGGCAGTCGGATCGTACACGATTCACACCGACATTCCCGACCATAAGCATGCCTTGCTGTCCATCACCTTCGGCCTCAGCCCTCATCAGTCGAGCCAGAAGTTTCACTTCCTTCTCGTTATAAGGAATAACAGCCATCTTCCCACCTCACTTTAGAAGATGCTATGTCTCACTATTTCATGTCTATGTTGTGGGGGATTAATATATTCTTGTGATTTTTGAAGGAAGGGGGGGGAATGGTTTGTTAAAATAAGTGGTTGTTTTGAAAGTGGACCGTTCCTTTCCGCTTCAGGCACTTGCTTTCCGGCGGGGAGGAAGTCGAGCCTCCTCGGGCTTGCGCCCTGTGGGGTCTCGACCTTTCCTCTATTCCCGCAGGAGTCAAGTGCCTTCCGCTTCAATTCACTCTGTGCTTTTACGTATGTAGTGCTTTCTTTTCCCCTCACACAACTTTACGAAAGGAAGTGACAAAGCTTACAAATGAGGAAAGAAGGTCTGAAAGAAAACATTCGTTCTTCTTCTATAAGAGCCAAAATCGAACACAACGCATTTTGATAATGCTTTTTTCTCATTTTCAAATAAGTACTTATTTTGAATTGCGAATAAGAAACCCATGCTTGAAAAGTTGATTGAAACGTAAGGTGCTCAACTCACGCCCTGCGGAAAGCGAGCAACTGGAGTGGAAATCAACCAACACCATTCTGATAAAAAAACGACAAGCCACAAAGACTTGTCGTTTGTCGTGTATTTAGTTCACTTGAAGGAATTTTGAGATGCCTTCTTCTTTTAACAGGTTTCCTACGTAGAAGGCACCGAATTCACCGAAGCGGGCGCTTACTTCATCAAAACGCATTTCGTACACAAGCTTTTTGAATTGAAGCACATCATCGGCGAATAGGGTAACACCCCATTCGTAATCATCGAAACCAACAGAACCTGTTATGATCTGTTTTACTTTTCCTGCGTATTGGCGACCGATCATTCCGTGGCTTCTCATCATGTCACGACGCTCCTCCATCGGCAGCATGTACCAGTTATCATTACCCTGGCGACGCTTGTCCATGGGATAGAAGCAGATATGGTTCGCTTTCGGAAGGATCGGGTAGATACGTTCCTGTACATATGGATTCTCGTAAGGGTCGCCCTCTGAAGGCATATAGTTACCAAGTTCCACGACAGAAACATAGGAGAATGTCGGGATCGTGAATTCAGCAATTTTCAGTTTGTTGAATTCATTTTCCAGCTCATTTAATTCTTCCATTGTCGGACGAAGGATCATCAGCATGAAGTCCGCTTTTTGACCTACAATCGTGTAAAGAGCATGACTTCCTTCTTTTGCTTCCTGAGTGCTGTTCAATCGATCTAAGAAACGGTGGAATTCTGAAATCGCCGATGCTCTTTCTTCACTCGGAAGCATCTTCCATGAAGTCCAGTCCATCGCACGAAAATCATGCAGGGAATACCAACCATCTAATGTTTGTGCCGGTTCTGCCAACGTAATCACTCCTTAAAGTACTTTTTCCAACTTTACTATATCATAGTTTGACCTAAGAGTAAGATTACAAAACCCAATGTCGCTAAAATGGCACAAATGTTGGATAGGCGGTGGATTTCTGGAACACACTATCTTGGTAGATTGTTATTTAGGCTTAGGGAAGTAGTGGACAGGGTAAAGGAATTATTAGAAAACAAAGACTTTTACAGTGAAACCGGTATCATTTCTCCTTTTCCTTGAATTCCTATATGAGAAGAGTATTCTAAGATTGGATATGTATAAATCAAGGAGGTTCCTCTATTGAGCAACTTATTTACCACATTAACAGATAAAGTAAAAGGCAAAGAATTAAAAATCGTTTTCCCAGAAGGGACAGATGAGCGTATTCTGACAGCGGCATCCCGTTTAGCGAGTGACGGCATCTTAACTCCTATCGTCGTTGGAAACATAGATGAAGTTAATGCGAAAGCGGATCAGCTAGGTGTGAAGCTTGACGGATGTGACGTTGTCGACCCGGCATCATTTTCTGGAATGGACGAGCTGGTGAAAGCCTTCGTCGAACGCCGTAAAGGAAAAGCATCAGAAGAAGATGCAAAGAAAATCCTGTTGGACGGAAACTACTTCGGAACGATGCTTGTTTATACCGGCCAGGCTCACGGTCTTGTAAGCGGGGCAGCGCATTCAACAGCTGACACGGTTCGCCCGGCCCTGCAGATCATCAAAACAAAAGAAGGCGTCCGTAAGACATCCGGTGTCTTCATCATGGTACGTGAAGACGAGAAGTATGTATTCGCAGACTGTGCGATCAACATTTCACCTGACAGCCAAGACCTTGCTGAAATTGCGATCGAAAGTGCGAAAACAGCAGAGATGTTCGACATCGATCCACGCGTTGCGATGCTGAGCTTCTCTACAAAAGGTTCGGCAAAATCACCTGAAACGGAAAAAGTGGTTGAAGCCGTTTCTGCCGCAAAAGAAAATGCCCCGGAACTGACTGTCGACGGTGAATTCCAATTCGATGCTGCCTTCGTCCCGTCTGTAGCGGAGAAAAAAGCACCTGGTGCCGACATCCAAGGCAATGCCAATGTTTTCGTATTCCCAAGCTTAGAAGCCGGAAACATCGGATACAAAATCGCCCAGCGCCTAGGAAACTTCGAAGCGGTTGGACCGATCCTTCAAGGGTTGAACGCACCTGTGAACGATCTTTCACGCGGATGTAACGAGGAAGATGTGTATAAGCTTGCGTTGATTACGGCAGCTCAGGCTCTGTAAACGTTACAGATTTATTGGAAAGCCGGATCCTTTAGGGGTTCGGTTTTTTTAGTGTGTTCAGTTGCCTGTTAAATATCATTCTGATTTTGACAGGTAAATGTCAAGGGATATTCCTCTGTCAAAACAACCGCCATTTTTAACAGGCAAATAAATCACAATATTCACCTGTCAAAAAATCCGCATTTCTTAACAGGCAACCAATCTAAAAGGATTGCCCACCTCTATTTCAGCAACCCCGCCATTCTATGATATAATGGGCTCGCATGTTGTAAGTGAAGGAGAAGCGTTATGGATAAGGAAAAAGCATATGCACTGCTTCGTCAAGAACGATGGAGAGTGATTGATCAGTCGAGTTTAGGACCGATGTTTGGAGCTTTGCAGTCGTTTGCCATGGATGATACATTGTGTACGGCAATTGGAGCAGGTCAGTCTGACCCGACGGCACGCTCATGGGTTCATCATCAAACGGTCGTATTGGGTATACAAGATACAAAGCTGCCGTTCCTTTCTGATGCCTTGAAGGGATTGGAAGAGCAAGGCTATCAATATATTGTACGAAACTCCGGGGGCCTCGCGGTTGTATTGGATGGAGGAGTATTGAATCTATCATTGGTCTTCCCAGATTCTGAAAAAGGGATCGACATAAATCGTGGCTACGATGCTATGTGGTTACTGGTTATGGATATGTTCAAGGACTTTGATGTGGAGATCGAAGCGAAGGAAATCACCCGGTCCTATTGCCCCGGAAGCTATGATCTCAGCATCAATGATCAGAAGTTCGCGGGGATCTCCCAGCGGAGAATCCGGAACGGAGTAGCTGTGCAAGTCTACCTCTGTGTCAATGGAAGCGGTTCTGAGCGGGCGACGCTGATTCAACGGTTTTATGAGACCGGGTTAAAGGATGGGACGACGAAGTTTACGTTTCCTGTCATTGATCCTGAAGTGATGGCTTCTTTATCGGAGCTCCTTGGGGTCGAGTTATCGATTCAAGACGTGATGCTCCGCTTTCTGCAGTCGTTGAAAGGATTCAGCGGTGAATTTTACAGCAGTGCCCTTCAGGGGGAAGAGTACGCCATGTACGACATGTATTACCAGCGGGTTGTTGATCGGAATGAGAAGGTGTTGGGGTAGAAGGATAGGAAGACTGGGCTTCGGTTAATAGGGAGGTCCGGTTTTTTTATTGGGTTAAAAGAGTAAAATACGCAATAGATGAAAAAATGACCCAATCGGGTTCCTTTCCTTAACTAATGAGATATATTATTCATTCACTCACAAAATCTATAAGCTATGTACACTCCATTTCCCATACTAAAAACCAGTACACCCACAGGCATACTGGTTAGGAATCACTCTATTCAGCCACTTTTTCTAAATTACCGTTACGATCCATTTTGAAACGGGGTGCCTTCGCATCGTCCTCATCGAACAGGACCAGCTTTCTGGCACGGTTCATAATTTGCATCAGTGTTTCGTAGTCTTCCTGCATTGTGACGGAGTTGTTTTCAAGGGCTTTGACTTTCTTTTCAAGTTCAGCATTTTCTTTGCGGATGTCGGAAATCTCCTGCTTCAATCTCTGATTCTCAATTTTTACGTAGTCGGAGTTCATGTTGGTTTGAGCGAGGTTCTGCAGGAAGGCAATGACTTTCTCAAGTGTCACTTCACCTTTCAGTCCTGATGGCTTTAGTGTATGGTTTGCTTCAGGTGCCTGCTGTGGAACGTAGATTTGTTCCTCGCTTGCTTCCACTTCATAGTTCTTCGATGCTTCTTCGGTTTCTTTCGTCAGTTGTTCCGTTTCCGGTACGTAATTTTCATACTCGGCGAACTCCATTTCTTCTTCCGCTTCAGACATTGATAGAGACATAGCATCTAAATCTTCGAATGAAGGCGTAGGTGGCTGATACAACAGCTTTTTCTTGCCGCCCTGGTCTTTTCCAAGGATGCGGTGGCGCTGTTTGCGTTGTTTTTTTGCTAGTTGAAGAGCTTTCTCGTATTGGTGTCGCACGACGGCGTTCCAACGGAATCCACATGCGGCGGATGTGCGGTTCAGTTTGTCCCCAACTTCTTCAAAGGCGTTTAATTGTGTGCTGCCTTCACGGACATGGCGCAGAACTGTTTCGGCTAATAATAGATCATTTTCTTCCGTCCAGGCATCCTGTCTTGTTTTCATCATCATTTCATCTCAACTCCCAAAGTTTTCTTAAATGATTCGTTGATTAAAGGATGGACCATTTTCAAGGTTTTTATACGAATATGTTAAAATTATTTTCTGTCTGCTAGTTTCGTTGTATCAGTGATGCTCTCCACAAGATGGAAACGATGTTCACTTGCAAAACATGACAGAAGACTGTATTCTATAACTCGATGTTTCCAACGAATGAAATCCATTTCAATAGATAGAAAGGGTTGTTGACAGATGGCAAACGAATTTCGTGTTTGCGATGATTGTCAGGCCGTTAACCTAAAGACCTTGATTCCAAAATTAAAAGAAATCGACCCGGATGCACCGATCGATATTGCGTGCCAATCCTATTGTGGTCCAGGACGCAAGAAAACATTCGCATTTGTGAATAATCGTCCTGTAGCGGCGTTGACTGAAGATGAACTCATGGAAAAAGTAATCAAGAAAATAAAGAAATAAAGGGAAACTTCCGTGTAGGGAGTTTTTTCTTTTCTGTTTAAAAGACTCTTTAAGCAAAGATTATGGCTTTTGAGGAAGCGAGTGGTGGTTGATTACAGCGAGAGGTGCTCGCTTTTAGCGGCACGTGAGTTGAGCCTCCTCGGGCGGGGTCTCAACTTGTCCAGCTCCGGCGGCTAGGGTCATAAGCTAAATGGTCCAAGAAGGCAAAGAACGCCTTCTTAGCCCATTTAGCTTATGCTTGTCGGGACTGAATGAGCCGCCTCCGCTTTTCTGCCTTCCCCCCGCAGGAGTCGAGCACCTTCCGTTCCAATCAACTGACTATGTATGGTTTCTTTATTTGTGTGAAAATATAACTTTAAAAAAATTGAATTGCTTCATTTGAAGTCTATTAAAGAAATTAGTGTCTCGACTGATTTTAATCTTTTAGCTCTATCACGCCAAAACTTTTAAGAGGGAGAGGGGAACGGCGCAGACTCCTGCGGAAAACGGGCGTGCCGAGACCCCGGAAGCGAAGTTGCAGAGGAGGCTCGGTCGAACGTCCGCGGAAAGCGAAGCAGTTCCCCTCTCCCTCTAGTACATTCTGGTGGACAGAGCATGGAAATCATAGTCTTTGTAAAAACTAACAACAATGTTTAATTGAAAAGAGCAGTAAAAAAAGTTTGTACAAAAACGGAAAAGGAAACTAGATAAGGGGTAGAGAAATAATGAGGAGAGGTTTTTTGTCAAGTGTTTAACTTTTTTTGAAGGAATTGGAACAGTTGGGACTGATCATTCAGAAGCCAAATACCTATTTTTTTCGACAAATTTCGAGATGAATACCAGGACACAAGTCGCTATAATAGAAATATGCTAGTTTAGGAAGAGGGTAGAAGATGGAGTATGCCAAGCAGAAATTACATGAAGAAAAAGTATTTAAAGACCCTGTTCATCGATATGTTCATGTAAGGGATCGCGTGATTTGGGATTTAATTGGGACAAAAGAGTTCCAGCGACTCCGCAGGATCAGACAGCTGGGAACTACCTACTTGACCTTTCATGGAGCGGAACACAGCCGTTTCAATCATTCCCTTGGCGTATATGAGATCATCCGCCGCATCGTGGATGACGTTTTCGTCGGCCGTCCGGAATGGAATCAGGATGAACGATTACTGTCCTTATGTGCTGCGCTACTGCATGATCTCGGGCACGGACCGTTTTCCCACTCATTTGAAAAAGTGTTTCACCTCGATCACGAGCATTTCACTCAAGCCATCATCTTAGGGGATACAGAGGTGAATGGAGTTCTCAGAAAAGTGGGGCCGGATTTTCCGAAGCATGTAGCCGAAGTGATTGCGAAGACGTACAAAAACAAATTGGTCGTCAGCCTCATTTCGAGCCAGATCGATGCGGATCGTATGGATTATTTGCAGCGCGATGCCTATTTTACAGGAGTGAGCTACGGGCATTTCGATATGGAACGAATTCTTCGCGTGATGAGACCCCGTGAGGACCAAGTAGTGATCAAACAGAGCGGGATGCATGCAGTGGAAGATTACATTATGAGCCGCTATCAGATGTACTGGCAGGTTTATTTCCATCCGGTCACCCGAAGTGCAGAAGTGATCCTGACGAAGATTCTACATAGGGCGAAGGAGCTTCATGAAGAATTTTATTCCTTTAAGCAAAGTCCGATCCATTTCTATTCCCTGTTTGAGGAAGAGGTGTCCCTTGAGGATTATTTAAAGCTGGATGAAGCGGTCATCATGTACTATTTCCAAACATGGCAGGAAGAAGAGGATCCGATTTTACGGGACCTTTGTGAGAGGTTCATGAACCGGAATTTATTTAAGTATGTGGAATTCGATCCGGCCAAGGAATATAAGAAGCACAGTGAACTGGAAGCCCTGTTTAAAAAAGCGGGGATCGATCCCGACTATTATTTAGTGGTGGACTCATCTTCAGACCTTCCATACGATTTCTACAGGCCAGGTGAGGAAGAAGAACGACTCCCGATTCATCTGTTAATGAAAAATGAGGAACTGCGTGAACTTTCAAGGCAGTCGGATATCGTCGATTCCATCTCCGGAAAGCGACGGACCGATCACAAATTATACTATCCAGTGGATTTACTATATGACGAATCGACGAAGAAGAATATTAAGAGACAAATAAGGAATATTCTGGAACTGACATAGACGACGCACAAACGTGGATCTGAAATAAGCAATACTAGGAGTAGGAGATGACGTACATTGTTGAAAGATCATGCAAAACTGATGAGTGCCTTCTTAGCCTCGGGTGAAGTGGTGGGAAGGAAAAAGCTTCAGAAGATGATATTCATCGCCAAGAAGCTTGAATTCCCATTTCAGGAAAAATTTCAATTTCATTTTTATGGCCCGTATTCTGAAGAACTGACGCTGCGGGTGGAGGAGCTATGCAATATGGGCTTCATCTCGGAAATGAAAGAGAAAAAAGGTGGGTACTATCAATACCGCTACACCGTTACGAAAGAAGGAGAGGACTTCCTGGAACTTTATGAAAAGGATATGCCTTACCTGAAAGATTGCCTCACGGATATGAACATTCAATCGGCACGCTTTTTAGAGCTTGTTTCGACAGTCTTATATTTTGATAACCTTCCAAAAGAAGAAGTCGTGGAGAAAGTATTCACACTTAAGAGTAAGCAGAAATATACAGAAGAAGAGATTGACGAAGCCTTCGCCTACATCGAAGGATTAAGAATGAAAAAAATCGTTCAGTAGAGAACGTTCTTATATGATTGTGGGGATCATCCGAACCGGATGATCCCTTTTCCATAAAAATAAGTCACCGATAAGCTCAACGTTTCATCTGTTTACTTTGGAGCTTGATCCATTTTTTCGATGATTTGATCAAGCTTTTCTTCAATTTGTTTGTCTTGTTTCCGCTGCTCGAGCCTTCTGTTTCGAAACCCTTTCGCTACGATGAAAGCGGTCACCACAATAGCTAACAGGAAAGCCATCATGAACAGTTGGAAGAGTACATCGCCGAGGTTGATGTCCATTTTACTTCATCCTTTCCATAGGTGTATGGTATATCGTATTCTTCAGATGCAAATGGTACCCATTTTTTGTATTCAAATAGGCGCCGGGAGCAGGACGCGAAGTGAATCAAAGGGGAGAAAATAAGACAAGCCGGTTAAAAGGCAGAGAACACCAATTTATCCGGCTTATCTTATGGTTGTGCCTACTGGTCGCTGAGTCTCTTGCCACCGACTGCATAGTGACCTTTTGTCATTTCTTCAATGAAGACAACGATTTTTTCTTCAGGTGCTCCCGTTGTTTCGCTGACGGCTTCGGTTACTTTTTCGACGAGGGCACGCTTTTGTTCTTCTGAACGTCCTTCGAGCATTTTTACGGTGATATAAGGCATTATGGTTCGCTCCTTGCTTTTGGATTTGGTACAATCTGTGGTAGGCTCGTACATATCTGCCCCCCATTTAAATGTACTGGGTAGGGGATGAGAGAGCAAGTTTGGTATGATGGAAAGAGGAATAGTTTTCTTAGAGTCGTCATGCATGCAGGAATTTTTCTGTATACTATGGAATAAGGAAGTAAAACATTTTTTAAAGGAGTACATACTTTTGGATATATTAAGCTCTCTTTTTGAGTCCATTTCCGTCTTTCGTTTGGAAGAGCTCCCATTTGTCGTCATTGCCCTCGTCATGGCTTTTACGGTTCATGAGTTTGCCCACGCCTTTGTGGCATACAAATTCGGGGATACGACAGCGAAGGATCAAGGAAGACTCACATTAAACCCGATTCAACACCTGGACCCCCTGGGGACCATTTTAATATTAATCGCGGGGTTTGGCTGGGCGCGTCCCGTGCCGGTCATGAGGTCCCGGTTCAAGAATCCCCGTTTGGCGGGAGTGCTGGTATCGGTTGCAGGTCCACTGAGTAATTTTTTACTGGCATTCATTGCATTTGGATTTTTCTATTTCTTTGTAGGGGTGACGGGTGGAGTCGGAGTTCCTCCATTTGTCATTGACCTTTTGCAGATGATCGTTTACTTGAACGTATTGTTGTTTGTCTTCAATCTACTGCCATTTCCGCCACTGGATGGGTACCGGATCATAGAGGATCTGTCCCCGAATCATGTCAGGGCGAAACTGTCCCAGTATGAGCAATACGGCGTTTTACTATTTTTAATTATTGTGATCACCCCCCTGGACGAATACACGATCTGGCCATTATTACAGAGCGGTATGACAGCAACAAACCAGGCATTCAGTGCGATATTCACGACTGTTTTTTCAATCTTTAGCTAGAAGGAGTGAAGTTTCATGGAAAAGAAAAAAAACATTGGATTCAATATCATCAAAAGTGATCCCACTGACGGCCACGGCGGCTACGGAGTAGGATCATTGAGCCTTGACAATGTTTCCCCTGTGATGATTGATGTGGAAGAAGGAGAAGCGACGATCGAGATCGGTGCCTTGCATGCGAGAAGTCCCATCGAAAAAGGGATCAAATTCACAAATAACCGTGAGGACTCGGCTGGCGGTAAGACGTACTGGCTGATATGGGTGACCATCGACCGGATGGAAAACGGCCCGTATTATGCAGGTGTAACAGCGTGTGAGCTCGTCGTAAACCGTGAGAAGCGCAGGGGCTACAAGTCCATGCCGGAGCACGTGAATAATATGGATAAATCCATCAAGCGGAAGATCGTCCTTGATCATTTGGACGACAAATCCAAAGGAATTCTGATGGATTTCTTAAAGAAGCATGATGCCGGTATGTGGGAACGCTCAATGGATGAGCTAAAGGAAGCCTTAAAAATATAAAAATGTCGTTTTGTGAACAAACTGTGACACTTTTTTGAATATGTCGTTCACATCTTGCCCTTATGGAAGAAAAAAAGTACACTTAAATCACAGTTTGCACATAAACTAGGACATGAAAAACCTCGGGTTCGCACAAACCCGAGGTTTTTCGTTTTTTTTATAGATATATAGTGTGTGATTTGGGGTTGGTGCAGCCAAGTAGGAATCCGATATGCCACTTTTGGGTGAACTCTTTCCGCTTTTCTGTTTGTCTAGCTCCAGCGGCTAGAGGCTCGAGGTCATAAGCCAAACCTGCCACAAAGGCAAAGGGCGCCTTTCCGGCAGGTTCGACTTATGCTTGTCGCCTCTTCCCAAGCCGCCTCCGCTTTTCTGTTTGTCCAGCTCCAGCGGCTAGAGGCTCGAGGTCATAAGCCAAACCTGCCACAAAGGCAAAGAGCGCCTTTCCGGCAGGTTCGTCTTATGCTTGTCGCCTCTTCCCAAGCCGCCTCCGCTTTTCTGTTTGTCCAGCTCCGGCGGCTAGTCCCTCGAGGTCATAAGTCAAGAACGTCAGAAAGGCAAAGAGCGCCTTTCCAACGTTCTCGCCTTATGCTTGTCGGGCCTGAACAAGCCGCCTCCGCTTTTCTGTTAAAAAATCCAATCTTTCACTTTGTCATACCAAGATTTTTTTTCTTGTTCCTGTGGTTTTTCTTTCGGCGCTTCTTTTTCACCCAAGTGTTCATGGCAGTATTCTGTCGGTTCGGTTCCTTTAACGAAGTAGGTGAAGCGCTGTACGGGACAGTCTTCTGTGGCGAGCAGTCCGTTGTGGGGATTTACGGCTACGCCGACGACGCCTTTTGTTGGTTTGAAGTTTTTGACGGGTTCATCCTTTAGCGCTTCTTCCATGAAGTGTACCCAGATTTTTTTGGCATAGTATTTATCGTCCACGAGGGAGATTTCCTTTTCTCTATCGTATCCGGTCCACACACCAGCAGTCAGTTGGGGTGAGTATCCGATCATCCAGTTATCCGTATTGGTGGTACCAGATTTGCCTGCATATGGACGTGTCGCATCTTTACGGATTTGGATTCCTGTTACTGTCGAGTAATCATTGAGCTTAGGATCGAATATCCCGGTCAGCATATGGGTCATGACGTAGGTAAGGTCGGGGTCCAGCACCTGCTCTTTTTTCGTTTCCTTTTCATAGATGACGTTACCTGACCAGTCTTCCACCTTTGTAATAAAAACGGGCTTCACTTTGTAGCCGCCGTTGGCAAAGATGCTGTATGCGTTGACCATATCGATGACTCTTGCACCGGATGTACCGAGTGCAGATGAAGGGTACTTTTTCACTTTCGTCGTTAATCCGAACTTCTCTTTTGCCGCTTTCGTCAAGGTGTCCTGACCGATGAAGAGGTGTGTCTTTACGGCGTATACGTTATCTGAAAGAGCGATGGCTTGGGCCAGGGTGATGTCACCACCTGCATATTTATTGTTGTAATTATGAGGGGTGTACGACTTCCCGTTATCGAAGGTGAAAGACGTCAATTCGCTCTTCATCGTCGTGGCAGGCGTAAAGCCCTGCTTTAAAGCCGAATAGTAAAGAAGCGGCTTGATGGTTGATCCAGGTTGTCTGATGGCCTGAACTGCGCGGTTAAACGGACTTTCTTCATAATCCCGTCCCCCTACAAGAGCCGTTACATATCCATTTTTCGGGTTCATGGATACGAAGCCCAATTGAATATCAGATTCTTCGGAGATCTGTTCCTTTACCACTTTTTCGGCGACTTTTTGATGATCAGGGTTGAGAGTTGTATAAACCTTCAAACCGCCCATTTCGATTGTACGTTCTGCAATACCCAGGTCTGAACGGAGGATACTTTTCACAACATCTTGAAAATAAGGAGCGGTCTTCACCTTTTGGTGGGCGTGTTCCCCCGTGATGCGAATCGGTGCTGCTTTAGATGCAACCTGCTGCTCTTTTGAGATATAGCGGTCTTCGGTCATGGACTGGAGTATCAGTTCCTGACGCTTCTTGGCGTTTTCCATATGGGTGACCGGTGAATAATAGGACGGTGCTTTCGGTATCCCGGCGAGCATGGCGGCTTCTGAAACCGTCAATTGATTGGCGTCCTTGCCGAAATAATATTGACTCGCTGCCTGGACCCCGTATGCACCGTGTCCATAATAGATGGTATTTAAATAGCCTTCTAGAATGTCCTTCTTGGAGTAGTTCATTTCAATCCTGATCGTGTAGAGGGCTTCGGAAATCTTTCTCTTCCATGTCTTATCATGAGATAAAAATAGATTGCGAGCATACTGTTGTGAAATGGTGCTTGCTCCCTGCACCTTCGACATGGCTTTAACGTCGGCAATGACTGCTCCTGCCATCCGCTTCAGGTCAAAGCCGTAGTGCTGGTAGAAGCTTTTATCTTCAATGGAGATGGTCGCTTCAATGAGAGCAGGGGAAATGTCGTTCAGGCCTACCCAGTAACGCTTCTCGCCTGTATTCGTTTCTCCAATGACAGATCCATCCTCACCGTAGATCAGAGTAGATTGAGGGACGGCAAGGGGAGGTGGCCCCTGGACCTTGGCGTAGATTAAGATTCCCATGATCCCGACCAATAAGAGGACCGTAACCAAGAGTGCCCCAACCACTGCAAATCTCGCATATTTTTTTGTCTTCTCCATTCGAGCCATCAGTTCCATACCTCTCCCTACTTTCCCTACAGAGGCCCGCATGTTTTGAGGGACGGACCTTGAATTTTTTATATTGGTCATGAATGAACAGCGTGTAGTATTAGTATGAAAAGTTTTACGAGATTTTAAACGTCAAAGGTTTAGAAAAAATTTCACTTGAAATTTTGCTAGATTCCACTATACTTTTTCTCATGTTTGTATTTATCATGATAGGGAAGGATAAAAATGACGTCCGTTGCGGATGTTCTTATAAATAGGAGTAAAACCCGTTATGACAGGCTTTCGCTCAAAAGAGTGACCTGTTTTGCCCTGAGTTGAACGTGGGAAAACTCAAACTAGCGGTATATGATTTTTTACAGCGAAGAGCGGCAACAGAGAAAAAAACGATAAAAAATGAAAACCAGAAGGGAAGTTGAAACAATGAGTGGACTTTGGTACACAGAGAAACAAACAGAAAACTTCGGGATTACGATGAAAATCAAGAAGACTTTACATACAGAGCAAACGGATTTTCAATATCTTGAAATGGCTGAGACAGAAGAATGGGGCAATATGCTGTTCCTTGATGGAATGGTGATGACAAGCCAAAAGGATGAGTTCGTTTATCACGAAATGGTCGCGCACGTTCCATTATTTACTCACCCTAACCCTGAGAACGTATTAGTCGTGGGCGGTGGAGACGGCGGCGTCATTCGCGAAGTGTTAAAGCACCCAAGCGTGAAAAAAGCGGTTCTTGTAGAGATCGATGGAAAAGTGATTGAGTACTCGAAGAAGTATCTGCCTGAGATTGCTGGAGAGTTGGAAAATGAGCGCGTGGACGTGCAAGTGGACGATGGTTTTATGCACATCGCGAAAAGTGAAAACGAATATGACGTAATCATGGTGGATTCCACTGAGCCTGTAGGACCAGCGGTAAATCTATTCACGAAAGGATTCTACGCAGGAATCTCGAAAGCATTGAAAGAAGACGGAATCTTTGTCGCACAGTGTGATAATCCTTGGTTCAAAGCAGATCTTATTCGCCAGGTACAAAGTGATGTAAAGGAAATCTTCCCTATCACCCGCCTGTACACAGCGAATATCCCGACATACCCAAGCGGCCTGTGGGCTTTCACCATCGGTTCCAAAAAGCACGACCCGATCGAAGTGCCGGAAGAGCGTTTCCATGACATCGAAACCAAATACTATACACCGGAACTGCACAAAGCAGCATTCGCCCTACCTAAGTTCGTTAAAGACCTGACAAAATAAATTTGAGGGACGGACCTCAAATTTCAGCGTAAAATCGTTTAAATTCAAGGAGGGACGGACCTGAACCAAGGTCCGTCCCTCTAAAAGAGAGGTTGAAGAATATGCGTTTTGATGAGGCTTATTCAGGTAATGTGTTTATTAAGAGTCATCCTTCTTATGAGGATAGCCAGGTGGTTCTTTACGGTATGCCGATGGATTGGACGGTCAGCTATCGTCCGGGTTCCCGTTTCGGCCCTGCCCGTATACGCGAGGTGTCGATCGGTTTAGAAGAGTATAGTGCGTACCTGGACCGCGAGCTTGAAGAAGTGAAATATTACGACGCCGGTGACATTCCACTGCCATTCGGTAACCCGCAGCGGAGCATTGATATGATTGAAGATTTTATCGACGGTCTTCTTGGGGAAGGGAAAATCCCATTCGGTATGGGTGGGGAACATTTGGTGTCTTGGCCGGTCATGAAAGCTGTTGCGAAAAAATACCCGGACCTTGCCATCATCCATATGGATGCCCATACAGACCTTCGTGAAGAGTACGAAGGGGAACCATTATCTCACTCGACTCCGATCCGCAAGATCGCTGAGCACATCGGACCGAAGAACGTCTATTCATTCGGGATCCGTTCCGGGATGAAAGAAGAATTCCAATGGGCGAAGGAAAACGGCATGCATATTTCAAAGTTTGAAGTGCTGGAGCCGTTGAAGGAAATTCTTCCCGAACTTGCAGGGCGCCCTGTCTATGTAACGATTGATATTGATGTATTGGACCCGGCTCACGCTCCAGGAACAGGAACTGTGGACTGTGGCGGAATCACATCCAAGGAATTACTGGCATCCATCCATGCCATAGCCCACTCTGATGTGAATGTGGTAGGAGCGGACCTTGTGGAGGTAGCGCCGATCTATGATCCATCTGAACAAACAGCGAATACAGCAAGCAAGCTGATCCGTGAAATGCTTCTTGGCTGGGTGAAATAAACGCCCAAAGCCTCTTCTATTTGCAGAAGAGGCTTTTCTTTTACCATAAATCCGCTTACATACCTCCAATAAATGAAAACTCACCCTGTTCCATTGCAATTTCTCACAATACTTCTTATACTTAATTAGTTAGAAGGAAGGGACGTCTATAAGAGGGACGGACCTATCACTTGATCGGACCCTAAAAAGAAAAGGATGTGAGTGGTTTGACGGCAAAAGCAGAATCTACCCCTGTCAAAGTTCACTTGAAAACCAGAATCACTATCGGAGAGGAAAGTGACTCTTTTGAATTGGTATCATTTGGTCGATACTATGAAAAAGGGGATGCCATTTTTCTAAAATACGATGAAGTTCAAGAGGAAGGGACCACTCATACCATCGTCAAAGTCACAGATCGACAGGCCCTCATCCTCAGGAGCGGGGCAGTCAAAATGAGGATGGCCTTCAACGAGCTCGAGGAACAGAACGGATCCTACGAGAGCCAGCTCGGTACCCTCTTACTTACAACGAAAACCAAAACACTTTCACATACACAGAGTGACTCCAAGCTAGAAGGGGATTTCAACCTTTCTTATGAGTTAAAGATGCAGGACAGCCCGGTTGGGGATTATGTTATGTCCATTCACTATAAGGAGGAAGCATAACGATATGAATATCGTCGAAAAAGTACAAGAAAACCTGAAAGCCGAAATCAAAGCAGCGGTCCTGAAAGCGGGACTCGCAACAGAGGATCAGATCCCGGATGTCATCCTGGAGATACCGAAAGAAAAATCACACGGAGATTATTCAACAAATATGGCGATGCAGCTTGCCCGTGTCGCGAAAAAAGCGCCACGAATGATCGCGAATGACATCGTCGCTAACTTCGACCAGTCTAAAGCATCCATTGAAAAAATGGAGATTGCAGGCCCTGGATTCATCAATTTCTATATGAACAATGAATACCTGACAGACTTAATCCCGATGATTCTGGATCAGGATCAGGAATACGGAGAATCAAACGCTGGAAATGGTGAAAGAGTAAACGTTGAGTTTGTATCTGCCAACCCGACAGGTGACCTTCACCTTGGTCACGCCCGTGGAGCTGCAGTAGGTGATTCCCTATGTAACGTCCTTGAAAAAGCAGGGTATAAGGTAACCCGTGAATACTACATCAACGATGCCGGAAACCAGATCCATAACCTGGCGATTTCTGTTGAAGCCCGTTATTTCCAAGCCCTCGGAGAAGACAAAGCGATGCCTGAAGACGGATATCATGGAGCGGACATTATCGGTATCGGGAAGAAATTGGCTCAAGAATACGGCTCGAAATATGCTGAGGTAAGTGAAGAGGAGCGCTACAAGTTCTTCCGTGAATACGGCTTGAAGATCGAAATGGCCAAGCTTCAAAAGGATCTGGAAATGTTCCGCGTTCCTTTCAACGTGTGGTATTCTGAAACATCCCTTTATGAAAATGGGAAAATCGATGCTGCCTTGAAAACGTTGAGAGATAACGGTCATGTATACGAAGAGGACGGTGCGACCTGGTTCCGTTCAACAGAGCTTGGTGATGACAAGAACCGTGTTCTCATCAAGAATGACGGCACGTACACATACCTGACTCCTGATATTTCCTACCACCAGGACAAATTCGAGCGTGGACATGATGTACTGATCAATATTTGGGGTGCAGACCATCACGGATACATCCCCCGTATGAAAGCGGCCATCGAAGCACTGGGCTTTGATCGTGATAAATTGGAAGTAGAAGTGATTCAACTCGTACACCTTTATAAAAATGGTGAAAAAATGAAGATGAGTAAGCGTACAGGGAAGGCAGTTACGTTGCGTGAACTTGTAGAAGAGGTAGGCCTTGATGCGGTCCGCTATTTCTTCGCGATGAGAAGCGCCGATACGCATATGGACTTTGATCTGGACTTAGCGGTATCCCAGTCGAATGAAAACCCTGTGTACTACGCTCAATATGCCCACGCGCGTATTTGCAGTATTCTTCGCCAGGCAGAAGAGCAGGGACTTGCTTCAGAAGACAAGATCAACTTGAAACTGATCGGTACGGAAAAAGAAGTGGACTTATTGAAAAAATTAGGTGAATTCCCGCAAATGATTGCCGATGCAGCTGAAAAACGCACACCTCACCGTGTAGCAAACTATATCAACGACTTGGCATCTGCTTTCCACAGCTTCTACAATGCCAACAAGGTACTCGATGAAGAAAATCGTGAACTGACGACAGCACGTCTCGCTTTAGTGAAAGTCGTACGTGTCACGTTACAAAACGCTCTCGCCTTAATCGGTGTAGCAGCTCCGGAAAAAATGTAAACACAAAAGGTCCGTCCCTCAAAAGGGTGGACCTTTTTCTTATAATTCTCCTGCTTTAACGTATAATAATGGAAGACGAATGGAGGAGAAGAATGTTATGAAAACTGTAGTGTTGGCCATTGTAACCGGGTTTTTAGTTGGGTTTATCTTCGCTTTATTTAAGCTGCCGATACCGGCACCGCCTGCCCTTGCAGGAATTGCAGGAATCGTTGGAATCTATCTTGGGTTTAAAGCCTTTATGGCGATTCAGCCCTGGATCGAATCGGTCTTCAAATAAAGTGTACATATGAAAAACAATCCCCCTAAAGTAGACGGAATTAAATGTGGAACACTTGATGAAAAAAGTCGATCGCATAGGGGATAATCATCAGAAACACGTAAAAAAAGAATTCTGAAGCGGAAATGGACGTTTATTAAAGTTGCTTTCGTAGCGGATGGATTCAGTTTCTATATAAATGAACACACACTCCCAGTGAGTTAGAGTGGTACTTACTGCAACAAAACAAAAAGAAGACGAACACCAAAATGTCCATCTTCTTTATTTACCACTCCAAAGCTCCGCCACTGACCCGCTTCACCCCACGGATGGAAGAGAGATCTTCAATAAGCTTCAGCATGGCCAGGTCCTTGTGCTTGGCTTCGATCATAAAATCCACGTCCTGATTGAAGGTCTTCAGAGTTTTGAAGAATCCTTCCACAAAATCCGGATCTACCTTGTCAGCATGTGAGCGGAAAGCTTTTTCGGATTTGGGGGAGGAGATATGTATTTTCGGAACTAAATCTCTCCTGTCCCATGTGGCGAAAATATTTTCAAGATAATCCTCAAGAGGCTTTTTACTTGGGTTGGCCATGTGATGGTGAATGTCCAGGACCATGGGGACGTCCTCTTTTTGACAAACGTCCAATGTTTCTTCGACCGTATAGGTTTTGTCGTCATTTTCCAACGTCATGACCTCTTTCACATTACCCGGAAGGTTCTTCAGATTCTCATGAAAACGGACTAAGGTTTCTTCCTTATCCCCATAGCTTCCGCCAATATGAATGTTAATGACGGAATCCTTCTCGATTCCCATATACTCAAGCATCCGGTAGTGATACACCATATCTTTTACGGCATTGTCTGTCACATGCTGCTTGGGACTCGTGAACAGGGTGAATTGGTTGGGGTGAAAGCTTGCCCTGATTCCAAACATTTTGATCAGATCTCCAAGTTCTTTCCACTCCCTCTTGAATGGGGAGTAGAAGTCCCACGCCACTTCCGGGTGGGTGGCAAGGGGAACGAGGGAACTGGATAATCTGTACAGTTTAATTTCGTGGGCCGCGCACAGATACAGGATGCGTTTCGTATGTTCCAGGTTTAACCTCGTCACTTCCTTCAGGCGATCCATACGCTCGTTCTTAGGTAATTCAGTATATCGTTTATAAGTCATCGTTTTAGCAGGGCTTGCATCCCATAAAGAAAGGGAGTTAGCCACGAAACCGAGTCGGACTTTCATGCGTCATCCCCCTAAAGTAAGATTGAAATGGAGGAAGCGATGCGTTCCTTTAATCGGGTGAGCATGGAAACCGAAGAGAGGTCGCTTTCGCTTAATAGATCAGATGCCTCCATGTCTTTTTCCATTTCCCTTTTCAACGTTTTGATAAATCCTTTGTCGTAAATCAGATTGTTGATTTCTAAATTGATAAAGAAGCTTCGTTTATCAAAATTTGCTGTGCCGATATCACAGAAGTGGTCATCGACGACCATTACTTTCGCATGGTAAAAGCCGTTCATGAATTGATATACTTCTGCTCCTTTTGCGAGGAGAGGTCTCAAATATGGAAAAGCAGCTTCCTTCACTAACAGATGATCGGCATTATTTGGAATAATGATTTTCAGTTTGACGCCTCTATCCAGTGCACTACAAAGGGCATCCATCAATATCGGAGTGGGAATAAAGTATGGGGTTCCGATAATGATTTCCTTTTGTGCTTCATCGATGAAATTTCCAAAGAATTCTTCGATGTTGATCCCTTCTGTTGGAAAGATCTGATGTTCTATGTTTCCTTTTTCAGCAGGGGGAAAATACTTCGCTTCGTCCTTTAAATCTTTATGTGTAGTTCGAAACCAGTCTATGCAGAACTCTGTCTGTAAATCGTGGACACCCTCTCCTACCAGGTGGAGGTGATAATCCCTCCAAGGGGAGAGTTCGGGCTTCTCATTTTCATCGATATATTCCTTCCCGATATTATATCCGCCCAAATAACCGATCTTACCATCGATAACGGTAATCTTCCGGTGATTACGCTGCTGAGAGGAAAAGAACAGATAGGGAAGTTTGACTATCTGGGAGAAATCAACCTCGACACCAGCATGACGAAGTTCCTTTACCTTCGATTTAGGAAGGTTGTGACTGCCGATCTGATCCATCAACAGTCGGACCTCAATGCCTTCTTTGGCTTTACCTTTGAGTAACTCCAGGAACCTGAGGGCAAAATGGTCATCCTGCACAATATAAAAGGATACATGAATAGAAGACCTGGCTTCTTTCATCTCTTTGAACATTTGATCAAAAAGCTCAGGTCCCCTTGAAAACAATCGAATAGTACTATTCCGTTTTTCGTAATCTCTTCTTGTCCGGGTCCGGATAAAATGACTTCTTCCCAATTTGAAGTCGAGCATTAGCCATCCGATAACAGCGGCAAGGATTAACAGCAGAATTAACCACCACATAAAATCACTCTCTCATTTGCATTGTCTTTAGTATGTCCCGAATTTTATGTACTTTTGCATCCTTTTCTTCTTTTCCCTCGTAAGTCCTTTTGAAACCTGTGGGGGGTACAAATAGTCCTGTTTCTTTTTATGAACTGAATGATCATTCATGAAAAGGTTTTCATTTTTCTTGGGAAAAACCATTGACTGAATGCTCATTCATAATATAATGGAGATAAGAACTATTCAGAATATTAATTTGGTTTGTAAAAGTTTGAACAAAGGGGAAGTTCAATTCAGACCAAATAAGGGGGAGTGTTGTCTATGAATGGGTTACTCATTCTCAATTGGGTTGCGTTTATACTCGTGACCGTTTATGCACTTAGTCTGTTTGTGTATGTAGTAAAGACGAGAATTGAATATATTAAGCTCGGGAAAAAAGTGGAATTCGATAAACGCTTCAAAGAGCGATTCCAGAAAATCCTGGTCAATGTCTTCGGGCAGAAAAAACTTTTGAAAGATAAGAAAAGTGGAGCGATTCACGTGATGTTTTTCTACGGATTCATCCTGGTGCAATTCGGGGCCATCGACTTTATCTGGAAAGGACTTGCTCCGGGAAGTCACTTACCATTAGGTCCATTATATTCTGGATTCACGTTCTTCCAGGAGCTTGTCACACTCATGATCCTGGTAGCTGTCGTCTGGGCATTCCATCGCCGATATGTGGAAAAACTGGTTCGCTTAAAGCGGGGCTTTAAGTCAGGACTGGTTCTCTTATTCATCGGTGGACTAATGCTGTCCGTTCTTGTAGGAAACGGAATGGGACTTATCTGGCACGGAGAAGAACTTGCCTGGACAGAGCCTGTTGCGTCACTGATTGCAGGGGCATTTGGAGGCATTGGAGAAACGGCTTCCATCGCCATTTTCTATGTGGCATGGTGGATTCACTCACTATTCTTACTGGCATTCCTTGTGTATGTGCCGCAATCCAAGCATGCACATTTAATCGCAGGTCCTGCCAATGTTTATTTCAATCGCTTAGACAATCCTGGGAAGCTTAAGCCGATCGACTTTGAAGATGAATCAGCCGAAAGCTTCGGTGTGGGAAAAATAGAAGAATTTACACAACACCAAATGATCGATTTCTATGCTTGTGTAGAATGTGGTCGTTGTACAAATATGTGTCCGGCAACAGGAACAGGGAAAATGCTTTCCCCGATGGATCTCATCGTCAAGCTTCGTGATAACCTGACCAATCATGGTGCAGTCGTTACACAGAAGAAGCCTTGGGTTCCGACATTTGCATTCAATGGCACAAAGGGGAATCAGTTGGCAATGGCAAGTGCCACTCAAGCAGCAGAAGAAGCAGCTGCTGGTGCTGCATACAGCCCGAGCCTGATCGGCGATGTCATCACTGAAGAAGAGATATGGGCATGTACTACTTGCCGTAACTGTGAAGATCAATGCCCCGTTATGAACGAGCACGTAGATAAGATCATTGATCTTCGTCGCTACCTGGTTCTGACAGAAGGAAAGATGGATGCGGATGCACAGCGTGCCATGCAAAACATCGAGCGTCAGGGAAATCCTTGGGGATTAAACCGTAAAGAACGTGAAAACTGGCGTGAAGCGAGAGAGGATGTCACCATTCCTACGGTAAAAGAAATGAAAAAAGCAGGGGAAGAATTTGAATTCCTTTTCTGGGTGGGATCTATGGGGTCATTTGATAACCGCAGCCAAAAAATCGCGTTATCCTTTGCCAAGCTGATGAACGAAGCAGGCGTGAAATTCGCAATCCTTGGAAATAAAGAAAAGAACTCCGGTGATACACCGCGCCGACTTGGAAACGAATTTCTGTTCCAGGAGCTTGCCGGTCAAAATATCGCAGAGTTTGAAAAGCATGAAATCAATAAGATTGTGACGATTGATCCTCATGCCTACAACATTTTCAAAAATGAGTATCCGGACTTTGGTCTGGAAGCTGAAGTGTACCACCATACCGAACTTCTGCATCAGCTGGTACAGGAAGGGCGCCTGAAACCGCAATACGAAGTGAACGAAACGATCACCTTCCATGACTCCTGTTATCTGGGACGTTACAACGAAGTATATGACCCACCGCGTGAAATCCTGAAATCAATCTCCGGCGTGAAATTGATTGAAATGGAACGAAACCGCGAAAAAGGCATGTGCTGTGGTGCAGGTGGAGGACTTATGTGGATGGAAGAAGACGCAGGTCACCGGGTCAACGTTTCCCGTACCGAGCAGGCACTGGCTGTCAGTCCATCGGTTATCAGCTCAGGCTGCCCATACTGCCTGACCATGCTGTCGGATGGAACGAAAGCGAAGGAAGTGGAAGAAAATGTTTCCACTCTGGATGTGGCAGAAATTCTCGAGAAAGCTGTTTGTGGTGATCCAAAGGACCAGTCGGCTGCTTCGTGAAAAATAGTATCAGATTAATAATGAATCGTCCGCACATTTGATAGGAACATTCAGGAGTAAAACAAAATAGTCTCTATTTCGTTTTACTCCTATTGTTTTTCTACAATAGTAAATATAATAGAAAAATAAAAACTTTCTAAAAAATCAATGCGTTCGACCTGAATATGGAGTACAATAAAGATATATAAGGGACAAAAACTGTCCCTTCTCTTATGCGGAACAGGTGAGCGAGCGTTCAGTCGAAAAAATTTTAGGTGAAATTGAAAGCGTATACAATGTTGCTTTTGTCGAATCAAATCTTTCACATATAAAGGAGAGCGATTGTGATGGGGAAAACGGTTATTTTAGATGGAGCCAGAACGCCTTTCGGTAAATTTGGAGGAAGTCTGAGCAGTTTTTCAGCTTCTGAACTCGGAGGCTTTGCTGTGAAGGAAGCCTTGAAACGAGCCGGTGTAAGTGGAGAAGAGGTAGAAGAAGTTATCCTCGGATCTGTTTTACAAGGGGGACAGGGGCAAATCCCATCCCGACAGGCATCTCGCCACGCAGGGTTACCTTGGAATGTCAAAACAGAAACGATCAATAAAGTTTGTGCGTCAGGAATGAGGAGCGTCACACTCGGAGATCAGATCATCCGTGCAGGCGATGGTGAAGTCATCGTGGCAGGCGGAATGGAATCCATGTCCAATGCACCTTACATCCTGCCAAAAGCTCGATGGGGATTTAAGATGGGAGACTCACAGGTGAAGGACTTGATGGTTCACGACGGATTGACATGCAGCTTCAACAACGTCCACATGGGAACGTACGGAAACGAAACAGCGAAAGAATTCGAACTATCAAGAGAAGAACAGGACAGGTGGGCGTTAAGAAGTCATGAACGCGCTGTAAAAGCGACAGAAGAGGGCCTGCTTGGTGAAGAAATCGCTGCTGTGGAGGTTCCCCAACGCAAAGGGGATCCGGTTGTCTTCTCGAAAGATGAAGCACCTCGTAAAGAAACATCCATCGAGGCGTTGGCTAAATTAGGCCCTGTCTTTGGATCAGAGGGAACGATCACAGCAGGGAACGCACCGGGAGTCAATGACGGAGCGGCTGCCATGGTCCTCATGAGCGAAGAAAGAGCCTTGAAGGAAGGGAAACAGCCGTTGGCGACGATCCTTGGCCACACTGCGATCGCCGTTGAAGCAAAAGATTTTCCGCAAACACCGGGACTTGTTATTAATGAGCTTCTCAAGAAAACAGGGAAATCCCTTGAAGAAATCGACCTGTTTGAAATCAATGAAGCATTCGCAGCCGTTGCCTTGACAAGCGGGAAGATCGCAGGTTTGGATCCTGAGAAAGTCAATGTGAACGGTGGAGCGGTGGCACTGGGTCACCCGATTGGGGCAAGCGGAGCACGCATCATCCTGACGCTCGCATATGAGCTGAAACGACGCGGAGGCGGTGTAGGAATTGCTTCGATCTGCAGTGGAGGCGGTCAAGGGGATGCGATTATGATTGAGGTAGCAAAGCAGTAGAGTTTTGGATCGAGGGTCTCGATTATACATGATGCATGGATGCCTGCAGACGATAAAGGTTCAGCTGCTGAATTCGCCGTTTGTTACAACAGGTGAATGACTTCAAATAATCAGCAGCTGACCATCACAAAGTCAAACTTCACGTAAAACCGACTAGATTACTAGTTTTAATCGTAGCAAAGGGGAGAACAAAATGAACATCAAAAACATAATGGTCATCGGCGCAGGGCAAATGGGCTCAGGAATCGCTCAAGTTTGTGCGCAGGCCGGATTTAACGTATATCTGAACGATTTGAAAGAAGAGCTTGTTCAAAAGGGAATCGGCGTCATCAAGAAGAATCTGACGCGCTCCGTAGAAAAAGGGAGAATGACGGAAGAAGATAAAACCGCGACCGTGGACCGTTTGACGGCTTCAACGAATATTCACGATGCCAAGCACGTGGACCTTGTCATCGAAGCAGCCGTTGAGAATATGGACATCAAAACAAAGATCTTTGCTCAATTAGATGAGATCACACCAGAGCACACCATTCTGGCTTCTAACACTTCTTCTCTTCCGATCACCGAAATTGCCGCAGCGACAAAACGTCCAAAGCAAGTGATCGGAATGCACTTCATGAACCCGGTGCCGGTGATGAAATTGGTTGAAATCATCCGTGGCTTGGCAACGACCGATGAAGTCTATCAGGTGATTGAAGATATGACGAAATCTCTCAATAAAGTGCCGGTTGAAGTAGAAGACTTTCCGGGATTCGTTTCAAACAGGATTCTGATGCCGATGATCAATGAAGCGATCTATACCCTTTATGAAGGAGTGGCTGGCAAAGAGGCAATTGATGAAGTGATGAAGCTCGGTATGAATCATCCGATGGGACCTCTTACGTTAGCAGACTTCATTGGACTCGATACATGCCTGTACATCATGGAAACCCTGCACGAAGGCTTTGGAGATGATAAATACCGCCCATGTCCACTGCTTAGAAAGTATGTGAAAGCAGGCTGGCTGGGACGTAAAACGGGCCGTGGCTTTTATTCATACGAGTAATAACGACGAACATCAGGGAGGAAACAGTCATGGAGTTACGATTCACGGAAGAACAGCAGATGATGAGAAAGATGGTCAGGGATTTTGCCGAAACGGAAATCCAGCCGTTTATAGAGAAGATGGAAGAAGGACAGTTTCCTAGAGAAATTTTAAATAAAATGGCTGCCCTTGGTTTGATGGGAATCACGACTCCTGAGAAATATGGCGGTTCTGAGATGGATTTCACCTCGTATATCATAGCCATCCATGAGTTGTCGAAAGTAAGCGCCACCATCGGGGTGATTTTATCTGTTCATACGTCAGTAGGAACGAACCCCATCCTTTATTTCGGGAATGATGACCAGAAGCGAAAATATCTCCCTAAACTTGCTTCAGGACAATACCTGGGTGCTTTCTGCCTGACAGAACCAAGTGCAGGCTCCGATGCGAAGAGCCTCAAATCCCGTGCTGAAAAGCGTGGTGACCACTATGTGTTGAACGGATCGAAAGTCTTCATTACGAATGGTGGCGAAGCCGATACGTATATTGTATTTGCAACCACAGATCCGACGAAAGGCAGCCGGGGGGTCTCTGCCTTTATCGTAGAGAAAGATACATCTGGTCTTGTAATCGGAAAAGACGAACATAAGATGGGCCTTCACGGTTCCAGGACTGTTCAACTGACTTTTGAAGATATGAAAGTCCCGGCAGAAAATCTTCTGGGTGAAGAAGGGGAAGGCTTTAAGATCGCCATGGCCAACCTTGAAGTGGGCAGGATCGGTATCGCCGCACAAGCCCTTGGAATCGCGGAAGCAGCATTTGACTATTCAACGGCTTATGCAAAGGAGCGGGTGCAATTCGGTAAACCGATTGCCGCCCAGCAAGGAATCGGATTTAAGCTTGCCGATATGGCGACGGCCGTTGAAAGCTCGAAACTTCTTGTGTACCGGGCGGCGAATCTCCGTTCGAACAACATTTCCTGTGGAAAAGAAGCAAGTATGGCAAAGCTGTTTGCTTCGAAAACAGCTGTTGAAGTGTCGACGGAAGCGATTCAGGTTTACGGTGGATATGGATATACAAAGGAATATCCCGTTGAGCGCCTGTTCCGTGATGCGAAGGTGACGGAGATTTATGAGGGAACGAGTGAGATTCAGCGAATGGTGATTGGGAAGAATTTGTTGGTTTAGGAAGGGGTTAGTTTGACCCGCTGGAGGGGTGTAGTCGTACATACATTCTGAAGCGTGTCATGCACCCGATATAGATTGAGATGTTTAGTGGCGTAAAGGGGTTTGTGGCATTGCTTGCTTTTTGAGGGTGCCAGACCCGGACAAATTTAGTTATGGGGGAATTACGATGAATTTTAGATTATCGGAAGAGCATGAAATGATACGGAAGATGGTGCGTGATTTTGCGCGGAATGAGGTGGCTCCTACTGCTGCTGAGCGTGATGAGGAAGAGCGCTTTGATATGGATTTATTCAAGAAAATGGCGGAGCTTGGATTGACGGGGATTCCTTGGCCGGAAGAGTATGGCGGCATCGGGAGTGATTACTTAGCGTATTGCATCGCCGTTGAAGAGCTTTCAAGAGTGTGTGCGTCTACGGGGGTAACCCTTTCGGCCCATACTTCCCTTGCAGGATGGCCGGTATATAAATTTGGTACAGAAGAACAAAAGCAGAAGTACCTTCGTCCAATGGCCCAAGGTGAGAAAATCGGGGCTTACGGATTGACTGAGCCAGGTTCGGGATCCGATGCTGGCGGTATGAAAACGACGGCTCGTTTAGAAGGAGACCATTACGTATTGAATGGCTCTAAAATTTTCATCACAAACGGTGGAATCGCTGATACGTATATCGTATTTGCTTTGACAGATCCTTCCCAGCGCCAACGTGGAACCAGTGCGTTCATCGTAGAGGCAGACTTCGAAGGATTCTCTGTAGGAAAGAAAGAGAAGAAGCTCGGGATTCGGTCATCTCCAACCACTGAGATCGTATTTGAAGATTGTAAGGTACCAAAAGAGAACATGCTTGGGAACGAAGGCGATGGATTCAAGATTGCCATGATGACACTTGATGGCGGTCGTAACGGGATTGCCGCTCAGGCGGTGGGGATTGCCCAAGGGGCTCTGGATGCGTCTGTCGAGTATGCAAAAGAACGCGAGCAGTTCGGTAAGCCGATTGCAGCGAATCAAGGGATTTCATTCAAGATCGCTGATATGGCAACGTCCATCGAAGCTTCCCGTCTACTAACCTATCAAGCTGCCTGGTTGGAATCAGAAGGTCTTCCGTACGGAAAAGAATCGGCGATGTCGAAGCTGATGGCCGGAGATACAGCGATGAAGGTGACGACAGAAGCAGTTCAGATCTTTGGCGGATATGGTTATACGAAGGATTATCCTGTGGAGCGTTATATGCGTGATGCGAAGATCACTCAGATTTATGAGGGAACGCAGGAAATTCAGAGATTGGTTATTTCGCGGATGGTGACGAAGTAAGGGATTGGTTTAGAAGGATTTCTTTATGGGGATGTTGTGGTAGGTTTTGAAGCGTGTCAGGCACCCGATTGGTTCTGTGATGTTTCGTGGCGTAAAGGGGTTTGTATGATGCAATCTCTTTTTGGGTGCCAGACCCGGTATGTAGGATGAATAGGTTAAGAGAGATAGATAACCATCTGCTTTGTTGGGGGATGAGGCGGGTGATTTGGGATTAGGGGTCAATGGGAGAAATGGATAGTAAAGGCGGTCGGTTGTTTTGAATAAGAAGAGGGAAGTTCATGCTTCGGTTAAGGATGAGCGTTTAGTGGAAAAACGGCGTGATCAGATGATTCGTGGAGCCGTCTCTCTATTTAAACAAAAGGGGTTTCACCGCACCACGACTAGAGAGATCGCAAAGGCCGCCGGATTCAGTATCGGAACGCTATACGAATATATCCGAACAAAGGAAGATGTCCTGTATTTAGTGTGTGACAGCATTTATGAGCAGGTTCGATTGGAGCTTGAGGAGCTGGACGTAGGAAAAGGGACGCTAGAGAGCTTAAGGCTCGGAATCGCCCATTATTTTCAGGTGATGGACCGGATGCAGGATGAAGTGCTCGTCATGTATCAAGAAGCGAAATCTTTGTCAAAGGATGCCCTTCCGTATGTACTGCGCAAGGAACTTGAAATGGTGGGGATGGTGGAAAATCTCATCAAAGGCTGCGTGGAGAGCGGGAAGCTTGAGCTTGATGAAGATCAGTGCCATATGCTGGCTCAGAATGTATTCGTTCAGGGACAGATGTGGGGATTCCGTCGGTGGGCGATGCAGAAACGTTTTACACTTGAGGAATACATCAATCTTCAAATCGAACTCACTTTTTCAGGCATCATCGGATTTGAAAAACAAGGGAGAACAGGGGGAGTAATATGAGCACGGTTGAGATTTATAAGCCAAAGCACCATGTTCGTTTTGTCACGGCATCGAGCCTGTTTGACGGACATGATGCGTCGATCAACATAATGCGTCGGATTATCCAGGCAAGTGGAGCAGAGGTGATCCACTTAGGTCATAACCGTTCTGTAGAGGAAGTCGTCAATGCCGCTATTCAGGAGGATGTTCAGGGGATTGCGATTTCGTCCTATCAGGGTGGACACGTAGAATACTTCAAATATATGTACGACCTTTTGAACGAAAGAGGGGCATCCCATATCCGTATTTATGGCGGAGGCGGCGGAGTGATCATCCCACGTGAAATCAAGGAACTTCACGAATACGGGATCGCCCGCATCTTTTCACCTGAAGACGGCCGTACGCATGGTCTTCAGGGTATGATTAATAACATGATTGAAGAATGTGATTTCCCCACTATTAAGGGAAGCGTCAATCAAGAAGTTGAAAAGCTGTCGACTGGAAATGTGAACACGGTTTCGAAGCTGATTTCACTCGCCGAGTACCAAGTGGGGGCGAATGAAGAAGTGGCTGCAACCGCTCAAACCGTTTTCTCTGAAATCAAAAGCCTAGTAAAAAAAGCACCTGTGTTAGGGATTACAGGGACGGGTGGAGCAGGGAAGAGCTCTTTGACGGATGAGCTGATCCGTCGTTTCATCAATGAACTTCCTGAAAAGAAAATTGCGATATTGTCTATCGATCCAACGAAACAAAAGACGGGGGGCGCCCTATTGGGTGACCGTATCCGCATGAATGCGATCTTCAATCCACGTGTCTATATGCGCAGTCTGGCTACCCGTGGATCGAAAACGGAGCTTTCCCTGGCCATCAAGGATGCGATCAACGTAGTGAAGGCTGCAGGGTATGATCTGATCGTCGTAGAAACAAGCGGGATCGGACAGGGGGATGCGGAAATCGCTGAAATCTGTGACATGTCCATGTACGTCATGACAAGTGAGTTTGGTGCTCCGTCCCAGCTTGAGAAAATCGATATGATTGATTTTGCCGACTTGATCGTCATCAATAAATTTGAGCGAAAAGGCTCAGAGGATGCAAGACGTCAGGTGCAAAAGCAATACCAGCGCAGTCACTTGCTTTTTGATAAGGATTTAGATGAGATGCCGGTATACGGAACGATTGCGAGTCAGTTCAACGATCCGGGAACGAATGCCTTGTTTGCGGCGATCATCGAAACCGTGAACACGAAAATGGAGTTGGACTGGAAAACAAGCTTCTCCAAAGACGTGGATGTAGAAAAGCAAAACGTCATCATTCCAAACAATCGCCGTTACTATCTTCGTGAAATAGCAGAAACTGTCCGTAACTATCATAAAAAAGCCGAAGAGCAAGTGAACCTCGCCCGTCGCCTGTTCCAGCTTGAAGGGGCAATCGAAGCGGTTACTGAAAAAGAGACGAATGAGAGTGTCGTCACATCCCTTCAAACCTTAAAAGAAGAAGTCGAAAATAAACTGACAGCAGAATCAAAACAGATATTACAAAAGTGGGATAATCTCAAAGATACCTACAGCAAAGATCAGTTTGTCACGAAAGTCCGGGATAAAGAAATTGTCACTGAATTAAAGACAAAAAGCTTATCGGGACTTGATATCCCTAAGGTTTCCCTTCCAAAATACAAAGATTACGGTCAAATATTGGATTGGGTCTACAAAGAGAACGTTCCAGGTTCTTTCCCATACACAGCGGGAGTATTCCCATTCAAGCGCAAAGGGGAAGATCCAAAGCGTCAGTTTGCAGGAGAAGGCACGCCTGAACGGACAAATCGCCGCTTCCATTACCTGTCGAAGGATGATGATGCGAAACGACTGAGTACGGCCTTTGATTCGGTAACGCTATATGGTGAAGACCCGGATCTCCGTCCGGACATTTACGGGAAAGTCGGAGAGAGCGGCGTGAGCATCTGTACATTGGAAGACATGAAGAAGCTGTATGCAGGTTTTGATCTGTGCGCGCCTTCTACGTCGGTATCCATGACGATCAATGGTCCTGCACCGATCATCCTTGCCATGTATATGAACACGGCGGTTGATCAGCAGATACGCATGAAGGAAGAGGAGCTTGGACGTGTCCTCTCGGTGGAAGAATATATAGAAGTGAAGGAACAAACGCTTCAAGTCGTCCGTGGAACCGTTCAGGCAGATATTTTAAAAGAAGATCAGGGACAGAATACGTGTATCTTCTCAACCGAATTTGCCCTTCGCATGATGGGGGATATCCAGCAGTATTTCATTGATCACAAAGTACGAAACTATTACTCTGTATCGATTTCAGGTTATCATATCGCCGAAGCGGGAGCCAATCCAATTTCTCAGCTTGCCTTCACATTGGCGAACGGGTTCACGTATGTGGAATATTATTTAAGCCGTGGAATGGATATCAATGCCTTTGCACCAAACTTATCGTTCTTCTTCTCGAACGGCCTCGATCCGGAGTATACGGTGATCGGCCGGGTGGCACGCCGTATTTGGTCAACGGTTATGAGGGATAAATATGGTGCGAATGAACGCAGTCAGAAATTGAAGTATCATATTCAAACATCCGGGCGTTCCCTTCATGCCCAAGAGATTGATTTCAATGACATCCGTACAACGCTTCAAGCGTTGATGGCCCTGCAGGATAACTGTAACTCCCTGCATACTAACGCCTATGATGAAGCTATTACGACACCAACGGAGGAATCCGTCCGCCGTGCCATGGCAATCCAGATGATCATCACGAAGGAACACGGATTATCCAAAAATGAAAATCCCCTTCAAGGGTCATTCATCGCAGAAGAGCTGACCGATCTGGTAGAAGAAATGGTCCTCACAGAATTCGACCGCTTAAATGATCGCGGAGGCGTTCTCGGATCGATGGAAACTCAGTATCAACGCGGGAAGATACAAGAGGAATCCATGTTCTACGAAATGAAGAAACATTCCGGGGAACTGCCGATCGTAGGAGTGAACACGTACCTGAATCCAAATCCACCTTCAGAAGAAGACATGGACAGCATGGAACTGGCACGTGCAACGAAGGAAGAAAAAGAAACACAAATTCAAAACCTGCGCGCATTCCAATCACAAAACAAAGATCAAACCGAAGAAGCCCTCACCCGCTTAAAACAAGCAGCCGTGGGCGGAGGAAACATCTTTGAAGAGCTTATGGAAACAGTAAAAGTCGCAAGCCTCGGCCAAATCACACGGGCCCTTTACGAAGTAGGCGGACAGTATCGTCGTAATATGTAACAAATAAAAGGAAGATGAGACTACTGTAGAAGTGCAGTGGTCTCTTTTTTACAGTGGGCTAATCTAATAATGGATGATCATGGTGCATAGTAATGATGATAGTGTGTTATTTTTTCATTCAGGCAATCAACAGAGCATATCTCATAAAAGAATAAAAGAAACAACAACAAGTTTAAAAACGCACCAAATCGTCTATCCTTTAAACGATATCAACCAATTTTTAACACGATCTTAATAGTTACAGGGTAAGATTTCCTATATAATAAGAATTGTCAGATAAGTGAAAAGGGAAGTACGATACATACGTTTGGATGTGAGACTGTGAAGACCATTTTACGATACATACTAGTAATCATCATCATATATGCCGCCTTTCTTTTATATCAGTTTCAATTAGGTGCCATCCCATTTTTCCTGCTCTCTTTTTATCTATTCTATGAAGCGTTCAAGGTGATTCGGAACGGACAAAAAGAGCAAAAACTGGGAAATGGCAGACCTTCATGAATCCAGCTGTGAAAAAAATACGAGAAAAACCAGATATGTATAGCATAAAGTGATTTATATTGTTTATAATGTTGAATATGGTTAAAATTGATAATGGAGAATTTTTGCCCTTTTTTACTCTACTTAGTAGAGTGTGAAATAGAGAAAGGAAGTGCGTAAAGTGAGTCTTAAGCAATTATCCAAAGAAGAATTGCGTCAAACGTCATTCATTGAGCTGGCACATGAAATTTTAGTAGAGAAGAAACAAGCGATGGCATTTGAAGAGATCGTGAAGGAAATTAAAGGTTTGCTAGGGATCTCTGATAAAGAGGTTCGCAAGCGTTTACTTCAATTCTACACAGACCTGAATATTGACGGACGATATATTGCCATGGGGGATAACCGTTGGGGATTAAGAGAATGGTACCCGGTTGATCAAATCGAGGAAGAGACCGTCCCAACGATGAAATCCAGCAAAAAGAAAAAAGCGAAGAAAAAAGACGAAGATCTGGATCTGGATGATTTTGATGATCTGGACGACGAAGATCTGGATTATGATGATCTTGATGATACAGACGATGATGATGATCTTACAGATGACGACGATGTGGATGTTGACGCTGCAGATGAAGATCTGGAGATTGATGAAGACGATGAGGAAGAGCTCGAAATCGATGAATTCGAAGAAGTCGAAGATGATGACGAAGACGAAGAAGATGAATCAGAAGAAGAGGAAGAGAAGTAATCTCACTCGAATCAGTACAGCTCCCGTTGGGTTAAGGCCTTCAGGGGGCTTTTTATTTATGAAAAATAATTGAAAATTCGATCCTTATTCTATGCTTGACTTCTTCCCTTCATGGAGGTAGTATTTTATTTGGGCTCCCTAAAAAGGGACGAATAACGTATATCACGCTCCCCTTACATGATTGTAAGCGGGGCGTTTTTTGTTTTTATAAGAAGAATGCTTTGGCATGAGAAGGTTTTATGTGTGACGGATCGATTCTTTAAAGACCCCTTACATCTTTACGTATCTTGATAATAAGAGGCTGTCTTTTAGCTGGTTTATGCAGATGAATTTATTTTAGGAGAATGGACTTGTCCTTCTTTGAACAAGATAAATTCATGACATAACTACAATAGACACCCTCTACTTTTTTTGAACCAAACTTACTTTAAAGGGGGACATATACATGACTAAGTATATTTTCGTAACAGGCGGCGTAGTGTCGTCACTAGGGAAAGGGATCACAGCAGCGTCCCTTGGAAGACTATTGAAAAACCGCGGGGTGAGCGTCACAATCCAGAAGTTCGATCCATACATCAACGTGGATCCGGGAACGATGAGCCCCTATCAGCACGGTGAAGTATTCGTAACCGATGATGGCGCGGAAACAGATCTTGACTTAGGTCACTATGAGCGTTTCGTTGATATTAACCTGACGAAATACAGCTCTGTTACAACAGGTAAAATCTATTCTACCGTTCTTAAAAAAGAGCGTCGTGGAGACTATCTTGGAGGAACTGTACAAGTTATTCCACATATCACCAATGAAATCAAAGAACGTGTTTACCGTGCCGGACGCGAAACAAATTCAGATGTCGTGATCACAGAAATCGGTGGAACGGTTGGTGATATCGAATCCCTTCCCTTCCTTGAAGCGATTCGCCAGATCAAGAGCGATGTAGGCCGTGACAATGTCATGTATATCCATTGTACGCTCATCCCTTACATCAAGGCAGCGGGTGAAATGAAGACTAAACCGACACAGCACAGCGTGAAAGAGCTTCGCAGTCTGGGTATCCAGCCAAATGTCATTGTTGTGCGTACAGAAATGCCGATGACTCAGGATATGAAGGATAAAATTGCGTTATTCTGTGATATCGATAAAAATGCTGTCATTGAAGCAATGGATGCAGATACACTTTACTCTGTGCCACTTGCTCTTCAAGATCAAAAGCTGGATGAAATCACATGTCAGCACTTGAAGCTGAACTGCCACGAAGCAGATATGACTGAGTGGAATGAACTCGTTGACCGCGTGAAAAACCTTTCCCGCAAAACGAAGATTGCCTTAGTAGGGAAATATGTTGAATTACAGGATGCGTATATTTCCGTAGTGGAAGCCCTTCGTCATGCTGGTTACCATTTCGACAGCGACATTGAAGTGAAATGGTTGAACTCTGAGCTTGTCGATAGTGGAAATGTAGCAGAAAAACTGGCAGATGTAGATGGAATTCTTGTACCGGGCGGTTTCGGTGATCGTGGGGTAGAAGGGAAAATCGCTGCTACTCAATATGCACGTGAAAACAAGGTTCCTTTCCTTGGAATCTGCCTTGGAATGCAGCTTGCATCCGTAGAATATGCCCGTAACGTCCTTGGACTTGATGGGGCTCACTCGGCTGAGTTGAATCCTGAAACGCCTTATCCTGTCATTGATCTTTTACCTGAACAAAAGGACATCGAAGATCTTGGGGGGACACTTCGTCTCGGACTGTATCCATGTAAGCTGACAAAAGGCTCAAAAGCCTATACAGCCTACGATGGAGAAGTGGTTTACGAGCGTCACCGCCACCGCTTTGAATTCAACAATCACTATCGTGAGCAAATGGAAAAAGCCGGCTTCATCTTCTCAGGCACAAGCCCGGATGGCCGTCTTGTGGAAATCATCGAGCTGAGCGATCACCCATGGTTCGTTGCATCTCAATTCCACCCTGAATTCACTTCACGTCCAACACGCCCGCAGCCTCTATTCCGAGACTTCGTGGAAGCGTCACTTGCGTATGGTGAGAAATAAAATGTATTTTTGGAATTGCTCTCCCTGGTTTGGGAGGGCTTTTTTTTAATTCCGTTCATCATCTTCGACAAAAAAGCCCATCCCCAAACGGGAACGGGCCTAATTGTCTACTCCTCATACTCCTCTAACATCTCACGAATCACAAACCCCAATGCAAAATAAAGATAAAGGGCAGCCATGCTGGAAGGGAAGCTCACACGCTCACCGATTTCATCACCGGGGAGCATTCCTTTGATCACCTTCGTGTCCAAATGTACATCGGCTGTGTCGAGTAACGTTTCTTCTCCCTCGATCAATCCCGATACCGCTACGAAGGGGATGTCTTCAGACGCCAGCTTCTTCCCGAACGCAACGGCATCTTCATCAGTAGAAAAACGGGTAACGATCAGTACGCGATCCGCCTCTGTCAGCTCAACGGAAGAATCATACCGTTTAGCAGATGGAAGCGGTTCTGCACCGAACAGAGCCTCAGCGGTTACGGCTTCCATTTCCCCGTATGATTTAATGTAGATGCTTCCCTGACCGATTGCGGCCTGGGCAAGCATACGTGCCCCGTCTTCAATTTCAAATTCCTGCTTATCATAAATCCGTTTAAACAGTCCTGTTAACTGTGTGGTGAACATTTTAATCATAAAATTCAATCTCCTTCCATATTCATCTTCGACATTTTTCATGATAACGCTTATTATAAAGGGGAAAAAGGTCTCAAGTAAAATATTGAGAGGAAGCAGGATTTTTTACAGAAAAAGAGAATAAGTAATAAATATACAATTATTTACCGCCGGAATACATAATCTACTATAGTGCAAAGGGGACTGGGATATATGAATGAGAAAATTCTGATTGTAGACGATCAATTTGGTATTAGAATTCTATTAAATGAAGTGTTACAAAAGGAAGGCTACCAAACATTTCAAGCTGCGAACGGAATACAGGCTCTTGAAATCGTAGATAAGCATTCCCCTGATCTGGTTTTACTGGATATGAAAATTCCTGGAATGGATGGGATTGAAATCCTGAAACGGATGAAGCAGAAGGATGCAGATATCCGTGTGATTATCATGACGGCATACGGAGAACTCGACATGATCCAGGAGGCAAAGGACTTGGGAGCGCTTACTCATTTTGCGAAGCCTTTTGATATTGACGATATCAGACAGGCAGTCAAACAGTATATTCCAGTTTGATAGTTGTTGTTTGAATAGTGAAAATAGTAGTATTTTTAACATTTCACCTCTGCAGTTGGTAAAATCAATTCTGTTTTGGTATGATACAAGTGAAATTGTAAACAATGTCACAAGGTGCTATAAATAACACCACCATTTATACCAAAATGGTTCACTGACTGAATAAAAGGAGGAAATAACTATGCCTTTAGTTTCAATGAAAGACATGCTTATTCAAGCAAAAGAAAAAAGCTATGCGGTAGGTCAATTCAACCTGAATAACCTTGAGTTCACTCAAGCGATCCTGCAAGCAGCTGAAGAAGAAAAATCACCTGTCATCCTTGGTGTATCTGAAGGTGCTGCCCGTTACATGAGCGGCTTCAAAACAGTTGTGAAAATTGTTGAAGGTCTTATGGAAGACTTAAACATCACAGTTCCTGTTGCGATCCACCTTGACCACGGTTCAAGCTATGACAAATGTAAAGAAGCAATCGATGCAGGTTTCACATCTGTTATGATCGACGCTTCTCACGGTCCTTTCGAGGAGAACATTGAAATCACTTCTAAAGTGGTTGAGTATGCTCACTCTAAAGGCGTTTCTGTTGAAGCTGAACTTGGAACAGTCGGTGGACAAGAAGATGACGTAGTGGCAGACGGTGTTATTTATGCAGACCCTAAAGAGTGTCAAGAATTGGTAGAGCGTACGGGTATCGATACTCTTGCACCTGCTCTTGGTTCTGTTCACGGTCCTTACAAAGGTGAACCAAACCTTGGGTTTAAAGAGATGGAAGAAATCGGAGCAGCTACTGGTGTTCCATTAGTGCTTCATGGCGGAACTGGAATCCCTACAAAAGATATCCAAAAAGCGATTTCTTACGGTACGGCTAAAATCAACGTAAACACTGAAAATCAAATTGCTTCTGCTAAAGCGGTACGCGAAGTGCTTGCAGCTGATACAGAAGTATATGATCCACGTAAATATATGGGACCTGCTCGTGAAGCGATCAAAGCGACGGTTGCTGGTAAAATGCGCGAATTCGGTTCTTCTAACCAGGCGTAATATAGACAGGTAATGTATGGAAAGTCCGTCTCGATAGATTAGCGGCTTTCCTTATGTGGTAGAAAAAGAATGAAGCTGTAGGATGGGACTGCACCAGGAGAGGGTTGATACCTTTTGGGTCAGTCCCTTCCGTTCATTAAAAGATGATTGAAAATTTTGTCGAAAATGGGGTAGAGAAAATGAAGTTTTTCATAGATACAGCAAACATGAGTGAAATCAAGGAAGCATTTGAATGGGGTATTCTATCAGGAGTGACGACGAATCCGTCGCTTGTAGCGAAAGAAAAAGACGTAACATTTGAAGATCGGTTAAAAGAAATCACAGATTTAGTCCCTGGTTCTGTAAGTGCTGAAGTTATCGCCACAGATGCGGAAGGTATGATCAAAGAGGGCAGGGAGCTTGCAAAGATAGCGCCAAATATTACAGTGAAGCTGCCAATGACCCCAGATGGTCTGACGGCTGCATCTACTTTTGCTAAAGAAGGGATCAAGACAAATGTCACGCTGATTTTCAGTGCAAACCAAGCGCTTTTAGCGGCTCGTGCCGGAGCGACATATGTGTCACCTTTTTTAGGAAGGTTAGATGATATCGGTCATGACGGTCTGGAACTGGTCTCCCAGATTGCTGAGATCTTTGCCATACACGGTCTGGAAACGGAAATCATCGCGGCTTCGACACGCCATCCGCAGCATATTACGGAAGCGGCATTAAGAGGGGCTCACATTGCAACCGTTCCTCTTAAAGTATTAAAGCAATTGTTCAAGCATCCATTAACCGATAAAGGGATCGATGCGTTTCTGAATGATTGGAACAACCGCTGATAGTAGGATAATCGGTCTAAAGGAAAAAAATTCGGTTATCCTATACATGTTTTGACGAATTATGTATACACTAGTAGACAATACTTCTTAGAACGTCTTCTGTTGGAAAAATAATCCTTTTTGTTTTTGGTGTGGTGAATTCCCCATCAATGAACAGTGGAAGGGAGTTTAATATGGAAAAGCTAAAAATTGCAGGAGGTTATCCCCTTGAAGGAACCATTAAAGTCAGTGGGGCCAAAAACAGTGCGGTAGCCTTGATCCCGGCAACCATTCTTGCTGATTCGCCAGTCACAATCGAAGGGTTACCAGACATCTCAGATGTAAGGACGCTGAAAGATCTCTTAGAAGAGATCGGTGGTTCAGTCACATTGGAAGATGGGGATATGAGTGTAGATCCAAGTCAAATGGTGTCCATGCCCTTACCAAGCGGGAAGGTGAAAAAGCTTCGTGCTTCCTATTATTTAATGGGGGCGATGCTGGGACGTTTCAAAAAAGCGGTCATCGGGCTGCCAGGTGGATGTCATCTCGGTCCACGTCCGATCGACCAACATATTAAAGGATTTGAGGCCCTTGGAGCAGAGGTGACCAATGAACAGGGTGCAATCTACCTGCGCGCAGATGAATTAAGGGGTGCCCGGATTTACCTTGATGTTGTCAGTGTTGGTGCCACGATCAACATCATGCTTGCAGCGGTCCGTGCAAAAGGAAGAACGATTATTGAGAACGCAGCAAAAGAGCCTGAGATCATTGATGTCGCAACTTTATTAAGTAATATGGGTGCGAAGATCAAGGGAGCCGGTACCGATGTCATCCGGATAGATGGGGTGGATGAGCTTCACGGCTGCCGTCATACCATCATACCTGACCGTATCGAAGCAGGTACCTTTATGATCCTTGCCGCCGCAGTTGGAAAAGGTGTTCTCGTCGACAATGTCATCCCGTTACATATGGAATCGGTCATTGCCAAACTCCGTGAAATGGGAGTGCCTGTTGAAACGAATGACGACCAAATCTATATCGGCAGAGCGGACAAGCTTAAATCGGTGGATGTAAAAACGCTGGTTTATCCAGGATTCCCAACCGATCTGCAACAGCCGTTCACGACGTTATTGAATCGTGCAGAAGGCTCTGCCGTCGTAACGGATACCATCTATTCAGCCCGTTTCAAGCATATCGATGAGCTGAGAAGAATGAATGCAACGATCAAAGTCGAAGGACGCTCCGCCATCGTCAACGGTCCTGTCCAATTGCAGGGTGCCAAAGTGAAGGCAAGCGACCTCCGTGCAGGAGCCGCCCTTGTCATCGCCGGCTTAATGGCCGAAGGAGTTACCGAAGTAACCGGTCTCGAACACATCGATCGCGGATACAGCGATCTGGTTGCCAAACTCGAAGGCCTTGGTGCCACCATCTGGCGCGAAAAAATGTCCGCGGAAGAATTGGAACAGATGAAGTCGTAGGGCATTAAGTAAAACGTTTATTGAATTTTGAGAGAGCTTTATTTTCTCTCATTTATAAATAGTAGACAATCAACCACTGCTCGCTATTAGGAACAGTTTTAGAGAACTATTTACTCTATTACCAGGAATTAATGCTAACTCGTGCCATTATGTCCTACTTTTTTCGAAAAAAAGTCTCTCAAACCGCCTTAATGTGTTACAATAAATCTGTCAATATGTTATACAATTTAAGAATATTGTAAAACAAAAGGGAACCCGGGAGGCTATATACATGGAAAGAAGTTTATCAATGGAGCTAGTTCGAGTAACAGAGGGGGCTGCCCTTGCATCAGCCCGCTGGATGGGTCGCGGAAAGAAGGATGAAGCAGATGACGCTGCAACTTCCGCCATGCGCGATGTGTTCGATACCGTACCGATGAAGGGAACGGTTGTCATCGGTGAAGGGGAAATGGATGAAGCTCCAATGCTTTATATTGGTGAAAAATTAGGGACAGGCTACGGACCGCGTGTCGATGTAGCTGTCGATCCGTTGGAAGGAACGAACATCGTTGCTTCCGGAGGCTGGAATGCACTGGCGGTACTCGCGGTGGCAGACCACGGAAACCTACTGAATGCACCGGATATGTATATGGATAAAATCGCAGTTGGACCGGAAGCGGTCGGGGAAATCGACATCAACGCTTCCGTCATCGATAATCTCAAAGCCGTTGCGAAGGCGAAGAACAAGGACATTGAAGACGTTGTAGCGACTGTCTTGAATCGTCCCCGTCATGAACACATCATCCAGCAGCTGAGAGAAGCGGGTGCCCGCATCAAGCTGATCAATGATGGTGATGTGGCAGGTGCCATGAATACAGCATTCGATCATACGGGTGTCGATATTCTGTTCGGATCCGGTGGTGCGCCTGAGGGAGTTCTTGCAGCCGTTGCTTTGAAATGCTTAGGCGGAGAAATTCAAGGAAAGCTTCTGCCACAGAACGATGCAGAGCTGAAGCGTTGTATCAGTATGGGGCTTGATGTGGACAAGATCCTTCGAATGGAAGACCTGGTATGCGGTGACGATGCCATCTTTGCTGCAACAGGTGTAACAGATGGAGAACTATTGAGAGGGATCCAACTCAAAGGAGCATACGGTCTGACTCATTCAGTTGTCATGCGTGCGAAATCAGGTACCGTCCGATTCATCGACGGACGCCACAGTCTTCAAAAAAAGCCAAACCTGGTCATGAAATAATAGACAGATCCAAATTGAGAGAGAAACCAACTCTTCTTATATAAGAGAAAGGGACGGGCAGAGCACCTGCCCGTTCCCGCTCTTATCACTCACTTTTTTCTTCATAGGTGAAAAAATGCTGCCTATCTACAAAAATACCTTCCTTTTTTTACCCAGACATTGATTCTTGATTGAAAGTATGGTTACAATAGATAAGGTTTTTATCTTCAGCATTTTTTCTTTATTTTTATGCTTCAACTTATTTCTTCATTTCTAGAAAAAACTACCCGATTTTGGCTCTTTTCTGAAAGAGAGACAATTATTAGTGAGAGAGATTATTAAAAAGTTGATTTGTGAGCGGAAGGTGCTTGACTCCTGCGGAAAAAGTGGGACAGGTGAGACCCCACATGTGCCGAGGAGGCTCACCGCCCACCCCGCGGAAATCACCACTACTCTCTTGTGGAAAATATCAACAAAGATTTATTTTAAAGTAGGACAAATTAATAAAGCGTGGTGTCATAATGGAAGAGTTAACAATTTCTAGCTTAGAAAATATGAAGCTGAAAGAGCTTTACGAGCTAGCCAAACAATACAAAGTTTCTTATTATAGTAAATTAACAAAAAAAGAATTAATATTCGCTATCCTTAAAGTTCGTGCAGAACAAGAAGGCTTTTTCTTCATGGAAGGTGTCCTTGAGATCATCCAATCAGAAGGATTTGGTTTCTTGCGACCGATCAACTATTCTCCGAGCTCTGAGGATATTTATATTTCTGCATCACAAATTCGTCGTTTTGATTTACGTAACGGGGATAAAGTTTCGGGGAAAGTACGTCCGCCGAAAGAAAACGAGCGTTATTTCGGATTGCTTCATGTTGAAATGGTGAACGGAGAAGAGCCGGATTCTGCGAAAGAGCGCGTGCATTTTCCCGGCTTGACGCCTTTATACCCTGACCGTCAAATGAAGCTTGAAACGACACCGAATAAAATTTCCACCCGTGTCATGGATCTTATCGCACCAGTCGGTTTTGGACAACGTGGCTTAGTCGTAGCCCCGCCAAAAGCCGGTAAGACGATGCTGATCAAAGAGATCGCCAATTCGATTACAACCAATCATCCGGAAGCGGAATTAATCATCCTTCTAATTGATGAGCGACCAGAGGAAGTAACGGATATCGAACGCTCCGTAGAAGCGGAAGTCGTTAGCTCTACATTTGATGAAGTGCCTGAGAACCACATCAAAGTGGCAGAGCTTGTTCTTGAGCGCGCCATGCGGTTAGTGGAACACAAGCGTGATGTCATCATTCTTATGGATAGTATCACTCGTCTGGCTCGTGCGTATAACCTGGTCATTCCTCCAAGTGGACGAACACTTTCCGGTGGTATTGACCCTGCAGCATTCCACCGTCCGAAGCGATTCTTCGGGGCTGCCCGTAATATTGAAGAGGGTGGAAGCTTGACTGTTCTTGCAACGGCCCTTGTCGATACAGGATCCCGCATGGATGATGTCATCTATGAAGAATTCAAAGGAACCGGAAATCTTGAACTTCACCTTGACCGTTCTCTTGCAGAACGACGCATTTTCCCGGCCATCGATATCCGTCGTTCCGGAACGCGTCGTGAAGAACTTCTCATCAAACCTGATCATCTTGAAAAACTGTGGGCAATCCGCAAAGCCATGTCGGATCAGCCTGATTTCGCCGAAAAACTGATGCGTAAGCTGAAGCAATCAAAGACGAATGAAGAGTTTTTCAATGTGTTGACAGAAGAGTCCAAGAAGCGTTAATCTAGTAATCGAATGATATTTTGAAGTAATGGATGTCGGAAACTTCCAATTTTACAGGTTGCAAATATTCCTTGTCCTTGTTATAATAGTGTCAATGTGTTTTTAAAAAACTGGATGTGGTAAGGGGCTGGCTATAACTCTCATGCTTATGCTCATATCACATATATCTTCGTAATAAATTACTCTGTTTCAGATGATTCAGGGCGGAAGGAGATGAAAGTAATGAAATCAGGAATTCATCCTAAGTACAACACGATCAAAGTTAGCTGTGCTTGCGGTAACGAATTTGAAACTGGTTCTGTAGCGGAAGAAATGCGCGTTGAGGTATGTTCTGAATGCCATCCATTCTACACAGGCCGTCAGAAATTCGCTGACGCTGGTGGACGTGTTGACCGTTTCAACAAAAAATACGGTCTTAAAAACCAACAACAATAATGAAGAGCCAGAAGGCCGCATCGAACTCCTTTGTGCTTAGGTACGAATGATTCGGGTCGCTCCTTCTCTTCTATTAGAAAAACAGGCAAGGATCTTCATGCTTGCCTGTTTTTTATTTCGTTTAAAGCAAATGGTTGAAGAAATAGAGGCAGTTCCAATTGAGCTGTGCCTCTTTTTTTCTGCCAAATTACCGGATTCTGAGCATTATTCCCGTACATAAAGGAATGCTTTATACTAAAGACTAGTCCGTTTTCACTAACAGCCAGGCTGTTTTTTATAGATCATTGTGTAAGGAAGGAGAGGCGCTTTCGTGTATGTCATGAAACAAACGGGTTGGGTAGAAGTCATTTGCGGCAGCATGTTCTCAGGGAAATCCGAGGAACTGATCCGCCGGGTCCGACGCACTCAATTTGCCAAACAAGAAATTGCTGTGTATAAGCCAAAACTAGATAATCGCTATAGCGATGAGTCGGTTGTATCTCATAATGGTACCTCTGTTATCGCCAAAGCAGTTGAGGAATCAAGCATAATCCTTGATGACCTGAATCCAGAGGTGGATGTCGTTGCAATCGATGAGGTTCAATTTTTTGACGAAGGCATCGTCGAAGTTGTCCAGAAATTAGCAAATAGCGGTTACCGTGTCATTCTCGCAGGTCTTGACCAGGATTTCCGTGGGGAACCATTCGGACCGATGCCAGACTTGATGTCCATTGCTGAACAAGTGACCAAGCTTCAAGCTGTTTGCGCCGTCTGCGGCTCTCCGGCAAGCCGGACTCAGCGCCTGATCAATGGTGAACCGGCTTGTTACGATGATCCTGTCATCCTCGTCGGGGCATCCGAGGCCTATGAGCCAAGATGCCGCCATCATCATGAAGTACCGACTGGGATGAGTGTGACTCCGGATATGGTGAAGGAAGTATAAATTTCTTTTGAACAAAGTCTCAGGTTTGGGGCTTTGTTTTTTTTATGGGCAAATTAGGTTGCTTGACTAAAATTTTGCCGGTTTGATTCAAAACAGGAAGATTCTTTGTATCTTTTTCTTATATGAAGCAGTGATTTAGTCACGTTAAGATTAGATGTTGTATACTCAAAGCCGTCTGCAGAGACCGGATTTGCGTCATTTTTTTATTATTTGCGTATTTTTACATATATTCCCTCTGAGCTCATCGACATCTCAACCCAGACCAGTGCATAACCACCACCCTCCAGGAAAACCTACTATCAGGAGGTGTGAAAGCATGAAAAAAATACTGTTAGCTTTATCTTTTACTGTTTTCTTTCTTTTGATTACAGCGTGTGGTGTGAATCAGGAGTCGGAATACGGAGTGCATAATGATAGTGGCGGAACCCGTTTCATTGATAACCGTAAGTCGGAGATGGATAAGCGCCAGGATGAAAGTGTACGGGAAATCACCGATCAAAATCCCAATTTCCCTAACCTGACGGATTCACCAGGTACGACATCCACGACAACGGGTGTTTATGAAGACAAAGCCCGTGAAGTGGTAAGGGAGAATTCTAAATTCCAGCCGGATGAAGTATGGATTAATGGTAATCAAATGTGGGTGACGGCTCATACGAAGAAAGAGATGAACATGGCCGAAACGGATAAAGAGGAAGCCATGTTAAAGGACAAATTACAAAAAGCAATTCCCCGATATGATATCAATGTAAAAATCACCGAGAGATAAGGTAGTGGGGGAAGCCCTGTCCGCTTCCCCTTTACATACATGCTCCCCTCATCCCCATTCCCGATCTTCCTTGTGTTTCCATACACCATATAATATAATTAGACTGTTATGGATTAAAATTTGAGGTGAATAGCTGTGTTCGATCGTTTACAAGCAGTGGAAGATCGCTATGATAAGTTAAATGAACTATTGAGTGATCCAGAAATTGTGAATGACCCAAAGAAGCTAAGAGATTATTCAAAAGAACAATCAGACATCCAAGCTACGGTAGAAGCATATCGAGAATATAAAGAATTGACCGGACAGTATAAAGACGCGAAGGCGATGCTGGATGATAAGCTTGATGCTGATATGCGTGAAATGGTGAAAGAAGAAGTTTCCGAGCTTGAAGAGCAAATCGAAGCGTTGGAAGCCCGACTGAAGATATTATTGATTCCCAAAGACCCGAACGATGATAAGAACGTAATCATGGAGGTTCGTGGTGCTGCAGGTGGAGATGAAGCTGCTCTGTTTGCCGGTGACTTATACCGCATGTATAGTCGCTTTGCGGAAGCCCAAGGCTGGAAGATTGAAGTCATGGAAGCGAACTCCACTGGTGTCGGTGGGTACAAAGAGATCATCTTTATGATCAACGGAAATGGTGCATTTTCCAAAATGAAATATGAAAACGGGGCACACCGTGTGCAACGTGTACCTGAAACTGAATCCGGCGGTCGTATTCATACGTCGACGGCAACGGTTGCCTGCCTGCCTGAAGCAGAAGAAGTCGAAGTGGATATCCACGATAAAGATATCCGTGTCGATACATTCGCATCCAGCGGCCCGGGAGGACAAAGTGTTAATACCACCATGTCTGCCGTGCGTCTAACGCATATCCCGACAGGTGTTGTAGTATCATGCCAGGATGAAAAATCACAAATCAAAAACAAAGAGAAAGCAATGAAAGTATTGCGTGCTCGTGTGTACGATAAATTCCAGCGTGAAGTCCAAGCAGAATACGATGCGAATCGTAAATCTGCCGTTGGTACCGGTGACCGTTCCGAGCGTATCCGTACGTATAATTTCCCACAAAACCGCGTCACGGATCACCGCATCGGCTTGACGATCCAGAAGCTTGATCAAATCCTTGAAGGAAAGATGGATGAAGTCATTGATGCATTGATCATCGAAGATCAATCCAAACTTCTGGAAAGATTGGAAGAATAGTCATGGTAACGGTATTTGAAGCCCTGAAATGGGCTTCTTCTTTTTTAGTCGAACATGGCCGTGATGAAAATGTGGGAGAAATCTACTTGCGGCATTTAGCAGGATTGTCACGGTCACAGCTGTTGGCTGAACAGAGGAGGTCCGTCCCTCAAGAGAAATGGGAAGAGTTTCGGGCGGGGATCCGGAAACATGTAGGTGGGGTACCGATCCAGTATATCATCGGGACTGAGGAGTTTTATGGCCGGGAATTTGTGGTGAATGAGCATGTGCTGATTCCAAGACCGGAAACGGAGGAGCTCATTTATTATGGGGTGGAGAAGATAAAGAAGCTGTTCCGTACTGTAGACAAACCCTTGCAGGCTGTCGATGTCGGGACGGGAAGCGGTGCGATTGCAGTGACGTTGAAACTGGAATCAGACCGGCTTCCTATTGAGATGATGGCCGTCGATATTTCTCCAGAAGCACTGGCTGTTGCCAAGGATAATAGTGCGAGACTCGGAGCGGATGTCCGCTTCTTTGAAGGAGATCTGTTGAAGCCATTGATCGAAGACGGAGTGAAGCTGGATATTCTATTATCCAACCCGCCCTATATCCCACTGACGGATCGCGAGTCCCTATCAGATGTCGTGATCGGACACGAACCTGAACTCGCTCTGTTTGGCGGGGAAGACGGCTATGATCTGTATAAACGCTTTATGGATGAGCTGCCTCTTGTCATGAAAGAAAAATGCCTGATCGGTTTCGAAGTCGGAGTGGGTCAGGGAGAAACAGTTGCGGACTTGCTGCGCGCGACCTTCCCTGATGCGGAAACAGAAGTTGTTCATGACATCAATGGGAAGGATCGTATGGTGTTTTGTGAGAGAAATTAAAGATTTTCGCCCTCGATTTTAGTGATCGGGGGTGTTTTTACGAGAATGGCTCAGTTTTTGAGTTTTGTGACCAGGTAAAGAGTCAGGGTTCTATCCGCCACCCTTAACGTCACCACGCTTATATTCAACTTTCCCCCATTTATTTTCAAAACGGACCCCACAACAATTATTCCGAACAAAAATGTTATTTTACTAGTTTAAGATTTCTCCCTTTTGACCAGACTGTTTTACTGAGGGGGAGAGGAAATGAAAACAAAACATACAGTGCTATTGTATATCTTGATTCTATCATTAGGAACGATTCTAAGTTTATATATACCGAAGCAGGAAATGGCGGCTCAGGAAACGATGGTCATCCCGGAGGAAGCGATTCGACTGCGGATCCTGGCCAATAGTGATCTGGATCAGGATCAGAACGTGAAAAGACTCGTTCGGGATGAAGTCAATAAAGAGATTACAAAGTGGGTATCGACTTTAACATCACAGGATGAAGCGAAATCAGTCATCAAAGAAGGATTGCCGGAGCTTCAGAAAATTGCGGAAGAAGTAGTGGCGACAGAGGGAATGGATCAATCAGTAAAAGTAGAGTTTGGAAAAGTGGACTTTCCTACTAAGCTTTATGGTCAATACCTTTATCCGGCAGGTGAATATGAAGCGGTACTGATTACTTTGGGGAAAGGAGAAGGGGCAAATTGGTGGTGCGTTCTGTATCCACCGCTGTGCTTCCTTGATTTCTCCACTGGAAATGCCGTAAGAAGCACCGGGTTTGAAACGAAAGTGGAGGCAAGCGGTAATGAGGTAACCGAAGTGGATCCTGAAGAAACGGTAGAAGACGATCTGAAGGCGGAAAACGTGGAGCCTGCTGAAGAAGAGGTCACTGCGTATAAACAAGTGGAAGTAGAGGCAGAAGAAGCCGGGGCAATGGAAGAGGACGAACAGGTAGAAGTGATGAATGAAAAAGAAGGCACAAAACAGGAAGAACCGGTCTTTGTGGAAGATAAGGAAGAAGAAGTCGAGGTTCGATTTTTCGTAGTAGATTTATTCAAAGGCTTATTCAATAACTGAAGAGAGAAGCTTCATCCACCAGAGATGAAGCTTTTTCTATTTGAAAGAAAGTCTATCTTTCTAGCATTTTATGTTCTATTCTTCTTCTCTCATCATACATTGATACTAGAGGATGAGAGAAAAGGGAGGATGAGAGGATGTTGAAAGTAATTCGTCAGGCAAATAGTGAGGATATTCATGAAGTCGTGGCCTTCTTGATGAAAGCAGGATTAAGCACGGAAGGCGTTAAACATAGCATTGATTGCTTTTTAGTAGTGGAAGACTCGGAAAACCGGTTGATTGGAACGCTTGGAATCGAAGTGCAGGAGAAGATCGGACTCCTGAGGTCACTTGTCGTCACTTCCTCGTTTGAAAGTGAAGAGTTATTTGCTCTCTTCCAGGAGATTTTAAAGCTTGCGAAAGAAAAAGACCTGAAACGCCTTTACTTGATCTCCAATCGAAAAGCGTCACTCGCATTTTTTGATCTGTTAGGTTTTCAACAGGAAACAGAGCCTGTTGTGGATGAGTTGGAGAATTTTATTCATGCAAAAAAGTTATCCACTGTGGATAACTGCATCACTATGAAATTGGATTTATAGATATTTCGACAAAAAGTGTATAGATGGAAATGGATAAAATAATGGACTGAATCATTTTTATATAAAATGGTTCGGTTTTTTGTTTTTGGAATTCGACAAAATGCGGGAGTCTGATAACTATTTCTTTTTTCAGAATTATTCACACCATCCACAGGTTTATCCACAATACTCGACGTTTTATTTACGGTTTGTGGATAATACTTGAGAATTTATGGGGTTTCTTTTATACTTTCAAAAGAAACAGAGTGTGCAACGCTTGTTAATTCAGTATTTATACACATGAAATGAACAGATTTAGCTTATGTAAATAAAGGTGGATGACATAAATGATGAAACACTGGATTGTGGAAAGTGATGTGGATAAAAACAAAAGTTATCCACAAATTGTGGACGCGGCGAAGTTTCTTCAACAGAATGAAGTGGTTGCGTTCCCGACAGAGACCGTTTACGGACTGGGTGCGAATGCAACATCGGATGCTGCTGTAGAGAAAATTTTCAAAGCGAAAGGCAGACCATCGGATAATCCACTGATTGTCCACATATCAAATAAAAATCAGTTAGACGGGCTTGTGGCAGGGATTCCATCCGATGCGGCGAAGCTCGTGGATGCGTATTGGCCGGGTCCATTGACGATCATTTTTAAAAATAAGGAAAACGTATTTTCTGAGAAGGTAACGGCTGGATTGCAGACGGTGGGGATACGGATGCCGGACCACCCCGTTGCTCTTTCAATTATTGAGGCTGCTGGAGTGCCGATTGCCGCCCCGAGTGCAAACCGGTCTGGGAAGCCAAGTCCGACAACGGCTCAGCATGTCATGGATGACCTGGATGATAAGATCGCAGGAGTGGTTGATGGGGGCGAGACAGGAGTCGGAGTGGAGTCGACGGTGGTGGATTGTACCGGAGAAATCCCGGTCATATTGCGTCCCGGCGGCGTCACGAAGGAGCAGCTGGAAGAAGTGGTCGGTAAGGTGGAAGTGGATCCCTCTTTAAAAGAAGGCAAGGGTGCCCCGAAGTCTCCTGGTATGAAATATACCCACTATGCTCCGGACGCCCCTGTCTATTTAGTGGACGGAACAAGGGAGTTTTTGCAGAAGTTGGTTGATGAAAAAAGAGGAGAAGGGCTCAAAGTCGGTGTATTAACGACAGAAGAATTCGCGGGAGAGTATCAGGCGGATATCATCCTATCCGTCGGACGGCGGGACGATTTGAAAACGGTGGCCCAGCATCTCTACGATACGCTGCGTGCCTTTAATAGAAGTGACGTGGATATCATTTTTGCCGAGATGTTTCCCGAAGAAGGAGTCGGGCTGGCGATTATGAACCGGCTTCAGAAAGCGGCGGGACACCGCGTAATCAAAGAATGAAGTTTTACCCCTATGGTCTTTAGAGGACGATAGGGGTTTTGTTTTATATTCTAAATCCTTTTGGATGTGCATAAGTTTGTTCTGTAGGCATGTCCGGAGGGGGAAGAAATAAAAATGACAACGATTATTGGCGAACTGATGACCTTGATGTTAATGGCATTTGCTCTTGGGATGGATGCCTTTTCGATCGGAATTGGAATGGGGATGTTTCAACTTAGATTAAAGCAGGTCTTTTATATAGGATTGGTTGTCGGAATCTTTCATGTGTGGATGCCCCTTCTCGGGATGATGACGGGGAAGTTTTTATCGGAAACGTTCGGATCCTTTGCGGCTTACGCTGGTGGCGTCCTGCTCATTGTACTGGGAATCCAGATGTTCATGTCAAGCTTCAAGGAAGAGGAAACGACCCTCATTTCACCCGTTGGCCTTGGTTTGGTCCTCTTTGCGTTGAGTGTGAGCCTGGACAGCTTTTCAGTCGGGTTGACCCTCGGGATCTTCGGAGCACGAACCGCCGTCGCCTTATTCTGTTTCGGGATCGCCGCTACGGTGTTGACGTGGGCGGGATTATTGATAGGGCGGAAATTCCAAGGTGTGCTTGGAACGTATAGCGAGGCTCTTGGGGGGAGTATTTTGTTTGCGTTTGGGGTTAAGTTGCTGCTGCCGATATAAGAAGATGGTTTGAGGTCCGTCCCTTGGGGTGGGCTTTTTTTGGTAAGCTCCGGCGGCTTGGGTCTCGAGGTCATAAGTCAAGCCGGCCAAAAAGGCAAAGGGCGCCTTTTGGTCCGACTCGCCTTATGCTTGTCGTCCCAGAGCGAGCCGCCTTCGCTTTTCTTTTTGTCTAACTCCGGCGGCTTGGGTCTCGAGGTCATAAGTCAAGCCGGCCAAAAAGGCAAAGGGCGCCTTTTGGTCCGACTTGCCTTATGCTTGTCGCCCCAGAGCGAGCCGCCTTCGCTTTTCTTTTTGTCTAGCTCCGGCGGCTTGGGTCTCGAGGTCATAAGTCAAGCCGGCCAAAAAGGCAAAGGGCGCCTTTTGGTCCGACTCGCCTTATGCTTGTCGCCCCAGGTCAAGCCGCCTCCGCTTTTCTTTTTGTATATATTGTGAATGGTCTATGGATGGAATGGAAATTATTTTATAATAGGCTTTAAGGAGGATGACGTGATGAATATTTTGTTTGTTTGCACGGGAAATACGTGCCGAAGTCCTATGGCAGAGGCGGTTTTGAAGCATAAAGGTACAGATACATTTGAAGTGAGGTCTGCTGGAGTTTTTGCTGTAGACGGGAGTGATGCTTCAATTCACGCTAAAGAAGTGCTGAAAGAGAACGATATAATACATAGACACCAATCGAGTTCGCTTTCAAAAGAGAACTTGGACTGGGCTTCCTATATTTTGACGATGACATCGAATCATAAACGGGCGATCGTGGATCAATATCCACATGTGGCGGATAAAATTTTCACGCTGAAGGAGTTTGTCCTTGAAGATCCCGCTGATTTGGATGTGTCGGATCCGTATGGGGGAAGTGTGGACATCTATAGACATACATACAGGGAACTAGATTCACTGATCGAGGAGTTAATTAAAAAGCTTGGCTAAAGACAGGGAGAGAGAAAGATGGGGAAAGTGAAAAGCTACAAATCGGGTCTTAGAAAGAAATTGGTCTTCTTTATCACGCTTCTTGCGGTGGTAACGTATACTACAAGTGCACTTTTTATTTATGTTATTAAACCAGCTTTTGCACCGGATATGGACGAACTGTGGTTTACGATCATGACCCTTGGGATGGGTGTGTTCTGGTCCGCCGTGCTTGCCTTCTTTGCAGCAGGGTTCATCGTCAAACCGCTTCAGCGTTTGGAGCAGGTTGCGTTGAAAGCAGCTGAAGGGGACATCGCGATCGAAGTAGATGTACCGAAGTCAGACGATGAAATCCGTTCACTTGCACTGGCATTCAACCGGATGCTGCATAATCTGCGTGACATGGTATCAAGCATCGATGATAATTTTAACAAGACGAATTCAAATGTCATTGAGCTGTCAAAAGCATCGGAAATTGCCTCGACACAAGCTGACTCGATTTCAAAGACGATCAGCGAAATTTCAGCCGGTGCCGAGAGTTCGGCTACTGCCATTCAAACGACAGCCGAATCAGTTGAAGATGTCATCCGGATTGCCCAGGAAGTTCAGAATCATTCGAAATCATCCGAACATATGTCCAAGAATATGGTTAAGGAGCTTCAAGGCAGTAAAGAAGTCATTCATTCACTTGTTGAAGGCATCAGCCGTCTGGCAAAAGGAAATGCAGATTCATTGGATGCGGTTCGCAGACTGGAAGACAATGCGAAAAAAGTGGAACAGATCATCCAGTTAGTAGGGGATATCGCGAACCAAACCAATCTACTCGCCTTAAATGCTTCCATCGAAGCGGCACGTGCCGGGGAACATGGTAAAGGGTTCGCCGTCGTTGCAGAGGAAGTCCGGAAACTTGCAGACGAAAGTGGAAAAGCGGTTCAAGGCATTTCGGAACTTATCAAGAATATTCAAATAGAGGTCGGAAATGTCGTCGGCCAGATCACAACCCAGGTCGATTCAGCCAATTCCGAAGCTCAAAAAGGGACGCAGACCAATGAAATGATCGAAACCATGACGAAAACGATTCATGAAGTGGCGGATGCGGTTCAAAACATTTCAGTCCTCGTTGATCAGCAGATGGACAGCATTCAACTCACTTCCCAGCAATCCCAGGAAGTTGCTGCCATTGCAGAAGAAACATCAGCCGGGGCAGTGGAAGTATCCACTTCTACAAAAGAACAAGCAGTCGTCATGAATGACGTGGAGAAACTGGCACTTAATCTCAAAGAACAGGCCGAATCACTAAAGAACACGATCACGCGTTTTCATTTATAAAAAAAGCGGGTATGAGGGACGGACCTCATACCCGTTTTTAAATGCTGAAAAGCTTTATATAATGAAGAGTATGTGGCAAAATAAAAGGTATCAAAGGCTTGGGGAGTGGGAGAATATGAAAATTGCAATAGCGTCCGATCACGGCGGAGTGAATATTAGAGAAGAAATCAAATCATTACTGGAAGAATTGGGTCTGGAATATGAAGACTTCGGCTGTGAATGTGGAACCTCCGTCGACTTTCCGGACTATGCCGTTCCTGTTGCGGAAAAAGTGGCACGGGGTGAATTCGATCGCGGCATTCTTATTTGCGGAACAGGAATCGGAATGAGCATCTCTGCCAACAAAGTAAAAGGAATTCGCTGTGCCCTTGTACATGATGTATTCAGTGCAAAAGCGACACGGGAACATAATGACAGTAATATGCTGGCCATGGGTGAGCGCGTAATCGGTGCCGGACTTGCACGGGAAATCGCCAAAACGTGGCTGGAGACGGAATTCGAAGGCGGTCGCCATGCAAATAGAGTAGGGAAGATTACGGCATACGAAGACAAACAATAAGGAGTGGGTTTCATGGAAATCGCTCAATTGAAGAATGAACTGCAGATGATCCTGCAAGATTTCAGCAAGCAAGTTCAGTTGAAAAAGGGACAAGTTTTTGTCGTGGGCTGCTCCACCTCTGAAGTGATCGGGGAGCGGATCGGCACGGCGGGAACCATTGAAGTCGCAGAAATGATTTTTGACGAGTTAAAAGGCTGGGCAGATACGAAAGGGGTTTCCCTGGCGTTTCAATGTTGCGAGCACTTAAACCGTGCCCTAGTTCTTGAGAGGGAAGCAGCAGAAAGAAAAGGACTGGATGAGGTCACGGTCATTCCTGTCCGCCAAGCAGGTGGAGCCATGGCGACGAAAGCTTATCATTCCTTTCAAGACCCTGTCATGGTCGAGCATATCAAAGGCGACGCCGGCATTGACATCGGGGACACCTTCATCGGCATGCACCTGAAACACGTAGCCGTCCCAATCCGGGTAACCCAAAAAAGCCTCGGCGAAGCCCACGTCACCCTCGCCAAAACCAGACCAAAACTCATCGGCGGAACCAGAGCCATTTACGAATAAAACCACGATAAACCAAGGTCCGTTTCTCTCGTATGAGGGACGGACCTTTTTTTAGATTTTGACCAATTAAGAGGTGTCAAAACCGAACGGTAAAGAGGGACAAGGGTCGGATGTTTATGTTCGAGACAAATTGAGGGCAGTTGGGTGATGGGGGGAGGCAAGGAAAAAAATCAGGCAAGTTCTTCCGCTTTCTATAATGCTAGTCAGTAAGCCACTCATAGGCGATTGGCGAAGGTTTGAAATTGATTGTGAATAGAGTCACATGAGGTCCGTCCCTCCAGATAATCTCTAAACACGAACATTACTTTTTGACTGGAGGTTTTTATTTCGCCTTTTGGTGAATCGTGTTAGAATGAGAGTGAATGAATCAATGAGGCACCTAGAGCAGTTTGGGCCTATGAATTAAAGGGGGATATGTATGAGTAAGATTGCCAAGCAAGATCCGGAAATTTATGCAGCGATTCAAGATGAATTAGAGCGTCAACGAACGAAAATCGAGTTAATTGCATCTGAAAACTTTGTCAGTGAAGCCGTCATGGAAGCACAAGGCTCCGTTTTGACAAACAAGTATGCAGAGGGGTACCCAGGTCGTCGCTATTATGGTGGCTGTGAGCATGTGGACGTAGCTGAGAATTTGGCTCGCGATCGTGCGAAAGAACTTTTTGGAGCGGAACATGTCAATGTTCAGCCTCACTCAGGAGCACAAGCCAATATGGCAGTCTACTTCACAATCCTTGAACATGGGGACACGGTTCTGGGAATGAACTTATCTCATGGTGGACATTTGACTCACGGAAGTGCCGTCAACTTCAGTGGAATTCAATATAATTTCGTAGAGTACGGTGTGGATGAAAAAAAGCACCTGATCAACTACGAAGATGTTAGACAAAAAGCGTTAGAACATAAGCCGAAACTGATCGTAGCGGGAGCAAGTGCATATCCAAGAGCGATCGATTTCGCGAAATTCCGTGAAATCGCAGACGAAGTGGGAGCTTACTTAATGGTGGATATGGCTCATATCGCAGGTCTTGTAGCGGCTGGACTTCACCAGAATCCGGTTCCGTATGCAGACTTCGTAACTACCACAACTCACAAAACACTGCGCGGACCTCGGGGCGGAATGATCCTTTGTAAAGAAGAGTTTGCGAAGAAGATAGACAAGTCTATTTTCCCTGGTCTTCAAGGTGGACCACTAATGCACGTCATCTCAGCTAAAGCTGTTTCATTCGGAGAAGCGCTGCAGGATTCGTTCAAGGAATATGCACAGAACATCATCGACAATGCGAAACGTCTGGGAGAAGGTCTTGTGAAGGAAGGAATCGATCTAGTATCCGGCGGTTCTGATAACCACCTATTACTGATCGACACTCGTTCACTTGGCTTGACTGGTAAAGTGGCTGAGAAAGTCCTGGATGAGATCGGAATCACCGTCAATAAAAACACGATTCCATTCGATCCGGAAAGCCCATTCGTTACAAGCGGTGTCCGAATCGGGACAGCAGCTGTAACGTCCAGAGGTTTCGGACTTGAGGACATGGATGAGATTGCTTCGATCATGGCATTGACTCTTAAGAACCACGAAGATGAAGCGAAATTGGAAGAGGCACGCAAACGCGTGTTGGATTTAACAAGCAAATTTGAGTTATATCCTGAAAGATAATAGATGAGGGCCTCTTCATTAGGGACGGACGTTCCTGGTGGGGAGGTTTTTTTGTGGTTATTCCGGAATTTGTTAAAAACGCAAAAATATATTGAAATGACGCAATTAACGGAAAAACGACGCAATAAAAATAAAAATGACGCAATCACAAGCGAAAATGACGCAATAATCATGAAAACGACGCAATCACCTCCGTCCCAGGCCTCATGGTCTTCACTCACCCAGTCAAAATAACAAAAACCTCTTCTCAGGGATTAATTCCACCTCAATCTTCTCAATTCTAACGATTCCATTACACTTCCTAACTCATGTTGCTCTTAAATTGTCTTTTATGTACAATAGTCTGAGGTGTAAATGAAGTGGACATACCATTTTTACATAAAATTGAATTTAAAGGAGAGAGTCGAATGGGCAAAGTATATGTATTTGATCATCCGTTGATCCAACACAAATTGACGTTTATCCGTGATAAAGAAACTGGAACAAAGGAATTTCGTGAGCTTGTAGACGAGGTTGCAACATTAATGGCCTTTGAAATTACCCGTGATTTACCACTGGAGGATATTGACGTTGAAACGCCGGTAAGTAACGCTAAAGCAAAAACCCTTGCAGGAAAAAAATTAGGGATTGTGCCGATTTTACGGGCCGGACTTGGAATGGTCGATGGAATCCTTAAATTGATCCCGGCTGCGAAAGTGGGACATGTTGGGTTATACCGTGACCCTGAGACTCTTAAACCGATTGAATATTACGTGAAGCTTCCGAGTGATGTGGAAGAGCGTGACTTCATCCTGGTTGATCCGATGCTTGCAACGGGCGGATCTGCCGTTGAAGCAATCAACTCATTGAAAAAGCGCGGTGCCGTAAGCATCAAGTTCATGTGCCTCGTGGCTTGTCCTGAAGGGGTAGACGCCATCAAAGAAGCACACCCTGATGTGGATATCTTCATCGCAGCTCTTGATGAGAAGCTGAATGAAAAAGGCTACATCGTTCCTGGTCTAGGGGATGCGGGAGATCGTTTGTACGGAACGAAATAAGAAAGGCAGGGCGAAATGATGAAGAATCCAATCAAGGTAATGACGATTTTTGGAACAAGACCGGAAGCCATCAAGATGGCTCCCCTTGTTCTTGAATTGAAAAAATATCCGGAAAGCTTTGAAACGATTGTGGCAGTAACAGCCCAGCATCGTGAAATGTTGGACCAGGTTTTAAACATCTTTGATATCACACCTGATTATGACCTGAACATCATGAAGGACCGCCAAACATTAATTGATGTAACGACACGTGGATTAGAAGGTCTAGACAAGGTAATGAAAGAAGCGAAGCCGGATATTGTCCTTGTTCATGGTGATACAACGACAACGTTCGTTGCCAGTCTTGCAGCCTATTATAACCAAATCTCAGTTGGTCACGTAGAAGCCGGTTTAAGAACGTGGAACAAATTTTCCCCATTCCCGGAGGAAATGAATCGTCAGCTGACAGGTGTCATGGCGGATCTTCATTTTGCTCCTACTGAAAAATCATCTGAGAATCTTCTGAATGAAAACAAAAAAGAAGAGGGTATTTTCATTACTGGAAATACTGCGATCGATGCCTTAAAAACGACTGTAAAAGACGAGTATCATCATAAAGTATTGGAGCAGCTTGGTGATGATCGGTTAGTTCTATTAACGGCTCATCGACGTGAAAACCTTGGCCAACCCATGCGTAACATGTTCCGTGCGATCAAACGATTAGTAGAAGAACACGATGACATTCAGGTTGTCTATCCGGTTCACTTGAACCCGGCCGTTCGTGAAGTGGCAGATGAAGTACTTGGAGATGACAAGCGCATTCACCTGATCGAACCACTGGATGTCATCGACTTCCATAACTTCGCTTCTCGTGCCCATCTGATTCTGACGGATTCCGGTGGCGTTCAGGAAGAAGCTCCTTCACTGGGTGTTCCCGTCCTGGTTCTGCGTGATACAACGGAGCGTCCAGAAGGAATTGAAGCTGGAACATTGAAGCTTGCAGGTAACGAAGAAGAAAACATTTACAAGCTTGCAAAGGAACTTCTGACAAATCCAAAAGCACACAGCAAAATGTCAAAGGCAACAAATCCATATGGAGATGGACAGGCATCCTACCGAATCACCCAAGCGATCCGCTACCACTTCGGCCACCTGGATGAACGTCCAAAATCCTTCGATCCAAACGAATGAAACTAAGTAAAGGTCCGTCCCTCTTACAATTTATTGAGGGACGGACCTTTGTTTTTTACCAAGAGACTAAGCTAATACAGTTGGAAGTATTTACATTAAATTCAAGGGTTACTCAATAAGGGAATATTCTATATAATGGAGGGGCATGTGAAGTAGGCACTATGTAATTGTTTATATATTTTATGGGTTTGCGGGGTTTCGTGGTCGGGTGTTGGTCAGCTCTTCGGGTTGTCTCCGGCGGGTAGAGGCTCGTGGGCATATGATAAATGGACTAAAAAGGCAAAGGACGCCTTTCCAGTCCATTCATCATATGCTTGTCGGGCCTAGCCAACCCCCCTCCGCTTTTCGACATGTCCAGCTACGCCTCCTAGTCCCTCGAGGTCATAAGCTAAATATGCCAAAAAGGCAAAAAAACGCCTTTCCGGCATATTCATCTTATGCTTGTCGGGCCTGAGCAGTCGGCTCCGCTTTTCGCGATGTCCAGCTCCGGGGGCTTGGGGCTCGAGGTCATAAGTCAAGCCGACCAAAAAGGCAAAGAGCGCCTTTCCGGTCGACTCGCCTTATGCTTGTCGCCCCAGAACGAGCCCCCTCCGCTTTTCGACATGTCCAGCTCCGGCGGTTAGTCCCTCGAGGTCACAACTGAAAAATCCCAAAAGGCAAAGAGCGCCTTTAGGGATTTCCCAGTTGTGCTTGTCGGGTCTAACCAACCCGCCTCCGCTTTTCTTGTAAATGTGTTGAAAATGTGAACAATCTGGAAACGCGTGGATAGGTTGTGAACTTTTTAACTTGAACGCATTGACATAGATTAAGCCCTATTGTATGCTTACAAAGGATGTAAAATGATAAGGTTTTCACAACGGAAAAAGCCTTATGTAATCGGTTTTGCATCATGTCTGAAATGCTTGCCTCGTGTTCAAATTTCGTTTGAATAGGATGGGTTGAAATGGGTCAAAAAAACGAAAGCCCATATAAAGCAATGGCCATTTATTCGGCCATTTTGGCACAGCTTGTTGGGTCTATCTTAATAGGGATTTTCCTGGGAAGATGGATGGATCAGCAGGTTGATTCAGCACCACTCTTTTTAATCATCGGACTTTTCCTCGGTCTCGCCGCAGGAATTTATGCGATGCTTCGAACAGTACGACATTTCTTCTTAGGAGAATAATAAGATATGCCGGAACTCCATCAAATGTTTAATAGACAGCGGAAATACATAATTTATGTGCTTTCTATTTTCGTCCTGGGTTGGGGAGTCACCACCCACAAATCAGTATTCTTAGGGTTAATTTTAGGGACAGTTCTAAGTCTTTATATGCACTGGGGCATGACCAAGCGGGTCTCGAAGTTCGGGGACGCCGTGGTAGAAGGGAAAAAAGTGAGATCACTGGGTACCACTTCCCGTATGGCCGCAGCCGCCCTTGGAGTCATCATTGCCACACGATTTCCAGAAACATTTCATCTCCTAAGTCTTATTATTGGATTAATGACGACCTATATTGTCATTATGATAGATTATTTTTTCAGCAGTTTCAAAACTAATAAATAGCGGGGAAGAGAGGTGAAGTATTTTGAATCATGGAGCACCTACAACCGATTTTCTGGGTTTGACTTTTAACCTTGCGAACGTTTTGATGATCACGGTCGCAACGGCCATAGTGTTTATTATAGCCCTCTTATCTACACGTCGCTTAGCCCTTAAACCGACCGGAATGCAGAATTTTTTCGAGTGGGTGATGGACTTTGTCAAGGGGATCATTAAGAGCAACATGGACTGGAAGACGGGTGGCCGTTTTCATATTTTAGGTCTCACGATTATCATGTATATTTTTGTATCGAATATGCTGGGTCTGCCATTTTCTGTCGTATATGACGGAGAATTATGGTGGAAATCACCGACAGCCGATCCTGCCATCACGATGACCCTGGCGGTTATGGTAGTGGTACTATCCCATTTCTATGGAATCAGATTGAAAGGGTTTGGCGAATACGGGAAAGACTTTTTTAAACCAATGTGGTGGTTATTCCCGCTAAAAATTATAGAAGAGTTCGCAAACACTCTTACATTGGGTCTTCGTCTTTACGGTAACATCTATGCCGGTGAAATCCTGCTTGCGTTACTTGCAGGTCTCGCTGTAAATGGTGGTTTCGGCGGAATGATTGGTGCGATTGCACCTATGCTTGCTTGGCAAGGGTTCTCGGTATTTGTCGGGTCAATCCAAGCATTTATTTTCTGTATGTTAACAATGGTTTATATGGCTCACAAAGTCAGCCACGACCATTAATATATACCTGTTCATTACGGTGGACAAACATATATGTAAAAAATATTTTTCTTATACATTAAAGGAGGAACTTTAGAATGAGTCTTATCGCAGCAGCAATTGCAGTTGGTTTAGCAGCACTAGGAGCAGGTATTGGTAACGGTCTTATCGTAGGTCGTACAGTAGAAGGAATTGCACGTCAACCGGAATTACGTGGTACTTTACAAACAACAATGTTCATTGGTATCGCACTAGTTGAGGCACTTCCTATCATCGGCGTAGTTATCGCTTTCATCGCACTAGGAAGCTAATAAAACGGACAGGTTGAATGGCGAAGTTCGTCTTGACGATTATCTTCGCCATTCCTATGTACTAAAGAATAGATTCTTTGCAAGAACGGTTCATTTATAAAAAATACGATCCAATCGATTCTTGAAGGGAGTGAATCGAGTATGTTAACTAACGCATTCGTTATCGGTGAGGCAGCAGGTCATGGCGGCCTTAACACGGGGGATATCGTTTTCCAGCTAATCATGTTCCTTGTCCTTATGGCGCTACTTAAGAAATTTGCCTGGGGTCCATTAATGGGAATCATGCAGCAGCGTGAAGACCACATCGCCGGTGAAATCACGGCAGCCGAAAAAAGCCGCACTGAAGCTAACAATATTTTAGAAGAGCAAAAGAAACTTCTAAAGGAAGCTCGCCTGGAAGCCCAATCTATGATTGAAAACTCTAAGAAACAGGGTTCTGAACAACGTGAAGAGATTATTACAACTGCTCGTCTAGAGGCAGAGCGTTTGAAAGAATCTGCAAAACGCGAAATCGAAACACAAAAAGAACAAGCTGTTGCGGCACTTCAGAAACAGGTTGCATCTTTATCAGTACTTATTGCTTCTAAGGTCATTGAGAAAGAACTTTCAGCTGATGATCAACAGAAGTTAATTAACGATTATATTCAAGAGGTAGGGGAAGAGCGATGAGCTACTCTACAGTTGCAAAGCGCTATGCGTTAGCTCTTTTCGAAATTGCCCAGGAACATAATCAGCTTGAAGGGATCGAAGAAGAGCTGCGTACAGTGAGAGCGGTTTTCCTGGAAAACATCGAATTAACGGTTCTCTTTGAAAATCCAAAACTTACGTTAGATAAGAAAAAGTCATTGATTCAGGAAGCATTTTCTACGGCTTCCCCGTATGTCTTAAACACATTGATGCTGATGACCGACCGTCACCGTACGGGCGAAATCACAGGATTAGTAGAGGCATTCATCGAATTGACAAACGAAGCACGGGGAATTGCAGATGCGACAGTTTACTCTGTACGTCCTTTAACAGAAGATGAGCAAACAGCATTGTCATCTTCTTTTGCTAAAAAAGTCGGAAAACAATCATTAAGAATTACCAATGTGACAGACGAAGATTTACTTGGCGGCATCAAGGTCCAAATCGGGACACGCATCTATGATGGAAGCCTGCAAGGTAAATTGACTCGTCTTGAGCGTGAACTAATTCGTTAACTTTCGTATAAATGAGGGGTGAAATTCATGAGCATCAAGGCGGAAGAAATCAGCGCGCTGATAAAAAAGCAAATTGAAAACTATCAGTCTGAGATGAAAGTAAGCGACGTAGGTACAGTTATCCAAATCGGTGACGGTATCGCTCGTGCTCATGGCCTCGACAATGTCATGGCTGGAGAGCTTGTTGAATTTTCTAACGGTGTCATGGGTATGGCACAGAACTTAGAAGAAAACAACGTTGGTATCATCATTCTCGGACCATATACTGACATTCGTGAAGGCGATGAGGTTCGTCGTACTGGACGTATCATGGAAGTACCAGTAGGACAAGAACTAGTTGGTCGTGTAGTAAACTCACTTGGACAACCAGTTGATGGGTTAGGTCCAATCGCAACAACAAAAACGCGTCCAATTGAAAGTGGAGCACCTGGTGTTATGGATCGTAAATCTGTACACGAGCCACTTCAAACGGGGATCAAAGCGATTGATGCGTTAGTTCCAATCGGTCGTGGTCAACGTGAATTGATCATCGGTGACCGTCAAACAGGTAAAACATCTGTTGCCATCGATGCAATCTTAAACCAAAAAGACCAGGACATGGTATGTATCTACGTAGCCATCGGTCAAAAAGAATCAACTGTACGTAACGCAGTTGAAACACTGCGTAAGCACGGTGCATTAGATTACACAATCGTTGTAACGGCATCAGCTGCTTCTCCGGCTCCAATGCTATTCTTAGCACCTTACGCTGGAATCACAATGGGAGAAGAATTCATGCATAACGGCAAGCACGTTCTTGTTGTATATGATGATCTTTCTAAGCAGGCTTCTGCTTACCGTGAGCTTTCCCTATTATTACGCCGTCCTCCAGGCCGTGAAGCATTCCCTGGTGACGTATTCTACTTGCACTCTCGTTTACTTGAGCGTGCGGCGAAGCTGAGTGATGCAAAAGGTGGAGGTTCCATCACAGCATTGCCATTCGTTGAAACACAAGCAGGGGATATCTCCGCTTACATTCCAACAAACGTTATCTCCATCACAGACGGACAGATTTTCTTACAATCTGACCTATTCTTCTCCGGTGTACGTCCGGCGATCAATGCAGGTCTTTCCGTATCACGTGTTGGTGGATCCGCTCAAATCAAAGCGATGAAAAAGGTATCCGGTACGCTTCGTCTTGACTTAGCTGCTTACCGTGAGCTTGAAGCATTCGCTCAGTTCGGATCAGATCTTGATAAAGCGACGCAAGCGAAACTGAATCGTGGAGCACGCACAGTAGAAGTACTGAAGCAGGATCTTAACAAACCACTTAAAGTTGAAAAACAAGTTATGATCTTCTATTCACTTACAAAAGGTCATTTAGATGATATTCCAGTAGTAGACATTCGTCGTTTCGAAGGTGAATTCCTAAGCTGGTTAGATCACAACCATACTGAACTGTTAGACCATATTCGTACGACTAAAGGTCTTCCTGAAGACGATGCTATGGCAGCAGCTATCAATGAATTCAAGAAGACGTTCATCAAGTCTGAATAATGAATCATAGAGGAGCTAAGGGCTTTACGCCCCTCTCCCTATGTCTGACAATATGTAAAGGGTGGTGAGAACCAGTGGCATCGTTACGCGATATACAAACTCGTATTACTTCTACCAAAAAGACAAGTCAAATCACCAAAGCAATGGAAATGGTATCGGCTTCTAAATTGAATCGTGCGGAGACGAATGCTAAGTCATTCGTTCCTTACATGAACAAGATCCAGGAAGTGGTGACATCCGTTGCAGCGGGCAGTCAAGGTGTGAGGAATCCGATGCTAGTCTCCCGCCCCGTTAAAAGAACCGGGTATCTGGTCATTACTTCAGATCGCGGTTTGGCGGGGGCATATAACAGCAGTGTAATCCGTGCTGTTAGCAATCGAATTAAAGAGCGTCACAGCTCGAATGATGAATTTGCCATTATTGCTCTGGGCCGTGTCGGTGCTGATTTCTTCCGTAAAAAAGGCTATAATGTCATGGAATCCGTCGTTGGTCTTCCGGATCAACCGAATTTCGCAGACATTAAAGATATCGCAAACAAAGCGGTGAGTATGTTCTCGGCTGAGGCATACGATGAACTGTTCATGTTCTACAACCACTATGTAAGTGCGATTCAACAGGATGTTACGGAGAAAAAAGTATTACCGTTAACGGATCTGACTCCATCCGGAAAGCTTGCTTCGTATGAATTCGAGCCTTCTGCAGAGGAGATCCTTGAGGTGTTGCTTCCTCAATACGCTGAAAGCCTGATTTACGGTGCATTACTTGACGGTAAAGCAAGTGAGCACGCCGCTCGTATGACAGCGATGAGAAACGCAACAGATAATGCGAAGGAAATCATCAGTGACCTTACACTATCATTTAACCGTGCGCGTCAAGCAGCGATCACTCAGGAAATCACTGAGATTGTCGGCGGTGCGGCGGCATTGGAATAGAACTCTAACGGTTGTAAAAACCGTTTATACTTTATAAAGTTTTTGTCAAAAGCTAGTTAGGAGGGAAAGAGATGAACAAAGGACACGTTCTTCAAGTAATGGGTCCAGTTGTTGATGTCAAGTTCGCCAGCGGCCAACTTCCTGATATCTACAACTCTTTAAAGGTCCAAATTGCAGATAGAGCTGAACTTACATTAGAGGTTGCCCTTCACCTAGGTGATGATTCTGTACGTACAATTGCGATGGCTTCTACGGATGGTTTACAACGTGGAGCCGACGTACTTGATACAGGAGCACCAATCTCTGTACCAGTAGGGGATGTAACTTTAGGTCGTGTATTCAACGTTCTGGGTGAATCAATCGATTTAGACGAGCCTCTAGAAGCAGGTATCCGTCGTGATCCAATTCACAGACAAGCACCTACATTCGATCAGCTTTCTACAGAAGTTGAGATTCTTGAAACAGGTATCAAAGTAGTAGACTTACTTGCACCATACATCAAGGGTGGTAAGATCGGTCTATTCGGTGGTGCCGGTGTTGGTAAAACCGTATTAATCCAGGAGCTTATCAACAACATCGCTCAAGAGCACGGTGGTATCTCTGTATTCGCCGGTGTTGGAGAGCGTACTCGTGAAGGAAATGACCTTTACCACGAGATGAGCGACTCTGGCGTAATCAAGAAAACAGCCATGGTATTCGGACAAATGAACGAGCCTCCTGGTGCACGTATGCGTGTTGCCCTGACAGGTCTTACAATGGCTGAATACTTCCGTGATGAGCAAGGTCAAGACGTACTTCTCTTCATCGATAACATCTTCCGTTTCACGCAAGCAGGTTCAGAGGTATCTGCCCTGCTAGGCCGTATGCCATCTGCCGTTGGTTATCAGCCGACACTTGCGACTGAAATGGGTCAACTGCAAGAGCGTATCACGTCAACAAACGTAGGTTCTGTAACATCGATCCAAGCGATCTATGTACCTGCCGATGACTACACGGATCCGGCTCCTGCAACGACTTTCGCTCACTTGGATGCAACAACAAACCTTGAGCGTAAGCTTTCTGAAATGGGTATCTATCCTGCGGTAGATCCATTAGCATCGACTTCCCGTGCTCTTTCTCCTGAGATCGTTGGAGAAGAACACTACAATGTTGCCCGTAACGTTCAACAAACGTTACAGCGCTATAAAGAACTTCAAGATATCATCGCGATCCTTGGTATGGATGAGCTTTCTGATGATGATAAGCTGACGGTACACCGCGCACGTCGTGTACAATTCTTCTTATCTCAAAACTTCCACGTTGCAGAACAGTTCACCGGCCAAAAAGGTTCTTACGTTGAAGTGAAGGACACAGTTAAAGGCTTCGTTGATATTCTTGCAGGTAAATACGACCACATTCCAGAAGATGCATTCCGTCTAGTAGGTCCGATCGAGGACGTACTGGCTGCAGCTAAAGAAATGGGCGTAGAGGTATAATTAGGGACCAGGAGGGAAGAAAATGAAGACATTAAAAGTCAATATTGTCACTCCCGATGGCCCAGTGTACGATTCAGAAGTGGAAATGGTGAGCACGAAAGCTCAAAGCGGTGAGCTTGGAATCTTACCTGGACACATTCCGATGGTTGCTCCACTACAAATCGGTGCGGTTCGCCTGAAAAAAGGTGGCAACACTGAGCTTGTAGCTGTCAGTGGCGGATTCTTAGAAGTACGTCCTGAACAAGTGACAATTCTAGCACAGTCTGCTGAAACAGCAGAAGCTATCGATGTACAACGCGCGAAAGAAGCAAAAGGCCGTGCAGAAGACCGCATGCAGGCACAACGCGAAGATGTAGACTTCCGTCGTGCCGAACTCGCTCTGAAGCGTGCCATGAATAGAATTAACGTTTCCGAACGTAACTTCTAATTATGAAGAAACCACCTTTCCTTGTGAAAGGTGGTTTTTTTTATGGCAAATGGACGGTTTGAACGTGCTGCATATTCAAGTAGAGGGATTCTCCTTTGGCTGTGATCATTTCGATAATATTATCTTCTACTCTTTCGATTTTACCTATTAATTCTTCGTTGACACCAAGATTCAGTACAACCAGATAGCCACATAGTTTTTCGAGCTGAACCTCGAAGCTTCTCGCCAGTGTGATGGAACTTGAAGGGTTGACGGGCAGGTTCTCTTTCGCCAGGCGGTACGGAGAGAGATTGGTTGAGTATGGGACTAGCCATTTTAAATGCTGCAGGGAGATGTACATCGTTTTATAAACAGGGGAATAGAAGGCGAAGTAATTGTTCATGATCCCTGTAATATAGCCATGAATGGGTTGATTGCCCATTGTGTAGATTTCAAGGAAGACTCCCTTGGCTGTTGTAAGGATTTTTCGCAGGGATAATTGATCTTCCTGTTCGAGTTGGGGACTGGTAGAGGGTTCATTGATCCCGATGGATTCTTTCGATACAATCGACATATTTTTAATATGAGAAGAAGAAATATAAATATAGTCGTCTCCGTTATAAACAATCACGACCTCGCTGCCCACCTCGATCAAATATCCATTGATGATTTTCTTCCCAGTCAGTTCGATGATGACCGCTTCTCCGGTAAATATAGAATAAACATTTTTCATTCGCATTGATACTCCTTTCTCATTTAAAATAACCACTCGATCCACAGATACAAACTATATAATCCGATTAATAGACCTATTGGGACCACGATAATGGTCACACGCAAGTATTGGCTCCAGGATATTTTGATTCCATGGGTCTTTAAGATGAACATCCAGATCATCGTGGCAAGGGTTCCCACAGGTGTTAACAAAGCACCAATGTCACTGCCCAACACATTGGCTAAATAGGCAATTTGCAAAATGTGAGGGTCCAGTCCCATTTCAGTAATGGATAAGGTTCCGATCATTACCGCCGGCAGATTGTTAAAGAGATTGGATATCACGGTGAGGAAGATTCCCATAATCAAACTGGCATTTAGAGGTTGACCAACAATATAATCCCTGAATTGATCGACAATAAAGTCGCTTAATCCCACATTTTTCAATCCATAAACCAGCACGTACATATTAAAAGCGAAAAGCAGTACATGCCAAGGTGTCTTTTTGATGATATCCAAGACTCCCATCTTCGTGCGACTATATCGTAGCAGAATCAGGATACCTGCCCCGACAAGACCAATGATTTCAAGTGATATTCCAAACGGAGTAAGGGCAAAAAAGGCTGCCCGGGTCAGAACGACAATTATCAAACAGTATTTAATCAGGGTCCAGTCAATTTCTTTCTCATGTTCATTAGAGGTAAGAGGGTGAGAGTAGGAGTAGGCTTGGGCATCTTTTTTCCATTTGATCGAGACATCCAGGATTTTTTTCGGGATTGATTTCCGGAAGTAGAGGTAGAGCAGATAGGCAATGACGATGATCGCGATCATGGAAGGCACAAACATCATCTGGACGTAGTCCTGCAAGGTGAGGCCGACAATTTTCAGGGCAATCAGGTTTGAAATATTACTGACGGCGATCGGTGCACTGGCTGCGGTTGCAATGAGGGCACCTGATAAAAGGTAAGGGATTTTCTGCTGGTTCTTGAGCTTCAATAAAGATGTCATATGAATGATGATCGGAGTGGTGATAAGGATGCTGCCGTCGTTATTAAAGAACATGGTCATCATAAAACATAAGGTCATCACATAGATATAAAGCCTGAGACCTGAACCCCTCGATCTGTTGACGATATTGATGGCAACGATCCGAAAGAATCCGATACTCTCTAGGACGATGGACATCATGATCGTCGATAAAATCGTTAGGGCTGCTCCGCTCACGATGTCGACGATTTTAAACACATCACTGAAGGGAACAATTCCTAAAAGGAGTACGATTGCCGCCCCGATGGATGTGGGGATGGTTTCGTTGATCCCGAACGGCCGCCATAACATGACGATGATGGTGAGGGAGAAAATGATCGTCATAAACCAAAACATACTATCTGGCATGTGGTTTCGCCTCATTTATAATAGAGGAAGGGGAAGCATCTAAGTGCTGCACGAATGGTTGTTTGTCCACCTTTTTAGAAACAGCGGGTTTAATAAATAGGAGATGAAATATACTTCCTAAAAGGATAAAATAGATGATCAAAAACAAGATAAATCCTCCTTTCAAATCTCTATACACAATTCTTTGTGAATAATCCCAGCATCTTCTTCAAGTGAAAAGTGCCAATCAAGGAAGATGCTGAGATTTTTCATGATTATCAAAGCCTGCTTTATTCATTTTGACCAACTTTTACTCAGATTCTGACGTTTTTACTTAGAGGATGTTTTCTTAGAAGAATTAGATTTTACCCCTTCAAGTTCATCGAAATAAAAGGCAGGCTTTTGTTTTTTATACGTATTTTTTTTGGACGATTTGTTAGAAGATTGGTTTTTAGAACTTTGCTGAGTAGTTGAATCTTTGCTTGTATCCGACGAATCCTGCTTCTGAGAAGAGTCTTGTTTTTGTGAAGAATTGTCTTTATTGGATGAATTGTTTGTATCATCTGAAGTTGTTTTATTGGTCCCATCATAAATGTTTAGAACAGAAGAATGCTTAAGGTAAATCCTGTCTTTCCCTTGGGTCAACACGATGTGGTCTTCTTCCACTGCTGAAAGAACCCCTGAATAGGAAGCTTTTCCTGATCCGTTGATGATAACCCAGCTGAGTAGGCTTTGAGACAATACATCCGACATTTTTTCACCCTTCAGATGATCATCTGTAATGGGCAATGCTTCTGCATATTTAGAGTTCTTCGTTACTGACTGAATTTGTGAAATAGGGTAATACAATGTTTCGTTTTCATTGGAGTAGACGGTCAAGAAATCCGTACTGACCTCCGCTAATTGACCTGACAGCTTTGTGCCGTCATTTAGAGTAATATTGATTAGATGCCCTGTTAACCCTTTTAATGAATCGTTGAAATTACTCATTATTATTCTCCTTTCCTTATAGAGAAGATTACTTCTCTTCTTCCGTTTTCTCTTCTTTTTTGGCTTTCACGCCGTAGCTGATGCTCTTGACATGGAACGCAGCAAGGCGGACTACCTCTTCATTCAATACCAACGTGACAAAATCATCATTGGAATTCTCAAGGATTCCCTCAAGCTTTTCGGGACCACCGCGGTTGATGCTGACCCACTGATATTTCAAGCTGGTGAGTAATGCTCCAAATGTGTCCTCTTTCATAAACTCCAAACCTTCTTCTGAAAGCTCCTCACTTTTAAACGGCAAACCGGACTTGATGTTTTGTGAAATGCTCTTAACATGTGATGAGTTGAAGTAAATCACACCATCCTTTTCAGTTAATAGAGCAAAGTGATCGTCCCCTCCGTACAAAAGCTTTCCGGTACGAGATTCAGGGCCGCCGCGATTCACCTTGACAACCTTCCCGACTAGTGAAGACATTAATTCTTTATTCATACCTGTTCCCTCCAGTTGTATATAAACGTTTTCACTTTATGTATATGTGACATGCCGTGATACCGTACTATTACAGGAGCCCTTTTTGGTGGACTAGTTGCAAAACGGATGCAATAGGGGCAGCAAATTCACAGGTGAAATGTCAGTAATGGCTGGTATGAGAATGAATACAGAAAGAACATATCCCATGCCGATAGTAAAAGGGCTGAAAAATAGGCGGGACAACCCGTACGCTAAACCACCTTGAAACGTAAACTAAAGTAAAGAATAAAAGGAGGATGAAAAATGAGTTCGAAAAGAGGACAGGGGAAAGGCAAAGGTCGGCAGCAATGCAAAGAGTATGGAGAATACCAATGGATGATGGAAGACCAAATGGGACAACAAAATGCTAAAGGCGGTAAAGACAAACAAAAGAACAAAGGTAAAAAAGCAGACTGTAACTGCCAGGGCTACTATTACGAATGCCTGAAACAAAGTCGAAGTGGCAAAGGAAAAGGAAAAGGTAAAGGGAAATAATCCCCAACCCTAATCCCCCGTTAACACCCATCAAATAGAAAACCGCCCATTACAATCCCCTGTAATGGGCGGTTTTATTGAGGGACGGACCTCTTCAATAGAAAGAAGAGATTGTTAAAACATCAGTATTCATCACGATTATCGACGAAAACGGATTGAATTTTGGTTGATTTGGAGGGACGGACCTTTTGAACAGGTTTCTTTTACCCAGAGTGCCAACCTACATATAGTTAAAAAATGCAGACTCTACTTCACCATCATCCCGAAAGAAATGGTATAAAAGAATATACTCATACTACCCTAGGCAACGGGGTAAAATTCCAAGAAATCTCACCACAAAACCTAACTTAAAAATTTTGTAAAATGGATAGGTTGTTACAGAATAATGTGGTAAAATAATCTTTGTGCGTCAAATTGATTTAGGGGGAGTGAGAAGAGTGGTAGAAAGCTTTGGTCAACAGGCCCTGATCAGTATGCTTGTGCATCTGTTTGTATTCGGGATCACGTTTTGGTCGCTGCAAGCCATTCAGCTAGACAAGCTCCTGAAGAAGAATCGAGTCGCTCAAGGTAGACTATTGTATATCCTACTAACGATCGCGATCGGGTCAGCCGTCAGCCGTTTTTTACTGGATTATTACCTTTGGTCTCAGAGTTTGCCTGTTTTCTTTGAATAAATAGAGTTTCTGACAAAAAATAGGTCTTCCTGCATGTTTTCAAGGGACCCTGTTTTGAGTAAGATTAATTTTGTGTTCGTCCCTTTGTGAAAAAGTTTCAAAGTGAAACCCTTTTCATAAGACAACCATGAAAGCCTCAATAATTGTAAAAAGATGACGACAATTTTCAAGTATGTTCTTCTCCTATTCGGACAGACTTTTAGGTAAGGGGAGGAATGGAAAATGAATCGGTATTTTTACATTATGTTAATCTTTTTTGTTGGATTAGGTTTTCTTCCTGTCATTAATGGGAACAACACTATCGAAGCCAAACATTTATTAGACATTGAAAAACTTGATCAAGCCATTGTTCATTCTCAAGGTCAGATAACTGAATGGTCTCTATATGCAAGAGAAAACAAAAAAAGCTTCACGAATAAAGGGTTTGCCAAATATAGTACTACTATGCAGGAAACATTTTCTGATTTTGACTGGGTGACGAAAAAGTCAGCTGAAGGAGTAATGGTTGTGGGACAACGTCAGACGTCTCACGGGGAAGAAACCATTAAATTGCAGCATACCCCCACAAACGAGCATGCAGTATCGTACATTATGTATGAAATGCGCGGAAAACAGAAAACGTTGGGAGAAAAGACGAAGAATTATATCAAGTCTGAATTTATCCCAAATATGGAAATCATTTTTACTGATAAACCTATGATTTTCTCTTGTATAAAAGGCGAATTCAATGATAAGCTTGAGAAAGTTTTGTCGAATCAGGCTGTCGAACTAATGTCGCAATTAGACGCTAATGAACTGGAATCACTTAAAGAAGAAGACTTTTATTCCATTTCAGCCTACTCGGAACAAATGTCACGGACTATACCTACAAAAAATGATGATATGAATATACAACTAGGTCTACGGAAAAGCGGAATGGGCGCTAAGACAACCTTTGTGATTGGCACACCCATCCTAATTATTGAATATTAATATAGAGAAATTGGACGCGGAGGGGAATACTCTTGGAAAAAATTATCGTCCGCGGCGGTCAGCGTTTAAGCGGTACAGTGCAAGTTGAAGGAGCAAAGAATGCCGTTTTACCAGTCATCGCTGCTACATTATTAGCAAGTGAAGGAAAAAGTGTCATAAAAAATGTACCACCACTCTCCGATGTATATACGATTAATGAAGTATTACGTCATTTAAATACAGATGTAGCGTTTAACAATGGTGAAGTCATCGTGAATGCATCAAGAGAGTTGTTTGTTGAAGCACCGTTCGAATATGTACGTAAAATGCGTGCATCCGTTCTTGTAATGGGTTCACTCTTAGGCCGTACAGGGAAAGCGCGTGTCGCACTTCCTGGTGGCTGTGCGATTGGATCAAGACCGATTGACCAACACTTAAAGGGCTTCGAAGCAATGGGAGCAAAAGTGAAGGTAGGGAATGGTTTCATCGAAGCTGAAGTAGACGGAAGACTGAAGGGTGCCAAGGTGTATCTGGACTTCCCGAGCGTTGGGGCAACAGAAAACATTATGATGGCAGCCGTTCTTGCAGAAGGAACAACCATTTTAGAAAACGTAGCAAAAGAGCCTGAAATCGTCGACTTAGCGAACTTCCTGAACAAAATGGGAGGAAGTGTTGTAGGTGCAGGGACCGGCACAATCCGTATCGAAGGTGTAGACCGTCTTTACGGTGTTGAGCACAGCATCATCCCTGACCGTATTGAAGCGGGGACATTCATGGTTGCTGCTGCGATCACTCAAGGGAATGTCCTTGTAAAAGGTGCCATACCTGAACACTTATCTTCATTGGTTGCCAAGATGGAAGAGATGGGCGTAACGATCATCGACGAAGAAGAAGGACTTCGTGTCATTGGACCGGAGAAACTGAAATCCGTTGATATCAAAACGATGCCTCATCCTGGATTCCCGACGGATATGCAATCCCAAATGATGGCATTGCTTCTTGCAGCTGACGGTACCAGCGTCATCACAGAAACTGTTTTCGAAAACCGTTTCATGCATGCAGAAGAATTCCGTCGTATGGGAGCGGACATCAAGATTGAAGGACGCTCTGTCATCATGAACGGGCCAACGTCACTTCAAGGTGCAGAGGTAGCTGCAACGGACCTTCGTGCAGCAGCAGCACTTTCAATCGCTGGTCTTGTGGCAGAAGGGTATACTCGCGTAACAGAACTGAAGCATTTAGATCGTGGATATGTGAACTTCCATCAGAAGCTTGCTGGCCTTGGTGCTGATATCGAGCGTGTGAAAGAAATGGAAGAAACACCTATTTCCGAACAGGGTATGATGAAGGACGCGTAAATAAAATGAAAGGTGAGCTCTTTTAGGAGAGCTTGCCTTTTTTATTTGAAGATTAGTGTGCGAAATTGTTCCGATGTGATCAAGAGTTTATTTCCAAAAACCCCATTCCCTTCACCCAAAACGAACTCTCGAAATTCTCTCCCAAATCTCATTCATAATTGCTTGTCCACTACCATACATATGAAAGAGAGTGGAGAAGTGTGCTAGGACATTCTCCTATTTAATCTTTCATTGGAGGCCGCGAACATGAAGCAGTTAAAACCCGTAGTGATCATCTTCTCAATCTTTATCAGCATCATCTTTATTGTACCCACTTTGCTGGTACTCCCATTTTCATCAGACAAGGAAACGGCAAACCTGGACGAAAAGCTGAAAAGCCCCCCATCCGTTGAAGAATTGGCAAACTCAGTCGAGGTGGCAGTCTATCGTTCCAGTCAGGACTTAATCGAGAAGCTTCCCCTTGAACAGTATGTAGTAGGGGTGGTTGCAGGAGAAATGCCTGCCGACTTTGAAAAAGAAGCCTTGAAAGCACAGGCTCTTGCAGCAAGGACGTATATTGTGAATCAGCTTCTCTCGAAGGATGCATCTGTGCCGAAAGGGGCCGACGTGACGGATACCGTGTCACATCAGGTTTATAAAAATCAAAAGGAACTGGCCACCCAATGGGGCTCTGACTATGACTGGAAGATCAAGAAGATCTCAGAAGCAGTCCTTGAAACCAAGGGGAAAGTGCTGACATATGATAATAAGCCGATTACGGCCGCCTTCTTCTCGACAAGCAACGGCTATACGGAAAACTCCGAGGCCTATTGGACAGATGATATTCCATATTTACGAAGTGTAGAAAGTCATTGGGACAAAGCATCCCCTAAATTTGAAGATCAAAAGATCATTCCGATCAATGAATTCAAACAGAAGCTCGGTGTCACCCTGCCAAAGGATGGATCGGTGGGAACGATCACATCAAGGACTGAAGGCAAGAGGGTGGCTAGTGTTGAAATCAACGGTAAAGAATTCACCGGCCGGGAGATCAGGGATAAATTAGGCCTAAGATCCTCAGATTTCACCTGGTATCTGAAGGACGACCACATCGTCATCGCCACGAAAGGATTCGGCCATGGAGTAGGAATGAGCCAATACGGAGCAAACGGAATGGCGAAGGAAGGCAAGGATTATCAGGACATCGTGACCCATTACTATAAAGATGTCAAAATAACAGAATCCAGCAAACTTCTTCAGAAGGTAACGGCACAAAGATAAGAAAAAGGATTGAGTCCGGTCTAGTGACCAGGCTCAATCCTTTTTTAGATAGTCTTCAAATCTCTTCATCTTTTTAGTCAGCCCGTTATCCGGATTTCGGAAGTACGTGCGGTTCACGATCCAGAACAGGACCGTCACCCCGATCAGATCCTTAGCCGCATCAATCATCGTAGACGAACGATAGGGGACGAAGGATTGATGGATCTCATCCACAAATCCGTAGAAGATGGCAATCAGTGCCACGGTGAAATTCAGTGTGAACCGAAGCTTTCCGTGTGCCAACAGAGCGATCACAAATAATCCATATAGAATCCCGAACTCGACTAAGTGAAGGGACTCCTTGATAAACCGATCCATCCCATCATCAGGAAGCCTTAGCACGGCATCATCGGGATTACTCGACATGATCCAGATCAGAATCATATATAGGAAAGGTGCAGCCGTCAGCACAGAGGTAAGTAATTTTTTCATATCAGGGTCGTCCTTTCTGTTTCTATCATTTTAACATGCAGGGAGATTTCTGGAATGTCATCAATCGATATTTCCGAGGACTGTCACATGTTTTTTATCTTGGTTATTTTAGAAATATCAACCACCACTCGATTCTTAGAGAAACAAAGTTTACGAAAACACCCTTTAAAAATAATTAATTTCAAAAATCATACATATTAATTCTCACTTTGTCGAAACATAAGAAATTAAAATTTTTTTCCGAATGTGTATATATTTTCTGAATTCTGTTCAGAATGATTGCTGAGGTGATGAAAATGAGAGAGGAAGAAAAGAAACAACCTTCTCAAAACTTTTTGAAAAGACGTTGGGCATACCCAGCAATCTATTTAGCAAGTGCAGCAATCATTATCACGGGGATTCTGTGGTACCAAGCAGGAAATGATGTAAATGAGAAAGCCAAGGATTACAGCTATGATGGAGTTCCTACTGACAATGAGTTTAACCAGCCTGCAGAAGAAGTCAATCGTTCATTGGAAAACTTTGTAATGCCTGTTTCAAGTCCTGAGGATACAGTGATCGAAAAACAATTCTACGACACTGAAGCTTCAGCTGAAGAACAGGAAGCAGCCCTAGTCGTTTATGGAAACATGTACTACCCGAACCAGGGAGTCGACATTTCGAAAGATGGGAAAGAATTCGATGTCCTGGCTGCCATGAGCGGTACAGTCACAAAGGTTCAAGAAGATTCTCTACTAGGAAACACGATTGAAATCGAGCACAGTAAAGGTATCGTAACTCGTTATCAATCAGTTAAGGACTTTGAAGTCGCGGTTGGAGATGTAGTCGATCAAGGACAAGCCATTGCGAAAGCAGGAAAGAGCTTATTCAATGAAGAAGCCGGCGTTCACGTACACTTTGAAATCCGTAAAGCGGATGTAGCCGTGAATCCACTGGAATACTTCAATAAGTCTCTTGCCACTCTTCAAGAAGCACAGCTTGAGGACAAGAAAGTTTCAGGTGAAAAACCGGATGCTGAAGCTGCAGAAGAAAATGCTACAGATGAAAACGCTGTAGAAGACCAGGCTAGCGAAAACAAAGCTACTGAGGACCAACCAGCGGAAGACAATGCAGCGGAAGAAGATAAGTCAACGGAAGATAAGCAGGACCAAGCCGGGCAAAAGCCGAAACAGGAAAGCCAAGACAACGCTGACGTAAAAGACGAAGAATAATCAAATAAATGAAGAAAGACTGACTGAAATCCCGGTCAGTCTTTTTGTTGTTCAAAAAAATTTCCTTGGAAATTCGACAGGGTGGAAGGTTTACTGAAAAAGCATTTCGATTGAAGTTATTTATACATAATCTTACTTATCCTTATGTTAGTAAAATGAATTCAAAAAGGTGTCGAGGGGTTGTCGTTTTTTCGTTATTGACCAGGCTTTTTCCAGTAAAGATAATGATGTCATGAATTAAATTTCAGAAAATTAAGTTTTTAATTCGTTGACAGGAGGTGAAACGTTGATCTACTTCATCGCATTTCTTCTTATTACAGGAGGAAGTATCATACTGGCCCTCAAGAAAAAGCGGGCATTCTTTCTGACCATTCCGTTCGTGTCTTTATTCATTTATTTTATTGTTCAGATCGCCATCGTCCCTGTGCCGTTTTTTGAGACCGTGAAATTTATTTTCAGTTTAAAATAATGAGCTTGAAAAGGGGTTACATATATGAAAAAGATTGATAGAGCAAAAGCCGAACAGTATTTTAAAGAAAAAAACCGTTACATGGCCATATACTTGGTCATCTGGCTTCTTTCCTCATTTGGAGTGGTCCTTTTTGCCGAAAGCCTTTCCACCTTTACGATTAACGGATTTCCGTTCCATTACTTCATGGGCGCTCAAGGATCGATCGTTATTTTCATTATCTTGCTTTATGTCAATGCCAGGGTGAGTGATGGGATTGATAGGAAATATGGGATGGATGAAAGCAAAAATGAGCAGATCAGCTATGGAAAAACGCTGGATCATTAATCCAAATAGAGAATAAAGCAAAAAGGGGGAAACGATAAATGGATACTCAATTTTTAGTATCAACGTCTATTATTTTGTTGACGTTTGCTTTATATATCGGAATTGCAGTTTATAACAAAGCGAAAGAGACATCGGATTTCTATGTAGCCGGGCGCGGGGTTCCACCAATCTTTAATGGGATGGCCATCGGGGCAGACTGGATGAGCGCGGCATCATTCATTGGGCTGGCGGGTACCGTCATGATTCTCGGCTATGACGGCCTTGCCTATATTATGGGCTGGACGGGAGGGTATTTGCTATTAACCTTCTTACTGGCACCACAGCTCAGGAAGTATGGACGGTATACGGTACCGGAATTTATCGGGGACCGGTATAACAGTCATACGGCCAGGGTCATTGCCGCCATTTGTACGATTATTATCAGTTTCACGTATTCGATTGGTCAACTCTCCGGTTCGGGTGTAGTCATCGGCCGTTTATTTGAAATCGATGCCAAAGTGGGTACGATGATCGGAGTCGTCCTTATTGCCTTTTATGCAGCGTTCGGCGGGATGAAAGGAATCACGTGGACACAGGTCGCTCAGTATATCGTGTTGATCATTGCGTATTTAATTCCCGTCATTTTCATGTCCCTGCAAATTACGGGGAACCCTGCCCCTTGGATTTCATATGGGGAACTGGTCGGGAAAATCGGTGAGCTTGATCGGGAACTTGGAGTCTCGGAATACTTCGCTCCTTTTACAAACGGGACGAAGTGGCAGTTCATGGCCCTGATGTTTACTTTGATGGCCGGTACTGCCGGACTTCCTCATGTTATCGTCCGTTTCTATACAGTTTCCACGATGAAGGCGGCACGCTGGTCAGGAGCGTGGGCCCTCCTCTTCATCGGTCTCCTTTATCTGTCAGCGCCTGCTTATGCAGCGTTTTCCCGATTTATCTTAATGACCAAAGTAGCGGGAAGCAAAATCAGTAATCTGCCCTCGTGGACGACGTCATGGGTGGATACGGGGAAATTGCAGGTGGCGGATGCGAATGGAGATGGGATTCTTCAATGGAAGGAGATCATCATTTCCAATGATATCGTCGTCATGGCAACACCGGAAATTGCCAACCTTGGGGTATTCGTCATCGGTCTGGTCGCCGCAGGTGCCATGGCAGCGGCATTATCGACTGCAGGTGGGTTGATGATCGCGATTTCGTCGTCTTTTGCCCATGATATTTACTACCGGGTATTCAAGCCGAATGCGACGGAAGGGAATCGTCTGGCGGTTGCACGCTGGTCCATCGTCATCGCGACTATACTGGCCGGAGTAGTCGCGTTGAATCCTCCCGGCGTCATCACGCAAATCGTCGCCTGGGCCTTCGCTCTGGCGTCAGGGACGTTCTTCCCGGCCCTTCTACTTGGAGTCTGGTGGAAGCGCTCCAATGCCCAGGGAGTGATCGCAGGCATGCTCGTGGGGCTAGGGGTGACCCTCACCTATATTTTCCTGGCAAAGTCAGGTGTGACCCTGTTCGGAATCATTGATACAGGAGCAGGTGTGTTTGGTGCAGCGTCAGCGGCCATTGCCAACATCATCGTGTCCCTTATGACGAAAGCACCTTCACAAAAGATTCAGGAAGAAGTAATGGATCTCCGATATCCGGAACAAATGACCTTTAAAGACGGGGAAGTTTGGGTAAATGACGAAGTCGACTTTAAAGCATGACCGATCCAAGCCGTACTGGGGTAGAGCCCAGTACGGCTTATTCTTATTTTCAGAGATAATCAGACACATTTGTTGTTTCATCGACTCATTTCTCAGGAAATAGTACAGGAAAAGAGAATCCATACACATAATGTCGAATAATATATGATCCCTTATCTTTTCACTCACCTTCCATGCGAATTCTCATGTGAAGGTCCGTCCCTCAAAAAAGTTTTTTCAGAAAATTCAAGCGAAACCTTGTCCTTATTGTGTTTTTTGTGCATATAAGTGGGCACAAGCTAATAAAATGAAACAAACCTATCAAAAAAGAGAGTGTTTGAGGTGAGGAATCGTCGTTATACTATTGATCATTAGCTGAATTAGTTGTTTATATGTTGTAACATCAGGGAGCTGCCGACTTAAATAAGGCTTTCTGCCGTTTGCCAGTGTGCAAGGGGTCTATACTATTTCATTGATGCGAAAGCGAGTCTCATTTCACACTTCTCACATCCAATTTAGGGAGGTCGAGTGGTGTGCACGATTACATCAAAGAGAGAACAATCAAGATTGGTAAGTATATCGTGGAGACGAAAAAAACTGTTCGTGTAATTGCGAAGGAGTTTGGCGTGTCCAAAAGTACTGTCCATAAAGATTTAACAGAACGGCTGCCAGAAATCAATCCGGATCTCGCAAATGAAGTCAAAACCATACTTGATTACCATAAATCAATCCGGCATCTACGAGGTGGAGAGGCAACTAAACAAAAATACAAAAAAGAAGAGCTCCACAGCTAACCAAAATACGCCAAGCCCCAGATAGATGGGTCATGCTTGGTGTGTTTTTGTTTTGTAGGGGGAGGTTGGTTGGGTGGTCAAGAAGAGGTTTTGTCTGTTGAATTTTCGTCTGTTTTTAACAGGTAAAAAACCACTTGAATTTGCCTGCCAAATAATCATGATTTTTTAACAGGAGAAATCGAGGCAACTTTCAACCGGCAAATATATATCGACACTCACCGGTTGAATTCCACAGTTAGGTTATTAGCTGTTAACCAACCAAATATCAACCCTCGCAACCTGGCCACACATTTATAAAAACAGATCATTTTCGTTCGATCTTAACACTTCTGTAACATCCTCCTTAAAAATACCTATCTTTTTCCAAATAAATAACAATATCAATACATTTTTTTGACAAATACCATCTTCCTTCGACATATTTATGGTAAAATAATTAATTAGGTGAAAGTTCTGCCTTAACGTTTTTACGTAATGACATCACAATAAAACCATAGATGAATTTTGTTCATGAAATTGTAGAAGAAGAAGGGAGAAACACAAGATGTTCGCGAAAGATATTGGGATTGACCTTGGTACGGCTAATGTATTGATTCATGTTAAAGGAAAAGGGATTGTATTGAATGAGCCATCGGTCGTGGCACTGGATAAGAATACAGGCAAGGTATTGGCTGTTGGAGAAGAAGCACGCCGTATGGTAGGGCGTACTCCTGGTAATATTGTAGCAACACGTCCGTTAAAAGACGGGGTCATCGCCGACTTTGATGTAACAGAAGCGATGCTGAAGCATTTCATTAATAAATTGAATGTGAAAGGATTCCTATCGAAGCCGCGCATCTTGATTTGCTGCCCTACAAACATCACAAGTGTCGAGCAAAAGGCGATCAGAGAAGCAGCTGAAAAGAGTGGCGGGAAGAAGATTTATCTTGAGGAAGAGCCTAAAGTGGCGGCAATCGGTGCCGGAATGGATATCTTCAATCCAACAGGAAACATGGTCGTGGACATCGGTGGAGGAACGACGGATGTAGCGGTTCTTTCCATGGGTGACATCGTGACGAGCCAGTCGATTAAAATGGCCGGGGATAAGTTCGACCATGAAATTCTGAATTATATTAAAAAAGAGTACAAGCTTCTGATTGGGGAGCGTACGGCTGAAGACATCAAGGTGAACATCGGAACGGTATTCTCAGAAACACTTGATGAGGATCGGAAAGAAATGAGCATCCGCGGTCGTGACATGGTATCGGGTCTTCCTCGTACAATCACCGTAACTTCAAAGGAAATCGAAGGAGCCCTTCGTGAGTCAGTTGCTGTCATCGTACAGGCAGCGAAAAACGTCCTTGAGAAGACGCCACCGGAATTATCAGCGGATATCATTGACCGTGGAGTTATTTTAACAGGAGGGGGAGCCCTTCTTCACGGAATGGATACTCTTCTTGCAGAAGAATTGAAAGTACCGGTATTGATCGCGGAGAACCCAATGGATTGTGTCGCCATCGGTACGGGATTGATGCTTGAGAACATTGATAAAATTTCCAGAAGAAGAATCGGGTAATCACGTAAATCATTGCACCATGAAATCCGATATATACGGTTGAGAGGTGAAAATAGATGTTTCGAGGATTTTATACAGTAGCATCAGGTATGCTTTCACAACAACGGAAGACTGAGATGCTGACGAACAATATGTCCAATGCCAACACACCAGGCTATAAAGCGGATCAGGCTTCGATGAGGGCATTTCCGGAAATGCTTATGGACCGTATGGATTCCACATCCGTACCGACTGAAAAAACGCTATCCCTTCCTTTTAACCAAAGAGTAGGAAAACTGAATACGGGTGTATACATGCAGGAAACGATTCCTTCCTTTGTTCAAGGCGATCTCCAGGAAACGGGACGGGGCTTGGATGTGGCGCTTCTGGATGGTTCTATGCCTGTAGACGAAGAAACGGGGATCCGTGGATCGGTGTTTCTGACGGTGGAGGGCCCGGATGGTTCCCCCCGCTATACGCGTAATGGGAATCTGACGGTGAACGGAAACGGATTTCTCACAACGAACAGCGGTTTTTATATTCTGGATGAAAATGGTGACAGAATACAACTCGAAAGTGATCAGTTCTCGGTTGGGGAAAAGGGACAAATTCTTGTAGATGACAATGAGGTGGCTACTTTAGGAGTGGGATATTCAAATAATCCCAACCAGTTAGTCAAGCAGGGAGATGGCCTATTTGCTACTGAAGGCAATGTGGCGCTTCCCGATGCCTATGATGAAGACGATGTGGCCTTTACCACCAAGCAGGGATTCCTGGAGCGGTCCAACGTTGATGCTTCCCGCACGATGACAGACATGATGTCGGCGTACAGGGCGTTTGAAGCCAACCAGAAGGTGCTCCAGGCATATGACCGAAGCATGGAAAAGGCCGCCAATGAAATCGGCCGTGTCAACGGATAGCAAGTATTGTAAATGAATTTCGCCACTGAATACCTTATAATAGGGGAGAACGTGTCATGAATCGAACGATGATTACAGCAACCAACACACTGGGACAATTGCAGAAACAGATGGATATGATTGGTCATAATCTTTCGAATGCAGATACAAATGGATATAAGCGCCGGGATGCTTCATTCTCTGAAATGCTCGTGCAGCAGGTGAAGAACCAGAGAGTAGACAGGTTTGAAACAGGCAGGCTCACCCCTCTTGGAGTCCGGGAAGGGAACGGTGCCAAACTTTCGCAGTCTCAGTTGATACTGAATCAGGGGTCATTAAAGGCAACTGGTCGTTCCCTGGACTTTGCGTTGACGAATGATCGGCAGTTCTTTAAAGTCCTGGCTCAAGATGAGGACTCGAGGGCGGTTCGCTATACGAGAGACGGGGCATTCTTTGTCAGTCCAACCGGGAATGGGGAAGCGATGCTCGTGAACGGAAGCGGACTTCCGATCCTGGACGAGAATGATAACTTTATTACATTCTCTGAAGATGCGTCTGCCTTTGATCTTGGGGATAACGGAGTACTGACAGTCAGGGACTCCCTTGGAGGAGAAGAGCAGTTCAATCTGGGAGTTGTGACCGTTGAAAAGGCTCAATTCCTAGAGCAGTTCGGTGGAAATCTGTTAGGTTTTGCAGACAACCTGGATGAACTGGGCGTCACGGAAGATGAAGTGGTGACCAACGTCACCGGAGGAGCACGATCTGATATTTCAATGGTCCAGAATTCGTTAGAAGGATCGAACGTTGATATCAGTAAAGAAATGACGGACATGCTGAATGTCCAACGATCATATCAATTTCAGGCACGCTCGATCTCTCTTGCAGATCAAATGATGGGCCTTGTAAATGGGATACGCTAAAAGGAGTTAAATGCTATGAGTGAAAAAGAGCTACTGCAGGAAAAGACGACAAGAGAATCAGTAAAAGCAGAAAAAAAGGTAAAGCAAAAGGACGAAACCAAGCCGTCACGCTGGGTGCGTGTTCGCATGCTTCCAATCTGGCTCAGAATCCTTCTGTTTATCCTTCTTCTTGCAGGAAGCCTCGCACTGGGTGCCGTCGTCGGCTTCGCAGGCATCGGCGACGGCAAAGCAGCCGACGTCTTCAAAGCAGAAACCTGGCAGCATATCATCGATATCGTTATTAAAAAATAATTTTTTGAGCATTTGGAGGGACGGACCTCGAATTCTTCAGCTTTTTAAGCAATTAATCCCGTTATATCGGTATTTTATTGTGGATAGAGCATGATATTCGAGGTCCGTCCCTCTTTTCGAACGTCGTCTTGTTGATAGGAAATGGTTGGGAGGGACGGACCTCAAATTTGGTCCCTTTTTGGATCAGGAACGTTGATATACAGGGATCTTTATGAGAAATCGAGCATGTTTTTGAGGTCCGTCCCTCCCACCCTGTTGCTATTCTTAGCCCGGTTTCTGTACAATAAGGTGTACATACATATTGGTAGGAGGAATCATGCATGCTTGATATTAATGAGATTAAAGAGATTATTCCCCATCGTTATCCATTTTTACTGGTGGATCGAATTTTAGAGGTGGAAGAAGGCAAGAAGGCGATTGGGATTAAGAATGTGACGGCGAATGAGGAGTTCTTCAATGGTCATTTCCCAGATTATCCTGTGATGCCTGGTGTGCTGATCGTTGAGGCACTGGCTCAGGTAGGGGCTGTAGCGATGCTGAAGGTGGAAGATAATCGTGGACGTCTGGCATTCTTCACAGGCATTGACAAGTGCCGTTTCAAGCGTCAGGTAAAACCTGGAGATCAGTTAAGACTTGAGGTGGAAATGATTCGCTTTAAAGGACCGATCGGCAAAGGGAAAGGTGTAGCAACGGTGGATGGTGAAGTTGCTTGCGAGTTAGAAATGATGTTTGCTTTAGGGGATAAACAGGAATAGTCCTATTTAAAGGCTGGGTTTGATGTGATCCATTTCACATCAAACCCAGCTTTTTTTTAATGAGATCATATTATAAAAAATCTTTGTTTCCATGCAAGTATATTTAATTTCAGGGAAAGCTAACAAAAGACCAACGTAACGGTCTTACATTACCTAACTTACACACAGAAAGGAGTTATACATCATGAGCAAAAAGTTATTATCGGTCCTTGGTGGATCTGCCCTTGCTGCTTTTCTTCTAGTAGGATGTAACGCTGACCAGGAGCCTCCTCCGGAAGACGAAGCACCGATTGAAGAGAATGACAACATGGATGAGAATGATGATATGAACGACGGCGACATGAACGAAGAGAACAACCTCGAGTCTGAGGATAAGAACAACCAAGGCGACAAGGATGCAACGAAGGATAACAACACTCCTGAAGAGGATGCTGTAGAAGACGATATTGATATGAATGATAAGGATAATAAGGACGAGTAATATTGGGCGCAGAGGCGAAGCTTCTGCGCTTTATTGTATTCTTTTGGCATTGATGATATAACGTTCGGTGGTGCTTGAAAGATACTCGAATGGATAGCAGGTTGAAAGAGTTAAAACCTCTTGAGGAGCGGTAGGTTTCAGCACGGAGAGGTCAGTTTCTTTCACAATAAGTGTTTCATAAATCTCATAAGTGTATGTTCCAGTCTCTAATAGAATAGTTAGTTTGTCTCCTTTTTGGAGTTCACCCATTTTTTTGAATACTGTATCCCGGTGGCCGGCAAGGAAGATTCGATCTTGCTGGCCGGGGAGTTTGGTTGTCGGGTAATGACCAACCCCTTGTTCTAATTCAGATTCATCGGTCCCTTCAATAATCGGCAATTTCTTATTTAATTTAGAAATTTGTAAAATCCCGATAATGTCACCTGGATTAAATGAATAATGGGGCTCAGGAGACTCATATCGATTTTTACCTTCTAAGGAAGAGATTACGGTCTGTGCTTTTGATAATGCTTTTTTTTCATTTAAATTAACAGTAATCAAAAGATAAGAAGAGTAGATAAGTAATGCACTTCCACTTATCAACAGACCAATACTAATGATCTTTAAAACGGTCATCTTCAATATTGTTCACCCTTTTAAATTGAGTAAATTGAATGAATTCTAGAAACTCTTTTTTAGAAACCCCCTCCTCGATAGCCATTTTTACTAATTTCATCCAATCATCATCTAAATCAGTCTTATTACTAAGTACGTGATTTAAGGATACACCAAGTGCATAAGATAATTTATCAAGAATCTGTATACTGGGGTTTTTTTGAATTCCTCTCTCTATGGAACTAAGGTACGATTTTGAAATTCCTGATTTGGTCGAAAGTTCAATAATAGATAGCCCTCTTTTTTCTCGCATCCTTTTTATTTTATCACCTACCATTTTATCTCATTCCTTTGTTCGTTTTATTTCATTATATAGAACAATTTGTTTTTTATAAATAACGAAATACTAAGATATTTAAAGAATATTCAATAAAATGGACAAAAATAATTAATTCGAATGAAATTTTAAGGTTTTACAGGACTTTAGACTTTAGAAATAGAAATATATACTAAATTAAGTGTTCTATAAAAAGAACAAATAGTATATTTTTATCAAAAGGGAGTTAAATGATATGTACAAAAAAATTTGCAACCGCTGTACAAGATCATCGTTTAGTAGTTCTGAGAATGGTGAATGGCTATGCCCTTCTTGCGGAAATAATCTAACTGAATCCCAATTTTACAAGGCAACAATATTACAAAATATAACTCAGAGTGTAACAACTATTCAAAAGATGGAAAAATATAAAAAATACAGATAAAAAGAACCATAAGTTTCGACAAGAATTTTCTAATTGTCAAACTATTTCCGAAAAAAAAGGAGTATTGATTGTGAAAAATGTAAAATAATTGGTTATTTTGTAGTATTTAAGGAGAAAATATTATTTTCAGAAAAGACAAAAAACAACAAGATGTTAAAATTTATAAAAGTATAATAGTGATATAAAGAAGAAATGTCAGATAAAGGCAAACCTATTGAAAGGTAGGGACGCAAAGTCTCAGGTCTAAGGTGAGAGTGTACGCTAGAGTTTGCTCTGAAGCTACTTAAACTATGATGGCTGGATTGCCTGGAATACATACATGTATTTTGGGAGGGGATTTAATGACAAATCGTGAACTTGATATCGAATGGATGGAACTTATTAAACAAGCTTTAGATGCAGGGATTTCCAAAAAGGAAATCAGGGAATTTCTTAACCAACAATCGGAAGAGATGAAAGCTAAGTACGAAGTGATTTAATATAAATAAAGTCTTGCGAAATGTTCGCAAGACTTTATTTATTGTCTAATTTCCACTTATTAAATTCTATGAATTCACGGAACTGTTCTTTTGTAATACCAGAATCCATTGCCTCTTCAGCAATCTTAAGCCATTCATGGTCAATATTTTGGTCTTCCGGTTGGTCATAAAGCAAAGCATCTAAAGGGATTCCAAGAGCACTTGAAACCTTTTCAAGGAATTGAATAGATGGGTTTTGTTGAAGGTTACGCTCAATAGAACTTAAATATGATTTGGCGACCCCTGCTTTTTCAGCCAGTTCCGTCATGGACATTTTCTTTTCTTGTCGATATTTCTTTACTCTTTCTCCAATCACTGAGCACACCTGCCTAAAAAAACTTCGTATTAAAAGAAAATAATAAAGTGATCTAATACATTAATTATAGCAAACAGCTATCCTGGGCTCTATATAAAGTTTACATAATTTCGTATAATTAAACGCTTGGCTTTGCCGTTGCAGAAATTCTTGGCTTAGACACCATCTTCTCGCGGAACTCACGGACCAGTTCTTCCCCTGAATACCCTTTTTGGACTAAGTCATCAAGCAGTATTTCCGCATATTCATTCCGCTGTTTCTTCAATTTCCCTTCAAACATAATGCTGATATGATCATCCATTTCTTTGATACAACGGATGGATGTCATGAAGGCAGCCGGATCATTGGCCTTATGGGAAATGACAACCTGGATTTCCAAAGCATCCTTGCTTTGCTGAGCTTTTTGAAAGAACTCGATGTATTCATTCGACAGATACGTTTCCACAAGCCATGTACTCTGTCCGTCTTCCTTATTGATAATCAGACCATCCACAAGTTCAAAGTCATGCAGTTTTTCGTTATCCACAACTTGTAAAGAAATCACTTTAAAGGTTTTCATGAACGAACATCTCCCATTTAAAGGTTTTATAAAATTATATCACAGGGGGAATTGTTTCCCTAATCTATTGGGCAATGAAAAAAAGGTCGAAAGATGCAATTTTGTGTATTTAACGATGATTTAGATCTAAAATCGTAAAATCTCCCTAGGGGAATATCTGAAATTCAAGCCGATTATCGATTGAATTTCGGATATTCATGATTTTACAAGATTTACAAGTAGGAGGTAAGATGAAAGCACCTTAACAGAAAGGAGGAAATGAATACAATTGATCAACCAAGTAACCCTGGTGGGAAGGCTGACGAAAGATCCCGAAGCAAGAAAAACAACGGAAGGGAGATCAGTACTTAGTGTGACGGTTGCCCTGAACCGGCCATACAAAAACCAGCAAGGTCAGGTCGATACCGACTTTGTACTTTGTACATTGTGGAACCGTGCAGCGGATAATACGGAGAAATATTGCAGGAAAGGATCCGTCGTTGGGGTGACGGGCCGTATCCAAACCCGTTACTATGAGAATGATCAAGGAAAACGGACGTATATAACCGAAGTTGTTGCAGAGAACGTACGGTTCCTGGACAGTAAGCCAACATCAAATGCTACACCTGAACCCGGCAAGAAAGAAACAATCGAATTGCCGTTTTAACTTTTAAGAAAGGAGATGAAGTTGTGGCCACACTGCAAGATCTGGAACAAAGAATTGATCGGATGGAAAAAATAACGGAAGACCTCATTAAAAAAGTAGCAAGAGTCAATGTCGAAAATTTCTACTTATCCCAACGGGTAACCGCCCTTGAACAAGGATACGAATATCCGAACCCGGTATTGAAATCCTCATCTTGATTTTATAACATGCCTCAACGAGAATCCATTCCATACGCGTCATCCAACCTATAAGTACACTGTCTCAAATTCCAATGGTCACCCGTAAGAATCCCCTAATTTGCCTCATTAGACATAAACATGTGTAGCAGTGAATAAAGTAAGTGTTTCATTCCCCTTTTTATCTTCATTTTGAGCTGGTTTCCTTTTGGGGAGGCTGGCGTTTTTTTCGTGGTTTTGGATTTGTGGCAAAACAAAACCTTATTACAATTATATCGGAAAAACCGACCGGGCATAATAGTGAGAGGATTTACGATGAAGTTGTGGCTGGGGTGTTAGAGATATTGATATTATGAGGTGATTGTAAGTAAATTTGGCAAGAAGGTTGGGGGAATGGTGTGTATGACCGGTTTTTGACGTTTGATGGAAGGGAAGATTGGGATGGAGTTATCTTGATTGCGTCATTATTCAATTATTTGCGTCATTTTTTTCATAATTGCGTCATTTCTAAAGGTGATTGCGTCAATATTTAATTTTATGCGTTGTTTACCAAATAAAACCATTTCTCAACTAAAAAAACCCCTCTCCCACGAAAGGAAAGAGGCAAATCAATAAATCTATTCCAACACCAATAACGATTCCAAGTCCTGATCCGACAATTCCGTCACCCACTGGTCACTGCGGATGATTTCATCATTTAGTGCCTGCTTTTTCATAAGCATGGCATCGATTTTTTCTTCCAGGGTGCCTGATGATACGAGCTTATGAACGTGGACGAACCGTTTTTGGCCGATTCTATAGGCACGGTCGGTGGCCTGATTTTCAACTGCCGGGTTCCACCAGCGGTCGTAGTGGACGACATGGTTGGCTGCGGTCAGATTCAGTCCTGTCCCGCCGGCTTTCAATGACAGCAGGAAGACAGGGAACTCGCCATTCTGGAATTTCTCCACCAGCTCATCCCTTTTTCCTTTTGCCATGCTTCCGTTCAAGAATGGGACCCTTACGTCAAACTCTTCCTTCATCACTTCCTGGATCATTTCACCCATGGAAATATACTGGGTGAAGATCAGACAGGCTTCGCCGGATTCGAGAGCGGTTTCCACGATGTCCTTCAGCTTCTGCATTTTTTCGGAGCGTGACAGGATCGACTTAGGATCCGGTTCTTTTAAATAGAGAGCAGGGTGGTTACAAAGCTGCTTAAGCTGATTCAACATTTGCAGGATTAACCCTTTACGCTCAAACCCGCTCAGTGTTTCAATTTTGGCGAGGGTGTCTTTCACCAGCTGCTCATAAAGGGCAGCCTGCTCAGCAGTCAGATGACAATATTCTTTCTGCTCGAGCTTTTCAGGCAAGTTCAACTCCACTTCAGGGTCTTTTTTTGTACGACGCAATAAGAATGGTTTAATCTTGGCCTGAAGCTCTTTGACTTTTTCTTCGTTCTCGTCTTTCTCGATGGGCGCAATATAATTTTTCTGGTATTGGGTGAATCCACCGAGATAGCCGTGGTTAAGGAAATCAAAGATCGACCACAGTTCCGAGAGCCGATTTTCCATCGGGGTTCCCGTTAAGGCAATATGGTGCTTCCCGCTCAGTTTGCGGATCGCACGGGATTGCTTCGTATTGGCATTCTTGATATTTTGTGCCTCATCAAGGGAGATTGATGTCCATTCGACTAGTGATAGCTCGTCATAGTCGATATGGGATAAACCGTATGAGGTGAGAACCACATCGACCCCTTTGATCTCAGCAGCAAAGGCCTCCCTTTTCGCCCGGGCAGGTCCATAATGAAGATGAACCTTCAAGTCCGGTGCGAACTTCTCCAACTCCCGCTGCCAGTTTCCCAGAACTGAGGTAGGGGCAACAATCAGGGAAGGTGTTTCCGGTTTCTCGGTTTCTTTCACATGCTGAAGGTATGTGATCAGCTGAACTGTTTTACCGAGTCCCATGTCATCGGCAAGACAAGCGCCAAAGCTGAACTTTCGTAAAAAGAGCATCCAGCTCATGCCCAGCTGCTGATAGGGACGGAGCTCTCCGATAAACGTATCAGGCGTTTCCGTGAGGGGAATCGATGATACATTCGTCAGTTGATGGATCATTTTTTTCATAGAGCGGTTGAGCTCGAGCTGAATTCTGGCGTATTGATAAGGGTCATGCTCATCGTCATCCGGGTCAAGATCCGATTCATCGGAATCCCGGGGGACAAGCTCCTGTTCCAACATATCCTGAATCGAGATCCCTTCCTGCTTCGCTTTCGTCATCATCTGTTGAATCCTGCGAATCATGGCAGGGTCAAGCTTCATCCACTGACCGCGGATTTTCACCAAACGACGCTGGTTTTCAACGAGTTGGTTGAAGTCCTCTTCGTTCAAATTGACGCCGTTCATGGAAAGACGCCAGTCGAAATCGAGCATGGCATTTAAGCTCACAAAGGATTTACGATAGCTCGTGTCCGTGTTTTTAAGCTTTGCTTTCACGAGCACCTGGGCGTCCTTCATCGCTTCCCACCATGATGGAAGGAGAATTTCAATATCCAGATCGATGAGTTTTTCACTTAGAACAGATAGGAAGTCCCACGCATCGTGCTCACCAAGAGCGGTGCGGAGGGAGCCGTCCGCGTCACGGAGGATCGGCAACATCTTCATCCAGCGTTCCTGTTCATCCGATACGCCCGGCAGATGCTTTTTCCAGGAAGGAGGGACCGTGTCTTCAGCCAGGGAAATGATACGGCTCGTTTTCTTACGGTCTCGTAAAATCGTTTCAAGCTCCCAGGATTCATCTTCATCAAGGGGCTCTGTTATGCGGAGGCCGATTGAGAACGGTAACTCTTCATCTCCCCCTGAAATCCACTCACTCCACCGTCTCTCATCAAAATACGCATCCAGCTCCTCAGACGTAAGCGTACTTTCCTTCAGCTTCTGGATCCGCTTCATCGCACTTGATCCACCGGCCGCCATCGCCTCATTCAACGCACCCTGAAACCAATTTTCGGTGAGATTTTTGAGGGACGGACCTCCATCAGGAATCTCTTCCTCCCAGAACTCATCATTGAAGTTCGACCATACTTCATCGGGGATGTGAAACTGCAGTCCTTTTTCCTGCCATTCCTCAAAGCGCGGCAGCCAGCGTCCGGCTTCCACGGCTTCATAAATGACCGGAGCAATCGCAATGCACGCCTGGCCGGTTTCATCCCAGTCCCATTGGATCATGCTGCTGAAATGCTCGCCTGCAAGCAAGGTCAGGAACTGCCACCTGGTCACGGGAACGCCATCGTTTGATTCTTCTATTAGAGTTCCGTAGTAGCTCTCTTCATGCCAAAGAAACAGCTGACCCTTCCATTCTTTTGGAGGGAGCTGCTCGCCTTCGTCGTTTTCCGCAGTAATGAAGAATCGGTCTTCATATTCAGTTGTGTGGACATTGATTTTAACGGAAGACAGTTTAAGCATCGATTAACTTACCCTTTCTGCACTCTTCTTGGAACGCGCGTAATCGCTTGTATTTATCAAGTATATAGATGAGATACACATCCCACTTTTCGGTTTTCTTCGTTTTTTTATAAATCGTCCGGATTTTCTTCATATAGCGAACGGCCAGCTTGTAGCTGTCACGATTCTTCTGATCGATCGCTGAAATGACGCCGGCATAATAGATGGGGAGTGCGAGCTCGGGTGCTTCCTTCGTGACATCCCTGAGACCCATCCCTTCCATTTCTCCAATACTGTAGCTCATATATTTCTGCAATTCGACCCATTCACGGTAAGCCTTTGCACTGATGAGATACTCATTGTATGAGAAGAAGCTGTACGGAAGCATGGAGAGCAGGAGCTCATTCACAAGGGAACTGTCCTTTTCCATCAGCCAATCCATCGGGAGAATCCGAACGAACCAGCGTACGAATCGGGTCGCTTCATAATAATCCAGGGTTTCAAGATGATCCGGCATCCTGGACAGAATATTCCGGACCAGGAAGAATCCGACTTCGTAACGCTTTCCGACAAAAAATTTGCGTAGCCAGAACTCACTGAAAGCAACGAGCTCTGTCCCAAGTTCATCCACGACTTCGCTTGCTTTATTTAAATCCTCAAGAAGTAAATATTGATGAAGAATCGCGACATTGTAAAAGGTCTGATCATGTCCACCCTGTTCTTCCAGGCGGGCAACCTCTTCACGGCGCCACGACTTTTGCTTGAACAAGTAGTACCATAAGAAACGGTACACTTCAGCCTTCATCATCGTACTGTTCTCAGTAGAATCACTCATTGTGACCGTCTGTTTTTTCAAAAAAGCAATATACGGATCGAAACTGAACGGCATGGCATGAATCGATAACTTCTCTACGGCGTCTTCCATTTCGCCTAACAGGAAATCATACATGCTGTACTGTTCACGGCTCAGTTCGACATTCCTTTTTTGCAAATGCAGGTCGATTTCAATCGAAAGGTAAAGGGTCGCAAACAGTTGATATAGAGGTTTCCATTCCCGTTCGAAGGGAGCATCCTTCATGAATCGCTTCGTTATATTCTGCACGAGGACATCCATTAAATAGGGCTGTCTTTCAAGTAGATCCAAATCTTCCTGTTTAAGAAGAGAATCAAAGAACTGCCACCATTCCTCAGGTGTGTTCCCCCGTGTTTTCCGTTCGTTCAATAGATCACTGGCTTTCTTGAGGGCACCGTGCTTCTTCAATAAATCATCCAGAGACTGTGATGCCTGATTCGCAGGCTGAGACTGACTCCGCCAATTCTGGATCCACTCACTGACCCTTCCAACCTTGTTATAAAGCATAAAAAAGGTCGCCATTTGATGCCGGCACCAACTACCTTTAGGACACGAGCATTTGCTTAGAAGGGGAAATGACAAGTTCAGTTCAAGGGTCACAGGTGTCACATCCTGCACCTCTGCCGTCACCTCTTCATCCCGGACCTTTACGTTCGAAACCTGATTCTGACGGAACAACAGAAGGCCCTTGGACACGATATTCTTGCTCTCGTCCTGATTCGGGTCCAGCTCACCCTGTATCGACTGACTCATGGGAAGTAACTTATCCTTCAGCTCCTGAATACGAATCGACATCAACCAACCTCTCCAATCTATAAAATCGCATTCTTTTATTATAACGCAAAAGGAGTGGGAAAAGGAACATGGGGTAGGAGAAGTGGTGGAAAGGGGGTGTGGAGTTTGTCGAATTGTGTGGAGGAAGTGGGGTTGTGGTGAGGTGTGGCGGGCGGTGTGGCGGTGCCTGGCACAGATGCTGAATTTGGTGCCTGGCACCGGGGGGAGGGCAGTCGCTAATATAAATAAACCAGCGAAATCAATCCCTCCCAAATTAACATCCTACTCCTCTACATGCACATAAAACCTCTCTCCGTCATACACGTTCACGCTCTTCAACCCCACTTTTTCATCATTTCTCCAATAAAAGTTCTTATTCTCCGGAAAACGCAGCACTTCATCTCCACGCTTCACAACCATCACAGGATTTTTCGAGGTCCGTCCCTCAACCTGAACCTTATATCCCTTATCACGGTAAAATGTCACTCCGTCCACATACCAGGAAGCGAAGGGACCGGTTTTAAGTGAAAATCCCATGTATGAAGAGATTACCTTCGGAATAGCTGTGTTTTCGATCAGTCCAACCGGCTTACCTGGCCCATACGCGTATAAAAAGACGTCTTCGCCGGTGTGACCGTGAGTGGTAAAGCCCAGGTTTGCCCGTTTCGCCATCAGTTTCACCATCTCGCTTTCGAGGTCCTCCACACTGTCAGCGCCTTCCATCGCACAATATTCCTTCTTACTCAGGTTTTCTAATCCATAGCTTGATAGGACTTCTTTTACATTCGATCGATCCTTTTTGAGCTGAGAGGTGGCCCCTTTGACGGTAAGCTTTGCCTTCTTCAAGGGCTCAATAAATTTCCCGGCAGGCAGGGTTTTGTAATGACCGTTTGTCCCCTGATTGCCAAGGGTCAAACCGCTATTTCCGTGATCCGTCACGGCAACTACCATGGTATTCCCGTCCTTCCGGGCAAAATCGAGTGCCTCTCGGGCAGCATCGTCAAAGCTCAGAACCTCACTGATCATTCCTACTGGATCGTTTTTATGGGCCGCCCAGTCTACTTTGCTGCCTTCGACCATGAGAAAGAATCCTTTCTCACCTTGAGAAAGTCGATCAATAGCTGTTCTGGTCATCTCTGCAAGGGATGGCTCCTCGGGTTTTAATGTCTTCCGGTCCAATTCATAAGAAATGTCTTCATCGGCGAATACTCCCCAGAGCTTAGGGGACGTGGGTGGCCGTTTTAGAAGTCCGTCCCTCTTCAGAACCATGTCATATTTTGAAGAATTGATTTCCTTCACCAGGTTTTCTCCATCTTCACGGCTGACCTGCTTGGTTTTCAGCATGCCGTCGTCGTCTTTGGTATGGTCCTTGGCTTGGGGCTTTAACCACGCAGCCCCTCCCCCTAACACGACGTCGAGACCTTGATACACCTGCTGTTCCCCGATATCCCCGAATTCATCCCGGTTCAAGGCGTGGGAGGTGAAGGCAGCGGGCGTGGCGTGCTGGATGGGCGAGGTGGACACGATTCCGGTCTTGTATCCGGACAGCCTGGCTCCTTCAAGGACCGTCAATACGGGTCTGCCGTCAGGGTTCATGCCTATGTAATCAGCCTTCGTCTTCATACCCGAGGCCATGGCGGACCCTGCAGCAGCGGAGTCGGTGATCGCTGACTGGGCAGAATAGGTCCGGACTCCGCCTACCAGAATTTTATCCAATTGGAGGTCCGTCCCTCGGTACCAGCGGGACAGGGTGAGGATGTCGGAGTTGGTGCCGTCCATGATCATGAGGATGACGTTTTTTGGTGGTGGTGGCGCGGCGAGCAGGCAGGAGGTGGGGAGTGAGAAGGAGAGTAGGGATAAGAGGATCGTCAGGGTGATAAGGCGTTTGAGTGTTTTCATGGTGGGTAATCGCTCCTTTTGTTCGTGTTGATTGTTAGTATTTGTTGCAGGGGGAGGAGTATGTATAGTTTATGGGAGAAAACAGTAATCGATCATGTTGTCCACTTATCAGGTGTTATACAATGAAATAAAAAGGTTTGTGATCATACATGATGAAAGGGAATGTTATGTTCATTTTTTCAATGTTGGTTTTTATCACTATTTTACTCGTCTCTCATACACCAATAGAGGTCATGGCATTACTGGGACTGCTGCTTGTTATCTTTTTGGTTCCAGCCATTAGAGAAGGGATATGGAAAGATGGTTACAGGAAAATCAAAGTCGCTTTTTATACCTCCATCTGTTTCACGGCAGGCTTATTTATTTTCTATTTCGCTATGTCCGTGTTAAAAGGGGATTCCTATCGTGTAGATGGTGAGTTTTCTCTATTTATATTATTGGTGCTGTTGTTTAGTATGGGCGGGAATTTTTTATTTGGCATACCCGTTTCACTAATGGCTGAGTATATTTCTATGAAGGTTTCTTCTATGCGGCTTTGGATTTCTGGACTCATACATATTGGAATGGGGGCGTTCACTTATTTTATCTTCCCAGGTGTCTTACCAGGAGCCATGTGCTGCGCAGTCATTTTCTTTTTAATCGATGAGAGGATGAGGGGGAATGATGAAGGATGACTATTTTAAAAAAAGCGCCCTTTCTCCGTTGAAAGGACGCTTTCCATATACTGCGTAATGTTATTTCCGTTCCAGGATCCCCAACAACACATTTTCAAGAATCGTCGGACGATCGAATTTCTTCAAGTCTCTCAGCTTCACTTTATCCCAATCAAGGGCCGTAATGAACGTAGCTCCGTGTTGTAATGCAGGGATATCACCAGGATATACGATATAGTATTCTCCCTCTTTCACCCCGGACTTGATTTGCTGCTGCCCATCAACTGCAAGGCCGGTTTCAACTTTACGTTTTTCAACGCTGCCTTTTGAAGTTAGAACCCAAATGTATGTTGAATGTTGATCTTTTTCAATCGCCGTCACAGGGACCACGAATGCCCCCTTTATTTCTTCCGTTATAACGGATAAGAAGACGTGATGACCTGGAAGCAGTTCGTTCTCGGGGTCCTGAAGTTTTACTTCTATTGGGTACAGGCTATCCGTTTGAATATGCGGATCGTTTTTTGGCAGGGTTGCCACTTTGGTGACGGTCCCCTTTTGTGTTTTTTTCTCAATATCCGATTGAACGGTTGCGTTCATGTTTTCATCTACCGTCGTGATTTCTTTTTCTGTAAGGTCCGCCGTAACAACGGTTGCCTGCGATGCAATCGTGATCAATGGATTGTCGATGGCATGGGATAGATCCTTGATGGTTCCTTCCACGCTGCTTTGGACGGTAAGGGTTGTTTCGTAGGATTCGATATCCTTGATTTGGCGCTCCAGATTATCAATTTGACTCTCTAAGCGGTCGATTTCCAGCTCTTTAGCGGCAATCTCTTTTTTTAAATCATATTCCGATTGAAGGGCACTGGCGTCAATCGGAATTTCTTTGTCGTCAGTCGACCCTGATGGGAGGGAAGACTCCAGTCGTTTAAGATCAGAAATGTTGTCTTCGATATTGTCGATCTCGTCTTCCAGTTGATCGGCCTCTGATTCCAGGACGCTCTTTTGCTGGGATTGATCGGTTACTTCATATTCATAAAGGGGGGTACCGGATTTGATCTGGTCCCCTTCTTTGACGAGAAACTTTTTGAATGAACCGAATTCGTCATTGAAATAGATGTAGTTTTCTTCTTCGGAAGCAACGACACCCGGTTTTGGCAATTCTTTTACCAGATCCCCTTTGTTGACAGGTTCCCATTCAGCGACACGGACTTCCCGGTCAACCTTGCTGTCCGCCTTTTCAATGAGATATGTATTGGCACCTATAAAAAGGAGCGACACAGTGAGGGTAGTATAGAAAATGGTCCTTTTTTTCATAAATGTTCACAGCCTTTTGATAGTTAGAGTAGAGTTGAAATACTTAGATAAGCCAATAAGGCATTTAAAGACCAGATGAAAAGGTTAGTAAGGAAGATCACCAACCAGATAATCCAATTTTTCTGACCGGTTAATCGTTTGAGTCCTTTATATTGAATGAAAAATACCCAAGCCTTAAAGAGTGAAAAGCTTCCCATTAAATAAATTATATATGTATTGGAGGTAGCATACTGGGTTATGACTCCGAGCGATAATGGGGAAGAATACCATTCAAGTGAAAAAAAGAGCGACAAGGGTATATAGGTAAGTTGTTCCAGTAGTAAAATAATTAAGACTACACCTTGCGTCATAACGAGTTTTCGATATTCGCCTTCATCTGAAATGGTCCAAAATATAAGGGAACAGAAAAAGAGGATAATGGCAGCATAAAGCAAACCTGCTAATAACCTCCCCAAGAAAAATAAGAACTTTTCTAATTCATAAGTGATTGGTGAGAGCGTTGTAATATCTTTTGAAAGAGGATCCATACCGATCCCGAAAGATGAAATGAGGCCAAAGACAAAAATAGACAGCCATAAGAGATGAAATATTTTTTTCCTATATCCTGTTACGACTTCCATGTCTTTGAGTTGATAAAAGAAGAATGATGGTTTGGATAAACCTCTGAAAAGTCTGACTTCTTTATGCATAAAGTATAGTCCCCCAACTAGAATAGATTCCATCTACTATTCTATCGGAATTTATCGAACTTTTCCATAAATTGTAGAATGTCATTTGAACTAAAAAAAGCGCCGGATGGACGCTTTACATCTGGTACGTAAGAATCGTCGTACCTGCAATGAGGATGATCGTAAACAAAAACAGCCCTGCATACATCCACTTTTTCTTTGCTTTCTTTCTAATATATATTTCTTCTGGTGTTAAAAACGACAATTACAATCCCTCCCGGTTTGGTAGCTGGCTGGCCTGATTAGCCCCTTTAGCTTTGCGTCATCACCTTTCGATGATTTTGCCATTTATTCAGAACCCTACTTTTAGTGTATCGACATATTACTACAAAGCGTAATAGGTATTTCATCCTTATTTATTGGAAAAAATTTTAAAAAATGATGATGATTATTGGATTATTTGGTAAAATTATTAATGAAAGAAGTTTATTGAAGGAAAATTAGTGTAATAGAATGAATAAAGTAATAAAAGTGTAATTTTTTGTAGGAGGTTGTCTATTTGAAGGGGCAGGTTAATGATGAGCAGTATGTACTTTCTGTTCTGCAAAAAGCATTTGACAAGGGTCAACAAGGACACATGGACACAGATACAATGATCCATTGGTTAAAACAGGAATTACAATTAGGCTACACTACAAATCAGAGTGAAAAGGCGCTTTAGAATCCACCATGTGGAATCTAAGCGTTTTTTTTGTTGGAATTGTTTCGATAAGTGAGGGACGGACCTCACTTAGTAAGGAAGGACGGAGAAGAAAACCTGATTTATTCATGGTTTCACTTTTAATTCAGAGGTCCGTCCCTCCCGAAAGATTCTACCAATCTTTCATCGTCTGGTAGAGGTGGTTTACGTGGTTGATGAATTTTTCTTTGCGCTTTTCTGTGAAGTAGGAGAGGGAGGACAGGGTTCGTTTGAATTTTGGGTGCTGCTGAAGGGTTTTTAGAATTTCTTTCGTTTCATCGTCTTCAAAGTTTTCTCTCAGGATCATGGGATCGTGGCTGTGTCCTAGAACCCTGCTTTCTTCGCCGAACATGATTCGGTTCATTTCATGGGTAGGGATTTTATATACTTCTTTAAAGGTAAGGAGCATCTTGTACGGGATGTCCCTTGTGCCATTTTCATAGTTTGATAACGCGCTCTGGCTGATATTTAAACGAAGGGAGGCTTCTCTCTGGGTAAGTTCTAATATGTCATTGCGATAACGTTGTAGCTCTACATGTAAATCCATTGTTCTCACCGACTATCCCTTTTTTCTTCAAGATAAAGGTTTTGTGTGCAGGTATAGGAAAATTACACGTTTTGAAATACTTATTTTGATTACAAATGAACATAAAATGTAAAAAATATACAAAATTACAGTAAAACGTATTAAAATGTAAATATAATTGTGATTTTGTCGAATAGTGGATAAAGGTGGGGATGGAATGGGGGAAATAATGAAGGGCAAATTAAAACAAGAGGGAGTAAAAGGAAGAATCAGGTGGATTCGATTGAAATCAGATTCAAACCTGATATTAAGCACCAAGCACCACAGAACAGGACGGATAATCTACTACTCTCAAGAAAGCATCACCAATCACGTTCATCACCGAAACGGAAAAGATAGATAGAGATCATTTGAGGGACGGACCTCTACCCGGTCAATTTACTTAGGTTGTATCATGAATAAACAGGTCCGTCCCTCATAAAAAAAGAGGATTTTTGGAAGTTGTGTCGAATAGATTTAGTGTACGATTACGAAACGAAACTTTAGAGAAGGAGTGATGTTATGGTTCGAGCGCCTCGGGATTGGAGTCCGGGAACTACTTACCATGTTACCGCGAGAGGAAACCGGAAGCAGGATTTGTTCCATGATTATGAAGACCGCAGGAAGTATTTAACGTATTTGCAGGATACGAAAGACAAGTACCCTACTACCATCCACGCCTACTGTTTGATGTCCAACCACATTCATTTGCTGATTGAAACCCATCATGTTCCACTAGAAAAGATCATCCGCACTCTTCATACCCGCTACGCCGTATACTTCAATAAGAAATATGACTATGTCGGTCATGTTTTCCAAAGAAGATATGGATCCACCAAAATCGATACCCCATCGTACTTTATCAAAGTCAGCAGGTATATCCACTACAATCCCGTTGAAGCAAAACTCACCGTTCACCCCGAGAAATACCCCTGGAGCAGTTATCCGTTTTATATCAATGCCATTGATAATCCTCTTCTTTCAAAAGAGCGCACCCTCAACTATTTTCCGGCACCAAAGGTAAAACGATATAAGGATTATGTAGATAAGGAAGTCCAAGACGAGGGACTGCATCAAATTACAATTAAAAAATGAAAAGACTAAAATAATTTGGAAAATTTTAGAGGATTATAAATAAATATGTCGAAATTCATAATCTGTAGGAAAAAATAACTATTTTCAAGAGGAGGAAAATATGAAAAAAGAGTTTATTTTAGTATTCGAGGATTTTCACGTTTCCAAAAGAAGTGTCAAGAAATCAAAGAAACATTTAGTCGTTTTTCAAGGTCAGCATTATTCCAATACGCTAGTCGTTGTAAACCAACCACCGGGATTTTCACATGCCCTGGAAAGCATCATGTACTCTGACAAGATTCTCGAAACTGTCGGGTTCACCACATTGTTTGCGGTTCCCATCGATCGAAACCATTCCATCCCCTTCAAGTTTGTCCGTATTAATGACAGCGCCCCAAAGGAGTGCAAGATTGTACTGGAAAAGCGGAAGGGAGTGGAGCAACTGAATATTTTGCCCCTTTACCCTGTGGATGGCAGGCTTTCTCATGAAGACAAACAAGATATTCTATCTTACTTAAGCCTGAAATCCGATAATGGAACCGTGACCTACCTCATGAACAATCCCCAAGTATTCAAAGGAAAAGGAAAAAAACAAGAAGAGTAAAGGAGGAATGAGGCGAACCTAACTCGAATAGGTACGTCTTTTTTTGAGGGACGGACCTTCACATGTTATCTTCTGTTACCCTCTGAAAACCCTTTACCACGCTACCAAACTACCTCTCTAAGTTTCTAAAATCACCATTATTTTCGTTGACCTCTTCTGAATCAGACCATACAATGAAAGTAGTTATTAGTATTTTTAGAATTTTCACGTAAGGTGCGAATGCCACTTGGATAAGACAGATCATACTCGTATCGGAAAGAACGCCATGCTTCTTCTCCTCGTAGACAGGGAAGAGGAAGAGTGGAATCGTCATTTCAATGAACTGAATTGGAGCTACTGCACTGGAAAAATCGGATCTATGGACAGTCAGAAAATCGTGGCTGCGATCGAAACGGCAGCGAAGAGGAGTGACCTGGTCCGGGAAGATTTGTACCGGGAGATGCACGCCTTGTACCACGCGATCATGGAAGCTTTGACAGGGGTCACCCGGGGTCATGCCCAATTAGGTGAGATCCTTCGTACGGTTGGATTGCGCTTTTCGGTTGTGAGAGGTACTCCATATGCAAGTGAAGAGGAAGGCGAATGGATCGCTGTAGCGTTATATGGGACGATTGGTGCCCCCATTAAGGGATTAGAGCACGAAACGATCGGACTTGGAATCAATCATATTTAAAGTATAGAGCCTAGAGATATTAGTTGAAAGGAGGCTCGACCAAAGGCAGAAGTCTGTCTTTGGTCGAGCCTCCTTTTTGTGAGTTTAAAGGGTCCGTCCCGCAGTGATTTAAAGCATTAAAGCGGAAATTCCGGTAATAACGGTGTTTATGGACGGGACATACAGCAATAACGGGGATTTTTAGAGGTCCGTCCCTAAAGGTTTGAAAAATATAAAGAGGTGATCAGAATGGTTGAGTTAACGGGTTGTAGTTTAACGTTGGAGGAAGCGAAGAGGATTATTTATGGGAAGGAGCTTGTGGAGCTTTCGCCGCTTAGTATGGAGCGTGTGCGGAAGAGTCGTGAAGCGGTTGAGAAGATTGTGAAGGAGAAGCGTGTGGTGTATGGGATCAATACGGGCTTCGGCAAGTTCAGTGATGTGTTGATCGATGCTGATGATGTAGAGGAGCTTCAGCTGAACTTAATTCATTCTCATGCTTGCGGAGTAGGTGATCCGTTTCCGGAGAACGTTTCACGTGCGATGCTTCTGCTAAGATGTAACGCTCTGTTAAAAGGATATTCCGGTGTTAGGCCGGTCATTGTCGAGAGATTAGCAGAATTCCTCAACAAAGGAATCCACCCAGTGATCCCACAGCAAGGCTCACTGGGAGCAAGCGGAGACTTAGCACCTCTATCCCATTTAGCTCTGGCCCTGATGGGTGAAGGAGAAGTCCATCATCAGGGTGAAGTCCATCAAACCCTGCCGGTGCTATCAAAAGAGAATATCTTCCCGATCCAGCTTCAAGCAAAAGAAGGATTGGCACTCATCAATGGAACCCAGGCGATGACGGCAATGGGTATCATCGGGTATCTGGAAGCAGAGGAACTTGCCTTCCAAAGTGAAATGATCGCGAGTCTGACCATGGAGGGCCTTAGAGGAATCATGGATGCTTTCGACGAAGATATTCATGTAGTAAGGGGCTATCCTCAACAAGTCGCAACGGCAGAACGGATCAGGAACTACTTACAGGACAGCAAGCTCACGACAAAGCAAGGGGAGCTGAGAGTCCAGGACGCGTACTCCTTAAGATGCATCCCGCAGGTACATGGAGCATCGTGGCAGGCACTTGATTACGTGAAAGAAAAGCTCGAGATCGAAATGAATGCGGCAACGGATAATCCGCTTATATTTGATGACGGGGAAAAGGTCATTTCAGGCGGGAATTTCCACGGTCAGCCGATTGCCTTTGCCATGGATTTTATGAAAATCGCCATAGCAGAACTTGCCAACATCTCTGAAAGACGAATCGAGCGATTGGTGAACCCGCAACTTAATGATCTGCCGCCGTTCCTGAGTCCACAGCCGGGACTGCAGTCAGGCGCCATGATCATGCAATACTGTGCGGCATCACTCGTCTCAGAAAACAAAACACTGGCACATCCGGCGAGCGTCGACTCGATCCCGTCATCAGCGAACCAGGAAGACCATGTCAGCATGGGGACCATCGGATCACGTCACGCCTACCAGATCCTTCAGAACACGAGAAGAGTCCTCTCAGTCGAGCTCATCTGCAACCTGCAGGCAGCAGAACACCGAGGGACGGACCTCATGGCAAGCAGGACGCGACAATTTTACGAAGAAGCGAGAAAGGTCATTCCTTCCATCACCAAGGACCGGATTTTCTCGAAAGACATAGAAAAAGCCAATCAGTGGCTGCAACAAACAACGCTAAGCACACTCATCAAACCAACCAAAACAAAGGAGGAAACGACAAATGGTTAAGGCAGACAAACGAATCGTACATGTAAAAAGAGGGACGGACCTTGAATGTAAAGGGTGGGAGCAGGAAGCGGTCCTTCGCATGCTCTACAACAATCTTGATCCCGAGGTAGCGGAAATTCCTGAAGAGCTCGTCGTATACGGCGGAATCGGGAAAGCGGCACGAAACTGGGAGTCCTTCGACGCAATCGTCCACACACTCAGAAATCTGGAAAACGATGAAACCATGCTCGTTCAATCCGGTAAACCGGTTGGTGTGTTCAAAACTCATAAAGCGGCGCCAAGAGTACTGTTGTCCAACTCAGTCCTTGTACCAAAATGGGCCAATTGGGAGCACTTCCACGAGCTTGATCAACAAGGCTTGATGATGTACGGCCAAATGACGGCGGGAAGCTGGATTTATATAGGAACACAAGGGATACTGCAAGGGACATACGAAACGTTCGCAGCACTCGCGAAGAAGCACTTCAATAACTCTCTTAAAGGGACGATCACCCTCACAGCCGGGTTAGGCGGAATGGGTGGAGCGCAGCCACTCGCCGTCACGATGAACGGTGGAGTCATGATTGCAGTCGATGTCGACGCTGAGCGAATCCAAAAGCGCCTGGACACAAAATATTGTGACGTGAAGACAGATTCCATCGATGAAGCATTAATGATGGCGTATGAAGCACGGGATCAAGGTAAGCCTCTGTCTATTGCCCTACTTGGAAATGCTGCCGAGGTGCATCATGAACTCCTTAAGCGTGACGTTAAAATCGATATCGTAACCGACCAAACATCTGCTCATGATCCGCTAAACGGCTATGTACCAGAAGGTTATTCACTAGAAGCAGCAACAGAACTGCGCAAGCAGGATCCGAAAGCCTACACGACGCTATCACAAAAAAGCATGGCCAAACACGTCGAAGCGATGCTTGAATTCCAACACAGAGGATCCATCGTATTCGACTACGGTAACAATATCCGTCAGGTAGCGAAGGATGAAGGGGTAGACAATGCTTTCGACTTCCCTGGATTCGTACCGGCATACATCCGCCCACTATTCTGTGAAGGAAAAGGGCCATTCCGCTGGGCGGCACTATCTGGAGATCCTGAAGATATCTACAGAACGGACCGACTGATCAAAGAGCTTTTCCCTGAAAACGAAGCTTTGAATCGCTGGATCGATATGGCACAGGAACAAGTGGCATTCCAGGGACTTCCTTCCCGTATCTGCTGGCTGGGTTACGGCGAACGTGTGAAGATGGGGCTTGCCATCAATGAATTAGTCCGAAACGGCGAACTGAAAGCACCGGTCGTCATCGGACGTGACCACCTGGATTGTGGATCCGTTGCTTCACCGAACCGTGAAACGGAAAGCATGAAGGACGGAAGTGACGCAGTGGGTGACTGGGCAATCCTGAATGCCCTCATCAACACAGCGGCAGGCGGTTCCTGGATCTCTTTCCACCACGGTGGCGGAGTAGGAATGGGCTATTCATTACACGCTGGAATGGTCGTGGTGGCAGACGGGACGGACCTTGCACAAGAACGTCTAGAGCGAGTACTGACAACAGATCCTGGTATGGGTGTCATCCGTCACGTGGATGCGGGCTACGACATTGCAGAAAAAACAGCTGAAAAAAACAACATCCACATCCCAATGAACAAAGGAGGAGAATAAGATGACCGCAACACATTTCGACACGATCATTGACAACATCGGCCAGCTCCTGACGATGGATCATGGGGACGGACCTTTGAAAGGGGAGGCAATGAGCAGCCTCCCTGTACTCGAGAATTCGGCCATTGCCATCAAAGACGGCCTTGTCGCCTGGATCGGCACGCACGAAGAAGCGAAAACCCTCAAAGCGACGGAACGAATCGACGCAGAAGGGAAGCTCGTCTCACCAGGTCTCGTCGATCCACACACGCACCTGGTCTTCGGTGGCTCACGTGAACATGAAATGGCCCTCAAGCAGCAGGGAGTCCCGTACTTAGAGATCTTGAAACGAGGTGGCGGCATCCTATCAACAGTGGGAGCCACCCGGGAAGCATCGGAAGAGGAGCTCCTAACGAAAGCACGCTTCCACCTAAACAGGATGATTTCATACGGAGTCACCACAGTAGAAGCGAAAAGTGGCTACGGCCTTGACCGTCCGACAGAACTGAAACAGCTGAGAGTGTCAAAAAAGCTCAACGATTCCCACCCGGCTGAAATCGTCTCAACATTCCTGGGAGCACACGCTATCCCACCGGAATTCAAAGGCCGCTCCGATGAATTCCTACAGGAAATGCTCGACCTGCTAAACGACATTGAAAAAGGACAACTCGCCGAATTCGTCGATATCTTCTGCGAAACCGGGGTATTCACCGTCGAACAGTCCCGGCAGTTCCTGAAAAAAGCGAAAGAAAAAGGCTTCTCCGTCAAAATCCACGCCGACGAAATCGATCCACTCGGCGGCACGGAAATGGCAACGGAAATCGGCGCCACGAGCGGAGACCACTTAGTAGGAGCTTCCGATAAAGGCATCCAGGCATTAGGCAAAACCGACACCATCGCTGTCCTCCTGCCAGGCACGTCCTTCTACCTGAATAAAGGGAAGTTCGCCAACGCAAGAGGCATGCTGGAAGCGGGAGCGGCTATCGCCCTTTCCACGGACTTCAACCCGGGAAGCTCGCCGACGGAGAACCTGCAGTTCATCATGAACCTGGCTTCTCTACAGCTGAAAATGACACCGGAAGAAATCTGGAACGCCGTCACCGTCAACTCAGCATATGCCATCAACAGGGGAGACTCGGCAGGAAAACTAGTAACCGGAAGAAAAGCCGACATCGTCCTGTGGGATGTCCCGAATTATCACTACGTTCCTTATCATTACGGGGTGAATCACACCCATACAGTCATGAAAGACGGCCGCATCATCTACCGCAAGGAGAAGCTTCATGAACACATTTCAACACATTAAGCCGGCGGGAAAAGCACAATTCAAAGACCGTTACACAACCAAAGCAGCAGAACTCCTGACGCCTTGGGAAGAAGGGAAGAAAGGGGACATCGCCATCATCGGCGCCCCCCTCTCCAAACCCTCCATCTCCCACTCAGGAGCAAGCTTCGCACCAGACGCCATCAGACGCTGCCTTAACTCGTTCACGACCTACAACATCGAAAGAGGGACGGACCTCGCCGAAGACAATAAATCCATTATAGACTTCGGTGACATCACCATGCATCCGACCTCCATCGAAGAATCGCATCAGCGAATCTATGAATCTGTCAAAGCAGCCACAAGTACAAATGCTGCACCTTTCACCATCATCCTGGGAGGCGATCATTCCATCACCACGTCCACGGTCAAAGCCATCAAGGAAACAAAGGGAACGGTCGGGATCATCCAATTCGATGCCCACCATGACCTCAGAAACACCGGGGACGGGGGGCCGACCAACGGTACGCCTTTTAGGAGATTACTAGAAGGTGGCCACATCCAAGGAGAGCATCTCATCCAGATCGGCATCCGCAACTACGCCAATGCGAAAGCGTACCATGATTACGCCATTGAGCAGGGGGTAACGGTGTATACGATGAAGGACGTCAGACAACAAAACATAATAAAACTCATCCAGGAATCACTGGTCCAACTGGAATCCCAAGTCGACACCATCTACCTCTCCGTCGACATGGACGTCCTCGACCAGACATATGCCCCAGGCTGCCCGGCAATCGGTCCCGGGGGGATGCACCCGGATACACTCAGGGAGGCGGTTCAGGCTACACTCAAGCATCCTAAGGTCCACACGATGGACCTTGTCGAGATCGACCCGACCCTGGACATAAGGGATATGACCAGTCGAATAGCCGCTTCTTTAATGATGGAAGCACTTATAAAATAATAAAAAGCTTTAGGGAAGTAAAATCTACTTTCCTAAAGCTTATTTATTAATATTCACGAACCAAAATCATTAAACAACCATCACGCTCTATTTGGGAATGGTCTTGCTATAAAATTAATTGCTGACATTCTCTCTATTCATCTCATACCCACAATGAATTTCTTTCATCCCAATCACCTTCAGAAAGTGTCTCAGCTTATTCATGCTTACTTCACCAAGCTCACCCACCACATCAAACCGATCAATGACTGCACACTTTTCTATTAAGGTTGAAGTGCCACTGTGGGACTTACGATACGATACCTGGTTATTCAAGGCATACGTAGAAACCATGGCTTCCCCGAGCTTACAATCACCTTTGGAGAATTCGAAATGGAACTGGATCGACATATCCAAATCCGAGTATAGAGGATTTACTTTCATGCTTATGCTTTTCATCATGAAGCCCCCTTTCTTTTATTGTACTTTTATCCTAGCACGTTTTAAGATAGTGTGTATTTTGGCTCATGAATGTGTAGGAGCTAAAAAACCTTATTTTAATGGGTAAAACGTTTTCTTTTCTTTTCTTTCATAATTCTAAGCATATTCCTATAAGCATATTTTTCTGAAAGAAAAAAGCTTCCTGGTTGGAGGAAGCTTTAACATGTTGATTAATGTTGAGTTGTTGGAAGTTCAACTTGTTGAATTTGTGCATTTGCAGTTTCAGTATCGTTATTTGCAAGTCCTGCAATTCCAAAAAGAAGAACCGATGCTGTTAAAATTGTAAGAAAACGTCTCTTCATAGGACTTTCCTCCCTTTCTTGTTCGAATCAATGTTCGGTAAAATAAAAGAAATATTTGTTATAATAATTAAAACACATATTAACATTTTGTACATTCGGAATATGATGCCAAATTACCTAATTTAAAAGCCTATTATTAGGCTTTTCATTTGATTTCTTCAAAAATATAACTCTAGGCATATTTAGGGGTGGATTTTATGGATTTTAAAGCAGTGGGAAACAAAATAAAAGAGTTAAGAAAAACGAGTGGTCTTTCTCAAGAAGATCTTGCCGAGGGGATATGTACACAAGCGCAGATCAGTAAAATCGAAAAAGGGGATGTCTATCCTTATGCTTCTACATTGTATCAAATTTCTCAGAAGTTGGGAGTAGATGTGAACTATTTTTTTGATATCGGGACAACTCCACGGCTAGATTACTTTCAGGAAGTATTCCAACAGCTCCAGATACTCCGCAGAAGTGGGAGATATGAAGAAATGATGGATATTGTAAAAGCTGAATTAGATAATCCGTTATTTTCACAAAACAACAAAAACTTACAGTTGTTGCTATGGCATAAAGGAATCTATTTATATGAAGTAAAGAAAGATTTGAGTAAATCAGTTGATACTCTAAAAGAAGCCATCCATCTCACCCATAACAAGGGGAAGATTTTGCTTGAGCGAGAATTAGAAATCTTTGTGGCATTGGGGGCAATTTACTTTAAAGAAGACATTAATAAGGCGCTAGAGGTTTTTGAGGAGGTCAAGCATCATCTTCAGCTTCTTCCCCACTTGAATGATTATACAATAAAAACCCGACATTATTATCATATTACGAGGGTGTTAACTCGTCTTAATAGACTGGAAGAATCAAATAAATATTGTGAAGATGGGATAAAATGGTGCCTGCATAAAGATAGTGTATTCCTATTAGGTGAGTTACATTATCAAATAGGATATAACATGGAGCTAATGAATAAACCTGAGGAAGCCGTCAAGTTTATGAAAAAAGCAATCGTCGTTTTCGACCTTCAACAAGATACCAGACACATTCAATTTATTGAAAACAGAATAAAGGAATTAAGTGCATTGATTTAACAAGAGTAGGTCATGATTTTGGATGCTTTTTAGTTTTATTTAAAATGCAGTACTCTTTGCTTTGCCTGGTAATTGGTTATTGAAATCATATAGGGGACGTTTAACATTTTTATTATCGATTATGGATAACTATCTTAGTATGGAATATTATGATAGATGACATTGAGCTTACTTCCAATGAAGATTAAAGTTTACTTCTATTGGAAAATAGGTACATTGGATCCATGCGTCATTTATTATGAATTTCTAAGTTAGGACGAACTAAAAAGGCTCCCGAATTCTATCAAGAATCGGGAGCCTTTTATTATAACCACTAAAGAGGTTACTCACTATTTAACAATGACCTTCTTCACCTTACTCACATTCCCCGCCCTATCCTTAGCTGTCACAAACAAAACAGTCTTCACCTTCTGAGTATTGATTTTCACTGTAAAAGATCCTTTGCTGTTTGCTTTGACGGTACCAATCGTTTTGGATTCGGCTTTTACCGTAACGAAAGTATTAGGTTCTGTTTTTCCTGACACGGTTTTGCTCTTCGTTGTTACAGTATTCACTTTCGGCATCGCCGGGGCGGTCTTATCACTAACTTTCAAATTAGTCCACTTACTGAGATTACCAGCAGCATCCTTGGCTGTCACAATCACAGTGGACCCTGCTTTTTGTTTCTTGATCTTTAAGGTGAACAGACCTTTAGAGCTGGCCTTGGCTGTTGCGATTTGCTTTCCTTTAACTTTTGCCACCACATAAGCATTGGCTTCAGTCGTTCCCGAAATGGATGTACTTGCATCACTGACCGCCTTTACTTTAGGTGCTGCAGGAGGGGTCCTGTCAATGACTTTCAGGTTGGTTCCCTTACTGATATTACCGGCAGCATCATTCGCCGTGACAACCACTGTGGAGCCTGCTTTTTGCTTCTTGATCTTTAAGGTGAATTGACCTTTAGAGCTGGCCTTGACCGCTGCGATTTGCTTCCCATTCACTTTGGCTGTCACTGTAGATGATGCTTCGGCAGATCCAGTGATGCTGGTGCTTAGATCACTGATGGCATTCACCTTTGGAGTAGTAGGGGCTATGACATCGGCAACGACCACTTTTACCTCGGAGCTTTCTTTATAACCATCGAGAACCGTTACATATAACGTAGAATACTCTTTTTGTTTAGGAATCTTTATGCTGAAGTCACCTTCGTCATTTCCGATTCCTGAGGCAATGATTTTTCGTGATGAATCCTTGACCGTTACTTTCAAGTTTGGTTCTGTACTTCCCAAGACCGAAGTGGACAGGTTGGTCAGTTTGTTTACATAAGGTTTATTTGGTGCTTTTTCTACTATTTTTTTAATCGATGTGGAAGCGTCCTGATTCGAGATAATGACATCCAGGATTTGATCGGCTTTTTGAACAGGGATCGTAATGCTGAATGCACCTGATTTTGCTGAACCGCTACCTAATAGCTTCGTTCCATTCATAATTTTGATGGTTGACCCGGTTTTGGCTGAACCTGTCACTTTCGTTTGATTGTTTAAGATCGGGTTAACCTTTGCTGAGAGCTCTACTGCGCTGACGGCACTATAGGCGTTCATACGACCCCAGCCTGAAATGGCATCATAACCTGGTACAACCTCTTCCATCGGATATTCAGGATCTTCTTCATAATATTCTTCATCGACATATGGATTATCTTGTTCGTCAAATGAGACATCCTTGGCCGTTTCCGTTAATATCTTCTCTATGTCTGCAGGCTTTAGATTCGGGTTCTGTGACAACAGTAAGCCCGCCACAGCAGCCACATGAGGTGTTGCCATGGACGTACCGCTCATGTAAGTAACATTGCCATCCGGCATAAGGGCAGGAATGTCTGAACCTGGAGCGACCAGGTCAAGTCCCTTCCCATAATTGGAAAAGTCAGATACGATATCCAGACGATTCGTAGAACCGACGGCAATCGCATATTTGGAAGACGCAGGGTACGATAGTTCTTCCATTCCATCGTTTCCACTTGCAGCGACAATCGTCACGCCTTTCTTGCTGGCGTATTGCAGGGCATATTCGATTGTACGACTATACGGTCCGCCAAGGCTAAGGTTAAGGACCTTTGCACCTTGATCAGCTGCGTACATGATCCCATAGGCGATTTGTTCTGTATCTCCGCTGCCGCCGCCATCAAGGACTTTGATTGGGAGAATCTTAACAAATGGGTTGATCCCGGCTATGGAATAATGGTTATCTGTATTTGCCGTTATGATGGATGAAACATGGGTCCCGTGACCGTTGTCATCCATCGTGTCATCAGAGCGATCCACAAAGTTTTTCCCTTTTTCCACAAGTACTTTGTCTGAAAGGTCGGCTAACGTGTGGTCGACACCTGTATCAGCAACGGCAATCACCGTTGGTTCAAGATTCTTCCCATTCAATAGCGTATACAATGGTTCAAAACGTATGTCTCCAGACACCATATCATTGTTTTGCAACGACCATTGATAAGGATATTGACTATCGGCCGATAATGATTGATAGGATTGAACAGGCTCCACAAATTCCACCTCTGAAAGCTTGGCAATCTGTTGGGGCGTTGTCTGAGAGCTTGCGGCAAAGGGCTTGCCTTTATCATTGAGCTCCACTACAAAGAGGTTCTCAGATGATGCGCTTTCATCGTTAGCGATGGGATCGACGGATTTTACACCGTAAGATTTCATCTTCGACTCAAGGGAGCTTTGAGATTTTCCATCTTTCATTTTCACGATTAGCCGTGATGGATTTGCAGGTGTATGACTGGACAATCCTGCCTTTGAAATCACCTGTGAAACAGACGCGTTCGCCAAGGTAGAGATATCCACTTTCTTGGTTGCGTCCTCAATTTTTTCCTTAAGAGGAGAAGGGACTGAATTATAGGCAATGGTATACAGGCTGTTGATTGCTTCCTGTTCTTTAGAAGAAATGGTATAGGAGCTGGAATCTCCATTTTTTGCTGTATCCGCCAATAAACTCTTCAGGGTAACAAGGCCAGAGTAGACTTCTTCTCTAGTTTGTTTGCTGAATATCATCTTTGAACTGATAAAAGGAGCGGCTTTATAGTATAGAGAGGTCAACTTTTTCCCGTCTTCCGTGCCGGATAAAAGAGATTCCCTTATCGTGCGTAGATCGTGTAAAATGGCTTTCCCATTTTCTCGTTCTTTCGTGCTTAACTCAGCAGGACATTCCTCACCAATGACGCCATTGGATGGGGGAAGGGAAACACCATCATAGGTGATGGTATAGGGAATTTCATTTTCTTTATGTTCCTCTACAGCTTCTTCTTCCACATAAGATTCTACCTTGAGATAATAAGACCCCGTCCAGGATATAGGGAAGTCCACGGACGCTGTTTCATTTGAATAAGAATACGTTCTATATTGATCAAACGTTTGATCGTTTGTGGCATTTTCCAGACTGGAATAGACAGTTAAATTGACTTCTTCTTGAGCTTGCAGCTTAATCCGAAAGTGAGTGAAGTGTTCAATGCTTTCTTCGGAAGGGGTTATCGTATACCAATGAATATTTTCGTCAGGTTTAAAGCTTGTGTTCTTCTCTTCAGATAGCAGCAAAGGTTCTTCTTCGAGCACCTTTCCCTCTTCAGCATGTGTTCGAGGGACTTGTGAAAGGCACAGACTGTACATCATGATTATTACTAGTAAACTTTTAAACACCTTTTTCCCCATAATATCCTCCATCGTCTAATAGAATAGTAAAATCAATTAATTAAACCATAATCCATATCGGATTGGAATATATTTCATGTACGGTGAAAGTAAATATTATTCTACAAAATGTGACAATCAGAGGTATGGAAACAGAGATAAATAAAAAACCGGAGCGCAACACTGCGCTCCGGTTTACACTGCCAAGTAGTACATTTCCATTTTGGCTATTGGGAACATACTACCAGGTAGTGGTCTATCCAATTTTACAAATCATAAAAGCGTTTAAAGCCATCAAGTTTAGATTTCCAATACGAATTATTTAAACTGGTAATTTCCACTCCATTATCACCGGCATGAATAAACTTGTTGTCCCCTACGTAAATACCTAAGTGGGAAATCCCTTTTTTGTATGTATTTTCGAAAAAGACCAGGTCCCCTACTGCTGGTTTATGGACATAATAGGAACGGTTGTAATATCCCTCACTTGATGTGCGGGTTACTTTCACACCACTCTTATTGAAAGCATAGTAAATGAAACCGCTGCAGTCGAAGCCGGATGTTGTAGAACCCCCCCATACGTACGGGATGCCAAGCTGTGCTTTTGCATGGGAAATGAGTTTACTTGTGTTGAAAGACGTATTGCTGTCTTCGTTTGATGGCGTTTCAGTTGGTGGTGCGGGTTGTGATACTTGTGATTTTCCAACCTTCAATACCTGACCGACGTAGATTAAGTCATTGGAAAGGTTATTTAATCGTTTAATATCCTGAACAGAAACGTCGTATTTTACACTAATATGAGACAGGGTATCCCCGGATTTGACCGTGTATGTACTTGAGCTTTCCTGTCTCGGGGGTGTAGAAGGAGACGGTTTACTTGTATTGCTGCTCTCTTGGTCTCCGGCAGAACTTCCTTGACTAACAACAAGTGCCTGGCCTGGATAAATCAAATAACTATTAATGTTATTCCACTTTTGTAATTCTGCCAGAGTAATAGAATGCCTGTAAGCGATAGCGCTAAGTGTATCACCGGACTTAACTATGTATTTTTTTGCCGAAACAGGCTGCGCAGGTTTGGAGGCAGTAGTGTCAGGCGCGTCAACTTGATCAGTATCTACCTTGAGTAATTGATTTGGGAAGATCATGTCGGATTTCAATTTGTTTATATCTTTAAGGAGCGCAACGGATGTATCATATTTACGGGCAATGGACCAAAGAGAGTCACCGGACTCGACTTTATGGGAACTGGCAGCGGCAGATGCGACAAATGTTGTTGAGAGGACAGCTGTAGTAGCGACGGTAACTAGTGTTTTTTTCACTTGATTTTCTCCTTCTTTCTCAATTCTTGAGTCGATTGATATAATATAATGTCATTTTATCACATATCAAAGAAAAATAAGGATATAATTCAAAATAAAACCATAGTACTATGGACATATTTCCATTTGGGCATAAAAAAGCCTTAGTCTCAATTAAGACTAAGGCTTTTTGGCTTATGTGGTGGCAGGAACAGGTTTTTCACTGCGTTTTTTAATTGCTTCTTCTCTATATTTAACTTTTTCTTGCTTAGACATTGTTTTATACGTTTTTAAAAACTTTTCATATTGAGGAATCACTTCATTAATGGGTCCATAACTTTTTATTTCTCCGAATTCTAACCAAACAGCCTTTTCGCAGAATTGCTTCATTTGACCAATTGAGTGGCTGACAAAGAACATGGTCTTTCCCATTTTTTTGAATTCTTCCATTTTATCAAGACATTTTTCTGCGAAGGCTTTATCTCCTACGGACAACGCCTCATCAATGATGAGAATATCAGGATTGGTATGCACCGATATGGCAAACCCCAGTCTGGATTTCATTCCACTTGAATAGGACTTAACTGGTTGATCAATGAACTTTCCTATTTCCGCAAATTCGATAATATCTGGTTCTAATTCACGGATTTCTTTTTTGCTGAATCCTAACATTAAACATTTTAATTCAATATTTTCCCGGCCGGATAATTGATTATTTAGTCCGGAGGAAACAGCAATCAAGGATGCCTGACCTTTCACTTCGACACTTCCTGAGGTTTCCGGAACGACACCTGCAATAATGTTTGATAATGTTGATTTCCCTGAACCGTTGACTCCAACAAAGCCAATGATATCTCCTTCGTCAGCTTCGAAGCTGACGTTTTTCAGAGCATAGAAATCTTCACCAAAGCTCTTGGGCAAAAGGATGTCTAATAATTTCTCTGAAGTTTTGGTGTATAGTTTATATCGTTTTGTTATATTTTTGACGATAACGGATTTACCCAATTTTTTTCACTTCCATTTATATAAAATCAATAAAGTGTCTTCTGAATTTTATGTGAAGCATAGAACCTATTAACAGTATGATGATCACAATGGCCCAGAAATATAAGGTGTACTGTAAATTGTCAATTGCATACCAGCCTTTTCCCAGGAAAGCAGCGCGGTAACCTTCAATTAAATAATAGAGAGGATTTAATTTCATCAGGGATTGAACCCACTCAGGCAAGCTGAATGTTGCCCATAAGATCGGTGTTAAGTATAACATGATTCTCATGATGGACTGAACAATCATTTGGACATCCCGGACAATCGTCGATAAGGTAGACGTCACTAATGAAATGGCTACCAGCAGGATGACAGTTGAAACCAGGAAATATGGCAATTGTAAGAAATATATGCTAATTGGATAACCAGAAAATTGAAAGATGACAGTGCTGATCACAATTAATAACAAGTGTGGGTAGAGCTTAGAAAAAATAACGTATGTCGGAATGACACTCATCGGAAAGCTCATTTTCGAAATCATCTTTATTCGGGTATAGATTGATTTAGACCCCTGTGTAATGGAGGGTAAAATAAAGAACCAAAGGATTATTCCTGCAAGCATCCATTGAAAAAAAGGAACACCGTCTATTTTTTCACCAGCTCTGATACCATAACCAAAAACAAACCAATAGATCGCAATTTGAATACCTGGATTAAGTAGCTCCCACAGCATCCCCAGATAATTATTATTATTGGAACTTTTTAATTCATACAAAGACAATCTTCTTATTAAATAGAAACTCTTAATTTGTTCAGAAACGATGGTTGAAATAAAGCTCATGGTCTTTTCCTTCCTGTCATAAAAATTAATCCAACATTCATTATACGAAAATGAAGAATATAACACAACTTTACAAGTGAGTACCACAAAATGCCACTTAACATTATTACCCCTATATAACAATAATTACCCCTATATAACAATAACTACCCCTTAACCACATGGTAATTAAATCCAACATTTTAGTTTTATTATGTCACATTGATTCTATTGTAAAAATCAATACGTGAAAAAGGCTTTATATCAATGATAGAACAGATTTATAGATTGGAATTTAATATTCTAGAATAGTTTAAGGGAAAAGGGAAATATGGAGAATTTTGTTGAAATTAACTTCTATTAACTATTAGGATTATGGTACTATTATCAATGTAACTTTTAATTTACAAGTAATACAAAATTATTAAATTGGAAGGGGGAGCAACAACAATTAAAAGATTAATAGTATCAAGTTTATCATTGTTGTTATTCTTCAATTACGGACAAAGTATTGACGCTGCTGAGTCTGTCGATTATACCGAAAAAACCAATCAAGTGGAATATGATTGGGGATTAGGCGGTCCTAGCGGTTTAAAAGATGACTTTGTGGCCAAGTTTGATCAATCTCAACAGCTGGAAAAAGGTGATTATTTTATCCAAACGCTGGCCGATGACGGGGTAAAGGTGGATGTGAACGGAAAGACGGTCATTGAACGCATGTCTTACTCCTATACATCCTTGGTCGATAGAGCTGTTTTAACAAATACTGAAAAGGGTCCTTATGATATACAAACTACATATCGAGAAGGAATAAAGAGCTCAATTATCTTTTCCCATGTTGTTCCGTTTAATAATTGGTTGGCCTATTATTATCCGAATACTACAACAGCAGGGACACCTAAAGCGGCGGATATTATTTCAGGGAATTCAGATGGAACGCTGTCAGTGGATGGCGGGACATCCAGTCCAAAGCCAGGCAAAATACCTGCAGAAGGATACTCCGCTAAGTATGTAACGGCAAAGAAAGTCAAAGCTGGTGACTACATTCTGCGTGTCGGTTCCGACAGTGGGGTTCAGGTTTATCTTGATGGGAAATTAGTTGTGGACAGGTTTGAAAATGCCCGGATAAAAGAAGAAGCAGTGAAGGTGAAAGTGTCAGATACGTCAAAAGGTGATCAAACTCACTGGATTGAAGTACGGTATAAGCACTTGTCAGGGTCTTCTAAGTTAAACTTGAATCTGCAGCCTTATAAAGAAGCGTTGGATGTAAGCCCCTCCGATGGTTGGGTGGGAGAGGTTTTTTCCGGAAGTGATTTCAATGGTCAATCCATCATTCTTGGAGGAAATGAAGCCATTTCACCCTTGAAGACACTGGATTTAAATTGGGGCTCAGGATCACCTCATCCGAAGATCCCTAACGATCATTTTTCTGCTACATTCAATAAAAAATGGAACATAGATTCAACGGATTTATATTCTATCCAAGTCAGTGCAGATGATAATGTAAGAGTTTTCGTGGATGGTAAAGTGGTCATTGACTCATGGAAGTATGTACCCGGTGGTAATAGGGAAGCACATGTTCCATTAACCAAAGGTGTTCATGATATTAAAGTAGAGTACTATGAACATATACTTAACTCTAGAATCAAGGTGGATATTGTCAAAAAGTCGACTGATTTTAGTGAAAAAAAAGCAAGTGTAAAACATAATTGGGGCGCAAAAGGTCCAATAAGTGGTAAGTATGATCATTTCACTGCGAAATTTGATCAAAGTCAATACTTAAATAAAGGCGATTACTTTGTTCAGACTTATGCAGATGATGGATTGATAATGGATGTTGATGGGAAAACAGTCATCAATCGCTGGAAATACTCACCGAAATATATTGATCGTCAACTATTGACAAACATGTCAGCCGGCAATCATACCATTACGACCTTATATAATGAAGGACTAAAGGGTGCGGGAATCTTTTCCGACATTGTTCCGTTCGGTGATTGGTTAGCTTACTATTACGGCAATGAAGATTTCGAAGGTACTCCACTAACTTCGAAGGTCATTAAAGGAATCGGCTCTTCCAATAATTTAAAGGAAACGAATTGGCAGGAAAGTCCTGTACCTGGAGTTGTGCCAAAAGATCATTTCTCTGCAACATATTCTACTGCTATGAAGCTTCCTGCAGGTAATTATGTGTTAAGAACTGGAGCGGATGATGGTTTGCAAGTTTACATTGACGGTAAGCTTGTACTGGATCGTTTCTCACCAGTTGGATATAGGGAAGATGATATTAAAGTTCATATTGAAAATAACGACAATGCTTCCGACCAGGACGTCCATTGGATTGAAGTAAAGTATAAAGATGGAGTCTTGTCCAGTAGAGTGGACGTTGAGCTGCAGCCTTACACTGAGATTGAGGACCCTTCTGTATCAGATGGATGGGTGGGAGAGGTATTTCCAAGTATGGACTTTACCGGTACTCCTGTAGTATTAGGTGGGAAATCAGCCACCAATAAAATTGAAGAGTTGGACTTTGATTGGGGCCGCGGTTCTCCAAGCCCGTTAATTGAAGACGACTATTACTCTACCAGATTTAAAAAGAAAGTGAATATTACAGATCCAGGATATTATGTCCTTAACACTTGGGCAGATGATGGAGTGAAGGTTTATGTAGATGGACAACGACTGATTGATTCATGGGGTTACCAAAGTAATCATCTACGTCAAGCTGGAGTCAATTTATCAAGTGGTGAACATATCATCATAGTAGAGCATTTTGATAAAATTCTTGGTTCAGAGATAAAATTCAAGCTGGAAAAAGGGAAGGATCATTATACTGCTGCTGAAAAGTCCCTGAGCTATAACTGGGGAGATTTCGGTCCAACCGTAGAAGTGCAGCCTGATAACTTCACTGCTACCATTGATCAAAGCCAGTACCTTTCCGGTGGCGATTACTTTATTCAAACGATGGCAGATGATGGTGTAAGAGTTGATTTCAATAATAATCGAGTAATTGATCGGTGGAACTATTCCTCTGATTCAATCATCGACAGGGCTCTCATTACAGGAGTCACAAAAGGAAATCAAAAAATCATCACCAATTATAGAGACGGAATAAAGGAAGCACTGTTATACTCTCACATTGTTCCATTTGGAGATTGGATAGCTTATTACTACCCTAACCAGACACTTGCGGGATCACCCATTGGATCAAAGGTATTAGAAGGTAAAGGTGCATATGGGGCCCTTAGTGAAAACAATGGAAATGGCAGTCCACTTCCAAATAAAGTTCCTGAAGATGATTTTTCTGCAAGTTATGTATCAGCGAAGCGAATTGCGGCTGGTGAATATGTAGTAAGAGCTGGTGCAGACGATGGAATACAAGTTCTCATTGATGGAAAGATGGTTGTTGACCGTTTTACCAATGGCGGGTTTAGAGAGGATGCAGTGAAGATCAATATTTCAGATCGCAGTAACGCTGGAGCATCTGAAAAAGACGTTCACTGGATTGAAGTAAGATACAAAGAAGCGAACCAGGGAAGTCGGGTAGAGTTTCTCCTTCAGCCATACAATGATGCGAAAAACCTTTCGAAAAATGACGGCTGGTTTGCTGAATTTTTCCATAATGAAAACTTATCAGGACCGTCAGTTATAATGGGTGGTAAGGATGCACTGGATCCGTTAAACACGGTTGACTTTCAATGGGGACAAGCATCACCATCACCGCTTCTCCCTGCAGATCATTTCAGTGCCATCCTCAAGAAGAAGGTAGAGATTACAGAGCCTGGAGATTATGTATTCACTCTTCATGCTGATGATGGTGTAAGACTTTATGTAGATGGAAAGCTGAAAGTCGAGTCGTTAGACTATGTACCAGGTAACAAGCGCCAAGTCACTATGGAGCTTTCGGCTGGTGTACATGATATTGAGATTCAATACTTCGAAGGTGTTTTAGGTGCACAACTCAAATTTGAGCTGGATAAGATATCTGCAGCTTCATTTATCGAAGTGGATCTTAGAAAACCATCGGATATTACAGCACAGGACATTATTGATTTCTTTAACAGAAAGAGTCCTGATAACTTATTAAAGCAATATGCCCAAGACTTTATAAATGTTCAAAATAGAACCGGTGTCAATGCACAATACCTCGTGGCACATGCAATTTGGGAAACAGGCTGGGGAAAATCCACCCTGACTCAGTATAAGCGTAATTTCTTTGGATATGGAGCATATGATTCCTGTCCTGTAACATGTGCTTATTACTTCCCGACCGGTGACGATAGCATCGGCTATGTAGCTTATCAGGTAAAGACAGACTATTTAACTTCCGGGGGAAAATACTATAATGGTCCAAACTTGATTGGGATGAACGTAAGGTATGCGACGGATCAAAACTGGAAGAATGGAATTGCCAATCTTATGCAGCAGATCAAACCATTTGATGCCCAGTATTATGATCGAGTGGATGCTTCAACGTATAAGCCGCCTTCGCCACCGACATATAGTCGGGATATCCCGAGCGGTCAACCATATCCTTCTCATATCTTTATTGATTTTCCTGCTGGAGTAACAGCGGTTACAAATGATAATGTTAACTACAGAACACTTCCGTACACCGGGTCATCAACGCTTATAGGACAATTGAGCAAGGGTGCCAAGGTGGAAGTGGTAGGATTTAACACAGATGTCAGGGATGACTGGTATCGAGTAAAGGTAAATGGCCAGATTGTTTGGGTTCATGGAGATTATCTGGATATCCAAAACTTAATTGAGATTACAGATGATAATCTAAGAGTCCGAAAAGGACCATCAACCAATGATGATATCATTACAACTGTGAATAGTGGCACATATCTGAGGAGGGTCCTTGATAAAAATGGATCTCCAATAGAGAAAGATGGATGGTACCAAATTTATCTTCCAGGTTCTACAAGTACTGGATGGCTATCTAAGGATTATGCCCGAGTAGTAAAATAAAGAAAAAAGCTGTTGGGGGAACCCAACAGCTTTTTCTTATTTAAAGACAGTGTTCACGACTCTTTCACTTGATTTACCCTGCTCCAGATAACAAAATGTATTGAAAAAGTCCTCATACTGACCAGGTTGATCATTTAGTAATTTCACTTGTTCTATTACTTGATCAGTCGTTTTAACGATTGGGCCGGGCGCTTCTGTTTCAAAGTCAAAATAGAATCCTCTTAATTCGTCCCGGTAAGAAGCAATATCATATGCGAAGAAAATCATAGGGCGTTTCAGGTTTGCAAAATCGAAGAAAACAGATGAATAATCTGTTATCAATTGATCGCTTACTAAGTAAAGCTCCCTGATATCCTCGTGATGAGAAAAGTTAAAGGCGAACCCTTCAAAAGCACTTAAATCTAAATTCTCTGAGATTAAATAATGCATGCGCAGAATGATGATATATTCATCACCCAGCTCCTTTTGCATCTGCTTCAAGTCAAGTCTGATGTCAAATTTATATCTGCCTTTCCCGTAAAATTCATTATCCCGCCATGTCGGGGCATATAAAAGGACTTTTTTATCTAAAGGGAGATTGAGTCTTGTTTTGACCTCATTAATTGTTTTCTCATGATTAGCATAGATTAAATAATCGTTCCTCGGGTAACCTGATTCAATCATCGTTTTATCAAAATGGAATGCACGTTTGAAAATCTCCGTTGAGTATCCATTAGGTGAAATAAGATAATCCCAATTTCTCGATTCATTATAAAAATTCTCTTTATATTTTTGTGTATTGGTACCTGGCATATGCACTTCATCCATATCCATTGCCAGTTTTTTCAAAGGTGTACCATGCCATGTTTGTAAATAGATCGTGTGTGCAGGCTTAGGTATCCATATAGGCATACGACTGTTTGTAACCCAATATCGTGCCCTTGCCATACAGAACAACCACTTAATGGAGAACCTTTCAACGTGAGGGATTCCTTTAAGCTTAAAATCATCTGAATAACGCTTATCAACACTCCACAACAACGTATACTCAGGATGATTATGCTCTAAATATTCATATATGGCCCGTGGGTTACAGCTATATTGCTTTCCAAGGAAGCTTTCGAACATAACTAACTTCTTATTAGCTGGAAGCATACCCACAAAGGAAAAAGCTTTTTTATAAAGCTTTTGAAATAAGCCTTTTATTTTGAGTTTTCCTAACAAACAAAATCTCTCCTTCTGGATGCAATCAAGAATCCAGCTTTTTGTAGATATACCGGGCAAATGCATCACTTGATTTACCCTTAGAGTACATATTCCAATGGTTTTTAAAATCAACTACCCTTTGTTTATTGAAAGAATTCAACTTAATAATTTCAATGATTTCTTCTGTATTATATGCAATGGGACCAGGAACAAATTCTTCATATTTCTCCCAGAACCCTCTCTCTTTACTATATTCTGCAAGATCATAAGGAAAAAAGATCATTGGTTTCTCTAAGATTGAATATTCAAATGGAACAGAGGAATAATCCGTAATAAGGCAATCCGTCACAACTAACAAGTCATTTAAATTAGGGTAATGGGATAAGTCATAGACGAAACCCGGATAATCTTCTTCCAAATTTTTATCATTTTGTATCGCCCGGTGCAATTTGATAAGAAGAATATGAGTGCTTGAAAACTGCTCATATAACTTCTCGATATTTAAATGAAGCTGAAATTGGTGTAAGTCTGCTTCGCGATAAGTCGGTGCATATAATAGCACTTTCTTCTCTTTTATGTCTGGAATCGAAGAAGTTAACCTGGTCTTAAGCGACTGGATCTTCTCCTTATCATAAAAAAGGTCGGTACGGGGGATGCCCAATCTCAATATATGAAGATCTTGTACACCAAAAGCTTCATAATATATTTGGGCTAATCCCTCAGAACCGACAGCGATTTTATGAAAATGACGATAAACCTGTTTAAAGCGATTATTAGCCCGTTTGCTTCTGAACGGATTGGATGGATCTTTTAATCCGAATTTCTTAATCGCTCCTGCAGCATGCCAAAGTTGAATGCATTCAACACCTTTTCTGAATGGGGTTGAAGCTAAAAAGCCATAATAATTATCAATGACAATCACTTTGGATGTTGCAAGGTGATAAATGGACTGTAAAACATGTATCGGATTTAAACTATTATAAGGAATAATAGTCGAAGAAACATCTTCGAACTGATAGTTACATTTTTTTGAAAAGAGTACAACGGATTTTACCGGGTTTTTTGTTTTTCTAATTTCATCTAACACATAATAATGGTTGTCTCCAAAAGTGGCGACAAAAACGACTTTCTTTTGGATGGGAAAGAGATTAAAAAAAGAAAAGAACAGTTTAAAAACCAATAAATAAAGCGTTATGGCAAGCTCTCTTACCATTATCTGCTGTCAACTTTAAGCAGGTCTTTTTTAATCTTTGTTGTAGAAATTCCAACAGTTCTTGGAAGATAGACAACTTCACAATGATCTTTAAGGAAATCGAATTCACCTTCCCAATCATCACCCATAACAAAAGTATCAATATTATGCTTGTATACATCAGTGACTTTTTGTTCCCAATTTTCCTCGGCGATAACTTCATCAACGTATCTGATTGATTCGAGAATCATCTTTCTGTTATCGAAGCTGTGATAAGACTTCTTATTTTTAAGTGCATTAAACTCATCAGAAGAGATTGCAACGATCAAGTAATCCCCTAAGTCTTTAGCACGTTTTAATAGATTGATATGACCCCAATGCAATAAGTCAAAAGTTCCGTATGTGATAACTTTTTTCAATTTATATGCACTCCTTTAATTTTACTTACTATATAGAACGACGTGTCGAATTTATGCGAAACAATATCAGTAGTTTACCCTATTTCTTTTACGAGATAATTACAGGAAGATATCTATCTAATGTAAAGTTTGTTTCAAACAGATAATAGGGTTGTAAATAAAGTATCAAACTACTTGTCTATTTTAATGGTTTTCCATATAGAATACAAGTTGCTTTACTATAATTGTAAAAATTGTATTTAGATGCTTTTGAAATAAGGTGAGGGGATACTTATAATGGTCTGTGTCGACCCTTATAATAAAATGTTGAATTATGTTAATATTTTCTTTAGTATATAAAAGATGAACGTTACGCGAATACTGACAAAAATGGAATCAAATGTGAGAGTATCTTCCTATAATATTCTTCATGAAAGTTCAATGGCATTCACTTACAAATATTCTTAATGAGGTGTTAGATATGAAAGGAATCATATTAGCAGGTGGAACAGGATCAAGGCTCTATCCGATTACGAAAGGAATATCAAAGCAGCTAGTCCCTATTTATGATAAGCCGATGGTGTATTATCCATTATCTGTGCTCATGCTTGCGGGGATCAGAGATATTTTGATTATTTCAACTCCAAATGATATGCCTCAATACCAACAATTGCTTGGGAATGGGGAAGATCTGGGCATTTCCATTACATATCAAGTGCAAGATAAACCCCGTGGATTGGCAGAAGCCTTTATCCTGGGTGAAGATTTCATTGGGGATGACAAAGTGGCACTCGTACTGGGAGACAACATATTCTATGGACAAGGGTTTATGGAAGCGCTGTATAGAGCGGTTGAATTGGAGAAGGGTGCAGTCATTTTCGGTTATTATGTAAGCAATCCGGAAGAATACGGTGTGGTAGAATTTGATGAGAATGACAACGTAATTAGTATTGAAGAAAAACCGTCTCAACCTAAATCAAATTATGCTGTTCCAGGTCTGTATTTTTATGATAACGATGTGGTGGAAATCGCAAAGAATGTGGAACCTTCTGCAAGAGGTGAATTGGAAATCACATCTATCAATGATGCCTATTTGAAACGCGGGAACTTGAAAGTTGAAACTTTAGGCCGGGGAATGGCCTGGTTAGATACAGGGACCCACAGAAGCTTATTAGAAGCAAGTAACTTTGTTGAAGCGGTTCAAAACCGTCAAGGTCTATTTATCTCTTGCATAGAAGAAATTGCCTACCGAAAAGGATTTATTTCTAAGGAGCAATTATTAAACCTGGCGGAACCTTTATTGAAAACGGATTATGGGAAATATTTAGTTCGAATAGCAGAAATAAGCAAAGAAAAATAGAAAAGGTTGTGATTCATGTGAAAACGTATTTAGTAACTGGTGGAGCAGGATTCATCGGGGCGAACTTTGTGCATTACATGCTTGATAAATACTCTGATATAAAAATCATTAATGTGGATTCCCTTACCTATGCAGGGAACTTGGAAAATTTGGTTAGTGTAGAACAAAACCAAAATTACGAGTTCATTCAAGCGGATATTCGGGATGAAAAAGCAATCAATCAAATCTTTGAAAAACATGACATTGATTACGTTGTTAATTTCGCTGCAGAATCACATGTCGACCGGAGCATAGAGAATCCTTCCATTTTTGTAGAAACAAATGTTAACGGTACTCTGAACCTGCTTAATGTAGCCAAGAAACACTGGGAAATGGAAGATGATCAATACAAGTCAGGGAAGAAATATGTTCAAATTTCAACTGATGAAGTATACGGTTCATTGGGGGAAACAGGATATTTCACAGAAACCACCCCACTCGACCCTCACAGCCCTTATTCATCCAGTAAAGCATCTGGAGATTTAATGGTGAAAGCATATAGTGATACATACAAAATGCCTGTTAACATCACTAGGTGCTCAAATAATTATGGTCCTTATCAATTCCCGGAAAAGTTGATTCCACTGGTAATCAACAACTGCTTAAAGAAGGAAAGCATCCCGGTGTATGGTGATGGAATGAATATCAGGGATTGGCTTTATGTAGAAGATCATTGTAAAGCGATTGATATGGTCATTAATGATGGGGTCCTTGGTGAGGTTTATAACATTGGTGGACATAATGAAAGAACAAATATTGATATTATTAAAACCATTATCAATCACCTGAGTGAAAAAGTAGATTCTTCTATTTCAGAAGATCTCATTACATTTGTAAAAGATCGCAAGGGCCATGATAGAAGGTATGGAATAGACCCTACCAAGATCTCCAGAGAGTTAGACTGGCTTCCTGATACTCCTTTTGAGGAAGGGATTATTAAGACGGTTGATTGGTATTTGGACAATAGAGAATGGACAAATAAAATTGTTTCTGGTGAATACAAAGAGTATTATACGAAAATGTATTCTGAAAAATAAATTTAAAACGATTGAAAGGATTTGCAATCTTACCCATTGCAAATCCTTTATCCCCATATAGGAATGATTTATCAACCTTTCATAATTGTAAGGAGAATATACAATGAAAACAAAGATGAAAAATCTCTTGAAGAAAATTTCATTAACACATACTTTAAAGAACATGACGATTGACGATGAAACTCATATTGTGGAGTTAACCTTCGAGGATTTAAGCTTTTTATTAAAGAAAGAATTAATGGTCAAAGATCGTTCGTCAGGAAGAAGAATACATATTTCTATTGTAAATAATACTAGTACAGTGACTCTCCAGGAACTTTCCGAACTTACAGATGATGGCAAGTTGGATTTCTATCTCATAACGAATATAGCTGGTAGAAAAATCAAACAGCGTATATCCTTTAATTCAAATATTAAACTCACTCATCTTATAGATGAGCCTACTAAAAGAGAATACAGAATAATAAAAACAGTCAAAAACAACCTTACAGTTCATTCTGCTAAGACATCGTTTAAACAAGAAGTGAAAGAAATCAAAGTGATAGGAAACAATTTTTATATTTCTGGTTCAGTTGAAGATTTGGATAATAAGAAGCCGGAAAATGCTGAAATGGTTTTTAAAAGAAGAGATAATAATAAGTTTATCGGATTTAATCTTGATTTTAGTGCTAGTGATAAAAAAGATGAATTTAATTATAGTGGAATTGTATATCTTGATAAATTTAAGTCGGACCTGGTCGTAAATTCTCGATGGGATGGCTTTTTGCAGCTAAGGGACATTAATAACCAAGTGATTTATCGAAAGCCAATAAACCTTCAAACTTATAGGGAATTCGAGAGAGAAGAAGAAAGATATTTGGTTAATATTACTAATAATGAAGAGTTTATTACAACTCTATATGCCACAATGGGCTTAAACAGTATGGCGTTGTGGTATACAAATACAACTCAATTTGAAAAAACATATCAAATTGCAAGAGGGAAAACAGTTTTTAATCATACATCGGAAAATGAACCATTAAATCATAAGATGGTCTTCTTTGAGAGCTTCTTTGGTAAGAACTATTCAGGTAACCCTAAATATATATATGAGGAAATGTTGAAGGATCCGAACTACAAAGACTTTACCTTTGTTTGGTCGTATAACGGAATAGATCCTAATATAATTCCCGGTTCACCAATAATTGTAACAAGGGAATCGTTGGACTATTATAGGTATCTTGCTTCTGCCAAGTACTGGGTAAGTAATATTGTCTTTCCAGTCCATAAAAAGCGAGAAGGTAATATTTACTTGCAAACTTGGCACGGTACTCCTCTAAAAAAATTAGGATTCGATATTGAGATTGAGGGTCCAGAGACCTTGGCAAGAGAAAACTTTTACATTGAATCAAGAAATTGGGACTATCTGATTGCTGCCAATAATTACTCTTCAGAAATATTTGAAAGAGCATTCAAATATGAAAAAGATATATTAGAGTATGGTTATCCGGCAAACGATATTTTTTATAGAGATAAAGATGAATTAACTCAAACAAAAATGGACGTTAAAGCTAAGCTGGGGATTCCCTCTGATAAAAAAGTGATCTTATATGCACCTACCTGGAGAGACGATGAAATGGTAGGTTCTTGGGAACATACATTTAAATTAAAGTTTGACGTAGATAAATTTTATGAACAGCTGGGGACTGAATATGTTTTAGTACTAAGGATGCATCATTTGGTGGGAGATTCTTTGGTCATCAAAGAAGAGCATAATTCATTTTTATATGATTGTTCTAAATATGATGATATCCAAGAGCTTTACACGATCGCAGATGTATTAATTACAGATTATTCTTCAGTGTTCTTTGATTATGCGAACTCTCTAAAGCCAATTCTCTTTTATGCATATGACTATGAGAAATATAAAGATAACATCCGGGGATTTTACTTAGACATGGAGGAAGAACTTCCTGGGCCAATAGTAAAGGATGACCAGGCACTTTTAGAGTCTATCGTGAAGATTGAAGAAGTTCAAAAAACTTATCAAGAACGTTATCGAGCATTTTATCAAAGATTTTGCAGCGTGGAAGATGGAAATGCAAGTAAAAAAGTAATTCATACAGTGTTTAAGCATTAAGATATTATTTTTCATAAAGGGTGAATACATTTGGACAAAAGTATATTAGTATTTCCATGTGGGTCGGAGATAGGGCTAGAGATAAATAACGCTCTTAAGTATGCAAAAGGCATAAAATTAATTGGTGGTTCAAGTATTGCCGACCACGGCAAGTATGTTTATAAGCATTATGTAGAAGGGATCCCGAATATAGATGAACCCGGTTTTATAGAAGCTATCAATAAAGTAATCGAGGATGAAAGCATTGACTTCATTTTTCCGGCACACGATAGTGTAGTTCTGAAATTATCCCAACATAGACAAGACCTTAAGGCGGAAGTATTAACCTCCGATCAATATACTTGTGAAGTGAGCCGTTCCAAGAAGAAAACGTATGAGCTCTTCCATGGTGAATCTTTTAACCCGCATATGTACGGTCATCTGGATGAAGTAGAGTCATACCCTGTATTTCTTAAACCTGATGTAGGTCAAGGTTCAAAAGGTGTTGCATTAGCAAAATCCCAAGAAGAGGCAGAGTATCACCTGGAAAAAAATCATGACCTCTTAATATTAGAATATTTACCAGGAAAAGAATATACGATTGATTGTTTCACAGATCGTCACGGCCAGCTTCGGTTTTCAGGAATGAGAGAAAGAAAACGGATAAAAAGTGGGATTAGCGTTAATTCCCATACTCTAAAAATAGATGAAGCAGTAAAAGAGATTGCTGAGAAAATCAATCAAACCTTAAAGTTCAGGGGGATGTGGTTCTTTCAAGTTAAAGAGGATGTGGATGGGAAATTCAAACTCCTTGAAATAGCCCCTAGAATAGCAGGCACCATGAACCTGTTCAGAAATAAAGGTGTTAACTTCCCTCTTCTCACGGTGTACGACAGACTTGGATATGACGTAGACATCATTGAGAATGAATATGCCATTGAAGTGGACAGAGCCTTTACTAATCGTTTCAAACTAGATCTAGAATACGAAAGGGTCTACATTGATTTTGATGATACAGTCACATACGGGGAAAAGGTAAATCCGTATGTAATGATGTTTATGTACCAATGTTTGTCAAAAGATATTGAACTTATTTTGATTACAAAGCATGTACATGATATTCGGGAAACGTTAAGTAAACTAAAGATTAGTGCTGAAATGTTTAATGAAATCATCCACATTACGCATGATGATCTCAAGCATACTTATTTCAAACATGACAAAAAATCGATTTTCATTGATGATTCGTATATTGAACGAAAACAGATCCACAAAGAATATGGACTTCCTGTATTTGACTTAGATGCGATAGAATCTCTCATTGATTGGAGATATTAAAATGAAAAAAGAGCTTATCTTTGATCATTCAATAACTGTTACCCAACCGTCTTTACCCAATTATGCAAGCTATATTGCCTACGTGAAGGATATATGGGAAAGAAAGTGGTTAACGAATAATGGACCTCTTCACGAAGAATTCAAAAACCGCTTAAAGAGCTATTTAAGCACGACGAATGTAGAACTATTTACAAATGGACATTTAGCGCTAGAAATCTCTCTTAAGGCATTAGAGCTGGAAGGGGAGGTCATCACGACTCCTTTTACATTTGCTTCAACGATTCATGCAATAAAAAACTGTAATCTTGAACCTGTTTTTTGTGATATTGATCCTGTTACGTATAATATTGATCCCACAAAAATAGAAGAATTAATTACAGATAAGACGTCAGCTATTGTAGCAGTTCATGTCTTTGGAAATCCTTGTGAATTGGAAGCGATTCAAGCAATCGCTACTAAACACAATCTAAAGGTTATTTATGATGCTGCGCATGCTTTTGGCGTGGAAGTGGATGGGAATGGAATTGCGAATTATGGAGATGTTTCCATGTTCAGCTTCCATGCTACGAAGGTTTTCCATTCGATTGAAGGCGGGATGCTTTCTTTTTCCGATGAAATGCTTTCCCCGATATTGAATGCGTTAAAAAACTTTGGAATTACATCTCCTGAAACGGTTGATTATATAGGCACCAATGCCAAGATGAATGAATTCCAATCGGCAATGGGTTTGTGTAATCTTGAAATCGTTGACAAAGAAATCAGCTCGAGGAAAAATGCTTATACTCGCTATATGGAAGAGCTGACAGGTTTGGATGATGTTCAACTTCTTAAGCTTCCTGAAAATATTAAACCAAACTATGCGTATTTTCCGATATTATTGAAAGATCATAAGCTAAGAAACTTTCTAAGCGACCGGCTGACTAAATACAATGTAATTGCCAGAAAGTATTTTTATCCCTTATGCAGTCAATTTGAATGCTACGATTACGATGGAAATGAAACCCCTGTCGCACTTGATGTAAGTGATCGCATTCTTTGCCTGCCGATGCATGCAAATTTAGATGTAAAAGAAGTAAGTCAAATATGTGATATTATTCGATATGAATTAGGTGATTATAGTGAATGATCATATTAAATTAAGCGTTGTGGTATTAGTTTATAATACAGAACAATATTTAAGAGACTGTTTAGATTCGTTGGTCAATCAAACATTGGATGGTATAGAAATCATTGCTGTGAATGATGAGAGTCCTGATAACAGTCTTTTTATCTTAGAGGAATATGCTGAAAGATACTCAAATCTAACCGTTGTTAATCAAAAGAATAGTGGCGGAGCCGTTGCCGGTAATAAAGGTGTTAGAATGGCAAAAGGGAAGTATGTTACGATTGTGGATTCCGACGATATAGTACCACTTGATGCTTATGAAAAAATGTACTCTAAGGCAGAAGCAGCTTCTGCTGACATAGTAATAGGAAAAGCAAACATTATTATTGATGGCCTTCAAAAAGAAATACTTTATAAAAAAGAAAGAGAAGTTTGGAAAGAGAATCGAGATATACAAAACGTTAAAGAATACCTAGATATTTTTTACGATGCTTTTTATTGGAACAAGATATTTAATAGAGAATTTTTGCTGAAATATGACTGTTTAATGCCGCCTGGAATGCTTTATGCAGATAGGCCAATGGTCCACAAAGCTTTTCTTTATGCCAAACGCATCTCAATTATTACTGATTTAGTTTACTTGTGGAGAAAAAGAGGAGAAGACGCTACTCATAAATCCATTTCTCAAACAAACAGTGACATTAAGAATTTTAAAGACAGAATAGAGTCTTATGAATATCAACTAAATTATTTTAATGACTTTGGAGACTCTTTTATTAAGAATGAGTTCCTAAAGAGAAATCTAGATCGACTTTTATTTCCAATTTCGGGTGTAACAGAAAGTGATCAATTCAAAGAAGTATACCTAAAAGAAGTAAAAGCCATCTTTAGTCAAATCGATGATATTCATGATAATGATTTAGGTGTCATAAAGAATGTGTATATTTATATGATTCTTAATGACCTAAGTAATGAATTGGTTTCATTCTTATCAGAAGAACCAAAAGGGAAGATCGTGGAAGAAGACGGGAAATACTTCTGGGCACTTCCACTGTATAAAAATAATAAAACGTATGTTCCTGATGAGATATTCCAGCTTAAAAAGATGCTGCCTCAATTTATAGCAATTGATTCAATCGAACTGAAGGATGGATATGTAAATGTAGATGGTCTGTCATTTCCGAAGGCATTTGACATTACAGGAATTGAATTGCTTGTGCGATCGCGCTTGAATATTGAAGATGCAAAATCTTTTTCGTTTGAAGAGACCGATAGGGGTTATTCAGTTTCCATCGACCTGAACAATTTTGATTATACAAATGTCTATGATATTTACCTGTCTGTAAACAATAATAACAGTGTAGATTTGTTTCGTATAACATCGAACATGCTTTCAGGGAAATCCAATTCGAAGAAAATTCAATTGAATGAACAGTACAAATTGTTCTTTACAAAAAAAGGAAACCTATCACTCCTAGGGAAGAATATTATTGTAGAAGCACTTCACTCGGATTCTAACCAAATGAAATTCCTTGTGAATAAATATCCGCCTAATCGCACGTTGGAATTCTTTGTGAAAAACAGGGTGACAAAAGAAAAAGTGTACTTTAAAACAGAAGATAATGGTTTTTCTCTATTGTGGAAACACTTTATGGAAACGGATTATGTGTATGACTTATATTATGAAGTGCACGGGCATAATTTCCGATTATCATCTCAGCAGATTCATGAATTTGATGCTAAATTGGTAAAATGGCCAAAGACTTCAGCTAAGTTATATGTGACGAATCAAGACAATATCTCCATCGATGTAAAAGGTCCATCCAAGATTACATTGAGAAAAATCCAAAGGAAGTTAAAAAAATCGTAGTAAAACAAAGGAGCTTTTTTAAAAAAGCTCCTTTTGTTTGCTTATTGGGAAACGCCACCGCATTACTTTTTAACGTTGGCGTTGAAATAATCCCCTTTAATGATGAGGTTTGAAAGATTCAAGAGATCTTCCTGTGCTTTAGGTAGCCCTCTTACAATACTATCCCCGGTTATATACAGAGGCTCCTCAACATATCCACCACTGGGAATCAGTGCTTCGCCTGTTTGTTTGGCAAACAAGTTTGTACCTAACACATATCGGGGATCGCTTTTTAGTCCCATTACAGAACGCAGGGTCGGCATGACATCAATTTGCCCCCCGATCGTTTCATCGACTTTGCCATCAATAGAAGGGTGATAGATCATAAATGGGACCGTAGCATACTCCCTGTACCACTCTTCATATGAAATCTTCTTATTGAGCCATTTCTCCAGTAAACCCTTATCTCTGTAAAAAATCCCGTTGTGATCTCCGTATAAAACGATCATAGAATCTTTCAGCAGTCCGTTCTTCTCCAGTTTGTTTATGAATATCGAAAGTGCTTCGTCTGTATAGCGGACGGTTTGAAAGTATGCACCTAAAAGAGTGTTCTGAAGTTCCGTTGGCAAAGTGAGTGTTTTCTTATCATCGGGAAGATCATAGGGCATGTGATTCGACAGGGTAACGATAAAAGAATAGAAAGGTTTTTTCTCCTCCAGTAATCGGTCTCCCATCTTCGAGAACATTGTCTTATCCCCTACCCCCATTCCGACGATCTCATTTTGTGGGAAATCCTCAATCGCAATGAACCTATCAAAACCTAGTGAAGGGTACATATTATGGCGGTTCCAGAAAGTCCTCTCATCTGCATGAACGGCATGAGTGGTATACCCGTTCTGTTTTAAATCATGAGGCAGGGAATGATAGGTATTGTTTGGGTATCGAAAGAATACTGACCCTGTCTTTAAAGGAAATAAAGAGGTTTGAGTCAGAAATTCCGCATCTGAACTATTCCCTCCGATGGTTTGGGCATAAAAGTGGGGGAAGGAAATACTATTCTTGAACAATTTATTCAAGGTGGGTGTAATCTCCTGTCCATTCACTTGTTTATTCATGACAAATTGCTGTAAGGATTCCACTTGAATAAGGATAAGATTTTTATTTTTTCCTATTCCGGCAAGGTCGGTCTTGTTATCCAGCCCTGCAGCGGCAGCTGGATGGATGTCAGTTAATCGTTCGGCAATGTGAGACCGCTTTTCTGACGACAGTTTAAATTGTGAATCCCTTATATGAAAGAAACCATCTAACACATGATGGCCAATAATTCCATATTGAACCATAAGGTCCTTAGAATCGTAGGCAACGATGGGTGAATCAGCATGATCAATAAGCACTAATTTTAAAGGTTTCAATATAACCAAAGCCATTCCGACAAGCAGAATGGAAAAGGCTGCTTTGAGCCGAACTTTTTTGCTAGTGAAATGATAAGGCCTTATTAAGAGAATAGGCAGTAGTACAAGGTCTACAATAAATAATAGGTATTGGGGCTTCAGAAAATAAAGGATACTGTCTCCAAGCCCTGATAAGTTATTGGTTTGATAAAAAACGGAAAAGGTGATGGGAGAACTGAAATAATCTAAATAAAGTGCATTTGATAGAAGGACGATTGAAACCAGAAGATTGATGATGAAGGAATAGATCAATCTCCCCTTTTGTTTAAGGAAGAAAGAAAGAGCATAAAATATGGTCAAGAATCCTATTGAGGTAGAAATGGCCCCACTGGAGATCGGAGTAGAGGAGAAATAATGAAACAGAACCATTTTGAAAAATAACCATATAAAAATGAGTTCGTTTAGGTATTGAGTAAAAAGAGATCGCCATTTAGTCACGTTCATTCCAATTCACACCTGCTTTATAATAAATATGTTGTAAAGTGTAGTGTATGATTGTGACAAAAGTATTATTCGTCCTGAAGGTCTATTCCTTATCTAAATGGGTATAGGTAGAGGGGATATGTTTTATGATATAATGAGTCAAAATATTTTTTAGATTAAACGATTTATTTCAATCAATATCAGAATATTAGGCGGTGTACAATCATGAACCAACAACCAATCACAGTAATAGGCACAGGAAGCTGGGGGACGGCCCTGGCCATGGTACTGGCTGACAATGGCTTAGACGTGAAGATTTGGGGAAGAAGCAGAGAAACCATTGCTGAAATCAATCAATACCATAGAAATGAAAAATACATAAAAAATGTTAAGCTTCCAGAGAATATAGTGGGATATCTCGATTTGAAAGAATCATTGGAAGGTGCGGATACCATTATTCTCGCAGTTCCTACCAAGGCTATGCGGGAGGTTCTTGCTCAAATCCAGGAAGTGCAGGAACGGGCCCTGACGATTGTTCATGTAAGTAAGGGAATCGAGCCCGAATCACTGTTAAGGATTTCGGAAATCATAGAGGATTCGATGGAGCCTGTGAATCTGAGGGATATTGTGGTGTTATCTGGACCGAGTCACGCAGAAGAAGTGAGCTTGCGCCAACCGACAACAGTCGTAGCGGCTTCAAAGAATCCGGATGCGTCCGTCATGGTCCAAAACATGTTTACGAACCACTATTTCAGAGTGTATACCAATACGGATATTGTCGGAGTTGAAATAGGTGGAGCCCTTAAGAATATCATCGCTCTGGCAGCCGGAGTGGCTGATGGTTTGGGTTATGGAGATAATGCGAAAGCGGCCTTGGTGACAAGGGGGCTCATCGAGATTTCCAGACTTGGTTCGAAGATGGGGGCGAATCCCCTCACGTTTTCAGGATTGTCGGGGATCGGTGACCTGATTGTGACATGCACAAGTGTTCATTCCCGAAACTGGAGAGCAGGGAATATGCTTGGAAAGGGAATGAAATTAGAAGAAGTGCTTGATAATATGGGAATGGTCGTCGAAGGGGTACGAACAACGAAAGCAGCTAAGCAGCTGGCGGAGAAATTAGAAGTGAGCATGCCGATTGCCGATGCATTGTATGACCTTCTCTTTAACGGAGTGCAGGCGAAGGAAGCGGTGGATCGATTGATGCAACGTAACAAAACCCATGAAATGGAAGATCTTGTCGTCCTCCTTGAAAACAGGTTAAACGAATAGAAGAAGACCGTGGATCCTCCTTTGGATTCACGGTCTTTTCCTTCTTTATCTGCCTGTTTTCATTCCTTTGGCCGCTTTCTCATAAATGTGTTCATACCTTTGGGCTGCAGAAAGATGGGAGTATTCCTCTTCTATTTTTCGACGAGCGTTGTGTGAAAGCTTTTCACCAAATTCAGGGGAGTCGAGTATTTCAATGATGGCATCAGATAATGCTTCTGTATTTCGTTCTTCCACTAAGAGTCCGTCCTGATGATCATGAATGATCTCTTTCAGTCCTCCTACAGCACCGGCAATGACTGGAGAAGAGGAACCCATTGCTTCCAATGCTGAAATGGATGTGGCTTCCTCTACGCCATAGGAGTGGATGCTTGGAACAAGGACGATATCCGCCACTCCATATAAGTATTTCATTTTCTCATGGGGAACGGTGCCGAGGAGAAGGACATTCTCATGAAGAGCCTGCTTCTCCACTTCCTTTTTAATGGCCGGCATCTGTTCACCTGTCCCTGCGTATACTAAAATGGTATCCGGGTGTTTCGTTAATACCTTTTTCATGGCAAGGGTTGGATAGATCACGCCGTTCTTCTCCGTCATCCTCCTTGGGACAAACAGCATCTTCTTATCTTTAGGAATATGGAATTCATCTTTAATGGCAGATAAATCAAGCTTCTTAGGATCAAAATCTTCCACATCTATGAAGTTCTTGATTGAAGTCGCTTCTCTTTGAGAGATTTTATAGACATAATCTTTGATTCTCTGATCGACGGTGACGACTTCAGCCGCCAGGGAGTAAGCTTTCCTCTCTCTTTCTCTGATCAGTTCATCCTCTTTACTGCCTTCCTGGATGGCCCCCCTGCTGATCGCTTCGAAGGAATAATAACCGTGAACGGTTTCGACAACAGGAATGCCGGAACTCTCCGCGGCAAGAGTGGCATAGACATCTTGTGTGTTGACAACATCATATTCCTGGCTTAGCCGGTGGAGCTGCTTCTGAATCAGTTTCATCCTGTTTTGATCGTTCATCACCTGTCCGGACCCGGGCTTGAATTTACTTGCGATGAAGCCCGGTGCCTGGGCATATGCTTTACGGACGATAGGGTTCAGTTCCGTAAAGGACAACACGTCTACTTGATGGCCTCTTGCTTCCAGTCCGTTTTTCAGAGTAGTCATGTGTGTGGAAAGTCCGCCTTCATGTGGATAGTCAAAGATGGTTGAAAGTAAGATTCTCATATTTGCTAGCTCCTTTTCACTTTAATCTTGTTTGCTAATGGCTGAATGGCATTGACCTTGAACACAATGGAGAGAGCAAGGTAGCCTGCGAATATCAGGAATGTTACAACAGATGTTTCCAGGAAAACATTCATATTACCGGAAATCGCCTTCAAGACTGGAACCACAAGGATGAGGACTCCTATGGTCACAAGGGTTAATTTACCGGCTTCTTGAATAAACTGCTTCGAATAGGCACTCTTATCTTCATCATTCTTCAAAAGGTAAAGGAAGAGGACGAGGCACTGCATCAGCATCGAGATGCTGGATGCCAGCGCTATTCCGCTCACCGCCATGAATTTGGATAGGGTAATGCTAAGGACGATATTCACCAGCACGGCTCCAAGACACGAATACATGGCAATCTTCGTTCTCTTCAGCGCATAGAATCCGTTCATAAGGAAGTCCCGCAGGGCAAAGAACACTAATCCTAACGCATAGTAGAACAAAGCCTGATTGGTAATGTCCGTGGCTGCCTTGTTAAAGCTGCCCCGTTGAAAGGCAATTTCGATCAGATTATCACCGATTAACACCATCAGAATAGTGAATGGGATACTCGCGAACAGGATGAGTGATGTCCCCTTTTGAATGATGGCAAAGAATTTCTTGTAGCTTTCCAGTACTCCTTCCACTAAGGAAGGATATAGTACGGTAATCAGGGGGGTCAGGATGACACTCAGTGGAAGCCATAATAACCGGTTTCCATAGTTCAGGGCTGATACACTCCCCGTCTCAAGACCTGTTGATACCATGCGGTCCACCAGACTGTTTAATTGAACGCTGATGGCAGCGATGATGATCGGATAGAAAAGGATCAAGATCTGAAGGATTTTTTCTTTATGTTCCCGAAACCGGAAGTTACATCCGATCTCAGCCTTTTTAAACGAGGGGTATTGAATGAAGAACTGCCCTGCCGCCCCGATTAACACCCCGATAGACAAGCCGTATACCCCGTATGTATGGGCCAAAAGAATGGTAGCAAGAATAATGACCACGTTTTGAATCGTGGCTGAAAAAGCGGGTAATACAAACTGTTTATTTGCATTGAGTATTCCTGTAGAGATGGATGTTAAGGTCAGGAAAATCATACTCGGTATCATGATCCTTGTAATTTTAACAGCAAGGGCGACTTGTTCCGCCGTGAATCCCGGGGCCATGATTTCAATCAATGGTTGGGTGAACATCATCGTCACTCCGATAAAGAGAAGAGAAACAATCAGAAAGAAGGTCCCCAATAAACTCATGAGCTTTTTGGCATCCTGTTCATTCTTGCTGCGCTCCTCCATGAAAAGGGGGATCGTCCCTGCTTGAATCGCTGTTCCTATCGCCGTAAACAATAGGGTGGGAACGAGACTTGAGACAAAGAAGACATCCGCGACTTCCGATGTACCAAAGTACGCGGCGATGATGCTCTCCCTTGCGAATCCGAGGATTTTCCCCAACCCGGATATGAGCGTGACCAATCCGATTGCTTTAACGAATGTTGGTAATTTCATTGAATTCCTCATTTATGATCATCTTGGTTTTTCATCCTCTAAAGGATTCCTTCCCTTATATAGAAAGTAACCCAAAATCGAGTAAAAGTAGAGTGTCAGAATCTTTTCTTCCAATACGTTATAGAATAATGCCATCAGCAGTGCCGCCACGATCAGAGAAAACAGGACCGGCGAAAGGGTTTGCCCGCGTCTTTTCCAAAGCAAAACGAACAGTCCGATGATGAAGAAAAGGACGAATAATGTACCGAGTGTACCGGTTTCAACAAGGAATTGTATGTATTGATTGTCAGAGTACATCTCTTCAGGTAACCCGTACTCATCCGTTATGGGGGACCCATAACTTAATGTGGCAGAATCACCAAAGGTTCCGAAGCCTGTTCCGATGACCGGATGTTCCATATAAATGTCTATTCCCTTGAATACAACATATAATCTGCCCCATTCCGTACTTTTTTGAATGATGTCATCCGAGAAGATTTCCTTGAATCGATTTGAGAAAGTGGATGATTGACTTTGGTTTTTATCATGCTGTTCCTGCTCGTTTTCATTTTCTTGTTCATCTACTTGAGATGAGGGGCTTTGATGATCCGGGTTCCCCTGTGATACAAATGTCTTGGCGGCATTGGCTGGATAATAGATGATGCAGAGACCAACCACGACCGACACGACAAACATTTTTATCATTTTCCAATCCCTCGTCAATAGAATATAAAGGATGAACGCAATTCCAAATGCTAATATGGATCCCCTTGAATAGGTCAGGCAAAGGACGCCGAGCATGAGGACAGCGGCGGGGAGGAGTACCCATTTATACTTCCGGAATGAATGATAAGCATATAGGGTGGTAAAGAGACAAATGGATAGATAGGTACCCAATACATTCGGATTCGCCGTCAGTCCGTATACTCTCATCTCATTGACGGATGATAAGTTCCAATTCTCCCATGCTTCAGGTACGAACCACGTTCTCGACGTAATGAATTCAATCAACCCATGGACGGAAAGAAGGGAACCCATGATGATGGTGATTCCGGCAAAACGCCTGATGTCCCGGCGCGTAAATGTGGTTTCCCCGACGATGAAAATCATCAAGAATGTAATTAAAAACGCCCTGTTTTGAAAAATGACCGCTTTCAGTTCCACCCCGGTGGCAAACGCCGATATCGACCCTATGACACAGAATAATATAATCCCGATCGTCACAAGATAGTTTGTAATCCGGGGTATGGGTTTCTTATACTTTATGTAGTCAATGATGGTCAGAGCAAATAGGAAAAGGATGAGCGCGTCACCTAAAAGTTTAAAACCGCCGTTCATTTCTATTAGAAATGGCCTGATGGGGAAGTATACAAATAATAGCAGTAATCCACTCTTTTTATCCTTCAAGACCAGGAACAGTGTCACAGCGATTGAAATAACGGACACTGCCAAATGAGTGAAGATCAAGGGCAATAGAATACTGATGCCGATGAGAATCATAAGAAGCTTATTCTCTTTAAACAAATCAATTCCACCTTTCAATCTGAGTCACGTATTTAAAGGTTACTTCTAGTATTAGCTTAATAAATGAATTTATAGTTTTATTTAATTTTTTGTAAAGATTCATGAAGAAATCATAATAATTCGATGACAATGAAAAAAGGGGATCATTTTTATTTTATTATAGATGCGGAACGGAAATTCCTTTTATTCGGAAATATTGATTTATAATTGTCATTTTACTGTAATCATTCTTAACAGAAATACTATTTCAGAAAGGGTTCACCTAAGATAGAATGAACATAGAGAAATAGTAGGAGAGGTAGACGGCTATGCAAAAAGAATCCATCGATATATTAAATATTCCTTTCGTGAATAAAACAAAGGATGATATCGTACATGACCTTTACAATCAATATTTGAAAGAGGAAAAAAAGGCTTTCATCGTGACGGCCAATCCGGAAATCGTCATGCGGGCCCGTACAGATACAGATTATCTTTATACATTAAGTAAAGCAGATTATATTGTTCCCGACGGTATTGGGGTGGTCATTGCATCCAGACTCAAAAAACAGCCCCTTATCGAGAGGGTGCCGGGGTTTGAATTGATGGAAGAACTTCTGGCTGTATCCAATGAACACCGGCTTCGGGTATACATTGTCGGTGCGAAACCGGAAGTATTGGATAAAGCCATTGGAAATGTGAAGGAAAAATATCCAAACCTTCTATTGGCAGGATATCACCATGGATACTTCGATGATCATGATGAAACAGTCATACAGGATATCGAGGAGAAACAGCCCGATCTCATTCTTGTCGCTCTAGGGTTTCCAAGACAGGAGAAATGGATCAAAGAGAATATGCCACGTGTTCAAAAAGGTGTCTTTATCGGGGTCGGGGGCAGTATCGATGTACTTGCCGGGCACGTAAAGAGGGCTCCTGTCATCTGGCAGAGAATCCATTTGGAGTGGTTCTACCGTCTCCTTCAGCAGCCTTCAAGATGGAGACGGATGGTGGTCCTGCCACAATTCATCATCCAAGTAATAAAATCTAAAGGATAACCTTATTTAGGATAGAGAGGGGGACTTGATTCATGAAGATATTACATCTGAATGCCGGAAACGAAAGTGGAGGCGGCATGTATCATATCCTATCTTTACTAAATGAGTTGAACAGAGAGGAATTTTATTTAGGTGTATTTGAAAAAGGTGAAATGTTAGATCGTGCTCAAGACCTCGACATCCAGACTGTGTTGTTTCAGCAGGATTCCAGGTTTGATCTATCGATCTTGAAAAAGGTTATCCGCTTCATCCGACAAAAAGACATCGACATCATCCATACCCACGGGGCAAGAGCGAACTGCTATGGTGCGTTAATCAAATCGTTAGTAGATGTTATGTGGATGACAACAGTACATAGTGATCCCAGAGATGACTTTATGGGAAGAGGATGGAAGGGTAAACTATATACTTTCTTGAATCTTAACGCTTTGAAGAAAGCGGATCATCATCTTGCCATCTCGGAGCGGTTCAAGCAAATCTTGTTGGATCACCATATTGATGAGACCAAAATAACGACGATATTAAATGGGATCGATTTCGACAAGGAGTTGCCAGAGCCGTTTTCGAGGGAAGAATTAGGGGTGAAGAAAGATGATTTCATCATCCTTATGGTCGCAAGACTGGAAGCAGTCAAAGGTCATAAAGTTGCGTTGAAAGCCGTAAGCAACTTAGTGGTGGATCGTCCTAACGTGAAACTCCTGCTGGTCGGGGATGGTTCAGAACGAGAAGCCCTTACGGAATATTCAGCAGAACATGGGATTTTCGGCCATGTGGAATTTCTGGGACACCGAAATGATGTAGAAAGGATTTATCCCGTGGCAGACGTGGTGATCCTGACCTCCTACAGTGAGAGTTTCCCCCTGGTTCTACTTGAAGCGGCAAGGGCCGGTATCCCCATCATGACAACGGATGTGGGCGGGGTGGATCAACTCATTCCCGATGAGAACTACGGCTGGATCATACCCATAGAGGATAGCGGTAAATTGACGAATAACCTCGAGTCAGCTATGAGGAAAAAAGCACAGGGAACACTCACTTTTATGGGCGAAAAGATAAAAAAGTACAGTAAAAGACAATTTTCGGTAGAGCAATTCGCCAATAACGTTTATAATGTATACTTGAAGCTAGGAAACTAAATTGAGTATGTATTAATTACCTGTTTCGCAAGTAAAGTTACCGGGTAGATTAACTACAAGAGGTGTGACAATGATGTTAATTCTAACCTTAATCATATGTTTTTTGTTAACTCTGGGGATAACCCCGTTAGTAAAGAAACTTGCCTATAAAGTAGGTGCCACCGATCAGCCCAACGTTCGGAAGGTGCATCAGAAGATTATGCCTCGAATGGGAGGACTCGCCATTTATATAGGGTTCATTGCAGGATTCGTCATTTTACGACCTGAAGACCCTTATGCGGGAGCCATCATCCTGGGAAGCGCCATTATCCTGTTAACCGGGATGGCCGATGATATATTTGAATTATCAGCCCGCCTGAAATTATTGGGGCAGCTGATAGCGGCCGTTACAGTAGTACTTGGCGGCGTACAGATCGAATTCATCAACCTTCCATTTGGTGGAGAACTTGAGTTTGGTCCCCTCAGTATCCCAATCACGATCCTCTGGATTGTAGGAATCACAAACGCCATCAACCTCATCGATGGATTAGACGGCCTGGCAGCAGGAGTTTCGACGATCGGCCTTGCCACAATCGGTTTCATGGCCATGCTTAAAGGTGACGTCTTCGTGATGTCCATCGCCTTGATCCTCATAGTGAGCACGATTGGATTTCTCTATTTCAACTTTCATCCAGCCAAGATCTTCATGGGTGATACGGGAGCCTTGTTCCTTGGCTACATGATAGCCGTGCTCTCCATGCTTGGGTTTAAGAATGTTACGATGATTTCTTTAATCATTCCATTGATCATCCTGGGGGTACCCATTTCAGATACCTTCTTTGCAATCATCAGAAGGATTGTCAACAAAAGTCCGCTGCATGCACCGGATAAATCGCATTTGCATCACTGCTTGCTGCGAATAGGGTTCACCCATAAACAAACCGTCATCATCATTTATGCAATCGCAGCAATGTTCAGCATGGCAGCCATCATCTTTTCCATGTCGACTGTATGGGGGGCCATGATTGTAGTGGCCATCCTGCTCATCGCAATTGAATGGTTCATTGAAAGTATCGGTCTTGTGAATTCAAATTATCAACCGTTGATTAAATTTGTAAAAGCAAGGGCAACAAGGAAATGAAAACAAGAAAAGAGAAGGGATCCGGTCGGTTCCCTTCTCTTTTCTTTCATGGCAAAGCAAAAGACTGCAGGTCCTCTGCAGCCTTTCGTTTTTATTCATATGAGTCAGAATCCTCTACACTTTGTTCAGAGTAATCACTCTCACCAGCCGTGGTGGGATCGATTTCAAGATGATCCTGTAATTCGATACTCGTATTGGCCAGGCTTGTTTCGTCCAGTAACCAATAGTAAACATTCTCGATGTACGTATCTTCTCCTTCAAGAGAGAGGGTGTTCATGTCCAATTTCTTCTTTAAACCATAACTGGATAAGGCTTTCATCTCGTCGAAGGTCATGTTGGTTTCCATATTGTCTCCGATGGCTTGAATGATGTCATCATATTTTGTCAGGGCATTTGCCGATATGGCTTTCTGCATAACCCCTTTCAGGATTTCCTGCTGTCGTTTTCCACGTTCAATATCATTATCTTTCTTTCTGGTTCTGGCAAGAGCCAGCGCTTCTTCACCATCAAGACTCTGCATGCCGGGAAGTAAGTGGACCGCATTTGCTGTATCCTTCGAATTTTGTTCGTACATCTCATAAGGAACTTCAACATTTATTCCGTCAAGGGCATCCACTACATCAATAAAGGCATGGAAGTTCATCTTCACATAATAATCGACAGGGATGTTAAACATGGTTTCGACGGCTTCAATGGAAGCTTTCGGTCCTCCATATGCGTGAGCGTGGTTGATCTTTGTTTTGTAGCCCACTTCAGGTAAGTAAACATAAGAGTCCCTGGGGATACTGACAAGCTTAACGGATTTTTCCTTTTCATTCAGGGTGGCGAGCATAAGGGCATCAGATCTTGTGGCGGAACCAAAGTTACGGGTATCACTTTCATCGACCCCTATAAAGAGAATCGACACATTATCGATTTTAGGATCGACCTTCTCGGTACGAAGTTGTGATTTTTCTCTGCCTTGGATATCTTTAAACGAACCGTTAAAGGCGGTTTCCGCTTTCTTATACAACATGGCTCCATAACCGGCAACTGAGAACGTAACGATGAGGAGGGGGATGATGAGGAAGAACACAATCCTTCTCCTGCGCTTCTTTTTCTTAATCATATTAACATGACTTCGTTCAATCGACATTTATAGAAAACTCCTTCTTCAAGTAGTACAACTAATAACAATTTTCGACGAATTATACCAATTTCTATTGTACTATGTTATCCCTGAAACCGTAAAATGAAATTTTCATTACAAAAGGAACATATTTTGAATATGTATACATTGTTCCTTTAGTATATGTCTACAGACCGCTCTCTAAGTACTCTGTCCCGGCTTCTTGAACGTCTCCCTGTCCGTTTGTCAATTCTGTCATCCACTCGACAAATTGCTCCTTCAGGGCTTCCTCTACATAGACGGCTACTTCAACCATATCCAGATAGTTGATTTCTTTCAACTGATACTGAGACGATCTCACTTCATTCTCAACCTTACCCAACCACGTATAATCGATTTTCGTCTGCATCACCCTCATCAGGCGTCTCTCAATGATACCAGTGGCGTTAAGTCCTTCCGAGACAACCCGTCCGTATGCACGGATCAACCCGCCTGCACCAAGCTTAATTCCGCCGAAATAACGTGTCACTACAACGACGGTGTCTTTCAAATCCCGTTTCTTTAACACTTCAAGCATAGGGACTCCGGCTGTTCCACTCGGTTCTCCGTCATCATTCGCTTTCTGGATCATATTCTGCTCACCGATCATATAAGCAGAGCAGTTATGATTGGCATCATGATGTTTCTTTTTGATCGACGTGATGAATTCCTGAGCTTCTTCCTCGGTCTCCACCCGACTCACATACGTGATGAATCGGGAGCGTTCTATAGTGATTTCATGTTCTCCATAACCTTTTACAGTATTATAGTGATGTAGCAACCTCATTTCTCCTTTCCCCATTGTCCCAACTTACGACAAAGTACGCGCATATTTCCTCCTTCTACTATATATAAAAATGGTGAAGAATGCACAATTTGAGAAAGAAAAAGGGCATATTGTCAGGCAAAAACTGGCTCTACATGAAATAATGGTAATACAATGTAATCAAACTTTAATCTCCGACAATATGTGACATGGTATAATGGACGCTGATAGTAATACTTCGTTGTTCCAACGCTCTCTGGGGAAAGCCGAATGGTCTATATAATTCCCATTCATTCTCTATTGTTCCTGGAGCGAATAATCCCTTGGTAGAAGTATTACATAGGAATATGCCTAGATGAATAAAGGAGTTTAGTGACTTTCCATTGAATTGATAATAGGTACTATCTATTATAGATAAATAGTAGGTCTATGGACATGAAGAAACCAATGTGTCCTGAGCTTATTAAACCGATTATTATTATGTAAGGATAGTTTTCATAAAGCTTTTCTAGGTGGACGACTATCGTGGAACAAAAGAGGGGTGTACCGTGTCACTTAAAAAAATAGACACCAAGATGTTAGATAGCATCCTGAAAAAGATGGTCGATACGGTTGACGAAAGTAAGGATGAAATCTTTCAGATTGGCGAGCAATGTCGAACTGATTATGAAGATTTATTGAGAGAATTACTGGAAGTGAAAGAAATGGTCCTGAAGGTGATTGATGAAGGGGATAATCTCCAACAGAAATCGAAGTTTGCCAGGCTTAGACTTTCTGAAGTCAGCAAGCATTTCCAAACCTATTCAGAGGACCAGGTAAGAGAAGCGTACGAGAAAGCTCATGACCTGCAGATGAAGCTCTCCATGAACAGACAGCAGGAAAAACAACTTCGGAATCGCCGGGATGAACTCGAAAGACGCTTACAAGCACTCGGGGACACGATTGAACGGGCGGAGAACCTTTGCTCACAGATATCGGTTGTTCTGAATTACTTAAATAGTGACTTAAGGCAAGTGAATGAGGCGTTAGAAGACGCGAAGCAGCGCCAGGATTTCGGTCTCAGGATCATCGAGGCACAGGAGGACGAGCGGAAACGCCTGTCCCGTGAAATTCATGACGGCCCTGCACAAATGATGGCGAATGTAATGATTCGTTCGGATCTAATCGAGCGGGTGTTCAAGGAAAAGAGCGCAGACGACGCCATCAGGGAAATCCGCGATCTCAAACGGATGGTCCGCTCAGCCCTTTATGAGGTCCGCCGCATTATCTATGATCTCAGACCTATGGCGCTCGATGACCTTGGGTTGATACCGACCCTCAAAAAATACTTGAGTACAATCGAAGAGTATAACCAGCAGACCTCCATTCAGTTTGTGAATATGGGGCTCGATCTCAGACTTCCTTCCAAATTCGAAGTCGCTCTGTTCCGGTTAGTACAAGAAAGTGTTCAGAATGCCCTTAAGCACGCAGAAGCCACACATATTCAAGTTAAAGTAGAAGTAAAGAAAGACCAAATAACAGTTGTCGTTAAAGACGACGGTAAAGGATTCGATAAAGAAAAAGAAAAAACGGGATCCTTTGGCATCATGGGGATGAAAGAGCGTGTCGACCTTCTAGAAGGAGACATCACGATTGACTCAAAAGTAGGAACAGGAACGGTCATATTGATCCAGGTTCCGCTTAATACGTAAATTTTCCAAGGTTTAGGGAGGCGAAAGACATGGCAACAAATATTGTAATCATTGACGATCATCAGCTTTTCAGAGAAGGGGTTAAACGAATCCTCGAATTCGAACCTTCTTTCAACGTAGTAGCAGAAGGTGATGACGGTTCAGAAGCAATGAACCTGGTTGAAACACATGAACCCGACGTTGTCCTCATGGATATTAACATGCCGGAAATAAACGGAGTGGAAGCAACGCGTGAATTAATGGACAAATACCCGGATACAAAAGTAATCATCCTATCCATTCACGATGACGAGAACTACGTGAACCATGCGCTGAAAACAGGTGCACTGGGGTATCTGTTAAAAGAGATGGACTCAGACGCGCTTGTCGACGCTGTGAAAATCGTCGCTGAAGGCGGTTCATACGTACATCCTAAAGTGACGCACAACCTGGTTGCAGAATACAAGCGCCTGGCAAACGCCCAAAACACAGGCGGATTCCAGCAATCCGAAGTTCGCCGCCCGCTTCACCTATTAACACGCCGCGAGTGTGAAGTGCTGCAAATGCTTGCTGACGGAAAGAGTAACCGCGGTATCGGTGAAGGCTTATACATCAGTGAAAAGACGGTTAAAAATCACGTAAGTAATATCCTTCAAAAAATGAACGTGAACGACCGTACTCAGGCAGTGGTGACTGCGATCAAGAACGGCTGGGTAGAAGTACGATAGTTTAGAGAGATATGTGTATTGTTAATTTGTTGTTGAGAAAACAGTCCTCCCTGGTGGAGGGCTGTTTTTTTGTGGTGGAGAAGAGAATCGTGCAAAAAAAATGCCTGGACAAGGGAGTGAGAACGACCCTTGTTCAGGCATTAATCTCTTGCATTCTACTATTCTACTTCGATAAAATGATCGAACCGACCGATTTATCTTTTGCCTGGTCATTTACCAGTACTTTCAATCCGTAATGGCTGATATTACGACCGGCATCCGGCAGATAGGAGTTATTATAATCTTTCATATCATTAAACAACGGTACTCCACGCTGACTTGGAAGAGTCAGAGTTTGATCAGGATACACCAAGTTCAATCCTGAAGTTGGCATGAAGTTGAAGGCTGCGTCGGCTACATGGTATCGGCTCGTCGCGGCTACTCCAGTATTCCACACTAAATTCGTGTCATCATGGGCATCCACAACCCCAAGGAACCCGTCACCAGGGTGGATACCTGTCCAGTTATCAGTGAACGTATCATCCACGTACCAGACGACCAGACCGCCATCATAGCTCATCAGTGAGTTACCGCGTGCGATGTGGGCAAGACCTTCGTCCACACCTTGATGGTTCCGCCATTCCAATAAATAATAGTGATCTATATATTTGTTTCCATCGAAGCGTTCGAATCCATTGAAAGTGAATGGAGAGCTTGTTGCTTCAGCGCCATCACTGAATACAGTTGCACCGTCGGCAACCACTTTGATATTATCCGCAAAGAAACCGGTTTGAGTTGTGCCCCAATCAGAAGCATAACGTAATCGCAACTTGATTTCTTGGCCGGCATATTGATTTAAATCAAATGTTTGGGCTTCCCAACCATCTGAAACCCCTGTGAATCCTGGCATTGAATTGAGAATTGTCGGATATCCTTCAGGAACCACATCACTTCGGGTGTTTTCATTCCCTAATGATGTCCATGTTTCTCCGTTATCTGTCGAAACTTGGACGAATCCGAAATCCCACTGTTCTTCGATATCATACCATGCATCAAATGTAAGCTTGGCAGAGGATTTTCCTGTTAAATCAATATCCGTCACCATATTCGAATCCATTTCATCGGCTTGACCGCCCCAATACTCATAGCTTCCGGAAGCCGGAGTATTCACAGCCGTTTTCTTCTCTGGAAGATTTACTTGAATCGCCTGATGATTTTGTCCGTTAGGGGAATTGGCCTGATCCAGAAGGAAGCTCGTCCCTTTTTTCTTTAAATCTTCAAAGTCGACAACGGTCGGCTTGGTCCAATTTCCGCCAAGTGTCGATTGTAAGTAAGCTTTAGCCCACGGGGAGAAACCAGTCGGTTCAGCACCCGGAACCTTACCTGCCCAAGAGCCTGCAGACATGATCGACCAGTATTCAACCGCATCTCCGGCACCTGAGTAGATCGTGTCATATTCATCCGGTAATCCCAGGTCATGACCATATTCATGAGCGAATACACCAGTGGCGCCATCTTCCGGCATCATCGTGTAATCATAGAATCCCGGTTTACCTTTACCAAGTCCATCAGGGTCAACAAGGGCAGCAGAACGGTGAGACCAGATGGCATCATCAAATAATGAACCGCCTCCAGCTTCCTGTCCCATACCTGAGTGGATGATTTGCAAGTGGTCAACTAATCCATCCGGCTCCCAGTAGTTTCCATCTCCATCTAGATCATGTGGATCTTCTAAGTCATAATCTTCAAGGGGAATTCCTGCCGCAAGTGCTGCAGCATAAGTATCTGCCACTAATTTCTTCGAACCGCCAGGAGTCACATTGTCATGGCCTCCTGATGATCTGTCAGCTCCGTAAAATTTTGCTGTACCAGGAACCTTCAGCCATCCGAATGCATTTCCTTCAATGGTATAAGTCCCGCCTGATTGTTCTTCATAGTATTGCTTCTGAGAAACGAAATTCTCACCATTAGGACCCGTTACTCCGTCCTCTCCAAAGATCATTTCTTCGAAGTGCTCTGTATTGTAATCAGCATAGTAGTTATCGGTTTCGCTTGGTTTGATATTGTTATGAGCGAAATCTGAGTATTCTACCATTAAAGTAAGCAACTTCCCTTTTTTAGCCACTCCCGGTGATGGGGATTCCTTCACGGGCTCAGGGTGTTTTGTACTTCCTTGTAGCTTGCCGCTGCTTTTTTTACTGGCTTCTTTGAAATTCTGATGCTTTTCGGATTCAGCTGCTTTCACCTTAGGAGCGATTGGATCCTTTCCACTGTTGTCTTCTACTTTCTTCCCTTTTAATTCAATATACTTTTCCAACGCTTTTTGTTTGGAGGCATCGGAAGCCTTGGATGAAATCTTTCCCTGTTTGATCAATGAGGCAAGCAATCTTTCATCATTAATCAAGGCAGCATCCAACGTCCCGATGAAATGTGAATCTGATTCTTTTACTTTGCCTTCTGTCACCACACTTGCCGACACAGATGAACTTGCTGGAATCCCAGCCAATAAAGTCCCTGCCATCACAACTGAGGTGATGCCTGTTTTGAATAACTTGTTCATACGTAACCCCCTAAATGTTTTTTTGGTACATTCCCATATTATTCTATTAAAATTCACAATTCTAGAAGAGTCGCTCATCAAAATACGACATATTGGAGGGAGTTTTTCTAAGGAGCGGTTCGCCATTCTTCTTCGATTAGATCCTTCAAACCTTATCACAACTTGCTTTCCACCATACCAAAGCAGGGAAGATAACCTAGAATAATTTGTCGTATTTTAACGAACGTTTTTGTTCGTTATAACGTTGACACTTTTATCCAAGTCTAGTAAATTTGTGATTACAGGCGATAACTTCAATAGGAGGATGTGATGAATTGAAAAGAAAAATGGTAAAAGTGTTCACCTATCTCCTGTCGATATCCGTTCTATCCTGCATAGTCTTTCTCTTATTCGTCACCTATCAGGCACAACAGAATCCCAATAAGATCCCATCTTTTTTTGGATACAAGCCGTTAACGGTCCTCACAAACAGTATGGAACCCAAGATCAGTGCAGGGGACATGATCTTTGTGAAGGAAGGTACAGGGGAAGTGAAAGAAAAGGAAATCATCACGTTCCGGACTGACGATCAAAAGGTTGTCACTCACCGGGTGGTAAAGGTTACTCCTGAGGGGATCATGACAAAAGGAGACAATAATAATGTGGAAGACAGCTGGAAAGTGAAACCTGATAGCTTGATAGGAAAAGTGTCCGTCATCCTGCCAAATGCAGGACATGTTGCGAAATTCATTTCCAGCAAGCTTGGATTTTCCCTATTTGTTCTGCTGCCATTCCTTCTATTTATTTTGATAGAAGTATTCGATCGCACGAACAGATATTTCAACCGAAAGGAAGAAACAGCTTCAACCAAGGTTTAATCGTATCCGGTTTCAATGAAAGAAAAATATAGGAAACAACATTCGAGGAGGAAATTATTTTATGAAATCAGTTAAAAAAGCATTATTGGCAACATCATTGGCAGGGGCTTTAGTGGTAAGTGCAGGATATGGTACATATTCTTGGTTCACATCCAGTACATCGGCAACGGGAACCATCGATACAGGAAATCTATCCGTCAATAACGGGGAAACCATTACGACCCCTTTATTCACAGGTGCAAAGTTTGCTCCATCACAAGTGGTCTATGGTGATCTCATTACACTTGAGAATACAGGAGATCTAAAACAAAACTTGAAACTAACGTATACTGGTTCCGTGGATAAAGCTTCGGCAGATCCGTACAAGATTTACTATATGGCTTTTAAATATAAAGCAAAACCGGATATGGACGAAATCAATGACTGGAGAATGGAATGGGAAAAAGGATTCTTCAATGGAAATCATAATCCGCAAATGAGCATGGCAAAATCGGCAGTGGCCGCATTACCAAAAGGGGTAGAGGTCGTTACTGGTGAAGCGACGGTAGAAGAAGTACAGGCCATGTCGGCACTTGCCAAATCTTCTTCAGAGGGAGACAAGACATTTAAATTCGGTAAAGACGAGTTCTTCACATTGGAAGAGGATCAATACATCACAATGGCATTCGATGTGAAACTTGATCAAAGTGCAGGGAACGAGTATCAAGGTGCAAAATATAGCGGGAATCTAATGGTTCAGGCAAAGCAGACTGACCAGGGTGCTAAATTCGAAAATAAGAAATAATGACGGAAAGATGGGGCAGTCGCTCTCAGGCTGCCTATCTTTATTGAAAGGAGAATTGAATGAAATCGCTACATAATGGATTTAAAGGGAATGGCACCCTTATCATGATCTGCACCTTCCTTATCCTTTCCTCCATCTATTTCATTTCAACTTCCATACCAGTCACTTATGCATGGTTCACATCAGGAACGAGTGCATCCGGAACCATCCAGAATGCAACAACGGAAGACTTGCTGCACATTCAATCCTCAGACGTGCAGTATGGAAGCAACTGCTCCATTGAACACTCACTATCTGTCAAAAATCTATCGGATATGAATACGAAGATAACCATCTCCCTTCAATCCGGAAGCGGAGAGGAACAGATCACCAGTCAAAAACTGAAACCGGGTGAATCCTTTCAAACCGCACCGGATGCTATCACCGACTTGACCGGCGGGTGTGAGGCAACCTCATTGACCTACCACATCAAAGGATTTGTCAACTATGTCGATGAAACCCATAGCGTCGCGGTAGACTCAAACCAATTGAAAGAAACGATTGTGCCGGAACCGGATGAAAGTAAAGTGGAGGAAAAACCAAAGGATCAAGATGAAACAAATGTAGATGAACCGGAACAGGCTGAACCTGAGAAGGAAGCAGAAGAACCCCCTGTAAAAGTAGAAGATAAAGAAGAGGAGCCGCCACCTGCAGTCGAAGAACCGGAGCAGGAGGAAAAGCCGGCAGACAAACCTCAAGTAGAAGAAGAGGCTGCAACGAATAATGAGAAACCTGAAGAAAACGTAATAAAGGAAGAAGTACCCGAAGAGAAGCAAGTGGAAGAAGAAGAGTCGGAACAAACCAATAGCATAGCTGATGAATGAAAAATAGATTAGTCCGGGCATTGTATTGACGGGCTAATCTTATTTTTTTGTTTCAGTCATTGTAGTAGTCCCGCAACAGGAGGAGGATCTATCCTTAAATCCAGTTTCTCTACAAATTTGATCTCTTTCTGGTCAGTTCTTAGTTTAAGATTGTCTGTTTTAGCTGTAGAGCGTGGTCCGGGATGGGGATTGTGGGCCGCTTTGGAGTCGGATTCCCCTGTTTGGGTCAACCTCGCGGAGGAATCAAGCGGGATTTGAAGGGGATCATGCCGGATGGAGGATAATCGTGCGGGTTATGAGTTATTCATGCGAGATTGTGATGAATCATGCGGGATTTCAGATAATCGTGCCTAGGTGTCGAATTTTCTTGATACGCAGCAAACATGATTCGAGGTCTCTTCTTTGTCAACAGGCAGATGCTCTTGTTCCTTAAACAGAGTATTTTTGCTTTTTTGATTCATTTTTAAACAAATTTCTTCTTTAGATTGTCTGTTTTAGCTGAAAGAGTGGTCCGGGATGGGGATTGTGGGCCGTTTTGGAGTCGGATTCTCCTGTTTGGGTCAACCTCGCGGATGAATCATGCGGGATTTGAAGAGGATCATGCCGGATGTAGGATAATCGTGCGGGTTATGGTTTTTTCAAGCGGCATTGTGATGAATCAAGCGGGATTTCAGATAATCGTTCCTCAGTGTCGAAAAATCTCTATACGTTCCCATGGCTATGCTCCTCAGGCTTCAGGTTCCCTTCTCCTCAACAGGCAGATGCCCGGTTCCCTAAACAGTGTATCTTTGGTTTTGATCCCCTTCCAAACGAATTTCTTCATTAGATTGTCTGTTTTAGCTGAGAGTATGATCCGGTATGGGGATATACGGCCGTTTTGGAATCGGATTCCCCTGTTTGGGTCAACCTCGCGGAGGAATCATGCGGGATTTGAAGAGGATCATGCCGGATGTAGGATAATCGTGCGGGTTATGGTTTTTTCAAGCGGCATTGTGATGAATCATGCGGGATTTCAGATAATCGTTCCTCAGTGTCGAAAAATCTCTATACGTTCCCACGGCTATGCTCCTCAGGCTTTAAATTCCCTTCTCCCTCAACAGGCAGATGCTCGGTTCCCTAAACAGTGTATCTTTGGTTTTGATCCCCTTCCAAACGGATTTCATCTTTAGATTGTCTGTTTTAGCTGAAAGAGTGGTCCGGTATGGGGATTGTGGGCCGTTTTGGAGTCGGATTCTCCTGTTTGGGTCAACCTCGCGGAGGAATCATGCGGGATTTGAAGAGGATCATGCCGGATTTAAGATAATCAAGCGGGATAGGGATTAATCGTGCGAGATTTGAAATAATCAGGCGAGATATCAAATAATCATTCCAGATTGTCGAATGTTCCTTATTCAAAGCAACTAGAAAAAGTGGTACTCCCGGCAGGTACTTCTAATAAAACAAAAAACCCACTCCCCAATCCAGGAAGTGGAACCACTTAATGCTTTCTCCGTGCAAAATCAACAAATCGGAACATATCCAGCCGGTGGCGCGATTCTGTATACTCGAACAACGTCGCATCCTTCAGATGTACATAGTTTTTGACGACGACGACATGTTCATATTCGTTCAGGTCAAGGTATTCCCGGTCTTCATCTGTACACTCTTCCACTACGATCTCTTTTTTTGCAAAATCGATGGGTAATTGGAGTTCCCCTTCAAGATATTCATAAATGGAGTTCTCGCATATGTCTTTCGTCAGCAGAGGGACCTGTTCTTTCAGAAAATAGGACTTGTCCAGGATGATCTTTTCACCGCCGATCTTACGGGAGCGGACGACCTTCCATACTTCAGCATCACGGGTAGTCTCGAGTTGAGTAGAGACCTGCTCATCGGCACGGATCAATCCGAAGTCGTGAACGAACGTCTCTATATGATCCCGACCCATGGATGTCTGGAGTTCCTTAAAGCTTACGAGACCTGAAATCGGAAAGCTCATCCGGGACACATCGAGCACGAGGGATCCTTTTCCTCGCAGCTTTTGAATGAGTCCTTTTTGCGCTAACAATGTAAGCGCTTTACGAATAGTCTCACGGGAAGTGGAGTAGATGACCGTCAGCTCGTTTTCCGATGGCAGGATCGAATTGGCTTTATACGTGCCATTCTGTATTTTTTCAGAGAGATCCTCGAAGATTTGTCTGTATTTATTGCTTTTCGTCATAATATCACCTGCTATTATTTTACCATAATTAATGGGAGGTAATGAGATTCAACTTGAGTGTTGTGAATATTTTCAATAGAATGGAGATAGCGCAAATTTTAGAAAAGGGTGAAGAGCATTGTCGAAACAGCATTGGAAGAAAATCATGTTGGGAATTGGCATGAGCACATTATTATTGGGTGCTTGTGGGGCAGACGAAGAAAAGAAGGAAGAAAAAGACACGGCAAAGAAGACAGAAGAGGTCAGCCCGAGTGAAGATCCTGCGACAGATGAGGCGGCATCTCTGAATCAGATGACGCAGGTCGTAGAAGATGCAAGCGCCCTGGAAGAAGCGGAAGGGATTCCGGATGAAGACAAGACGGCGATCAACGCAGCCTTTGATCAATATATCAACGCCTTTAACGAAGAGGATTTCAAGACATACATGAGTGTCATCTCGAAGACACCGGTAAACTTTAAGTACGAGGATGAAGAGCGCTACGTGAAGCAGATCTTTGATTCCGTCGATTCTAAGCGTACCGTGGATAATGTGAAGATCATCAACTATGCATCCGGCAAAAAAGCGGATGTCTATGCAGAAATCAAAGCAACGACGAAGGACCCGAACAGTGATAAAGAGGTGACCCGTTCAGGGAAGCAGGTAACCGTCTTCCATAATAAAGAAGATGGATGGAAGGTTGCAGCGATTTTCTTCCTGGCAAGTGAAGGAGAAGAGGAAGCGACGGAATAAAGTGAAAGGCTGTGCCCGGGCACAGCCTTTTATTTTTGATTCAATTGGAGACGACTCATCCACTCCTGACTTTGAGAAATTTCGATCGTACCAATAATAAAATGATAGCAAAACTGTAGTTGGCGACAGCAATGATGGCGAACGCCGGAAACCGGTCGGGCATGGCTGTGCCGGAAAGAATCCCAGGACTGATGAGGACGAGTGGCAGCGTCCCGCTGATGATGGCCATGAGGGCAAACACAAGCAGTCCGATCCGGATCGTTTTTCTAAGAGACGGTTGATCTGAGAACATATGAATCCTCCTGGTAAGGGTTTTGTGAACTAACTACCCTTTACCCAAATTATGGGTTTTTAACACTGTTTAAGCAGGTGAAAAAGGCATTGCCTTTAGTGGACAATGCCTCTTATGCCTTCTTATTTTGTAAACCTGAAGACAACTGACTCGTAAGGACGAAGCGTGACTTTTTCATAGAGATTCGAAGTATCTTCATAATTCGATATCAGGATCTCACTCGTCCAGCCTTCCACGTCCACTTCAATAGGCATGGTGAACTCTGTCTCGTGACCATAGAAGTTATTCAGCGCAAGGAGTTTTTCCCCGTCACCATTGCGTATATAGGCGAAAATGTCAGGGTGATCTTTCAGAATCAGCTGATAGTCGCCGTCGATGATGATGTCAAATTCCTTGCGGAGGCGGTTCAGCTTCTGGTAGTGATAGAAGATTGAGTTTTCATCTTCCAGTGCTTGTTCCGCGTTTACTTCCTTATAGTTTTTCGCAACAGGGATCCAGGGTGTGCCGCTCGTAAACCCGGCATTTTCTTCACGGTTCCATTGGACTGGTGTACGTGAGTTGTCCCGGGATTTATGGCGAAGGATTTCCAGAATCTCTTCTTCCGCTTGTCCTTGTTCCTTCAAAATGTTGAAGGTATTAAGGGACTCTACGTCACGGTACTCATCGATGCTCGTGAATTTCGGATTCGTCATCCCGAATTCTTCCCCTTGATAGATATAAGGGGTTCCTTGCATCATATGGATTGTAGTGGCGAGCATCTTAGCCGATTCGCTACGGTATTTCCCGTCTTCCCCATAGCGGGACACGATGCGCGGTTGGTCATGGTTACACCAGAAGAGGGCGTTCCAGCCGCCTCCCTCGTGCATTTCATGCTGCCAGGTAGAAAGGATCTCCTTCAGCTTCAGGAAGTCGAAGTCTGCCACCGACCATTTTTCCCCGTTTGGATAATCCACCTTCAGATGGTGAAAGTTGAACGTCATGCTGAGTTCGTTGCGTTCAGGTTTGGAATACTTGATACAGTGATTGATGGTGGTGGAAGACATTTCCCCCACGGTCATGATGTCGTATTGAGAGAAGACTTCCTCGTTCATTTCCTGCATGTAATCGTGGACATTGGGACCGTCTGTGTAATACTTGCGTCCGTCTCCAGGTGCGACGGATCCGTCATCGTCCGGAAAGTCCTGATCCTTGGAAATAAGATTGATTACGTCCAGACGGAAACCGTCTACGCCTTTTTTCAGCCAGAAATGCATCATATCATAGAGCTTCCTGCGGACCTCATCGTTCTCCCAATTCAAGTCAGCCTGAGTCACATCAAAGAGGTGAAGATAGTACTGACCTGTTTCTTCATCGTACTGCCAGGCGTTGCCGCCGAACTTTGACTGCCAGTTCGTCGGCTCGGAACCATCCGGTTTGCCGTCCTTCCATATATAGAAGTCACGGTATTCATTGTCTTTCGACTTCCGCGACTCGATGAACCACTGATTCTCCGTCGACGTATGGTTGATCACGATATCCATGATGATTTTGATGCCGCGGGAGTGGGCTTCCTCCAGAAGCTCATCGAAATCCTCCATCGTCCCGTACTCATCGTGAATATTGAAATAATCGCTAATGTCATAACCGTTATCATTCTGAGGAGACGTATAAATAGGCGTAATCCACACCACATCAATCCCAAGCTTCTTCAAATAATCAAGCTTCTCCGTAATCCCCTTAATATCCCCAACACCATTCCCCGACGTATCATAAAAACTCTTCGGATAAATCTGATACACAACCGACTTCTTCCACCAAGGCTGCTTCATACACCACACACCATCCTTCACATATTTTTGAGGGACGGACCTCACATTTCCTACTCATCCGCCAATTATATTACATATAAACATTGCTCTTATGGGATTTGTTATTTATGGGTCTGGGTTTGTGGAGGGACGGACCTTCCACACTACTTCATAAACCCTTATTTCATAGGAAAAGACGCTTCAAATATAGCAGATTTGAAGGTCCGTCCCTCTACAACCACCCTACAACCAAAAGGGGACAAACATCCCCATCACTGTCCTTTATAGGTAAGTGGTAAGAATGGATTTGTCCCCCTCATTTTAACTTGTATATACAAGTTAGTGCAACTGTTTTCTCTCTCTATCAGGCTACTTCGTTTTTGCTGAATTTGGACCAGATCATGGTCAACACGAATGGTACGACGACGGCGATGACCATACCGATGGCAAACGGCACCCAATATTCCGATTTGATGGAAAGGATACCAGGCAGTCCACCGACACCGATGGAGAATGCTTTCGTCCCGGTCATGGCGAGTAGCACACCACCGATGGCAGAACCAATCAATGCTGAGATGAACGGGTACTTGTACCGCAAGTTAACCCCGAACATGGCAGGCTCTGTAATGCCGAGATATGCGGATAGGGCAGAGGTTCCTGCCAAGCCGCGCAGTTTTTCGTTTTCTTTCTTCGCGACAAACATCATGGCAAGTGCTGCGGATCCTTGAGCGATATTGGATAATGCCAGGATCGGCCATAAGAATGTCCCGCCTGCGTTTGAGACAAGCTGTAAGTCCACTGCCAGGAACGTATGGTGCATTCCCGTGATAACCATCACAGCGTATAAACCACCGTATAAGAGACCACCTAACCAAGAAACGTGATCGAACACCCAAACGACACTGTCTGTCAGCATGTTACCGATGAAGAATGTCACTGGTCCAATTAGAATAAAGGCTGCGAAGCCAGTAATCAATAACGCTACAGGAGCGACAACCAATAACTTGATCGAGTCATGGACCCGTTTATCCAGGAATTTTTCGATTTTCGCTAATAATAATGAAGCAAATAAGATCGGTAATACTTGTCCCTGGTACCCGATTTTGTCGACTTCCAAACCGAACAAGTTCCAAGTTGGAATCTTTTCGGCAGAACCGTATGACCAAGCATTCAATAAGTCAGGATGCACAAGCATCAATCCGAGTACTATACCGAGGAGCGGGCTACCACCAAAACGTTTAACCGCCGACCAACCAATGAGTCCCGGCAGGAACACGAATGCGGTATTCGCAATCAAGTTAATGATGTTCGTGAGATCTGCCCATTGAGGGTACACATCAATGACTGATTTTTTGTCAAAAAAGATGTCCGGCCCGGTCAGGATATTATTCAGACCCATCAACAAACCGGCCGTTACGATCGCCGGCAGGATCGGAATGAAGATATCCGCCAGTACTTTGATCGCACGCTGCAGGGGATTCAGGTTTTGAGTCGCAGCATCCTTTACATCCTGCTTCGATGCCTGCTCGATCCCCGTTTCTTCTGCCAGCATTTGATACGCTTTATTCACAAGGCCCTGTCCAATGACAACCTGGAACTGACCATTGGAAGAGAAGGACCCCTTCACCAGATCAATTGCCTCTAATCTTTCTTTATCAACCTTTTTCTCATCATTCAGCACCAGCCGTAGACGAGTCACACAGTGAGTGGCCGTGCGGATATTATCCTTGCCGCCAATCGCTTCAATGATTTCGAGAACGTCTTCACGTTTCACGCTCATGAAATTCCCTCCCTTGGAATGATGAAAGGTGTCTGGCACCTTTCATAAAAGCGTTGTACCCGCTTTCATTTCTATTAATGGAATTCCCCTAAATAGTATGTGAAAAACGCTTCCGTTCATGCTTTCGTAAAAAATAGAACGAAACGCTTTCATTTTTATAGGGATGTTGTATATACAAGATATGATTCTATTGTATTCATGTATATACAAGTTGTCAATAAAAAGTGTAGCCGTTTTCATTTTGATGATGAATATCTTTAGGAGAAATCACTCACTCTCATAACGCCATATCGACAATTGGTAATCAGTCCATAAAGTACCAAGTGTTATTATACTGGGGTTTCTTCCTGATTTTTCTTCATATAAGAATATTAGCCTATTAAAATATGGGTCTCTTTCATAGATAATGGACAAGCACTAAAATTCGACACTATTTATGAAGGAGAAATATTTTTGAAGAAAACAATTATTGCCTTTACTGCTGCTGCACTAGTCTCGACAATGGCTGCCAATTCAACGGAAGCGGCTTCTTACCGCGTTCAATCAGGTGACTCCCTTTCCGTGATTGCTTATAAATATGATACATCTGTTTCAAACTTGAAAAACTGGAATAACCTTAGCTCTGACTTGATCTATGTGAATCAAGTACTGGAAGTATCAGCTCCAAGCAGTTCTTCTGCGAAAACCTATACGGTACAGTCAGGTGATTACCTTTCAAAAATCGGGGCAAAATTCGACGTATATGTTTCAGAACTGAAATCATGGAATCATCTAAAGAGTGATATGATTTATCCCGGACAGACATTGATTGTTTCCTCCGGCGGTACAACAACTACTCCACCACCAGCGGGATCAAGCACCTACACTGTACAGTCAGGGGATACTCTATCTCACATTGCCGTCCGCTATAATGTCAGCGTGTCCGACATCATGTCCTGGAACGGACTTAACACAAGCACAATCTATGTTGGTCAAAAACTGTCCATTAAAGGAACTTCAGGCGGAACGGAAACGCCATCTTCAAACGTCGTTGACATCGCCAGGAAATACGTAGGAACCCCGTATGCATGGGGAGGCACATCACCATCAGGCTTCGACTGCAGCGGATTCATCTACTATGTATTCAACCAGGCCGGACAATCGATTGCACGTACGAACACTGAAGGCTACTACAGCAAATCATCCTTCGTATCAAGCCCGAAAGCAGGCGACCTCGTATTCTTCGAAAATACGTATAAAGCCGGCATCAGCCACATGGGAATCTACGTCGGGAACGGGGAATTCATCCACGCATCGGACAGCGGAGTAGTCGTTTCGAAATTGAGTAATACGTATTGGAAGCCAAAATTTGTCGGGTATAAAAGATTCTAAGTTTGATTGAAACGTCCTGCCTTGAGGGGTAGGGCGTTTTTGATTGAGATTGTGAAGATTATTCGACACGTCGGCATGATTATCTGAAATCCGGCATGATTCATCACAATCCCGCATGAAAAACCCATCCCCCGCATGATAATCCTGAATCCGGCATGATCCCCTTCAAATCCCGCATGATTCTTCTACGAGAATCCCCCAAACAGGAGAATCCGCCTCGAAAACGGCCCACAACCCCCAGCCCGGATCACGCTCCCAGCTAAAACAGACAATCTAAAGAAGAAATTCGTTTAGAAATGAATCAAAAAAGCAAAAATACTCTGTTTAAGGAACCGGGCATCTGCCTGTTGAGGGAGAAGGGAGCCTGAAGCCGGAGGAGTGTAGTGGTGGGGACGTATATAGAAAATTCGACAGGGCGGCACGATTATCTGGAATCCCGCATGATTCATCACAATCTCGCATGAAAAACCCATAACCTGCATGATAATCCTACATCCGGCATGATCCCCTTCAAATCTCGCATGATACTCCCGCGAGGATACCCCAAACAGGAGAATCCACCTCCAAAACGGTCCACAACCCCCATCCCGGCCCACAATCTCAGCTAAAACAGACAATCTAAAGAAGAAATTCGTTTAGAAATGAATGAAAAAAGCAAAAATACTCTGTTTAAGGAACCGGGCATCTGCCTGTTGAGGGAGAAGGTAACCTGAAGCCGGAGGAGCGTAGTCGTGGGGACGCATATAGAAAATTCGACACGGCGGCACGATTATCTGAAATCCGGCATGATTCATCACAATCCCGCATGATTCTTCCGCGAGACTGACCCAAACAGGAGAATCCACCTCCAAAACGGCCCACAATCCCCATCCCGGATCACAATCTCAGCTAAAACAGACAATCTAAAGAAGATATTCGTTTAGAAATGATTAAAAAAGCAAAAATACTCTGTTTAAGGAACCGGGCATCTGCCTGTTGAGGGAGAAGGGAAACTGAAGCCGGAGGAGCGTAGTCGTGGGGACGCATATAGAAAATTCGACACGGCGGCACGATTATCTTAAATCCCGCATGATTCATCACAATCTCGCATGAAAAACCCATATCCCGCACGATAATCCTGAATCCGGCATGATCCCCCTTAAATCCCGCATGATTCTTCCGCGAGACTGACCCAAACAGGAGAATTCACCTCCAAAACGGCCCACAATCCCCATCCCGGATCACAATCTCGGCTAAAACAGACAATCTAAAGAAGAAATTCGTTTAGAAATGAATGAAAAAAGCAGAAATACTCTGTTTAAGGAACCGGGCATCTGCCTGTTGAGGGAGAAGGTAACCTGAAGCCGGAGGAGCGTAGTCGTGGGGACATATAAAGAAAATTCGACACGGCGGCACGATTATCTTAAATCCCGCATGATTCATCACAATCCCGCATGAAAAACCCATCCCCCGCATGATAATCCTACATCCGGCATGATCCCCCTTAAATCCCGCATGATTCTTCCGAGAGACTGACCCAAATAGGAGAATCCACCCCCAAAACGGCCCACAACCCCCATTCCGAACCACGCTCCAACCAAAACCAGACAATCCAAAACAATTTCTGGTCAAGAAGCAGGATTTTCTTAATAAATGGAGAACTATTTTATAAATGGAAAGGAGTGAAGTATTCCTATATGATTGTGAAAAAGCGGACCCCTCCTCTTAAACTTCTTCAAACAGAAACCTTATTGGATAGGCTGAAACCTCCAAATCATCCGAAAAGATCACTTATTGAGCTGGATTTAAAGAAGCGGAAAGCCGGATATAAAGGGGAGATCACGGTTGATTATCATTTGAGTTTCCTGACTGATAAGAAGTATTTGATTTTTAATGATGTAAGACTTCCTCTTGCTCCAGATTATTTTCAGATTGATAGTCTTCTGGTCACTCCTTGTTACGCTCTTCCGATTGAAATCAAAAATATTGCCGGGACCCTGATCATTGATCCGGAATTCAATCAGCTTTCCCAACATTTCAATGGAGTCGAAACGGGTTATCCGGATCCCATCACACAGGCCACCCGCCAGAAGTTGTTTCTTCAGAAATGGTTTTATACTAATAAGCTTCCTTGTCCTCCAATTGAATTCCTCGTTGCCTTCAGTAACCCCTCGACCATCCTGAAGATGGCTTCCGGTCACAAGCGGGTCTCTCCATACGACAAAATGATTCATGCTCAAAATATCGTAAGGGAGGTCAGTAAGCTGAATACCCAATATACCCGTGAAGTCATTGATTTAAAAAAAGTAAAAAGACTTCTCCTGAGTCAGCACCGATCAGCCTATTCTTCTATTCTATCCGCCTATCAACTGACAGAAACCGATCTCATCAAAGGAGTTCGGTGTGAGAGATGTTCCCAGATCATGGGAAGGGAGATAGGTACATGGCTCTGCCGGGGCTGCGGTCACGTATCGAGAACCGCTCATCGAAAGACGATTGAAGATTACTTCCAACTCATCAAACTCTCCATCACCAATCGGGAACTGAGAGCTTTCCTTCAACTATCCTCTGCAAAAACAGCAGCAGAAATACTCAAAGCACTTAACCTGAAAATGACCGGTTCTACAAAGGGTGTTGTATACACAAAGGAATTCTAATATTCCATGATTAGAGAATGATAAAGTAGGGTACAGATGAAGACAGGGGTGCTGGGGAATAGGAACAACAAAAGTCCAACGCGTCACAGCAGCCCCTGCTGATGAATGTATCCATTAAAAAACCACTCTGAAACATCCCCAATTCTATATTCCACTCATGCGAATATCCTTCCTATATGGTAAATGAGATACTATTATTAAATAATAGGAGGACATTCCACCCAATATCTAGAAAACTACTACATACATAAAAAGCTGTAAAAGGGGAGAGTGGAACATGAGCAGGAAGGCAGTCGGTATCATCATCGGGAGTGTTCTGTTGCTGACAGCATTAGGTGTTTATATAGCAGTAGGCAGTTTGGACAGGAATCTGCCGGGAAATAATGGGGCAGTGCAGGGATCAATGGATGGTGGCGCCGAGCAGACAGCAGCCAGCGGGGTGAAGGATGACAATGTGGCATCGGAAGGCGGTAATCCCTTCGGCGAAAAAGTGAAAACACCGTTAAGTGAAGTCCTGATGCAGCAATATATCCATGCCATGAGCCATCAAAAGGTACAGGCGAAGGAAAAATGGTCTTATTTCAAAATAACGGATGAGAGAATTGACTTTCTGTTAAGTCAGTTAGAGATTAATAAATATGAGCATGAAGAAACCTATAAGGGGATCCTGACGAGCTGGAAGGACGGGGATTTTTCGAAGGCCGTGAGTGATCATAATAAGATCTGGCGATTGCAGGACGGAACCGTCGGCAAAGCATCCGGATTGTTATCCCCTAAGGCAGAGGAAGCTTATATCGATAAACAAAAGACAGAGAAGAGATAAAGAAAAGGCTCAGGACGCCATCGCATCCTGAGCCTTTATTGTTTATAATTCCAGATGATCCCGGAGAGTACCTTGAATCTCACTCAATTCCTCATCAGGAATCACATAATAATAGATACCATCGATCTTCGTACCTGAGCCTGTCTTGATCTGGATCTGTTGAATATCCTTAGAAGCGGATTTATAATGCTTCTGAATATCGACCATTTCCTCGAATTTCAGGTTCGTCTTTACGTTGTTTCCTAACGCATCGAAGATATTATCGAAATTCCATAGGCTTGAGACGCTGGCACCTTCGTTGATGACGGCCTGGATGACTTCACGTTGTCTAAGCTGACGGCCGAAGTCCCCACGTGGATCTTCATATCTCATACGGGAGAAGGCAAGTGCTTCCTTCCCGCTCAGCTTAAGCTCGCCTTCTTTAAAGGAGTAACCGCCGTAACTGAAGTTCAGGTCATTATTCACTGTTACACCGCCGACTGCGTTGACGATATCTTCGAAGCCTTCCATGTTGATCTGTACGTAGTAATCAATCGGAATATCCAGTAGACCTTCAACGGTATCCATAGACATTTCGACCCCGCCAAATGCGTAAGCGTGGTTGATCTTATCCCTTGTACCATGCCCGACGATGTCCGTCAGAGTGTCACGCGGGATGGAAATCATCTTCACGGATTTCTTATGCGGATTCACGGTCAGTACGATCATGGAATCAGATCGGCCTTTATCGTTTTCCCGTTCATCGACGCCCAGTAACAGGACGGAGAATGGTTCTTTATCTGTGAATGTTACTTCCTTCGTCCGTTTCGATGACATATCCCGGTCGATCGGCGTATGCATCGTTTCCACTGCTGAGTTTAAGCTATGGTAAATGCTGTAGGCGTAAGCCCCACCACCAAGAAGCATCAGGAGAAAGGCAATCCCGACGACCCTTAACCATATGCGTTTTTTACCTCGTTTATGTTTCTCTGCTCTCATCTATTCGTTCCCTCACCTTTTTTTTGCAACCTAATCATTACCATATCAGATTATGAGGGAAAAGCCTAGTGAAATATCACTGGAAATCGATCCATTTACCTAATCAGATCAAGGGACGTTTTTTCTCTTCCTTCATATCTAAATGCTCTTTCATATCGGTCATTTCCCTGATGAGAACCTGGGTATTGAACCAGGCAGCGAATGAAAAGATCACGGCGAGAATAAGAGCGACAGTGATAAAGACAGTCATAGGTTTCACCTCGATTCAGTCATCTTTCTTCATGATGCAGGTGAAGGTTATTCGACTTGCGAGAACGATCGCTGATTTGGACGATTCAGTAAAGGTAACGGAACAACATATGTGGGAAGCGGTCAAACTGCATAGGAGACCGCCAAGTGAGAAACATCATGGTGCCCGAGTGATTGGTGAACCTTTAACTTGATGACATAAAGAAAGAAGGTGGAAGAATCATATGCCGATGATCAGCAAATTTTGGGGATTACCATACATTTGTATTACAACGATCATGATCCTCCTCACTTTCGTGTAAATGATTCTGGATTTATGACAAGAATAGAAATAATGACAGGCGAATATGTAAAGGGAGACGATGCTTTACCCGCAAGCAAAGAGAAGATGGTCATGAAATGGCTTGAGCTTTATAAAGGTGATATGATGAAGGCGTAGAATGACTGCAGGCGTAATGAGGCACCTTGCAGAATACCACCCCTAAACCAGGAGGTGTTTTGATGATTCACATAGATAATGTAGCTACAATTCCTGAGATGGACGGATGGCTTCTCATTGATTTCACCAATGGATCCAAAAAGTTCGTAGACATCAAACCTCATATGGAAGGTATTCTTAAAAAACTGAAAGACCCTGAATTTTTCAGTAAAGTGTATGTGGATGATGAATTGAGAACCATCACTTGGCCAGGAGAGCTGGATCTGGATCCCGATCAGTTACACAGAGAAGGAATCGATCTAATTGAAAGCAAAAAAATCATTGAAGTACGAAAAATACAAATTTATTGGAAAGAGCTTGAAGACAAAGCGAGGGTAAATAGCCCTGGCTTTTTTTGTTTTCTTTTTCAAAAAATAATTTCCTCTTCAGGGTGTCCTATTTCACTTCTACTCCCTATATAAACCATGAAAAGATCAGAAGGGTGGAAGAAAAGATGAAATCAGGATGTCAAGTAGTGGATCAAATCGGGGAAATGGAAATCGTGGGGAATATCGTTCCTCATCTATGGTACAAGAACATTACCTTTTCAAGCGGGAAAGCCCATTTTGTGGCGATTACGTTACTCGCTGATATCGTCTATTGGTACAGGCCGACGATGATCAGGGATGACAGCGGAATGGTCGTCGGGGCCAGGACGAAATTCAAGGGGGACATGCTGCAGAAGAGTTATCAGGCCTTTGCGGATACATATGGGTTTACGAAGCGTCAGGTGAAAGATGCCATTGATTTTCTGGTGGAGCATCATTTGCTGATTCGGGAGTTCAGAACAATCTCGTCTTCGAGCATGATTTTAAACAATGTGATGTATGTGCAGCCGGTCGCTGGGAATGTGAAACGGATGATGGAGGAACGGTGTAACGTGACAGAGCTTGTTTCCATTTGCCCACCTGATACGCCGGAACGTACCACGTCATCCCCTTCAAAGGAGGGTCTGACACATCAAGAGGAAGGGGCTCCTGAGGTGGAAGCTGGGACGTATACAGAGAGTACTTCAAAGAGTTCTTCAGAAAATCATGAAGAACAAGAACAAAGCGCGGCCGAGTGTCCGGTGACCTTTTTCAGAGACAATGGATTCGGCCGGGTGGGGACGTATATCCAGGAGAAAATCAAAAGCTGGTGTGACAGTCTTTCCGAAAGTCTTGTGGTGGAAGCGATGAAGAGGGCGGTTGAACAGGGGAAGTATTATTGGAGCTACGTAGACGCAATCCTTGTGAATTGGGAGCAGTTAAAGGTTCGGGATGTGAAGGATGCGAGGACGAAAGAGTCCCAGAGAATGTTTGAGAAGCACTCTAAGCGAAACGTGTGCAGCGGAACAAGGAAGCCGGTTCGGACGGAAATGCTGCCGGATTGGTTCACCAGTGAATCACAAGACTTTCTTGATATTACCGACAAGGAGTTTGAAGCGGAGAAAGCCAAGCTGATGGAAGAGCTGAAAGCGTATCGTGAGCGTGGGGCTGTCATGTGAAATGAAACTAAATGAAAAAAGTTTGTTCGATGGTGTCCTCCTGAACCAAAAATCTGTATATAAAGGGTGAAGGAGGAGATGAACATGGATCAAACAGTATGGATAAAGGAAGAAATGGTGGATCATGAGGTGTATCGAAACCCGGCGGACTTACGGGTGTATGTGTGGATTCTGCTTCGTGCAGGACAGGATGGTACGTATATTCACGATAATAGTAGGATGTTACATGACATGAGTGAGTCGCTTTGGTATTACAATGGGAAGAAGTTGGATTGGTATTCGAGGGAGTGGATTAGGGATTGTCTCGTAAGGTTGGAGGGGTATGGGTTGATACGAAATATTGAGGATGGGGTTGTGGTGACGTATAAGGATGGGGAAGGGCCGCCGGGGAGTTAGAAAAACGTTTGGTTGGAAGAAAGAAATGTCGAAATGGAGGGGTATGAAGAGATAAACGGTTGTTTAGTGTATTCAAGTTTGAAGATGGGGACGATTCTCTTGCTTCCGTTCGCTCTTACTAAGAGAGCTTTGCGGAGATTCAGAAGAACCGTCCCCACTCTACTATAAAGGAGGATTTTCCAATTGTATGAAGAAGTCAATGGAAGATATAAATTTTGAAGAAGTGAGTTAGGTGATGGACGAAACGATGCACAACATGAATACAATCGTAAAAAAAAGGGGGCTCCTGAGGTGGAAGAGGGGGCTTGTACAGAGAGTACTTCACGTCTTTATTACTATCTCCGGCACTCGCTTTTTTTCCGGCAAACCCACTGAATATTCCAGCGAACAAGATAATACTTAGTAATACTTTCACCCCTTTTTTCATCCTTACCTTCTGCGTATTCAAAATACTCGATCTAAAGACCCTGTCCGAATCCAAAATCCATAATATAGTAAAAAAGTTTTCGTCATTAATAGATTAAAATATTCTTTTGGGCATATTTTCTCAGTGATCAACGGGACAGTTCTCTTGTTTCCTCATTAATGAATAGTAATAGCTGATGTATAAGCCAATGGAAGAACAAATAGTCCATTCAGGATGGTTCAATAAACCTGGGTAGATGATATTGTCTAATTGAAAAATATGGTTTAGTATTATTTTAGAATATTCTTTACTATCTGATTTTTAGCAGGTTTGGATATACATAGGAGGAGAATGGATGGAGTTATCTCAGTTGGGCTGGAATTTATCTTTAGCAGAGAAGTTTAGTGAATATAAAGAATACGGGTATGAAGTAGGGAGAATCGTTCTCGAGCATAAAAATAGTTACCGGGTCATGACCGAAGCGGGCGAGATGTTTGCAGAGGTGTCGGGTAAGTTCAGACACATTGCGGAGGAGAGAAGCGAATTCCCTGCAGTAGGAGATTGGGTGGCCATTTCTATATTAAGAGAAGAGGGGAAAGCTACAATACATGGTATTCTTCCACGGTTTAGTAAATTTTCCCGGAGAGCTTCCGGGGAGTCGACTGAGGAGCAAATTGTCGCTACGAATATTAATACAGTGTTTCTGGTGATGTCTTTAAACAATGACTTCAATATCAGGCGCATTGAAAGGTACTTGATTACAGCATGGGAAAGCGGAGCTAATCCAGTCATTGTCTTGAGTAAAACTGATTTATGCGATGATATTGAATCGCGGGTCAAGGACATTGAAGATGTTGCGCCAGGAGTTCCGATCCATGCGATAAGTGCAACGGAAGGTGTGGGTCTGGAACCCCTGAAGGGATATTGTCTGGAAGGTAAGACAGTTGCACTTCTTGGTTCTTCTGGTGTAGGGAAATCGACGATATGTAACTATTTATTTGGAGCGGATAAACAGCAGGTGAAGGAAGTAAGGGACAGGGATGATAGAGGGAAGCATACGACCACACACAGAGAATTGATTATTCTTCCTGATGGTGGAATCCTGATTGATACGCCAGGTATGAGAGAGTTGCAACTTTGGAATGTAGACAATAGTATGATGAAAAGCTTCTCAGATATAGAGGTATTGGCTAAAGACTGCAAGTTCAATGATTGTCAGCATGAATATGAGCCATCTTGTCGTGTGAAACGGGCAATCGAAGAAGGACTGCTGGATCAAAAACGGTATGATAATTATAAGAAGTTCCAGAAAGAATTAGCCTTTTTAGATAGACAGACGAATAAACGATCACAGCTACTTGAAAAGGAAAAATGGAAGAAGGTGTCTGGTGATCGAACTAGATCTAATAGAAGGTAGCAGGATCGTTCAATTAAAAAGGGAAAGAAAAGGGTGAAACATTGTTTTTAGCTGAAAGAATCAGGCAATTACGTATCCATAAAGGCATGAACCAATCTGAATTAGTAGAAGGGATCTGTTCCATTACGTATCTAAGCAGAATAGAGAATGGTAAAATCAAGCCTTCTAAAGCGTTTTTACAGAAAATCTCCAAAAAGCTGGATGTAGCGATTGAATATTTAACAGATAACGATATTACCAATTTTGAGGCGACGATTCAGGAAACGATTGAACAGTATAAAATGACAAATTATATGTCTGAAAGAGAAATCGCCTTTTTAGAAATTCATTCCATGGAGATGCATCCGGTACCGGTTCTCCTGCAAATCCATGGAGTTTTATTACATTATTATGTTCGGTTAAATGTTCAGAAAAACGCGGATCGTATTTATACCAATTCTCTTAAACTCTTACCGGATCATGTCCATGAATACTATCCGGAAGACTCGGAGTTTTACTATATTGCTTGTGGAAACTACTTCTATCAGAAACAAAACTTTCACAAGGCTGATGAATACTACTCCGAAGCAGACCGTTTAATGGAAGAAGATGAGAGCATTCAAAGGGCCAATTTGTATTATAATCTTAGTTTAGTGAAACAGAGATTGGCTAAGAAGCAAGACATAAGTCGTCACTATACATTAAAGGCTTATAAATTATACGAACGATTGGGGAAAACGACGAATATCATTTCTACTCTCATTACGTTAGGGGTTCAATATCATTTGGATCAAATGTTTGAAGAAGCGAAAGACTCTCTTTCAAAAGCTGAATCATTGATGGACATGGACCATGATGATACGTTTGTAGGAATGATCGAGTACAATTATGGAAGAGTCTTTCAAGGAATGAAAGAGTTTGACCAGGCGATTATTCATTTTAAGAAAAGTCTGCAGATTCATAAAGGAAATGACAAAGAAAGAATTTATTCTTTGCGGGGTTTAGTAGAAGTGTACTCCGAACTGAAAGAATGGAATCTGGTCAATAACTATCTAAATGAAGCGGTAGAAATTGTTGAAACATTGGACTTGCGCTATTTGTATGTAGATATTCATGCGTTAGTAGCTGAATTATATAAAGTGCGAAGGGATGATTACAACTATGAGAAGGAAATGCAACAGCTTATACATTTCTCATTAGAGCATCAACAATTCTTGTTAGCGAAAAAGCATTCCATCTCGCTTGGGGATCATTACTTCAATGTGAATGCCTATAAAATGGCCGCAAAGTACTATCAGATTGCTCTTAAGAATGAGAATAAGATTATTGAAACACCGACTATCTATCAATAAGTAAATATATAGGGCTAAATGATGGTGTAATTACACCTTGAAGCACGAATATTTTACTAGTTATTTTTAACCATTTCCTTCCTGTACGATAGAATTATCAGATGTGAAGGGGAGAAATTACTATGTTAAAAATAAAAGTGCTTTTAGTGTCATTATCAATCGTCCTGAGTGGTTCAGTATTTACATACACCAAGGAGAGCGTGAAGAACCAAGGAAACTCAGAGCAACACATTCTTCTTAATGATGAATCACAACCTGGTCCGTTTTCACAAGTTTATACAAGCTAGACAATAATGAAAAAAACCTGTTATCCAAGTGATAGCAGGTTTTTTTGTGCTTTACGCATACCTGCCTCATTTATTGAGTAAAATTCCAGGGCATAATTTTTAAGTTATCCAATGGATTTTAACGACTATTTTACTTATTTTAGTTAACAATATTCATCCATTATAGTTAATTTAGAAAGAAAAACGCATGAAGAAAGGAGGTAAGCAACACACGTGACGATTGAGGTTGGAAACGAGACAGATCCTCTCCAGCAAACTGGTGGGAGCTTGGATCAGAAAGAAATCATACACTTTCAAATCTTTAAAGATACATTTAGTTTTACGGAAGAATCAATGGGAACTCAGTTTGAAAAAAACCCACTCGTCCATTTAAATACACTGGCTCAAATGGTATATGAAGTGGTAGAAAAGGTAGATTCGCATAACCTACAGCCTACCGTGATTTCATTAAAAGGAAACATAGTGGAGGGTGTAGGAAGACCTGGGGTGTATGGGTTCGATTTCATAAATGAGACGTTGATCCCCATTGAGTCTTTGGGAGTGGAGGAATGGAATACTCTCAAGGAACAAGCGAAGTCTTCTCTTGCAGTGAGCTTTGGTCTGAACATAAAAGAGAGTGAAGGAGTGAAAAATGAAATGAAAAGAATTCTGGAGTTACACGGTGATTTGGAAGATATCGTAGCGGAAAGCCCGGTAGGTATCGCTAAACTTCCATTAGCTTATCTTCATTGGATCAAAGGAAAAAGCGCTTTGTAATACGTCTAACCAGAAATGAGTTAAACCAAAGATCGAGGGCCACAATTAAACTCTGAACCGAACATGATATGGAAGGGAGGTCATCCTCATGGCAGAAATGAAAAAGACGGAAGAAAAAGTATCATTGAAGGACCTTGATATCCGTTTCTCTGAATTAAGAGACGAAGAACTGGCAGCACGTCCAGTCACACATGTAGGTCACTAATGACAAAGTAAACCACTGGGAAAGGAGGAAACCATCATGGCAGAAATGAAAAAGACGGAAGAAAAAGTATCATTGAAAGACCTGGATATCCGTTTCTCTGAATTAAGAGACGAAGAACTGGCGGCACGTCCAGTCACACATGTAGGTCACTAATGACAAAGTAAACCACAGGGAAAGGAGGAAACCATCATGGCAGAAATGAAAAAGACGGAAGAAAAAGTATCATTGAAAGACCTTGATATCCGTTTCTCTGAATTAAGAGACGAAGAACTGGCAGCACGTCCGGTCACACATGTAGGTCACTAATAGCGTCTACATACATCACCTGGGTACGGGGTATGTGGCCCTCGATCTTTGGTTTAAATGTTAAGGAGGGGTAAGGAATGAATTTTTATCAAGAGTTGCAAGCATCTACAAACGACTTTATAGAACCGGCATCATTAAAGAATCAATTGGACATCGCAGACGTCTATGACGCGCCTTTTCGAACATTATTATCAATGGCCGAATCTAGAGGTACTGATGATTCTTATCGGAATAGTTTACGTATTTATGTAAATGGTGAATCACGTGAGGATTTAGAAGAAGATATTCTTCTAAATCCTCCTCATTCGTTTGATGAAATAGAGGAATGGGGAAGGACCACATTTAAGGGTCAGGATTTTCTAGTGGTGATGAACCGGGTGGAGAAATGGTATAGCCCCATCGTCAAATGGTGCGGACATTTGTTCGAAGACGCCGATGGGCAACTGAATGATGAGCTTTTACATCTCGAGGTTACCTACTTTATTGGAAACACAACGTATACACCATTTGGAATACACATTGATGACATTTCAGAGGCTCTTCATCTAAACCTCGGTCCTAACGAAAGATATATGTATTTGTGGGAGCCGGAAACCTATAAGAAGGCCAGAGGTTCATATGAACCATTCATTAACCCTTCCCCACGAATCTTCAATCATTCCCAGAAAAACATCATAAAGAAAGACAATTGGTTCTTTCTTCCCGCCAGTAAATACTTTCACGTAGGCGAGAATACAGATTTCAGTATTTCGTTGGCGGTTGCCATGATTCGCCTGGATGAACATGAATTACTGAAACGGGCAGTTGAGTTGGCACAAATTCCATTTGAAGATGCTTCTGAATCGATCGATGTCAAATCCATCATGAAACAAACAACTGAAGTTGTAAGGAATCATAAGAACGGGATCATCCCTTTAACGGAAATAGGATCATTCAATCACCCTGCTGAATTGGCTTTAGTGCAGTATGCTCTTCGAATCAGGAGTAATCTGGGATTTAGAATTTCTGCTGGCGCAACGGATAAGGCATTTCCTGAGTTATCTGTTTGGAGGGAAAGCTCAATATCATTACATACACCTTTCAAGCTGTTTGTGTTGGAGAAAGAGCAAGAAGTCGATGTGTTTGCTGGGGGACATATGATAAGTCTTGTAAAGCACGGTGCCATCCTGAATATTATAGAGAAATTCAATGGGGAATGCTCATTAAGCGTCATGGAGTTAATTGAGACCTTTCTAAATGACATTAATGAAGATTCAATCTATTTACTATGCAAAACCTTATATAAATGTGGAGTGCTTGGGGTGAAGATGAATGAGTATGTCTAAAACGTTTATTCTTAATCCTACGGTTTCTGTTGAACCAAATGATCAGTTTCTGAACATCATTCTTCCTTTTCAGAAAAAGAAGCTTCAAACGAATCTTCACTTCAGCAAAGTGATCGAGATCGTGGAAGAACCAAACAGTCTCGAAAGGTTAGAGAAAAGGGGATTGACTGGTAAGGTGTTACAGTTTTTGCTGAAAGAATCCATTATCATCCCCGAGGAAGCTCATTCCCTCTATAAGAATGGACTTGTTACACACTCCAAGGACATCATCGGCAAGAAAGTGGACCTCAACCAACTCGAGAACAAGGAATTCAATCAGCAATTCTGTTTCTTGGGCATTCCTGTATCTTATGAGCATAAGGGGAATATGAGTCCAGTTAATGGAACGTCATTAATCAGGTCTAATATCAAACTCTTTGATCAGCCATCTTCTGAGGAAGAGTATTTATTGGATATGAATCATTCAAGAATCTTCAAAGCCGGAAATGTCTTCCCTTATGATGCGGGAGACGTAAGTTATGATGCCCGTGTTGAGACCATTGAAGATGTAAATAAAAAAGTGAAGTATCTTGTGGATAAAATGTCAGATCATCAGTTGAAACCGATTGTCCTGGGAGGGGATCATACTGTAACTTATCCCGTCGTGTCATCCCTCTTGGAAAAGCATGAGAACTTGACGATTATCCACTTTGATGCCCATACAGACAGATACGAAAGCCAATTAAGAAATACAAACGGTCTTACAATCGGAAATGTGTTTAGTGAACTGATGAAAGAGAATAACTTCTACAAGTTGATCCAAGTGGGTATTCGTCAGTTTGAAAGAAAGTCTTCGAATATTGTTGACTCCCCGGATAATGTTCTTGTGTATTCGTCGAACGATATCCATACGATGGCGGATGTCACAACCATCTTCTCCACCATTGATCAAAACACTCCTGTCTATCTTTCATTTGATGTAGATGTACTGGATCCTTCCATTGCTCCAGAGGTGTCGTGGCCGGTGATCGGGGGTATCACTTATCATCAGGCGTCTTATCTCATTGAATACGTGAGTACCCATTTCAATGTCGTAGGAGCAGATTTCGTGGAAGTATGTGCAGGCGAGAGGAAACCTAACTTGGCAGCGTTATCAGTAGCCAACTTAGCGACACAGCTCGTATTAAATCAACATAATCAAACGTATAGAGGTGACGAAAATGAATGTAATGACCAAACCAACTAACATGAATCCGCTCCTAGCGGAAAATTGGATAACCAGGCTGCTTCAAGAAACGAATGATCTGAAAGACTATGCATTAATCCCTGATATGCTACTCGATCCTGAGCAAGTAACCACACAATTGAAGCATGCAATCGGGAAAGTAAAAGGTAATAAAGAGAAAGCAAACTTCAGGATGTTTATCGATAATGGCCAGCGATATGATCTGTTGGAGAAGCTCTGGAATACTCCGTTTCATGTTGAACAGAATTTGGATGAATGGATACAAGAAACGATTGGATATGAGGAATATTGTTTCACCTTTAATGGAGTTATGAAGTGGAATGACTGGCTGCATACCAAAATGACGTCTGAAGTGATCAGCCCAATTATTGAACATGTAGGAGTGCCGATGGCAGGTATAGATGCGTATGCATTTACCGCCAACGCCGGATATACACCATTTGGTATCCACGAAGATCCAGACCATTCTTTGATCTTTCATTTGGGACCGGATGAAAAGCACGTCTGGATTTGGAAGAGAGAAGAATATTTGAAGTTAACGGGAAGTTCCGACCGCCGATTCGATCCGGAGAACCTTGTACAATATGCTACACATTATGTGTTGAAGCCCGGAGATTGTTTGTTTATTCCTAAGGGTGACTTTCATGTATTCAAGAACGTAGGCTTTTCTTCGTTTCTGGGTTTCATACTCTACCCCTCCTCCGCAGGGACAGTAGGGGAAGAAGGAATCAAGATGCTCACAAAGCTTAATGGAAATCAGCCTCATTACTTTGTGAAAGAAGACAAGTTAGAAAATAGTATCTATGAGCAAATTGACTCCATCACTCACTCCTATCGACATGATCTTGAAAAAGGGATCAAGCAAGGTTCATATTTCTACCATCTTCTCCTTAAGAGTAATGGTTACGCCATTCACAAACCGATTATGAGAGAACGTGAAACGATAGAAGGTTTACGTGAAGCAACATTGGTTAAACCTGCATGTTTTCCTATCCTCCATATAATAGAAGACGAGAAGATTACGTTATTTATCCGTGGAAGGCTGCTTCAACTTAAAAATGTGCCAGGCATTGCGGAGTGCATGAAGATCATCGATAGTAAAACTGAAATAACATACTCGAATCTTATCGCAGAAATGACAAACATTATCTCTTCAGAAGTGGCAGAATTCCTGGTGAATTGTGCCATTCAATATAAAGGGTTAATTGTAAAGGAGGAGGAAAAATGAGTACAAAGACTTTACATCATTTGGGTAAAGAGACAAACCAATTTACTCGCCCGGTCGTTTGGAGATCATTCATTAAGAAGGTGGACTGGGGAAAGATTTACACCGATTTTGTCCGAGAAGTGCAAGGTAGTGAAAGAATTCCCCAAATGAATATTAATGTGAAGGACGCAGTCAAACCGTGGTTAAGAAATACAATAAAAGATTTTCCGGTCGATCACCATGCTTCATTGGAAAAATGGTTTTCTCAATGGCTCGGTGGTGACGAGTTCTGTGTATTATTTGACAGAATAACGGATTATAGTGAAAAAATACATGAGATTCTTACTTCTACTGTACTAGCCAACTTGGGTGAGAAGGATTTAAAGATGGGGGCAGACTCTTATGCTATATTTGGGAACTATGGGTATACACCATTTGGAATTCACCCGGATAATGAGCCAATTTTCTTGATTCATTGTGGTCCTTCTACTAAAGATGTCTGGTACTGGGAAACAGAACCTGAACCGACGATAACAGGAAGAACAGACCTATTGGAATCCAATGACGAATGGAAAAAATCTGCTGTTCATATTGTGCTCGAACCTGGTGATATGATCTTTATTCCTAGTCGAATGTATCATTTACTGTATACTCCTGACTTTTCAATAACATTGGGTACTGCTTTATTTCCAAGTAACGTTTCCTCATTAATCCGTTCGGGGATCGCGCATTTAGATTATCAGCCAGCGGATAACTTATCCCTATTCTGGTCAGAGAAAGAGTCAATTGAAGTCCAATACGGTTCCATTTTAGAGAAAGAGTTAAATAGTAATGAAAAAGATCTCGGCGAATTGATCCTCCAAGGAGTACTTGACCAGAGATCTTTACTCCAGAGTAATGGTGGTTTTATTGGGAACCCAACCGGGGAAAAGCATGAGGCTCCCGTCAACTTTGAAAAGGCCTGTTTTAGAGTAAAGAAGAATATCGAAATCCCAATGAAGAGAAGGGGAAGTGAACTGTACCTATATCTACGGGGCAAGAAGTGCAGGTTGAATTACCATCCGTCAATAGAGAAAGCTGTGCACTTTATTCAGGGATCTTCGAAATTTTCTTTAAAAGACGTAGCCGGAGAAATGGAAGATGAAACGGTAGCATTAGACCTGATTAAGCTACTATATCGTAACCGAGGGATCGAAACGGCTTGTACATGTCAAGTGCACGGAGGTGTGAAATGACTGACGCTGTAAAAGAACTGACTATTAAACAGGATCTCCCATTACATGCATTGGAAAAACCAGTGATAATAAGAAAACACTTATCGCAATCGGAATATACCAACCTTGTATCTCATACTATTGAGTCTTTGAAATATAGTAGAAGTCCCATTATCGCAAGCCGGAAAAAGGATCGGGAGACACGGGAGTTCACCATGGGGGAATATCTGGCTTATATGAATGAGACAAGTGATGATCATCCATGGTATGCATCCAACTTGCGTAACAGGGAAATGTTAGATGAAATAATGGATAAGGTCGATCTACCCGTAACCTTTTCGAATTGGTTAGATTCTTTACCACAAGAAGTGAAGCCGCCCTGGCTTTGGTTATTTCTGGGGCCGGGAACATCATCTACTGCGCTTCACGTCGATGTCATGATGAGTAGTGCCTGGAATCTACTATTAAGTGGAACGAAAAAATGGAGGTTCTTATCTCCTGGAGAGTCGATTGGTCAGGGTATATTAGAAGAGGAATATGCGAGTGAGTTTCCTTCCTCAAGGTATGAAGTGGAAGTTCTTCAATTCCCAGGTGACATGGTTTTCACCCCGAGTGGTTGGGCACATGAAGTCGTGAATCTCGAACCAACCATATCTGTGACTGGAAATTTTATTAACGAAAGTAACGTTCATCTGGCAGAAATCTACCTTAAGAAAAGGAAAAAGGATGCTTGGGTTAAAGTACTGAATAAACTAAAGGAAAATCATCGCACAAAAAACCTTTCGGCTGCAGGAGGAATTCAATGAAACCCATACATATTCTTAAAGATATAAACTTTCTTACTTTTTGGCTCGCACACGTCATTTCTTCTATTGGCAATACGCTCATACCTGTCACCATCACCTTTGCAGTATTAGAAGTGACAGGAAGTGCCACCAGTCTTGGTCTTGTCCTGGGGGCACTTTGGATTACGAGAGTGTTGTTCGTCATGTTTGGCGGAGTTTGGGCCGACCGTATTTCAAGGAAGAGCATTCTCATTTGTTCGGATCTCCTTCAAGGGGCCAATCATTTAACCATTGCTTTTCTCTTTTTTACCCATTCAATTGAACTATGGCATTTAGTGATCTCTGCCTTATTATATGGCGCAGTTAGTGCCTTTCATTCCCCTGCTTCAGGTGGACTGATACCACAAATTGCAAAAGAAAATCAGCTTCAACAGGCAAATTCCCTCCTGAGCATTGTGAATAGCATACTTGAAATAGCTGGTCCTGCCGTTGCAGGGATACTGGTTGTTATGGTCGGGTTTGATATCATCTTTTTCATTGACGCCATGACGTTCTTTGTAAGTCTTATACTTATGTTGTTGGTTACACCGAAGTATAAGTTGGAAACTACAGTAGATAGCTCCTATTGGCAGGATTTGAAAGAGGGAATCCATTTAGCGAAGAATCAAACCTGGATTTGGAAGTCACTTATCACGTTTGCTATGATAAACTTTGCGGTTGCGGCATTTAATGTTCTTGGTCCGATAGCTTTGTTAGGTCAGTTGAATGGTCCGAAAGAATGGGGGATGATTTTAACGGCTGCCTCAGTTGGCGGCTTGCTCGGAGGCTTAATTTCTCACAACTTCAAGCCGAAAAATCCATTGAAGTTTGCTTTTAGCTTTATGACTGTATTAGTGCCGCTCCAGATCCTCATGTTGCTTGGACCGGCTTCGCACTGGTTGATTATGGTAGTGGCTATGTTTGCGAGCGCAAGCATTATACTAAGTGCTGTCTTCTGGGATACACTTGTTCAACAGAAGGTGCCTGAGCATATGCTATCCAGAATCGGTTCACTGGATTCCTTTGTATCCTTTGTATTCATGCCGATTGGATTTGTACTGGCGGGACCGATATCAGAAGTGCTTGGCTTAACATGGACATTGCTCCTTCTAGCCTCCTCAGTATTCATCATCAATATGGGAATCATCTATTTTAAAGATGTCGGCAAAGGAGAATTTGATCAGTCCATCAAGGCGGAAGCATAAACAGGACAGGTCCCTTGTTCCAATCGTAAAAACGTATAGGTAGGAGGGAGTCCGTCCTCTCTCTATGAACCAGCCCCAAACATGAAAATGACGAGGGTGAAATCATCCCCTCGTCTTTGTATATTGGGGTCAGACCCCCACCCAACTAAAGGGCACAGCGTTAGTGTGTTAAAGCGAATACAGCCAAGAACCCCCTCTATATCCATCTTTTACCATTTTCCGCCAAGGAATTTACCAGTCAACGCCAACACATTTACTAATGGAATCCTTACTCCCGTCCATTTGAAAAATCAAATGCAAAATGAAAAGGAAGGTTCTCTATCTGTTCAACGACACGTGAAAGAGGCTAGAGAAAGACAATACGATTGTTACAGTGAAGAGGTATGTATATTGGGGTCAGACCCCCGCTCACAAACGAGAATATAGTCAGCAAAATATAAAAGTGCCTCATTCTTTTTACATAATCAAGCCTTTTTATAGGCGGTACATGGGAGACCAGTCTACTGGTATGAAAAAGTTACCCAAAAAAAGCCAAATGATAATGTTGCATATTAAGTGATAAACCTTGCAGAAAGGTATACAATAACAAAGGTATTATCAAATTATTAATCTACTTCATGAGAAAGGCGATAGAAAAATTGAACTTATCAAAGACTAAAAGAATACAGCTGGCTTTGCTGTTGGGGTCACTTGCCATTTTAGGTCCATTTACGATTGACACGTATTTGCCTTCATTTCCTACGATTGTAAATGATTTTCACACAAATGCTTCATTAGTCCAAATTAGTTTAACCACTTGTTTAGTAGGACTCGGATTAGGTCAATTAATTATAGGACCTATGAGTGATGTACATGGTCGCCGTAAACCATTGCTCATCTTCCTCACTTTGTATTTTTTATCCTCTTTAATCTGTGCCATCGCACCAAATATTTATACATTGATCGTTTCCCGTTTTATTCAAGGCTTTGCAGCTGCAGGGGGACTGGTGATCTCACGAGCCATTGTACGGGATTTGTTTAGTGGGCGGGAACTAACGAAGTTTTTTGCTTCTTTAATGTTGGTTGGAAATCTTGGACCCATTATTGCGCCGATTATAGGTGGTGCGATTCTGACGTTTACGAGTTGGAAAGGAGTATTTATTGTCCTGGCTTGTATCGGCATGGTCTTCACATTAATAGTGAGCTTAAAACTTGAAGAAACGTTACCCACTGAAAAAAGGGTACCAGGGAATTTCAAGCAGGTCATCACGAACTTTGGAATGTTATTAAAGGATCGTGAATTTGCAGGATATGCCTTTACTCAAGGATTTACAGCAGCAGGAATCTTTGCTTATGTGTCAGGTATTTCGTTTGTCTACCAAAACATTTATGGCGTTTCCCCTCAAGTATTCAGCTTCTTATTCGGAGTAAATGGAGTGGGCTTAATCATAGGGACTCAAATGGTTGGTCGATTATCACATTATATACCGGAAAAAACATTCTTGAAAATTGGATTAGGGCTTTCCAATACAGCTGCCATCCTTTTGCTAACGGCCATCTTACTAAAGGCACCGATTCTATTTGTAGCGATTCCTATTTTCTTTCTAGTCATGTCCATCAGTATTATTGGAACATCGGCATTTTCTCTGGCAATGGAAACGAAAGGGCATGTTGCAGGAAGTGCTTCTGCTTTATTAGGAGTGTTACCGTTCCTGCTTGGTTCCTTAACCGCTCCACTTGTTGGAGTAGCGGGTGAGTACTCTGCACTTCCAATGGGAATTATTATCTTGTCTGCAAGCTTTTTGGCCTTCCTATCTTACTTCTTGTTAGTTCGGAAAGGCTCTTTGCATTTAAAAGGATCAGACGCATCTTTTCATAATAACTTGTAATAAAAAACACCGTTCTAATCGATTACGGATCGAAGGAATGGTGTTTTTATTTTGGGGATTTTGTGTAGAGGAGAGTTTGTGGTCAGTCCCATCCAGCTATCCCTTGTTTTACTCTCCTATTGTTTAATGACCAATCACATTCATTTCCAGATTGAAACCAGCAGTTCTTCTTCTTATATTACGCCTTCACATAACCCACACATTGATCCTACCAAAACATATTCTTTTTTCTCGAACCGGTTCATACCAGTTACCAATCCTACGTGGAAAATATACTTGGGAAGAGGGGGAACTTTCATATCTGCTTCGACAGTACTGTGCCGTAATCTGATTCCCTGAGGTTGATAATCGAATGTCCGTCTCTAACTACTTTGATGAGGTGAAGATCCGGTTGCCTTAATTGGGCATGTCCGGCTCTGGTTCACTTTTTACAATATGTATAAAGTTCAGGGGTGATTATTTTACATATTGTCTAATGAAACTGCAGGAAAATTAGGTGATAATTTTTATTATTAGTTTTTGGAAAATTTAGATAAATGAGATTGCTGTTTTAAAGAATTTATAAATGGTAAATGGGTCGAGGCGGAAAGTGTGGGGATCATGGGTGGTGGAAATTTGGAAATGCGAAGTTTTTTCGGCGATCCCTATTTCTTTAAAAGTAACTGTTGAAACAACTGTAAGCACGGGAAATCGAGTGTACAAGCTATAGGATGAAATCAGTGCAAGAATGGTAAATACATATACATTCACCTTCCTTTTTTCGGAGTGAATTTAAAGATATTTCATTGGGTGCTATAGGGGGAAAAATGAAATTTAAAGGGAGCTGAGGTAGTTTGAGCAAAGCGACATTTAACAAGCTTTATATCGCTGTTGGGTTAATTCCGTTTTTAGTCCTTGTTTTTCCTTTATTTGAGTTTGCGAATCGAGCGGACCCTATTATTTTCGGATTGCCGTTTTTGTTTTTTTGGGTCATCCTGTGGATTTTGATTACATTCATAGCTTTAGTTATATTATATCGCTTTGACCCAGATCAAGATGAGGAGGAGGAGGTATAATGCCAGGATGGCAAATCGCACTCTTTATGATGATTATCTATCTTGTCATTGCTCTATTTGTTGGTGTGATGGCAGGAAGAGGCAGGGATGGCAGTTCACTTGATGAATTTGCCGTAGCTGGCGGGAAACTCGGACTATTTGTTATGTGGTTCTTAATGGGTGGAGCAGTTTTCAGTGCATTCTCCTTTTTAGGCGCACCGGGTTGGGCTTATTCAAAAGGTGCACCGGCCTTATATATTATCACTTACACGGCATTCGCTATTCTGCCTTGGTATATCATCGGTCCAAAGATTGGAAAAATCGGAAAAAAGCATCGTCTTTATACCGTTGTAGGGTTTTTAAAGGGGAGATTCAACAGCCCCGTATTGGCCATATTGGTAGGCTTAATTGCTTTATTTGCCTCCATTCAATACCTGGCTACTCAAATGTCCGGCATGGCCATCATTTTTAACATCATGACGGAAGGCAGAATCCCTTTTTGGTTAGGAGCTCTATTATCCTATGGGATTGTTGTTGTGTATGTAGCTACTGGCGGATTACGTGCTGCCGCATGGTCTGATGTTTTTCAAGGGTTGTTGATGATTATCATATCGTGGGTGGTTGGCTTGACCATCGTCTATCAACTTCATGGAGGAACGACGGAGATGTTTGCCACTATTGCGAGAGAGAATCCTGAGTTCCTGCAAATTGGCAAAGAGGGTTCCTCAATGGGTACCGTGGCCTATACAACCACCATTTTAGTTTCTGTCATTGGTTTCCTGATGTGGCCGCATTTATTCTCTAAATCGTATGCTTCAAGTCCAAGGACGATTAAAAAAACGGTCCTGGCTTATCCTATCTTTGCCCTGTTTCTAGTTCCGTTATTACTTGTTGGTTTTGCAGCAAAAGGGGTAGTCGATTCAGGGCAGCTTGAAAGTGCTGACCAGATCCTCCCTTATTTAATTACGACGGTCATGAATCTACCCGGATGGCTATATGGTTTGGTAGGTGCAGGTGCATTGGCTGCAGCCATGTCAACTGCTGATGCCATTACACATAGTGCCTCTTTGGAAGTCACAGACGGAATTGTCAAATCCATATGGAGAAACCTTTCTGATAAGACGACACTACTGATTATGCGTGTTGGCGTATTTGTCATCGGTGCTTTAGCCTACTATATTACCGTTTTTGGAGGTCAGGGGTTAATTGCTTTGTTACTTGGGGCTTATGGATCGATTGTACAATTTGCACCAGGTGTTTATGGTGCCCTATTCTGGAGACGTGCAACGACTCAAGGCGTCATTTTGGGATTAATTGTCGGTACAGTAGTGAATTATTATTTCCAGCTTGTCGCAACCTCTACTCCATTTGACATTCATGCTGGGATTCTTGGATTAATTTCTAACATGGTTGTAATGGTTGCCGTGAGCTATATGACGAAGGCGCAACGGGAAGAAGATGTAAACAGGTATGTGGATGTAGCTTAATAAAGGAATCGTCAGGGTTCCAAATGGAACAGGAACCCTGACGATTTTGTTTTGTAAATAGGAGGGGACACGATGAAAGCAGATCTAATATTTGTGAATGGAGAAGTCATGACCGTCAATCACCATAACTCTGTCGAAGAAGCTGTAGCGGTTAAAGAGAACAGGGTGATTGCAGTGGGTACTACAGAAGAAATCATGAAATTAGCAACCGTACATACAAACATCATTGACTTGGAAGGCAAATCATTGATGCCCGGATTCATTGATGCCCATATCCATTTGACCATTTATGGAACCAATCTTTTAGGTGTCAGCTGTATTGAGCCTCACCTTCAATCATTGGAAGACCTTTTTTTAGAATTAAGGGAAAAAGCAAGGACAACTCCAAAAGGTCAGTGGGTCAGAGCCTGGGGGTTTAAAGAAAGTACGTTCAAAGAGAACCGGTATCCAACGAAGGAGGAACTGGATTTTATCTCTACTGATCATCCGATTGTCATTATTCGAACATGTAACCATACAAGTATAGTCAATAGCAAGGCATTGGAAATAGCAGGTATTATGGAGACGACTCCGAATCCTGAAGGGGGGATCATTGAAAAGAATCCAGATGGACGTTTGACTGGACGAATGATTGAAAACGCGCATATGCAAATCTTTGAACATGCCGGCTACAGTAATGAAGAAATCAGAAAAGGGATGAAATTGGCATCAGATGAATTTATTAAATCAGGTATAACGAGTATTCACGATGCAGGTGGTTATGGTGAAGGTTCAGAAACGATAAGAATGATGCAACAGGCCATTAAGGCAGAAGAGGTAAAGGTTCGTGTCTATGCGATGATCGGTTCACTCACCAATTCACACGCATTTGTGAGAAAAATGGTCGATGCAGGTCCCGTGTCAGGATTAGGTGATGATCACTTTAAAATCGGCCCGGCCAAGCTATTTACAGATGGGAGCAGTGTCGGACCTACCATTGCTACACGTGAAGGATATACACATGCACCAGAAGATAAGGGGATTATTTATTACAGTCAGGAAGAACTGAATCGTATTATGGGGGAGGCACATGCGAAAGGATTTCAGTTAACGGCACATGCCCAGGGAGATCGGGCCATTGAAATGTTGTTGAACTGCTATGAATCGGCTTTAGCCAAGCACCCGCGTGAAGACCATCGGCACAGGATCGAGCATGCAGGAATCGCCCCATCAGATTTACAGGAAAGAATGAAAAAGCTAGGCGTGGTCATAACCCCAAATCCTGTTTTCATTTATGCAAATGGAGATAAATATTTACAGTATTATGGAGAACGTACTGAGGTCATGTATCCTGCTCGTGATTTTATAGACCAAGACATTATAGCAGCATTCGGTTCTGATGCCCCAGTGACCTTTTTAGATCCTCTTCTCGGCATTCATGCTGCAGTGAACAGAGAGTCAATGGGAGGCAATGTAGTAGGGGAGAAGCAGCGGATTAGCGTAATGGAGGCAGTTAGAGCGTACACATGGAATGGTGCCTATGCTAGCTTTGAAGAAAAAAATAAAGGGAGTATCGAGATTGGCAAACTGGCGGATTTTGTAATCTTAAATAAAAGCATACTTAAAGAGCCAATCACAACCATTAAAGATTTAAAGGTTGTATTAACCATGATCGATGGAAAAGTACAATACGATGCACAAAACCTTAGCAGGACTCACGAGAAGCGCGGGGACGGTTCTCTTGCTTCTCTTTATTTAGGGAGGTGAGCCCTAGAACGTTCACCAGGATATGGTCCAGAAAGAGATGAAAAGAAGATGGAGTGGTTGTTCGGGTTAGACTGGATGGGCTGATCAGGGCCGGTTCGTGTTTTATCTAATGGAAAAAAGGGGAGGGTAGAATTGGGACTGTCCCCACTCTACCCTCCGGTATTGAACTAACTATCTCCCAAGCCAACCTCCATCAACAGCCACCAAATGCCCATGTACATATTTCGAAGCCTCTGAAGCTAAATAAACAACGGTTCCCTTAAAATCATCCGGCTCTCCCCATCGCTCGGCTGGAATCCGGTCAAGAATCTGTTTACTCCTGATTGGGTCATCGATTAAGGCTGTATTCATATCCGTAGCAATATAACCTGGGACAATAGCGTTCACATTGACACCCACTTTAGCCCATTCATTCGAGAGAGCTTTCGTGAGCTGTGCCACACCGCCTTTAGCTGCTGCATAGGCTGGAACGGTCAATCCTCCCTGGAATGATAGAAGGGAAGCGGTGTTGATGATTTTGCCTCCTCCTTGTGCAACCATGTGACGTCCGGCTTCCTGACATAATAACCAGACCACTTTTAAATTGATATTCAGAACATCATCCCAATCCGATTCAGGGAAGTCAACGGAAGGAGACCGGCGTTGAATACCGGCATTGTTTACTAAAATATCAATCTTTCCGAATGTCGAAAGCACACCAGGAATTGCCGATTTCACTTCCTCTTCCTTTTCAAGATCGCATGGAATAATCGAACACTTTCTACCAAGCTGTTCAATTTCCTCCTTCACATCAGTCTGCTCCGGATTCCTTTGAAGCAAAGCAACATCAGCCCCGGCCTCTGCCAAAGCCACCGCCATCGACCGTCCAATCCCACGCGTAGCCCCCGTAATCGCCGCTACCTTTCCGGTTAAATCAAATAAGTTATTTGTCATATGTATCTCTCCTTCTCCGATTCTTTATTTTTTCTATCTTTTTTTCGTATAGATTTTTTCTTAAATACACGAACCGTAAAAGTGCTGTTAATCAGTCTGTGTTTGCTTCCTTTTCAATAGGAATTTTATTTCTCCTATACACGTTAATATAGAACTCTAAATACTTAAAATGTAGCTGTTTTATAACATTTATGAGTTTTATTCTAGTGAATAACTCACACTTAATAGTTGATTGAAGCGGAAGGTGCTCGCTCCTGCGGGAAAAGCGGGAAAGCCCGAAAAGCGGAGGCGGCTTGCTCAGCCCCGACAAGCATAAGCTAAATGGGCTAAGAAGGCGTTTTTTGCCTTCTTGGACTATTTAGCTTATGACCTCGAGGGGCTAGCCGCCGGAGCTGGACAATCCGAAAAGCGGAGGCGGCTTGCTCAGCCCCGACAAGCATAAGCTAAATGGGCTAAGAAGGCGTTTTTTTGCCTTCTTGGACCATTTAGCTTATGACCTCGAGGGGCTAGCCGCCGAAGCTGGACAACTGAGACCCCGCAGCCGAGGAGGCTCACCGACCGCCCCGCGGAAAGCGAGCACCTGGAGCGGAAATCAACCAGCACTCACTCTTTTAATAGCAACAAATTTTTATGAAAGTAGCTAATCACTCAATCAAACTAGGAATAAACGTAACAATCGACGGAAACATCACAATTAAAACGAGGGCAAAACAAAGCACAAGAACAAAAGGAATCGCGCTCTTCATCGCATGATCAAGCTTAACACCGGCTGCAGAGCATGCCACAAACAGGCAGACACCAACCGGAGGAGTCAGCGTTCCAATCGCAATGTTAATCACAATCATGACCCCAAATACAATCGGATCCATTCCGGTTCCCATGGCAATGGGTAATAGGATCGGAACAAACATAATTAACAACGCAAGCCCTTCAATGAACATACCGCCAATGATAAAGATTAAGTTAATGACAAGTATGATAAAGAATGGACTGTCGGATACGCTTGTAATGAGACTGCTCAGAATCTGCGGGAAATTGTGACTCACAAGAATCCAGCTGAACAGAGAGGAGGCCGCTATGATCAATAACACGTTCCCCGAACTAATGACGGCTTCCATGAAAATCGATGACAAGTCTCGCAATTTGATGCTCTTATACACGAACAATCCCAGGATTAGCGTATAGACAACCGCAATGACACTGGATTCTGTCGGTGTGAAAGCACCCGTTAGAATCCCGCCGACGATAATGACCGGAGCAAATAAAGGGAGGATCGCTTTTTTGAAACTGTCTATGAAATAGCTGAATGAAAACGAATTGGATTTAGATACACCGTAGTTGTTTTTAGTGCAAATGATCCTCGCCGCAACCATGAAGAGAACCCCAATGAGAATACCGGGTATGATCCCTCCCAGAAATAGCTTCCCGACGGAAATACTGGCAATCCCGCCTAACACGACCATGGGAATACTCGGAGGAATGATGATGCCAATCGATCCTGATGCTGCCTGCAATGCGGCAGCAAATCGTGCCGGATACCCGAGTTTCACCATACTTGGCGTCATGACACTGCTCAGGGCAGCTGTATCAGCAGGGGCGGAGCCGGAGATTCCTCCCATCATCATCCCGGAAGTGACACTCACATAACTCATGCCGCCCTTCGTCCATCCAATAATGGAATCGGCAAAATTAACTAGTCTTTGCGTTAATCCACTTTTATCCATGATCACACCTGTCAGCATAAAGAAGGGGATGGCGAGTAGCGTAAAGCTATTCATGGACACGAACATTTTTTGGGGAATCAATAATAACGGGACCATTCCTTCCCATAAAATCGTGACGATCGAGGCCACTCCTAAAGAGATCCCGACTGGAACACCCAAAATCAAAAGGACAAAAAAGGCAATAAACAGTAATAATATCATCGTTTCTCCTCCTTGAAGGTCGCCATTAATACGACCACAAAGATTACGGCAATAAAGCCTGAAATAGGTATAATAGAATAAATGATTCCCAGATTAATAGGCAGTACAGCTGCCGTTCCAGTCATATTTACCATGACAAATTCAATCCCCTGCCAACATAACACCGCGAAGAATGATCCTGTAATGAAGTGTACCAGAAGCTGAATGCCTTTCGACAAACCTTTCAGTCGATCGGACACCGCCGTAATCGCAATATGTTTTTGCTTATACACGCCCATTGTGATTCCTAAAAACATTAACCAAACGAAAATGTATCGATCAAGCTCTTCGACCCATACCATCCCATTTGAAAAGACATACCGAAGGACAACCTGAATAAAGACAAGTGAAACCAAAACGGCCATAAGGAGTAGTACTGTGTACACAACTAGTTTTTCCAGTCCTTGGCCAATGAGTTTTAATGTTCTCACACGTCCCACCTCCTAATTAAATTCCCAATGAACATCCATGAAAGAGGGGCTGGGATAGCCCCTCTTATTAATCTGCCAATCTACTTTGTATCCATGATCTGCTGGATAAGGTCTTTCCCGAATTCATCGCTGTACTTGTCATAGACAGGTTGAACGGCTTTTCTCCATGCCGCTTTATCCGGGTTTTCTTCTATAGTTAAATCGCCTTCTTCTTTCAGGTACTTAATATCTTTCTTTTCATTATCACGGATTAACTCACGCTCATAATCTCCAGCTTCTTTCGACGCCTCGATTAGTGCTTCCTGAACATCCTTTGAAAGACTGTCAAATTTCTTTGGATTCATAATCAGCAGCATCGCTGTATACGTATGACCATCTAAGACCATGTAATCTTGTACTTCATACATCTTCGAACTTTTGATGGCGAATATCGGTCCTTCCTGCCCATCGACAACCCCATGCTGTGCAGCCATATAAAGCTCGGAAAATGGCATCGGTACGGCACTGGCACCAAGCGTCTCTGTGGCGGAAGTCAGTACAGGCCATTCAGGAGTTCTGATTTTCAGTCCTTCCAGATCTTCTGGAGATTTCAAAGCATGCTTACTGTTTAAATAATGTCTAAACCCTGACTCCCAGTAGCTCATCACTTTAAAGCCACCTTGTTCTTCCGCTTCAGTTGCAAGCTGCTCTCCGACTTCTCCCTGCAATACTTTATCTACATGATCGTAATCCCTGAAGAGAAAAGGCAAATCAAACATGGAATAGCGTGGGTAGTATTGTGTTACGCTTCCAGTGGCGACAAGAGAGATATCCACTGTTCCCATTTTCGTCCCGGCAGCGAGCTCTCCTTCATCCCCTAATTGACTGTCATGATACACATCCACTTTCACTTTCCCATCTGATTTCTCCGCTACCAATTCCGCAAATTTTTCCGCTCCTGCATGGAATGGTGAAGAGGTAGGCTGATTATGACCCAGCTTTAACGTAATCTTTTTTGAGTCACCTGATGCTGAGCCACCGGTACTTTTTCCACAACCTGCTAATCCAATGAGTAAGATGACGGCAATGAATACACTAAACATTTTGAATGTCTTTTTCATTTTCTTTCCCCCCGTTTTTAAAATCGTATGAAACAGCATGAGTATACTGTAGATACTGATGTGAAATCCTCTACAATGTAAACGCTAACAATAACCTGTAAAAAAAAGTAAATTTACTTCCTCAGCCCCTTTGAGTACGGATCAACCACCGTTTATGAAAATTCAGATTTTTATTATATATAATATTTGTGATTATATATAATTTGAGAAGACACGTCAAGACCCCTATCCAAGTAAAGATTAGATAGGGGTCTTGTTTGAACTTATTTTTCAACCATTTTCATAATATGTTCGCTAAAAACATTTTTAGCTTTCTCTATGTCTCGTTCTTCCAATGTTTCCACAAGCGCCTGATGATATTGATACACTTCCTCTGGAAGGATTCGAACCTTTGGATTCAATAACGTGATGTATCTTCGAATATGATTCGTTAACATTCCCCAAATACGTAAATATACATCTACATTGGACCACTCAATGATCGTACGGTGAAACTCCATATCCAGTTGCGACTGGATCGCATATTCCTTCTCGGCGACTTTCATTTTGTCCACGATATCGTATAGTTCACCGAGATGCCTTCTGGTCAGCTGGGGGAGAATCACTTCAATGGCGTCCGTTTCGATCTTCGCCCTTAACGAAAACATATGATACATCTCAACGGGATTGATATCCGTTACAAAGGCACCTCTATACTTAATCGTATTAATGAGCCCTTCTTCCTCCAAGCCCCTAAGAGCTTCCCTTACCGGCACTTGACTAATACCAAGCCTTTTAGCCACCTCGGTTTCCACAATACGGTCACCAGGCTTGAGGTTAAGCATAATGATATCCTCTCTAAGTTTTTCCTTCACTTCATCTTTAAGGGAAACAAGCGTATTCACTTTTTTCATTTTCGACATCTCACACAGTCCTTTATCGCAATTAGATTTACTAGGTTATATATAAGGCATTGTATTGTATATAAGGTTGGGTTGCAATGGGGAAGCAGGGGGACGGTTCTCCTGCTTCACTTTTTCGATGAATAAGGAGAGAACGTGTAAACCTATCAAAACAAGTATGAATAACCATGTAGATCTCTGCCGAATGAAACCAGATGATGAAGCAGTTAGTGAGATCAGGAAGTGCTTGACCAATTCGAAAAAACTTCAACTGAGAGCAGTCTGCCGAAGAAGGAATAGAATGGGGGAGGAGAGTGAATCTGATTGTTTAAGAGAGAGTGGGGGGAATGTCACCCTCTCCCGTATTACAAATTCGTATCTCCCTTTTTCATTGATATGACAACGTTTATTACTTAAATAGAGTGTTTTAACATACAAATTAGCATCCGCTTTAACAACCCTTTTAGCAGTAATGAATAAATTTATTCACGGTTGTTAAAAAGGCCAATAATTGAATTGTTGAAAGTGATACTGAAAACAAAAAGAGGACCATCCGATTTGGATGATCCTACTTATTCCATTAAAGCCCCCTTAAGTTGAAGAAGTTAAATCACCTTAAATTTCCTACCTCCGTTTAGTGATCAAACAAGGTAGAACTAAATCAGTACTTACCTAACTTTAATTTCTTTACCGCTTTCATCGAATAACTTAAACGTTAAACCGATTTGATTGGCTCTGTCGCCTTTGTAGTACGGTAGTGACAGGTCTTTTGGAACTGGTTTAGCAATGAAGAAAGTGTCTTTGTTCTTTGGAACGGAAACGGTTGTTTTGATGTGTGATGTAACATGTTTTTGTTTGGTGACGGAAAATTGTTGTGCTTGTAACACGACGCTTGCAATGGGTACATTCCCGTATAAATCATTGATTCGTTTTCCGTATAGTATTTCACTTAAACCATCTTTGGTTTCGATGACACTTGCTTTCAGACCACTTGTTGTCCCCCACTGGACCATCCAATCGTTTTTTTCTGTGATGGGCGGAATCTCATACTTCCTGTTCCATTTTTTCTCTAGTAATGCAAATCCGTTCATCTCTCCGTATTGTTCGCTTTTGACGCTAAAGAAGGCGATCGCTGATTTGTCACCAAGTTTCTCCGTTTGAAGCACGCTTACTTTATCGCGGGTGAGGGTTTGTATGGCAGTCGCCATTTTTGAATCGTGTAAGGTGAGTGTTCCCTTCTCACTATTTAGAATGAATCCCCCAACAATCAAGCCAACTAATAGTAATACAATAATTAATCGTTTCATCATTTCTCCTCCAAGATAGCTGTTATAACAATCTTATTAATTAAATTACACAAAGCATCTCTCCAACTTCATAATGTCGATTAGAAAAGTCTATTCCCCGTCTTTTTCAACTAAACTTCCCCGTTAATGGAACAACAATTTCAATAAACATGGGAAATTCTGTTAACATTAGTTTATCATATACTGTATTCTCAAGGCAGCCTGCATCAAATATTCTGTGGAAAAACACTCTAAAACAAAAATATCAGACCAAAAATTTTACCATTTGGTCTGATATTTTTTATGTTAATTGATGTGTTAAAAAGCATTCTATTTTAGTTGTGAATTGCATTTTTCTCCTTGTCAACCGAACGGGTTACTGGAAAAGGGAGTGGCTCTTTGCTATATGTTATAAGAATTTCTATTATCCATATTTACTAACGGATGAAGTAAAGTAATAAAATAGTTCAAAACACTGCCATTTCTTTTCTTAATTAATTCAATGTCTTGAATGACCTGTTGAATCTGATGGTAATTTAGCTTTTTCGATAGCATTCTCGCAATCTGGATGGAGGTTTCTTTCACCGAAAATCTTTTTCTTATTTCGGAATGAAATTCAGCACAATAATTATATAACGTGTATTCTTCCGTACTCATTTAATAGAACACCTTTTCTTCATAAATTATACTTTGAATTTGCTGCTGATTTCTGCTAGTAAAATACTAGCTTCATTTAAACTGGCAGCAGATTGAGCGATTGAGTGTAAAGCCATCAATTGTTGTTCAGTTGATGCACTTACCTCTTCACTGGATGCAGCTGATTGTTGCGCAGCTGCTGAAATACTTTGGATTGCCCCTACGACATCATCTTTATGGCTTGTCATGAATTCAACCTTATGGGAAATACCCTCAATTGAGGCAACCATGTTATTGATCATAGTTGAAATGGAGTGAAACGCTTTTTCCGTTTCGCTCACGACAAAACTTTGTTCATCTGCAATCTCTCTCGTGGTTTTCATTTCATTTGTAGCCTGCTTAGATTCGTTCTGAATATCTTGAATGGTACGTCTTACCTGATCCGTTGCCCTGGCTGATTGTTCTGCCAATCTTCTGACCTCTTCAGCTACTACTGCGAATCCTTTCCCATGCTCCCCGGCTCTAGCCGCTTCGATACTCGCATTAAGTGCAAGCAGATTAGTCTGATCAGAGATTTCATTTATAGAATGAATAACTGTATCAATTTCATTTATTTTCTTTGTCAGGTTTTGAATGACGGCTTCCACAGTATGAAGAACTTCATTGGATCGATCCGCCTTCTCTTTTAAAGTTGTCATCTGTTTCAACCCATTTTTACTGGTTACGGATGCACTCTTTGAATGTGAGAGTAATTCAATAGATGCTGCGTCCACTTCTTCAATTTGAGTAGATAGATCCATCGTTCTTTGATTTCCCACCTCTGCATCTGAAGCTGCCTGTGTCGCACCATTTGCGACTTCGTCCATAGCCCTGGCTATTTCTTCACTTGAAGCAGTTGTTTCCTCTGAAATGGCACTCAGACTCTCTGTTGATTCTTTCACCTGAGTAACTGAATCCTGGACGGAATGTATGATTTCTCTCATACTCATAATCATTGAATTGAAGTTCTTGGTAAGTTGACCCACTTCGTCATCTGATGTTGATTGTATTGATACTGTCAGGTCACCTTGAGCTACTTTACTTACTTGTTTATTTAAATCAAGTAAAGGTTTCGTAATATTTCTTGCAACGACAGTGGTGATGGCAGAGATTAATACGATGATCATAAGGGTGATCAATAATAATGTATTTCTTAAATTCGTCGCTTCCTCTAACATATTTTTATTTAAATAAACCGTTCCAACCTTCCAGTTTGTTTCCTCAATGGTATTGTAAAATAATACCCTTTCTTCTTTCTTAAAAACATAATCTAATCTTCCACTTTGTTTGGTTGAGTCATACATTTTTTTAATAAATGCAAGGTTCATAAGGTTGTTCCCTTTTTCTGTTGGATGAACCATTGCAACGGCCTTCTGATCGAAGATGAAAGGATATCCTTTGTAATCAACATTAATGGATTTCACTAATTCATTAAGCTCATCAATCTTTATATCGAAAGCGATGACCCCTACTATTTTGCTTGAGTTTTGCTCGGTAATGACTTTGGATAACGTAACAATAAACTCACCAGAAGATTTATCTTCGTAAGGCTCACTCCAAAAGGCTTCTTCCAGATTTGAACTGGCACCTTTGAACCAGGGAGCTTCTAATGGATTAAAGTCAGAAGGAAGAGAGACAGCTGGCTCTATTAAAATCCTTTTATCCATCCCAGTCACATATACATTTGTTACCGCTGGATTATTCCGGATGAAAGAGGCAAATTCATTGGTGACTCTTGTTTGCAGTACCTTCGATTCGAAAGAATTCTCTTCTTTTTGAGAACCTGAATCCTTTAAATAATCTACTAAAAGAGATTGATTACTTAAAATGCTTATATTTGAATCATATTTTTCAAGAAACATATTAATCCCGAAATCGATTTGTTTAACAATTGCTTCTGATTTGGTTTGTGCTTCTTCTTTAATCTTCTCACTTTGTTGAACATATAAGAAAATGGCTAATCCAACTAAAATGATGGTAAAAACGGATGAAAATATCAATATCATTTTCATTCGTAGACTATTGAATGAAAATGAAATGCGAGGCCCTTTCCCTCTTTTAACATAATCTTGCCAACGTTTCCTCATGATGGCTCCCCCTTGGTTGAAATCTTGAAATTTTTCCTCCCGTACTTATAAACAAGTCTTTATGCCTTATTTAATTACAGAAAAATGCATTTATGCATGACTTTTAATTCATCATTTCAAAAAAGATTATACCATCATAATAGGAACCTCATGTAAAAAAATGTCGAAAAATGAGAAGTAATTCTATTCAGAAAAATATAATTTATTTGGTGGCTGTGGAAGCGGAGGGACGGTTCTCTTGCTTCCTTTTTTCGTATTACGACCTATCGACTCTATGATTATGATCAAATGGATCAGGAAGGGAAAAAGCGTGAGCTGCATATCCACAAATCCATTGATGTTACGCCAATTCCTCACGAGAGACCTGAAGTGAACAAAGGGTGGAGCATCGTAACGGGACAGTGATCACCACTTATGTCCAAGTCGACTATTTTCCGGAGTATAAATGGAACAATCATGGTCGTTCCTCGTTTCAGCAGGATCAACCCTTCCAGCTTGGGAGTGTGATAGAAGGCGAAGGCACCCACCCTACATGTCGATGGAGAACAACTGCAATTGAACAAAGGAGATCACTTTATTTTACCGTCAGGAATGGATCTTTTTGAATGGGAGATCATCGTATCCCACGTTTAAAACATGTACATGGCCCTCAATGATAAGAGTTCAAGTCACCAGTATGGTTAATTGTGGAGTATTACTCCACCAAAAAAATAAAAAATGGAGAACATATTCACAAAAGCGCTTTCATATGCTAGGATAGAAACAAGCTAGGAAATTTAAACCATAGAAGGGGGAAAATGGTTTCATTGATTTCAAACTTAGAAGAACACCAGATTAACAGTCATACCTTAGGCAAGAAACAACTCTATTATTCCATGGAAGTTCGAGAGGGTCAGAGTCAAGCAGTAGATGTCTTGTATGTGCAGGATGGTATGGATTATCTCAGGCTGGGGAAGCTTCAAGACACATGGGATCATATCCTCAAGGAAGAAGGCAGACGGGATTATCATTTTCTTCTTATACTCGTCCCTCCATCCACTTCAGAAGAACGCTATCATTATTATCATCCATCAGGTACTCATCATGACAGATACATTCACTTTTTTCATCACGAGCTTGTTCCACTCATAGAGAAGCAGATCAGAGCATTAGGGAAAAGAATCCAAAAGAGAGGTCTGTTGGGGGATTCCCTTGGCGCAGCCATTTGTATCGCACTTGCCAGTGAAGAACCGAAAGAATGGACGCACCTGCTCCTTCAATCCGGGGCATTTACAGATTTTCACATCCATAAAATTCGGAATATTAAAACATCAGCACCTTGGAATGTGTATCAGGTAGTCGGGAACCTTGAAGGATCCGTCACTTATCCACTAACAGGAGAGACCTTCTCGATTCTACCGGCTAATCGCACTCTCTATGAGGAGCTTCAACCCATCGCAGAAAATCATACATATTACGAAGAAGATGAAGACCATCTATGGGATTTCTGGAGAAGAGATCTTCCAAGGGCACTGCACTATTTTTTGACAAAGGGGTAACAGCAACAACCAAAAGGGAAAGGGATGAAGAATATGTTTAAAAATGGAAAGTTTCTATTAACGCTCATGTTGATGTTTGCTATGCTATTTACAGCTGCTTGTAATAGCAGCAAATCAAGCTCTTCAGGGGAACAAAAAGAAGGAACGAAAGAGGATCCGGTCGAGATTGAATTCTGGACGATGCAATTATCTCCAACCTTTGATGACTACTTAAACGGGGTCATTGCTGATTTCGAAAAGAAAAACCCGAATGTGAAAGTGAAATGGGTGGACATTCCTTGGGGTGATATGGAGACGAAAATCCTTTCAGCCGTCGCTTCAAAAACGGCTCCGGATGTAGCCAACCTGAACCCGCAATTTGCGGCAAAGCTGGCAGAGCTTGATGCATTAGTCAATATGGATGAAATGGTTCCTGAAGATGTGAAGAGTAAGTATTTCGAGAACATTTGGTCTTCCAACACATTCGACGGAAAGACGTTCGGTATTCCTTGGTACCTGTCTTCTCAGGTAACGATGTATAACTCGGATATCTTCAAGGAAGCGGGACTTGATCCAGAGAAAGCACCGGCTACTTTCGAAGAATTAACAGATGTGGCAAAAACGATCAAAGACAAAACGGGTAAATACGCGTTCTTCCCGGCCCTTGATGGAAGTCATCTACTGGAGACAATGGTCATGATGGGCGTGGATTTAACAAATGAGGACATGACGAAAGCGACATTCAACACGGCAGAAGGGAAAGAGGCATTCAATTTCTTCGTAGACCTTTACAAGAATGATCTGATTCCACGTGAAGTGTTAACAGAAGGGCACTCTAAAGCGGTCGATTTGTATCAAGCGGGTGAAATTGCGATCCTGCCTTCAGGACCACAATTCCTGACAATTGTCGAAGAGAATGCTCCTGATATTCTAAAAGCGACAAGAACGGCTCCAATCATCACGGGTGACACAGATAAGAAAAATGTAGCGGCCATGAACGTCGTGGTACCGAAGCAGTCTGAACACCAACAGGCAGCAGTGGACTTCTCCATTTTCTTGACGAATGCAGAAAATCAGGTCGAGTTTGATAAACAGACAGCGATTCTTCCATCCATTGAAACGGCTCTTGATGATCCGTATTTCAGTGAAGAGCCTGCGGATGCGACTCCAATTGATAAGGCCCGTATTGTATCGGCTGGTCAATTGAAGGATAGTGAAGTACTGATTCCGCCAATGAGCAACTTTGAAGAGTTACGTACAGCGATGAACGAAGCCCTTCATGCAGCCATGCTTGGAGATATGACGGTGGACGAATCATTGGATCAGGTTGAAATGAAATGGAACGAAACGCTATCTAAATAAGGGAATGGAGGAAAGGGAGTTTATCTCCCTTTCTGCATTTCAATGAAAGAACGGTGAAGACAAGATGATCAGCAAGGAAATCGTTTTTGAACAATTAAAGGGAAAGCTTGTGGTGTCATGCCAGGCCCTTGAACATGAACCATTGCACGGGGCGGATGTAATGGGGAAAATGGCGAAGGCCGCTTACGTCGGTGGTGCGTCGGGGATCCGGGCAAACAGTGCGGTTGATATTAAAACCATCAAGCAGTACGTGGATTTACCGATCATTGGATTGGTGAAGAGGGATTACCCGGGAAGTGATGTCTACATAACGGCTACCAGGAAGGAAGCCGATGAACTGATTGGAGCAGGGGTGGACATGACCGCGATTGATGCGACGACGAGAACACGTCCGAACGGTGAATCACTGGAAAGCTTGATATCGTATCTGAAGTCAAAAGGGCAAACGATCATGGCGGATGTTTCCACCTATGAAGAAGCCGTTCATGCCGTGGAGCTCGGGGTCGACTGTGTCAGCACCACCATGTCGGGATACACGCCGTATTCGCCTCAGCAATGTGAACCTGATTTTAAGTTGTTGAAAAAATTGGTTGAGACCATCAAGATTCCAGTGTTTGCCGAAGGGCGGATTTCGACTCCGGAAGAAGTGTGTCAGGCATTGGATATGGGAGCTCACACCGTCGTAGTCGGTTCGGCCATCACAAGGCCGCAGGAAATCACGAAAAGGTTTGTACAATCCATCCAAAATAAAGGAGGTAATCAAGATGCAGGCACAAACGGCATCAAAGAGCAAATTAGGAGGGTTAATTAACAGCTATTATCCTTCCCTCACAAAGTCCGAGCAAAAAGTGGCGACAGTTGTGTTAGAACAAATGGAAAAGGCCCTGTACTATTCCGTCACGGATCTTGCCGATGTAGCGGAAGTGGGGGAAACGACTGTACTCCGTTTCTGCCGGAAGATTGGCATGAAAGGATATCAGGAGTTCAAGCTTGCCATGGCGAAGGATTTATCTTCCATGTCTCAAGAAGAAGAGTCAGATCCCAGTAAGCCCGCCGGCTTCATTCAATCGATTGCTTCTTATACGAAGAACGCGGTGGATGAAACCGTCAATAAGCTGGACGAAGAAACGTTGGAGGAAGCGATCAGACTCCTTTCCGGGGCAAGATCCATCCATTTCTTTGGAGTCGGGACGTCAGGACTGACGGCATTGGATGCGAAGAATCGTTTCCTTCGGATCGGATACCGGTCGGATGCGGTCATCGATCCACATATCCAGTCTATGACGGCTGCTACCGTAAAAAAAGGGGATGTGGTCGTTGGCTTGAGTATCTCGGGAAGCACGAAGGACACAATCGATTCCCTGACACTGGCCAAAGAAAACGGAGCAAGCGTCATCGCCATTACGTACTATGCCCGTTCACCAATCACGAAGCTTGCCGATGCGGTTCTGTTAAGCGGTGGGAAAGAGTCCCCTCTTGAAGGCGGATCCATGATCGCGAAGATTTCACAGCTCTTCGTCATCGATCTGCTATGTACCGGACTTGCCCTCCATAATAAAGAGTTCTCCCTTGGCATGAAGGAGAAAACTGCAAGAGCCGTTGTAGACAAAATCTATTAAACTGGTAAGCAGGTGAAACGATGAAGGTCATTGGAATCGATGTCGGGGGTACCGGGGTCAAAGGAGCGGTTGTTCAAAAGGATGGCACGATCCTACACCAGGAAAAGGTATCCACCGATATCTCGAACGGGAGAGAGGGAATCCTCGGCTCCATCTTTCAAGTGATTGATCTATTAATGAAGAAAGACGGCACTATTTCAGGAATCGGCATCGGTACGGCAGGCCGTGTGGATCCGGATAAAGGGACCGTCGTCTATGCAACGGATAATCTGCCTTCCTGGCAGGGAACCCAAGTAAGAGAAGAAATTGAAACGCGCTACGGACTGCCATGTGCAGTCGACAATGATGCCAATGTGGCTCTCCTTGGCGAGCTATGGAAGTGGGAAGGAAATCCCGAAACGGCGGTTATGTTGACCCTTGGGACCGGTGTCGGGGGAGCGAATGCCATACAAGGTGAGGTCTTACACGGCCATCACCATCAAAGTGGGGAATGGGGACATGTCGTGCTCGTTCCAAATGGAAAGCCATGCAATTGCGGGAAGAAAGGCTGCCTGGAGCAGTATCTGTCGGGTACAGCACTTGTGCAGGACGTTTTCACCGAAACGAATCAAATTTTCCCCCATGGCTCAGAGATCTTTAAAGAATATTCAATTGGAAATCAACAGGTCAAGCAGGTGGTTGACCGTTATCTGGATTATTTGGCCATCGCCGCGTCCAACATCTCTGTGAGCGTCGATCCGGAAGTCCTCTTCATCGGGGGAGGAGTCATTGACTCCAAGGACCATTGGTGGGCCGACTTCCAGGTTAAATTGAAGGAATATTTTGTTAATACAAGCATTTATCCTGCAGTCTTAGGAAATCAGGCGGGAATGCTTGGAGCTGCCAAGCTCTTATTTCAAGCGATGGAGAAAAGAGGGGAGTCCGTTTGAGAAATCATCCGTTAACACCATTTCTGTTTTTAATACCCGGTGTCATCATCCTGGGTGCGTTCATCTTTTATCCCATGCTCAATGCCATCTGGCTGAGTTTCACGAATTACAATATCGTTACTGATGCCGAATTCATCGGACTTGAAAACTACAAAGGGCTGTTTTCCGATGCCCTGTTCTGGAAAGTGCTCGGGCAGACGTTATTATATCTGGTCATCGTCGTGCCCGCACTCGTGATCCTGCCGATTTTCCTGGCGATCCTTGTGAACCAGCAGGTAAAGGGGATTGGATTCTTCCGTTCCGCCTATTATGTACCGGTCGTCACCTCCATGGTCGTGGTGGGAATTGCGTGGAAATGGGTGTATGCCGATAAAGGAATCCTGAATTACATATTGGAATCACTTGGATTGATATCTGAACCTGTGAACTGGCTGACATCAACGACGACGTCCATTTTTGCCGTCATGGTCGTCACCATCTGGAAGGGACTTGGGTATTATATGGTCATTTATTTGGCGGGACTGCAGTCGATTTCAGATGATTTATATGAAGCGGCAGACATTGACGGGGCAAGCAAATGGAAACAAATTTGGCATATTACCATTCCTTTATTAATGCCTTCCATTATGATCGTTACCATCATGTCATCCATTTCCGCCATGAAGGTATTCGAAGAAATCTACGTCATGACCGGGGGCGGGCCGCTGAACAGCTCGAAAACACTCGTCTTCTACATTTATGAAGAAGCCTTCGATAAGCTGCAAATGGGCTATGCCAGTGCGGCCGGGGTCGTATTATTCATCATCACGTTGATCTTCTCTGTTATTAATATCAAGTTCATGAGCAAAAAAGAATCTGCGATAAAGGGGTGATTCTCCATGAGTTCTCCTTCTCTTGGAACCAGTAACGAACATTCAACCGAACTAACTGTCAAAAAGCCGATAAATGTAAAAAAGATAGGGAAAGTCGTTCTTCAATATGCGACCCTCCTATTCATCACACTCATCATGGTCGGTCCATTCCTATGGCTCCTGGCTACGTCGCTCAAATCGGGCAGCGAGAATATCTTCTCGTACCCGCCTCAGTTCATCCCGGAAAAGATCACGTTCGGAAACTATGTGGAAGTGATGGATTTCTTCCCATTCTGGCGTTACCTGTTTAATAGTGTTGTCGTATCTGTAGTGACGGTTATCTTGAATATCGTCTTCTGTTCACTGGCTGCCTATCCACTGGCCCGTATGAACTTCCGTGGAAAAAACATCGTCTTCGTTCTCATTCTCAGTACGATGATGGTGCCGTTTCAGCTTCTGATGATCCCGATTTACTTATTGGCATTGGACTTAGGGCTGCAAAACACGTATGCAGGATTGATCCTGCCCCACGCCACCACGGCTTTCGGGATTTTCCTGATGCGTCAGGCATTCCTTACGATCCCATACGAGCTGGATGAGTCGGCACGTATGGATGGAGCTAATGCGTTTCAAATCTGGTGGCGGGTTCTTATGCCACTGGTGAAGCCTTCACTCGTCACATTGGCTATCTTCACGTTCATGATGGCATGGGGAGATTTCCTCTGGCCGCTGATCATCTTAAACGATACGAGCATGTACACACTGCCACTCGGCGTCAATACGCTCGCCGGTTCGTTCTCGGCTAACTGGCGCTACATCGCGGCAGGATCGATCATCTCGATTCTTCCGATCATCATCATCTTCTCCATCCTGCAGCGCCACTTCATCGCAGGTGCCATGAAAGGGGCGGTGAAAGGATAATGAGCAAGAAAATGACGTGTCATATCGTCTTCCAAACCCATTGGGACAGGGAGTGGTACTTACCGTTTGAAGTATTCCGCCACCGGCTCGTCCAGGTGATGGACCGGATTGTGTCAGGTCTGGAAAAGGGAGAGTTGGAGCAATTTGTCCTGGATGGCCAGATGGCTGCCCTGGAGGATTACTTTGAAGTGTGTGAAGAGAGCATGAAGGAAAAAGTCCTTCATTTAATAGAAGAAAAGAAGATTATCATCGGTCCGTGGTATGTCCTGGCCGATGAGTTTCTTGTCAGCGGGGAATCCCTGATCAGGAATATGGAGATGGGATTGAAGATCGCGAATCAATATGGTGAATCCCAGCAGGTCGGGTATTTACCGGATACGTTTGGTCATGTGAGTCAGATACCTCAGCTGTTACAGGGATGTGGGATAGATAACGCGATTTTGTGGCGGGGAATTAAGCCCGAAACGTCTGAGTTTCATTGGGAAGCGCCGAATGGGTCCAGAGTGTTCACGGCCTTTTTGCCAGAGGGGTATTACCAGCCTCTTTTGAATGAGGACAATCCAGAAGAGCAGTTGAAGTCCTATGTGGAGAAGGTCACGCCTTATGCGACGACGTCTCAGCTGCTGTTAACCAATGGCGGGGATCACCTGATGCCGAAGCACGGAAATCTGTTGAAGCAAATCAACGAGCTTCAAGGGGAAGTGGAGTTTGTGTCCAGCACCTATGAAGCGTTTCTTAAGAGCGTTCAGGCTGAGATACCTGCTGATTTACCTGTGTTTGTCGGAGAAATGAGAAGCAATGAGCATATATATGTCCTTCCGAATGTCATTTCGGCAAGAAGCTATCTCAAGGTTCAAAATCAGGAGATGGAGGATGAACTCACGGGCTATACGGAACCACTTGCGACTCTTGCCGGGCAAGAGAAATATCCTCATCGTTACCTGGAGGAATCCTGGAAGCTTCTACTGTTGAATCATCCACACGACAGTATTTGCGGCTGCAGTATTGATGAGGTTCATAAGGAAATGGAGACGAGGACAATGATGCTCCAGCAGAGGCTTTCGTCCATTCAAAGAGGATCCCTCACTCATCTAGGTATTCAGGATCCAATGTTTTCAGGATCAGGACTGAGAAAGCCGTTTGAGGATAATAGCGTGTTTACGGTCTTCAATCCTCATCCAAGGCCGTTCACTGGCTGGGTATCAGGGGAGATTTGGCTGGAGGAAGAAAGATTGTTTGTATTACAGGACGTAAACGGGAAGCTTCATATCCCTGTGATCAAGAATAAGCGGAAGAGTCGACATTTTGATTCTCCTCTGGACGCGTTCCCGGATTTTAAAGAGGGGACATTTTATGAGATGGAATTTTATGTGGAGGATCTTGCTGCCACTTCACTCTCTACTTTTACAGTAGTGGAGGGAAATTATGAAGAAATACGAGAGTCCCATGAGCGCGTGATTGAAAACCAATATTACTCGATTGAACTGGATGTGGATGGAACCCTTTCACTACTTGATAAAGAAACGGGTAAGCGTCATGAAGGATTGCAGCGGTTCTACAGTACACTGGACGCTGGCGATGAGTATAACTATTCCCCGCCTGTGCACGATGTGGAGACGGTGGCTGAGCTTTCGGGCGCAGGAAAGATCCGGAAAGCGACTGGAATTCAAGAATTATCATATGATCTAAAGCTTCTTACACCGGCAGGGTTGAACGAAGATCGAACCGGTCCTTCAGAAGATAAGGTCACCACGACTGTATATATCACTATTACTGTTAAAGATCATGATAAGAAGGTCGATGTATCATACACGATCAATAATCGCTCGAAGGATCAACGGCTCCGCATTCAATATCCATTGGGAGCGTCCGTGGATCACACGTACAGCGATACGGCATTCGATGTGGTGAAACGGAAAGTGAAGAAGGATGAAGAGTTCGATGCAGCAAAGCAAAAGGAAGTGCCGGTTGTCGTGGAGCCTTCCCTGTCATTTGTTCGTTCGACTAGCGGCTTCCAGTTTTACCATCGAGGGTTGCAAGAATATCAGATTACCAGAATGGAAGAGGAAGATTCCCTGGATGTTACGTTGATCAGGAGCGTGGGCTGGCTGTCCCGTGATGATTTACGGACCCGTGGAGGGGGAGCGGGCCCGAATATGGAAACGCCGGATGCTCAGTGTATCGGAACGTACACCTTCCACGCAGCATTTGAATTCCACCCACATAAGAGTATGGGCCACGTGGCCACGGAAGCCCACTTGTTCCGTGTTCCTCCGCGGATCTATCCGGGTGAAGGGAAGGGAATCGGGTGTTTAGTAGAAATCGATAATGGAGACGTACAGTGGAGTTCACTTAGAAGAGTAGAAGATGGAATGGAGCTGCGTGTATGGAATCCGACCGATCAAGATCAGGTGTTTACTTTGACCTCAAGTGGTGAGGTCGTGGAGCGGGTGGACTTCTTGCATAGAGCTGGACGGGTTGGCGTGGAATCATTAAAACCGAAGGAAATCGCTACTTATCTCATAAAAGGAGGAAACAAGCATGAATAGAAAGATTGCCCTCCTGCCTGTGGATGGGAGACCGGTGACAAGGGAGCTTCCAAGGCGGATCGCCTCGATCGGAAATTGGGAAGTGCTGCTTCCGCCTAAAGACCTCCTCGGCTTTTTGAAAAAACCCGGGGATATAGAGGGTTTGGAAAAGTGGATCTGGGAAGTAGCTCCTGATGTGGATGGATTTGTCCTTTCCGTCGACATGCTGGGATATGGAGGACTGGTTCCTTCACGGGTTTGTACTGATGGAGAGGAGACCATTAAACAGCGCATCGGGACCCTCCGTTCATTAAAAGAAAAGTATCCCGACAAAGCTCTGATGGCCTTCAGTTCCACCATGCGTATCTCCAATAACTACGTCAATGAGGAAGAGAAGGAATACTGGAGTGATTACGGAGTCGAGCTGTGGGAATACTCCTTCCATATTCACCGGTTTGAGAAAACAGGGTGTGAGGAATCCAATCGAAACGTTCAGGATCTCAGGAATCGGATCCCGTCAGAGGTTTTGGAAGACTACCTATCAACCAGACTGAAAAACTATCGTGTGAACGTTACCCTGTTGGATATGGTGGAAGATCAAACACTGGATGTACTGGTATTCCCTCAGGATGATACGTCCGAGTATGGGCTGAACATCGGGGAGCAGGAAGACCTTTCAAGGAAAGTATATGAGCGGAAGCTATTTAAGCGTGTATTCATTTATCCGGGAGCGGATGAAGTCGCCAATACCCTTGTAGCGAAGATGATTTATCAGCTTGAAAACGTCAGGTTCCCTACGTTTTTCCCGATATACAGCGGTGAAACCGGTGCGTTATCAACGGCCATGTATGAAGACCGTCCGATCTGCGAATCGGTGAAGGGGCAGATTTTTGCTTTTGGCGGCTACACGGTTCATCACGCCGGGGAAGCGGATATTGTGTTCGCGGTCAATGTACCGGGGAAACGTCAGGGAGATCTGGCACTGCAAAAATACCTGGGGGAAGTCGACACCCCTCATCGGAATATAGGGGAGTGGATCAAGCGCATCTCTCATTACCTTCGTCTGGATAAGTTTGTGGCGGTGGCGGATACGGCCTATGCCAACGGAGTCGATGCCCGCATGCTGCCCCAGTTGTTGTCCGAGATCAAGGTGAGTGAGCTTGCCGGATTTGCAGGCTGGAATACAGCGGGGAACACGTTGGGTACGGTCGTGGCACAGGCCGCCATGGTTCATCTTCAGAAGCAGAAGCCTTCCCTGCCGGAAGCGGAGGTAAAGGAAAGAATGCTGGCTGAAATCACCCTTCGATTATTGGACGATTATGTGTATCAGTCGGTTGTTCGTCATGAGGTGCGGGCTGTAGTAGATGAGTCGGCTGTCAGCCGGGAAGAGCTGTTGAGCCAAGTGACGGAAATGTTCCGTAGGGAGGCTTCTGATTTCCTGGATCGACACCAACTCCATTTTTCACTGGAGGACATTTACCTGCCTTGGGACAGGACGTTCGAAATCGGTATAGGCAGAGATGTTGAGTCATGACTTTACGTCTCGGGGTGGACTTAGTCGGAACAAATTTGCGTGCCGCACTCCTTGATGACAAAGGCAGTATCCTGAAAGAAGCCAAAGAGAAGACGGAGGTTCATGTAGAACCATTGAAGGTCATCGCCAACCCTTCCACTCATTGAAAAGGTGAAAGGGGACGGTGAGTTGCTCGGCATCGGGATTGGTTGTCCCGAGCCCCTGGATGCGAAATCCGGCACGATTCTTTCTCCGCCTAACTTACCCGGTTGAGAACGAATTCCTTTGGCGTCGATTGTCAAGGGGTATTTTGAATTACCCGTGAAAGTGGATAATGACGCGAATGTGGCGGTGGTTGCTGAAGCGAAACTTGGAGCAGGGGCCGGATATGAAAGTGTCTATTATCTGACGGTAAGCACAGGCGTCGGTGGTGGATTTGTCATTAACGGGAAGGTATTTCAAGGGGCAAATGGTATGCCGGAGAGGTTGGCAATATGATTGTCGTACCGAATGGACGGAAGCACCCTTCATTAATTCTGGGGCACTTAAAAGTTTGGCAAGCGGAACGGCTATTGGAGCAGCCGGAGAATCAAAAGGGATCCCCGGTGGGTCCGAAGCCGTGTTCAACGAAGCGCGTAATAGAAATGAAGCGGCCCAGGTCATTATTGATGAAGCTGTGGATTACCTGGCCATGGCAATCGCCAATCTCACTCATGCCATCAATCCTGAAGTCTTCGTATTGGGCGAGGGCGTAATGAGTGCGGAAGAGCAGATTCTCCATCCGTTAAGGGCAAAAGTGAAAGAGTATGTATATCCGGAATTGAAAGAACTCGTCCAGATCGTCCCTGCAATGCTTGGATGCAAATCAGGGGTGATCGGGGCAGGATTCATCGGTTAGTTTTTTTTTGAGAAAGGGGTGGAGAAATTGATGGAGACCTTACAAGCAGACGTCATCATCATCGGTGGCGGAATCGGAGGATGTACGGCTGCACTCGCCGCATCCAAACGAGGGAAAAAAGTGATCATGACAGAGGAGACCGATTGGATTGGCGGACAGCTGACGAGTCAGGCGGTCCCTCCGGATGAGCACCAGTGGATCGAGCAGTTTGGCTGCACAAGAACGTACCGTGATTTCCGTAACCGGGTACGGGAGTACTACCGTCGTCACTATCCCCTTAAGGAAGAGGCGAGGCGGGATGAGCGGCTGAATCCAGGAAAGGGATGGGTCAGCAGGCTCTGCCATGAACCGAAAGTGGCCCTTGCCGTGCTTCAGGAAATGCTGATTCCGTTTACGAGCAGCGGGAGGTTACAAATTTTTACCGATTATAAAGTGACCGGTGCGGACGTTGATGGAGACGATGTTCGATCTGTCACCGTTCAGCACGCGGACGGGCGTTTCAAGAAACTGCAGGGACAGTATTATCTCGATGCGACTGAAACCGGAGAGCTTTTGCCGTTGGCAGGAGTGGAATACGTCACAGGGGCAGAAGCGAAAAAAGATACGGGCGAGCTGCATGCGCCGGAAGAAGCAAGGTCGCAGGATATGCAGTCATTCACGTATGTGTTCGCAGTGGATTATGTAGAAGGTGGAAATTTTGTCATTGAAAAGCCTGAACAATATGAGTTCTGGAAAGAATATCAGGCTCCGTTTTTACAGCATAAGCAGTTAAGCTGGTTTGCGCCAGATGCCCATACGGGTGGTTCGAAGGAATTTGCGATGTTTCATCATGAAGATCTTTGGGGGCTGTGGGATTATCGCAGGATTGTGGACCCGAAGCTATTTGTGGAGGGAACCTATGAAGGGGATATCTCCCTGATCAACTGGCCGCAAAACGATTATTGGAGGGGTTCGATCATTGATGTAAGTGAGGAAGACCGGGAAAAGCACATCCATGAATCGAAGCAACTGAGTCTTTCCCTGCTGTATTGGCTGCAGACGGAAGCGCCGAGGCCGGATGGGGGCAACGGGTACCCTGGACTGCGGTTACGGGGGGATATTCTCGGGACGGAGGATGGTCTCGCAAAGTATCCCTATATCCGCGAATCCAGAAGAATCAAAGCCGTTTCGACGGTAGTCGAAGAAGACATCAATGCCAATACGAGGGACGGTATCAAACAGGTGGAGGATTCTGTGGGGATCGGCTGTTACCGGATCGATTTGCATCCGACGACGGAGACGAATACATTTTTTTATGCTGAGAGTTATCCGTTTGAGATTCCCATGGGGGCTTTGTTGCCGGTTCGGGTGAACAATGTGCTTCCAGCGTGTAAGAATATCGGGTCTACCCATATTACGAACGGCTGCTTCAGGGTGCATCCGGTGGAATGGAATATTGGGGAGTCGGCAGGGTACCTTGCGGCTTTTGCCATTGAGAAAGGGGTCCTGCCACGTGACGTGAGGGAGGACCAAGCGTTGTTGCGAGAGTTTCAGGCACTGCTTGTTGAGGAAGGGATTGAATTGAAGTGGCCTGAGATCGGGGCGATTTAGAGAAGATCCCTTTTTGCAGGGGATCTTTCCGAATGTTTTATAAGTCAATAGGTCTAGAAATCGACGTTTGCTTTGTCTAATAGTGAAGAATATATCCATTTTAATTATCTATTATGAAGAAGTATTCCTTTTATTCGGAAAATTATGATAGAATAAAACTGCCACAACATGATAGCGCATACATATAAAACGATTATATGGAGGTACTCTATGAAAAAGTGGTTAATCGGAAAGAAAATGACAATGTCAGCACTGGCCCTCGCACTGACAGTTCCGGCTTTTCAAGCCCCAGCCCTCACTGCGGAAGCGGGCGAAGGGGAAGCGACGAAGGTTGTGGATGAGGACGGAATCAGCATCATCGTCAATGCAGAAAATGACCGTAACAATACGAATAAGCTTGTCGTGTTTGATCCGACGTTCAGTTATTTTACCGAAACAAATGGGTCATCATATGAGGTAATTCTTAAGAAGGATGAAGGGAACCGTTATCATGTTGTTTCGTCTGGACAGGGGGACAGCGCCATTCCTGAAGACGGGATCGTTCTTTCAACGGGACCGCAAACGACAGATGAGATCATGGGTTTCCTGAAGAGCCTGGAAAAGGGAGAGGCGGTTTCAATCAATGAACCGGTTGAAAGGACCTATGCCAATACATTAGACGATATCGACCCTACCGATGAATCCAACCCTGAAGGAGCACCGTTTCCCGGTAATCGTGGAGCCAACCAGTTACTCCTTTATACACCTGCCTTTGGTTCAAGTACGGGAACGAACCCATATGGTTATGAAATCACCGTAACCGATGGAGTGGTCACGAAAATCGGCGGAGGGGACAGTAGCATCCCGTCCAACGGATTTGTCGTAAGCGGTCACGGAACCGAAGCGGAATATTTGAAAAAAGCAGAGATTGGGATGAATGTAGAGTATGATGCGGACGGCAATATCGAATTGATCCGCGACGCATCCACCTATATTTTTAAAAGTGAACAAACCTTGCAGGAAGCGAAGCAAAGCATCGCCCAAGCTGAGGAAAATTATATTGCTGCAGAGTTCAAGAAAGCACATGCTTCTGTAAAGGAAGCTGAAGAGCTTTTGAAAAAAGCAGGAGACATCCAGAGTGAAGATCCTCAAAAGGCATTGGAATATACGGAAGAAGCGACGCAGGCTTCCTACGACGCGTACTATTATTCCCTTCCTTCTGAAGTAGGAGAGCAGAGAGCCATCTGGTATCGACCTGAAGAGAAGGATCTGAATGACGTCATCACGACTCTGGACCGGATGGAAGAAGCAGGCTTCAACTCTCTTTATCTCGAAACCACCTTCTGGGGATACACGATTTTCCCGAGTGACACGATGGAAGCCTACGGTCTGCCAAAACAGCACCCGAACTTCGCCAATCAGGACTATGGGAAATACGGTTCGGATATACTGAAAGCCTTTATCGAAGAAGGGAAGAAGCGGGGGATCACGATTCAATCTTGGACGGATGGTTTCATGATCGGCCACAGCAGCCTTGGTTTGCCGTCACAGTTCAAGAAGTATCCTGAATGGAGCGCGGTACAGCGAAATGATGAGCCGGGCACCCCGGGAAGTGATTCCAGCAGTAACTATTACTGGCTGGACATCGCAAATCCTGACGTTCAGGACTTTATGCTGGATATTTATAAAGAACAGCAAGAGGACTATAAGATCACAGGTGTGAATATCGACTATATGCGTTACCCGCACCATCCGTTTGATCAGAGTTATGGATTCAGTGCCTCGAACCGTGAACGTTTCGAAAAGGAATTCGGAGTCGATCCAAAGGATTTGGAGGAGTCCGATGAGTTATGGGAAGAGTGGGAGAATTGGCTGCGTGAACAGGAAAACACGTTTGTCGACCAGCTCCATGTGCAGAGTAAAGACATCAATCCTGCCTTCATGGTGACGGCCACTCCTGAACCGGGGGCAGAGGCCGTCCTGATCAGCGATTGGGTCGAGGACATTGATGGCGTCATCCCTCAGGCATACGGACATGATTTTAACAGCATCCAATCCACGGTCATCGCCAGTAAAAAACTGACCCCGTCGTCGATGATGTATTATACGGGAATCTATTCGTTCTATCACCACCTGGGTGAAAAAGCTGCGGTGAACGATGTACTCGCTGCGGGTCATGGAACCTCAGGTGTGAACATGTTCGCCTTCGGTCAGGCCAGTGCCCCGTCTGTAGACGCATTGGGGAAAGGGCCGTGGAGAAATACGGCTGTGAATCCTGGAGAAAATCCGAAAGCGGCAGTTCAAGCCACTGTCAAGCAGTTGAAGGAACAGACGGCGTCCATCTATATTCCAAAGGGAGCGATTAATAAAGAAGAAGGAAAAGAGCTTGAGAATAATCTCCGCAAGTGGGAGAAGATGATGGAGCGGCCGGATCAGTCTCTTAAGAAAGAGAAAGTTGAGGAAGAGATTGAAAAGGCTGTTGAGTTGATCAACTCTTTTGAAACATTAAATGCAATAGTGAAGGATAGAATAGTAGAGAAGATGGAAAAAGTGCATAAGTGGTTGAATTATTATTTTGAAAAACAGCAGTAAATTAAAAGGTTTTGGGAGAGCATTTCTCCCAAAACCTTTTTTAGCTGGCATCTAGGTTTTGTCAGAAGCACGGGGACGGTTCTCGTGCTTCCCTTCCCCCCATGCTTTACAGATCCCTACTATCCACTTCCTCAGTGGATACCAGATCATACATCTTTAAGGCATCATCTGTAGAGGTTATTTTGTACTTGCCTTCAAATGCTTTGTATTTACCTGTGTTGTCTTTGTAATAGATGTTGTATTCTTCCGTTGTGTAAACGTAGTAAGAGCCGTCTTCCAATGGTTCGACTTTCTTGATTTCAACGTTGACGAGGTCCTCGGTTATTCCTTTTTTCTCAAGGTGGTCGATATAGTCTTTAACCGTTTTTGAATAGGCGGAAGATGAGTCTATATCATCTGATAGAATTGAAAAGTCACGATTGTTATATGCTTGAACGCCATTGGAAATAAAGGATTCAACAAAGGATTCCACATCATCACTGACTTGTTTTTGAGAAATGACACTAAAGGCTGGTGCAGTCTCCATTTGCTTTTTCAGTGCAGCGGTATCGATATCGATCTTTTGAGCGTTGCTTTCATCAAAATCCCACGCGGAAGACCAGGAGGCGACACTCCATTTTTTACTTTTTGGTGCATAGCTTAAAGAGTAGTTACTCACATCACTCTCTTTTGTCAGAGATATGGGGTCTCCTGAATACACATAATCCTGCATCCATTCTGCGTGGATCGGTAGAGTGGCCAGCCATTCACCATCCACTTCCTCCAGGTATATGGCTTTTGAATCTACTTCCAGGCCTGTAATGTACCCGAACGTTTTCCAGTCATCCCCCGTTAACTCTTGAAAGGAAGAAGAAACAAAGGAGGAAACTTCGTTGGATTCCTCTTTAAGATACTTTTCATCTTGATAGGCAAGGGCTTTGGAAAGGTTAAGGAAGTATTGTTTCAGTCCTTCCTTGACCTGATCTTTTTGTTTGTCGCTCAACGTCAAAGGCGCATCAAGTACATCGTCCTCAATGGCCAGGACATCGGATTGAACTGTCCCGAAAGGCATGTCTTTCTTTACTTGCACCTTCATGGAACCATCTGTAAGAACCGGGCCGATTTCAGCGGTGTTGTCTTCTGTGGTCTTCATCCCGGTATCCTTTCCGTTCACCCACACGGAGGCACCTTCGCTATTCGTATGGATCGTTGTATAGTCGATGTCAAAGAAAAGGTCCGTATTTGTTTGTCCAACATGTTGAATATCGACTTCCTTTTCCAACTCCACGAAATCGGAAGTAAGGACTGCCTTGACTTTATACGTTCCAGGTATGAACGTCCCGAAATTGACACTCCCGCCTTCTCCGGATTCAGGTTTGATTTCTTTTCCGTTGACGTAATAACGAAGGTCGTCGTAATTTGTGTAAACATTCATAGGAGCGGACTCCATGATGAAATCATAATTGTCGTAAATCAGGAACTTCTTCCCTCTTTTTTCAAAGGTGATCAGCTGGTTGGGAGACTCAAGATCATCATGGGCTTTAACTGTATGGACATCAGCGGTTTTTACATTGTTATGTAATTGGGTTATCATGCCTTCTTTTTGGTCCGGGTTTTCTTTTAAATAGGTAAGAAGGACCTGAACATTTTTCTTTGTAACTTTTTCAGAGTCTTTTCTTGAATCAAGAATACTGACTAATTCATCGATATTGCCTGTCTCTAAGTGTTCCTCGAAATCAGCCATCAGGTTTGATTTATCTGTTAGGGTGTCGCCCACTTTATATAGCGAAATACAGGCAATGAAGAAAAGTATAGCGGCTCCGATGATGATTTTTGTTTTTAAGGATAGAGAGGCAAGGGAAGGCATACTGGCTACTCTTTTGGTGTGTGTTTCTTTCCCGTGTATGTTAGCCCCGCAGCTGTTGCAGTGGGAGGTGTTGCCTTGAATTTTCTTTCCGCAGAAAGTACAAAATTTCACAATGATTTCTCCTCTTCTTTACATGTTTAGTGAAAACGAATGGTTGTCTCCAGTCTTACAGAGACAGCCATTCGCTTTGTTCATGATGAAAACGGCGCCTGATGGCTGGTCTGACGATTGGTCACCATCACTGCCGCATAACTGATTCCAAATGCAAGGAGTGTGCTGAAGATAAACGTCCCAATGATGGAAAATCCAAGCGTGACCGTAAATACATCATCGAAATTGGTATCGATGGTAAGTTTCGATATGGAAACCATCATGGCGTTGACGATTCCAAAGGTAACGGCATAGACTCCCAGCTCATATAGTATGTTTCCTTGGGAGGATTTGCGAAATAGATTCCCTGCCCACGAGTGGAGCGCGATTGGAATAAGCACTAACATCCAAATCCAATTGAACCCGTCAAAAAACTCAGTCAAGGCATCATCATCCCCTTCCGATGCCTTTGGTCCGCCAATCAGTGAGTAGCTGGCTTTCACTGATTCACCATCTGCAATCAGATCAAACTTCAGGGTCTGGAATTGGGCAATATTCCACAGGTAGCCTCCTGCTTGCGTTCCAATCAGGACGTCACCTGCAGAATTGTCCGTTGTTACTTCATCATTTGATGAAACATAGATCGAACCTGCAATCATCATCAGGGTCAACCCGATCATCGAATGGAGAATGGCTCTGGAGATTGAAAGGCCGAATTGATCATTAGATGAACGCTGTTCTTTATGTAACGAGAACATAGAGCCTATACTTGTAAAAATCATACTGATTATAATAGCGTTAAACATACTTTCTATGAAAGGATAATCTGCACTTACGGTTATGTCCCCCAGTAATTCGGTTGGATCCGAAATATCCATGGATACTCCGGCAAAAGTACTGAAAATCCCTACCAGCAGGCCATATATGATGGAAAAGGAAAGGCAGAGTTTCAGCTTTTCAATTACATAGTTTTCAGTATGACGGTTCATCAAGAACCCGGTGATGATTAAAACGATTGCCGGGATGACTAATAGGAAGAATAATCCACTTGTCGTTGAAAGTACACCTTCGAACATAAGGGCACGTGCACTGTACTCCACGCTTGCCATATGACTGATCATAAAAATATCCGAAAACGATAACAGCTTAACCCCATCGATCATCGGTCCAAAGTCTCCGCGGAATGAGTCTCTCAAGAATCCATTTAAGACAGAACTACTGATGAGTGAAATGATGAAGAGCACCGCCAAGGATATTCCATTCCAGAGAGCAAGTTTCTTGAGAATGTTCGTATCAGAAAACATGTTCATAAATTTTCTAGTTTCCTTGGCACCAGTTCCAAGAAGAGGCTGGGCAGATCGATTCGGTCCACGGGTATCCTGCGTTTCCTTTACTTTACTCAATGTCTGGCCGCATTGCTGACAGTAAAGGGCGCCAGTGATTGCTTCGTGACTGCAATGGCTGCAGTATCGGGTGTTTTCCTGATAGGTCAGGACATTTTCATTATGTATCGCAAATGCTTCACCATCGTTTATACAGTAGAGAGCACCTTCTGTGTTCTTTGTTCCACACTTTTTACAGTACAATGTTTCTTAGCCTCCTTTCTTTAGATAGACACCTTTTTCCCACAGCAATGACAATAATTCGCAACCGGGGAAATTTGTTCTCCACAGTGCAGGCATCCATTGGTCGATTCAGGCTCGATTTCCACCCCTTGTTCAACTTTCACTCCACAGCCTCCACAGAATTTCGAATCCAAATCATTCGGTGTTTCACAAGCCGGGCAGATAATGGCATTCTCTTGACCGGGCTGGCTTGAAAGTTCGTTCACTTTTCTTGATGTCTTATAGATTACGTGATCCATATCGACTAAGGTAGAGGTCAAATCAAGTAATTCCTGATCTTGGATTTCACCGATCCTGATTTTTTTATACACTTTCTGTCCCAATTCAAGTAGTGTTTTCGATTTCTTGACAGAAGTATCATGAATGTCTTTCTTTAGTTTATTGATTTCCTGTACGGTTTGTAACTTAAGCTTTCCCTGTTCAATGCCACCCTGAAATTTGGACAGGCCTTCACCTAATTTTGATTGAAGATTACTAGACAAGATTCAAGTCTCCTTTACGCAATAATTTAGTAGTGTCATAGACTCATGATTAATAAATGGGCCATAAAAATACCACTCCAGTGAGAAATCGGAGCGGCAATAAGAACGAAAGATCATTCCGTCCTTTATTAAACTGCTTTTGACAAACCGGAGATGATTCCTCTGGATTGTAGTTCACTTCTGGTGGTTTCATCAGCAGGTCGGTAGCCTTTTTCAAGAAGATCTTTAATGAAGATTTTATTATATACAAATGAGAATATGATACCTGGAATCCACGCCCCAAATCCAAATGTAAAGGCACCTACGATGGCGGCTGTAAGAAACATAATGACCGCCCATTTTAAATCTCCTCTAATAAGGGCTGGGAAAAATCCAAAAAAGAAAGTCGTCCAACTGAAACCGACCTTCACTTCTTTTGTAACTCCCGCTTCGTTTTGCAACCGTGCTTTCACTCAGCATTCCTCCTTCTTTAGTTGTAGTACTTTAGTATTGTATCATAATATATTCAAAAAATAACTATATTTTCCTTAGTTGGAATTGATTATTCAGGGGGAGCGAGGGGACGGTTCTCTTGCTTCCTTTTGAGACATTTTTCAAGGTTATTAGAGGCAGAAGAACCGTCCCCCTGCTTCGTAAAGTAAAAAAAGTAGAGTGGGAATTTACCCCACTCTACCTCTCTAATCTACATCCACCTTCACTTCATCCAACTCAACAGGTATATTAATACTCAACGAGCCTAATCTCACCCTCATGACATAAGTCTTTAGGTCAAAATCATCAAGTTGGCTGATATCAAATGTACTTCTAAAGCGCAATTCATCCTTTTGAAGAGTTTTGACGGAGTGCTTGATAGGTTCCTCATAGATTTCCTTTTCTGATTCCTTCACTAAAATGACATCATGTTGGGCAAAATCCTTAAAGAAACTAAAGTCCTTGTTCACTGCATCCCCGTTATTCCATTGAAAGTCAACGACAAGGGTATTGTCATCAACCGTTATATCTTCAATCGTAACAGATAGATTCTGTCTATCTGCTTTCACTTCCACAGGCGTTGAAGCATTCAGTGGAACAAATTGATCCTTTTCATTTAGGGCTACTTTTGGATGAATCTCCAGATATTTTGTTTCCCCTTTTACCGACTGTGGAAGGATGCTTCTTCCTTTAACAATGTATTGGTCCCCACTTTTCGTCGTTTCCAGGCCAATGCCATCCATGGAAATGTTCATTTCTTCCCCTTTGTCATCATAGACTTCCAGGCGCACCTGATCGCGCTTTCCTTGAACAGGGAATGTTGCCGTATAGTTAATGGCTGTCGATGCTTTCCCCAGGATAATGGAATCAAAATGGACGTTAACGTCTGAAAGCTTATCACTTCTTTCTTGATCAAGCGTAACATTTTCAAATGGCAGCTGCTTAATGGGGACATCGAACCTCCAACTTCCTTCTTTCCCGCCAATCGTTTTGAACTCAAGTGGGAAGGTCGTGTCTGACGGCAATTCAGATTTTGGATAACTTAATTGAATGTGGCCGATATAACCATCTTTTGTCGGTTCCATATGAACGTATTCTTTGCTATCTGAAATTCCTTCGTCTCCGTCAAAAATCTCATAAAATCCTGCGACCCGACCATTTTCCTCTTGGTTCATCTTTCCTTTAGCCTTGAACGTTACTCCTACAACCGCTCCGTCATAATATGCATTGGTGATCGAGACATCGATCCCTTTATTGCTGGCGGTTTGATTGAGTTCCGTTATGAGTTCTTGTGATTGCAAGCTTCTGCCAACGGAGTCGTTGAACGTTTCATAAACTTTTCCGAGAATAGGGACATCCGCCATGACATGAGACAGGGAAGGAGAAAGGAAACTGGAAGAAATGAAAAGAGTGGCAGCTGCAACGGAAGACCATACAGCGGTTTTCTTTTTCGTTTTATGAGCATCAGAATCAGCCCGGTTCATTCCGTTCTGGATGGATTTTAAAACGTCCTCCTGTGGGACTTCAATCTTTTCATATGCTTTTTGAAATGAGTTTTTTTCCATTATGGTTCACTCCTCCTAATAACTTTTTCAATCGCTCTTTCCCTCTACTCAAATAGGTTTTCACTGTATTTTCTGGAATGTTCATGACCTTGGCCACTTCGCTTATTGGGAGATCCTGAAAGTAGAAAAGAATGATGGCATCTTTATGCTTTTCATTTAGCTGGTTGATTGCTTTCAATAGGTCCAGACTCTCGACTCCCTGTTCCCCCCTATCCACATCGCCTTCGCTTATCTTGTCTATAGGAATCTCTTTCTTCTTCTTTTTTAAAACGGCATAAGAACAATTGATCAGGATCCTTGTTAGCCAGGTTAAAAAGAATTTCTCATTTTTTAGTTGGCTGATTGACATAAATGCTTTGTAAGATGCCTCCTGAACCACATCCAGAGCATCTTCACGATTCCTCACATATAAGAACGCCGTACGGTACAACTGATCACTATGCAAAACAAGAAGTTCCTCAAGACACTTCTTATTCCCCTTTACGGCCTTCCTAATAAGACTAAGTTCATTCACTGCTTGCCCTCCTTTTTGACCATTAGAGCGGGGACGGTATCAATAAGTTTCAACTTTTTTTGGGGAGCGGGGGGACGGTTCTCTTGCTTCCTTTTGAGGCATTTTGAACGTGATTTGGAAGCAGAAGAACCGTCCCCGTGCATCCTCCTTTATCAATTTAGCATTTTATGGTAAGTTAGTTTTTACTCCAGTTTTCTTCTTCGTTATTCACTCTATTTTAGTCCACAGGTTTAATCTTAATCTACTTATCTTTCAACACTTTCAATTTCGTGGGAATACAACTTTATTTACGATGTCAGGATACACTTTTTTGTTTTGAAATCGTATTCAGAAGGTGAAAGGAGGTGAAATAAATGCCTCGGCATGCAAGAAGGAAAAGTGAAACGGGGGTCTATCATGTCATTGTGAGGGGAGCGAATAAACAGGAAATTTTCCACGAGGACCACGATCGCATCAAATACCTGGATATCCTGAAGAAGTATAAAAGCGAATCAGGCTTTAGGATGTATGCATGGTGCTTGATGGGAAATCATGTTCACCTGTTGATGAAAGAGGAAAATGAAAGTATTTCACTTGTAATGAAACGGGTGGGAGTGAGTTATGCTCATTATTATAATTCCAAGTATCGTACGACCGGTCACCTCTTTCAGGATCGGTTCAAAAGTGAAAATGTAGAAAACCGCATGTATTTTTTGACTGTCACAAGATATATTCACCAGAATCCCCAAAAGGCAGGTATTGTTTTGAGCCCACATGAATGGAAGTGGAGCAGCTGCCTGGGATACTACGGGAAGACGGTCTATCCCCCTACCCTGCTTGATCCCCACTATCTATTAAATCTGTTTTCTCCCAACCTTTCTATCTCCCGAGCAGAATTTAAAAAATTTAATGAAAGAAAAAACGACGATCAATGCCTGGATGAAAATTCCGTCAGAAGGAGATTATCTGATGAGGAGGCAAGGGTGGAGATTATGAAGTGCCTCGGTTCTTATGAAATACCACAAGTGAAGAGCTTGCCCAGGGAAGAAAGGAATACAATACTCAGAAGTGTAAAAGAGATACGAGGGCTATCCCAAAGGCAGGCTGCCAGAATTCTGGGGATTTCTCCGAGTGTGGTGTTTAAGGTATAGAGAAAGAGATGCAAAAAAAGGAAGCAGAAGAACCGTCCCCCTGCTTCCTTAAAAATGAATAGCCAACAAAATAAAAATAGCAGTAGCACTGGTACTGATACATAAAAAATAGATGAGCATGACGACTTGGACCTGGGACAGGCCGTAGCTGAGAAGCCTGTGGTGCAGGTGCAGCTTGTCCGCATGGAAGATGGATCGACCCTGCTTGATTCTTTTTAAGAAGACAAAAAGTGTATCAAAGATTGGGATAGCCAGTATTAATAATGGGATGTTGATGGTGATGACGGTGATGGTCTTCATAGCTCCGATGACGGAGATGGCACCGATCATGAAACCGAATAATGTAGATCCCGTATCCCCCATAATAATTTTGGCAGGAAAAAAGTTATGAGGTAAATAGCCGATTGACACCCCTAACATGAGTGCAGAGAGGAGGGCTGAAACCGGTTGGTTCATCAAGATGGACGTAATCAGAAAGGTTAATGAGAAGATACCGGCCATTCCGCCTGCCAATCCATCCAGTCCGTCCATGAAATTGATGATATTAATGATGAAGATGATCCACACCATGGTGAACAGTTTTCCAAGTACAGGTGAAAGTTCAATATTGCCGAATAAAGGGAGGTCGAGCTGCGTGACATAATCCCCGAATTGAACGACGAGAAAAGCCGAGATGATTTGAACCAGTAACCTGGGAAAAGGAGAAAATTCTTTTGATTTTGTTTTATAATAGTCATCTATGAGTCCGATTGAACTCAGCATGACAACCGCCATGATGAAAGCCATGCTCATACCCATACTTACATAATCCAACCAGCTTAAGAGGAGTATGCCAACAATGGTAATCACCGTGAACACCGCTCCTGCCAGCATAGGCAGAGGCTTTTTATGAACTTTTCGTTTGTTGGGATTATCAACAAAATTGATCCTGATGGCGAAAGGAATCATATATTTTACCCCTATATAAGTAATGATAGAGGTTAACAGTACGATTATCAAAGATAATATGATCATTATAGAGGCTCCTTTAAAAAATAGAAAACTACGAGACTATTACTTACAGTATATTACAATACATAAAGAGTTTCTACATTTTGTCGAAGCAAGGGAAGCAAGGGGACGGTTCTGTTGCTTCTTTTTCGTCTTATAGAAGCAAGATACTGGAGTGGGCTCGGGGAGAAGAGGAGAGAATGAATTTGAGTTCTAAAACAAATACTTACAATATACACCATTATAGGAATGTTATAGAATGGGTGAGGGGGATTGTAATTGTAAACTCCCATTTTATTAAGAACAACGGCAAGAGTGTAATTCAGCTAATGATATTATTACGGTCTTGATTGTTAGTTGTCGAACATGGGGGCACAGAATGAACAAAAGATATTTCTGGGTATGGATGATCATTGCTGCTGCACTGTCAATCTTTACAGGTGAATTGGTTACATTTATGATGCTATTTTTAATTTTACTTACTCTGAATGAAATTCACTCGATAGTACAGAAATTTCATGAAGATTGGAAGAGAAAGAATAGCGGGTTCTGATGGAAGCAAGGGGAAGCAAGGGGACGGTTCTCTTGCTTCTTTTTGAATTTTGGAAGCAGAAGAACCGTCCCCCTGCTTCCCCCTGCTTCACTTCGAAATCTCTTCTATTTTTTGTGTAAGAAAAGACACATACACTTCATCTTTTCGTATTTCAAACATATGCAGTGCATGTTTGAAGTAGGGAAGGGCTTTTGGTAGGTCTCCTGCCAGTTCATAGTTATAGCCAATTTGGTAATGCAGTTCCCCTAATCCCCATAACAACTCTTCTTCAAAACACCACTTGATGGCTTTGAGGCAATAGTCCGTCGATTCCTCGAGTTTACCTATGCGTGTCAGCAGTCTGGATATATTATAGAACAAACGAGTCTTTATGGACTTATCATGTAATTGCTCAGTTGCCCGTATGGCCGCTTCGACTTGATTGTAATAAACTAGGGCTTCCTCATATTGGTGAATTAAAAAGTAAATGGTGCCAATGCTTGCAAGGATATGCATTTCTCCTTCGGTCATAGCTTTTTTCACGCTGGCGGTCAGCTGATAAGCAAAATGTAATAGCTCAAATGCAGCATCGGCTTCCTTTTTTACTTCATATTGATAAATGCCTTTGTGCCAGTATAGAAGCTGAAGGTTGACATTATCTTGGTAGAAAAGAGGATTCTTTTCTTCTGTTTTGACAAGCTCATTCATTTCTTCAAAATGTCGATTGACCCGTAAACCTCTTAATTGTCTCTCCACCTCTTTAATATAATCCAGACGAGGGGTGGTGCCGATTTCAAAGAAGTAGTTAACGTCGACACCGAGCTTTACTGAAATTTGGTATAAAGCTGTGGCACTGGGGTAAATGTCTCCTTTTTCAATTCGGCTGATCAGCGCCTGTGTGCAGATTCCTTCAGCAAGTTCACCTTGTGTGATCCCTACGGCCTTTCTCATTTCTTTTATCTTTTTTCCTATTACTGAATAATCCATTATGCTGCCTCCCGGCGAGGTTTTCTCCTTATAGTTTAACAGAAAGAGGGAGTGCAAGGGAGCATGGGGACGGTTCTCTTGCTTCCTTTTTTCCTTCTAAAAGGGGTACTCGAAGAAGCAGAAGAACCGTCCCTCGCAGTGAAAGTGGATTCCCTTCATATTGGGGAAGTAACGGCTTTTTCGATTGAAGAAGCGGATCAGTTCTTCCACAGACTCCAACTGTCTGAAAAAGATATGAAGATTGCCAATCTTATTCTG
>NZ_CAJGBF010000004.1 GCF_904424705.1 Rossellomorea arthrocnemi | reverse complement strand
AATATATCCACTGGTACAATCATGAACGTTCAAAAGAAAAATTGGATGGACTAAGTCCAGTCGAATACCGAACTCAGTCCATCCAATCAGCTGCATAACAAAACTCTAACTTTTGGGGTTAGCCACCATGGTGGTCTTTTTATGTTAATTGAATGCGATTAAAGAGGTTCATTTAGACCTGTATTCATGAGATATTGAGATGCCTATATAAGCCGACGGAGCAATTGATCAATGAAGCTGCTTGATCAAACTCTTGAGAGCACCTTATTAATTCTTGTATCAAATTTCTTATACTTTCTAAAACACCAATTGAAACGTTACAGCTAATGGGAAGAAGAATGCATCCTTCTTATTCTGCGAAACACCTTTTGTCCTTTCAAATAAAGCAGCAGTTACATTTCAACTGCTGCTTATACCTCTACCCCATACGATAAGTCTTATTTAAACTCATTAGGGTGACGGCGCTTTAATTCTTCTACTGCATATTCCCGTCCTGTTTTCTCCAGATGCTGAATATATTTTGGTAAGCTCCCTTTGGCATGGAATGGGCCGCCTTCCCGCATCACAGTCCATAATGGGTCTACATCTGATGAACTGGTATGCATCATTTCCTCATGCCATTCGTTCAATCGGTAAACGGCCTCTTTGCAAATCTGCGGATATTCCTTTGCCACATTTTGAACTTCATGAGGGTCATTCTTAATATTAAAAAGCATTTCCTTATCAAATAAATGATAACCGTCATGGTAGGTCCGGATATATAGCCAATCATCAAACCTGACGCTGCGCTGACAAACATGTGCACATTGTGAAACGACTAAATAATCACGGCCTGAACCTGTTTCACCTTTTAAGGCTGGAGCATAACTTTGTCCATCCCATCCCGATGCTGGTTGTCGATTTAATATATCGGCCAGGGTTGGATTTAAATCTAAATGATAATGCAGTTCATCATCCACATGACCTGGTTTCGTTACTCCCGGCCAGCGAATGATCATAGGAATATTACAAGTTGCGTGGTCTGCTGTACCATGTTCACCGTATATGCCTAACTCTCCCATATTCTCGCCATGATCACCAGTAATGATAATAATCGTTTCTTCCATGATTCCCAAATCCTCTAAAGACTTAAAGACTTTCCCTAAGTTATCGTCCATCCAGCGTACTCCACAGTCATAACCATCTATCATCTGTCGCAATCCGGCCATGTCCTTTATTTCACCTGGAGATCTTGGAAAATCAGGGTTTTGTTTATTATCATACATATTGATTTCACTGGCACTATGAGGACCGACTTTCTTTTTGTGCTCTTCCAGCACTTCTTCTGTGATCCATACAGGAAGAGGATCGTTCTCAAATGGATTTCCAAATTCCTCCGGAGCACGATATGGGGTATGGGGATCCCAATAATTCACATAGAGAAACCAATTATCCTCCTCGGCATTATGTTCGAGCCATTTCAGAACTTCCGGCGTCACCTCTTCTGCTGACTCTATCCCGGCTTTACCTGTATTATGCATTTCCCGAAATCCCGCATAAAAATTCCATGTACCGTGCCTTTGTGCAAATGGGCTAATTAATACAGGCTTCAAACCAGCTTGATCTACAAACGAAGGAAGGCTCTCCAATGCAAGGCGATCAGAAAAGTCCCTCTTTGGTCCATCATGACGTACATCACCTGCAGTTCCACCGTGTCCTACCAGACCATTGTGTATACCAAGTTGGCCAGACATGAGTGCAGATCTAGAAGGTGCACACGGTGCGTCCGATGTATAGTAGTTTGTAAACCTTACCCCATCCTTACAAATACGGTCGATATTAGGTGAAGTGTCCCGATGATAACCGTAGCATCCCAAGTGATCCGGTCTTGTTGAGTCTAAATCCAACAAAAGGACTCTCATTTTCATTTCCCCCTTGAACATGTATATTTTTATGAATTTGATTATTTATTGTTATGGAATTCCCTTTAGATCCCCTTCTATTAATCTTTCGCTAATGTTTCGAATTTTTCTGGACGATATCGGCGTTCCAATCTGTCAGCAGCCGCATTTCGATCTTGACTGCGCAGCTTTTCTAAATAGGAATCAAGATTCAAGTCATCTCTTGTGTGGAAGGGCCCGCCTTCATGAATGACATTCCACATCGGGTCTACCGGGGAATCGGACGACACCATTTGTTCGGCCACCCATTCATCTAAGAGTCGCAGACCTTTTGCAACAACTTCTGGTCTTTGATCAACTAAATTAGTTGTTTCGTGCGGGTCATTTTCAATATCAAATAACATTAATTCAGGAAATTCCTTCAACCCGTCATGATACGTACGAATGAATATCCATTTATCGAAACGCACTCCACGTTGGCAGCTCCAGGCACATTGACTAACGACGAGATACTGTCGGCCTGCAGATTTTCCTTCTGTGAGGGCAGGCAAAAAGCTGATCCCATCCCATCTTTCCCGCTGTTCACCACCAACCAGCTCCGTCAAGGTAGGTCCAAGATCGATCTGATAGTGAAAATCTTCATCCACGTGTCCCTGTTTCACTCCAGGACCAGCAATGATACATGGGATACGGCTTGTGATATGGTCTGCCGTCTGGTGGTCTCCGTACACATTCAACTCGCCTTGATTCTCACCGTGATCCGAAGAAATAATGATGATTGTCTCATTTAGAATACCTTCATCTTCAAGGGCCTGAAGAATTTTACCGACATGATCGTCGACATGCCGAATAGCAGTATCATATCCATCGATCCATTTCTTAAAATCATTCCTGCATGTAATTTCTTCAGGGATTCCCGGACACTGTCTGACAGTTGGTAAATCTCTTGCACTATAAGGACCATAGCTTTCACGATGCACAGCAATCATCTCTTCCGTCAGCCATGCCGGAGCAGGGTCATGTTCAAACGGATTCCCAAATTCTTCTGGAGTTCGGTATGGCGTATGCGGATCCCAGAAATTCAGATATAAGAACCAATCTTCTTTTTCACTTCCTCGCTCTTTAATCCAGCGTAAAGCTTCTTTTGACACATCTCCTGCAGTTTCTCCTGCATGTTTTCCTGTGTCATGAGCTTCTAAAAACCCTTGTAGCATATGCCATGCAGAATGACGCCCGGGAAAAGGACTGATAATGGCAGTGTGATGTTTATGGAATCTAAGTACATCAACCCAAGCTTGATATTCAGTATGGTGATAATTAAAAGGGCGATCCTTCCCAATTGGACGCATATCAGCCTGCAACCCGCCATGATTTACAACTCCTGTATGGATTCCATAGCGAGAACTGAATAATGCAGTACGAGATGGAGCGCACGGTGCATCAGAGGCGTAATAATTTGTGAAGTGGACCCCTCGTTCTGCAATGCTATCTATATTCGGTGTCGTATTTCGTTCATAGCCATAGCACCCTAAATGGTCTGGACGCAATGCATCTATATCGATATAAAGAATTTTCATATTCTTTTCATCCTCTTTTATCATTTTTTGATTAATCCATCCAAAGGGCATTTCCTTTCACTACCGTCAACTTTAATGAAAACAGATGCATGAAAGGTAACTTAATTGATTTCTAAAGTTGAAATAATTGGATAGTGATCCGATGGATAAGCGTTATCTACCTTTCTTCTGTCCACATCTGTTTGTAACACCTTTATTTCAGGGCTCGTGAAAATGTAGTCAATTGGTTCTCCTTCCGTTCCGCCATTAAAACCATGAAATGTTCTGCCTATAGGCTCATTCAATTCCATAAACGCATCTTGTAGGTTAACTGTTTCATCCATAATAGTTGCTTCTCCACGCAAGAAACGGACAACAGGATTGGCAGGTTCACTGTTAAAATCTCCTGTCAAAATTACGGGGATCTTTTTCTGATCATAATGATTTAAAAGCCTTTTCCAGATTAAGTGAATACCCTTTTCTCTGGCTTCTTGACTAATATGGTCGAGATGAGTGTTATAGACAATAAACTCAGTGCCATCATTCATAAACCGGAAATGCACCCATGTACAGATTCTTGGAAAATCACTTCCCCAACTGATACTGTTTGGAGTATCTGGTTGTTCAGACAGCCAAAATTGTCCATTTTCGACTACATCCAGTTTCTTATCATGATAAAAAATGGCACAAAATTCATCAGCCATACCGCCGCGCCTCCCGTTACCGATCCATCGGTAATCCGGCAAGTCTTCTTCGATATCTTTAATCATCCGCAGTAATCCTTCTTGTGTACCGATAATAGCAGGCTGGTGATTGTTAATGAGTTGAGTAACCTTTTTTTCTCGATACTCCCAGGCATTGCTTCCATCCTGAGGGATATCTACCCTTAGATTGAACGTCATCACTTTAAGGACCATCTTTCCATCACTCTTTCTCGTTAAGTGAATTTCCATTTGTTAATACCGCTTTCTCATCATTTTTATAGATGAATTGGCTTCAACTATTTCAACAGGTGATAAGAACGAAGAGCCTAAACGAGTGTACGGTATACAACCTTGCCCCAAATAATTTTGCCTCTTGATAGCTAGTTGAATTTAGTTAGCGGTTTGGTTTAGAAACCATTTATATAGTTGCTTATTTTCATAGGTTTTAGTCCAAGAATCATGACTGACTCCCTTATATACAGTTAATTTTGCGTTTCCACCATGCGCTTTCAATTTTCGAATGACTTTTTGAGCCTCTTTTATTGGTACAATATCATCTGCATCTCCATGAAATGCCCAGACCGGAAGATCCTTTATCTCTTTCAGTCCCTCAAATAATTGATTTACGTTAATTGTAATTTGCAACTCTTCTATTCTGACTTCTGGTATTGAAAGTGCTCCACAGACCGGAGCAATTGCTGCAAAGCGCTTTGGGTTCGATATTGCAAGATGCCAAGCTCCAATCCCTCCCATGCTTAGCCCGGTAAGATAAATCCGTGCAGGATCTATTGAACATTCCCTGATAATTTCATCAAGCAGTGCACTCAATACTTCCAGTTCATTCACCCAATAGGAGTCAGCGGGGCACTGTGGAGAAACTACGATAAATGGGAATTCTTCTTGATCTTCAACCATTTTCGGGACCCCATGTTTCTTGACTAACTCTATGTCATCCCCGCGTTCTCCAGCTCCATGAAGAAATAGTATAAGCGGCCATTTTAGAGAACCATTCTGCTGGAATGAATCCGGCAAGTATAAAAGATAATTCAACTGATAATCATTTAAATGAAACTTCATCTCTTTTTGCATAAATCATACTCCTTTTAATAGAAAATGATTATGTCCATTTCTTAGTTGATTGGACTCAGAAAAAGCGCAGTTGAAACGTTTCAATAAATACCCTGAATAAAACCTCCATGAGACGATATTCTTGGAGGTTAATAGGTTTGAGTATGTTTCTCCCTGTGAAAGTGCTTGCATATTCTCTTGAAAAATCCAAAATATATATTCCACCTTGTTAGAGGTTATGTTTACAATTCCCCGCCTTTTAACTTGATGAGCGGTGAATGAATTCAATAGGGATATCAGGAGTTTGAAAATCATATTGTTTGTTCAGCATTTTAAATAAAATTTCAGCAGCAGTCTTCCCCCATAGCTTTTTCTGTATACGTACTGTAGATATTGGAGGATCAAAATGTTTAGAAAGGGCAATATCATCAAATCCAACTACTGAAACATCATTGGGTACATTTATTCCATTCTGCTGAAAAGCCTTGATCGCACCCATGGCCATTTCATCATTTGCACAAACGAAAGCAGTGGGGTATATTTCATTGTCATTGATATATTGATCCATGACCAGCAAACTACTGATTTCGGTAAAATTAGCTCGTATGAAGTCACCTTCGATAACTGGCACATTATTCTTTTTCATTGAATCTTTAAATCCAGCCAACCGCATTTCACCATCGTACGAATCAAAAGAACCACCAATAAATCCAATTCTTTGATGCCCTTTGTCGACAAGGTGTTTTACTGCAAGATCAATACCCACTTTGTTTTGCAATAAGACATTTTTAATATTCTGGTTAGTCATTTCACGATCTAATGTAACAATAGGCATTTTTTCATTCGCAAGAAATTCAATCGTATGATCATCCACATGGAAATTCAGAATGATAGCCCCGTCTACATAATTTTCAACTAGTAGTCTATGTTTACTATTAGATGCACACACTACCATCTCATACCCATTCTTAATGACTACATCTTGGACCCCCTCTAATAACTCGTTAAAAAAGGGACCTGTAAAACCACTCAAAAAGAAGCCAATAATCTCGCTTTTATTTTTCTTTAAATTTTTTGCACTTGCATTCGGGCGGTATCCAATCTTTCTGGCTGCCTTTAGAACTTTTTCCCTTGTTTCTTTTGTTATGAGTGAGCTGCCATTAATGGCATACGATGCGGTCGATACACTCACATTGGCTTCTTTTGCTACATCCTTTAAGGTAGGCATTCCGTTCAATCCTTTTATTAAATAGAATTTCAAAACCACGAAATGTATTAACTTCGCAATTGAAACGTTTCAATGAGTTCATTCTAATTCAAATAGAAAACGTTTACAATACATTATTTAAATATTTAAAATTCAATAACTCATTAAGCCCGTATGTCTGCCGCACATCTAAATCCAATGTTTCCAGTTGAGCTATCAGGAGTATTTGCCGTCCTTGCTGCAACTCGGTAACGATTACAGTAAGATTGATGACAAAGATAGGACCCTCCTTTCATTACTTTAGCGGTCCCTGTATCTGGTCCATGTGGATTATGGCTTACTTTAGCTTTAGGGTGCTTATTGGTAAACCAATCCTCACACCATTCCCACACATTCCCGGAAACATTATAAAGACCGAATCCATTCGGCGGAAAAGCATGAACCGGAGCAGTTGAGATATACCCATCCTCTCCCGTATTGGTGGTGGGAAACTTACCTTGCCAAATATTACATTGATGCTCACCCTTCACGTGGAGCTCATTCCCCCAAGGAAATCTGTTACTAACCAGACCACCTCGTGCCGCATATTCCCATTCCGCTTCTGTAGGTAATCTCTTTCCAGACCAATTACAATACGCTTGGGCATCATTCCATGAAATATGAACAACAGGGTGATCTAACCGATTCTCTATGGAGGAATCTGGACCTTCCGGCTGTTTCCAACATGCCCCATTTACGACAAGCCACCATGGAGTCTCTCTGACGGAGTTGATTACTTGATTATTAACTTTTTCTGACACAAGTAAATGAAAGACAAAAGACCAACCGAAACATTCTGCTTCTGTCACATATCCTGTCTCTTCAATAAACTCTTGAAATTGGCTGTTCGTCACGGAGTAACGGTCTATGGCAAATGGTTTCAAATTTACAGTTCGAAGGGGGCCCTCACCATCTCTCGGATAGCCTATTTTATCATCCGTTCCCATAAGAAATTTTCCACCGGGTAGCTGAATTAAATTTTCATCATGCCGCAGCTGATTGGATTTCCTAGTTGGAATGATACCTTGAAAATCTTTATCAGTAACCTTTTCTCTTTCGCCTCTAGATGCTGAACAACACTTTTGAATTTTCATGAATCACTACTCCCTATTCTATCAACTTAAATAACACCGTATTTATAGTATTATATTTTATAAAAAGTAACATCACTACTTACTAGTTGCAACTTTATATAGCTTGAGGATATCATTTTCCATTCTTCTTAGGTTACCTTATTCAGTTATTAATTGCTGACAGAATAAGGAGTTCCGATTCGATTCCTATTTGTTCTCTACTTTTCCACACAAAGTAGATTGACTTTTCTGAATATAGCCGGTACCATTTTTTATAATGACAAGCCTGCGAATACATATGCCCTTTATTGATTTATACCTATGTCGACTGACATGAAAGGAGAATACCATGACTCAGTATGGAAACCATGTTCAGAATGAAGTCTATCAGAGGAAGGTCCGTCCCTCCATTCCATTCAGGTTTGAAGATCTTGAACGGAAGGCACGTGAAAAGCTTGAGGACGGACCCTATTATTATGTGGCAGGAGGTGCCGGTGGAGAGGAGACGATGCGCGCCAACAGGAATGCATTCGATCGTTGGCAGATTGTTCCCCGGATGCTGACTAACGTCGAAAAACGTGACCTGAAGGTGTCATTATTGGGAGAAATCTACTCCACACCCCTAATGCTCGCTCCCATTGGTGTGCAATCCATCGTCCATCCTGACGGGGAGCTTGCGTCTGCACGTGCGGCAGCTTGTATGAATGTTCCGTTCATTGCAAGCTCTGCTTCTACCCGTTCCATGGAAGAAGTTGCTTCTGCAATGGGTGATTCCCCAAGATGGTTCCAGCTATATTGGAGTAACGACCGTGAGATTGCAGCCAGTATGCTCAGGAGGGCTGAAGCGTCCGGATATTCCGCAATCGTCGTAACTCTTGATGCTCCGATGATGGCATGGCGTGAATACGATCTTGAAAACACATATCTCCCGTTTCTGTCGGGAGAAGGTGTCGGGAATTATGTAAGTGACCCTGTCTTTCGTTCAAGGTTGAAAGACCCTCCTGAAGTTGACAAGACTGCAGCTGCCATCCTCTGGTCCCAGGTGTTTGGCAATGCCAGTTTAACGTGGGATGACTTGGAGTTTCTTCGGGAGCATACAAGTCTGCCTATCCTTCTGAAAGGAATTCTCCATCCTGACGATGCGAAGCTTGCCATCGATCATGGAATGGACGGGATCATTGTATCCAATCATGGTGGAAGACAGGTTGACGGAGCCATTGGAGCATTGGACTCATTGCCGATGATATGCCAGGTTGTGAACGGGCGGATTCCTGTATTATTTGACAGTGGTATCCGGCGGGGAGCGGATGTGGTGAAAGCATTGGCCCTGGGAGCGAGCTCCGTCCTCTTAGGGAGACCCTATATGTACGGTTTGACGCTTGCTGGTGAGCAAGGGGTAAAGGAAGTGATCCGGAACGTACTGGCCGATCTCGATTTGACCCTGGCTCTTTCCGGTCAAGCATCCGTTTCTGAATTGGATTCTTCTCTTCTGATACACACGAAAGACATATCATCACCTTTAAGGACAAGAATACCGGAATCACAATCTGCCGGGATAAAGTCATAATGAATTAGCCCCTGCCTAAATGACAGGGGTTTTTTAGTCCAGATTATTTTTGCCCTGGGAGATCGATCCGTCAGCTTTCTCATAGGAAAAAACATGAAATTCCCTATCCTCCTCCCTGTTCCTTCCATGGTATACTTTCATGTACAAAGGGGTTGTTAAATTTGGAAAAATATCCAGTATTTGAAACAGAGAGATTAGTCCTAAGACAGATCACCATGAATGATGTCAATTTTCTTTATGATCTCTATACTTCAGAAAACGTCCTCCGTTATTTCGGGATGAGTCCGATCGAATCAAAAGATGTAGCTGTAAGTATGGTGGAAAACTACGAAAAGCATTTAGAGTCGGGCGGGCCCATGCGCTTTGCCATCGTAGAGAAGAAAACTAAAAAGATGATCGGGACATGCGGATTCCATGGCATTTCGAAGGCTTATAAGCGATGCGAAATCGGATACGACCTGATCCCTGAGCACTGGGGGAAGGGAATCATGGGTGAGGCACTCACTCCGTTACTCAACTTTCTATTTACGGATAAAGGAATGAACCGTGCCGGAGCGGTAATCGTTCCTTATAATAAAGCATCCTCACGAGTAGTGGAGAAGCTTGGTTTCAAGCAGGAAGGTTTGCTGAGGGAATATATCCTTCAAGATGATCAGGCATATGATGCCTATATGTACAGTTTATTGAAGAAAGAATGGCTTTCAGAGTTTTAGACGAACCGGAAAAGGAAATAATGGTCAGTGCAGATGAAAAAGGAGCTGGTAGAATGGTACAGCAAATGTTTCATGGATTCTTGCGCTGGCCTTTGGTTATTCGAATTTTTATGATCGCCATTACGCTGATGCTGACCTTTGGCACGATCATTCACTTTATAGAGCCTGATACCTTTCCCTCTTTATTCGATGGAATCTGGTGGGCCATCATTACGACCTCCACGGTAGGATATGGAGATTTCGTTCCATTAACTCTTGAAGGGAGGCTGCTTGGGATTGTTTTAATCCTGGTGGGTGCCGGCTTTCTTTCAACCTATTTTGTTACACTGGCAGCGGAAACGGTCATGACACAAAATGCATATTTGGAAGGACGTGCCACCTTTAAAGGAAAAGAACATGTTATCATCGTAGGGTGGAATGAGCGGGCCAGGGAAGTGATCAATCAACTGACCTCCCTTCATTCCAGGTGCGATATCATTTTGGTCGATGAAACCCTTCAAAAAAATCCCTATAACAATAATCGTATCCATTTCATACGGGGGACACCGTTCAGGGATGCAATCCTAAAGAAAGTCAATCTTCATGAAGCCTCGATTGCCCTCATAACCGCTGATCAAAATAAGGATGAAATGACCTCGGATATGAATTCAGTCTTAACCCTTCTTGCCATGAAAGGAAACCATCCGGAATTATATACAGTGGTGGAGATTCTTCAAAAGGATCAAGTGGCAAATGCGAAACGGGCAGGAGCAGATGAAGTCATCCAGACGAATATGCAAACCAGTTATGTAATGATGAATAGCATTATTTCTCAAGGTATGTCTAAAACCATCTTAAAATTGTTGAATCATCTTAAAGGAAATAACCTGAAGCTGATCCCCGTTTCAGAAGTGTATATCAATGAAAATTTTCACACATTAAGTGGGCATCTCTTAAAGAACAATATCATCCTTCTAGGCATAAAAAAAGGAGAAAACACAACAGTGAATCCTCCTTTAACCATGATTGTTGAAGAATCAGACGAGCTGCTTGTAATTTCTAACTAGAAAACAAAGTATTCTCGAGTTCTTTTACAAGTTCTTTCCCAACGGCAATATACTCTTCAGGAAAGCTTGCATCCGGATCCTGCGGTTCTGAGAATTGATTGACGGATCCTGAGAAGCTTCCCGATGAAGCATAATCGTCTAAGCCAATCTGATATTTATGGGAAAGAAGGAAGGGTTTACCGAATTCAACAGTAGCCCCTCTTGAATCCAATTGCCCGTCTACAGAGGTGAACGGAACTCGTAAGAATTGATAACCAACCTCGTCATCCATTTTATAATCAAAGTAGCCGTGATCGTAATCCCAATTACCGCCGATCGAATACCCAAGCGGCTTTAATAGCTGCTCCAGTTTATACAGTTGATAATGCTTTCCTTCTATGCTCGATGAAAGTTCAATCACGTGGATGCATCCCCTTTCTTTTAGGAATAGTTTCTCCTAAAGAGAAAGAAAAATGTAAAAAGAGCACTGAGATTTCACTCAGTGCTCCTTTCTTATTTAAGACGTTTTTCTAGCTCGGCCTTTTTCTCTTCAAATCCTGGTTTTCCAAGAAGGGCAAACATATTCACTTTGTACGCTTCCACTCCCGGCTGGTCAAATGGATTCACTCCAAGAAGATAACCACTCATGGCACATGCTTTCTCAAAGAAGTATACAAGGTAACCGAATGTGTATGCATCCATTGCAGGAATCTCCACGATCAGGTTTGGTACCCCTCCATCTGTATGAGCAAGCAATGTACCTTCAAATGCTTTATTATTTACAAAGTCCACTGTCTCACCAGCAAGGTAATTTAACCCATCCAGGTCACTATCCGCTTTCTCGATTTTCAGCTCATGACGGGGCTCCGAAACCTTGATAACAGTTTCAAAAATGTCCCGGCGGCCTTCCTGGACATATTGACCAAGGGAATGGAGATCAGTCGAGAAGTTTGCAGAGGAAGGATAAATGCCTTTTTGGTCTTTTCCTTCACTTTCTCCAAACAGCTGCTTCCACCATTCTGAAAAGTATTGTAATCCCGGCTCATAGTTAATGAGCATTTCGATTGTTTTTCCTTTGTTGTATAGTGCGTTTCGAACGGCAGCATATTGATATGCTGGATTCTCAGCAAGCTCGGATTTCCCGAAATCTTCACGTGCCTGTGCCGCACCATTCATCATCGTTTCGATTTCCACTCCGCTTACAGCAATCGGAAGCAACCCTACTGCTGTTAGAACAGAGTAACGACCTCCGATATCATCAGGAACAACGAATGTTTCATAGCCTTCGTCCGTTGCCAGTGTTTTAAGGGCACCCTTTGATTTATCCGTTGTTGCATAGATGCGTTTGCGGGCTTCTTCAACACCGTATTTTTCTTCGAGCTTGTTACGGAAGATACGGAATGCAAGTGCCGGTTCTGTCGTTGTACCGGACTTTGAGATCACATTGATGGAGAAGTCTTTTCCATCAAGAAGATCCGTTAAATCTTTCATGTATGTGGAGCTGATGTTTTGTCCGACAAATAACACTTGTGGAGTGGAACGCTTTTCTTTCGGCAGGGCATTGTAGAAACTGTGGTTCAGCATTTCAATAGCTGCACGCGCCCCTAAGTAAGACCCACCGATTCCGATTACTAACAGCACATCGGAATCATTCTTAATTTTCTCTGCTGATTTCTGAATACGGGAAAATTCCTCTTTGTCATATTCTACCGGAAGGTCAATCCAACCCAGAAAATCATTTCCTGCACCTGTTTGTTCATGTAGGGAATGATGAGCCACCTTAACGGCATCACTTAAATATGTAAGTTCATGTTCGCCAAAAAACGATAACGCTTTTGAATAATCAAAACGAATGTGTGTCATAACCATCCTCCGATTAAAATATTTTCTTCTATCTCACTTTATCGGAAGCTGACTCGAGAATCAAGAAAGCTCCCTTTATGTAAGCGTGTGCATACCAAACTTTTTCAAAATAGGTTCTCACCCGCTTATATTTCCCTGTTTTATGGGAAGAAACCCCTATGGTAGGAAGAGGAAAAAAGTACACTTACGTAAACTGCTGTTTAACTTCCTGAAAATCCGGCCGATTCATCAATTTATTCACCCAAAAGAGGGACGGACCTTCACAAGGTCCGTCCCTCCCCACTTATTATAATGATGCTCTCAAAATCGCAAGTACGTCGTCTTTGTTCAGTTTATTGAAGTTTCCGAACTCGCCGTTGACCATGGCTTTGTCAGCCATCAAATCTAATTGGCTTTCGTCGATATCATAGTCCGCTAAGCGGGATGGTGCACCTATGCTTGTCCAGAATTCACGAAGCTTTTCAATTCCTTCCAGGGCCACTTCCTCTTCTGATTTACCGGAAGGATCGACATTGAATACGCGCTCTGACAGCTGAGCAAATCTGGAAGGATTCACTTTAAGATTATGCTTCATCCAGTTAGGGAATAGAATCGCGAGTCCACCTGCATGTGGGATGTCATACACGGCTGACACGGCATGCTCGATGTTATGACTTGCCCAGTCACCGTTGTAACCCATTTGCAGCATTCCGTTCAGTGCAATGGTCCCCGAGTACAGAATCGTCTCACGAAGCTCATAGTTTTCAAGATCATTGATCAACTTTGGAGCTGTTTCAATAACCGTAGTGAGAACAGATTCACACATACGGTCCTGAAGCGGTGTGTTTGTTGCATTATTGAAATACTGTTCAAACACGTGACTCATCATATCAACCATTCCGTAAATCGTATGGTCCTTCGGTACGGTGAAGGTATTTTCAGGGTCAAGAATGGAGAATTGCGGGAATGTCACCGGGCTTCCCCAACCATATTTCTCATTTGTTTCCCAGTTGGTAATAACGGATCCAGCATTCATTTCAGATCCCGTCGCAGCAAGGGTAAGAACCGTTCCGAATGGAAGAGCTTCTTTCGCAAAGGCTTTCTTCGTCACAAGATCCCATGCGTCTCCATCGTATTTCGCACCAGCCGCGATTGCTTTTGTACAATCAATGACGCTTCCTCCCCCAACAGCTAAAATGAAATCGATGTTATTTTCTTTACTTATTTCCACTCCGCGTCTAACGGTGGAAAGACGTGGATTCGGTTCAACTCCAGATAATTCAAATACTTCACTTTCAGTCTCTTTAAGTACTGACATAACTTGATCATATAGGCCGTTTCGCTTGATGCTTCCTCCGCCATAAACGACAAGCACCTTTTTCCCATATTGAGGTACCAATTCTTTCAATTGTTCTACTTGTCCTTTACCAAAAATTAATTTGGTTGGATTGTAAAAAGTAAATTCATTCATCGTTTGTTACCTCCCTGTATTCTATAAGGGCCGAATTATTTCGTTACCCAGAATTTTTTCACCACATTTTCTATTATCAAATATATCATCCCCAAATTGCAAAGAACTTGCATATAGAAATTTACTTTCAGGATATTGAATAGGAATATTCCTGGTGGGAAACTTATAAATGAGCCATTGAATATAAGGAGGAAAACAACATGAGTGGTATTCAACGTATTGCTTTGGTTCTTACGATCATTGGTGCTGTCAACTGGGGACTTATCGGTTTCTTTCAATTCGATCTTGTTGCAGCGATCTTTGGTGGTCAAGATGCAGCTCTATCCCGAATCGTTTACGGTTTGGTCGGAATTGCCGGCCTCATCAACCTGGGTCTGTTATTCAAACCTACGGAAGAGCTTGAAAGAGAACCGCATACAGAACCAACAAGATAAAGAGAACCTGAACAAAAAAGGTGACCCACCTCGGGTCACCTTTTTTATTGGCTCTTTTCGCAAGGCTGCTTTCGCAAACATTGTTGCTTTTTAATTAGTGAGTGCTAGTTGATTGGAACGAAGGGTGCTCGCTTTCCGCGGGGCGTGAGTTGAGCCTCCTCGGGCTTTGCCCTCCGGGGTCTCAACTTTCCCGCTATTCCCGCAGGAGTCGAGCACCTTCCGTTCCAATCAACTTTCTAAGCGTGTGTGTCTGAAATAGAAATATATAAATACCTTGTTTTTAACTTAACTTCTTTCTAATGTTGAGCAATCAACGTTCTGCTCTTTCCATCACCTCTTGTCACTAGTGAGTTCTGTAGATGGCGAGGGCACTGCGTAGACGCTGGCTGGGATCTGGCGTACCAATACCCCGTTCGTTTTAGCTGAAGCAAACCAGTCCCCCCCTTACCGTCCCCCAACACCGGTTAACAGTGCTCAAGCAACAAATTGTTCAAAAACCACAATCTTTCCGAAAAGAGCCTTTCGCAAAGATTGTGGTTATGATTAGAAATACTATTACACATGCCCTGACATTTTTTGTTGTAGTGAAAAACGTACTCTTGGACAGTTGATTCTTTCTGCAGTTGCTAAGACTCCTCCGGGAAGAACTGGACAGTCCGAAAAGCGGAAACGGCTTGCTCAGGCCCCGACATGCATAAGATGAATGGGCGTAAGAAGGCGTTCTTTGCCTTCTTACGCCCATTTAAGCTTATGACCTCGAGGGTCTAGCCGCTGGAGGAATACAGGTGAGAGCCCGGAGGCACATCACCAGCCCCTTAAAAGCGAGCACCTGGAGTGGAAATCAACCAATAAACGCTTCAAAAAAAAATAAAACAATGTTGACGAAAACAGCCTTTTTATTTCAATAATTTTTTGATGATCTGCATTCCGAATCGTCCACTCGGATAACGGAAGCTCATATCGAATTTGGTTGTCTGCTTCAAGATACTTTTGTAATGGGAGAAGGTTGCGAAGCTTGATTCACCATGATAATTCCCAATTCCGCTTTCCCCTACCCCGCCGAAAGGAAGATAGGGTGTTACGATATGCATAAGAGTATCATTAACACACCCTCCACCATAGGAGACTGATCTGTTGATCTTCTCTTCAGTGATAGGGTTGCTCGTAAACAAGTAGAGTGCCAAAGGTTTCGGTCGTTCAGTCACAAAATCAATGACCTCCTCAAGATCCTCATATTCAATGACAGGAAAAATAGGTCCGAAAATCTCATCCTGCATCACAGGTACTGAGAAATCCCTTGGCTCCATCAACGTCGGTTCGATTTTCAATCCAGCAGGATCCACATTTCCCCCTAAGAGGATGTCTCCGTCTTCCAAATAGCTCGTCAAGCGCTTGTAATGACGCTCGTTTACAATCCGTCCGAATTTATCGCTTTTCAGAGGTTCCGTTCCATAAAACTCAATCACAGTTTTCTTGAATTCAGTAATGAACTCATCTTTCTTGCTTTTATGAATAAACAGATAGTCCGGTGCAATGCAGGTCTGCCCCGCGTTCGTCACTTTCCCGAAAGCAATCCGCTTGGCGGCAAGGGGGATATCGGCTGTTTCGTCTACTATGCATGGGCTTTTCCCACCCAATTCGAGGGTTACCGGGATCAACTGCTTGGCCGCAGCTTCCATGACCACTTTCCCCACAGGTATACTTCCGGTGAAAAAGATATAATCAAAAGGCTGCTTGAGAAGCTTCTGTGTCGTCGCCACTCCCCCCTCAATAACGAATAGCTGCCTTGGATCAAAATGTGTATTGATCATTTTAGCCAGTAAAGCCGAGGTCGTCGGAGTAAGCTCTGACGGTTTAACAATCGCAGTATTACCCGCTGCGATCGCACCGATGACCGGTGCCAATGCGAGTTGAATCGGATAATTCCAAGGTGCAATAATCAATGTGGTTCCGTAAGGCTCAGGCACGGTGTAGGCTTTCGATCCGATATGGGTTTTCGCCGTTTTCACCTTTTTTGGTTCTGCCCACTCATCGATATGCTTCTGCACGAATCGAATCTCCTCCAGCAAGATGCCGATCTCTGTGGCATATGTTTCCATTTCGGATTTATTCAAGTCTTTCTTTAGAGCATTGATGATTTCTGCTTCATGATTTTTTATGACCGCGGAGAATTTCTCTAACAGATCTTTTCTGTATTGAATAGGCCGGGTCACACCGGACTTAAAAAACTGCTTATGCTGTTGAAGACTGGATACTATCGCTTCAGGAGAAGCTTCCTCTATGAACAGTTCAGTAGACATATGATTCACTCCCTAACGTTTAATAGTTTAAACACAAGAACATAAAAAACGTACGTTAAAATGGCTCCTATGTCAATTTCAATGATTTTACCCAAAACAAATGCTTTCTAATCATTTCTATATTCATGTTTGAATTCCTTTAAGGACCCAAAAAAAAGAACGTACCTCATTCAAAAATGAGAATACGTTCTTTCATTCATGCGATCGTTACACCCAACCTCTAAATCTTGAGGCTTCAGCCATTTTGCGTGCGCCGACCATGTATGCGGCTAGTCGCATATTCACTCGACGATTCTGAGATGTTTCATATACATTGTTGAAAGCTTCGACAAGTTTAGCATAAAGCTTCTCGTTTACTTCTTCTTCTGTCCAATAGTACCCTTGGTTGTTCTGAACCCATTCGAAGTAAGAAACCGTTACTCCACCGGCACTCGCTAGTACGTCGGGAACTAGGAGGATTCCTCTTTCAGAAAGAATTCGTGTGGCTTCAAAGGTAGTAGGACCATTTGCAGCTTCTACCACAATGGATGCTTTAATATCATAGACATTCTCTTCCGTGATCTGGTTTGAAATCGCTGCAGGTACAAGGATATCACACTCGAGCTCCAGTAATTCTTTGTTTGTAATCGTATTCTCAAACAATGTCGTTACTGTCCCAAAGCTATCCCGACGATCCAACAGGTAATCGATATCCAGACCCGCCGGATCATGCAAAGCCCCTTGGGCATCGGAAATGGCAATAACCTTGGCACCTGCATCGTGCATGAACTTCGCTAAGAAACTTCCGGCATTTCCAAAACCCTGGATGACGACCCTTGCACCTTTAATATCAATGCCACGTTTCTTTGCTGCCTGATCGATACAGATCGTAACACCCTGTGCTGTAGCCTTTTCACGACCTTGGGAACCACCAAGGACAATCGGTTTTCCTGTAATGAACCCTGGTGAATCATTTTCACGAAGACGGCTGTATTCATCCATCATCCAAGCCATGATTTGAGAGTTTGTGTACACATCAGGTGCCGGTATATCCTTAGTTGGTCCAACAATCTGACTGATAGCACGAACATAACCACGGCTAAGCTTTTCAAGTTCAGTGAAGGACATTGTTCGTGGGTCACAGATGATCCCGCCTTTTCCTCCACCGTATGGAAGATCAACAATGCCGCATTTCAAGCTCATCCACATAGATAGAGCCTTTACTTCCTCTTCGTCCACTTCAGGATGGAATCGTACGCCGCCCTTCGTTGGACCTACTGCATCGTTATGTTGTGCACGGTAGCCCGTAAATACTTTGATACTGCCATCGTCCATTCGAACAGGGATTCGAACGGTCAACATACGAATCGGCTCTTTCAGAAGTTCATACATTTCTTCCGTATATCCAAGCTTCGATAAAGCATCATTGATGACATGCTGTGTAGAAGTAAACAGATTAAGGTTTTCTCCCATTGTAAACATTCGCCTCTTTATTATGTGATCTGAAACGTTGTTATTGTAACATATTACCGTATGTTAAACCATTGACTTGGGAAAGAAATAATTTTTATTTTTACGCCTGTTCAAGCACGTTTCAGGAAAAAAATCTTCTTACCAACGGCGTATTAAGACAATACTTTTTTGATTCGTTCAATCGCCCAGTCCAGGTCTTCTTGTGAGATGACAAGAGGTGGAGCAAAACGGATGACGGTCTCATGAGTTTCTTTACATAGCAATCCTTCTTCTTTGAGTTGTTCACAGTATTTACGGGCTGGCTCAGTCAGTTCCACTCCGATAAATAAACCACTGCCACGAACTTCCTTAATCATAGGATTATCTATCTCACGAAGTTTACTCATAAAGTATTCTCCCATTTGAAGGGAACGGCCGGCAAGGCCTTCATCGATCAACACATCCAGTGATGCAACGGACACTGCACATGCCATTGGATTTCCTCCGAAAGTAGAGCCATGAGAGCCAGGATTGAATACACCAAGCACTTCTTCGTCTGCTACCACACAAGAAATCGGGAATACCCCGCCTCCCAGAGCTTTTCCGAGAATGTACATATCAGGATCGATATCTTCCCACTCACATGCAAACATTTTTCCGGAACGGGCAAGCCCTGCCTGAATTTCATCTGCAATGAATAGGACATTATTTTCTTTACATAACTCAAACGCAGCTTTCATGAAGCCTTTAGGCGGGAATACGATCCCTGCCTCCCCTTGGATCGGTTCAATGAGGAAAGCCGCTGTATTTGGAGTGATTGCTTCTTTCAGTGCGTCAAGATCACCATAAGGAATTAAGTTGATCCCCGGAAGCATCGGACCGAACCCACGCTTATATTCTTCTTCTGAAGAAAGGGAAACGGCTGTCATCGTTCTTCCGTGAAAATTCCCGTTACACGCGATGATTTCTGCACTGTTTTCGGCTACACCCTTCACATCATAAGCCCAACGGCGAGCTGTTTTGATCGCCGTTTCAACCGCTTCAGCACCTGTGTTCATTGGAAGAGCCATGTCTTTACCCGTCAGCTTGCAGATCTTCTCATACCAAGGAGCTAATTGGTCATTGTGAAATGCCCTGGAAGTTAAGGTCACGCGGTCTGCCTGATCTTTTAACGCCTGGATGATCTTTGGATGACGGTGCCCTTGATTGACGGCTGAATATGCGCTCAGCATATCCATATACTTATTGCCCTCAGGGTCCTTCACCCATACACCCTCCGCTTCGGAAATGACGATTGGGAGAGGATGATAATTTTTCGCACCATATTTTTCGGTTTGTTCAATAATCGAATGAGTACTTACTGCCATGAAAGGTTCCTCCTAACGTAATAAAAAACAATTAAATAGTTATATACAAGGAAGGGGCCTCTGCGTACAAAGGCTCCCCCCGTTTTCACTCTTAAAGTGTTTCGGATGTCGTTTTTGCTTGAAGATGAAGCAGAAGATAATCCGGTCCGCCCGCTTTCGAGTCGGTACCTGACATATTGAATCCACCAAACGGCTGGTATCCAACGATGGCTCCTGTACAACCTCTATTGAAGTATAAGTTTCCAACATGGAAATCTTCACGGGCCTGTTCGATCTTCGCACGGTTATTCGTGATCACTGCACCTGTTAAACCATAATCCGTGTTGTTTGCAATCTCCAGGGCATGATCGAAGTCTTTCGCTTTCGAGAATGCGACAACCGGTCCAAAGACTTCTTCCTGCATCAATCGAGCATTTGCATCGAGATCAGCAAAGATTGTCGGTTTTACGAAGAAGCCTTTTGAATTATCCCCTTCTCCACCAATCATTAATTTACCTTCTTTTTTACCGATTTCAATGTAGCTCATAATTTTATCAAATGACGCCTGGTCGATCACAGGACCCATGAAATGCTCACGGTCTGTCGGATCTCCAACCGTCAATTCTTTCGTTAATTCAACTGCGCGCTCTAGTACTTGATCGTAAACGTCTTCCACCACAACGGCACGGGAACAGGCAGAACATTTTTGTCCGGAGAATCCGAATGCTGATGCAACAATTGATTTAGCCGCTAATTCAAGATCTCCTTCGCTATCGACAACAATCGTGTCCTTACCGCCCATTTCAGCGATAACGCGTTTCAGCCATTTTTGGCCGGGGTTCACTTTTGCTGCTCTTTCGTAGATACGGATACCAACGTCACGGGAACCTGTGAATGAAATAAAACGTGTCTTTGGATGATCGACCAGGTAATCTCCAACTTCTGCTCCACTTCCCGGAACATAGTTGATGACACCCTTCGGAAGACCTGCTTCTTCTAATACTTCAATGAACTTGGCTGCCACAACCGCAGTCGTTGAAGCTGGTTTAAGAAGAACCGTGTTACCCGTAACGATTGCTGCTACAGCTGTACCAGCCATGATCGCAAAGGCAAAATTCCAAGGCGAGATCACAACTCCCACTCCCAGTGGAATGTAGTTGAACTGGTTGTATTCACCTGGACGGCTTTCAACTGGGAACCCATCTTTCAAACGAAGCATTTGACGAGCATAGTATTCCATGAAATCGATCGCTTCCGCTGTATCAGCATCCGCTTCATTCCAAGGTTTACCTGCTTCTTTCGTTAGTAAAGCAGAGAATTCATGCTTACGCCGACGAACAATTGCAGAAGCGCGGAAAAGAATATCGGCGCGGGTTTCAGGCTTCACTTTACGCCATGTTTGGAATGCATCATAAGCGACATCCATCGCTTTTTCAGCTAGACCTTTATTCGCTTTGGACACACGTCCGATGAGTTCTTCTTTGTTTGCAGGGTTGACAGAAACGAGTTTATCATCGGTTGTTACCCGCTCTCCGCCAATCACTAATGGATAGTCTTGGCCTAAGTAACTGTTTACTACTTTTAGACCTTCTTTAAATGCTTTCTGATTCTCTTTCTCCGAAAAATCTGTGAATGGTTCGTGCTTGTAAGGAATCATGTGGGCATTTCCCCCTTTAAGCAAAGATTTTTTATTCATCCTCAATATGACGAGGTTCATTAGCAGATATGCAAAAAAAATTTGCATTTAGAAAACCCTTACACTTATAATAATGCAAAAGATAGTTGCATTTTTCAAGAGTTTTTTCAAAATTTTTTAAAATTCCACTCTTTTTGCGGAATCCATTCAGATAAGGAGCTAATCCCCTTAATGAAAGCCTGGAAAATTTGCGCAAATTATTGTTCTATAGACGATACTTTTTGCAGGAATAACAAATGATTAAGAAGAGGAGAGAGACAGCATGCTGGAATCTGAAAAACGGTTGTATATGTATGAAAAAGTCGCTGAACATCTCGAATCAGGTGTCCATGTCATCGATTCTACCGGAAGAACCATCATCTACAATCGTAAGATGCGGGAAATCGAAGGAATGGAAATCGAAGACGTTTTGGATAAAAATTTGTTGGATGTCTTCCAATTTCATTCTGAAGAGGAAAGCACCCTCCTTAAAGTCCTTAACACTAAGGAGCCAACCCTCAATATGAAGCAAACTTATTTTAATATAAACGGTATCGAAATCACGACGATGAACGATACATTCCCTATTTTTCATGATGAGGTGTTGATTGGAGCGATCGAGATTGCAAGAGATATCACCAAGCTCGAAAAAGTGATGAGGGATCATATGCATAAGCGCCCGAGCAGCTTATATACTTTTGATAGCATTATCGGTCAACATCATCGTCTGCAGGACGCAATCGAAACAGGAAAGCGGGCGACGAGGAATTCTTCCCCTGTGTTAATCTGTGGTGAAATCGGTACCGGCAAGGAGCTTTTCGCACACAGTATTCATAACGACAGCGCCCGTGCCAACCACCCCTTCATCACCCAGAATTGTTCTTCATTACGTGATGATATGCTTGAAGAAATCCTTTTTCAGGATGAGCAAGAAGGCAGCAGCCCGGGAGATCAACGGCCCTCCCTCTTCCAGCAAGCACAGGGAGGAACACTTCTCCTCGACGAAATCAACTCATTACCCCCTTCCCTCCAGGAGAAGCTATTAAACTTCTTTTCCAGAGGGACGGACCTTCCATACGACGTCCGTGTGATGGCGACCGTGAACGAGGATCCGATCGATGCCATTGCAGAAGGACGGTTATTGAAGGAGCTCTATTACAGGCTGAGCATTGTGTCTATCTTCATCCCCTCTCTCCGTTCGAGAAAGGACGATCTACCGGAAATCGTGAAATATTTCATTGATCAGTTCAACCACCATTTCGCCATGAATATGAAAGGGATTTCGAAGGAGGTAATGGATATTTTCCATCAATATGACTGGCCGGGTAATGTAAGAGAGCTTGAACATGTTATTGAGGGAGCATTTAATCTCGTTGGCTTTGAAGATGAAATCCACTTCAATCATCTTCCATTCGGTTTCCGACAACGAATTCTCCACACAGCAGTTGGAGAAGAAAAACAGGATGAATCAGATTTCCTCTATCAATCCGGAACAGAGATCAAACCGTTGGAGCTTTTCATAGAAGAGGCCGAAACCTATTATATTCAGAAATCATTGAAACATCATGACTTCAATATCACCAAAACGGCGAAATCCCTTGGAATGAGCCGGCAGAATTTACAGTATCGGATTCGGAAGTACGGGATTGAACGGAATGCGTTTTGATGGTATTGGCCACTTTCTCTAATTGGGGGAGTGGCTTTTTTTGTTATGGGGTTGATCAGGAATAAGATATTTGTGGTTTTTTGAAAATGACAGCTACATATTATAGAGCGCATAGAACCCTACTTTTCCCTCTATTAGAGCGATTGAGCAATTTGCCGCAATTGGAAGAACAGTCAATATCTTAAAAAATGAAAGTTAGGTTGATATTTTGATAAACCCAGATAACGTTTGACAAATATATATCTATCTAAGAAAGACCATAAATCTTCACATCTGCTACCTGAATTCTTCAAAAAAAAGAGCACCAGCCCCTTTTATCAGTGCACCTTCACCGATAAAATAAGACCAGTACTCTGTCATCCCAGCTTATTCCATATGCTGCAAATAAGGTGTCAAATCCACTCCAATACTCTCTGCCAGCTTCTTACCAAGCGCTACATCTGCCCGGAAGAAATTACACACTGCGCGGAGAGCGATTCTTTCATTAATTTGTGATAGTTCACTGGAAATATTTTTCACTACTTGCTCTTTCACTTCATCCGAATAGCTTCTGTAAATGCGTCCAGCCTGACCGAAATCATCTGTTTTCTGGATCTTCTGTCTTCCTCTTTCACCCGTCATCGGTTGATGTATTTCTGTATACCCCTCCACTTCTTTCGGTGTTTCATCGAAGCTGTTCGGCTCATAGTTCACTGAGCCTTTCTGCTGCTTGAATGGCATATGTCCGTCCCTCTGGTTATTCTCCACTTGAGCAAATGGACAATTGATCGGGAGTTGCATGTAATTTGCGCCGATTCGATAACGCTGTGTGTCTGAATAAGAGAATAGTCTTCCTTGAAGCAATTTATCTTCAGAAGGAAGCATTCCGTTCACGAGCACTCCTGGATTGAAGCCCACTGATTCCGTTTCCGCAAAGATGTTTTCTGGATTTTCATTTAAAATCATCGTACCGATAAAGTGAGATGGTATGTCATCCTCCGACCAATCTTTCGTTGCATCAAGTGGATCGAAATCAAAGGCATCTACATCCATTGGATCCAGTAGCTGAACATATAGGTCCCATTCAGGGAATTCTCCGTTTTCAATCGATTCATAAAGATCACGGCTTGCATGGTTAAAGTCTTTCCCTTGGATTTCTGCTGCTTTTTCTGAAGATAGATTTTCAATACCTTGCTTCGGTTTCCAGTTCAACTTCACATACACGGTATTCCCCGCGGCATTTACCCATTTATAGGCATGCACACTGGACCCGCGCATTTGTCTATAGTTAGCAGGAATCCCTTCATCTGTATAGAGATGAAGAAGCATATTTGTTGATTCCGGAGTCAAGGACATGAAATCCCAATATCTCTCAGGCTCTTGGATATTCGTTTGGGGATTCGGCTTTAAAGAATGAACCATATCCGGGAACTTCATGGCATCACGGATAAAAAACACAGGAAGGTTATTCCCGACAAAATCCCAGTTCCCTTCTTCTGTATAAAATTTCACGGCAAATCCCCGGGGGTCCCGTAAAGTTTCAGGAGAATGCTGCCCATGGACGACAGTGGAAAAACGGGCAAATACAGGTGTTTCTTTGCCGGCTTCCTGAAAAAGTGCGGCTTTTGTATATTTTTTCATACTGTTTTTTGTAATGAATACTCCGTGTGCTCCCGCTCCTCTTGCGTGAACAACTCTTTCTGGTACCCGTTCTCTGTCGAAGTGAGCCAATTTCTCAATTAGTTGATAATCCTCGAGAAGTGTCGGACCCCTTTCTCCCGCTGTAATTGAGTTCTGATTATCGCCGATAGGGGCACCTTGATTCGTAGTTAGTTTTCTATTATCCACTAAAAACACTCCTTTAGATTATAATTATTATTAAGTAATTATAGTTTTATTTTAACTATTTTCTAATGAAAGTCAATATAAATTATAATTATTTTAATGTAGTAATTATTAAAAATAGAAAAATGAGTGTACTTCACAATCTATCGTTCTCAATACAAAAAAGAGACAACCTATAAAAAGTTGTCTCTAAAAATTATTATTAAGAGTAGAAAAGTAGAACCATAAAATTCATTCTTACGATCTGATCAATTTAGAATCCGTGACAAAGCGCACGCCCTCCGTGGATTCCAAAGAGAACACTCCTCCCCTTCCTTCTCTAACATCCAATATGATCCGGAAATGCTTCCAATACTCATATTGTTGTTCGTTCATGTAAAAAGGACAGTCGGCTACAGTACCTACCAATACATCACTATCACCGATGATCAAATCATCCTGACTTAAACACATAGGAGAACTGCCATCACAACATCCTCCAGACTGATGAAACAGAAGGGCACCATGTTTGCCTTTTAACGTTTCAATCAGTTGAAGGGCTTGTTCTGTTGCCTCTAGTCGCTCTTCCATTTTAAAAGAATCCTAACGCTTTAGGACTATAGCTGACTAGTAAATTCTTAGTTTGTTGATAGTGTGATAGCATCATTTTATGATTTTCACGACCGATCCCGGACATTTTGTATCCACCGAATGCCGCATGTGCCGGGTATTGATGGTAACAGTTAGTCCATACGCGACCTGCTTGAATTTCTCTGCCGAAACGGTAAGCCGTGTTCATGTCACGCGTCCATACACCTGCTCCAAGTCCATAAAGGGTATCATTGGCGATTTCAAGAGCTTCTTCCTTCGTTTTGAACGTTGTCACGGAAACTACCGGGCCAAAGATTTCTTCCTGGAAAATACGCATTTTGTTGTCACCTTTGAATACAGTAGGCTTTACATAGAAACCAGATTTCTGATCCCCGTTCAGTGTATTTTGCTCGCCGCCGATGAGTAATTCCGCTCCCTCTTCTTTTCCGATTTCAATATAAGAGAGGATTTTATCCAATTGTTCTTGAGAAGCCTGGGCGCCAAGCATTGTATCTGTATCTAATGGGTTTCCCTGCTTGATTTGTTTCACTCGTTCGATTGCACGCTCCATGAATTTATCATAGATCGATTCCTGGATTAGCGCTCTTGAAGGACAAGTACACACCTCTCCTTGATTAAGTGCAAACATGACGAACCCTTCCACTGCTTTATCGAGAAAGTCATCATCCTGATCCATGACATCTTCAAAGAAGATGTTAGGTGATTTACCACCAAGCTCCAATGTAACAGGGATAATATTTTGAGAAGCATATTGCATGATGAGACGACCAGTTGTCGTTTCACCTGTGAAAGCTACTTTTCCAACACGCTTACTTTGGGCAAGTGGTTTCCCTGCTTCTACTCCGAATCCTTGAACCACGTTCAGAACGCCCTTAGGCAGAAGGTCTTCTATCAGTTCTACCAAAACCATGATGGAAGCCGGTGTCTGCTCTGCCGGCTTTAAAACGACACAATTTCCTGCAGCCAGAGCAGGAGCAATCTTCCATACCCCCATCAGAATCGGGAAGTTCCAAGGGATAATCTGTGCAACAACCCCAATCGGCTCATGGAAGTGATAAGAAACCGTATCATTATCGATTTCTCCAAGAGATCCTTCCTGACCTCTGATGCATCCTGCGAAATAACGGAAATGATCCACCGCTAATGGTAAGTCTGCCGCCATTGTTTCACGGACTGGCTTTCCATTATCCCACGTTTCAGCTACGGCCAGCATTTCCAGATTTTCTTCTATACGATCCGCAATTTTATTTAATATATTGGATCTTTCGGCTACAGAGGTTTTCCCCCATGCGTCCTTCGCTGCATGTGCTGCGTCTAATGCCTTTTCAACATCCTCTTTGTTTGAACGGGCAATTTTCGTGAAAACTTTACCCGTAATAGGTGATACATTTTCGAAGTATTCTCCACTTGCAGGAGGCACATATTCTCCACCAATAAAGTTCTCATACTTGTCCTTGAATTGTACCAATGAACCTTCAGTATTCGGATTTTTATAAAGCATCTAAGATCCTCCTGTATTTATGTATTTTCTTACCAATTAAAGCGCTTCCATTCTCATTATATGTCATTCAGGAGGTACGGACAAGTTTATTGTACAAAAATTCTATATTTTTCGTTAATTCACGATAAAATTTTTTGTGAAAAATATAGAAACATGCTTTGTGAAAAGAACCTAATAAAAGACGAGGATCCTCTTATACGTTGGGTTTTCTAATGGTTGAATACAGGTATAAATCCTGATAGGAATAAAGGAAAGGGTACATGGGTTTCCAGAAAATAGATTACTAATCTCCTCTATCAATTTGATCTTTTTTTCTAAAAAGAAGCAAAAATCCAGGCTTATTACCCTGTCGATAGAGGTATGAAATAAACCATCAAAAAAAAGACTGCCCATTAAGAGGACAGTCTTTTTTTTGATGGTTTATTTTTTGATTAGATCTTCACGTTCTGATTGCTCGATCCACTCTTCAAGCTTGTCTTTAAGAGTGTTGAAACCTGCTGGTGTTGTTTCTTCAGCTGCTGGTTTCACACTTCCTTGACGGCGAGGTTTTTTCGCTGCTGCCGGCTTTGCTTGTTGAGCAGGAGCTTCTTCTGTAGCACGGATAGAAAGGCTGATTTTACCAGCTGCTTCGTCCACTGATAGTACTTTCACCTTTACTTCGTCGCCTACTGAAAGGTGCTCACTAACGTCTTTAACAAATCCGTGAGTGATTTCAGAGATGTGAACTAATCCTTGAGTTTCTTCGTCAAGTGCAACGAATGCACCGTATGGTTGAATGCCTGTAACTTTACCTGTTACAACAGAGCCTGTTTCGAATTTTGTAGTCATGGTAACACTCCTAGTATATATATTATTTTTCGTCTTTACACGCAATTGTAGATTATATCATAGAATCAGGATTTCAGCAAAGGAATATTCATCATCCCTTCTTCTTCAATATCCTATCATCCGTCTATAATTGCTTTCTCACTAGTTATGCTTCCCAATTATTCATATTATTAAAACAGTGTAAATTCAGCGTTCATCAGGTTTCTTCATACACATCTCCTGTTTCAGAAGATATTGGCTGGGCTCATCTGTTTTGACGTATACTCTTCTACTACTCCCTGACAGATCACTCCTTTTTCAAAAAAAAGCCCAACCCTGGAAATAATAGGGTCAGACTAATAGTTCTTTACAGTTGAAGATCTTTTCTTTTTCTGCTTTTGAATAAAGGGAACGGCATATAGCATAAAGGCTGCGATGTGTGCGAAAGCAAGGTTTGCAACAAACAGGCTCCACAGGGTTACATGTCCCCAGCCACCGAGTTCCGGTACGGCTACATAATAGATAAATACTGACCATAACGCTATAACAAATGGGATATGAAGAACCGCCCATTTACGATGTTCGACCCATAGAAAAAGTGGAGTTGCTGTTGCGACGAATAGGTATACTAGAAAGACATCCATTTCCATTCCTCCATTTCTGTAGTAAACGCTTTCAATTGTGGCGAAAAAAAGAATAATTTGTGAACGTTTTGTTACAATTAGTATACTACATATTATGAAATTTTCCAGCCTATTTAGCATCTTTTTGACTTCTTTTCTAAAAATTAGTTGAAAAGTAATGATTTTAAGCGTTTTCACACACAATAACTGGAAATACAATTCAAGAGTTCTCTTGATCTGCCCTCAATTACTGACATTTCTTCTCTATACCCTATTTATTGAAAATTAAAAAATCCGGTGTACAGGGGTACTAAAACATAGTACGATTGAAAAATCTTATTTTTTGAAAGGAGGATCTTAGGTATGGCCAAGAAAGATCAATGGACTTCTAAGATAGGCTTTATTCTTGCAGCCGCAGGTTCCGCCATCGGCTTGGGTGCGATTTGGAAATTCCCTTATATGGCTGGTGCGAATGGTGGGGGTGTATTCTTCTTGCTCTTTATTCTTTTTACTGTCTTAATCGGTGCCCCCATTCTTCTCGCTGAATTCGTCATCGGGAGGCGTGCCGGAGCAGATGCAGTTACTTCATATAAAATATTAGCCCCAAATTCCCATTGGCACTGGATCGGTTATTTAGGGACAGTCGTTTCGTTTATTATCCTTTCCTTTTATAGTGTGGTTGGTGGATGGATCCTTTCCTATTTAGCAAGAAGTATGACAGGATCTTTGATTGGAAAGTCACAAGAACAATATGGGGCTCTGTTTGAAAGCATCATAGCCAATCCCAAGGAAGTTCTGATAGCACAATTTGTCTTTATCATCATGACCATTCTTGTCGTACAGGGCGGGATTCAAAAAGGGATTGAACGGGCTAGTCGTTACATGATGCCGGCATTATTTATATTATTTATTATTTTAGTGATCAGGTCCCTGACGTTAGAAGGTGCGATGGAAGGTGTCCGCTTCCTATTGCTTCCTGATTGGAGTTATTTGAATGGGGAAACGGTGCTGCTTGCATTGGGACAGGCATTCTTTGCTCTAACCGTAGGTCTATCCGTAATGGTGACGTATGCATCGTATCTGTCAAAAGGTGACAGTATGCCGAGATCTGCTATCAGTGTCTCAGGGCTGAATATCTTTATCTCTTTACTCGCAGGATTGGTTATTTTCCCGGCCGTGTACGCTCTCGGCTTTAAACCCGATGAAGGTCCCGGTATTGCCTTTGTGGTCCTACCTGCCGTATTCAATGAGATTGCTTTCGGTGGCATATTCTTAACCGTGTTTCTTATCCTGCTACTGTTTGCTACGCTGACTTCGGCTTTCTCGATTCTTGAGATCGGGGTTGCTGCCCTGTCCAAAGGAAACCAGAAGAAACGAATGCCATTTACATGGTTGATCGGAGTTCTCGTATTCATTGCCGGTATTCCGAGCGCTCTATCATTTGGTGTATTCGATGATGTTCTTATTGGAGGAAAGAATTTTTTTGACTTTGCCGATTATATAACAAGTAATTTCGGATTGCCTGCGGGTGCATTACTCATATCCGTATTCGTATCCTACCGATTAAAACGGGAAGACGTCTGGAACGAACTGCAATCAGGTTCATCCATATCCAGAAGCCTCTTCAACAGTTGGATCTTCCTCCTCCGCTACATCGTACCAATAGCCATCGTACTCGTTTTCTTGTCATGATCCAAAGAGGTCCGTCCCTCAAAATGAGGGACGGACCTCTTTTTTATGTAACATTTTGTTCAAGGGTTGCAGGGCTATTTTTTTCCAATTGGTGATAAACTAATGATAGAAGGAAGGAATTTTATGAGGGGGAATTTGGCATGTCACATTTTGGTGAGAATCTAAAACGAGTAAGAGAAGATCGAAAACTATCTCAACAGGAGCTTGCTTTACGAGCCAGATTAGGAACGAAAACGATCGGTAAATATGAATCTGATCAACAGATCCCTGATACACAAACCATCCTTAAACTATCCACCGTGCTCGATATTCCTGCTTCGGAGCTCATGGAACGGGAAATGAAAGAACATCCTCCTAAAGGGGTAGATGCCGAAATGGAGCAGCTGATCAAGGAATTGGGTCCTAAACGGACAAAGCTCATCCTTCGTAAAGCAAAGGAATTCACCGAAGAAGATTTTCTGCGTGTGATGCAAATGCTCTATGAATTGAAATATGAAAAAAGCGAAACATAAAACTTTTTTAAAAAATAATGTATAAAGATGAAAAAAAGGGATCATACTGAAAATAAGCTTTCTAAGTATTCCCCCTTTTGTTTTCATTTTTTGGACGATCTTGGTATCGTCCTATTTTTTTGCGCATTTTTAGGTGCCTGTTAAAAGTGCCTGGCACTATACGAGGATTTTGTGCCTGGCACCATTCGAGGCTTCGGTGCCTGGCACCATTCGAGGTTTCAGTGCCTGGCACCATTCGAGGTTTCAGTGCCTGGCACCATTCGAGGTTTCAGTGCCTGGCACCATTCGAGGCTTCGGTGCCTGGCACCATTCGAGGTTTCAGTGCCTGGCACCATTCGAGGTTTCAGTGCCTGGCACCATTCGAGGTTTCAGTGCCTGGCACCATTCGAGGTTTCGGTGCCTGGCACCAGTCGAGGTTTCGGTGCCTGGCACCAGTCGAGGCTTCGGTGCCTGGCACCATTCGAGGCTTCGGTGCCTGGCACCCTTCGAGGTTTCGGTGCCTGGCACCAGTCGAGGTTTCGGTGCCTGGCACCATTCGAGGCTTCGGTGCCTGGCACCATTCTTGTCTGTACTACTTCTTAACTATGATTTTCCACAAACCGCTTCATCCGCTTCACGGCTTCCTGCAGCTGTTCCATGCTTGAAGCGTACGAACAGCGGATATAACCCTCCCCGCCTTTCCCAAATACATTGCCGGGAACAACAGCTACTTTCTCTTCCATAAGGAGTTTCTCTGCAAACTCCTCTGAACTCATTCCCGTCTTTTGAATAGATGGAAAAGCATAGAATGCTCCACCAGGGGTGTGGCATGTTAATCCACATTCATTCAGGGAGTCGACGAAATAGTGACGTCGATGACGGTAACTTCTCTTCATCTCCATCACATCGTCCATTCCCTTATCCAGTGCCTCGACTGCGGCATATTGAGCAGGCGTCGACGCGCACATCATAGCGTACTGATGAATTTTCAATAAGGATGAGGCAATTTCCTCAGGTGCACATATATAGCCGAGTCTCCAGCCTGTCATCGCGAATCCTTTCGAGAAACCGTTGATGACGATGGTTCTTTTTCTCATGTCTTCTAAAGAAGCGATGGATACGTGATGAGCATCATAAGCAAGCTCAGAATAGATTTCATCTGAAAAGACAACGAGATCATGCTTTCGGATTACTTCAGCCAGGCTTTCTAAATTCCCCTTTTCAAGGACCGTCCCTGTTGGATTGTTCGGGGAACAAAGTAACACAGCTTTTGTCCTTGGGGTGATGGCTGCTTCGAGTTCTTCAGCCGTTACCTTGAAGTCATTTTCCGGTTTGGTTTCGACAGTTACGGGTACTCCTCCTGCCAACTGGACGAGGGGGACGTAAGAAACAAAGCCCGGCTCCACGACAATTACTTCATCCCCCTGATCGATGATAGCCCTCATACTGATATCAAGCGCTTGAGAGGCACCGACCGTCACGATGATTTCCGTTTTAGGATCATAATTAACTGAGTACCCCTCTTTCATATACCGGGCTATTTTTCCCCTCAGCTCGAGAAGTCCCGCGTTCGCTGTATAAGAGGTATACCCCTGCTCTAAAGATAGAATCGCTGCTTCCCTCACCGTCCAGGATGTAATGAAATCCGGCTCCCCTACACCCAATGAGATGACTCCTTCCATATTGGCAGCAAGATCGAAAAATTTCCTGATTCCGGATGGCTTCAAGTTTTTCACGGATTGAGCTATGTATGAGGTCTTCGTTGTCATGGTGACACCACGATTCTTCTATCTTCTCCATGGTCCCCGAAAATGGTCCCATCATGCTTATATTTTTTCAATTGAAAATGAGTGGTCGTTGATAGAACAGAATCCAAGGTCGACAACTTTTCTGATACGAATGTTGCCACTTCATGCATGGATCGCCCCTCCACCGTCACGGACAGATCGTACGCACCGGACATCAGGTATACACTTTTCACTTCTTTATAGCGATATATTCGGTGAGCCACTTCATCAAAGCCCACTCCCCTTTTCGGAGCGACTTTTACGTCAATCATTGCCGTAACGCCTTCATGCCCTTCCACCTTTGACCAATCCACAATCGAACTGTATCTGACGAGAACCTTCTCTTTTTCCAGTTTATTTACCACTTCCTCAACTTCCTCTGTGGATACTTGAAGCATCTTCCCTATATCCTCAGTTGAAATCCTGGCATCATTCTGTAAAATCCTTACTAAATCAAGCTCCATTTCTCTCAGTTGCATCCTGCTTCCTCCTCATCACCACTAAATGGTTTCATTATATCAGAAGTCACCTATATGAAAAGAGTCAAAGTTATTTTCCCCTTTACCCTGAAGGGATATGTCAGAACTTTCGAATCGATGTGTTAAATGCATAATTGCGGGTAAAATATCAATAAACTAAACAGAAAGGAGTGACGAAGAATGCAAGAACAGGATTTCGCCAAATTGGTGCAGGTGAATGGTGCCAATGTTTACTTTGAACATCATGAGCATCCTACTGCATCTGAAACCTTCGTCCTTCTTCATGGATTTCTCTCATCAACCTTTAGCTTCAGACGGCTTACTCCTCTTTTGAAAGAAAATTATAACGTCATTTCTATCGATCTTCCTCCCTTTGGGAACAGCGGGAAAAACAATCGGTTTACTTACTCCTATGAGAACCTGGCCAATACGGTGATCGCCCTATTGGATCATTTGAATGTAAACAACGTCCACTTGACCGGCCATTCCATGGGTGGACAGATTGCCTTGAACGTCATGAAAAAAGCTCCTTCCTTAGTCGAGAAAGGTGTTCTCCTGTGTAGTTCCGGGTATCTTAAGAGAATGAATTGGCCAATCACTCTGTTGAGCCATATCCCCTTTTTTCACCTTTATGTGAAGCTATGGCTTACACGTTCAGGGGTGCGGAACAATCTTGAAAATGTCGTCCATGATACTGGATTGATTGACGATGAGATGATGTTCGGGTATTTGAAACCGTTTCTGGAGGATGATATATTCAAGGCTTTGACTAGGATGATACGGGACCGTGAAGGAGATTTATCTGTGAATGATCTGAAAAACATACACACACCCTGCCTTCTCGTTTGGGGAGAGCATGACAGGGTGGTGCCTTTGTCAACAGGGCACAGGTTAAAACAGGATATTCCGAACTCGAAGCTCGTGGTGCTGAAAGAAACGGGGCATCTTGTTCCGGAAGAAAAACCGACGGAGGTATTGAATCATATTCATGCATTTGTTCGTGCAACAGCAGAAGAGGTGTCAGATGATACTCAGACAGAGTCACTGTTTCAAAATGGACTTTCCCAAACGCTTATTTCTGAAACGTAGGGATAAGTCCCTTTTTTCTTTCATTTTGAAAACGATAAACAAATTATTTTCATCTTTTTCGTTTCCATCATATGATTATACTGACAAATACATAAGCGAAAGGGGAATAAACGATGAGTAGATTTGAAGAAGTCATCGACCGGAAAGGGTCCTCCTCCGTGAAATGGGACTTAACGAAAACTGTGTTTGGTAAAGATGATGTCCTGCCCATGTGGGTTGCGGATATGGATTTCCTTCCGCCGGAAGATGTGTTGGAGGCTCTCGGGAACAGGTTAAAGCACGGAATCTTCGGATATACCTTTGTCGGGGATCCGACAGCGGATAGCATCAAAGATTGGATTCAAAAGCGTCATGGTTGGAAAATAGAGAAATCCTGGCTGCAATACAGTCCGGGAGTCGTTCCAGCCATTTCAACCATCATCCAGGCACTTACTTCCCCTCTGGACAAAATACTCGTTCAATCGCCAGTCTACACCCCTTTTTTCAACCTGGTGGAAGACAATGGGCGGGAAATCGTAAATGCTCAATTAAAGTATCAGGACGGAAGCTATTCCATCGACTATCAAGCCTTTGAAGAATCCCTTAAAACAGGTGTGAAGTTATTCCTCCTTTGTAACCCTCATAATCCGAGCGGGCGAGTGTGGAAGAAAGAAGAACTTACAAAGATAGCTGAACTTTGTAAGAAATACAATGTCGTGATTGTGTCAGATGAAATTCATTCTGATTTGGTCTATAAAAGTCACACTCATACTCCACTTGCATCCCTGAATGATACATTCCGGGATATGACGATCACCTGCATTGCACCAAGTAAGACCTTCAACCTTGCCGGATTACAGGCTTCGGCCATGATCACCCCCAATTCGGAGCTCCGAGAAAAAATTGCTGGAATTCATAAGAAGCAGGGCTTTTTCACTCTCAACACATTTGGCATCAGTGGAATGGAAGCAGCCTATCGCCACGGGGAACAATGGTTAGAAGAAATCCTCGATTATCTGCAGGAAAATGTAAAAGTGACGAAGAACTTCCTTGAAGAGCATCTTCCTGAACTGACTCTTGTCGATCCGGAAGGAACGTATTTACTTTGGATTGATTGCACAAAGTTGAAACTATCCGATGAAGAACTAAAGAATCGTTTGCTGGATAAAGGGAAACTCGCATTGGAACCCGGTACGAAATATGGGCCAGGAGGGGAAGGCTTTGTCCGGATGAATATTGCGTGCCCACGAGAGACACTGTTGGATGGGTTGGAAAGACTAAGGGTCGCACTGGGGTAATGCGAATCTCGTGTAGAGTATGACGATTAATAAAATGTACCCGGTACAATTCGACTTGATTGTACCGGGTACATTTTTCTGTTTAACGCTTTATATTATTTCTTCTCACTTTTAATCTCTCCACACGCAATCCTTTTACCCGAATCTCCGGAGGGTTGGGTCATCCCATCGTCCTTATTTTCATCTATGATGAGAGAGGTGCCTTCTTTTGTGAAGAGGGATGTTTTCCCCTTTGATAACGTAACCATCGGAGCCATGAGTGTTACCTTAACAGTCCCGTCATCCCCAACGATGAGGTTGGGAAGATCGCCACCATGAGCACCTTTAGGGTGAAGCAGTCCATGTTTTTTGTCATCGGGATTGAAGTGGTTCCCCGCTGATACAAAATCCGGCCGCTTGCATACGCCCTTTTCATGAATATGGATTCCATGCTCACCAGGAGGCAGCCCCTCTAGATCCATCACGACTTCTACTCCGTCGGATTGCTCTTGCATGGTGGCTTTCCCCAGTGAATCACCGTTCTCATTTTTCATTTCCACTTCTACTTTTTTAGGATTTTCGATGGCACATCCACTTGCAAGGATTGTGATCAAGATCATATATAGTAGTGATAATTTTTTCAAATCGCTCTGCCTCCATCTCTGCGTACTCTTTCACCATTGTTGACTCACGGGGTGAAAAATATTCCTATTTAAGACAGGCTATATTCGAAAAAGGATGATGCCAGGGGTCTCACCTATCCAGTTCCGACAGCTCCCTCCTCGAGGTCAAAAACTAAATAATCCTCTTTTAGCCCACACTGATTGACAAAACTCAGGCAGACCAAGTGTTAATAAACAACAAAAAAACACGCTCAACGAAGACAAGCGTGTTTTCTATTACCTTATTCTGTTCTCTTTTGAACCCTTGCTTCCTCTTCCATTCTTTTTGTTTTCAATTCTTCTCGCTTTGAAGCTTTTTGAATGATTCGAAATGTGAAAAGGGCTGCTATCATGAAGATGGCCATTGTGATGCCGGCTGGGATATACTCTGTCTTATCTTCAGGAAAATAGAGAAATAAATTTAATATAAATGAAGAAAGCATGGTAAGCTCCTTTCGAAAAACAAACTCTTTGTCCATTATAACAACTGTGTAAAGGACAAACCAACTTCAAATCGTCACGGTTTTTAACGATTTATTGAACGACGATCCGACAATTTCCGAGGAAATAGTCTTTCTTTCCTTATATAAGATGACTCCTTTCTTTCAAAGGTAGTATTTACCGCTCAACTTACGACACCCGGAAAGTGGGTACTTGGAGGGGAAATCAACAATCCACTTTTCTTTTTAATAGCAACCAAATATACAAAACCAGCTTATAAAAAGAGCTGTAAACCCCAAAATGGCGTTCACAGCTCTTCAACGATTATTTTACAACCTTAATGCTTTCAATCACGACGTCTTCTTTCGGAAGGTCGTTTGCGCCCACTTCTACGTTTGCAATCTTATCCACAATGTCCATGCCTTCAACCACTTGTCCGAACACAGTGTGTTTCTGATCAAGCCACGGAGTCCCGCCATTTTCCATATATGCATCGATGATCTCTGCCGGGAAGCCTGCAGATTTCATTTGATCTTCCAATTTCGGGTCGATGTCACTTTTCTGAACGATGAAGAATTGACTTCCATTCGTATCAGGACCGGCATTCGCCATGGAAAGGGCACCGCGAAGATTGAATAATTCCGGGGAAAATTCATCTTCAAATGATTCACCATAAATGCTTTCTCCACCTGTTCCATTTCCCTTCGGGTCTCCACCCTGGATCATGAAGTCTTTGATGACACGGTGGAATTTCAAACCGTCATAATAACCATCTTTACTATGGGTGATGAAGTTTTCCACAGTCTTTGGAGCCTGTTCAGGGAATAGCTTGATTTTGATGGTTCCCATGGATGTCTTCATTTCGACTAATTTCTCGTTTTCAGCAACTTCTGTTGTAAGCTGAGGATATGTCATATTTTCATCTCCTTTGGTTTCTTCCGAAGTCTTCTGTTTCTCATCTGCTTTTGGCTTTTCTTTTGCGGTGTCTCCCTTTTCTGTTTGTCCACAAGCAGCAAGGGTTAAACCTAGTAAACATAGGATGACGATCATTAAACGCTTCATATATGTACCTCCACATGTTACCTTTATAGTAGTTATTTCTCAGTTTCATTCTGCTTTCATTATAATAGAGATTGATGCAATAGAGGAGGTTTTTTATGAAAAACATTCAAATTGGTGATTATGTCACGGCTTTTTATAAGACGGGTAAATACGTGGGGGAAGTCACGGGGGAACGCCCTGGTGCTTTTGTGGTAAAGATTCTCGCTGTATTAAAGCATCCCAGACAAGGAGATCTGCATAACCCCCAGGCTGTGGATGTTCCTTTGTTCCATGAACGTAAAGCACTTGCCCACGGCGAGCGCGCAAACATGCCGGAAAAAATGGTCAAGCCATATGATGGAGATATCCCTGATTACAATGAAACATTGATCCATTCCTACTCGACATTAAAAGACGAACTGGAAAAAGATGCTTCCCCGCATGCGCTAAAGAGCCTTGAAACACTTCGGTCCATCCAAAGGGAATACGAACTGATGTATAACCTCACATTTTAAATAAAGACGAGGGACGGACCTTCAACCTGAAGGTCCGTCCCTCGTCTTGTCATGCGAGCTGGTTGTAGAATTTGGAGAGGTCGATTCTGTCTCCGATGGTGGTGGGTTCGGCTTTATCGAGGTATTTTTTGTCTTTTTCGACTAGGTTGTATATATGCTGAGTGGTGAGGGCATCATCTAATGCTTTATGGTGCTTACCGACTCCTTCCCTCCCATATTCCTGGACCGCCTTCCATAGGCCCGTTTGATTTTGATCACCAAAGAAGCGCTTGTATTCCATGGATAAATCGACGAATTGAGCTTGGAAAGGAAACGGTATGCCGGACTGGGCGCAGTTATCACGCAGTACCTTCATATCCATGTTTCCCCACGTCACTACCTTCGCGACTCCCATATCATTTAACCTGTTAAAGTAATCAATCAAGCACTGGAACGATATCCCTGTCTCCACTTCATTCTGGGTAATAGATAAAAATCGTTTGCAGCGGTTGGTCAGTTTGGGAAAGGCAGTCGGTTTCACGTAAGAGGAAAACGTATCTGACATTTGCCCATTCTGAACCACCACTACCCCGGCTTCAATGATTTCAGGGAAGAAACCTTTGGGGACTCTATGTCGTTCCGGCATAGAAAACTCAAAATCTATAAACACAAGCTGTTCCGCTTTCGCCACTTAAACTCCCTCCTCAAAATGTAGATAAGACCCCAATCCATCTATAATAAAAATTTTTCACGATGTTGGTTGCATTTCTTACTCCCTGGCTTCTTCCGAATTGGAGAACCGCTATATTCAAAAATAGATGCACGCACCGTTTCTCCATACCTCTTATTCTTACATTATATCATGCAGAGTCTAGAAATTATGACTAAATCCCCGTTTTCCATGTGAATAAATGTTATTCGGTGGACTATGAAGCAAATCTTTAATAAAATGAATATTTAGGTATACGAAATAAAAATTCATATAGAAGGTGTTTACCATTTCCAACAAAAAAAAGAATCTAGCCATCATGCTCACGGCCAATTTTTTGGTAGCTGCAAGTGCAACAATGGTGCTGCCCTTTTTATCTCTTTACATTGAAACCTTTGGTACTTACAGCCACGAATATGTACAGCGCTGGTCAGGTTTTGTCTTCGGCGTCACTTTTTTGACAGCGTTCTTCATCTCTCCTCTTTGGGGACGGATCGGGGATCGTTATGGGTATAAACCGATCCTTCTGATCACGGGATACGGAATTGCTGTGTCCATCTTCTTAATGGGCTTTATGGATTCCGTTTTGGGATTGTTCATTCTCCGGATGATTATGGGGGCTGTCACAGGCTTCATTCCTACATCGATGGCCCTTATTTCATCCCAGACTCCAAAAGAAGAAGCGGGACGGACCCTCGGGACCCTGCAGATGGGAACGGTATCCGGCGGGTTATTCGGACCGGTGATTGGCGGACTCTTAGCAGACAATGTAGGTTTTTCCTACACATTCATCTTCACTTCCATTGCTATAGCAACGGCTGCAACCGTCGTATTGTTTGGAATTAACGAGGAGCGGAGCAAGGAGCAGCGAAATCAAAGAAACAAGTATTCCAGTAAAGAAGTCCTTCAGCATATATTCAGCCACAAACTACTTGTGACGGTGCTTTTGCTGTCATTATTGATTCAAGTGGCGAATTTCAGCATACAGCCGCTCCTCGCACTGTATGTAGATGAGCTCACTTCTTCTTCGAATCTGGCATTTTTGGCAGGGATTGCTTTTTCAGCTACTGGTTTCGGAAATTTGCTTGCCACGAGACGATGGGGTCAGCTCGGTGATGATATCGGGTATGAAAAGGTATTATCAATCCTTCTCGTTCTGGCATCTATCTTCATCGTTCCACAGGCACTGGCAGTCGAATTATGGCAGCTTGTCCTGTTCCGGTTCCTTTTCGGAATCGCCATCGGCGGCATGATTCCCTGCGTTACGGCCTACATCCGCCAGGAAGCACCTTTAAGCATGCAAGGGGAAGTCCTCGGATATAATCAAAGTTTTCGGTTTTTAGGAAATGTAATCGGCCCTGCCTTTGGTGGTATCGTGTCCGGCTATATTGGCATTTCTTCCGTATTTTATGTAACAGGTGCTTTATTCTTGGGGGCATTTGGATTATTATGGTGGAGTATACGTCATTCTGACACAACCAGCCATGTGAAAGATTACTAGAAAAGTAGAGTGAGATATGAGAGTTTTTGCAGGATATGTAACGGTAATTAGTTTTGTACTCATCTTTTTTACCACATTATTTTTTGCGACAGACGAATGGAATAAGGTACAAAGCTTTCAACAGGAATTGGAGCACACTGTAAGTACTGACACCATCGACCTGAACCGCACGAGCTTACTCCTTGATCAGGACGGTAAGGTCTTTTCCGAGGTGAATCGTCCTTATCGTCTCTATGCACCCGACGATAAGATCCCAGCATTTCTAAAGGATATCCTTGTTGCTTCAGAAGATCAGCACTTTTACGAGCACGTCGGTTTCGATGCAGGTGCCATTCTGCGGGCTGTTGTGAAAAACCTTGTGTTCACCCATATCCAACAGGGGGGAAGCACCATTACCCAGCAGCTTGCCCGGAACTTATATTTGGGACAGGAAAAAACATATAATCGTAAATTGACAGAGCTATTCTACGCCCACGAAATTGAACAATCCTTGTCAAAAGATGAAATACTGGAGTTATACATGAATGTGATTTACTTCAGCAACGGTGTGTATGGAATTGAAACAGCTTCCCAATATTATTTTCAAAAAAGTGTCACCGAGCTCAATCAAGCGGAGATGGCGTTTATTGCTTCGATCCCGAATAACCCGGGTAAGTATGATCCCATTGACCATTTTGATCAAACAAAAGTTCGACAGGAACGACTGATTGATATCCTTGTGAGCACGTCAAAGCTATCCAAGGATGAAGCGGAGAAATTGAAGAAAGTTCCGATTACTTTGAATGTCCGTAAGAAGACAGATCTGTATCCAGATTATGCCTTTTATGTGGAAAACGAGCTAAAAGACCTGATTGCTTTCAATGAAGGCTTTAAGCTCGAATTGGAAAATGCTTCTACAGCAGAAGAAAAGAAGCGGATCGCCGAGAATCTCGAAGAACGTTTTCAGGACGTGATTTCGTCAGGGGTCCGGATTCAAACGGCTTTGCAGCCTGCACTTCAACAAAAAAGTGTACGGGCTTTGAACGAACAACTGAATGAAGAATTGCAGGGAGCCACCGTCACTATCGACAACAACACCAGGGACATTGTCGCCTTATCCGGGGGAATGAACTACCAGAAGTATAATTTCAATCATGCGTTTCAAGCCTTTCGACAGCCAGGGTCAGTGATAAAACCGCTGCTTGTATACGCTCCCTATATTGAGAAATTCAAGGCAGGCATCAATGACAAAGTGAATGCCAATCAGTATTGTATCGGTGAGTATTGTCCAGTCAACTATGGAGGAGTCCAGCCGGGTAAAGTGACGCTGAAACAATCCCTGGCACAATCTTATAATGGCTCGGCGGTTCGACTCATGGAAAAAGTCGGCATAGAAAAAGCCTTCCAATCCATATCCCCTTTTTCCTTTGAAAAGGTGACAAGTAAAGACAAAACCTATGCCTCTTCTGTGGGTGGTTTTACTTATGGGATGAGTCCCCTTGAATTGACGGAGGCCTATACCTCTTTTATTAATGGAAGGTATCAGGAAAGTCATGCCATCGTTCACGTGAAAGACTATAATGGAAAAATCCTTTATCAATGGAAAGAAGATCCGAAGAAGGTTTGGTCGCAAGCCACTACTTCTAAAATAAGAAAAATGCTCAACGAAGGAGCAACAGTGGGAACCGGAAAAGCCGCCTACGTATCCAAACCCTATGTAGGAATCAAAACCGGAACGACCAATAACTATCATGATTACTGGGTGATCGGGCTAACTGACTCTCTCACAACCGGGGTATGGGTAGGGCATGACATCCCCCGTAATATGAGCCAGATCGAACATCAGCGCCCAAGCCATAAAATCTGGCAGGAAATCATGAAATGACCTGAAACCAAAAAAAGCGTCTGCAGAATGGTCTGCAGACGCTTTTCCTTTTATAATTTCACCTTCGACATTATCGGCAAACTTGCCATCACTCCATTATAAAGCTTCAGAAAAACAAAGAAAATCGTCAAAAACAACGATGACCATGAGAACATCTGTAAACTCACCACTCCGAAGACCCCCCATTTCGAGAGGGACGGACTGATTTTATACACAAAATAGATAAAATAAGAAATAGAACTAAGTGCAAATATGATGAAAAGCCCTAAGAAGGACTTTAGACTCACTACAGACACCAGACCCCCGATGAAGTAGATCATCGAGCCTGAACGAACAAGATTATACAACTGCCCATCCGAATCCGTGGCAAAAAACAGCATGGATACACCATTGATTGTCTCCGCGATCAGTTTTAAAGCCGCAAACACCATGAAAAAAGCAACCATTAACAGGACCAAAATGGCAAGCTTAAGCTGTATATCGGATAAAAACTCCCTCATGCCGGGGTAAACGCCGATTTTTTTAAATACGTCTACGAATACTTCCACTCCATAAACGGAAAACGTAAGACTAAACAATAATATTGAAAAAAGGGGTAAGTAACTTGTTAAGTATGTATTTTTCACTCAAAACTCTCCCATAACCATTCTTCATCCACTCTCATCATAATCGTTTATGGGAATCTTGAAAAGGGTATAGAAACAGAAGGGACAAGGACAAAATACCTATCTATTCTTATTGCTAACAAAGTAAAAAACTGCCCCTTCTATACTGGAAGAAAGGACAGCTTCAATGTTGAAGATTGGTATGTGGCACTACTCTAATGTATTCCCTGGATCCAAAGGGTTGTCTCCCGGGAACAGGTTCTTTCGTTATCTCCTCTTCCACTTCTTCCGTTTCCCCGTATTGAACAGGTTGGATATTCATACTCGTCGGGTCTTCCGTTTCAATGATCCCCCGATTAAACCGGTCTTCCGTTTCAACCATCCACGCAAAACCAAAAAAAGCAAAAAATATCGATGTAACCGCTACTGTTTTCTTTTTCATAACTTCACCACCTTATGGATAGGATTCTCCAAATTGACCGAAACTATTCTGTAGGACACCCGATTTAAGGAGAAAAATCAACAAATTTTTCATATTGGAATACCGCCTATCTTCATATTTAATACTTCATGAATTATCTGATATGGATGGGATGCTGAGTAATGCAAGCATTTATTTTTTGCGTTATAATGCTCTTTGAGGTTCAACTTCGGTCAAGGTGTGTAGAATGTTGTCAGTTTATGAATAAGGTTGACATAAGATCATGTTGAAAATAAATGAATTTATATAAGGGGGGTTTTAAATGACTTTATTACATTGGGCTATTGTATCGCCTTTTTTATTTGCCCTACTCATTCCATTTCTTTATAAAGCATTTCGGAATGTACATACCGGCTGGTTCGTCCTTTTGTTGCCAGTAGCTTTATTTACATACTTTTTTCAATTCATCTCCATTACGAAGAACGGAGATACGGTTAAGGAAACCTTGGAGTGGATGCCTTCCTTCGGGATTAACTTCATCGCTTATGTGGATGGCCTCGGATTACTTTTTGCCATGCTCATCACAGGGATCGGTTCACTTGTAGTCCTTTACTCGGTTTATTACTTAGATAAGAAGAAGGAGCAATTACATAACTTTTATGTGTACCTAATGATGTTTATGGGAGCGATGCTCGGTGTTGTTCTATCCGACAACGTAATCGTTCTTTATATGTTCTGGGAATTCACTTCCATTTCTTCATTCTTATTGATCGGTTATTGGTATCATCGCGAGCGTTCAAGATACGGTGCACTGAAATCCATGCTCATTACGGTCTTTGGCGGACTGAGCATGCTTGGAGGATTCCTGCTTCTTTATCTCATGGGCGGGACCTTCAGCATCAGGGAATTAGTCGTACAAGCTGATCAGCTTATGTCACAGGCACTATTCCTTCCAGCTTTACTCCTTGTACTATTAGGAGCTTTCACGAAATCCGCTCAGTTCCCATTTCATATCTGGCTGCCTGATGCCATGGAAGCACCTACACCTGTCAGTGCGTATCTGCATTCTGCCACAATGGTTAAAGCCGGAATCTATCTTGTTGCACGATTAAGTCCCGTATTCGCAGAATCAAGCGTTTGGTTATGGCTTGTTGGAGGAGTAGGGATTTTCACCTTATTCTGGGGATCGTTCAATGCTGTGAAACAGACGGATTTGAAAGGGATTCTCGCCTTTTCCACAGTCAGTCAGCTTGGTCTCATCATGTCCTTACTGGGAGTAGGGGCGGCTGCCCTTCACTATACGCAATTGGATAATAATATTTATATGGTTGCCACACTAGCAGCCGTTTTCCATTTGATCAACCATGCGACATTCAAAGGAAGTTTATTCATGGTCGTCGGGATCATTGATCACGAAACGGGTACGAGGGATATCCGAAAGCTTGGCGGGCTGATGAACTTCATGCCTATCACGTTTACCATTGCCATCATTGGTGCTTTCTCCATGGCCGGGCTCCCTCCTTTCAACGGGTTCCTATCCAAGGAAATGTTCTTTACGGGTATGGTCAGGGTCCTTGAAATGGATATTTTCAACTTAGATACTTTCGGCATGATCTTCCCGCTCCTCGCATGGGTAGGAAGTGTGTTCACTTTTATTTACAGTATGATCCTGGTCTTCAAAACCTTCACCGGGAAGCACCAACCGGAAAAACTTGAAAAAAAACCGCATGAAGCACCTCTTGGCATGTTGATTTCACCAATTATTTTAGCTTCACTTGTCGTCATTTTCGGTTTCTTTCCGAATATCCTGTCAGAACGGATCATTGCGCCGGCAGTGGCTGCCATTACACCAAGCCTGATTCAGGATGGACATGCAGTCGAGACTCATATTTCTTTCTGGCATGGACCTACACCCGAGTTATTCATGACCTTTGGGGTTATTCTAATCGGGATTCTGTTGTACCTCCTGCTTCCATCTTGGAAAAAGGTCTACTCATGGATTCCTGAACGCTTAACATTGAACTCTTTTTATGATGGAGGACTGGTCAGGAGCGAACGTGGGGCAAAGAACTTCACGAGCGGATATATGACTGGGTTCATTCGAACTTACCTGGTGTACATCTTCTCGTTCCTGATTGCCGTATCTCTGTTTGCCCTATGGTTTAAAGGGGCATTTGCCATCAATACGAAACATCTTGCGCCTGTCGGGGTCTATGAAATCGCCATCGCTCTTCTTCTTGTGATCAGTTCGGTTACCATTCTGTTCGCGAAGTCACGATTAACATCGATCATATCCCTCGGTGCCGCAGGATACACTGTTTCACTGTTTTTCGTATTATTCCGGGCACCGGACCTGGCCCTGACACAGCTTGTTATTGAAACCGTGTCGGTAGCCTTATTCTTACTGTGTTTCTATCACCTGCCTCAGTTAAGCAGACATGAAGAACGGATGCGGTTCAAACTGGGTAATGCACTCATATCGATCGGGGTTGGTGTGGTGGTCACGTTATTTGCCATCTCTTCCTACAGTTCGAAAATGTTTGAATCCATTTCGAAATACTATATTGAAAATACCCATGATAAAGCCGGCGGGGAGAATATGGTCAACGTTATTCTGGTTGACTTCCGTGGGTTTGATACCATGTTTGAGATTTGCGTCTTGGCCATTGCGGCACTGGGCATATTCTCCATGATTAAATTGCGTCTTACAAGGAGGGATGAAGGATGAAAGCAAAAGTAAAAACAAATGATGTCATCCTGCAGACCGTCACCAATGTGGTCGCATTCATTATCATCCTGTTTTCATTACGACTTTTTTTCTCGGGTCACTATACCCCGGGGGGAGGATTTATTGGGGGCTTGATGACGTCGGCAGCCATCGTGCTGTTGTTACTGGCGTATGATATCAAGACCGTCGCCACCATATTACCGGTGGATTACAAGATCATAACAGCAATCGGTCTGTTATTCTCCGTGGCTACAGGGGCAGGGGCCTTGTTATTCGATGTCCCGTTCCTCACCCATGCGTATGATTATTTTCATCTTCCCCTGTTAGGAAAGACATCGCTGCATACGGCCGTGCTGTTTGATACAGGCGTGTATCTGGTTGTCATCGGGGTCACCATGACCATTATTCAAACGATTGGGGTGAGCGAATAATGGAGATCATCATGGCCGTTGTGGTCGGAATTCTTTTCACAAGCGCCGTGTACTTAATGCTATCCAAGAGCTTACTCAGGATCATCATTGGTACAGCGTTATTAAGTCACGGGGCCCATTTATTAATTCTTTCAGTAAGTGGCCTTAAAGGGGGAGCTGCACCTCTACTCGGAGAACATTCCAATGGGTATGTTGATCCACTGCCCCAGGCTTTAATCCTGACGGCAATCGTTATCAGCTTTGGAGTGACAGCTTTCTTCCTTGTTCTCGCTTATCGGGCATATCAAGAGCTTGGCACGGATAATATGGATCAGATGAGAGGTAACGAAGGAAATGACTAACTTATTAATACTACCGATTTTAATCCCGTTATTCACGGCGATTATCTTAATGTTCATAAGCAAATATGTAAAAGTACAACGTGGAATTTCAGCGGTATCAACATTGCTGACTGTCGCAGCCTCCCTTGTACTGATCAATACGGTACATCAGCACGGAATCCAGACGGTGAACCTGGGGAGCTGGGTCGCCCCTTTTGGAATAACACTGGTTTCCGATATGCTTTCTGCATTACTGGTGACAACGACCAGTATCATTACACTTGTTGTCCTGCTCTACTCTTTTAAGTCGATTGGAGTGGAACGGGAACGTTTCTATTATTATCCTGTCGTTCAATTTCTACTGGTGGGAGTGAACGGGGCTTTCACGACAGGGGATATTTTTAACCTTTTCGTCTTTTTCGAAGTAATGCTGATGAGTTCGTACGTTCTATTGGTTCTCGGAGGAACGAAGGCACAATTGCGAGAGGGAATCAAATACATTTTGGTGAATGTCATTTCTTCTGCACTATTCGTCATAACCGTTGCATACCTGTATTCTGTCGTTGGAACGCTGAATATGGCGGATATCTCGAGAAAAATCGCCCTGGTCGATCAGCCTGGTATCGTGACGGCCATCGCCATCCTGTTTCTATTGGTATTTGGACTTAAAGGTGCGATCTTTCCTCTGTACTTCTGGCTGCCCGGCTCTTATTATGCTCCCCCGACACCGGTGCTTGCATTGTTCGGAGCCTTGCTTACGAAAGTCGGAATCTACTCGATTTTACGAACATACACATTATTTTTCTATCACGATACCGGTTTTACCCATGAGATCCTGGGCATACTGGCCATCCTCACTATCATCCTTGGCTGTATTGGAGCCATTGCTTATTGGGATGTAAAGAAAATCATCATCTATAACATCATCATAGCGGTAGGTGTGATTTTGTTCGGAGTATCGACGATGAACCCTGAAGCGTTAGAGGGTGCCATTTATTATGTTGTTCATGACATGATCATCAAAGCCGCTTTATTCCTTCTCGTTGGCGTCATGATTGCCATTACCGGCACAGCCAACTTAAAGAAAATGGGCGGTTTGATCAAGCACTACCCGTGGCTCGGGTGGACATTCCTCGTCGCTGCATTCTCTCTTGCCGGCATCCCGCCGTTAAGCGGTTTTATCGGCAAGCTATTAATCGTAAGGGGAAGCTTTGCGGCAGAGGCCTATGTAGGTGCAGGCGTCGTTCTGGCATCAAGTTTATTGGTCCTCTACTCTGTCATTAAAATCTTCCTGAATGGCATATGGGGAACGCCAAAGGAATATAACGGAGCTTCAAAGGGTGACGCCCGTTACTTATGGATGACGTCTCTGATACTCGTTGTGCTGGCCGTATGTTTCGGCCTTGGGGCAGAAGCGATGCGTCCCCTATTCTCACAAGCAGCAGAAGTACTGGTGAATCCGGATCTCTATATAGACGCAGTGTTAAAGGAGTAATGCAGAATGGCTTTTCAAATTTTATTAAATTTTTTCCTGGCCTTTGTCTGGATGTTTCTTTCGGTATCCTTTACTTCTCAGTCATTCATTATTGGCTTTTTACTAGGATTGCTTGTTATATTTGCATTCAGAAGATTTTTCAACTCACGGTTTTATTTGTTACGGGTGGCTGCTGTCATCAGCTTATTCTTCTTGTTCTTGAAGGAACTGATTCTCGCAAACATCTCGGTTTTAAAAACCGTTTTGAAACCGAAGTTGGATTTCCAACCGGGCATATTCGCTTTACCGACAGAATTAAAGACCGATTGGGAGATTACATTATTAGCGAATCTGATCACTCTGACACCCGGGACCCTCGTCATGGATGTGTCGTATGACAATAAGATTCTTTATGTTCATGCCATCGATATCCCGGACGTGGATGAAGCCATCGAGGACATTAAAAATTCCTTTGAAAAAGCCATTATGGAGGTGAGTCGCTAATGTTACATCTAATTTTTCAAATCACTTTACTATGCGTCTCCCTCTCCATGCTCGGCCTGGTTTACAGAGTCGTGAAAGGCCCCACTACCCCTGACCGGGTCGTGGCACTTGATGCAATCGGTATCAACCTGATTGCAATCATTGCTCTTGTTTCCATGATGCTCGATACATACGCTTTCCTCGAAGTGATCCTGCTTCTCGGAATCCTGGCGTTCCTGGGAACCGTAGCCTTTTCAAAGTTCTTAGAGAAAGGGGAGATCATCGAACGTGAGCGAGATCATTAGATTTTTCATCGGATTTTTCTTAGTCATTGGAGGATTTCTCAGCCTTGTCACCGCTTTCGGCTTATTGAGACTTCCGGATGTATATACGAGAAACCATGCTGCATCTAAAAGTGCGACGCTTGGGGTCATGTCAATCCTGCTCGCGACATTCCTTTACTTCTATCTGGAACATGGGCATTTCAATTCAAGACTGATCCTGGCCATTATCTTCATTTTTGTAACAGCACCGGTTGCCGGTCACCTCATCTCACGTGCCGCCTATAATTCAGGGGTCAAACTTTGGGACAAAAGTGTACGGGATGATTTAAAGGATAAAGAACAATACGAACGCCAGAACAGTCAATAAGAGACAAATGAAAAAGGCTTGCCCCCACTTGTTTAATAGGGCAAGCCTTTTTAAATGCCTTAACGTTGATACAAGTGTTCTTCCACACTTCCATCCTGCTTATGCACAACCAGTGTCCCGGAATGATCCGTCACATAGTCTTTGGCTTTTGAAAGGAGTTTGTCCTTTGTATTTTCTACAAGAATGGCCCTCTTTCCTTCAGCCTTCTTTAATTGCCAGCCGTCGTCGTGGAGGGTGATGTGGTATTCGGTTTTTTCCGATGTATTCCCCTCTTCAGATTGATGGGCACGGTCAGTGGCAATGGCAATCGCCCTTCCCTCTTCATACCCTTCATCAAGGAGGGCATTAGCAATTTCAATCGCTTTATTCCGTACGGCAGCAGGCAGGTTCTTCAGTGAATCAGGATAATCATTTTTTGTCCAACTCATAAAAATAGGCCTCCTAATTTATTGGTTAGTAGTTGATTTCCCATTTTTTCACTTTTTAAACCTGTCTTCTGGGCTATCGTTTTGGAACGACCGCCATGGTACAACGCGATACACAAATTAATTGATCTTCCTCATCTGTGATTTTTATATCCCATACCATCGTGGTCCTGCCCTGATGCATGACTGTACCAGTCGCGGTGACCAGTCCTTCCCGTTTTGCTTTGATGTGGTTTGCATTGATTTCAAGGCCAAAGCATATTTCCTTTTCCAGGTCGATCAATTCTACCGCCCCTACACTCGCCACCGTCTCCGCAAGGGCCACGGACGCACCGCCGTGAAGGAAACCAAATGGCTGCCTCGTCTGTTCATTTACCGGCATCGTCGCAATAACTTTGCCCTTACTCATTTCTACAAATTCAATTCCTAACGCACTGATTAATGTATTCTCCGTATTCACCTGAATCACCTCATATAATAGTCTTCCTTACTATCTGTTCGAGAAAGGCCGTGAAAATCCTCTATTTTCACTTTCCTATCCATCATGCTTTCAATTGATGAATAATCCGATGCTTAGTTTCATACATTTCCTTAGAGCATTTCTTCAGAAAGGGGTTATGTGTTATGTATCGGTATCATCCTTTTTATCCACCTGTTCAACGCCCCTACCCACCGGTCCACTCCAGGGCACAACCAATACCCTCATATAATCGGAACTATCCCCCTGTCGAAACCAAAACGTTCATGTCTTCGGCAGGTAAAACATTAAGCTTAATGGAAGATGCCCAAAAGGTACTCCAAAAAATAAACACCTCCAAAGAGTTCTCATCAAAATTCATGAACGCAGCACAGCAGTCGAACGTACCTGAAGTACATAAACTACTTCAAACCATCGGTACAAGGGTACAGCCGATTGTTTCGTTCAATCCGGATGGAGTTCGCCTTGTCTTTGATGAAAAATTTGGTCAAGTGGATTGCTGTCATTTAATCGTGATCGTCCGGTGGATGTAAAAGAAAAGAAGCAAGGGATGCCCTTGCTTCTTTCTATTATAAGATGATCGCCGCAATCCAACCGAACAGGATCAGAGGAATATTATAGTGCAAAAAGGTTGGGACACATGTATCCCAAATGTGATTATGCTGACCATCCGCATTCAGTCCTGCAGTCGGTCCCAGCGTACTGTCTGATGCAGGTGACCCTGCGTCACCAAGAGCACCCGCTGTACCAACAATCGCAATTGTGGCAAGGGGACTGAATCCGAGCTCCATGGCAAGGGGAACAAAGATGGCCGCAATGATGGGAATCGTCGCGAATGAAGACCCGATTCCCATTGTCACCAGAAGCCCGACCACCAGCATGATGAGCGCAGCCAACGCCTGGTTGCCTCCAATGACATCAGCAGTCGCCTTTACCAATGTCTCAACATCTCCTGTTGCCGTTACCACTGCCGCAAAACCTGATGCGGTTATCATGACAAAACCGATAAAGGCCATCATTTTCATTCCTTCATTCAGTAACCCATCAGCCTCTTTCCATTTAACCGACCCTGAAATATACAGGACGGCAATACCTGCCAATGCCCCAAAGATCATCGATTCCAGCTGTAGCTGGACATATAAGGCCACGACGATGGAAAGGAGAGCGAAGATCATCGCTCGTTTGTTGTAAACGATTTTTTCATCTGCGATCACTTCTTCTGCTTCATTGTAGTCCCTAGGTTTTCGATAACTGACAAACACAGCAATCAGCAACCCAATCATCATTCCTCCGACAGGAAGAAGCATAGCTTTCGGAATATCACTAATGGCGATCTCCATTCCACTCGAAGCCATGTTTTGAGCGATAATCTCATGGAATTGCAGTCCAAATCCTACTGGTAACAGTATATAAGGGGCGGTTAATCCAAACGTCATCACCGAGGCGATTAAACGTCTATCGATTCGTAACTCTGTCATCACCTTTAATAAAGGCGGGATCAAAATCGGGATAAAAGCGATGTGAATCGGAATCACATTTTGTGAAAAACAAGCCATGATTAAAATAGATATAACAATAAGTGCTTTCGAAAGGGCTGTCTTTCTTGTATCCCCTTTTTTCCCGACAACTTTTAATACCCAGTCAACGAGTAGATTCGGAATTCCCGTATAGGAAATCGCCACTGCAAATCCACCCAATAATGCATAACTCAGTGCGATACTTGCCCCGCCGCTTATTCCATCCGAAAAGACGGATATCGTCTCGTCCAATCCGAGTCCGCCTGTCAGTCCCCCGACTAACGCACCAGTGATCAGAGCGAATACAACGTTCACACGTACCAGACTCAGTACCAGCATGACGAGAACCGCTATTACAACTGCATTCATAACTACTTCCTCCTTATATACTCATTATATCGATTTGATATTTGTTTTCGTTATACTTTAATTCGCTAAATTGGTAGAGTGATAAAATCACGATTTCTACTTTAACAAGATAAAGAGTGTTTGTCAATACTTTAGCGGGATGAAAGATGGGGTGGGGAATTTTGAGGTGGTGGGCTCTATTACTATTAAACGTTAATCGACTGGATATTAAACGTTTCGGCTGGATTAGATCCAATTTCCGCTGGATCTTTTATCATTTCGGGTGGTTTATGACCATAAACAGCCGGATTCTTAATCCACTCAGGCTCTATTCTGTTCAACTGCAGCGGATTTCCTTCTCAAATAACGGGGGTGGGTTTTACATTTGAGTCCAGAATCGGTGTGGATTTGAGGGAATTGCGTCATTTTCCAACGTGATTGCGTCATTTTTCCATTTATTGCGTCATTTTCTAACTTAATTGCGTCCTTTCAAGCCCTAATTGCGTATTTTACCATTAATTAACATCCCCCCACCCCCTTCCTCTACTAATCTCCCAATAAAAAAAGCCTTCTCCCAGCGCCCCCATACTCAGGCACTGAAAAAAGACTCTCCAATCGTACTTATTTCTCTAAAGGCTCAAAACGTTCGACCAATAAGGCAAGCGTCCTCGCCATGACACCCGTCCCACCTGAAGGACCAAGATCATGACTTCCTTTTGTCGTAGCGGTTCCAGCGATATCAAGATGTACCCAAGGCAGTCCTTCCGAGAACTCCCCGACAAACGCACCTCCCATGATGGCATGACCCGCACGGCCAGGTGAGTTGTTCAAGTCGGCTATATCACTTCCACGGACGCGCTTTTTATCATTTTCCGTATAAGGAAGCTGCCAGATGTATTCCCCTGATTCACCTGAAGCTTCCAATACCTGTTCGAAGAACGCTTCATTATTAGTTAGGGCACCGGTTTTATCCTCACCGAGTGCAACGATGACCCCGCCGGTTAAGGTTGCAACATCCACTAAATAGTTAGCCCCTTGATGCTTTGCATAGGTCATTCCGTCAGCGAGCGCGAGACGCCCTTCTGCGTCGGTATTTAACACTTCAATGGTTTTACCGCTCATGGATGTAATCACATCGTCAGGCTTGAATGCAGCGCCGCTCACCATATTATCCGTTGAAGGAATGACGGCAACGACATTTTGTTCCGGTTTGATTTCACCAATGATTTCCATGGCACCGAGAACAGCTGCCGCCCCACCCATGTCTGTTTTCATACCGACAATTCCATCCTTGGGCTTAAGGGAGTAACCCCCTGTATCAAATGTAATCCCTTTTCCGACTAATCCGATGACATCCTTCCAGTCCTCTTTTCCGTTGTATTTCAGGACAATCATCTTCGGAGGCTCCACAGAACCCTGGTTCACGGCAAGTAATGCACCCATTCCCAGATGCTCCATTTCTTCCTTGTCGAGGATTTCAACCTCAAAGTTGTATCGTTCAGCCAATTCCAAGGCGTATTCCGCCAATTTTGTCGAGGTTAATAGATTACCAGGTGTATTAACCAGTGTACGTGCGGAATTCACCCCATTCCCGAAAGCAGAGCCAATATGTAAGGCGGTCTCTATTTCTTTCGACTCTCCTTTTGTAAAAAACTCGATCGCTTCCGTGTGTACTTCCGGTTCATTCGATTTCTTTTTATAACCGTGGAACTCATAAGTAGACATCGTAAAGGCTTCCATAAAGGCATGAGCTACATCCGTTGCAACGATTTCTTCAGAAACAAATGTGTCGAGTGCGACAGAAAACGAAGACACTTTCATTTCCTTCAATGTTTTGGACGCTGAACCTAATGACTCTTTTAATAGATCAAAGGTCAACTCTTTTTGCTTTCCAAGTCCTACGAATAACACTCTTTTCGCTTCGAGTTTTCCAAACGTATGTATCTTTGACACTTTCTTCGCTTTAGAAGAAATGTCTTTATCCTTCACCAGCTGTGTAAGGTAGCCTTCAAACTTCTGATCGAGCTCTTTCAGCTCCCCTTCGAATGTTGGCTGATTGTAAATACCGACGATCAGGCATTCCCCGTTCGCCTTCGTCACTTCATTTTGATTGATTGAAAAATTCATGTTTATCGACACCTCCACACTCTATTATAGCGAAGATGTCCAATTATTTCGACTTTCTAAACAATCCACTTTTTAAAGTTAAATTAAGGAGTCATTAGGGTATGATATAATGAGAACATTATTTTTATTCAAACAATTGAAAGGGTGGCATTTCACAACATGGAAGTATTGTTTAATTTTCCATTATGGGCGTCTTTATTTTCCATCTTTTTTGCGCAGTTTGTAAAGGTTCCCATACAGTATATCGCGACGAGGGAATTAAATTGGTCTTTGATTACCTCGACAGGCGGGATGCCGAGTTCCCATTCAGCAGCCGTAACCGCATTATCCACCGGTGTTGCCCTTGAAGTGGGGCTCTCTTCACCCATCTTTGCCGTATCCGCCATGTTTGCCATCATTACGATGTTTGATGCAACGGGAGTCAGAAGACAGGCTGGAGAGCAGGCGATCGTCCTCAATCAATTGATGGTGGATTTCCAGAGATTCATGTCAGAAGCAAAAGGCTGGCAAAACAAACCTGAACAGGAAAAACGCAAGGAGCTGAAGGAATTATTGGGTCATAAACCCATTGAAGTATTCTTTGGTGGATTATCAGGAATCATTCTGACGCTTCTTCTTCATTATTTATTCATCGCCTAGGAGGGGAATCATGAAAATCGTTTCCATTTGCCCCAGTAACACAGAAATCATCGACTACCTGGGATTAACACCTCTACTTGCAGGTGTTGATGATTTCTCCGATTATCCCGAAGAGGTAAAGTCCCTGCCACAGCTTGGACCGGATCTCTCCATTAACATGGATAAGCTGGAATCATTAAACCCGGATTTGGTATTTTCATCATTAAGCGTACCAGGAATGGAAAAGAACATAGAAGAACTTGAAAAAAGGAACATTCCCCATATCACTCTTAATCCTCAGAGTTTCTCTGACATTGCAGATGATCTCTTAACGGTGGGAAAAGCTTGTGGCATTGAAAATCACGCGATCAGACGTCACCAGGAATTTACAGGTACCGTTAATCGGTTAAAGACCATCGGGGAAGGGGTTTCCAATCCCCCATCCCTTTATTGGGAATGGTGGCCCAAACCTGTCTTCACTCCGGGAAAGATTAATTGGCTGACCGAGCTGAGCGAAATGGTCGGTGCCCGTAACCTCTTTAATGACGTTGAATTGGCAAGTGTTCAAACCGATTGGGATGATGTAGTAAAACGCAACCCGGATTATATTTGCCTGGCATGGGTCGGGGTTCAGCAGAAACGGGTGAAGCCGGAAATCGTAAAAAAGCGGCCAGGTTGGAAACAGCTCGAGGCTGTACAAAAGGATCGGATTTTTGTCTTGGAAGAAGCACTCTACTGCAGACCATCCCCCCTTCTATTAGAAGGGGCCGTTAAGCTTGCCGGGTTGCTTCACCCCGATTTGTATCATGAAGAATTTTCTCAAATCGAGTAAGAGACTTATCCCATAGTACATTCATACATTAAAATGCCTGCTCATTCACTAGAAATGAGCAGGCATCTTAAATTTTTTCTAACACTTTTCAACCCTCTGGAGAAGCAGAATGGATGGTTTTCTGTTCAGCATCCCATTAATTCTTATGGACCGATGCATCATAAATCGAATCAACAGCCTTCTTCAATGCTGCATCAAATTCTTCCCCGGATTGATTGACATTCAAGTCAGAAGCCAATGCCCGGGAGAAGCTTGCAATCACGCCGTCATTTTCTCTCAGCTTCTCATTCGCTTCTTCTCGGGAGTAGCCGCCTGAAAGCGCGACGACCCTCACGACACGAGGATGCTCAACCAACTCTTTATATGCATTTGCTTTCGTTGGAATTGAGAGCTTCAGCATGACGTTTTCCTCTTCTGACAGCTCATTCAAGTGTTTAATGATTTCTTCACACAGAATGTCTTCGGATTTCTCCTTTTGTTTACTGTGGATATTGACTTCAGGTTCGATGATCGGGATTAGACCTGCAGCGATGATGCGTTTTCCAATTTTAAACTGTTGTTGGACTACTTCTTCGATGCCACTCTTGTTCGGTTCGTGTATGACCGAGCGCATTTTTGTCCCGAAAATATTCCGTTCATTGGCACGTCGGAGAATCTCCTCCAAATCAGAGATCGGTTTCATGAGCTGGACGCCTTTTTCCTGACCGGCCAGTCCTTTATCCACTTTTAAGAAAGGGACGATGCCTTTATCAGCAAGGTAATCTGCTGTATATTTGCCTTCAATTTTGCTGTCCATCGTTTGTTCAAAAAGGATGACACCAAGGATGCTGTCTGGGCTGAAAGCAGGAGAAGTGATAATTCTCGTCCGCATTTCATGGACCTTCTCAAACATTTCGTCTTCATTGGTGTAGGTGTCTTCAAGCACACCATACGCTTGTAACGCTTTGGGAGTACTGCCTCCGCTCTGGTCGAGGGCTGCAATGAATCCTGTTCCATTCTTCATTTTATCGAATTGACTTTTGTTCATATGTTCCACTCCTTCTGAATTCGCATCTCATATTACTTTTCCCCTTTTTCCTATGTTGTTAAACGGATCCAAGAGGATGGAGACCTTTGTCTTTAGCTATACATGCGGTCCTTACTATTAAGTCCGGTATATTAAAAAAGCACACAGTGATATTGAACTGTGTGCTTTTTTCATTCATTCTTCTTCAGGTGATAGAATCTGTTGCCGGAACACCTGCATGGATTTATTTTCATTAAGAGCCGCTAATTCTTGTTCTGATAACTCTCCTGTACCCATCTGGACCACATAGACGTCTATTGTCTGTTTGCCCCATTCATTATACACATCGTCCACTGTTTCATAATAAAGGTCCAACTTATTTCCTTTGATTGCACTCCCAGTATCGGCTACGACCCCATATCCATAATTGGGGATAAAGAGGATGGTACCGATGGGATAGACAGAAGTATCGGCTGCAATCGTAGAATATAGATCCCGCTTCACTTTCACTCCTGAGTATGTAATTCCATAGAGGGGATGGTCCGGATTCTTCCCGGTCGATTCAACACCGGCTGTATAGCCCGTTGCTACAACCGTATGTTTCGTATATTGATCCCAATCAACGGATTCTTCCAGTGTAGACGGTTTAACAGATGCACTTGCTGACACTTTTGTCTCGTACCCTGTAAACCTTTTAAGAAACTTCAATGATAACTTCAAGGGACTTGTCTTATGTTCTTTATAATCTATACTTGTTTGATCACTGTCACCCTTGTTCATCAACCAGGTTTTAAAGGTTTGCGCTTCTACACCCGAGACTGATTGAAAGGTCGTCCCTAGTGCAAAGATAAACAAAATGATCATAACGAATCTCTTCGTCCACATGTTAAACAGATTCATGTATTCACTCCTCCCACCCTTCATACTTCCCATTGGTGAGGAGATATATGCATAAATTGATAAAAAAATCGAATAGTTTCAATATTTGGAAATTAAGGATGTAGCTGTTTTCTCGTGAAAAACCCTTTTAAGACGGGTCATTCCTCACTTCAACTAGTATGTACTGTTTTAAGAAAATACTTACAAAATAAAAGCTTTTAGAGCTTTGTTTTGCTGGGCAATTGCCTGAAGATAGGGACCGTTCCTTTCCGCTCTACTCTGTGCTTCTATATTCTGATAGTCTAATGACAAATGTGTGATAAAAAACGATTGGTGTTTTCTACATATGATCTGGCTGGTATCATTTAATCTATAACTGGAGATCCGGGAAAAACTGGACAGGTGAGATCCCTGAGGCTCACTTCCAGCCCCAGGGAAAGCGAGTACCTGAAGCGGATTCAACCTCTTCTCGCTTTTCCCACAACCAGAGCCTTTACTTTTCAATCATAATAAAAAATCCGTTCAATCCGGGATTTAATTCCCGGTTAAACGGATTTGGTTAAAACATACGATATCCTTTTGCTCTTAGAATCCTCATCACGATGCCGGAAAGGATGGCACCCGCGAGACCGCTTCCGAGAATAACGAGGTCCGCTACAGCCAAGTGGCTTAGCCTTGTCCCAAGTTCTGAAAAAGACTCTCCAGCATTTCGGAAATAATCTATAAAACGAACTTCGTCCACGATAAATATAACGACAATCGGATAAATGATGGCCATGATCCAAGTCATACGCAATAACATATTTAACAAAAAACCTATTCCGAAAAATAGAACAAAAAATAGAAGCATCGAAATAATCATTACATGTATAGGCATTTTCCAATTACACCTCCATAACACTAAAGAATAGTGTACCCCGAGTGAAATGTAAGCGTCAATATTTTCAAGGAAAGATTTGTGGTTTATTCACAAAATAAACTTATTTATCATGTGTACATAAAAAACAGACCCAATGTCGGTATCCCACCGTCATTAGGTCTGCTTTTATCCTCTATTCTACAGGGGTTATTTTTGTTTCCCGCTGCCTCCGCAGCACGGACACGTTTCAGAACCACCCAACACTAACTGAAAGTATCCTTTTCCTGAACAGTAAAGACAATATTTCGTTTTAGTACTTGCAGTAGCTCTCATAATTCCCTCTCCCTTTTCTTTAATTTCTTAATTTTCTGATAATATACCATCTCTTCAGAATAAAGAAAAGGGACAATAAAGGGGATGTACCTCAAAGAAAGCGAATACATTTATGTTTTTCTTTCGTTATCTCTTTTTTTCTTAATATTTACAGAATTTTATAAAAATAACCGGTACTGTGTATAGGCAAATTGAGTCCCTGGGTTGATTCCTTCAATCATGTTCAATTCATGCTGAGATCCCGATCGTTTGATCATCTCATACACCATCACAGATGTCTTCTCGTCCCTTAATAATTCCTGAGGAGACTTCCACTGGACATCCCATAATTCAGCTTCTTCCATCTCCATAGAAGAAGTTTCCTCATTCTCCAACAGAAAGATCATCATGTTATCGCTGATGTCGTGTTGAAGGACTCCTGATCTCACGCCAACGATCCCTTTAATGGTTGTGTCTAATCCTGTCTCTTCCTTCACTTCTCTTATCACAGCTTCATCGACCGTCTCGCCTGCATTGACAAATCCTGCCGGAAGTGACCACATGCCCTTTAATCCGCTGTATTTCTTTTTCACGACCAGCCATTTACCATTTTCATCAATCACCAGACCTGCCACGGCAAGCCAAACCTTTCCCCTTTTCACTGTACACACCCCCAATTGCATAAATACAAACGAAAAACGTCTCGTTCAGCACCGTCAAGCATAAGGCCGAATTGAGTATATGTATTCTTTACCTTTTTGGCAAAACGATCTAATACCTGAAACTGAAAAAAAGCAGAGTGGAATCCACCCTGCTTTTTTATTTATTCATGTAAGACTTAAAAGAACTTGAACTTTCCTTTTTTGAAGACAAGTGATGGTCCACCAACCATGTAAAGAGCACGGTTGTCGACGACTTTCTTCATGAAGGAAGCTTTTGTACCAGTGATTTTCTTACCGTAAACGACACCGATTGCATCGTCTTCACCAAGGGAACATACTGTTCCTTTAATGTCTGGAGTGAATAATTCCAAGTCCTCTTTGCCGTGAAGCAGAGAAGCGATGTTGCGTGCACATACTTCACCTTGTTGCATGGCGATCTGTGCAGTAGGAGGGTATGGACGCTCTGTTTCTTCATTAATCATAAGTGAACAGTCACCGATGATGAAGATGTTGTCATGTCCCGGTGCGCGAAGATCCCGATTGATTTTCACACGAGCACGCATGTTTTCAATTCCGGCTCTTTCAATGATGGAGTTACCACGTACACCTGCAGCCCATACGATCGTACCTGCCTTGATTTCTTCTACTTCGTCTTCACCTTTAGCGATGAGAACGCTATCTGCTTTTGCTTCTTTAAGTGGAGTTCCGATATGGAATTCAACACCCTTTTTCTCAAGCTTGGCACGGGCGTATTTCACTAGCTCAGGATCAAATCCAGGAAGGATCATTGGAGCAGCTTCCACACATACAATCCGTACTTTCTTACGGTCGATATCATATTCATGACAAAGTTCAGGAACACGGTTACCTAATTCGCCTAAGAATTCGATTCCTGTGAAGCCTGCTCCACCTACAACGATGGTTAAGCGTTCATCGTTCAATTCACCTTCGTTTTTATACGTAGCAAATTGCAGTTCAATGTGCTCACGGATTTGTCGTGCAGAGTTAATATTTGAAATCATGAATGCATGCTCATGAAGACCTTGAATTCCGAATGTTTCAGATTCTGCACCTAGAGCAACAACCAAGTAATCGAATTCTACTTCACCTTCACCTGTGATGACCTTCTTCTCATCCACTTTGATATCTTCCACAGTGGCTTGCAGGAAATTCACTTTGCTTGTGTTGACCACATCTTTAACGTCGTAGCGTACACGATCGTGATGGAGCGTACCGGCAGAAGCTTCGTGTAACCAAGTGGTTTCGTAATGATAATCATTCTTATTAATTAAAATAATTTCTGCTTCATTTGTTCCTAATTGTTTTTGAAGACGGGTTACCGTCATTAATCCACCATAACCTGCACCTAATACAACGATTCTTGGCTTTCTCAACTGAATCACATCCACCTTTTTTGATAAATTTGCTTTGGATACTCCTTAGAGTCCTCCACATTATGCGTTTTTATCCCGTTCAATCTGATGCTATTATCTTTTTCCCTATAAAAAAGAAACTAAAACAAATCAAACGCGATGTTTTCCTTCATTCAAAGAGGAAAATACTGTATGAAAAATATAAAAACAAAAGTATGTGACGTATTTCACGAACTACTACATAGTTATGCGAAAATTGTCATAAATTCTTAACAATATGCCTACATTACATAATATTCTTTTTACCAATCATTTTCAAGATGTATATCGTAAATTGGAAACTTAAGAATATTTAGAAAAGCGGAGGCGGCTTGCCCAGGCCCGACAAGCATAAGATGAAACGACCGGAAAGGCGCCCCTTGCCTTTTTGGTCGTTTTAGCTTATGACCTCAAGGGACTAGCCGCCGGAGCTGGACACAGAAAAGCGGAGGCGGCTTGCCCAGGCCCGACAAGCATAAGATGAAACGACCGGAAAGGCGCCCCTTGCCTTTTTGGTCGTTTTAGCTTATGACCTCGAGGGACTAGCCGCCGGAGCTGGACACACAGAAAAGCGGAGGCGGCTCGCTCAGGCCCGACAAGCATAAGACGAACATGCCGGAAAGGCGCTATTTGCCTTTTTGGCATGTTTGACTTATGACCTCGAGTCTCTAAGCCCTGGAGCTGGACACAGAAAAGCAGAGGCGGCTCTCCCAAGCCCGACAAGCATACGTCGAACATGCCGTAACCCTCCAACAAAAGTCGCAGTCACCCCCATCAAATAGACTGATTATTCCCACTTATAAAGCCAATTATTGTGAAGAATCGAAAACGGTATGATAGAATAAATTAATATGAAATACATCTTAATTGTTGGAGGGATCCAGTTGAAGGAAGATCAAAAAGTGTATGATATCACAATCATAGGCGGCGGTCCTACCGGGCTGTTTACAGCGTTTTATGGCGGTATGAGAAAAGCATCAGTTAAGATCATCGAAAGCTTACCACAACTCGGGGGGCAGCTTGCTACTCTATATCCTGAGAAATACATATATGACGTTGCCGGTTTTCCTAAAGTGAAGGCGCAGGATCTTGTCAATAATTTAAAAGATCAAATGGCGAAGTTCGAAACGACGATCTGTCTTGAGCAAGCCGTGGAAGGCGTGGAAAAACAGGCTGATGGCATGTTTAAGCTCACAACGGATAAGGAAATTCATTTTTCCAGAACAATCATCATTACGGCAGGAAATGGTGCCTTCCAGCCCCGCCGTTTAGAACTCGAACATGCATCAGAATTTGAAGGGAAAAATCTTCATTACTTTGTTGATAATCTGGAGCATTTCAGGGATAAAAACGTGGTCATTTGCGGCGGCGGCGACTCTGCTGTTGACTGGGCACTGATGCTTGAACCGATCGCAGAAAAGGTTTACCTCGTGCACAGACGTGATAAATTCAGAGCACACGAACATAGTGTGGAGAACTTACATAACTCCACAGTGGAATTGAAAACACCGTTTGTCCCGTCAGAATTGGTGGTTGAAGAAGAAAAGATCAATCAGTTGATATTAGAAGAAACAAAAGGCGACGAAAAGGAAATTATCGACCTCGATGAGTTAATTGTCAACTTCGGATTTGTTTCGTCCCTTGGTCCGATTAAAGATTGGGGCCTTGAGATTGAAAAGAATTCAATTGTGGTGAATTCGAGAATGGAAACGAACATTCCAGGCATTTATGCCGCTGGTGATATCAGTACGTATGATGGAAAAGTCAAACTCATAGCCAGTGGATTTGGTGAAGCACCGACAGCGGTCAATAATGCCAAAGCGTATATGGATCCAAAGGCAAGAGTGCAGCCGATGCACAGTACGTCCATGTTTACAGATTAATCTTAATCAGAAGGCACAGGAAATTGAATCCTGTGCCTTTTTACTATTTTAAGGATGAGGGAGTGTATACCATGCTCGAGAGGCTCATTTTCTTCCTCTTAACCGCGTCCCTACATTGTTTATTTTCACCATGGATGGGTAGACCAATAATAGGACAAAAAATCTAAGATAAAGGATGAGGGAGAGAATGAATGTATTAGTCATTGGAGCAAATGGTCACACTGGCCGTCATATAGTGAAAGAGCTTTCAAATAGCAGTCAGCATTTCGTGAGAGCCATGATTCGGAAAACAGAACAGGCAAAGGATTTGGAAGACTTGGGAGCAAGACCCATTGTTGCTGATCTTGAGCAGGATTTCTCTTATGCTCTTGAAAATGTAAATGCCGTTATCTTTGCAGCTGGCAGCGGCGGATCGACAGGTGACGATAAGACACTTGCCATCGACCAGGAAGGCGCAAAAAAAGCAGTAGATTATGCGAAGAAAATGGGAATTGAACGTTTTATCATGCTCAGCTCCATGGGTGCCGGTAACCCTTCAAGCGGCCCGGATGAATTGCAATTTTACTTAAAGGCTAAAGGAGCAGCAGATTCTCACTTGAAAGAGAGCGGCTTAAATTACACCATCGTCCGCCCGGGTTCTCTTTCCTTCGAAGATGCTACCGGTAAGATTGAAGCTGCTTCCAGTATCGAAGATAAAAGTCGGGACATTTCCCGTGCAGATGTTGCGAAGGTGCTCGTGGACTCTTTAACCATAGAAGAAACGAATCACAAGGTATTCGAGATCTTGACTGGTGACACACCTGTGGAAGAAGCGCTGAAAAATATTTCATGATCTTGAAAAGGGACGGACCTCTAGATTTAGAGGTCCGTCCCTTTTTATCTTTAGCAATTTTCCGGCGTACCCTTATTCGTCGCCGTCACAAATGATGATCCACATCCGCATGATGCGATGGCGTTCGGATTGTCAATCGTGAATCCGCCGCCCATCATGGACTGCTTGAGAATGTTTATATATCAAGGTTTATTTGAGTTTTTGAGGGTTACAAATTGCAAGCATGATTGTTAATTGCAAACCAAGTAGATGGTTAATGTCGTTAATTCAATTATATCCAAGCCCAACAATATGTTCAATATTAAAGTAACTCAGACATATTTTATAGAACGTATTCACTGATTAATAAAAGTATTATCGGCAAAGCAACTCCAATACCAATTGAACTTATAAGTTTTCTTGATTTTTTTGCCTTGTTATAATGTTCTGGTATAAATTCAAATTCTACACTGGGCCAAATCTTTTCTATTTGGTCAGAAATCCACATGTACCAAATACCTATTGGAATGAGTGACAAAAATGATATAATAATCCAACCATCATACGAGATACTTCCTATTCCTATTTTTTCACCATTTAGAATACCTACAAGGAATACCATTGTCATAATAGTTGTGAAACTAAGGATTGCACTTAACCAAATGGTACATAGCTTTTTGTACTTTAGAATAAAATTTTCTTGGGGTTTTATATGATCTTCGATTTCTTTTAGCCATCCAAATTTTGCATTAACCCATTCTGAGCTGCTTCCTAATACCTTTATATAACTATCTCTATGCTTAATTTGACTTACGTAAAATTCAATTTTGTCTCTATTGTGTGATGTGTACTCCAATTTTATTGTTACAACATTTTTAAAGTCTAAAACTCCTCCTTCAATTAAATGCTTTACAGCACTATATTCATAAGTGGACATATCAGAACAATACAGAAGTATACTTACTCTTCCATGAAAATAATCCTCTAAATTCACAATATTTTGTTCAAAAAGTTCTGGTCTAGTAATTTTCAGTTCTTCTTTGAATCTTCTAAATTCCTTTTCATGGTCATTTTCTAAGACTTGACAAATTTTTATTAATAATTCTTTATTTAACACTTTTGACTGAATAGGATAAGTTCTACTTTCTATATTCACCTATCTTCCCCCTTAAGAACTCATAGTAATTTTTCGACTATTTATTTCTCTATATAGGGTTGCTTTTGATACGCCAGTGATTTCTTCAATTTCTCTAACAGAATATTGATTGGTATGATAAAGCTTTATAGCCTTGTCTACATCTTTAGAGTCTTTTTTTGGTCTTCCCCCTCTACGTCCCCTAGCTCTAGCACTTTCTAAGCCTGCTCTAGTACGCTCTGAAATTAAATCCCTCTCCATCTCACTTAGCACTGCCAACATTCTAAACATCGCCTTTCCAACGGCACTGGTAGTATCTATGCTATCTCGAATGCTAACAAGTTCGATACCCCGCTTCTCAAGCTCCTCTGTAAGTTCTATAAGCTTTTTTGTAGACCTGCCAAGACGGTCTAATTTATATACTACAAGGACATCTCCTTCTCTTGCATAATCAATTAACTCTAAAAGCTTCGGTCGATCGTCTTTCATTCCACTAATTTTTTCAGAATACACCTTCTCACAACCTGCTTGCTGGAGAGCATCCATTTGAAGATCTAGACTTTGTTCTTGAGTGCTAACCCTTGCATAACCAATTTTCATATAAACACCAACTTTTCCATTTTATACTAATATTGTACCATAAAGGTAAACACTTGCATATATTGATACATTGTTTTTGAAACGGGTTTTGATACGTAATTCACACAAAAAATACCACCTAATTTAAACTAGGTAGCATTGTATTTAAAACATTCGTTTTTGAGACAAAAAAACTCCCACTAATAGTGGGAGTTTATCAAAAGCTTATTATTTTAAAATAAAGAAACTACCTTCTTCTCTCAATTCCCTTATACTCTAACACTTGCGATATAGTTCCTGATCCTACATTAAGAGTAGTTCGAATTTCATCTAGAGGTTTCCCTTGTCGATATGCTTCAATTATCGCTTTCATACGCTCTTCTTCTTTACCACCGTCTATAAATTCTGATTTAACAGCGTTGTCTTTTTTTGCAACTTTCCCTCTATAATTTATCTCAAAATCGAACCCTATTTCAATAAGTTTATTTATTCTCTCACCAGACAATTTTTCTTGCCTATAAAATTTTCTTTGATTCGAAACCCAAAGTGCAAGCTCCTTATTTTTCGCATTTTTATTATTTGCGTTTCTTCGAACGTTACAATCACCATGCTCTTTTTTATACTCCATCAACTCTTCATACATTTCTTCCCATCTAAACTCTCGCATATCCCATATAAATCGGATACCTTCTAATAAGTCAATCTGCTCTTTTGAAAGTTTCCCTTTTTTGTATAAATTCCTCAACCAAATAGTCCATTCACCTAAGCCAAAATCCTTTACTTTATACCGTTTAGGTACATTTGCTGTACCAAATTCTTCATAATAATTTAATAAGTCTTTAAATCTTAACCTCCATTGTTCCTCTGCTCCCCATTCAAAGTTCAGTTCATTTAGCTTATCTAACCGCTCTTTTTCTAATATTCCTTTACTATATAATTTTCTTTGAGTAACAACCCAATAAGCAAGTTGTTTATTTTTATAGTTACGCTTCACCATACAGTGACCATTTACTCTATAGAACTCTTTAATTTGTTCATATCTATATTCCCAAGCATTTTTCAACCTTAATTCTATATCATTAAAAAATTGTAATTCTTCTTTTGTTTCATCAAATATAGTAAATTCTGGACAGCTTTCTCCTAAACCTAGTTTATTTCTTTTTTCTCTTTCCATTTCTTTTGATTTATTTAAATCGATAATGAAGCTTGCCGCACTTATGTTATTAAAGTTGTTAACAAAATCAAATATAAGTGGTTTTTTGTCTATATTTCCAGCTTTAATTGCCCTACCTATTTGTTGATAGAATATTCTTGGTGAAGTGGTATTCCGAAGAAGAATAACACCTGAAATATCATCAATATGTAAGCCCTCGTTTAACATATCTATAGCAAATAATAAGTGAGTTTCATTTTTATTACTTGCTAATTTGAAATCGTTTAGTTCGTTATCACTTTGTTTATCTCCGCTTACAACCCTATATTCTCTTACCCTCATATCTGGTCTAGCTACTGTAAACCATTTCTTTAATAACCATTCCATATTACTTAGATGTTTTTTATTCTCACAAAATACAATAAATTTATTATCACCATTCTTAATATATTTATTTAAGATTGTTGGAATGCCTTTGCTTTTCTCCCAGTTTTTTTTATATTCCAATAACTCTAATAAGAGTCTATCTTTATCTGAATCATCACTACCAGAGATCTTCTCATTTAGCTTATTTATTTCATCATCAATTGTATAAAGTGCAGTAACATAAGTAGGCATAGGTAATATATTTTTGGCAATTGCATGAGCTAAACTTAAATCGGTTGAAACATTACCATCAAATAATTTATCAGACATATCCTTATTGCCATCTAAATACCTTACAGGAGTAGCTGTTGTACCTAATAGCAGTGCATCAAAATTATTATTTATTAATAATTGAACACCCTTTCCCCACTCTTTAGCACCGCATCTATGAAATTCATCTAAAACTATTAAATCGAATTTAAATGATCCTATTTCACTTTTTGAGTATCTTGCTAGTTTTGCATAGGACATTAGCTTTGTATTTTGTAATGACCACATAAACTTTGAATTTAATTGATTAAGAATGTATTTAGATGGTGCTAAGACTAAACATTGTTTATCAATGAAATCTGATAAGAACTTAATGATGATGTAACTTTTCCCTGTTCCTGTAGCCTGTACTACTGCTACTTTTTTTGAATGTCTAAGAAGCTCCTTCGATTTATCATATGCTTTTTTGTTATGAGCTAACAACTCTATCTCTGGCTCAACATTTTTTCTCTCACTATTATACTTATCAATTAAACCTTCCACATAACCCCAGTTTTCTAGACGCATATTAAAGTCATCTAATTTTTTTGCGTTTTTTACGTACCCCTCCATTGATACCATAATATAACTATTGCATTTATATTTCACTCTAGATTTTTCTTCAAATTTTATTAACTCAATCTTTGTATCATCATATGTTAAACTTCTAGCTTGGTTCTTTGCTTGGACTATAATAGAAATGGTTTCTGGGGTTTTAGGATGACATAGTAAAATGTCTGCTCCAACGTCACCTTTTGAACCATTTCTAGTAGCTAGCCAACCATTTCCAATATATAATTCTTTGAGGAACTCCTCAAAAACTATGCCTTTTTTATCAGTTGGTACTTGTTGTAGTAATGTTTTTATTTTTGCTTTCTCTTTATTACTACTTAATTTTTTCAATTGGTTTACATATTTTTCAATCATAATCTCTTCCCTCCATGAAATAATCCAATGATCTCAATATTAAACCACCTGTATTTGTGATGTATTAAACCTCGAATAGAACAATTAAAAAGGATTATTCACTTGAATGTTTGCATCTATTCTAAATTAATAAACTTTGATTTTGATAAAGTAAAGTACATTACATATCCTCTTTGATTCTTTTCATAAAGGGCAAAGTAAACACATGTCTAAAGTCTCTAAACTCTTCCCTCTTACTATCGAATTGAGTTATTATCGTTCCTTTATTCTCAGTTATTAATCTTTTAATCTGATTGTACTCAAACAAGGGTTCTCGATCATCTAAAGGAACGTAGCCATCAACGTCTATACATACCAATTTATACATTAACACCTTCCTTTTTACCTATATTCTAAATTTCGACAAACTGCCTTATTTCCCTTTTTCAAAATACATATTTTTACATAAGTTAGTATATTGTTAATTCCTTTAGGAAAGACATAGACTGAGGTGATGTATTTGATTTATTTAGAAATTATTGTTGCACTAATCTTAGCGGCTGCTTTCTTTAAATTTTACTCACACAAAAAGAACACTGATTACCAAACTGAACTACTCGCACATCACATTGATAAAAGCGAGGAAATGAAGCGAACATTAGCGATGGGATTGTATATGAGGTTTAGAAAAGAGAGCGAAGAGGAAATAAATCTTCTTTCTTCTTCATATCTAAAACAAGATCCGATTATGTTTGAGTCTTTTGTCGCTGAGATTATTGAAAGAGCTAAAGGTGGAAGTACATGGGTTTCTCCTCCAGTAGGAGATTTTGGAGTCGATTTTGAGCATACCACTGAGGACGGACTATATCTTGGACAAGTTAAGTGTTATAGAGGAGACTTACCTTTTGAAGCCATAGCTCTTATTCACAGCAACATGGTTAAAAGAGGAGCTGTTGGAGGTTACGTAATCACCACTGGCGCATTTACCCCTGGCGCTCGGGAATATGCTCTAGGGCTAGATGTAGAGCTTATAGAGGGTGTCCAGCTTGTCGAACTATGGTTGAAGGGTTTAGAAAATGCAGAGCAAGAAATTAAAGGCATCATACCTAGCTACGTTTAAAGCCACCTTATAGGTGGCTTATTTAAGTTTTTGAACCTCGATAAGCCCAATCTGCTCAATTACTTCTAGCAGATCTTCTACCGCAGTTTCTTTAGAATATACTTTGTCTTCTTCTAAACTTAGTGCAACACTAAGTAATTTAGATTTCATTTCACTTAAAGCTAATTGTAAGGCAATAACGTTACTACTATTCATAAGTATCCTCCTAAGCACTAATGACCTTACGAAATAGCTTTAGCCTATTTCTATATTCCATTCCATCATCATTCTAGGTGTGAGAGGTATTAACTGTTTACCCCTATACCTTCTCTTTGCTCTTGATAACTTTCTCTTCTTGTTCATAATTCTATAGTGATGAATTATCGTAACAAAGTCAGCAAATGAGAAGGACACCACAGTATCGTTCACAACTGTAATCCGCTGGTCATAATAAGCAAAGACCTTACTGACTTCATCCTCTTCAATTAAAATGCCTAACCAAATCTTTCTATTGATACTTCGTTGGTATCTGTGAAAAGACTTGTTTTTATGAGGAAGCGCATTACGAAAGCTTTCATAAACGGATATATCAAGATAATAGTCTGGGTAGTCTTTTAACGATTCTAAGTAGTCTCTTCTAATTTCAGATAGCTTTACAGACGGAACAAAGGTATCACAGTATGCTATGTCATGAGCTATATTGTACCTTCTGGGGATATGCAGAATCTTTATTCCCATCTCCTGGACATTCTCATTCACTCCCTGAAATATTCCCTCTTTATCATGCGTAATTGAGTTTATGGTTGCTTTATTATCTGTAAGGATTACTCCTGACTCAATTCGATAATACTGGAGGAAAGCAAGTATCTCCTTTACAGCTAACGCCTCAGCAATATGAGTCTTTTGCTTATTTATTGCTATTCTCCTCTTAATTATGTCTCCATTTTCAAATTCGATAACAAAGGATAGAAAACTTGACCTTTTTTGTATTGAAGCATCAGTATAAGCTATGAACACTATTTAGCACCTCTTCCATACTAATTTCGCACAAAAACTTTTTTATTAAGTATAGATTTCTTAGGTATTGTTTATTGTCAGAGTGTCTCACTTACAATAGCTTCCTCTGAGAATTTCTCAACTCTATTATTCTTTCAAACTCCATTTTTTTCCTTTTCAAATATAGACAAGCATCTTTATGGTAAATTGCTTTATAAAACGATTGAGAGTCTCTCGTGCTATAGCATATTTCCCACAAATTACGTTCAGGCTTGCAAGCATTGACGTTAACAGCCCTTAACCCCTTTTCAACATGAAGGAAGTTTTTTATCTGGTGTAGAATTTGAGGACTGCCACTACAAATTCTCACTCGAAGTTGTGTCATTTTACACTTTGGTTGCTCTTGAGGACCTACACTTCCATCTCCATCAAAGTATCCTCTAATAAAGTCAGGTATAAAACAATTAGGGATATCAAGTGGCATCATTACAGTAAAGGATTTCCTTTCTGTCACCTCAAGTTCCTTTAAACGTTTGACTATTTTTTTTGAGAAGATGCTTAGTTCAGCTGAAGGATGTATTCCAGATTGAGATTTGGAAAAGATTGAACTTACCTCTCCTGAATAGTCAAATTCTTTTCTTATATTCTCAAGTAAAGATATATCCTCTTGCTTCAACGAAAGCTTTATTCTCCATCCAGCAGTTATTGAACCATCCGCAGCTAGAAAACCCAATATATATGCCATGTTAAAAGACCATTCATTAAAATAGTCTTCATTTAACTTATGTTTTCTCCAGATAGACTTTTTATCTCTCAATCGCTTGGCGTCCTTTTTATCTCTTAAAGGGACTTTTAATTCTTTTAACACACTTACGATAGTTCCTTCAGAGCAAGAATAAAGTTTAGCAATATCTTTAGGAAACATTTCATCTTCAACATACATTTTAATTAGCTGACTTGAATCGCTCTTGATAAATTTGTTCTTCGAATGCTTCTCGATACCAAACTTCCTCATCCATGAACTCAAAGTAATTACGTTACAACCTATCTCTTTAGATACTTCTTTAATAGTTTTATTTTTATTAATAAGTTGTTCTTCCAGAAATTCAATATTTTTATATAGCGGTTCGTGTCTCCTTATACCTAAATCCTTAAACACATTATGCACCAGCCCACTAGAACAACCATACTGTTTAGCAATTTCTACTTGTGATATTTCCCCTCTCTGATAAGCTTCTGAAAACGACAATATCTCTTCTCTTAATTGATTCGTAAGTGTATGATTATTTTTGTATACACCATGTTCATATGCATATTTTTGAACATGCGACCTTGAAACGCCTAGCAGATCTGCTAGTTGATTGTGAGTCATTCCTTCTACTATTAATTTTTCAAACAGCATCTCTTTTGATATTCTCATTTTAATATCTCCTTTTACATTCCTAAAAGGTATGATATGTGGTGTATATTTAATATATAAAAAATAAAAATTATTAAATTATAGTTATATTATAAATACACCACATTTCATACTTTTATTATTTTTCATCTTCCTCAAGATAATTCTCTTTTACCTGCTCCCAATTAAGTACCTTTCTTTTATCAATTTCTAATTCTATTTGTGAAAAATTCGAAACATCATTCACAAGGTACTTGCTTGCTTTTCTGTATTGTTTGGGCATGTTTACAACAAAAGGCTTAACCCTACAATTTATAAAATTGTATTTTTTAAGAGATTCTAAATATTTATCTCTAACAGTAGGCTTTATCCCTGTCTGAGAACTTATTTGTTCTAGAGAAATATTTACTCCTTTTGGAAATTTATCATTCTTGAACTTAAGAAATGAGTATAGATAGAAGCCAATTACCCCTATCTCTTTATTTGCCATAGATTCAGCAAATACATCAATTGTAATCAAATGAGTGTTTTCAATTTCATAGAACGTTCCATTTAGATAGTTTTCTTCGTATGCCCAGTGTTCTCTAAAAAGACCTTTTAACGGAACTTTAATTTTCCTGTTACGAACATTTGTGTCAATATGTCTCTCTATACCAGTAAAGAAACCAGTCTTTTTAAGCTCAGAAATGTATGTGAGTTCAAGGTATTTGTCCTCATTCGTAAATGTGTAATACATAGGCAGATCCGTATCAGATTTGGTATAACCTATATTATCTAAGACTCCACCATCTTTAATGACATAGTTTAATGTTTTGTTATCCTCCGAATACCCCAATATTTGCTTTAACTTTCCAATTGTAAACCGCTCCATATCAATGTATCTCGCATAACGATACAACCAAGAAACTAGATAATAAAAGGAATAAGCAAAAGCAATATGAGAAGAATTATTATTAAACCTCTTGGCATGTACTACTATTTCTTCATAAATCTCGTTTGGCATGTATATTTTTTTTTCAAAATCTGTTGGAGCAAGTAGCTTTACGATTTCATTTTTGTTAATCTAAACCATCTCCTCTTTTCTAAATCTTTCATTAGCCCCGTAAAGTTCATCAAAATGTAGGAATAGACTTTTCACCTTCCTTCTTTATGGATTGTTTCACACTCTTCTTGTGGTTATGTAGAAAGTCATTTCTAGACGTCGAAGGCAAGTAAACACAAAAAAGAGCTAATAGGCACTCACAATAAATAGACAGACTTATCCCTGTTTAGATATTGTTGATGACCATTAGCTCTAAATTCAGCTCAATGTAATATTTAATTGATTACATTCTACCAAAAAAATGAAAAAATGTAAATATATTATTTGATATATTTTATGTAATAATACCTATTAGTAATCACATTACATTAAATCAGACTAAATCCCCTCTCCTTCATATAACGAGAAGCAAACTCTTCACCAAATACTATATGTCCCATGTAAAGTTTCATAGGAAGGTCGTACCTTTCACAAAATGAATCGGCATAGCGTATTGCTTCTGCTAGATTTTTAGAGTTTGTCACATGAAATTCAATATCCTCATCATTGTAAGTGGATATTGTAATTACACACTCGTCACGTTGAACAACAATATTTACACATTCTGGTTCTCTACCTTTCATTAATTTCCGAAACTTGTTTTTGTTAATGTCTACTTCTGTCATTAATACCAACTCCTATAATTTATTTATGGTAGAAACACAAAAAAGCTAACGATTACAAACCAGATCATCAATAAAAGTATAGTGTTCTCCATATAATTCGGAACACCTTCTTATTCATGGATTAAATGTTTGAATTGATAATCGATAGCTTAACTTCAGCTAAATCATTGTTTTTTGTATTTCCTTCACTCGCTTTTAATATGCACGATATTGTTATTTCCTAAACTATTAATTTCAAATGTTAATAAAATCTTTCTTTCATTTAAAAATTAGTGTGTTCGCTCGCAATGTTGCAAATGAGTAGTTGAAAAGGAGTATTATCTATTAAAAATGTGATATCATTACTTTTAGGAAATTATAGGAAGAGGGAAGAACTGTGGTTTCATTCATTAGAGAAAACTATTATGCAAGGTTATGGCTGAGTGTAATTGTATTAATTGTTTCGGGGATATTGTTTTTGTATTTCGCTCAGATATTTAATTTAAGTACTTTTTGGAGTGCGACAGTAAGCAACGTTGCTTCAGCACTTATAATTACAGGTGTTTTCAGTATTATTAATGAATATTTGTTGAAAGATAAATTGGTCGAACTAATATTAAGCAAGTTAAAATTAAAAGATTCAATTGATAGGACAGGTATTACTGAAATCTTCTCTAGTATTAACGAGATAGATTATAGGTTTTTAATAAAACATTCGAGAAGAAACATAGATATTTTGCATATCTATGCGAGAACATGGACAAATAATAATTTTGATGAGTTGAAAGATAAAATGCAACGTTCGAACGTGAAGATTAGGGTTGTTTTGTTATCACCAGAGTCAAAATTATTGGAAGGACTTGCTGAACATTACCAAATTACTCATGAGGATTTAAAAGATAGGATAAAAGAAATGGAATCAAAATGGGAAGAACTAGTGAAATTAAATCGCAGACAAGTAAGAAAAAAGACACAAAGTAGTATTAAACTTTATTACAGCGACTACCTTCCTGCATATTCAATTTATAAGTTTGACAATCAATTAGTCAATGTTCAATCCAAACCATCTAGAGAGAAAACAGGTAAATTACCCTCGATAATAGTGAGAGATACATTAAAAGAAAATGACCTTTTTGACATGTATTCTAAGCAATTCGAAGATGTTCTAAAACAAGGGACAGAAGTTACATTCAATTAAAGGTCACAATATATTGGATTTCCAAATTACTCAATAATTAAGACGGACACCAATGTCCGTCTTAATTATGTTATAACTTATTCTCTCTTAACTCCCCCTGTAGAAGAGGATGTATTAAACACCTTACATTTTTCACATTTTTTGTATTTCCTGTAAACCATCCCCTACCATTATTTATTTTGTTTTGTCTTTCAACTTCATAACAGGAGAATACTGGTCATGACTAATCCTTAAGTCATCAGTATCCATTTGAATGTACCTCCTCATAGTCCGTATATCTGACCACCCACCCATCTTTTGAAGAGTGAATGCATCACATCCATTAAGTGTCATGTTCTTTGCCCAAGTGTGTCTATATACGTGAGCAGTCATCTTCTTTCCTTTTATTCCAGCCTTATCACCATAATACTTTAACCTTTTATTAAAGTGGTTTTGCCCAAGTGGTTCTCCATAGGAAGAAAGAAAAATTCTGTCTGTGGAGAAGTGCTTACCATTTTCATTGATTAGCTGTAAGAGCAATTTTACTGTATGACCAGAAATGGGAACAATCCTTGGTTTCCGATTTTTATTCTTCTCTCCTCCCAGTGTAATAAATCGTGTTTTAAAGTCGATATCCATCTTTCTCAAACTTAATAGTTCACTGGCTCTTATCCCGCTATCCAATAACAATATGATAGCTACATAATCCCTGTACCCCACATAGTCCCTTTGATTTGGCTGTCTAAGTATCTCCTTTACCTCTTCATCGGATAAACAATTGGTTAGGTCTATATCCTGTTTCAGGAGTTTAATGTTGGTCATTGGGTTAACTTCAATCAGATCCTCCCTGTCCAAGTAATTAAAAATTGCTTTGTATACCCTTAGTCGGATATTTATAGTTGTCTCAGATAAGTCAACACCTTGTTCATCACTTTTAATGTATTTATGCCCATCGTATTTCTTTGCATCATATTTCAAATAATTGATGTAATCCCTAAAATGGTGTGGAGTAAGTTCATCTACATATTCGATTTCATAATTTTTATTAAGCCAAACCATAAAGTAATTCCAGTCTTTCTCATAATCCCTCAACGTTCTTTCACGTAATCCTTCTGCCGTCTTTCCAGAGATAACTAAATCCACCGCTTGCTCCAAAGTCAATTGGGGGTATTCCTTCTGATTAGTCATCTTCCCAACTGGTACTCGCTTTTTCCTTTTGTTTAAAGCCATAAAAAAACCTCCTCAAATAGTTAGTGTTTGACATTAACTATCGAGAAGGAATGCAATTAACAACCTCATATTACAACTTCTAGGGTTGTTATTACACAATCGAGTGATTGTGTACACTCAATATTCACTTGTAATTCACAACCCTATCCGTCCCTCTTAGTTATCAGCAATTTTCCGGCGTACCCTTATTCGTCGCCGTCACGAATGATGATCCACATCCGCATGAAGCAATGGCATTCGGATTATCGATCGTGAACCCACCGCCCATCATGGACTGCTTGTAGTCTATTTTCGTTCCGTTCAGGATGGCAGCATCTTCTTTCGCCACAACCAGCTTAATTCCGTGCTGTTCTGTTGTAGTATCGCACTCCTGAAGTTCATGTTCGAATCCCATACCGTAAGAAAGACCGCTACAGCCTCCCCCTTTTACCGCTACTCGTAACATGGCATCTGTCTCGTCATGTTCCTTCATCATGTCGTTAATCTGAAGGGCAGCGGCTTCTGTTAGAATGACCACTTCACTCATTCATTACACCCCCAACCTTTTCATTTCTTACTACTTAGTATACTCCTTTCTATTTTACTACTCAACTAAAGGAGCTTTGGTGAATGATTGGCAAAATATCCTTAATGAAAATTCAAATTATTCATGACCTTTTACTCAAAAAAATAAAAAAACACTGGTCCACCTTCCTCTCACCAAGGTATAATGAGGTAAATAGTCCCGATTATGAGGTGAGATTCATGACGGTGGTGACGCCCTTTTATGATAAGAAGACGCAATGTCTTTCATGTAAACACTCTTATACTACAACAAGGATCCGATCCCGTTTTGTAAAGCTTACAGGGTATGACAGTGACTTTTGTCCCCTGTATCAATCAGATGAAGTAAATCCTTTGCTCTATAACGTATCCGTCTGTCCACAATGCGGTTTTTCTTATACGGATGATTTCACAGTATACATCCCCCCCGTTCTCAAAGCTGAATTGGAAAAGAAGATCAGCTTGCATTGGCAGCCACAGGATTATGGGAAGCTCAGATCTTATGAAGATGCCATCAATACGTATAAACTGGCCGCCTATTGTGCTCTCATCAAGAAGGAGAAAAAGGTGACGATAGCCGGTTTATATCTTCGCACAGCCTGGCTTTATCGAAAAACAAATGATAAAGAACAGGAAAGACGTTTCATTAATCTGGCTGCACATGAATACATCGATGCCTATTTGAGCGATGGCGTCCCGGGTGCTTCCATGTCTGAAACAAAGCTTCTGTATATCATCGCTGAGTTACTGAGAAGACAGGATAAAATAGAGGAAGCCATAGTCTATCTTTCCAAAGTTATCAGTAAGCAGCATCTCTCGACTGAGCCCAAGATTATTGAGATGGCCAGGGACCGTTGGTATGAAATTCGGAAAATTCATAAAGAATCGAAGCCTATGTAAAAAGGCTCTTTTCATAATGTCTTACGGCATAGTGGTAGCCAAAGACTCCTGGATGTAAAGATAAGACGTCATGGACAAACGCTCGTTACAAAGGAAGCGGTTCCTCTTGTAATCCAGCACACTCGAATGGATCTAGCCCATGAATGGCCATATGTTAAAGAGTCCCATAAAAAAGAACACCAGTTTACGCTCTCCTAGTGTTCTTCATAGATCCCTGGACAATAAGCTTCCAGCTTGTTTCCATCCGGATCGTAAAATGTAAAGTGACTGGGATGCACAGGGTTTTCTTCTACCTGTACTCCTTTTTCCGCTAACCTTTTATAAAGCACATCCTTGTATTCTTCCGATATCCGCAATACCGGATACGTGGATCCGCAATCGAATCCCTCACCGCCTGCTTCGATTAAGCAAAGAGTCCCCAAATTGTCTCCTCCGAAGGAAAGAACCACGGTTGAGTCATAATCTTTCTCAACGTGCAGCCCCAGTATTTCCGTATACCATTGTTTCGCCTCTTTCATGACCCTTACCTTTATGTTCGTTTGCAGAACACCTTGAAAATAATGTATCATTTCCTCCCCCTTATTATTGGATTTCTACTAATGGTTTTCTACTCATTCTCTCAACGGTTATCAAAATCCTTTAATAAAACAAAAAAAATAAGCCGGTCAGACCGGCTTTTCTTCAAAACATCGGGTTGTCCTCAAGGAATTGATAGATATGATCCACCAGTTCTTCAGGTGTGTCCCCTGTAACGACCTCCCCATTGACAAGAGCGTAAAAAGATTGGGCGCATTTTCCGCAGTAACCCAGGCATCCATACTCAATGACATCAAGATTGGGGTCCCTTTCTAATATCTCAAGCGCTTTTTGCGCACCGCTAGCAAGATTGCTAATACAAAATTCAATAATAGGTTTCAATTCTATCACCTCACTACTCTTTGTTATGCTACCTTTTTTTATCATTATCGTCAATGATTTGCATTCCATGTAATGGTATAACAGATTGTGAACATTTTCGCTTATTTCTGTTGTGAAAACACCTTTATTTCGATATACTTTTAATGTTAATAGGTTTATTTATGTAGTATTTACTCGAATTATGCTTCACATTGAAAATGCTTACTTTATCAGGACCCGTTTCGACGTGAATGTCCTTTGAATCCTGTCCCTTACCACTATCGGGATATAAATCATTTACAGACACACTATTTCAACAATAATGTAGAGTGCAAAAAGGGGAAATTTTCATGAAACAATTAGTGCTGCTTGGCGGAGGATATGGGAACATGCGCGTCCTTCTTCGCTTATTACCCAACCAATTACCTGAAGATGTATCAATCACCCTGATTGACAGAAATCCTTATCACTGTCTGAAGACTGAATATTATGCTCTGGCTGCCGGTACGATTTCAGATCAACATGTACGTGTATCTTTCCCGGAACATGCCCGATTATCTTATGTATATGGAGATATCTCCGGCGTGGATATGGAGAATCAACTTGTTCATATGAAAGATCAGGATCCCGTTCCATATGACGACCTTGTCATTGGACTTGGGTGTGAGGATAAATATCATAATGTACCGGGTGCTGATGAACATACTTTCTCGATTCAAACGATTGAGAGATCCCGTAAAACATATCAAACGTTGTGTAACCTTCCAGCTGGTTCGATTGTCGGCATTGTCGGTGCCGGTTTAAGCGGGATTGAACTGGCCAGTGAGCTTCGGGAAAGCCGCTCTGACCTTAAGATTAAATTATTCGACCGTGGACCACGCATTCTTAATGCATTCCCTGAACGTCTAAGCTCTTACGTTCACGGCTGGTTCGATGAGAATGGCGTAGAAATCGTGAACAATTCCAATATCACTAAAGTGGAACCGAACACGCTACATAACCACGAAGAGCAGATATTCTGCGATGCCATCGTTTGGACAGCAGGAATTCAACCGAGCAAGGTCGTTCGTGATATGGATGTGGATAAGGATGCAAGCGGTCGCGTTGTTCTGACAAAGTATCACAACCTGCCGCAGGATGAGAATGTCTATGTGGTCGGTGACTGTGCAAGCCTCCCTCAAGCTCCAAGTGCCCAACTTGCTGAAGGACAAGCTGAACAAATCGTAACCATTTTGCTGAAACGCTGGAACAATGAAGAGCTCCCGGCAGAATTACCAAAGATCAAGCTAAAGGGAATCCTTGGCTCACTTGGAAAGAAACATGGTTTCGGACTTGTAAACGAGCGTTCCATCACTGGACGGGTCGCCCGTTTGTTGAAATCCGGAGTATTGTGGATGTACAAATATCATAATGGATGATGACAGAACCCCCACTTTAGAAAGTGGGGGTTTTTTGTATCCATCTTTTCCTTCAATCCAGTTCTACTTGAAGATCCTTCAGTCCCCTGAGCAGAAACATATCCCTCCAATTGGAATCACCAGGCTTTCCAATCATTTTCATGGAAGGAAAGGCACTTAACAACTTCTGAAAGGCTATTTTTCCTTCCAGTCTTGCGAGAGGTGCTCCGAGACAAAAATGAATCCCATATCCAAATGCCATATGCGGGTTCGGTTTTCTTGTCACATCAAAAGTGTCGGCTGCCTTGAATTTATTTTCATCACGATTCGCAGATGCAAGGGAAGCGAGGACCATATCTCCTCTTTTGATGATTTTCCCGTTAAACTCCATGTCCTCAGCAGCCCATCGAGCCGTTGAGAAATCAACGGGACTATAGAAGCGAAGCGATTCTTCAATGGCTTGCTCAATGATAGAGTGATCCCTACGCAGCTTCTCTAATTGATCTGGATGTTCGAAGAGAGCATACATGCCATTTCCGATAAGGTTGACCGTCGTTTCATGTCCGGCAATGATGAGAAGAACAATCATGGAATAGAGCTCATCCTTTGTCAAGCGCTCCCCTTCTTCCTCATGCAGGATCAAGTTAGAAACCAAATCATCTCTCGGATTCTCTTTCTTCTCTTCGAAGAGAGCCTTCAGGTATTCTATAAATTCCTTCATATCCCCTTGGAAATCAGAATCCATATTATCCGATGCCGATACAATCGTATTGGACCATTTCCTGAATTTTTCACGATCTTCTATCGGGACACCCAGAAGCTCCGAAATGACGATGATCGGAAGAGGAAAGGCAAATTCATCTATCAGGTCGACGGGCCCTCCTTTCTTTTTCATATTTTCTATGAGCTGATCAGCAATGTTCTCAATTCTCGGTGAAAGCTCTTGGATTTTTTTAGGATTAAAATATGGCTGCACCAGCTTTCTCAGCCGGGTATGATCCGGGGGGTCAACATCGAGCATCATATGTTGAAACACCCTTGCCTCCATGGGCGCATCTTCATCTCCTCCCGATGCAGAAAATAACGTTGATTGATCTTTAATGAAGGAACTCGTTTTTAAGAGCTTTAAGACATCTTCATACCTTGTCACGATCCAGGTAGTATGGCCATGGTCTTCCCAAGCTGCAAACAGCGGATCCGCTTTTCTCAAATGGGAATAGAATGGGTAAACTCCCTTTTTAAAGTTGGATTGAAATACAGTTTCATTTGAAATCATTATATCCCTCCTAATAAGACTGACTAGTCAGTCTTATTAATCAGTATAGAATAAGAAGGACAAGGCTTCAATTGATGCGGTCTCAATTCGAGTATAAAAAAAAGCCAACTTCATAGAATGAAATTGGCTTTCCACGGATTAAACCGCCTTATACCCATACTTCTCAAGTTCCGAGTAGATCGTCTTCAAACGGGGATTTCCTTCACCGACAATATTCCCCTCCAATAGTACAATTGGATAAAACATATCTTCTTCGATCACCTTAGAGGCAAATTGTTTTACAGATTCTTCTTCAGGAGGATTGTGAATATCCACATATTTAATCACAAATGGCTGATTCGGATATTTCCTGCTCACTGCAGCCTCCAGCCATTCGTATGTTTCCTTTGATGATGGTAAGTTTACACAGCTTGGACAAAGTATTTCCGCCCCGTATACGTAAAGTTCAACTGGTTTACGCTCCATATATTTCTCCCCTTTGTTTCCCTCTTTTGTTTATTTTACAAAAAAAGCACAAAGGTGGGAACCATAATATGAGATTTTCTTAATGGAAACGTCATGGGAAACATTTCTTGAAAAAGAAATGCCCAATCACTTGCAGGTTGATAGATTTTTTGCGAATATGTCATTATAATAGATAGTAAGGAAGGAGTAGATAATTATGGCTGAAAACGAAATGATTGCACCCGTTCAGGAAGTATTAGATAAATTACGTCCGTTCCTACTTCGCGATGGTGGAGATTGTGAACTTGTGGACGTTGAAGATGGAATTGTGAAGCTTCGCCTACTTGGTGCTTGTGGAAGCTGCCCAAGTTCAACCATCACATTAAAAGCAGGAATTGAACGCGCATTAGTGGAAGAAGTTCCTGGTATCGTTGAAGTAGAGCAAGTATTCTAATCCAGCATTAACATCAAAGCCTGAATCCTTTGGATTCAGGCTTTTTTTTACTTCACCGCTGTTTTCGGCTGGTCTCCCTTTAATACCGAGAAGATGTTCTCCACGCACAAAGCCATCATGGCATGGCGGGTTTCCTTTGATGAACTTCCAATATGGGGGATGGCGACCACCTGATTCAATTGAAGCAAGGGATGTTCCTTGTTGACCGGTTCTGTTTCAAACACATCCAGGCCAGCCCCCGCAATTTCCCCCATTTTCAATGCTTTCTCCAGGGCGGTTTCATTTACGATTGGACCACGTGCCGCATTAATGAAAATCGCTGATTCCTTCATTTTATTGAATTGATCCTCCTGGAACATCCCCTCTGTTTCCTTAGTCAGAGGTGCCAGGACGACAACGAAATCCGATTGAGCAAGAAGCTCATCGAATGAGGCATACCGGACTCCAACGCTCTGTTCAGCTTCGGGTTTACGGGAACGGTTATGGTACAACACATCCATATTGAATCCCTTCGCTCTTCTTGCTACCGCTTCACCGATACTCCCCATACCGACAATCCCCAACGTTTTGTGATGAATATCCATTCCGGCAAGGAGAAGGGGCGACCAGCTCTTCCACTTTCCTTCTTTAATATATCTGTCGGCTTCAACGATTCGTCTTGCTGTAGCCATCAAGAGTGCAAAAGTTAAATCCGCTGTCGTTTCCGTCAATACATCGGGCGTATTTGTTATGGTGACTCCATTTTTTCTTGCCGCTTCCAGGTCGATATTGTCATAGCCTACCGCAAGATTCGCCACAACCTTTAAAGAGGCGGCATTCTGTAAGAGCTCCTGATCTACCTTGTCCGAAAGCATGGTAAGTAAAGCGGATGCTTTCTCTGCTTTACTTAGTAGGGTGTCCCGCGGTACAGGGGCATCCTCCTGGTTCCACATCTCCACCTCGAACTCTTTCTGTAATGGAGCGATGACGTACTCCGGAAGTTTTCTTGTAATGTAGATATATGGTTTCATATGTATCCCTACCTTCACTTTACTTTTTTCAGTTTAGCATAAAGTGAAGGTTTCGTCCTTTAGGGGTTACGGAATTATAGCCATGCTATAAGGGGAATCCCCCATTTTTTCACCGGAACTTCGGACATATGATAGAAGTCAGACAGGAATGCTTCATATTGGTGGGAGTTCTTTAAATACCGCTCAAGCTTTTCCTCAACGGTCTTTTTCTTCTGTTCTGATTGTGAAATGTAATATTCCTCAACGCATTCAAAATAATGCAGTGGAAATAAAAGCCGGGAATACAACAACCTCCATGAAAAAGGGGAAAGTGGTGTAATTGATTCATACTCTTTCATAAATTCCTGAAGCTCAGGATGGAACGTCTGGCTCCTCATGAAATATCGTTCCCTCACCCACTCTGCGATGTCCCTGCTGCAGTGGTCGAAAACCCAGTGAAATGGAAAATGTATGCATACTTCCGTTCCCCAGGTGGATTGCAGAAACCGTTCGTGACAGATCGTACCAGCATCCTCTGGCTTCGGATCTTCATCGAGTTCCGTATCGACTAAGTATTGAATGGCGTTTTCCGCCAGTGCACTGTAATAAGGATAGCTTTCGACAAACCGGTGCTCAAATTCGTCAACTGGCTGATCCTGAATGACCTGGTAATAGGCCTTTTCTAACTGAGAAAGCCTCCTTTCCCACAGGGTTTTCCACTGCCCCATCCGGTTTATTTTTTCTACTTTCTCTTCAAAGGTCCGTCCCCTGAAATGGAATTTGCTTAGCTTTCTGCCGAGCTTCTTATCGGGTGGAGATTGGGTTCCTTCATTTCGAAGAACAACATAATCTTTATCCTTCTCCACAACAAGGAATCTTCCCTCATTACTCTGTACAAAGGTTGACACATGTCGATCCCCTGCACTTTTCAAATGCTCTGCTAATTTATAAAGTTCCACCAGGGTTTCCTGTTCCATATTCGAGACGCCAACAATACTATATACTAATTCCCCGACCATATATCGATCCATCATTCCATCGTAAAATGCCCGCTCAGGACGCAACCCAAAATGGTTAATCAAAATCTCTTGTGACATACTGACCTCTCCTCTCTATAATGACCGTTCTCTTTCGCAGACATCTACAAAACAAACTATATATAATTTGAGAATGATTCTTTCAACCCATTTATGAATATCCAAAACCAGAGATGGGCAAGAATGAGAACAGAAGCTATTATTATGTCTATTTTTCAATTGTGAATCATATGAGTAAAACAAGGCTTCGTCTAATCGAAATAGGGGTTTTATAATCTTTCAAAGAAAAAGGTGAATAGGATGAAGGATAAAGAATCAATGGATTTATTAGAGAGTACTGCACGTAAATGGTTGCATGAAAGAGGAGTGGAAATTGAAGATATCGCTCAATTAGTCATGTACCTTCAACAAAAATATCATCCTGATCTTGAATTAAAGGAATGTGTCTATAACGTTGAACGTGTATTAACGAAGCGTGAAGTGCAGAATGCGATCCTGACAGGTATTCAACTTGATATATTAGCTGAAAAAAAGATGCTCGAAGAACCATTGCAGGCAATAGTTGAAGTAGATGAGGGATTATATGGGGTGGATGAAATCCTGGCCTTTTCCATCGTGAATGTATATGGTTCGATCGGATTTACGAATTATGGATATATCGATAAGCAAAAACCGGGAATACTGGAGAAATTGAATGATAAGTCTTCTGGCAAGTGCCACACTTTCCTGGATGATATTGTGGGGGCAATTGCAGCAGCAGCCTCAAGCAGATTGGCACATCGGGCGAAATGCGCAGAATGAAGGGAATATAAGTATCTTATCAGACGACAGGGTCGTCTGATTTTTTGTGATTAAGAAGCACAAAAGGCAAATGAAACTTTCAGCCCTAAATGAATATACAGTGAAAAATAATTAGATCCATTTAACTAACTTAATCATTGCACAACGGTGAATAGTTTTATATAATTACAATTATAGTTGTAATTATGTTCAATAGATTGTACCCGGAACCTTCTCCAAAAATATATACATCGAATAAAGGCTTTCACTATCATTGGAGTATACAGAATTCCCTACATAATACATTACGTTTCATTAATCGAGGTGAAATCTTATCCAGCTCCTGAGTGACAAAGCCCTTATTGATGCCTATAAAAAAGCAAAACAGTTAAAACTCAGTAATGACTTCATCATGCTGATCGAACAAGAAATTAAAAAGAGAAAATTAGTTCATTAAAGAATCGTTTGATTGTAGATGTCTTCGTGTTCTTCACAAGTCGGCATAATGTCTTCCCACTGAACTTCCAACGCACATACAATGGCAAATAGCTTTTTCAGGGACGGGTTTGCCTCTCCCTTTTCAATCAACGAAATATAATTGACCGTCAATCCACATTTGTTACTTAATTCTTGTATGGTGATTTCTTTTGCTCTTCTATGATGCCTTATTTTCTTTCCGACAAGTCCTGTAACTGTAATACTCATTGCCTCACTACCCTTTTAAAAATTCTTTAGAAATGACTGGAATGTCTCGAAGATCAAGCTAAGAAACAGTGACTTTCATTCTTAAAGTTGTTTGCATTCGTAAAGAATAGTTAGAAATTGAAAAGGTATCAATGCTAATAGTCCCCTACTACCTTCGATGTTTACCCTAGTTGAATACCTTTACACTTAATTTCGAAATATTTCTTAAAAAAATTGATATGTCCTTCTGAGTACTCAAATATGTGTCGTGGAAAAATTAAAATTAGTTAGAGGAAAACCATATAATAAAATAGGAGTATAATGTACGTTTTACGCTTACTATTATACTTACAACAATAGCTATAGAGGCAGGTATATTGTTATTTCACAGGACCATGACAAAGGTCCTCGATGTATAAATAGTATTTTGCTTACTTCTTTTCACACTAGTTCTATTTTACTTATACAGACGTGTGTTGTCTATTATGAATATGTTTCTAATAAATGATAATTTTTCTATTTGAGTACTCAGCAGGGCAATAAAAGGAGCTGAAGGCTTTCAATGAAGCCTCCATTTTTTTATTATACATCCCACTGGTCGAGTGATTCGATTGTATAAGTTGGCTGGATATCCTTTTCCCTCAATGCCTCTTTCGTTGTGACTCCTGTATGAACCAGAAGCGTATCGAGTCCCGCGTTTATTCCCGCCAGAATATCTGTATCATAGTTATCCCCAACCATCAGCGTGTCTTCCTTTGGCACACCCAACACAGACAACGCCTGTTCCATGATGATGGATTCAGGCTTTCCGATAAAGACCGGTTCGGTCTGAGTGGATACAGCCACGACAGAAGTCAGGGAACCGTTTCCGGGAAGAAGTCCTCTTTCAGTAGGAATCGCAATGTCTCCATTTGTTGAAATAAACGTTGCCCCGTTTCTTACACCTAAGCAAGCGAGGGATAATTTCTCATAATTAATCTCCCGGTCAATGCCCACCACCACAAAATCCGGTTTATCATCCTGAAGCGTAATGCCGTTCTCTCCCAGTGCTGAACGGATACCTTCCTCTCCGATGACATATGCGGTTCCTTTTGGTTTTTCCTTCGCCATATACTGTGCAGTCGCCATGGATGTTGTAAATACCTGTTCTTTCGTTGCGGGTATATCAAAGGACTGTAATTTTTCAGCCACTTGTTCAGGTCTTCTTGAAGAGTTATTCGTCACGAACAGATAGGGTAAGCCCTTTTCCTGCAACCGTTTCACGAAATCTCCAGCTTCTTCGATCTTCTCTTTCCCTTTATACATCGTTCCATCGAGATCAATTAAGTACCCTTTATATCCTTTCATCGTGTACCTCCGTAACGTTGTGTATAGTATGGCCAATATTTTGATGTTCACCTATAAAAAAACAAAGCGCCTTCTAAATAGAAAGCGCAGTTAAGGATCTGAATTTTCTCTGTCAACCAGCATGTGCTTGGATGGTGAGGAGAACTGCTCAGCTTTCCCCGGACATAAAGCCCTCGGAAAGCGAGCACCTGGAGCGGAATTCACTCCTACTCTCCAATTAAAAGCAACAAAGTTTATCCAAACAGCATGAAAGACTAATTTTTAAATGCCGATACTGGCCCCAATTCATTTTCGAGGTAGTTCCGGACTTGTGTTGGGAAATGTGTTAGTGTTTGGAACACATCTTTTAAGATTGTATGTAACTGTTCGTGATCCACAGATGTATATTCCTGAACCAATGGTTTGCGCTGCTCGACGAGGCGTTTAAGATCTTCGCTCATCTTGTCTGTAATCACCTTTTCATCCAGAAGAATATCAATAATATCCTCATAGCTGCCTGGATCCCTCATGATAAACCCATCAATCATGCTGTTTCCAACATCAAGAATGGATTCAATGATTACGTGGGCAACCCTCTCTAACGCCAACTTTTCTAATGTATCATTCCATTGGTCTTGACGACTGACAATATTTAATTGCTTATTCATATAGACCAATATGTCTTCTATTTTTTCCCTGTCTACAAAATACATGATGTTCACCTCTTTCTCATACGGAATCCTCACACTTTATTTTAACATAATTTTAATTCCCCCATACAGGAACCACCCTGCAATTCTCATCTTAGTTTGGTATGATGAAATAAGCAGAAAAAGAGGAGGACATCGTGATGAGTGAACGCTTTTATTTATATGACGATACGGAAAATACAAGAACGAGATTCGTGAGTTTCATGGGGGAAAATCAACGGTACGACCTGGCCATTACCCAAACTGAACGCTATTACGGGAAATCATTGGTGCTGGATCTTCAGGGCAGTCGATTTGCCATCATGGGAAGAGATGACCTTGATGAACCCGGCTATGTAGAAAGTGTATTTAAATTAACAAATGAAGAAGCAGATGAATTAAGGGACTTCTTAGGTGAAATCATTCTTTGACGAAAGGTACAGCCTAAGAATGAACTCCACTTTACCCTCACATACTAAAGGTATGAAAGGTGGGAGATATAGTGAATAAAGACCGTAACTCTAAAGATAAAGAAGAAGAAGTTTACAGTGACTTCTCCAATGTAGAAACATACCGTAATTTCCTCGTCCCCGAGACACTTCCTGAAGGTCCTTACGGAGCTCCCAGAGGTAAGCATGCCCCTGTCGAAAACAAGAGTACACCATGGGAAGAGGGACAACGATATTATAGTGCCTTCAACTATGAAAACAAATCCCTGCATCAGGATATTCCGCGCCAGGAGCCCGGTTCACACCCGGTTCATGCAGACCCTGATGTAAATGAAGAACCTCCTTATACCGAAAACAAGTAAAAGAAAGGAACAAACGATCATTGTCGTTTGTTCCTTTCTCACCATTATTTATTGGCTTTCTTTACGAGAAAATAAGCGCACCCAAAGTTACAGTATTCATATAAATAATCCTTATGAGTACTTACCTTTGTGTCGAAAGAAGCCTTTTGATTGTGATCATCGAAGAACCCTTTTAATCGGAGCTGTCCGTATCCCCAGTCACCAAGTATATAATCGTATTTGCTTAAAATATCGCTGTATCTTTCCTTAAATGCTTCCTCGTTGAATCCGTCTCTAAATTCCTCAACGATTTCGTAGCATGTGTTCTGCACGCAAATCATCTCGTCCCCCCGCTTTCGTTTCCTTATTCTTAAATTATAACGGATTGTCCATTAATTACTATGAAAAATTGCAACAAGAGATGGTCACCCTATCAAATAGGGGGTGTTTAAGTTGAATAAATTGATCTTAGGTACAACGGTTCTGAGTTTTACGCTAATCGGAACAGCTTGTAATGGTATCGACACAGCCAATGAAGAAATGTTCCACGACAATGGGAATACCATCAACGTAAGTGACAGGGAAGACCTGTATAACGAAAATAGCTGGACCAAAAAAGGAGCACACCGAGGTGAAGACTTCGGTTATGTTCGTCAACAAAAAAGTCCTACTGGAGGTCAAAACATTTCCACGAAGGATATGTACAGCATCAATCGTGAGCAGGTGGCCGACAGCATCAGCAAGATGAGTGTCTCCCTTCCTGACGTGAAGGATTGCTCTACTCTCGTGACGGACGAAGAGGTTCTTGTGTCCTACGTTACAGATAAGAAAGATAAAGACGGCCGCTTTGAAGTAGCCGATCAAGTTAAAAAAACAGCCATGTCCGTCATTCCAAGATGGTACCATGTCTATGTGACCGACGACAAAGCTTTAATGAGAAATGTCGAAAACCTGGCAAAAATGGATAGTGACAGCAAAAATGCGAACACAGCCATTGATGACACCATAAACCTTATGCTCCAGGACTCCCCACAAGGAAGAAACGTGGATTCAGGTGAAAATGCCAACGGTGAAATGACATCGGATCAATACGAAATGCGTGACGACGACACCCACAAAATCAACATGGACCGTCAAAAACGCAATGACTATACTGAGTAAAGAAAAGCGCAGGCGGCTCGTTCAGGCCCGACAAGCATAAGATGAATCTGGCGGAAAGGCGTACTTTGCCTTTTTGCCAGATTTAACTTATAACCTCGAGGGCCTAGCCGGCGGAGCTGGACAACCCGAAAAGCGCAGGCGGGTTGGTCAGGCCCGACAAGCATAAGGCGAATCAACCGGAAAGGCGTTTTTTGCCTTTTTGGTTGATTTGACTTATGACCTCGAGGGCCTACCCGCCGGAGCTGGACAACAAGAAAAGCGTAGGCGGGTTGGTCAGAGGCGACAAGCATAAGACGAGAATGCCGGAAAGGCGCTTTTTGCCTTTTTGGCATTCTTGACTTATGACCTCGAGCCTCTACCCGCCGGAGCTGGACAACAGAAAAGCGTAGCCGGCTCGTTCAGGCCCGACAAGCATAAGATGAATCTGGCGGAAAGGCGTACTTTGCCTTTTTGCCAGATTTAGCTTATGACCTCGAGGGCCTAGCCGGCGGAGCTAAAAACAAGAAAAGCGGAAGCAGAATACAACACTACCTCACATCTGCTACAAAAAGGACTGACTGTTAGAGAGCTCCTCCTTCAGTTCAGTCCTTTTGTGTTGTATGTGAAATTACGCTTTTTGAACTTCTTGCTCACCTTTAGCTTGTCTTGCTTTCGCAGCTGCGTTCACTTGCTCATCAGCATGATAAGAAGAACGAACGAGAGGACCCGCTTCACAGTGACTGAAGCCTTTTTCCATCGCTGCTTCTCGCAACTCAGCAAACTCATCAGGATGATAATATTTTTGAACCTTCAAGTGCTTCTTAGATGGTTGCAGATATTGACCTAATGTCACGATATCAACATGATTGGCACGTAAATCATCCATCGTTTCCAGAATTTCTTCCTTCGTTTCCCCAAGACCGACCATGATACTCGACTTCGTAGGGATATCCGGATTCAACTCCTTCGCACGGCGCAGGAATTCCAATGTACGATCGTAAGTTGCACGTGCACGAACCCTTGGAGTCAGGCGACGGACAGTTTCGACATTATAGTTCATGATATCAGGTTTAGCATCCATCAATGTCTTAATATTATCGAAGACCCCACCCATATCAGAAGGCAATACTTCGATTGATGTGAACGGGCTCTTACGACGGATGGCGCGGACGGTTTCAGCAAAAACTTGTGAACCTCCGTCTTTTAAATCATCACGGGCGACCGCCGTAATCACGACGTGCTTTAAATTCATTAATTGTACGGAATCCGCAACGCGTTCCGGTTCTTTCAGGTCCAGTTCAGTGGGAAGGCCTGTTTTAACGGCACAGAAACGACAGGCACGTGTGCAAATGTCCCCAAGGATCATGAATGTAGCCGTACGTCTCGTTCCCCAGCACTCATGAATATTAGGACAACGTGCCTCTTCACATACTGTATGAAGGTTGTTTTCACGCATCATTTTTTTTAAGCCCATATAATTATCGTTCGTATTCAGCTTAATCTTAAGCCAATCCGGTTTACGAATGTGTTCATCTTTCTTGCTCATACCCCTCATCTCCAATCCTAAATAATTCTGACTTAGGCAAAGAGTGAAACGCTATCTTGATCGTTCATCCTATGTAAAAAAAGCCATCATCAATATACTTCTTTTGTCACTTTATCATACTAAAAAAGTGAAAACAAGCATGTGATACCCTATTACCATTTATTGATGATTATGAATCACGGTGAACGATACAAACTACATATAGGCCCCTAAAAATGGAGGGATTATTTTGTACAAACGATTGGTCTTGGCCATTGTGGTTTTCTTTGCGATAAGTCCTTGTCAGGGATTTGCAGTAGAAAAACAATCAGACGAACAAATACACACCAAACGAATGGAATTATTTCAAAAGAGCGAGGCTTTGACACACATTCCCTGGTATTACTTAGCTGCCATTGATCAGTATGAACGCAGTCTCCGTTTTGCCCGTAAGGACAGGGAAAAGCCATCCTCTCTTATCTCGATTTATATGGAGCCTGAAAAGTGGGTCGGCCCTCTGAATCCTCACTCAGATGATGACAATCCCGAAACGATTGCTCTATTCAATGGAACAGGTCGGGACGGAGATCATGATGGAAAAGCAAGCCTGAAAAGTGATGAAGATATTCTTGCGGCTTTGTCGGATTTTATATTACGGTATGGAATCGACCGGGACAATTTCAAGCTTGCCCTTTGGGATTATTACAAACGGGATAAAACCGTCAGTATTATTATGGGGATTGCAAAAATCTATAAACAATACGGAACAATTCATCTCAATCAAAAAGCCTTCCCACTCCCCTTAAGGTTTAACTATAGTTACAGAAACACATGGGGAGATGCCCGGGGTTGGGGCGGAAGACGGATCCATGAAGGAACTGACCTCTTCGCTGATTACGGTGTTCCAGTCAGGGCGACGTCTTATGGAATCATCGAGATGAAAGGGTGGAACCGTTATGGAGGCTGGCGTATCGGAATACGGGACATTAATAATACGTATCATTACTTTGCCCACTTAAGTGGTTTCGCCAAAGATCTTCATGTAGGACAAGTCGTTGAACCGGGAATGGTCATTGGCGGTGTCGGAAGTTCAGGATACGGACCTCCTGGGACATCAGGGAAATTCCCTCCACACTTGCATTATGGAATGTATAAGGATAATGGCTTGACAGAATGGTCGTTTGATCCATATCCTCACTTAAGGATGTGGGAACGGCAGGACAGAATCAAAAGCAAGAAACATTAAAAAAGCAGACAATGGACATCCATCGTCTGCTTCTTCCTTTATACTTGTTTTTTCGATTTAGAAACAGCGTTCATAATACTTGCTGCTAATCCACCCCAGATGATGACCATTCCTACAACCATCATTGCAATTGCACTACCAGTCATGTTAGCTTACCTCCTTATAGCTGTCTGCGTCTGTTTTGGCATGCCAGCGTTTAAACCCGAAGGCCACTCCCACGATAATGGCAAAGGCAGCTACAAACCAGCCACTGTAAAGAATGAAAGCATCAGAATATCCTTCGTAGTTGCCTGTTTCTGTTTCAAATTCTTTTAGTAAATTCATTTTGAATAAGCCGAACATCATCCACCCAAGAACGATTGGTGTGATGACCCCTAAACATACTTTCCACCAGGCACCAAGACGAATATCCGAGATTCCATTCGCATGGGATTGGAATGCACCCAACTTACGCAGGAACCAGGCGATTACAACTACCTCCACTAATCCTACAAACGCCACTCCAAATTGGTTAATGAAGTAATCCGCCACATCAAGGAACAATAGTCCGCCCTGTGTCGCAAATAGAATCGAGATGATGGCTGAAAGCCCGCCACCGAATAACACTGCCTTGTTACGGGAGATCCCGAATTTCTCAGAGACAGCTGCTACATAGGTTTCCGAGATGGAAATCAATGATGACAGACCGGCAAGGACCAGTGAAGCGAAAAATAAGAAACCAAATACTTCGTTGAATGCCGGGAATTCGTTAATGATCTGCGGGAAGACTACAAACGCGAGCCCCACGCCGCCACTAACTACATCCTGTACCGCCACACCTTGTGATTGTGCCATAAATCCTAAAGCGGCAAATACCCCGATACCTGCCAACAATTCAAAGCCGGAATTACTAAATCCTGTAATGAACGCATTGTTCGTAATATCCGATTTCTTCGGAAGATAACTGGAGTACGTAATCATGATGGCAAAGGCTATGGATAAACTAAAGAAAATCTGTCCATATGCCGCTACCCATACACCCGGATCGGCAATTTTGCTGAAGTCCGGTTTAAAAAACGCCTCAAGACCATCCATCGCACCAGGTAAAGTTATAGCGCGAACAACAATAATTAAGAATAAAATAACAAGTGCTGGAATAAAGATTTTATTCGCTACTTCGATTCCTTTCTTTACACCCTTGAAAAGAATACCAAGCGTAACAGCCCAAACGATGACCAACGGGATTAATACCCCCGGGACCACACTCCCTGTCTGACCTGCATCCACTGTAAGGTTTAAATAATCACTGAATAAGAATGTCTCTGTATCCTTCCCCCAGCCTAAATTGAAAGAAAATACACTGTAGGACATCGCCCATGCAATAATAACGGCATAATAGGTGGAAATGACGAATGCAATTAATACCTGCCACCAGCCAAGCCATTCTGTTTTCTTATTAAGACGGAAATAAGATAACGGTGCTGAACCACGGTACTTATGACCAATTGTAAATTCAAGTACTAATAATGGAATTCCTGCTGTTAGAAGAGCGAATAAATAAGGAATAAAGAATGCTCCCCCGCCATTTTCATACGCTACTGATGGAAAACGCCAAATGTTCCCTAGTCCGATTGCTGATCCGACAGCAGCTAGAATAAATCCTGCTCGTGTACCAAACTGTGCACGATTCTCCATGCTGTTCCCCCCTAGTTCTTTTCAACTACCATTTTAAGGTATTTGAAATTTTTATATTTTCAGATTATTTATAATCTAAAGTCAGTATAGCTAGTTCCGGGACAATTGTCAAAGCTTTATTTTAATGATTTATTGTGAATTTCAGAAAATCACGACAGTACTATTTCACTACAAGGAATTTGTCGGATTTTGGAGAATGGGAGGCAATGGGATCAGAAGGTAAATTCAGCATGATGATTGCATTAAAAAACCAGAAGCTAAAACAGCTTCTGGTCTCCTTCTTAATTATTCTGCAGATGCAGGTTTTGCTTTTTCACCGAACAAAAAGGCGAAGGCCATGATTAATATGATGACTACTACGAGCCCAAGAATGGTGCTGCCGGTGAATCCTAATACAAGGTATCCTATAGCGGCTACAACCGCACCGATGACCGCATAGGGAAGCTGGGTAATCACGTGATCGATATGATTGCTTCCCGCTCCGGTAGAAGAAAGGATCGTTGTATCCGAGATCGGCGAGCAGTGGTCCCCTAAAACAGACCCTGCCAGTACCGCTGCCATGGCAGGGAGTAATATACTTACGTCTGTCGATGCAGCGATTTCTCCGGCTATCGGCAGTAAAATACCGAACGATCCCCAGGATGTTCCCGTTGAAAAAGCCATGATTCCGGCAACCAGGAATAAGATGACCGGCAGTGCCTGCATCGGTAAGCTGGATTGCTCAACGAGTCCCGCAAGATATGTTCCTGTTTGCAGTTGATCGATAAGAGTAACGATCGTCCACGCAAATATCAGAATGTAAACAGCCGGCAGCATGGACTTGATTCCTTCCACTACGGCTGTCCCGATGGCACTCCCTTCAATTCCTTTCAAGCTGACTTGGCGAAGGAAGAAGATCAGGGAAATCACAAGGCCGAATAATCCACCATACAATAATGATTTGGTAACATCCGTATTTTCAAAAATCGGCAGTAAATCAAAGGATCCCACCGCTTGATAACCGGTCCAAAGCATCATGGAAACGGTCCCGATGACAAGGGCCACGATCGGCCATACAAGGTCGCCTACCGACCCTTTAGAACTGACAGGAAGATCATTTTTCAATTCACCAGGAATCTCTTTGCCCGGATCAAAAAGATCTCCAGTCTCAAGGGCACGTACCTCATGCTCTTTCATTTTCCCAAAATCCAATCCTTTATAAGCAACCATGATAACAAGTAAGACAGCTGCCCATACATAAAGGTTCATCGGGATCATCTGTATGAAAGCTGAAAATGCAGTATACTCCGTGATACTGTGAGCTGTAAGAATGGAACCGATAATCCCGATAATGTAAGCTCCCCAGCTTGAAATCGGGGATACAACACAAATCGGAGCAGATGTTGAATCGATGATATAAGCCAATTTCGCACGTGAGATTCTGTGACGGTCCGTTATGGGTCTCGAAACCTGACCGACAGCAAGGGCGTTAAAATAGTCGTCAATAAAAATGATGATACCTAATACCGCAGCCAGTAGCTGTGCGCCCTGTCTTGTCTTCACACGCTTCATCGCCCATTCACCGAATGCGCGGCTTCCGCCTGAGATGTTCACAAATGCAGTGATCACACCAAGAATGAGTAAGAAGAAAATGATGTAGACATTCCATGTGTTAAGCCCTCCATCTGCGACAAAGATGCCTTTGAAGGCGTCCCAAATAAAGCTGATTGTTTTGGTGATTGAGAAGTCTGCCAACAAAAAGGCAGATGCAACGATTCCTACTCCAAGTGAAAGTAGAACCCGCCTCGTGAGTATAACCATAAGAATGGCTAAAAGGGGTGGTAATAGTGAGTAAATCGTGTTTTCCATAGTGTCCTCCTCCTATTTGATAGGGGGGAACCATCGTAGCATGACAGAGGATAATAAAAAAAGGCAACGATAGAGAAGCTATCATTACCTTAGTAAGTAATTTAAGTGCTCCATCACGATCTGTAGCTCCCCATTATAGAAATTCCCTATAATGACAGTGTTATCCTTTTTCAAGATAACCCCAGTAAATACACATTCGACATGTATAATTACTTCGGCAAAAGTTCCCTTTCATCTGTTCTCACAGTTGTCATTCTCAAACAGCCTACTCTTGAACTCTGCGCCTCTACCCCATCGGACTGATGATGTGGTGTGATATAAAATTTTCTTTATTAATATAACAAACTATCATTCTTTTGACAACTTTTTTTCCTGACTAATTTGTGGGAAATTCAATGGAAGGACTTGAGTCCCCTCCACCATTGTTATAAAACTGCGGTACATCCAAATGAACGGTGCCCATTGCGACCAGGATATCCTGCTTGATCGTTTCAGTTTTCGTTGCAAACGGGATGATGATTTGCACATTTACTTCAAGCTCCACAAATACCTTCACCACCGCATTATTGATTCCAAACTGCTCCACCGTTGTTTTCACATCCGAACGTACATCACCAATGGAATGAAAGCGTATGGGGATTTTTGGTCCTAAGTTCCCGAGTAATACGTTGTTCGTTGCCTGACCCAAGGGAACCGAATAAGTAATGCCCTTCGATGCTTTCGACTGTCCTTCATCAATTTCCACCTCGGTGAGAAACTCAAGATTTTCAATATTCCCTGCCTCTGCTTCCTGAAGATTCTGCTGTACAAGATTTGTAATTTCAGCCTGAACCCTGTTGATTGTCTGCGTATTGTATTTAAATGAAACAATATCGCCTTCTGAGTTCTTTACTTCTTCGGTTATATCCGAAATATCCAGAACATCGGCAATTTTCTTATTGATCGCCTTGTTAATGACCAGAGTTCCAATCCTGCTCGTTTGTGTCTCGGCATAAGCAAGGAGCGTCGGTTTCAACCCTTTGTTAATGATCCACAACCCGAATCCAGTTGATATCATAAAAAACAGAAACGTAATGATCATGACATGTCGAAAAGGCAGCGGACCTCCTCTTCGGGGTTTGTAGGTTTTAAACTTTGACAAAAAAATCCCCCCTTACAAGCTATTTGTATGCATTGTAAGGGAGGTTTAACGCAAAAATTTATTAAATCTTAAGAGATTGGGGTTCATAATCGGGATCAAAGCCTGTAATCACCTTGTCTAATTCCGAACTTAAATCCAAGGGATAAGGAGAGAGTAACTCTTGACCATCTTCTTCAATGATCCGGACTACCGGCCGGTCCGTCACTCCTTTATTTTGATCGGTCACGATTCCTTTCCGTCCATCATTCAGTTCCACGATCATACCGTTTGGATAGATCGCGACCGAAGAACGAAAGGCCTCGATCACCTGGGGATCAAACAGGGATCCCGACCCTGCATACAATACTTCCAATGCCTGATGAGGAAGCATGGCTTTCCTGTACACCCGATTTGAGGTCATAGCGTCAAATACATCGGCCACTGCGATAATCTTCGCAAACGGATGAATCTCTTCACCTTTGATCCCCCTCGGGTAACCGGAGCCATCGAGCCTCTCATGATGCTGATATGCACAATGTGCGATAATCAAGGACACTGAATGAAGCTGCCTCAGAATCTCAAAGCCATGCTCAGAATGCTTCTTGATTTCACAGAACTCGTCTTCTGTCAGTTTTCCCGGCTTTAGAAGAATCTCTTCCGGCACGAGCATCTTACCTATATCATGCAATATTGCCCCCACCCCGAGCTGCTCGAGCTGCTTCTGTGACAGCTGGAGCTCAAGACCGATGGAAAGCGTATATAAGGTGACATTAAATGAATGATGAAAAATATAGGAGTCATATGTAAATACATCTGTCAAAATGGTGAGAAGATCCTGATTCGCCTTTACCTCTGACAGGACGTCATCAATCACCTGCTTCAATTGCTTGGCACTATCTTCAATCATAAGTACACTTGGCGACGTATCCGATGAGCTCAATTGATTAAATGCCATCTGGATATTATGGACCGCCTGCTGCCTCACTTTACTCGAAACAGTCCCCTTTACATGGATTCCACTGGAAAGAGAGTCTTCAATATAGACATACTGAATACTAAGTTCCTGCAGCCTGTAAATCATGCGTTCTGTAATGGGAACATTATCATGAATCAAAGCTTGACCTCTCGTATTATATACCGTTGTAGCTAGAACCATGCCGGGTTTTAAAGCCCGTGTTGATATAAGCCTCATAGAATTCTCCTGTGTAATTCTTTCATTTTTCGACAAAATTTCCTAGTATCTCCATTATAAAGGATAAAAACGATCTTGCAAGGTGTATTTCTTTATATATTCATGAAAGAATATTGAAGGATTACAAGAGATTATGGGTTTCAGTTAGACATGTGGAATGAGGAGATGGCATGAGTTAGGCATACCTGAATCACTTTTGTTTACTCAAGATCCTTGTATAAGGCCGAAAGAAGGAAGGTTAAGGAACCCATTTGTCGATTCCCCGTGAAAATCCTCTCTTCCTCCACAAAAACAAAGACCAGCTGCTCTTAATAAAAGCACTGGCCACTCTCGATTTTATATCATTTTTAAAAGTGCCTCTCTGCCGGCCATTCCTGTGTGGATGCCAAGGTTTGCTGCTCCATAGGTAATCGACTCCAATGGGGCATCAAGAAGCTGATCGATGGTTTTCACACCTACTGCTCTTCCCGCAATAATTCCCCTGTCTTTTAACTTCTCATTCAGCAGCGCAACATCAAGTGCTCCACACATTATATATCCTTTTTCACTCGTCACGACGAGTAAATTGGTTTTTGGAAGTTCAACAGAAATCGCTGTAAAGGTATGTCCCCCAATGATAATCGGAGATACATTCATCATGTTTATCGCTCCCTTCACTCATATGTATGTTATGAGTAAGAAAACGGTGAGACATTTACTTTTTTAATTTCCACTCGAGGACATCCCGTAAAAACTCCGGCATGAAGTACTTCTTCTCGAGCCTTTGCAGGTCTGGAAAGAAATGACCGAATGTGAACATATCCGGCAGGGCAAGGGTGTACATTTTTTCAGACTCGATCAGACCGTTACCAATGAAGATATTATGATCTTTGAAATGAATATTCGAATATACGAAACTCCCCATCACTTTCCCCCTGAAGCCAAGTCCTTTCACTTCAAGATGTGGCCAGTCTTCATTAAGAGTCTGCTTAATGATTTCTTTCAGCTCAGCTCCCTTCATCCGGATCATGCAAGGGTTAATGGGGTGGGGAAGGATTCGATGCAAATCCTGCCTGGTCACCACTCCTTCATGAAGTCCATCCATAAGAAGACCTGAATTTAGGAAACCGCAATCAGCCCCGCACCACTCTAAAAGAGCATCACTAAGCAATTCAGGAAGGGTGGATGGCTGATACCAATCAACAAGGTAGGAACTTGTCAGCTGTGTTATTTCATGCTTTAATAACTCCTCCCCTTTCCTGATCCATTGCTCTATTTCTTCCTCCTCCTTATCAACAGAGGGGAGTTCATCCTGATCATAAAGGAGTGCCCTTTTGTTTACAATTTGTTTAGTGGCAGTATCCACCTCAATCATCATATGGCCGACAAAGTGACCATATTTTCCTGCAGCACCCAGCATGGTGCCGTTCACCTCTTTCCCACTAGGTAAAACATGGTGGGTATGAGCGCCTAGAATAACGTCTATTTCCGGGAATTGCTCCCCGATCATCTCATCATCCCTGATTCCTAAATGGGAAAGGAGGATCATAATGTCCACGTGGGGATGAAGCTCTCGAACTAATATCTCCAGTTCCTCCATTGGGGGGGTGATGTTCCAGCCGAGGGCTTCGTAAAAGGGTTTGAAGTAGGCGGTTAAACCAATGACCCCGATTCTCATGCCACTGCCGGTCTGATAAATCCGTTGCGTTTCCAACCAACTAGGACGGCGGGAAGTTCGATTCAACAGGTTCCCTACAATCACATCAAATCGGGCTCCATCATATAGACGATTTAAATCATCATAATCCAATGTGATTCCTTCATTGTTTCCAATGGTGACGGCATCAAATCCGGCTTCATTTAATAATTCAACATTCCCTTTCCCTAACGTCGCTTCACTCAATGGATGAGAGCGGTCCACATGATCCCCGATATCGAAAAGATACACAGGTTCCCCTTTCCTTACATGTTGCTTTTTTCTCTGCTTCAAAAAGTCTCTTATTCTGGGCCAATGCTCAAAATGACTGTGAAGATCGTTCGTATGATATATATGAATGGTTTCTCTCATAAATCGTTCACTCCTATTGGAGGTATGTCATCCTCATCCTGTCATTCCTTGATAAATCAATCGAATTCCAATTATTATTAAAATGATGCGCAATACACTCACCAATACCTTTGACTCGAGTTTCGTATTGACATATGCTCCGAGTTTCGCCCCGATCCAGGCTCCGGGAATGAGAGCCAGAGCATAAAGCCATTTCACATTCCCAAACAGGACGTGTGTCCCCGAGCTCACCATTGCCGATAAAAAAATCATAAACATGGACGTTGCCACAGCCACATGGGGTGGAAACAGGAAGATCAGAATCATGGCAGGGACCATCAATGACCCTCCGCCAATGCCGAACAGGCCGGATGTAAATCCGACGACAAAGGCAATGGCTCCACCTAATAAAGGAGGGTATCCGTATCGGAAAGTTTCTCCACTCGGATCAATGAACTCCCGTTGAAAAGAAGCATTCCTGAATTTTTCAATGGGCTTTAATTTGTTCCGAACCATTAGAATGACTGCGATCAATATCATAAAAATACCGAAATAAAGATTAAAGCTTTCCATATTTAACCCTTTGTTCACCCAAGCACCCACTATGGAACCCGGTCCGCTCCCTGCAAAGAAAATCAAACCGCTTTTATAATCGACGGTTTTGTGCTTTAAGTACGCAAGGGTGGAGGATAACCCTGTGAAGATCATAATGACTAAAGAAGTCCCCACCGCGGTCTGGGGGTTCATCCCATCTATCAAGCTTGTATATGAACCAAAATAGATCAAGGCAGGTACAACGATCACACCCCCGCCTAAACCTACCAGGGCACCTATTGCTCCTGCTAAAAGACCAATTGATAGAAGAACAATCCACTCCATCGGGCTTTCATCTCCTGTCAGCTAAAATAAATCTAGTTGTTTTGGGGCAAGCCCACCATACTCAAGTCCCAATAAATCAATCAGGTCTTTCGCGTTATCAGCCGCGTCTCCACCTGAATTATTGTTAAAGAGAATATAAATATCCTCAGAAGCTTTGTGCAAATGATGAATATGGGGGATCCATTCTTCCAGCTCAGCACGATTATAACGATATAAATAGCGTACCTCGCGCCAATTCTCACCATTTGGTTTATTCCATCCATACAGATTCCTGCCGTGAAAACGTATAAGTGTCGCCTTCTTGTGAGTGGCCTCCAACACACGGGGCACCGACCCCTCGCCTGCTTGAGGTTCATCACAAATGCTGTGGATCCATTCTTCCTTTTTCATAAAGGTTAAGGTCTTGTCCCGAAATTGCGGCCTGAACCAGCTTTGATGCCGGAACTCCAGTGATAGAGGCAAATCTTTCAATTGCTCCCTGCAATACCGGATATAGTCGACATTCTCCTTTTTACAATCGTACCATGGAGGGAACTGAAGAAGGACCATCGCCAGTTTTCCTGCTTCTATGTACGGGGTAAGGGAATCTTTAAATGCTTTGAACATTTCGTCCCTTGAATCAAAGGGTATCTCTCCCCGCTGATGTCCTGTCATTCCCTGGTAGGCTTTCACAATAAAAGAAAAGTCTTCCGGCGTTTCCCTCACCCATTTTTCAGCATTTCGAATAGGCTGAACGGCGTAAAAAGTTGTGTCTACCTCGACGATGGGAAAATGTGCACCATATTCTTTTAGTTTGTCTCTTGGGGAAACATTTTCATAAAGGGTATCATGATCTCCCCAGCCTGTTACACCTATGTATATCATCCGCAATCACCCACTTTATTATGAACATGTCCATTTTATCATAAGGGAAATGGAAATTCTTATGTTAGGTTTCATGTAGAAAGAATCGTGGTTTTTTAGGATAAAAAAACTCCCCTGATGAAGCATCAGGGGAGTTTTAAGGATATATTATCCGATTGAACCTTCCATTTCGAACTTGATCAGGCGGTTCATTTCAACTGCGTATTCCATAGGAAGTTCTTTCGTAAATGGCTCGATGAAGCCCATTACGATCATTTCTGTTGCTTCTTCTTCTGAAATACCGCGGCTCATTAGGTAGAATAATTGTTCTTCTGATACTTTTGAAACCTTCGCTTCGTGTTCTAACGAGATATTATCGTTCAGAATTTCGTTGTAAGGGATCGTATCAGAAGTCGACTGATTATCCATAATCAGCGTATCGCACTCAATATTGGAGCGTGCGCCTTCCGCTTTACGTCCAAAGTGTACAATTCCACGGTACGTAACTTTACCACCATGCTTGGAAATAGACTTCGAAACGATAGTAGAAGAGGTGTTAGGTGCCAGGTGAATCATTTTCGCTCCGGCATCCTGGTGCTGACCTTTACCTGCTAAAGCGATGGAAAGCGTCATACCACGGGCACCTTCCCCTTTAAGGATGACAGCAGGATATTTCATCGTTAATTTCGAACCGATGTTTCCATCTACCCATTCCATCGTTGCGTTCGCTTCACATACCGCACGCTTCGTAACAAGGTTGAACACGTTGTTCGCCCAGTTTTGAATCGTCGTATAACGGCAGTACGCATCTTTCTTGATAATGATTTCAACGACTGCAGAGTGAAGTGAATTTGTTGTGTAAACCGGTGCTGTACAACCCTCTACATAATGAACACTTGCGCCTTCGTCTACGATGATCAGCGTACGCTCGAATTGACCCATGTTTTCTGAGTTAATACGGAAATAAGCTTGAAGTGGTGTATCCACCTTGATTCCTTTAGGAACATAGATGAAAGATCCACCGGACCAAACCGCTGAGTTAAGGGCAGCAAATTTGTTATCCGTAGGAGGAATAACCTTCGCCCAGTGCTCACGGAAAAGCTCTTCATTTTCTTTCAAAGCAGAATCTGTGTCTTTGAAAACAATCCCCATGTCTTCAAGATCCGATTGCATGTTGTGGTATACAACCTCTGACTCATATTGAGCAGAAACCCCTGCAAGATACTTTTGCTCAGCTTCCGGAATACCTAGTTTATCAAACGTCTGTTTGATCTCTTCAGGTACTTCATCCCAGCTGCGTTCTGATCTTTCAGAAGGCTTCACATAGTATGTGATCTCATCAAAGTTCAGTTCCTGCATGTCTCCGCCCCATTGAGGCATAGACATATTATAAAAATGCTCCAGTGACTTCAAACGGAAATCAAGCATCCACTTAGGCTCATCTTTCATACGAGAAATTTCTTCAACGATTTCTCTCGTCAAACCACGTTTAGAACGGAAAATCGATACGTCTTTATCGCTAAAACCGTATTTATAATCTCCGATCTCAGGCATTTTCTTTGCCATGTTGATTCCTCCATTCTTAATTAGAGTAGGAGAAGAGCTTATTCCTGCTCTTCTTCCTGTACTCCTTTTTCCATCGCTTTCCAGGCTAGTGTCGCACATTTAATGCGTGCCGGGAATTTAGCGACTCCTTGTAATGCTTCAATATCTCCTAAATCCACATCGTCGTCATAGTCATTGCCTTGCATCATATCAGAGAAGATTTTGGAAAGCTTAAGGGCCTTTTCAATATCCTTCCCCTTTACAGCCTGTGTCATCATAGAAGCAGAAGCCATTGAAATCGAACAACCTTCTCCATCAAACTTTGCATCCTGGACGACACCGTCTTCAACCTTCAACGTCAGGTGAATACGATCTCCACACGTAGGGTTATTCATATCGATGGTAAAGCTGCCATCTTCTAAAGAACCTTTGTTACGTGGATTCTTATAATGATCCATAATGACTTGTCGATATAACTGATCTAAATTATTAAAAGACATCGCTGAAAAACTCCTTTGTCTTCACCAGGCCGGCAACAAGTTTATCAATATCTTCTTCTGTATTATATAGATAGAAGCTGGCGCGTGCTGTTGCGGATACATTTAACCACTTCATCAGCGGCTGTGCACAGTGATGACCTGCGCGGACGGCAATTCCTTCAGCATCAAGTACGGTTGCCACATCATGTGGATGAACATCATCTATGTTGAATGTCACAATACCCGCACGCTTCCCTGGATCACTTGGTCCGAAGATCGTCATGCCTTCCACTTCGTTCATCTTACTCAAAGCATAAGCGGCAAGCTTATGTTCATGCTCTTCAATATGATGAAGACCGACTTGCTCCAAAAAGTCGATGGCAGCACCAAGCCCGATGGCACCTGCGATAATCGGTGTGCCCCCTTCGAATTTCCACGGAAGCTCTTTCCATGTGGATTCCTGAAGTCCGACAAAGTCGATCATCTCTCCACCAAATTCCACCGGTTCCATTTTGTTCAGGTGTTTTTTCTTACCGTAAAGTACTCCGATTCCTGTTGGGCCAACCATTTTATGACCTGAAAAAGCAAAGAAATCGCAGTCAAGATCTTGTACGTCGACTTTCATATGTGGAGCAGCCTGTGCTCCGTCAACGACCATGACTGCATCATTTTCATGAGCAATCCTGGTAATTTCCTTGATTGGATTCATCGTACCGAGTACGTTTGAAACCATCATGATGGAAACGATCTTCGTTTGAGGTGTAACAGTCTCCCTTACATCCTCGATGGCAATCGTTCCATCTTCTTGAAGTGGAACGTATTTTAACGTAGCTCCGGTTTCTTTGGCCAGCTGCTGCCAAGGAATGATATTACTGTGATGCTCCATATGAGTAATTACAATTTCGTCACCTTCGGAAAGATTTGCCCGACCATAGCTTGCTGCGACGGTATTGATCGCGGTGGTCGTTCCACGGGTGAAAATCACTTCCTGGGTGGAGGAAGCGTTAATGAAATTGCGGACCTTTTCACGAGCTCCTTCATAACCGTCTGTCGCTCTCGTCCCAAGGGTATGAACACCTCGGTGAACATTCGAGTTGTATCCACGGTAATAATCGTTAACCGCTTCAATAACAGAAACAGGTTTTTGAGATGTTGCGGCACTATCAAGATAAACAAGCGGATGGCCATTTACTTCCTGGTCGAGAATCGGAAATTGTTTACGAATCTCTTTTACATCCATTAGTTTACTTTCCTTTCAATAACCTCAACAAGTTGCTTCTTAACTCCCTCGATTGGTAATTGTTTTACCACTGGAGCTAAGAATCCGTGAATAACAAGGCGTTCTGCTTCTTTTTGCGGGATTCCACGACTCATAAGATAGTACAGTTGTAGTGGATCTACTCGACCTACGGATGCTGCGTGTCCCGCCGTTACATCATCTTCGTCAATCAGAAGGATCGGATTTGCATCTCCACGTGCCTTTTCACTAAGCATCAATACGCGGGACTCCTGCTCTGCGTTTGATTTGGAAGCACCATGTTCGATCTTGCCGATACCATTGAAGATAGAAGATGATTCGTCCTTCATGACGCCATGCTTAAGGATGTATCCTTCAGAATTCTTCCCGTAGTGCACAACCTTCGTTGTGAAGTTTTGTTTTTGTTTCCCACGTCCTACGACTACGGTTTTCGTATCACCATATGATCCATCACCCATAAGGTTTGTTACGTTTTCAGAAACGGTATCACCGTCGTTCATCAATCCTAAAGCCCACTCGATGCGTGCATCTCTTTCAGCTACACCACGACGATTTACATAGGTTGTCAAGCCGCTTGATAAGTTATCCACTGCACCATAAGCAACTTTTGCATTATTTTTTGCCAGGACTTCAGTTACGATATTGTATACTCCATCTTCTACATCAGCGGTAGAGATATAGTTCTCAACATATGTGACAGAGCTGTTATCTTCTGCGACAACCAATACATGGTTGAACATAGCCACTTCGGCGTTGTCGTGCACGTAAACCGCTTGAATCGGTTGAGAGAGTTCCACACTCTTAGGAATGTAGAGGAATGCTCCTCCGTTCATCAGTGCTGCATGAAGGGCCGTAAGCTTATGCTCATCCGTTTTCACGCCTTCAGTCATGAAGTACTTCTGTACAAGTTCACTGTGGTCTTTCACAGCTGTAAAAATATCCGTAAAAATAACACCATTGTCTTTTAATTCGTTCGAAAGAGAAAGAAAAGCAGGTGTATTATTTCGTTGGATATAAAGACTTTGATCCTTGCTTTCTAAATCAACTAATGCTTTCACTTCATCCGGCAGCTCACTCAATGATGAGAACGTATCACTATCCACTGTGTGTTTTTGGAATTGAGTGAAATTCCAATTTGTGATTTTCGTTTTATCAGCAACTGGAAGGCTTAGATCCTTTACTTTATCAAAGGCATCTGTTCGAAGGGTTGTTAACCATTCCGGCTCTCCAAGTTGTTTTGAGTAGGAGCTGACATAGTCTTGTTCTACTGGTAGTTTCGTTTCTACAGTCATTTTCATCCCCCTAACACTTACGCTTCTTGGCCAACAGTTTCGTCTTTGATTCCCAGCTCTTCTTTAATCCAGTCATATCCTTCTGCTTCAAGGCGCTGCGCTAATTCTTCGCCGCCTGATTTCACAATGCGTCCCTGCATCATAACGTGAACGTGATCAGGTGTGATGTAGTTAAGAAGGCGTTGATAGTGAGTGATGATTAAGCAACCGAAATCTTCCCCACGCATTTTGTTGATTCCTTTAGATACAACTTTAAGTGCATCGATATCAAGACCTGAATCAATCTCATCAAGAATGGCGATCTTTGGTTGGATCAACATTAGTTGAAGGATTTCATTACGTTTCTTCTCTCCGCCTGAGAATCCTTCGTTTAGGTAACGTTGAGCCATATCCGGATCCATCTCAAGGTATTCCATTTCAGAATCCATCTTGCGGATAAATTTCATAAGAGAAATTTCTTCGCCTTCTTCGCGACGGCTATTAATTGCTGAACGTAAGAAGTCTGCGTTCGTTACACCGCTGATTTCACTTGGATACTGCATTGCAAGGAATAGGCCCACCCTGGCGCGCTCATCCACTTCCATTTCAAGGACATCTTCCCCGTCGAAGTGAATGCTTCCTTTTGTCACTTCATACTTTGGATGCCCCATAATAGCAGAAGATAAAGTTGATTTACCTGTACCATTTGGTCCCATTACTGCGTGGATCTCTCCACCTTTAATTTCAAGGTTAACCCCTTTCAGGATTTCCTTTCCTTCAATCTCAACATGAAGATCTTTAATTGTTAAAGTAGAACCTGCCATGTGTATTTACCTCCGTGACTTTATAATGAATTTAAGAATATAATTCTTTAATCATTCTCAATTTATTCTCATTACAATCTTATAACAAATAAAAGCTATTATCAACTTTTTCAGGTTGTCAGTTCATGTTAACAAGAACGATAGAATCCCTTTCTATTGTTGGCCAAAACTGGTGGGAAAATGTAGGTTGTCTAAGACCTGTTTTTCTTAAGTAGACTATGTGAGAACTTTTGCTTTTCATATAGCGAGTGGTTTGATTTCCGCTGCAGGTGCTCGCTTTCCGCGGGGCTGGCGGTGAGCCTCCTCAGGCTTCGCCCTGCGGGGTCTCACCTGTCCAGCATTTCCCGCAGGAGTCGAGCACCTTCCGCTCCAATCAATTTTCAAAGTCTGATCTTCCTAAAATGACCACAAATTTTACTTCTAAAAAAATAAAAAACCAGTGCATCGTCTACACTGGTTTTCTTTTTTCTTCCTTATTATATGTTAGCGTGCACCCTGCGATCAAGTGCTGCAATCATTCTTCGGCTTTCTTTATAGTCCTGCTCTCTTTTCTTCTCTACTTGCATCCTGACATCATGCTTTCGTTTGTACACCTCATAACCAATCCCATGGGCTCCATGCATTGCTTTCTCCATTTCACTTGTGTACGAGATACTATCAAGAGAGTCGATAATCAATCATTCCTTTCGGTTTTTTAATTACTTTACAACTATACTACCCCCTCGTTCACAAGACAAAACCGGTATTTCAGCATTTTTTCTGAAATTTATCCTTCAGCCTGATTCCCGGGAGCTACCCTTAAGTTTTCACAAAATTCCGCCATTATACTGCCAAATAATAGGTCGACGGTGAAATTTAATTAGTTCGAACGTATATTCATACATACAAGAAGGTTCTCTAAAACCTTCCTCACAAAAAAGAGAAGGATTTCTCCCTCTCGACCTGACTCCTTGCTTTTATTGCTTTAATTGATTCAAATCCTGAATCGACTGCTGTACCAATGTCACTGCCTGGCTCATGACTGCTCCGCCACCGAATGCAGCTGTCACGCCGATTGCCTCCAGTATTTCCTCTTCTGAGCACCCTTGATCCAGGCAGCCTTTTGTATGATAGATGATACAATATTCATCCTGGGAATATAGGCTGATTCCAAGTGCAATCAACTGCTTCTCTTTTTTGGAGAGAACTCCTTCTCTGAAGCAGTGATCTGTAAACGTATTATATTGCTCTGCAAGCTCAGGCATTTTTTCAGTGAAAATTCCAAGTCCCATTTTATAGTCATGAAGGGCCGCTTCTGTAGTATTTCTTGGTTCCATCTGCATTACATCCAGCTCCATTTCTAAAATAGATTCATCGGAAATAGTATGAGCCAATTTGGAAATGAATATGTTAAAAATTGCAGAATGATCATACAAAAAACCCGTTTCATCTGGAAACGGGTTTTTCGTAAACATTGTTGTAGGGTGTTGGTTGAGGTGTCCAACAATAGGGGTGCAACTCAAGCATGCCTGCGGGGTCTCAACTTTCCCGTATTTCCCGCAGGAGTCGAGCACCTGGAACGGAAATCAACTTACCGAGCCTGTGCTTATTAATTAGAAAAATATTCACCAGTATCCCGAAATTTGTGAGCGGTTAATATTAGCTTCTCAAATGGATATTCATACTACAAAAATCAGAAGAACAAATCTCGTTTTAGACGGTAAAGGGAACTTAGTAGACTCCTGCGGTAAGCAGAGCAAATCCCTTCACGATTTAGCACCCACTGATTGATAAAGTCTTGGCAGTTCCTTTATTGATACAATGAACTCTGCAAAGTGAGCTTTTTTATTCAGTTACCGGAACTACTGCCCCATCCCATTCTTCATTGATGAAGTCCTGGATTTCTTTCGAGCGCAGTGCTTCAACCAACGCTTTTACTTCCTCTTTCTTTTCATCACCTTTGTTCACAGCAATCACATTCACATAAGGCGAGTTGCTATCTTCAATGGCAATAGAGTCTTCCAGAGGCTTCAAGCCTGCATCAATGGCATAGTTTGAGTTAATTACTACCGCGTCACCTTCTTCGTTTTCATACATTTGTGGAAGAAGAGCCGCTTCATACTCATAATCAAATTTCAGGTTTTTTGGGTTTTCTTCGATGTCTTCCAGTTGCGCCTGTGTATTTTCCACTCCATCCTTCAACGTGATCAGACCCTTTTTCTCCAATAATGTAAGAATCCGTCCATGATCGGATACGGAGTTGCTCATTAAGATCGTCGCACCTTCAGGGAGATCCTCAAGAGATTTGTATTTTTTGGAGTATACACCGATTGGCTCAATATGAATTCCTCCCGCATTGACGAAATCATATTCGTTCTCTTTCATTTGCAAATCCATATAAGGTACGGTTTGGAAATAGTTCGCATCCAAATCACCATTATCCAAGTCTTTATTTGGAAGGATATAGTCTTGATACGTTTCGATTTGCAGGTCGATTCCTTCTTCTTCCAGAATCGGCTTAACTTTTTCAAGGATTTCTGCATGAGGAACATTTGATGCTCCTACCACTAACTCCTTCTCGTCGCTGCTTCCTGATCCTGAATCACTCCCACATGCTGCTAAACCAAAGATACTTGTTGCTGCTACCATTCCTGCTAACCATTTTTTCATAATCATTCTCTCCTCTTATCGTTTATCTAATTTATTTGTAAAGAAATCACCAATAATTTGAATCAAAAACACAATGAGTAAAATCATGATGGTTGCGGCAAGGGTTACATCTTCCCTGCTTCGTTGAAATCCATCCAGATAGGCTAAGTTCCCTAAACCTCCTGCACCGATGACACCCGCCATGGCTGTATATCCGACAAGGGCAATCGCCGTTACGGTTATCCCTGAGATCAAAGCCGGAAGAGATTCGGGAATAAGCACTTTCCAGATAATCGTGCTTGTTCTTGCTCCCATTGCTTTAGCCGCTTCAATGACACCTTTGTTCACTTCTCTTAAGGCGATTTCAACCATCCGTGCATAAAATGGAGCAGCACCGATAATTAATGCGGGGAGTGCAGCGTTGGCCCCACGGATGGTATCCAATAAAAATTTTGTAAATGGAATCAATAATACAATCAGGATAATGAACGGGATCGAGCGAAACACATTGACTACTGCACTGGTTACCGTATAAGTGAGTTTGTTTTCCCATAAATTCTCCTTAGAAGTAAGAAAGAGCAGTATCCCGAGAACCAAGCCTAATACAAATGTAATCAGTACGGACATGCCCGTCATGTAAAGAGTTTCCGTAGTGGCTTCCCACATCTTTACCCAATCTACATTAGGGAATAAATTTTCCATCATCCTCCGTGCACCTCCACCTTGACCATCTGTTCCTCCGCGAACGCAATGGCTGCCTGAATGGTCTCTTCTTTTCCATCAAGATGGACAAATAATGTGCCGTATGCCCCTTTTTGCGTTTGGGAAATTTGTCCTTGAAGGATATTGACATCCAGGTCGAATCTTCGGATCAAGCCGGTAATGAGCGGTTGCTCTGTCGATTCACCCACAAATGTGAATTTCAGCACTTTCCCGTCTGGATACTGAGCTAAAAGGTGATCCAACGTTTCACCCGTTTCATCGACTTGAGATACTTCTCTCACAAATCGCTTTGTCACCTGCTCTTTAGGATTCCGGAACACTTCAAGGACGTCTCCCAGCTCTACCACTTTCCCTTGTTCCATAACCGCCACACGATGACAAATCTTTTTGATCACATGCATTTCATGGGTGATCAGGACGATGGTCAGACCTAAGCGTTTATTAATGTCCACCAATAAATCAAGAATAGAATCGGTTGTTTGCGGATCTAATGCAGAAGTCGCTTCATCACATAGTAGGACACTGGGGTTATTCGCAAGGGACCTTGCAATCCCAACCCTTTGCTTCTGTCCGCCGCTCAACTGAGACGGGTAGGCGTCGCCTCTTCCATGTAAACCAACCAGTTCCAATAATTCGGTGGCTCTGCGGACTCTCTCCTTTTTTGCAACTCCGGCAATTTCTAATGGAAATTGAATATTTTCTAAAACGGTTCGGGACCATAGGAGATTAAAATGTTGGAAAATCATGCCTATTGACTGTCTCGCCTCTCGAAGCTTTTTCCCTTTTACTTTGGAAACGAGCTGTCCATTCACATCCACTATTCCTTTTGTCGGAACCTCAAGTCCATTGAGCATCCTAATCAGGGTACTTTTCCCTGCTCCACTATAGCCAATCACACCAAAAATTTCTCCATCGGCGATTTCGATATTGACGCCGTCGACGGCAGAAATCGGCCCTGATTTAGAATGAAAGATCTTTTTCACATCTGATATCGTAATCATGTTGTCTCCACCTTCTTTCTGAGTAAAACGACCTTTTTAATCAGGGTTATGTTTACACATACCTGGCAATTCAGAATCCATTTCACATAAAATAAAAAATGCCTTCCTGCGATAAGCAGAAAGGCATAATCATATATAGGACTATCCTTTCTCTCATCTTTCAAAGCAAATGCTTTGAGTGAATTGGCACCATTTCAATTTTCATTGATGGTTGCCGGGCTTCATAGGGCACGTCCCTCCACCTCTCTAAATAAGAGTAAAGTATCGATTATTTAATTTTTTTGAATTGTTAAAGACTCTGAAAATTTGCTACAAGAGAGATTCTATCATCGGTTATAGAAATATGTCAATTCTTTTTTATTTTTTCATACTTGTACTGTTTCTTTTGCCCTTGATCTTGTAAGCCAAAGAACGGATTCTACAAATAATAGTGGGCGATATCCTCCCCTTACCTCCAGGGTACCGCTTTCAATCAGTTGGGACAATCGCTCTTCCCCTGTAAGCAAATCAACCATCCCCACCTTTTCTCCTTCAATGACAAAATGGGATTCTCCAAACACATCATCCAGCACAACACAACCACTGCTGGAAATGGATATTCCATAAATATCATTTCCACAATGAAAATGAAGAATGAATGGGCTGTCCGGAAACAAGAGTCGTAAGTGATACCTGGAGTGACACTGATCTACTAATTCCTCTAAATATATTCGCATGAATACCCTCCCAATGATACTTCTATATATAATTAATTCCACTTTCAGGTATTTTTCCCTCTTATACATTCTCGACATGTTTTGAAGGGAGAGATCGATTTTGTCGAACAGTAAGAATTTGGATGATGACCAGTCAAAAAATGATGGGATTCGCAACATTTCCCGAGAAATATGTCCGCGTTTGTAGAAAGAAAATTAAATTCCATTAAAAAAAGACCTTCTCAGGCCTCTTTTCCATCTAACTTATTGAGATTTTGTTTAATGTCTCATATAGGTATGGCACGGATTGAAAGGCATAAATCCTCTCCATTTCCTCTCCGTCCTTAAACAAAAGGAGGCAGGGGACACTCTCAATAGATAGCTCTTCCGCGAATTGGGGCAGGTAATTCAAGTTAGCTTTCGCAAAATGAAACGACTGGGGCAGTTTCTCCACTACGTCTATCATTTTACCCGCTACCTGACAGGTACCACACATTGGTGTATATAGGTAAACGGCTTCTAACGTATGGTCTGTAATACATTGGTGCAATGCCTCGGTACTGCTTACCTCCATCAAATCTAAATCATCCTTTTTCCAAGATATTCTTTATGCACATCGATATTTGCACCGATAAGAACGGATGCCAGATGATACCCCGGCGCAGCGGCCACTTCCTTATACATCCTATCAATGTATAGGTGTTCGGCTTCGGGGAATTCCCGTTTAAACTGTTTACGTAATTTCTCCCCTGCATCATCAGCATCAACAAGGATGTAAACATCCCTTTCAAACAGCTCGTCGATGAGTTCGTCCATCTTCGTGATGCTGATCGTTCCATTCGTGCAAATTATTTCAATCGGTTCTTTAATAATGTCTTTTACTTTCCGCTTGTCGGTTGTTCCTTCAACAATGATTACCTTCTCGTCAAGTTCCATCATGATCATCACCTTATCTTTCAGAAATAAGATTAGGATAGTATATTCAGATAACAAGAGATGATGTCCACTTTCTGCTTATATTTTCTCATGTTTACAAAATATAGTGCAAGTGGTTTGCCTAACTGCTTATAGAAATGGTGCCAGATCCTTTGCGGAATCTGGCACCACGAAACACTTTTTAACACCAACCACCCTCATCACAATCCGTGTATCTTGCATCATGTCCTTCAGTAGAAGTATAGCTCTGGTAAATTTTATTTTCTTTTGCTTCAAAGTTTGGTTCCATTGTTAGTCCATCAAGAGGTAAAGCCGTTTTGCCGATGGGCTGGTTATCCAGGAATAATTCAACTTCACCATTTTTCAGTTTACCCGTCACTCTGCCTGTCACATCTAATTTCTTCGGTTCAAGCACCATTTGTCTTCACCCTTTCTCATCTCGCATACTCATATGATGCCCAAATCGATAAAAAAACACCTTGAGAAATCCTCAAGGTGTTCTGGCAGATATTATCCTTCATTAATCATTTCGTCATATTGTTCAGCGGTCATCAGCTTGTCTACTTCTCCAGCATCTGAAGGTTCCACAACGACCATCCATGCCTTTTCATAAGGTGATTCGTTCACGAACTCAGGGCTGTCGGACAGCTCTTCATTCACTTCTACTACCTTACCTGAAACAGGGGCATACAGCTCAGAAACGGTCTTAACCGATTCAACACTGCCGAATGGTTCATTTGCTTTGATTTCATCGCCAACCTCAGGTAACTCGACGAATACGATATCGCCCAGTTCTGATTGTGCAAATGATGTGATTCCCACGCGTACATTTTCCCCTTCAACTTTGACCCACTCGTGTTCTTCTGAATAACGAAGTTCTTTCGGTGTACTCATTCTCTATCCCTCCAAATGCTAGTTATACAACCTAATATTGACACACTTTTCAATGAAAAAGCAAGAAAACTAAGTATGAATCATGAAACTTTTTCATTGCCCATGATTTGGGAATTTCAGGGCCCCTGATTACTTCCAGGTATCTTCAAATGTTTCTTCTTTAAATCCTACTGTAACCTGGTTTCCATCCGTTGTAATCGGACGTTTGATCAACATTCCGTCCGAAGAAAGGATTTCCAGTAATTCATCATCGGATGCAGAATTCACCTTATCTTTCAAGCCAAGTTCACGATATTTTTTTCCACTTGTATTGAAAAACTTCTTAAGAGGATATCCGCTCTTTTCATGAAGGCTCTTAAGTTCTTCTTTTGACGGCGGGTTTTCTACAATATGTATTTCATTCAAAGCTATTCCCTGGTCATCTAGCCACTTCTTTGCTTTGCGGCATGTACCGCATTTGGGATAAGAATAAAAAGTCAATGACATCATTCCACCACCTTTCCATTTCAATTAAAGACGGGGAAGGATCCCCGCACAGGCTAACGAATCTATTTCTTACATTCGACAATATCCGTTAGTATCCTTCTTTTCGGGAACATTACCCACACTGATTTTCTACCGTTTCAACCAACTCTTTAAGAAGGACGGTTGCATTGTCCAATTCAAGAGAATAGAAACGCTGCGTTCCCTTTTGTTCCATGGATACTAATTGCTGATCCCGCAGGATTTTTAAGTGATGCGAAACAGCAGGCCGGGATAGCGTCAGATTTTCAGTTATCTGATTGACTGTAAGAGGTTCTTGTTCGGCAAGAAGTAAAATGATATCTTGACGATAAGGATCACTCAGCGCTTGAAACAATGGTATACAAGCACGAAATGTATCGATTGCTTTTTGACCCATAGTGTTCTCCCTTCAAACTCATTCACTATTGATTATACCCGTTCTTGTACCTTGCGAACAATACTCGTGACCATTTTACGCGGCATGAATCGAATCGACTGAGTGAGGATCCGGTTTTTCATGCCCGGCACGATAACCGTCTTCGTATTGGTCATCATCTGTTTAAAACCTTCTTCCACAACGTCTTCGACACTCATCACGCCTGATTGGAACAGTTTGGAGGACTGAAGTTCGGCTGCATCACTGAAACCTGTTTTGGTGGCTCCTGGACACAGAGCGGACACTTTCACCCCATGTGGTGCCCACTCATTGGCTAGAGCTTCTGATAAAGACAATACATATGCTTTCGTTGCATAATAGACCGCCATTAAAGGTCCTGGCTGAAAGGCTGCAGTTGATGCAACGTTTACTATTTGTCCACTCTTTCTCATCACCATTTCTTTCCCCAAATACTTACTCAATTCTGTAAGAGCGGTGATATTAACTTGAATCATGTCGAGTTCTTTTGACATCTCTGTTTCTTCAAACTCTCCAAACAATCCAAATCCAGCATTATTGATAAGTATGTCTACGTTTATTCCTTTTGCTTTCACTTCTTCATATAGCTTCTTTGGTGCTTCTGGATTGGAAAGATCAGAAGTTAAGACGTGGGCTTTCACACCGTATTTACTCTCGATTTCTCGGGACAGATTCATTAGCTTTCCCTCACTGCGGGCTACAAGGATCACATCATGACCAGACCCTGCAAATTTATGACTGAAGTTTAATCCAATTCCGCTTGAAGCTCCTGTTATCAATACCGTTTTATTCATCTATGGTAACCACCTTACTTTAATGTTTAAACGATTAAACGTTTAATTTTTTAAACATACAGTAATGAATTATGTACTGTATGTCAAGTGCAGAACAAAAAGAAAGGGACGGACCTCCATTTCGGAGGTCCGTCCCCAGCTTACTTACAGTGCATATTTTTCTGCGTCAATTAACTTTTCAGATGCCTCGCGCTTCACTGCGATCACGTTGGTCGGTGTATGGCGCGTGAACTTACGAAGTGCAGACAGCATCATGCGCAGTGTGTCGCCCGCTTCGGTTGCGACAAGGGTTTCTTTCGCATGTTGTTCGATTTCGTTAAAAGCTTCTTGACAGAAGATTTGTGTGTAAAGGAGCTTCTGCTTCGCTTTCTCTACCCCACCTTTTTCAATGGCTTTCTCCGTTCTAAGAACAACTGATTCCATTGCGTAAGCTTGAGAAACGATATCCGCAATGTTCACAAGGATTTCCTGCTCCTTTTCAAGGGCTTTACCATATTTCTGTGCTGCCAATCCAGCCAGCATCAAGCCGATTTTCTTCGCATTTTTCACAAGGTATTTTTCTTGTGCCAGTGGCTCATCGCCTACTTCTTCAGGCATAAGCATCATTAATTCTTCTTGCAGAGCCTGTGCTTTTTGAAGGAGTGGTAATTCACCCTTCATCGCTTTACGAAGGTATGTTCCAGGAACAAGAAGACGGTTGATCTCATTCGTTCCTTCAAAGATACGGTTGATACGCGAGTCACGATACATTCTTTCGATTTCGTATTCCTGCATGAATCCGTATCCCCCATGAAGCTGAACGCCTTCATCGACTACGTAATCCAATACTTCTGTCGCGAAGAATTTGTTTAAGGAGCACTCGATGGCGTATTCCGCGATTGATTTTGCAACCTCTGTCCCATTCTTTACTTCTTCATCCGTCAGCTTGCTCATGCGATCTTCGAACAATCCGACAGTCCGGTAAACGGAAGATTCCGCTGCGTATAATTTAGACGCCATGGTTGCAAGCTTTTCCTTTGTTAAGTTGAAGCTTGAGATCGGTGTTTTGAACTGTTGACGCTGATTGGTATATTGAACTGTTACTTCAAGAGCTCGCTTACTAGCTCCTACAGCTCCTACCCCTAATTTGTAACGTCCGATGTTTAAAATGTTGAAAGCAATGATATGACCTTTACCTGCATCCCCGAGGAGGTTTTGTACTGGGATTTCAGCATCTTCCAGGATTAATGTACGAGTGGATGAGCTCTTGATTCCCATTTTCTTTTCTTCAGGACCAGTTGAAACGCCAGGGAAATCTTTTTCCACGATGAATGCTGAGAAATGCTCCCCGTCAATCTTCGCATACACGACGAACACATCAGCAAATGCAGAGTTGGTGATCCATTGTTTTTCCCCGTTTAAAATGTAATGGGTCCCTTCTGCATTCAATTTAGCGGTCGTTTTCGCGCCAAGTGCATCTGACCCCGAACCCGGCTCCGTTAACGCATATGCCGCTAATTTTTCACCAGTTGACAGTGGAGGAAGGTACTTTTGCTTTTGTTCTTCGTTACCGAACAAAACGATTGGAAGTGACCCGATACCAACATGTGCCCCGTGAGAGATGGAAAAGCCGCCGGCTCGGGACATCTTTTCAGCAATCAAAGCCGAACTTACTTTATCCAACCCTAATCCACCGTACTCCTCAGGTACATCCGCTCCAAGAAGACCAAGCTCTCCAGCTTCTTTTAAAAGGCGTACAGAATGTTCGAACTCATGATTTTCTAAATTTTCGATGACGGGTACGACTTCATTCAGGACATAATCTTCCGTCGTTTTTGCAATCATTTTTTGCTCATCTGAATAATCCTCCGGTGTGAAAACTTGCTCAAAGCTTACATCTTCAATTAAAAAACTTCCACCCTTGATTAGCTTTTCTATTTGATTCGCCATTTCGAATCCCCCTATATTTGATTTTGAAAGAGTTGGGACGCCTTTTCCGGCCCTCCTCTATTAACCGATTAATTCAAATACGCCGGCTGCACCCATTCCGCCGCCTATGCACATCGTGACGATTCCGAATTGCTGGTTTCTCCGCTTCATCTCATGTACAAGTGAAAGGGTAAGCTTCGCGCCGGTACAGCCAAGTGGATGACCGAGAGCGATGGCTCCTCCGTTCACATTTACTTTTTCTTCGTTCAATCCAAGCTGACGGATAACCTGGATGGATTGGGAGGCAAAGGCTTCGTTCAGTTCAAACAAACCGATATCCGAAAGCTCGAGCCCTGCCATTTTTAATGCCCGTGGAATCGCTTCTACCGGGCCAATCCCCATGATTTCCGGCGGAACTCCGGCTACTGCGAAGCTTCTGAATTTTGCCATCGGCTGAAGTCCTAATGACCCTGCCTTTTCACGATCCATTACCATGACAGCAGCTGCCCCGTCACTCGTTTGAGATGAGTTCCCTGCCGTTACTGAGCCTTTCACATTGAAAGCCGGACGCAATTTTGCCAGAACATCAGAACTGGTTTCAGCACGGACACCTTCATCTTTTGAAAATTGGAAGGATTTTTCAACGAATTTATTTTCACCGTTCACTGAACGATGAAGTACATTAACAGGTACGATTTCATCGTCGAATTTCCCTTCTGTGATAGCCTTGGCTGCTTTTTGATGACTTCTAACGGCAAAGGCATCCTGGTCTTCACGAGATACGCCGAACTTACTTGCAACCTGCTCAGCGGTATGACCCATGCTCATGTAATATTGAGGTGCGCTTTCTGCCAGCTTCGCATTCGGTCTCACTACGTGACCCATCATTGGGACGAGGCTCATGGACTCGGCTCCACCTGCAATCGCTGTATCAGAGTGACCGAGCATGATTTTCTCTGCTGCGTAGGCTATGGATTGTAACCCTGATGAACAGTATCTGTTGATTGTGATCGCCGGTACCGAATCAGGCAGACCTGCAAGTCCTCCGATATTTCGTGCCATATTCAATCCCTGTTCTGCTTCCGGCATCGCACATCCGATTATCAAATCATCGATGTTGCCTTCATAATTCCCTGCACGCTTGAGGGTTTCTTTTACTACAAGTGCTCCAAGATCATCTGGTCTCATTTGGGCCAATGATCCTTTTCGTGACTTTCCGACTGGTGTTCTTGCACCAGCAACAATGACTGCTTCACGCATGGTATTCCCCCGCTTTCTTTTATGATTCGAATGCTGATTAGTTGCGTAATGGTTTTCCTTTTACAAGCATATGCTGCATTCTTTGCTGAGATTTCGGCTGTGCAACCAGGCTCAGAAATGCTTCTCTTTCAAGATCCAACAGATACTGTTCGTCTACTTCGGTTCCGTATGGTACTTTTCCACCTGCAATGACGTAAGCGAGCTTTTTCGCGATCATCAGATCATGTTCTGATATAAAGCCTGATTGGAACATGGATTGAGCTCCAAGAAGGAGAGTCGCATATCCTGGCTCACCAACAACGGGAACCTTTTTTCGGATTGGAGCAGAGTAGCCGCCTTCGAATAGGCTAAGTGCTGCCTGCTTTGCGTCATACAGCAGATGATCATTGTTGACACTTACACCATCTGCTTTACTTAAGAAGTTGTTGTCCCTTGCTTCATCACCAGATGTGGAAACCTTCGCCATAGCAATCGTTTCGAATACTTTATTGGCCACTTTTTGAAGATCGAATTCCACACCGTTTGGCAGGTTGGCTAAGTGCTTCATATATAGCTCTTTATTTCCCCCTCCACCAGGGATCAATCCTACTCCGACTTCGACCAAGCCCATGTAGGTTTCCATGGATGCCTGAATGTGGGCAGCCGGTAAGCAGACTTCGCTCCCACCGCCTAAGGTCATACCGAATGGTGCTGCCACCACTGGTCTCTGAGAATATTTGATCTTCATCATCGCCTGTTGGAAATGTTTGACGACCATATCGATTTCAAAAACGTTATCATCCTGTGCTTCCATTAGAATCATCGCCAGGTTCGCTCCAACACAGAAGTTCTTACCGTGGTTTCCGATGACGAGTCCTTTGTAGTTCTTCTCTACTTCATCAACGGCAAAATTGATCATTTGCGTGATATCCATACCAATTGCGTTGTTTGGAGAGTGGAATTCCAGAAGAGCGATTCCGTCACCGATATCGATCAAGCTTGCGCCGGAATTTTTTTTGATCAGCTTCCCTTGCTTCTTAAGAGCCTTTAAATCGAGCACCTTTGGATTTCGTTCGACAAGTTGATAGTCTCCACCGTGATAGAAGTAGCGCTCACCCTCTTCTTCTTTATAGAAAGTGGAGTGGCCTTCAGCAAGCATAGTGTCAACCCATTCAGGTACCTTTACGCCTTCTTCCTTCATCCGGGAAACCGACTTCTCAACCCCGATGGCATCCCACGTTTCAAATGGACCCATTTCCCATCCAAAGCCCCATTTCATGGCTTGATCGATACCGACAATATCATCCGCAATCTCACCATGGAGCTGAGCCGAATAGTTTAAGACCGGTGTAACGATATTCCATAGGAGCGTACCTGCCTGATCCTTCGCATAGACAAGTGATTTTAATTTATTTTTTAAGCCTTTTTCGTTTTTCGCCATTTCCAGTGAAGCTGTTTTCAGCTTTTTCCGCGGCTGATATTCCAATGTTTCAGGATTGAGCTCCAAAATTTCTTTTCCCTTCTTGAGGAAGAATCCCTGTCCGCTCTTACTCCCGAGCCAACCGTTTTCAAGCATTTTTCGCATAAAGTCCGGTACTTCGAATACCTTTTTCTCTTCGCCGTCCACTTGGTCGTACACATTCTTCGCAACATGGGCGAATGTATCAAGCCCAACCACATCAAGGGTGCGGAAGGTAGCACTTTTCGGTCTCCCGATCATTGGTCCCGTTATGGAATCTACTTCCCCAACAGAATAGCCGCCCTTCAGCATTTCTTGTACCGTGACCAGCAATCCGTATGTTCCAATTCGGTTCGCAATGAAGTTTGGCGTATCCTTTGCCATGACGACACCTTTACCAAGGACTTCTTCACCAAATGTTTTCATAAAGCTTACAACTTCCTGATCCGTCTTCTTCGTCGGGATCACTTCAAGAAGCTTTAAGTATCGAGGTGGATTGAAGAAATGTGTGCCTAAGAAATTCTTCTGAAAGTCATCGCTTCTTCCTTCTGACATAGCCTCGATTGAAATACCTGATGTATTCGAGCTGATGATACTTCCCGGCTTACGGTAGCGTTCCACTTGCTCGAATACTTTCTTCTTGATCTCTAAATTCTCGACGACTACTTCAATCACCCAGTCACAATCTTCGATGCGTTGAAGGTCATCTTCGAAGTTACCTGCCGTAATAAGTGAAGCATTCTGCTTTGACGTTAATGGTGCCGGTTTCTGTTTAAAGAGCTTTTTTAAAGCGTTTTCACTAAACTGATTACGAAATGCCTTACTTTCTTCTGTCAGTCCCTTTGCTTTATGTTCGTCTGTTAATTCTCTCGGTACAATATCTAATAACATTGTCGGGATGCCGATATTTGCAAGGTGAGCGGCAATTCCTGAACCCATGACTCCTGATCCTAACACTGCGGCTTTCTGAATTCTACGAACCAATGATATTTCCCCCTTATACACACTTTGAATGAATACTCATTCATTTTTTACTTAAAAAAAAGACTCGAATGAGTTCCTGTTACATCTAATATATCGGATTTTCTAAAATATCGCAATATTTAAACGCTTAAATTTACAAAAAATTCACTATAATTCCCGCACACCTTCTGGGCAGCCGTCTAGAACAACGTATTCACAAACACACACACCAGTGATAAAGAAAGCAAGAAGATTTCCTACTATATATATATATGATATTTTTGAGGGACGGACCTTAGGTAGACGGCCATTTCTTCTCCCAATTTTTATTGAAAGCTTATTCCGAAAGGGTTTTCACTTGTTTTTTTCTTCATTTCTAATGAAATTTGGAGGTCCGTCCCTCATATTTATTTGGAGATGCGGGAATGTTAGGAGTGGAGGTGTTTGAGATGGCGAAGCAGAAGAAGAATCCTTCTAAGGCTGGGGTTAGTGCAGCCAGTGTGAAGGGGGATGCCGGTCCGACGGTTGAAATGGCCGGCGGCGGCAAGAGGAACAGTCAAAACAATCAATTTAAGAAGCAACCATAGAAATGTTTGGTGACAGCACCTGATCTGTTATGGTCGGGTGCTGTTTTAAGTAAGTGAAGAGTTGTCCTCGGGAACTACTATTTGGATTTATCGACCTTCATTTGAATTTATCAACCGTTCGAGAATTTCCGCAAATACCGTGTCCATATCTACGATCATGCATCCTACCAGGAATTCAGCAATCCATGCAATCCCCCCGACTCAACATGAATATCACCTCCCCTTCCCCATACAAAAATTAACTTTGCCTTCCCGCTCGTTTTGAAGTAAACTATTACTATTGATTTAAAGATGTCAGACCTCCTACTTTAACATGACCGCAAAGTGGCTCGTCTGTTTTTTTAAGTATATGAATGATAACGTTTACAGATAAGGAGTTTATGTGGATGAAACGCAGATGTTTGTATTTTACGATTGGACTTTTCGTTTTGACGATGGGGGTTGCCCTCATCATTAAATCCGGCCTTGGCGCCTCTGCCTGGGATGCCCTTGCAGTGGGCGAATCAAATATGTTTGAAATTACAGTGGGGACAGCCGTTTTTATCAATGGAGTTGTATTGATTGGCCTTAATGCCCTTATAATGAAGGAAAAGCCGGATGTATTAGCGGCAGGATCTATTCTGGTTATCGGGATGTTAATCGATTTTTGGCTGCTCGTTGTCTTTAACGATTATACTCCCGACTTGTTGATGAATCAGCTGATTGCACTAGCTTCCGGGATTCTGACAATGGGGATCGGAATCGCGATTTACCTGCAGGCAAAGTTTCCGGCAAGCCCGATGGATACACTCATGGTGGCGATCCACACACGTTTCGGGTTAAACCTTCGAAACTCCCGGATCATCAGTGAAGGGTTTGCCCTTTCTCTGGCTTTCCTCTTCAAAGGAGATATCGGAATCGGAACCATCATTGTGACCCTTACATTAGGCTTCGTCGTTCAATACAGCTTCCCGATATTCGAACAGCTCTTCGAGAAAAAAACGATGGGAAAACCAGCCGTTTCTGCTGAATGATTGATGCTAAATAACAAGCACTCTTCCGATATGGAAGGGTGCTTGTTTCGGTTCATATACAAAGTATCATTTATATAAACATGATATGATAAAACGAAAAATAATTTATACATAGGAGCGTTCTTCCAATGCTGCAATCACTAAATTCAATACTTGAAAAGCTGATGCCGTTTATCACTCCATCAGCGGTACTGATCGGTGTGCTATTTAGCGGTCACTTGTCCCCCTTCACCTTTCTGGTGCCATGGGTGTTCGCCTTTATGACATTCTCGGGCAGTCTCAGTTCTAATTTTCAATCACTTCAAAAAGCCTTTAAATACCCACTTCCACTATTAATGGCGCTTTTCACCCTGCATCTCATCATGCCGCTCTGGGCATTTGGCGTGGGGCATCTTATATTTCCTGATGACGGGTTGACGATGACAGGACTGATTCTTTCGATGGTTATTCCAACCGGGATCACGAGTTTCGTGTGGGTATCAATTTATAAAGGGAATATCGGTTTGGCTTTATCGATCATATTAATTGATACGATCCTATCGCCCTTTATTGTCCCTGCCAGCCTCTCTTTATTCGTAAGTCAAAAAGTCGAAATGAATATAGGGGACATTATGAGCGGCCTTTTCCTTATGGTTGTCATTCCGTCTCTGATCGGGATGCTCTGTAATCAGATCACCTGTGGCAGAGTCAAGGATACCCTTGGCGTTCAGCTGGCACCTTTTTCTAAAATCGCCATAGGTGTCGTTGTGGCAATCAATAGTTCCGCTGTCGCTCCGTATTTAAAAAACATCGACAGTAAGCTATTGCTGATCGCATGCGCTGTCCTATTCATCGCTTTATCCGGGTTTGCCCTGTCCTGGTTGCTCTCTTCCCTCCTCAAGCAGGGAAGAGAAACGAAAGCGAGTCTTTTATTCACAGGTGGAATGAGGAATATCAGTGCGGGTGCGGTCATCGCGGTACAATACTTTCCTGCACCCGTCGCCGTTCCCGTTGTAATCGGGATGCTTTTTCAACAGGTCCTTGCATCATTATTCGGTTTCTTATTTCATAAAAGGGAAATGAGGGCAAATCGAATCATAAAAGAGGCTGAGACTACAGTGTTTTAGTCAAAGAAAAATCCGAACGATTTCGATTTCATTAAAGAATTTCGAATCATTATCGTTCGGATTTTTATTATTTATCATAAAGCATAGGTAATGTATATAGTTTGCTGTTGATTGGAGTGCAAGACGAAAACTCCTGCGGGAAAGCAGAAAAGCGAAAGGGCTTTAATCAGAGGCTCTTCTTATGACCTCGAGTCCCTAAGCCCCGGAACTGGACATCTTTCCTCATTAAGAGGCTCGCCTTCCACCCGGGGAAAGCGATGTCTCTTGCACGGAATCGGGCAGCAGTACTAAAGACTATTTGTATGAATTTTTCGTTCGTCTTTAGATTGGATCGATTTAGTTATATCCAGCCTCTTTATGAAGGAATTACTCCCCCTTTTGCATTTAGCATCTCATTGATGCGCTTTCTCTGGCTCTTATCAGCAAGCACATAGAGAGTATCGCCTGCGTTAATGACGGTATCCCCCATTGGAGTGATCAGTTCATTGTTTCTGATAACGGCTGAAATCAATGTTTTTTCAGGAAGGTTAATATCTTTGATGGCACTGTTTGTAATATAGGCATCCTCATTAATGAGAATTTCAAGCATTTCATTGTTTGTTTTTCCAATGGAGACGAGTTCGATGCTGTGGGCAATCGGCGGTTTCTCTTCTCCGGCAAGCTTTAGATAATTTGCCAAAGGAGAAATCGTCGTCCCTTGTATTAAAGCAGACAGGAGCACGACGAAAAATACAACGTTAAAGATGACCTCGTTGTTCTCAATACCGGCTACCATCGGATACGTAGCCAATACAATCGGTACTGCCCCTTTCAATCCTGCCCATGAAATAAAAAATTTTTCTTTTACCGTGAAGTTCTTTGCAAGTGCTAAGCTTAAATAGACTCCCAGAGGCCTCGCTACAACAATTAACAGAATAGCAAGCGCAATTCCCTGCCATGCAATCACTGGCAGGTGCTGAGGGAATACTAATAATCCCAGGAGGATAAACATGACGATCTGCATCATCCATGCGAATCCCTCATTAAATCTGACGATCGAATGACGATAGGTCAGTTCCTTATTCCCGACAACGATTGCCATAATATATACGGCTAACAGGCCGCTCGCCTCCAAGATGCTTGTGAACGCATAAGTGAAGATGGCAAGGGAAATCGACAGGACCGGATACAGTCCTGAGGAATCGAGATTGATCCGATTGATGATCCATACAGAAGCATACCCCAGAACCAACCCCAGTACCAAGCCCATACCCATCTGCCAAAAGAAGCTCAGAACCAAGGCAGCAGGATTCAATCCCGGAAATTGAATCAATTGTAAAAAAGCTACTGTTAAAAAAATGGCCATGGGGTCATTACTTCCGGACTCTGCTTCCAGTGTGGAAGATATCTTCGGTTTGATGTTTTTATTACCTAAAACGGAGAAAACAGCTGCAGCATCAGTGGAACCGACAATCGCCCCAAACAGCATCCCTTCAAGCCAGCTTACACCAAGTATGTACTTGGCTGCCACACCGATGGATACCGTGGTTGCCACAACACCAATCGTTGCAAGTGAAAGGGCAGGTTTATACACCCTTCGTACATTACCCCATTTCGTTTGGAGTCCACCTTCGAACAAAATGATAATAAGGGCAAGCGTACCGATAAATTGAGTGATGGGAGCATTATCGAAGAAGAAATATGTATTTAAAACCATACCCACGATGATGAAAAGGATCAGTGAGGGGACACCAAGCCGTGTGGAGAATTTAGCGGTGATCACACCAACCAATAGCAAGAGGCCAAGCAACAAGGTCAAATTATCAATATTCATTTCCATAGTATCGCCTCTTATTTCATGAAGATTATTCCCTTTATTATATTATATTGTGAATTACGTAACAATAATTAAGCCTTACCCTCTTGTGTAATTTTAGTCCCTCTCATAACATTTTACCCATGATGATATATTCATGAGGGACGTTTGGGAAGAAGCCCTCCCGAATGATTTTAAACCCCCCGGAAAGATAAAAGGCGATGGCTCTGTGATTATCTTTGCGCGTGGTGAGGAGGACCCGTTCCTCTTTTCTATTTTGCAGTAATCGCTCAACCAGATGCTTCGCAACTCCTCTCCCTCTGTATGCCGGATCGACACCAAGCTCGACCAGCTCCATGCAATTCTTCATCCATTCACGCTCGGAATGTAAATGACGTGCGAGTAAATCGTGATAGTATTGACCTTTTCTTGAAGAATATCCATAAATGTATCCTGCTACCCGTTCATCCATGATAGCCAGGTATCCTTCAAAAAGGGGATACGTTGAATGACGTTTGAACTGGTCTTCCATGCCCAGGGGGTCCACCTTGAATAGGCGGCAATATAACTTGATCATTTTCTTGAAATATTTCCCTTCCACCCTATAAGGAACGATTATCATTTTTCTGACCTCCCTTCAAATGTAAATAAATAAGACCCTATGAGCATCCATAGAGTCTTCATCCTACTTACTATTATTTCTTCACAACCCCTTTTAGAACAAAGGCGACATTCGCTGGTCTTTCAGCCAGTCTTCTCATGAAGTATCCGTACCAGTCGGTGCCGTAAGGGACGTAAACACGCATTTTGTAGCCTTCTTTGACCAGCTCACGCTGACGTTCCACGCGGATTCCGAAAAGCATTTGAAACTCGAATTGATCATGGGGGATTTTATATTCTTCCACAAGTCTCTTCGTATATTCGATCATCTCATCATCATGGGTGGCAATAGCCGTATAATTTCCATTCAACAGATGAGTTTTAATGATTTTTTTGAAATTATCGTCTACATCCTTCTTATCGGGAAACGCAACTTCAGGTGACTCTTTGTAAGCCCCTTTTACAAGACGCAGATTGGGGGAATACGCATTCAAATCATCGATATCCTTTTCTGTTCTATATAAATAGGCTTGAATGACCGTGCCAATGTTATCATACTCCGACTTCAACCGTGTGAAGATATCAATGGTCTTTCCACAACGGGAGTAGTCTTCCATATCAATGGTGACAAATACATTCTGTTTGGTTGCTTCATCAAGAATCAATCTCATATTCTTTATGACAACCTCTTCAGAAATATCCAGCCCCATCGATGTCATCTTAAGGGATAGTTGAGATTTAAGGTTCTCTCTTCCGATTGCACGAATAGCCTCTACACATTCAAGGGCCATTTCGTTTGCTTCACGCTCATTGTCCACAAACTCTCCCAAATAGTCGATCGTTACAACAAGATTCTGACTATTCAGCTCGCGAATAACCTCAACTGCCTGCAGGATGGAAGACCCTGCAACGAATCGACCGGCACCAAAGCGCAGGCCATATTTCTTAGCAAGTTTCGTCATTGGCTTATTTTTTGAAAGGAATAAAAAGAAATTACGCATTGCTTGCTCCATGTTGCTTACCCCCTGAAAAAACATATATACCATACTATGAAACCGTTTTCTTAATTGCTAAAAAAGAAAAGATTCATCCTAATAATATATTACCAACATTTTATCACCTTTTAAACATTTTGAATATACTTTGAATACTTTCTTAGTAGAATATTATCGAAATTTGTAAATACGTGAATAAGTCTGTTGAATAGTAGGAAAAATAACCTGTGCCTTATGATAATATCGCTTTTTAACTGCGTCGTATACAGGGTAATATTACCTATGCGATAAGCACAAGAATGGATATTGAAGACTTGAAAAGGAAATGGAGGAATGGAACATGCAACAACAACCTCAACAAGGAAGCCAGCAGCAAACGTATACACAGCCGCCGAACATGCTTACTACGAAGGATTCACTGTATTTGAATGACATGCTTGCCTGGAATCTGAATGCCATGAAGAAGTGTCATTTTGCGGCTGCTCACTGTCAGGATACGGAGATTAAAGCCGAGTTGGATAAATGCGGTCAAATGCATCAGCGTCACTACCAACAACTATTGACACATTTAAATACGACTAACCAAAACATGATGTAGAAAGGAGTCCTTTGACGTGAATCAACCAAATCAGCAAAAAATACAAAATCCACAGACTCAAGTCCCGGCTACACCCCAGATGAATGATCGTGACTTCATCACCGATGTCCTGTCTCAAGAAAAATATATGACTGCTTCTTACTGTACAGCTCTGAACGAAGCGAGTCATCAAGCGCTATATCAAGACCTGCTCACGATATTTAATGAAACACAAAATGCCCAAAGGGAGCTATACAATGAAATGTTCCGAAAAGGCTGGTACAAGCTCGAGGCTGCCGACAGCCAAAAGATTCAACAATCATATCAACAGCACCAACAGTATTCTTCTCAATTTCCTTATGGGTATGGCGGTCAGGTCCAATAATCGAAAAGGCAGACTCTGGTCTGTCTTTTTTTATGGAATTTTACGAGTGTGGGGGCTGGAGTGGATAGGAGTTTGTGGCTGCTTGGGTGTTTTTGCGAATTCTGGCGATTTAAGAATAAAAGTTCTGAATCCGATGCTTCTCATTGTAAAATTCATCATATACCCTATACTCACTGAGGATTCCCATCTTTCTCCCCGTTTCCGACAACATAAAAAAAGCACCCTCTTCTCAATCAAAAGGGTACTAATCAATCTAAACCACTATTCTTCATTTTTCTTCCTATTCATTTCCGCGCGATGTGACTCATTCATCACTTTAATCTCACCGATGATCCGTTTCATTTCATCTTTGCCTTCGGGATATAGTGAATTCCAATGCTTCACCAGTGCAGGCATATTTTTGGCGATGAATGAGTAAAGAGCGTATTGGGTCACCATTTCTTTCTTGTCGGCGCCGGTTTCCCCCACTAATAGCTCAGTGTACTTTTCAAGTAATGCATCAAATTGTTCGGGAAATTCCTTCATTACGTCAACCTCCTTGTGAATGATGAATCATGTCTTTTTCACTAGACAGGTTTGCGGACATGTTTTACAACGATACTGTTCCCCGTCTTCCAGCCTGTAGGAGAAGCAGCATGTTTTCCGGACACGAACTTTCTCCGGCACACCCTCTATATTTACTTTCCTGCTATAATATCTAGCCAGCGGATTATTGTGATACGTGCCGAACCAGTGGCTATTTTCATCTAAAAGAAGAGCACGAAATTCGTCATCACGACCACTTCTCATTCCTTCATTCAAAAGGAATTCATCATTCTCGAATATCCAAAATACATATACAGCGATGTTTTCCCAAAGGATCAGGTTCGAAAGCTTCGTCTCTTTCTTTAAAGACTGAATCACTTGATCAAGATGGTCCCGGAAGATGGCTTGTATAAACTCACTTTTTTCCTCAAAAGACATGAACTCAGTTGCCGATGCATCCTTCAGGTGAAATTGAGGCAGCCATAAACCATCTTTCTCACCATCCACCATAATCAGGTTTTCAGGCGTGAAATTTAATTTCTTATTCCAATAGGTCATAGCCATTAAACCCATGGCTGCTACAAAAGCATAGCGTTTCATGAATAAAGAACCTGCCACATTAAGATCGTCGGTACCGATCAGTGAACGACGATGAGAAAGATACACCTTCATCTCGTCACCGTCAAGGAACGTACGAGCTTCTATTCCATCTTTATCAGGTGACATATGAAACCGGTATTTTCTCAAGACTTCCCACTGTTTCTCAGTCAGGGAGCTCATCCTGCCTCAACTGCATCCTTCAAGATGCAGCGCCCTTTACCGAATGGAATACATAAGGGAGTACCGAATAACGGGTCTCGGGATACCTGACAATCCATATCGAATACATTCTTCACGAGCTCACAGCTTATTACCTCTTCAGGCTTTCCTTGGGCATATATCTGCTTATCCCGGATCGCCACGATATTATGGGCGTATCTGCAGGCGAGATTCAGATCATGAAGAACCATGACAATGGTACGCTGTTCCTTCTCGTTCAATTCAAATAATAAGTCCAGGATCTCAATCTGATGGGTCATATCTAGATACGTCGTAGGCTCATCCAACAGTATAATGTCAGTGTCCTGGGCGAGTGTCAGTGCAATCCACGCGCGCTGCCTCTGCCCTCCCGACAGTTCATCCACTTTCCTGTGCTGCAGCTCCTCCATCTTTGTTGCTTTCAATGCATCCTGAACAATTTCTTCATCTTCCTTAGACCACTGTTTGAGCCAGGTTTGATGAGGATAACGCCCCTGCTTGACGAGCTGAAGGACGGTCAATCCTTCCGGAGCTGTTGGGGATTGAGGGAGAATGGCCATTTTACGAGCGACTTCTTTCGTTGATAAACGAGAGATTGCCTCCCCATCCAAGAGGACCGAACCTTGTTTCGGCTTCAGCAACCGGGCGATGGAACGGAGAAGTGTGGATTTTCCACAGCCGTTCCCCCCGATAAAGACCGAAATCTCCCCTTGTGGAATGTCAATATTCAATTCATCGATGATCGTCCGTTCCCCGTATGATAGAGTCAAATCTTTCGTTTGTAATACGTCACTCATCTATGGCCAACTCCTTTATGAATTTCTTGTTTTAAATAATAAATATATAAAATATGGTGCACCGATCGCAGCTGTAAATACTCCGGCAGGGACTTCCAGGGGCAGGAATAATGTCCTGCCGATCAAATCTGCCACCATGACAAGGATTCCACCGATAAGGGCTGCAGTCGGAAGAAGCGCTCCGAAAGAAGAGCCGACCATTCGCCTTGCCATATGGGGTGCCATCAAGCCAACAAACCCTATTCCTCCTGCAAAGGCAACCGCCCCGCCTACTAAAGCCGTTGACATGAGAAGAAGGAAGAAACGTTGAAGCTGGACATTTCCTCCTACACTTGTGGCGATTTCTTCACCCAGTTCCTGAATATTCAGCTGCCGGGTAATAAAGAAGCTTAACAGAATAAAGACCAGGCTCCAGGGAAGCAATATCCATACATCCTGCCAATCTGAACCGTTCACCGTACCCGTGATCCAGATATTTGCCTGACTGGCCCGGTAAATAGGGCCAAGTATCATAAGTAATGTGGTCAAGGCTTGAGTCAAAGCTGATATACCAATTCCGATTAGAACGAGTCTAACAGGCGATACTCCTTTTCGCCAAGCTAAAAAATACACTAAAAATGCTATAAGCGTCGCTCCAAGGAACGCAGCAACGGGAAGCCATTTAATACTGACCATCAATGAATTGTCATCATTGCTGAATAAAGTCAGAAAGGCAACGACTGCCGCTCCCGCTCCCCCTGTAATCCCGATGATATCAGGCGATGCCAATGGGTTTCGAATCATCCCTTGAAGGATCCCACCTGCAACGGCCAATGCCATTCCGGCAAGGAGTGCGATCATGATACGCGGTAGTCGGAATGAAGTGACTACAAGCTGTTCCAAGCTTGACCCTCCCCCAAAAAAGACACTGACCACCTTCCAAGGTGCGATTTTCATGTCACCGATACCAGTACTCATTATAAGGACAAGCAGCGTTATCACACCGAGGATCGTCACTTTTTTCACCGCAGATAAATCAACAAGCATGGAAACCCGGTCCTGAAGCCAACGCTTTCCTATAAATCGATTCATTTGTTTAAAACCCCTTCCTGGCGACGTACACGAAGAATGGTGCACCGATTATGGCTGTCATGACACCAACCGGTACTTCCTGGGGCATGATGATGTATCGGGCTCCTATGTCAGCGACTAATAATAATATGGCTCCGAGTAAGCCTGAGAAAGGGATCAGCCACCGATGATCCACGCCGATGATTTTCCTTGCCAAATGAGGGATGACAATCCCGATAAACCCGATGGGACCGGCAACTGCGACGGACCCTCCTGCTAACAGAACGACAATCGCCAATGCGAGGAATTTGATCAAGGACGTTTTCAGCCCAAGCCCTTTCGCCACATCTTCCCCCATAGAAAGGATGTTCATCTTGCCAGCTATGACAAGAGCAAGGACCCATCCAACCGCTATATAAGGAAAGACTCCATTTAATAGCTCCAGACTTCTGCCTTGCACAGATCCCGCAAGCCAGAATAATACCTGCTCCAATGCAGCTTCATTAAGGACAAGCAATCCTTGAGTAAAGGAAGAAAACATTGCGGTAATGGCAGCACCGGCCAGCGTAAGCTTCATCGGTGTCAACCCTTTATTCCCCGCTGAGCTGATGACAAATACACCGACGGCGGCTAAACCAGCACCTGTAAACGCCAGCCACGTAAAGGATTGAAGATTGGTTACGCCAAATAACGTCACCGCTACGACTACCATGAAGGCTCCGCCAGCATTGATCCCGAATATACCCGGTGAAGCCAGTGGATTCTTGGTCAATGTTTGCATCAGGACACCGGAAATCGCAAGTGATGCCCCTACCGCAGCAGCGATCAGCGCCCTCGGCAACCGAATCGTTTGGAGAACAATATGCTCAGTCGATCCCGTTGGGTTGGCAAAAGCATCATAAGCTGTTCTCCATGAGGTATCCGTGTATCCGTATACAATACTGATCCCGATACACAAGATAAGAAAAAGGAATGTGCCTATAAATATAAAAAGTTGTTTTTGTATTTTCATTATGTGCTAACCTTTCTATTCCTTAAAGGTTATTCTTAAGGAAAGGAAACAAATTGGACCATTACGTTCTAGTCTTCCCTTCCTATTTTAAAGAAGAATGGAACGAGCGTCAATGACTTTGAAAATCATTATCATTTAGGTATTGACAATGAAAACCTTCTCAACTACTATTATGAGTGTAAATGATAATCATTATCATCGATAAAATCATATCAGGAGGATTACATATGAAATTAAAAAGCATATTTTCTTTACTGCTTATCTCTACTCTTCTTTTTCTTGCTGCCTGCGGGAATAAAGATGAAAAGGATGAATCAGAAGGAAATGATACAAAAGAAGAAACATATACAGTAGAACATGCAATGGGGACGACAGAAATAAAAGGGACTCCTAAGAAAGTGGTCATCCTTACAAACGAAGGCACAGAAGCTCTTCTCTCTATGGGAGTAACCCCTGTTGGCGCCGTACAATCATGGACAGGTGATCCTTGGTATGATCATATCGCTGATAAAATGAAAGATGTAGAAGTAGTCGGAACAGAAAGTGAATTAAACGTTGAAGCGATTGCGAAACTTCAGCCGGACCTGATTATCGGGAACAAGATGCGCCAGGAAGAGCAGTACAATCAGTTGAAAGATATCGCTCCTACCGTAATGGCTGAAACTCTTCGCGGTGACTGGAAAGAAAACTTCGAATTGTATGCGAAAGCGTTGAATAAAGAGGAAAAAGGTCAAGAAGTTCTGGGCGAATACGATCAGCGAATTGAAGACCTTAAAGGCAAGCTTGGAGATAAGCTGAATCAACAAGTTTCCATGGTTCGTTTCATGGCGGGAGATGTTCGTATTTATCATAAAGATTCATTCTCAGGTGTGATACTGGATCAATTAGGATTTGCCCGTCCTGAAGGTCAGGATGTAGACGACTTTGCTGAAAAGGGTGTAACGAAAGAACGCATCCCGGCAATGGATGGAGATGTTTTATTCTACTTCACATATGAAACAGGAGATGGCGAAGCGAATAAGCTTGCAGAAGAGTGGATCAACGACCCTCTATTCCAGAACCTTAAAGTAGCTAAACAGGAGCGGGTGTATGAAGTCGACGATGCCATCTGGAATACAGCAGGCGGCGTCATTGCAGCGAATAAAATGCTGGATGATATTGAGAAATATTTCTTAGAACAAGAATAATCGTCATATGGGAGCGGGACAGCTCCTTAAAAAGCCGGAAAGGGATTCCCTTTCCGGCTTTATTTATCATAGTGAATCCTCTTTTCAAATAGCGTATTACGCTTTTTTCTCCAATCCCCATCCTTTTTCATAATTCTCCTTTTTTCGGAAACACTACAGAATAGACCATACATCGGACATGAGGGATTAGTATGTTTCCATTCTTTAAGAACAAGAAAAACAACGATCAGGACAAGAAAAAGCAATCATATGAAAGTTTGAAAAAGGAAGCGGAGAAATCTGCTGATTATAAACAGGCATATTATCAAAATCCCCATACAGGGGTTAAATTCAGCCTGCACTTCGTCACGACGTTAATTGACGGGAAAATCCTGCAGGAGGATGTCCTCCCTTCATTACTCTCCAAGGATTTTTCTTCCTTCGATGATTTGAAAACATTGGTTCCTGTTTTGGATATTCAAGTTTCTACAGATGAAACACAAATCGAGCAGAAGCTCTATAACGGATATACCTTATTGACAATGGACGCGACCAATCGGAAATTCGCCTTCATCGCTACTAAGAATGAAATGGGGAGGAAAGTTTCTCAACCGGAAGTAGAGTTCAGCGTTGTGGGACCAAAAGAGGCATTTGTAGAATCAATCAGTGATAACCTTAACCTGCTTCGAAAACGCCTGCCGATAAAAGAATTGCTAGTGGAAGAATTCAACATAGGAAAACTCACGCACACCCGGGTGGCTTTACTCTATATTGATGGATTGGCTGATGAGGCCAATGTGAATACAGTCCGCCAGAGATTACGAGATCTGGATTTCGATCAAATCATGGACAGTTCGTTCATTGAACAACTAATCGCCGATAATAGTAAATCCCCTTTCCCACAATTATTGGATTCCGAACGGCCTGATCGGGTCGCTTCCGTCTTGGTGGAAGGGAAAGTCGCGCTCTTAGTGGATGGATCTCCTCATGCATTAATAGGACCAACCACTCTCGTAGAATTTTTTAATGCATATGAGGATTATTTCTTGAATTTCTCAATATCCTCATTTCTGCGTCTCGTTCGTGTATTCGCCGTGGGATTTTCCATCTTAATTACACCTATCTATGTAGCTGCATTAACTTATCATTATGAGCTCATACCGAAAGATTTAATGGCCACGCTTATTACGTCCAGACAAGAGATTCCCCTGCCTCCTATACTCGAGGCATTATTTCTTGAGTTAACGATTGAACTGCTCCGGGAAGCAGGGGCACGCCTGCCGACCAAGGTCGGTCAAACGATCGGTATCGTTGGCGGGATCGTAATCGGAACGGCATCCGTTGAAGCTGGAATCACAAGTAACGTCCTGCTTATATTGGTGGCGCTTGCTGCTCTGGCTTCCTTTACCACACCTGTCTATCGCATGGGTAATACGATCCGTCTACTACGGTTTCCATTTATTTTGTTTGCTCAACTATGGGGATTATTAGGAATCGTATACTGTTTCTGTTTACTTATGGGGCATCTGTTGCAATTGACTTCTTTAGGCAGGCCATTTTTAGAGCCTCTTTTCCCCCCAAGGTTAAAGGACCTGAAAGATGCTCTCATTCGATTCCCATTTAATAAACAAGCAGGCCGTCCGGAATTTTTACGAACAAAGAAGCCGTTCAGATTCCGTCCGTCTGAAGGCAAGAAGAAGCTTGATATCGACGAATAACGGTTGGAGGTGATCAGATGCAAACTATCCCGGAAAGAAGAAAAATATCTCCGTTTCTTGTATTCTTTCTCATTCACTCTATTCAAGTGGGAGCTGGGGTACTTGGTTTTCAGCGGGTCATTTCAATGAATGCCGGATACGATGGGTGGATCTCTGTGATTCTTGCAGGTATTTTCACTCATATTATCATGTTCATGATGTATCAGATTTTAAATAAAGTAGATGGAGACCTTGTATCTGCTCACACCCTGGCATTCGGGAAGTGGATCGGAAAGATCTTCAATCTTTTCTTCGTCATCTATTTCAGTCTGCTTGTGATCACAATTATCCGGACGTATATCGAAGTAATACAGGTTTGGATGTATCCAAGATTAAGCACATTCTTCTTTTCCTTGTTCTTCCTCATACTTGTTTATTATATTGTAAACGGGGGAGTACGGACGATTACCGGTACAGCCTTCTTTGGTATCGTCCTTCCAAGTTATCTCGTATTAACGTTTGCCTTTACCTTTAAATATGCAGACTTACGCAACATCTTACCTGTCTTTGATCATTCGGTGAAGGATCTATTGATTTCTACAAAGAATATGTCCCTGACGTATTTGGGCTATGAATCCATATTAATTCTTTATCCCTTTGTAAAAGACGCAAGGAAATCCCAAAAGTATGCCCACTGGGCTCTTTTCACCACCACCACTCTATACACGGTGTTAGCTATTACTTCATTCGCATTTTTCAGTCAGAAGCAGCTGGAAAAGACTGTATGGGCCACCCTTTCCATGTGGAAGATCGTTGAAATGCCATTCGTGGAGCGATTTGAGTATATCGGGATTGCCAATTGGTGTTTGATCATTCTTCCAAATGTCTGTATTGCCATTTGGTGTGCAAGTCGGATTTTAAAGCGGATGACTCCTTTAAAGCACAGGCATACATTATTGATCATCTGCATCCTTTGCTTATGCACCCTCACATTTTTCACAGATCGTGAACAAGTGAATTTCCTGAATAATATGTCAGGGCAAATTGGATTTTACATTAATTACTTTTATGTACCTGCCCTTCTTTTACTTGTGACTATCATGAAGAAAGTGAGGCATAAACAATGAACCTGCGATACTTGATCATAACTCTTCTCATGTGTTCCTTATTTCTCTCAGGATGTGTCGAGAAGGAAATACTTGACGATCTATATATCGAAACAGGGAAAGCCTACGACTATGTAGGGGAGAATAGAATCAAGGGCACTGCCCTTTTCCCCATCTATGTTGCGGATAAATCGATTCAAAATGGGACCCTTTCTGCGGAAGCATCCTCTACCAGGGAAGTATTAGAGAAACTTGAAAGAAGGTCCCAGCAGCCCCTTGTACGTGGGAGCCTTGATGTCGTGCTTATCGGAGAGAAGTTGGCAAAGAAGGGAGTCATTGATATCGGTGACTCTCTGCAAAGGGATGCCAGTGTCGGTGCCCGGCTCTATTTGACCGTGACGGAAGGGGAAGCCGGGGAGCTGCTGAAAGGAAATTATGGGATAAGAGGAAATGGGACATACCTCTCCAATCTGATAGAGCATAATATCGACCGGCGGGAATTACCCAAAACCAACCTTCATATGTTCATATATGATTATTTTCAGGAAGGCCAGACACCTTATCTTCCGGTATTGAAACAGCTTTCCAATGAAAGTGTTGCAATTACAGGGGTCGCCCTATTTGATAATGATAAGATGATTAAGAAAATCCCTGCCAAAGATATGTTTTTCTTCAAGCTGCTTGTGGACAGGTTTGCCGAAGGAAGTCATGTCATCAAAATGGGGAATGAAAAGAACAGCGGACATGTAGAAAAGTCCGTCGAGGCTTCGGTGACAAGTCTTATTTCCAAGAACAAAATCATCGTCAAGCATCATTCCGACCCAGTGGAAGTGACGATACGAGTGAATTTAAAAGGGATCATCCGAGAGTATACCGGGAAGAAATTGACTCCTGATAAAGTGATTAAAGTGGAAAAACAGATGAAAAGTGATATTGAAGAAAATTGTATGAAAATGCTGAAAGAATTTCAGGAATTAGGGATCGATCCTGTGGGCATTGGACAAATTCAAAAGCATGGTATACGCGGATTTGATTTCAAGGAATGGGAAGACAGTATTTATCCTCGAGTGAAATTTCATGTTGATGCAAAGGTTCAAGTTTTGGAAGCAGGTACGGTGGAATAACTATGGGAAAGGCTCCCCGCAGGGCAGGGAGCCATATTCTTTATTTCAGCGTTATGACCCGTCCACTTTCTGCACTTTCTTTACATGCTTCAATTAATGTTATCACGTGCAAGGCATCACGTGGATCAACCGGGAGAGGCTTATTTTCTCTTAGAGCCCCATACACACCAAGGTAAAATTGAGTGTAATCCCCTTTCTCAGATGGAATGATTTCAGATGTGATATCATCACCAGAGATGGTCGTAAGGGTACCCCAGTTTTCTTCGTCTTCCATTCCCCATTCTTCAGAAAGAGGATTTCTACCTGCCTTTAAATCCTCCTCCTGACGGTCCATTCCATGTTTCACGTAGCTGCCTTTGAGTCCGTGTACCTGATAGCGGGGCCCGGGATCCAGTACGATGGAGCGTGAATACAACTGCACTCTTAATACGTCATATCCAAGAGTGATGTGGAAATAATCCTCCGCTTTTTCGGGATTTCGTTGCGGAAAGACGTCTGCCTGCACCCATTCTGGTGTCCCGAACAGGGTCAGGGCTTGATCCAACAAGTGAGAACCGAGATCAAACAGCACCCCTGCTCCCTCCATCTTGTTTTCCTTCCACCTGTCTTTGATGGCAGGACGGAAGCGGTCAAAATGGGCTGCATATGTATAAATCTGCCCAAGGGTCTCTTCTTTTAGCAATTGCTGGATTGTTAAGAAGTCGGCATCCCAGCGTCGATTATGGAAAACAGAGAGATGCAGTCCCCTTTCTTTCGCTAGAGCCAACAGCTCCTTCCCTTCACTGCTACTCGTTACAAATGGCTTCTCTACAATAACATGCTTATCGGCTAATAATGATTGTTTAATCATACTATAGTGGAGGTGATTGGGTGTTGTGATCACCACTAACTCGATATCTTCCTGAAGCAAGTCATCAAGAGATGACACGACGGTCGTCCCTTCAACGTCTTTCAACACTTTTTCTTTATTGGAAGACAGAACCGCTTCAATGTGAAATTCCTTTAAGTGAGATAGAAAAGGACGATGAAAGCTTTGTCCTGAAAAACCGTATCCTGCTAAACCAACTTTAATGGGCTGCATAATGTCACCTTTTTCTTTGAAAATGTACTCTCATATTATCATGTACAAGATCACACGAAAAATGATTCGTTTTACAACCATGCAGGGTTTTGTATAAAATAAGTGGAAAAGGGAGGTTAGCATCATGCAATCAATCAAAAACAAAGAAACCTTTGACGATCTTATCTCATCAACAGAGCCAGTCATCGTAAAATTCCATGCAGACTGGTGTCCGGACTGCCGGCGTATGGACATGTTCATTGATGAAATCATGGAAGAATTCAACCAATATAAATGGTACGACATCAATAAGGATGAGCTCCCGGAAATCGCTGAAAAATATGACGTCATGGGCATACCAAGCCTGCTGGTCTACAAAAACGGCGAAAAAATCGCTCATCTGCACAGCGCCAACGCCAAATCACCAGAACAAGTGACAGAGTTCCTAAACACATTATAATCCAAAGGTCCGTCCCTCTGAATACAGAGGGACGGACCTTTGAACTTCTTCTATTAATAAATATTACCCTTTCCATCTACATACAGTGTTTGAACCACCGTTCGTTGGAAGTCGTTTCCCTGCACCGTCTTCCCTTCCAGGTCAGTGGTGATGTTGTGAATTCCTTCTTCAAAGTCGGCCAGCGGCAGAGATGACAGATCTTCGGTCGTTATGAGGGTTGAAGGCTTTTTCCCAATCTTCACCGGGATATGGTAGATCGTATTTGTCTTCTTCATGGAAGGGTCACTCCCATCCAAAGTGCTCTCGACATAACCCCCATCACTCATTCCTTTTTTATGAAATAGAACGCTTAACATATAATGTTCTCTTTGACTCGATATGGCCTTCACTTCCCAGCGTCCTGAAATTGGATGTGTAAGAAGGATGGTGTGATGATAGGCACCAGGGAAAAAGCCTGTAGCATCTTCCGTCATGTTCCATTGCTTATATACTTGACCGTCTGGAGCCACAAGCTCATAAACCGTAACGTTCTGGTCACTGATCCAGTCGACCGTGATACTCTCAACCCCTTCCTCAACGGAAAAACTCTCACCTTTAATTCCTTCAAAGTCTCCTCCCCTATGAAGAACCGACATTGCCCCATCCAAAGCCATTTCGTTCACCTTTGCATACGGAACATCCGTCACCACTTCTGTGAAAAGATTCTTCAAATAAGGAAAAACCTCGCTGCCCTTTTTTATCGTTGTATGATTCCAGTCTTCGATCGCTGCTTCTCTGGCATAAGGCAGCCGAGAGCTTTTCACCAGCACAGCCCCGTCACTTTGGCCGAACCGGCTTAAATACAAGCCTCCCCAAAACAATTCAGAGTGGGCACCTCCCCAGCCAGTACCGCCCAAGGTAAAGAAGGGGATCTTTTCCGCCAGATCATCTCCGTCTGTTTCTGCCCGGAAACCTTTCATATACCCCGTCTGCAATGAAAAGACGGCCTGTGTCTTACTTTTCAACGCATCCGTTAGCCACCCTGCCCATTTACTGAAGGCAAGGTCTGCAAGCTCTGATCCATGATGGGGAGTCGAGAGTGTGATGACCCTTTTAACATAGTCAGAAGCACCGTAATGAATCAGCGCAGATTGGGTATCGATCCCCCCTTTACTATGACTTACAACCACAATCTTCTCATTAAAGTATTCGTGCATCTCACGGAGCTTCTCAGCTAATATCTCACCATTTCTCTTCATATCTTCGTCTGGATGCAAGTCGATGAACACCGATTGATAACCGGCTCCACGCATGATTTGCAGCATATCATTCTCCTGGATCCACGTATCTGAAGATGTATTGATTCCATGAACAAATAATATAGGAAAGCCACCAGTATTCGATACCTCTTCATCTATGAACCATCTGCCGGGTAGTCCAATACCTTTCTGATTTACTGCCATTTTTTTATCCATCAACCTTCCCCCCTTTTAAGAAACATTCCTATCTTCATTATCCTTTAGGAGAGAAAAAAATTCATCCTTGTTGTTACATACAGGAAGAAAGACATATTCCTTAAAAGCTGCATAGTATTACCTTCCTAATCAAAAACTAAAAGGGATTTTACTGAAATGGAGGATTTCGAATGACAAAGAAAAACAACAAAGGCAGCGAAAACCAAAATTCACCTAAACGTGGTACGACAGAATTTGCAACGGAAATCACAAGCGGAGACAATAGTAAGGGAAATAAGCATAATAAAGACCAGAATAATAAAACGAACTAACATAAGTCCTGCCAGTAGGCTCTAGGAGGAAATATTCATGGATCAAAATCGAGTCAAACAAATACTATCTTCTTCTGCCGACATCGAAGTCAAATATCGAGATGCGTCCGTCTGGATCGACTCTGTCAATGAAGACGGGAAAGCGGCCGTTGTGCACCTTCGTGGACCACTGGAAGAACGGTCCGAAGTCAGTATTTCTGATTTAGAAGAAGTATAACGAAAGAAAAGACCCTGCCGAGTTCAAGGCAGGGTCTAAATTATAAAACATTATTTTTGATCTTTGATCTTCCCTTTATTCTTCAATAATTCAAAAATCATTTTTGCTTGATCCGTGTTATCGATCAGCCCGGCAAATTTCTCTTTCTGAGGACCGAAAGCGTAAACTGGAACTTCGTCACCTGTATGACCACCAGTTGTCCAGCCAGTACCTGAACGTTTGTCAAAAATCTTCTCGATGGCATTATCGATCTCTGTTATATCTCCTTTTTCGGCTGCGGTTTTGACAGAAGCGATTTCTTTATTTGATAAGTCAAGATCGATATTGTTCCCTAACGTTTCTTCAACTGAAGCACCTTTCACGATTTGCTCTGCCATAAAATCAGGAGTGTGCTTTGCCGCTTGGATTGGTGTTGGATCCCACTTGTACTCACCATCAGAACCAATTGAGATACCGCCGGTTGAATGGTCTGCCGTCACAATCACAAGGGTTTCTCCATTTGTTTTCGCAAACTCTCTTACTTTCTCAAAAGCTTGTTCAAAATCTTTCATTTCACTCATGGCACCGACAACATCATTATCATGTCCAGCCCAATCAATTTGGCTTCCCTCCACCATCAGGAAGAAACCATCTTTATCACGCTTCAAACGATCAAGTGCTGCTGTCGTCATATCCGCGAGGCTTGGTTGTTTCTCATCGCGATCAATCATCTTGTCCATTCCGACTTCAGAGAATAAGCCCAGAACTCGTTCATTGTCATCTTTTTTTAGTTCTTCAGCAGATTTTACATAACTGTATCCATCTTTTTGGAACTGTTGAGCAAGATTTCTGTCTTCACGCTCAAAGAAATCGGTTCCACCTCCAAGCATGACGTCAATTTTATGTTTCCCATTAATCATTTCATCATAATAGTCATCTGCAATTGCATCTTCACTTTTACGTTGTTCTTCATGTGCTCCGTAAGAAGCAGGGGTAGCATGTGTAATTTCAGATGTTGCCACTATTCCTGTAGACATACCGTTTTCTTTCGCCTGCTCCAATACCGTTTTCACATCTGATTTATCGTTGTCTACTGCAATTGCATTATTATATGTTTTCACTCCACCGCTCATCGCGGTTGCTGCAGCAGCTGAATCTGTTACGTTCTCTTTTTCATCTTCTGGATATGTAGTCTGTAATCCGACAAGGTAAGGATCAAACGCGGTTTTTTCCATTTCTACCGTATCCGGATTGTCATTCATATAACGAAGACCCGTTGTATATGGGACGCCCATTCCATCCCCAATCATAAAAATGACGTTCTTGGCTTTTCCATTTTTTGATTCTTTGGCTTTCGCTTCTGTGTTGTCCTGATTCATTCCTATCACACTTCCAAGAGCTAATGTGGAAACGACTGCAAACGGAAGAATCTTCTTCATTGATTTTTTCATTTTCCCTACCTCCTATTATTCTTGATACATGTAGAAGACTAAAGGGATAATATGAAGAAACATTTTCAAAACGAAGACAAGAGTGTAAAACTTATGTAAAATTGAAAAAAACAGGTATAAAGTCACCTGTTTTTTCCTTACTCCCTAATTAGGGGAAGTGTACAGCAACGGAATGAACCGCCTGATTTAATAATTTCCGATAAATCCAGTTCAATCACCTCAAAACCCTTCGCTTTCATCCGCTTATTTAAGGATGTGTGTTGGATGAGACTGATGATCTTTTCATCTCCAATCGCCAATACATTGGGTCCCATTTGAAACTGTTCCTTATCCGTCACTGTTATGATATTGTAATGACTCTTAATGGTCTTAAGATCCTCTTTTGAAAATGCCGGAGGATACACAATCGCCCACTCACTTGAAATGATGGTGAATACGCAATCCAAGTGAAGGATGTCTTCTCTCAATGGTAATTCATGAACGGTATACGGTGTGAGCTGATTTCGTAACGATTGAATCGCCAGCTGATTCGTTCGTCCACTCACCCCAATCCAAATATCATCCCCATCGACCAGGACATCCCCACCTTCAATTGAATGAAGAAACTCGCTATATGGTACACCATTCTCATCCAGCCATTTTTTCAGTGTCTCCACCTCACCACGCCTGACATCAGTATTCATCGATGAAACAAAAAACTGATCATGAATCGTGAAACCAATGTCTCTCGTGAACACTTGTTCATTGAATTCAAGAGATGGTTGAAGGTGAATGACCTCTGCACCATTTTTCTCTAACGTGTCTACAAATTTTTCATGTTGCAAAACAGCTTTATCGATATTGATATTGTCGTCTAAAAAGTGCTTTTGAGTCTCATTTATGATTTCATTAATTTGCATATTTTCAGGTGAAACGACAACAACCTTCTTTAACTTTCCATACTCATTGGAACAATAAGTTTTAGAATTTGGAACCATCGGGGAATTTAAACTCATCTTTACGCCCTCCAATTGTCTACTCTATAAAAACTGCTTTTCCCTGTTATTATGAAGATAAAACGTCCTTTTTATAAGTTATGCTATAGAGGTCCTAACAGAGACGATGAGCCGCCTGAATCGATGAAATAATGGCGTTTAACCACTCAACTCTTCCGGATCATTGGTTTGAGGTACATCCAATACTCCTAAAAAACAATAAAAATTCAAACGATTTCGAGTGATCGTTCGGATTTCTCTTTGACTAATACACTTTTGTCTTTAGTCTCTTTTTCATTTCTCCAAAAGGAAAGAAGCATGATGACCTAATTGTCACCATGCTTCCTGGTTAGCGCCCTCTTCTGTTGGAAGTAGACCTGTTCCCACTATTGCGGCGATTGCCTTGGTTACTTCTTCCGGCAGTCTTTGATTGTCTTCCCCGGGGGGTGCGGGATGATTCATCGCTTCGCCGGGATGGAGAGTCCTCGTTCCGAGCCTTACCGGAGCGGGAAGAACCGCTGGTGTCACCAGTTCGTGACCGGCTTCCTCTAGGGGACCTTGCTTTTCTCTCTTTATTAGCCTGAATATTCTTTTCGCGTCGATCCTTCGCACTTTCATTGGATCCTTTGGAGCTATTAGGAATTTCTTTAGCAGAAACCACCTTTACCATTCGACGGGGTAACGAACGGTCGATGCCTTTTTCAATCGTTTCCAGGTCTTGCTTATCCTTCAGTGCAACAAAGGTGATGGCAAGCCCGTCTTGCCCTGCACGGCCCGTACGCCCAATTCTATGAATGTAGCTTTCCACATCTTGAGGGATATCATAGTTAAACACATGGGTGACGCCTTCAACGTCGAGACCCCGGGCTGCCACATCCGTAGCGATAAGAAGTTGGAGCTTCGCATCCCTGAATTTCTTCATCACGTTTTCACGTTTTGCCTGAGACAAGTCACCGTGGAGCTCATCTACTAAAAAGCCTCTCGCTTTTAGGTCTCCAAGCAGCTTGCTGACCCTTCTCTTCGTCCGGCAGAAAATGATCCCCAGGAACGGTTGGACATCGTGGATCGTCTGACTGAGGGCATCCAGTTTCAGACGATCCGTCGTTTCCACGATTTCCTGATGGATTTCCTGTACAATTTTTTCTTTTTCACGGATTTGCACATTATGAGGATTATTCATATAGCGCTTCCCGATCTTGCGGATATCCTTAGACATCGTTGCTGAAAACAGGGCGGTCTGACGGGTGAAAGGTGTCTCACGGATGATCGATTCCACTTCATCAAAAAATCCGATATGCAGCATCTGATCCGCTTCATCTAATACGAGAAATGATACATTCGAAAAGTCGACCGTTTCACGTCGCACATGATCGAGGATACGACCCGGTGTTCCGATCACGATATGAATGGCTTTATTCTTCAAACGTTTAATCTGTTTCTCCACATCCTGACCACCGTACACGGCTAATACATGTATGTCATCTTCCGTAGAAGAAAGTATTTGATTTAATTCAGCGGTCACTTGAATCGCAAGCTCCCTCGTCGGAGTCACGATAAGAGACTGGATCTCATCTTTTCCAGGATCTATCTTGGCAAGCATGGGCAGAAGAAACGCCATCGTTTTCCCCGTCCCGGTTTGGGCTTGTCCAATCACGTCTTCACCATTTAATAATACAGGGATGGTTTCACTCTGAATCGGCGTTGGCTCTATGATGGATTGTTCTTTTAATGCATGGACGTACTTAGGTTGAATTCCTAAGGAAGTAAAATCATTCAATGGGGTCACCTCTTTGATACTCATTATACCTTTAATCCTCTTTAGAAAATAGGGCACTGTGTTATAATGGGAAAATCGTAAAATGAAATGAGGGATCACATTGCTGACTTTTGAAGATAAATTAGCCATCATAGAGGAGTTTCCTGAGCTTTCACGAAAGGATGTTTCGTTGAACAGGGTGAACTTCCACTTTGAGGACAGTCTCTATGAGAAGACTACTGTCGTGTATCACCTGCATCCGAACGGGAACGGCTTTGTTTACACCGGCAGCCTTCCTGAATATGAACCAAATCAAAAAGGACTCGTAAATATCCGTGATTTTTCAGGTACTGACCTGCGCCAGATCATTCGTGTATCCATCAATCATTTGGCAACGGAAGTAGAAATCGTGCCACCGGTCGAACAGTTATGGAAAGATGCTGAAGGGCATACACTCACGTTAATGGAAGAGGATGACCGTTGGAATATTTATGCCGGCGATAACTTGGAGGACAGTTTTGGCGGATATGATGAAGCAGCGTTGTATCTGCGTGAGGAAGGGTTCCGCAGACGGTAATAAGAGTAGTGATCCCCCAAAAAAGGACTAAACCGCTGGCGATTACCCCTTCCTTAGGGATTCATAAGTTCAAGTCATCATTGGTAACTTTGCTCCTTCAATCAATGATATACTCATAGTCGTTCCAACACTTATGAGAGGATCTGCTTCCCATCATAGCAGTGAAGTGGTTCGGTCCTTTACACTCTTCATACGGAATCCTTTTAAAAAAATGAATTCATAAAGGAGTGTTGATAAATGAAAGTATTAGCCCTTTTAGGAAGTACACGAAAAAACGGCAACTCAGAATACCTTGCGAAAAAAATCGTCGAAGGGACCGACCATACCATCGCCTCCCTTGCCGATATGCATATTGAACCGATTGAAGACTTACGCCACTCTGAAGGCGGCTTTCTGCCCGTTGAGGATGACTACGAACAACTTGTCCGATTGATGGAAGAGCATGACGTATTATTATTTGCTACACCCCTATACTGGTATGGTATGAGCGGCCCGATGAAGAACTTCTTCGATCGCTGGAGTCAATATTTACGCGATGAACGCTTTAATCTAAAAGAAGAGCTTACAAAGAAAAAAGCGTATGTTGTGATTACCGGAGGAAGCTCAGCTAAAATTAAAGGACTTCCTCTGATACAACAGTTCGATTACATTTTCCAATTCGTCAATATGGAATTCGCAGATTATATAATCGGTGCTGGCGTCAAGCCTGGTGAGATCGTCAACGACATTGCTGCACTCGAAAAGGCAGAACGCTGGAACGAACGATTTAAATCATGAAGCCGTGTTTTAACTAAAACGTCATTCTAAAAGGCAAGCCTCCTCCTGTCATCAAGATGTCCAACTCAAGCCTTAGGGGCTAGAGGTCAAAGACCTTTTTCTTTTTTACTTTCCCGCAGGAGTCTTCGTCTTGCATACCAATCAAAAATAATAAAAATCCGAACGATTTCGAATGATCGTTCGGATTTTCTTTTGACTAAACCTCTACTGTCTCGGCCTCTATTTTGTTAAATCTCACTCAATAAGGAAATAGTATGAACAGAACCTTTATTGGAGGCATTATATGGATTTCCCTACTATTCACACGAACTTTTGGGATGCTGTCATCGCTATTCCGATCATCATCCTGCTAACACAGCTTATTAAAATCCTCTTTAAACCTCGGGCTTATTTAGTGCCTAATATCGCCGTCATACTTGGATTATTCATATCTATTTTCATCAGTCACAGGGGTCAGATTGCCACGGGCATTTTCATGGGTTTTTTTTATGGATATGCGGCGATTGGAAATTTCGCCTCCTTGAAGACTTCGGTGCTGACTTTTCGAGGGGAGAAGCAGAATTCTCCATGAGGGAAGATACCTTTCATTGAACCAGTTGACGGAGGCTCAGCTTATTGCAGGATCCTGTTAGAAAAAGGGTGACGCTTGGCATTTTGTGAGGGGGATTAACTTCCTTACTGAAATAATCCGGTCAATATTCCCGAGAATTAAGCCGTTCTGGGAGAAAACCGACCAAAACGGCAAAACATCAGACGATATCTAAATTATCACCATATCTAATTCGAAATGGCAAAATAAATTGACTGTTATTATTGCTGCAGTCTATCAAGGATTGTTGTAAGGGTCTGATCCAACTTCGCTAACTCGTCACCGTCCATTTCCAGCCGCTCCAATAAACGGGTCGGGACACACTCTGCTTTTTCTTTCATATCTCTCCCCTTACCTGTAAGGCTGATGATAACACTTCTCTCATCCTCTGCTGATCGTGTGCGTTCCACTAGACCGTTCACTTCCATCCTTTTCAGCATGGGAGTCAGCGTACCGGAATCCAGGAATAACTTCCTCCCCAGTTCCTTTACTGAAACCGTTTCTATTTCCCATAACACCAAAAGGGCCAGGTATTGAGGATACGTGACACCAATTTCCTCCAGGAGGCTCCGGTAAACCTTTGTTATCTCCCGCTCAGCTGTGTAGATTTTAAAACAGATTTGGTTCTCTAATAATAATGGATCCATCATACATGTCTATTCCCTTCTTGAACATACTAATTGAGATTATCATACAAAAAAAATTATCAGTTATCAAATTAAATTGCGCAAAATTAAATAGTTGACAATAAAAATCAGAGGAGTTATATTTAGTTTTGTAATATTGAATTGCGCACAATTAAAATGAAGAGGAGTGACAGAAATGGAAGCATTATATACAGCAAAAGCAACGGCAACAGGTGGACGTGCAGGAAAGGTAACAAGCAGTGACGGAGTATTGGATGTGGGTCTCGCCATGCCGAAGTCACTTGGTGGAAATGGGGCTGAAGGATCAACAAACCCTGAACAACTATTTGCAGCAGGATATGCCGCTTGTTTCGACAGTGCTCTTAATTTAGTCGCCCGCCAGGAAAAGAAAAAAATCGAATCCAATGTAACGGCTGAAGTCTCAATTGGAAAGGATACAGACGGTGGATTCAAATTAGGCGTTGTCCTTTCAGTCGCCGTGAATGGTGTAGAACTGGATGAAGCCAAACAACTAGTGGAAAAAGCTCATGGCGTTTGCCCATATTCAAAAGCGACAAATGGAAATATCTCTGTAGAATTGCATACTGAATTATTTTAACGGATCGGGATAGGCACATATATGCCTATCCTTTTATTTGATGTAAAAAACGAACATTTGTTCTTGTTTTTATTCCAGCATTCGGTCTATAATAAAAGAGTACAAAAATTCATGAATATTGGAGTGGGGAAAAGATGAAACATCAGGCTACACCTTATTTTAGTTTTGATGGCCAAGCGAGAAATGCATTAGAGTACTACAAAGAGGTATTCGAAGGGGAAGTGCTGGGAGTACAGACATTTGGCGAAGCAGATTTTCCGAGTCCACCTGAAATTGCAGACCACATCATGCATGCTCAATTTAAAAAAAGAGAGCTCTTCTTTATGATGTCGGACAGCTTTCCGGGTCAAGCACCGACTGCGGGAAATCAAGTTTCACTTGTACTTGAACTGGAGAGTGAAGAGGACATCAATATGTATTATGAACGCTTGTCTGAAAAAGGAACGGTTATAATGGAGCTTCAGGACACATTTTGGGGAGCTATCTACGCGAAGGTGAAAGATCCTTACGGGATCAATTGGGATTTAAATTTCACAAAACCATAACCTCTTTACGGCTACTGTATTTGTCCTTAGTTCAGTAGCCCTCTTTCACCTCTTGTGAGCTACTTTCTTATTACATTTAACCTAATACGGATACGGTTTCTCATCTCCTTATTTCCAAAAACAGAACTATCCCCTTTGAAAATTTATGTTTTATTCCTCCCCCTCTAAGGGAATGGAATATGAACAAAAACATTTCTCATTGGGGGCACCAGAATGGAATTACATAACGGGCAATTGTTTTGGCCCACGACATTAAGTAATAAAAAAGAGGATTTCAGAAAAAAATATGATGTAGCCATTATCGGTGGTGGTATGTCCGGAGCTTTATGTGCCTATTCACTCGTCCAGGCAGGATTGAAAGTAGCCATCATTGAGAAACGGACTGTAGCTGCAGGCAGTTCATCCGCCAATACAGGACTGCTTCAGTTTTCTAATGACGTCATGCTTCATAACATGATGCAGCAGATTGGAAAAGAGAAAGCTGTGCGTTTTTATACATTATGTTTAAAGGCAATAGAGAATCTGGAACAAATCGCGAAGAATCTGCCGTGCTCTCCAGAATTCATTCGCAGAAAAAGCATTTATTATGCGAGCACATCACGCCATGTCCCCAAATTAAAACTAGAGTATAAAACTTTGCAAGAGCATGGTTTCCCTGTGGAATATTGGTCTCGAAAAGAGATGAAGACACGTTTGCCTTTTTCCAAGCCCGGTGCCTTAATCACCCATGGAGATGCAGAGGTGAATCCATACAAATTCGTGAATGGGATATTTGACTATTTAAAGGATGGAGGGCAAACAACGATCTTTGAGAATCTCGAAGCAACAAACATACAAGAACATTCTAAAGGTGTAAACATCCATACACCAGAAGGGATCATCCAAACAACGCACTTGATTCATGCAACAGGCTATGAAACACCTCCCTTGAGTAAGAAAATCCGGTCGGATATTAATCGTTCTTATGCCATCGCCACTGAGCCAATCGAAGACCTATCACAATGGGATGATAGAGCTCTCATTTGGGAGACAAATAGACCTTATTTATATATGCGCACCACGGTTGATAATCGCATCATAGCCGGTGGATTGGACGAAGATCCTCCTGAAGCACCTCAAAGTAAGAAAAAAATTGAGAAACGCGGAAAACGGATTGAAGAAAAAGTTCAGAAACTGTTTCCCGACTTGAAGATTAAGATGGACTACGCATGGGGAGCAAGCTTTGGGGAGTCTCTTGACAACCTTCCTTATATCGGAAAACACCCAGAGAAGGAAAAAGTTTATTATCTGCTTGGTTACGGAGGAAATGGTACAGTATATAGCATGCTCGGATCCCATATCTTGCGTGACCTCATCCTCAAGCGTCCCAACCCGGATGCAGATATTGTCAAATTAGATAGAGAATGAAAGGGACAAACCTTCAGAGAAGGTCCGTCCCTTTCACCAAATGATAATGCTTATTGATTTTTTGGATACGGCCTTCTGTGATCAGTTCTTTTGTGAGGCTGGTGACGGTCTCCCTGGTCGAGCCTATGAAGCTTGCGATGTCCTGGTGAGTAAGGTGTACATTGATTTTGATGAGTTTTCCCTGCCCCTCTCCAAAACGTTTCATAAGATAGGACATGAGACAAAGAATTCTTTCTTTGACAGGGGCATACATGATACGTTCGAGGAACAGATTCCTCTGTTTCATTTGCTGGTTGAGGGATGAAAATAATTCAGTCACGACCGGGTGATGAACGGCCTTCAAGCTATCCACTTGTTTATGAGAGAGTACGTGGACCACTGTCGTTTCAATTGTTTCTGCATACACGCCTTTATCATCTAAACTAAAAAGTGGAATATTACTGAAAAAATCCCCCTCTCTGAGAACGGTAAGGGTGGTTTTACGTCCATCCTCACTGTTCTTATAGAGTTTTATTTTTCCCGATTGAATCATATATAAATTCTTACTCAATGAAAAAGGCTGGAAGACAACTTCTCTTTTGGGGTAGTTCACGATTCTCCCTGAAAGCTCTTCCAAAACAGAAGCCGGCCGCCATAAAGATGCTGATTTCATGACGCACCCTCCTCATTCATTTTAAACTGTGACACAAATTCACCATAACCCTCATCCTCCAGTTCATCCTTCGGCACAAAACGAAGGGCAGAAGAATTCAGGCAATATCTTAATCCTGTTGGCTTAGGGCCATCATTAAACACATGACCCAAATGGGAGTCTGCGTGTTTACTTCTGACCTCTTTCCGTACCATGAATAGTGTCCTGTCCTCTACTTCCACAATATTATCTTCCACGAGGGGCTTCGTGAAACTTGGCCAGCCTGTTCCACTTTTGTATTTATCCGTCGAACTGAACAGTGGTTCTCCTGAGACTACATCCACATAGATACCTTCTTCCTTGTTATCCCAATATTCATTCTTGAACGCTTCCTCAGTGGCACCTTCCCGGGTGACATTGTATTGAATATCCGACAGCTTTTCTTTTAATTCCTCATCCGAAAATGAAGGATAAAGAGAATTGGTGTTGAGTTTAATATGGCGTTCATCTCCCCACGCCTCATTCAGAAAATCGTCCCTGCCTGAATTACTTCGATAGAACTTGTAGCTTAATTTATTTTTCTTATAGTAATCCTGGTGATACTCTTCAGCTTTGTAAAAAGTTTTGGACGGTTGGATCTCTGTCACAAGACTTTCATCAAAGCGCCCTGAGTCTGCCAATTCCTGCTTTGATTCCTGAGCGGTCTTCCTTTGTTCCTCATTGTGATAGAAAATTCCGCTCACATACTGAGGTCCTCGATCGACAAATTGTCCACCCGCATCAGTCGGATCAATTTGTCTCCAGAAAATCATTAATAGTTGTTCATACGTAATCACAGCAGGATCATATTCAATTTGAACAGCTTCCATGTGTCCCGTCTGTTTGGAGGATACTTCGTCATAGGTCGGATTTTTTTCTTCCCCGCCTGTGTATCCTGAAATAACCGAGTATACGCCATCCAGTTTTTCAAAGGGGGGTTCCATGCACCAGAAGCATCCCCCCGCAAAGGTAGCAAGTGCATGATCATCATCAATCATATCCGTTTTCACTGGTTCACTCCCCAAAGATTTCTGGGTCACGCTTGCATACAGTTTCGGTCCGAAAAATGCACCAAGGCCGACTACGAGTATCAACCCGATTCCAATCATTATCTTTTTCATCGTCTCTCCTCCCCGCTCTTTTCTAAAGGTAATTGAAACCAAAAAGTGCTGCCCGATTGTCCATCGCTTTCAACACCTATTGATCCACCGTGGATTTCTATGATTTCCTTACTGATGGAGAGTCCGAGGCCGGACCCTCCTCCCGCTTTATTACGGGACTTCTCTACCCGGTAAAATCGCTCAAATATGGAATCCTGTTCTTCAATCGGTATCCCCTTGCCTTGATCTGTCACCGAAAATTCCACCTGCTCTTCTTTTTTTACAGCCCGTATGTCCAAAGAAGTATGATCAGGCGAAAACGAAAGAGCATTTTGGATAAAGTTCGTCATGACCCTTTTGATGTGAAGAGGCATTAATGGAACCAGAGGCAAGCTGTCATCGTACTCGACCTTCACGTGTATTTCTTTCTCCTGTATCCTGGGCTCGAATTGCCCGAGCGTATCAATCAGTAGCTGGTCGATTGGAGTGGGATGCGGATTCCATGACAGCTTTCTGTTTTCCAGTTGGGAAAACTCTAACACTTCTTCGATCAACAGACTTAATTTTCCAGTTTCAGATAATATGGTTTCGAAGTATCGTTTCCGGTCTTTCGGATCTTCGATGATGTCATCATTCAAAGCCGAGACAAAGGAGTGGATGGATGACAGTGGTGTCCTTAGATCATGTGATACATTGGCAATCAGCTCACTCTTGAACTTTTCTGATTCCTTTAATTCTCCAAACATCTCTTCTATCCTTGAAGACATATGATTAAAGTTTGCAGCGAGCTCTTTGATTTCCAGAGGTCCCGCTTCCGTCACCTTCACATCAAAGTCACCACTCGCCATTTTCCCTGCTTCCTTGCTCATTTGCTTAACGGATTTTAATAAGGGGCTGGTAATCGTCAAATGAATACCAAAAGATAAAAGCCCCGCCCCCAATGTTATAAGGGAGAGAAGAATGATGATATCAGGTGAAATAAACATTTTGACATATGAAATAGAAAGGAAGACCAATATTACTACCAAGGAAATCGTGTTAGCTAAAATAAGGAGGCTCCTAATCTTCATCCTGCTGTCCCCCTTCAAACTTATACCCTATTCCCCACACTGTTTTAATCCAATGGGGGTTGGATGGATCCACTTCAATTTTCTCCCTTAATCTGCGAATATGGACATTGATTGTATTTGCATCACCTAGGAACTCATATCCCCAAAGTGTTTCGATCAGTTGTGATTTCGAGAACACTTGAGAAGGATGCTGTGCCAGTAAGGACAACAGTTCAAACTCTTTTACCGTCATTTCGACTTCGTTACCTCCCGCGACCACTTTCCTTTTTGTACGATCAACGAGCAATCCCTTCCACTTGAGAACCTCTTCTTTCCTATCTGATGCAGAATTGGTTCTTCTTAACACATTTTTGACCCGAAGCAATAGCTCACGTGGACTAAATGGCTTCGTGATATAATCGTCCGCTCCTAAGGTAAGTCCATATATACGGTCCTTCTCTTGTCCGAGTGCCGTCAGCATGATAATGGGAGTGTCATGGTCTTCCCTTATCATCTCGGCTACCTGCCACCCATCCATTTCAGGCATCATGATGTCGAGAATCACAATGTCCGGATGGAACGCCTTATATCGCTGAAGGGCTTGTTTACCGTTATAGGCAATACTCACTTCAAACCCTTCACGAACAAGATAGCGTGAACATACATCCACAATATTTTCCTCATCATCTACTAACAGCACCTTATTTGCCATTGTGAACCCTCCTCTACTCTTAGAACCTAATGTTCCCATCCACTCTTTTATTTTCATTGTATCGTTAGTCCTATCGTCTGGCGAAGATGAATCGGTTTCCTTCATAGTATTCTCTTCATTCTCTTTCCTAGTTGTTTCTACAAAAGAGCCAGGCTCTTATACAACGGGAACCCGAGTCCCACTGCCACCCGCTCTTTTTCCCGATTAACAGTAGTATAAAAAACAAACCTTATAGAATCTTAACGTAATTCTTAACTAATTCTTAAATGTGGTTCGTGCTTCGTTTTGGACAGGTTCTTACGAATTTGAGATAGTTAAAGATATCTAACGAAAAGGAGAATCTCATGCTTATTACTCTTATATTGCTTTTTGCCATAGTTTTGACTGGGTTCCTGATCGTGAGGTTTTATCCGGCATTAGGGAAAAAGCCTTCATGTGAGCAAGTCGACTCATCTCCACAGTATTCTCAAGGAGCCTTTCAGAATTCGACCCCTACTTCCATGGATGCCAGCTTTTCTTCATCCGTTTCAATGATCCGAGACCTCATCAAGCGAAACGCCAATCGCAAGCCAGACAATGATATTCCCAGAGTAGCTTTTCCTTCCTTAAGTCATCCCCATCATCTCACCAATGTTACCTGGTTCGGACATTCTGCATCCATGCTTGAAATCGGTGGGAAGAGAATTCTCCTTGATCCCATGTTTGGACGGGCTCCTTCCCCCTTCCCGTGGATAGGTGGGAAACGGTATAGCAAAGAGCTTCCATTTCAACTCGATGGACTTCCTTCCATTGATGCTGTGATATTTTCTCATGATCATTATGATCATCTGGATTATGGGACAATTCGAAGACTGCGAAATAACGTAGAAAAATTCTTCGTCCCCCTTGGGGTGGGGAGTCATTTGCAGCGTTGGGGCATCCATCCCGATCACATTACAGAGCTTGATTGGTGGGATAAGGTGGAGTGGAATGAATTGATATTAGCCTGCACTCCTGCCAGGCATTTCTCCGGCAGGAGCCTGAATGATCGGAACGCTTCCTTATGGTGCTCATGGTGCATCATCGGGAAGTCTAGCAAAATCTTTTTTAGTGGGGACAGTGGGTACGGACCCCATTTTAAAGAAATTGGATCAGTTTATGGTCCTTTTGATCTGACGATGATGGAATGTGGTCAATATGATCCAAGATGGGCACCGATTCATATGCTTCCTGAAGAGACGGTCCAAGCCCATCTTGATGTGAAGGGTAAATGGCTCTTGCCCATCCATTGGGGGGCTTTTACGTTATCTTTCCACGAATGGACAGATCCGGTGGAACGCGTGACGAAAGCAGGGAATGAACGTAATGTTCCCGTTGCAACCCCTAGAATAGGTGAAACATTTTTTGTGAATGAAGATTCATTCCCCACATCGAAATGGTGGGTATGAACAAACAATCGCCTAGTTGTATACACTATCTAAGGAACTGTAAAGTAGGCGATTATACTATGAGCAATGAGCTGAAAGCCACATTCGGAGCCTGGATTGCGGCCATCGGGACCGTCCTTGCCGCAATCGGCAGTACCCCCATTAAGAGGATTCCTGAAGATACACTGGGATCATTCAATCTCATAGGAAATGAACTGCAGGCAACGGGGAATGCCCTGGAAGCTGATGCCATTGACGAATTCAACCTGACGAAAGCCGGGAATGAAATTCAAGCCATCGGAAACGTCACGGTCATTGCCGGCATTGTCATTGATTTTAATGACATAATCAAACAGGAGCTTAATATTAAAGGAAATCTCCTGCAGGCTTTGGGGGGAGCGGCTGCTCTCGCCGACTCTTTCGATGAAGAACACACATTGGAAGAACTGTATTCGATTTATGGAAACCTTCTTCAGGTTATTGGAAATTCCCTTCAAGCCATTTCAGGTATATTGGAATTAAATAAACAGGACAGTGGGAATATCAATGTAGTGGGCAGTTGGATTCAAGCGATTGGTTCGATTATTTCCGCCTTGGAACAATCAAGAGAATCCTCCACTTAATCGTTGCTTTACATACTATTTGTAAACATGCAGAGCAACTGTACAGACTGCACTACATGACAATTCCTCCTGCATTTTCAGCTGCGTACCTTTTCATAAAATCTCTCTTTCTAGTTATTCGCCCATACCATTTCACCCAATATCGAATACTCATAACCTAGATAGAGAGGAGGTTTTATGCTTTGAATGATTTTCAGACAGCAGGCAGCGAACAATTTATAAATTATGGTGATTTCCGTCGCCCGATCGGACGCGTTGGATTTGGGAGGCCGGGATTTGGATATGGCGGATTCGGGAGACGTCCATTTGGATTCGGCTTTAGCCCATTTGTAGGCGGCCTTGCCGGAGGTTTATTAGGTGCGGCTTTATTGAGTCCTGGTTACGGGTATGGGTATGGTTACGGATATCCGCCACCTTATTATGGTTATCCTTCTTATCCTTATTATTATTGACATTCAAAAGGAGACACCCTTCGATCAAGGGGGCGTACTCCTTTTGATTTACATTTTTAGGGACGGACCTCAACATGAGGTCCGTCCCTCTTCTTTACAGACTCAAATAGATTTGGTTTCCTGATGGATCATGGGTGAGGAATTTTCCGTTTTGTTTTTGGATAATTGCCCCTAAGGATTCAAGCCGCCGAATGGTGGTGCTTCGTTTTTCTTCGTTTGGAAAGTGAAGAGTAAACCAGTTGAGACCAGCACTGTTTACATTAGGTCTTGGTGCGCCGATTCCATTCCAAGTATTCAATCCAATATGATGATGGTATCCTCCTGTAGAAATGAAAAGCGCCTGATTTCCAAACCTGCTGACTGCATCGAAGCCAAGTCCTTTCACATAGAACTCTTCCGTGGAGTTCAAATCTGATACGTGCAAGTGAATGTGGCCCATCACCGTATCGGCAGGCAATTCATGCCATGATTCCCCATCCGCCTCCGCTACTATTCCCCGTGCATCGAGAGAATCAACAGCCATCTGGACTTGATCTCCATTCCATGTCCAGTCGGACAATGGACGGTCCCTATAAATCTCAATCCCATTACCGTCCGGATCTGATAAATAAAGAGCCTCACTGACGAGGTGATCAGCTGATCCGAGCTGAATATTCAGCTTAATGAAATGAGCCAGAATCTTCCCAAGTTCCTCCCTACTTGGGAGCAACAAGGCAAAGTGATACAGCCCGGTCGTTCGAGGCTCTTTAGGTAAAGGCTCCTCCAGCTCTTCCAGGGATAACAGGGGATGGATACCATCCGCTGTTAAAGTGGCCCGTTTCCCTGTACGCTCCATCACGTTAAATCCGATTACTTCCTGATAAAAGGATAGGGATCGCTGTAAATCTTGTACTTTTAGATTCACTTCTCCAACAAAGGTATTTGGTACCTTATGAAAGTTCATCGTCATTCCTCCGATTCTTTTCAACTCCCTTTGACATATAGGGAAATGATATTTATATCAGTTAGTTACTTTATGTAACTTATTTTAATTTAATAACTTTTATCCGTCAAGTAATTAAATTACCATATCACCCGTATTGTGGTATACTACTTATTAGATTTTTCACGAGTGAAAGGGGCATTGAGAATGAACCAATCTGACATTTGTCCAAGGTTTGAAAAAGCAATAGGCATCTTAAGCCAGCGGTGGACGGGACTCATCATTTATCAATTGCTCTCCGGTCCCCAACGGAACTGCACCATTAAAGACGCAATTGGCATAAGCGGCAGACTCCTTTCAGAGAGATTAAAGGATCTTGAACAAGAAGGAATCGTCAAACGGGATGTCTATCCCGAAACACCGGTGAGAATTGAATATTCCCTGACAAAGAAGGGGTATTCACTTGAGCCATTAATGAAAGATATAGAGAAATGGTCCCAGGAGTGGATTGAGAAGGAATAATAAACCCGTCATTTATTGGTGGGTTTATTGGAATGGTTTTTGTTAAAAGAGAGGATGTATGTTGTTCCTTTTTTGGTGCCTGTTGTAGGGAGGTTTAGGGATTGGAGGAGTCTTTTAGCAACGTAGGACGAATGAATCTCTAAGAAACTTCTTAGTTCAGCATTTTTAATTGTTGGGCCAATTAAAAGTTTATAATCTTTGAGGGTATGTATATGAGAGAAACGATCTTTATGGTCACACTTTGAGCAAATCCAAGTACCATGTTTCCTTGTTAAAGGACGAAAGTTGCAACATTCACATATCACTCCTTTCAAAATATCTCTTTCCGAAATATTATATCTCTCCTTTACAGATGGGTTGAATTCAGTATGTTGTTTTTTAAATGTACGTATCAATTTTTTTATATCTTTTTGAGAAGTCGATTCTTTAAGAATAGCTTCCTCAATTTCCACTATCTTGTTCAATAAAGAATGGCGATGGATGACGATTCTGTTTAAGGTTTTGTTTTCTGGGGAAGTCTTAATTATCATGCGGTCATTACTCATGACTACGTAAGTATAGATGGGGATATTGGGGAATCCATTCTTTATTAACCAGTCTTCAAGCTGTCCTTTCTGTCTTTTGACTTGTAGCGTCGGATCTGGTAAAGCAAGTTCTTTGCCGTTTTTTGTTTGTATTAATTGATTAAATATGGGGTCAAAAAAAGCAGTTCCAGAAAGATACTTCACTTCAATAATGAGGATGAATTTTGTTGTGATGAGAAGGGTGTCAATTTGAAAGAAGTTAGTTTTGTATGGAATTCTTAGATCGTTGAGAATAGAGTATTTCTTAGGGTCTAAAAAGCTTAATGTGAAATCTAACGCCTCCTCCCCTTTAAAACCTGCCATTCTTTTACCAAGTTCTTCGGAAATGACAGTTCGTTTAGAGTGTTGAGAGGATAGTCTTCGCAGTAAAGCTTGCAAAATGAGGATGATTCGGGGAATTGTTCGTTCCTTTTCGATCATTTGATCACTCCAATCTGTTTTGTACTATTCCTATTCTCTATAATCCAGTAAAAACCCTTCCTGAACTTGTCAGGAGATTTTTTATCGGCGAAATTCTGGATTTAACGGCGAAATTTTCATTTTAACGGCGAAATCTCAATTTTAACGGCGAAACACCTATTTCTCCTCCATCCACCCCAACCAAAAAACCATTCCCTTCCCACCCCCCACATAGTATATTTAGAGTAACGAAATAAATCGACTGCGAGGGACGGACCTATATGTGGAAAAATAAGAATGTGTGGATATTATTGATTGGGGAATTCATAGCCGGACTGGGATTATGGCTTGGGATTATTGGAAATCTGGAGTTTATGCAGGAGAAGGTGCCATCTGACTTTCTGAAATCGGTCATCCTTGCTTCCGGGCTACTCGCCGGGCTTGCTGTTGGCCCCTTAGCAGGAAGGATCACGGATCAGGCAAATAAAAAAACCGTGATGCTCATATCCGGCTTCACACGGTCCGTAAGTGTGGTTTTCATGCTTGTTGCTATATATACAGGATCAGTACTATGGATGGTCGTTTTTTTAGTCAGTATTCAAGTCTCTGCCGCTTTCTACTTTCCGGCTCTCCAGGCTGCGATACCGATGGTGGTGAAAGAGAAGGAACTGCTGCAGATGAATGGGGTCCATATGAACGTGGCCACCCTTTCAAGGATCCTCGGTACAGCATTGGCTGGTATTCTATTGGTCATCATCTCCTTATCAATGGTATATGTCCTTTCTCTGGCAGCGTATCTTGCCCTGTTCATCATGACCTGGTTCCTGACAATCGACGAAGAAGAAACGCCACATGCCAAACAGAAGGGAACCAAACCAAAAGGGGCAAGTTTCAACGAAGTCTTCCCTGTCATCAAGGGGCTTCCCATTGTATTTATGACCCTCGTGATGACTCTCATCCCACTATTATTTATAGGTGGATTCAACTTGATGGTCATTAACATCAGTGAGCTGCAAGACAGTTCGGTCATTAAAGGCTGGATCTATACGGCGGAAGGGATTGCCTTTATGTCAGGTGCCTTTACCGTAAAGAAAATCGGTGAGAAGGTGTCGCCATATACAATCTTATTCTTCTTCAGCTTTGTCATTGGAATCGCCCAAATGCTCCTTTATTTTGCCACAAGCCCTGTGATGTCGGTGCTTGCGTTTACAGTATTCGGTTTTGCCGTTGGTTGCTTCTTCCCGACAGCTGCCACTATCTTTCAAACTCGAATCCCGAAAGAATTCCACGGTCGCTTCTTTTCGTTTAGAAATATGCTTGACAGGTTGATTTTCCAAATCGTACTCCTCTTAACGGGATTGTTATTGGATCTGGTCGGGTTGCAGATCATGACCGTATTATTCGGAATTCTCTCCCTCGTACTGACCGGGCTTTTCTTCATGAGGTACAGGCAACTCCGAACCACTGCTTTATCTGAACAAGCAAGTTAGCACATAATTAATTGTGTGTTTTCTGTATAACATTGAGAACTATTATCAATACTAGATGAAAAGAAGACAACCACGGCTATGGTTGCCTTCTCTTCGATTACTTACCAGGATCGAATGTTTTACAATCTGTTTCTTCACTGTTATGGGCTTTGTCTCCTTTATGACTGACCACGAAAATCTGGTCTGCAGAGCACTTCTTGCCTTCACGGTTATATTTGCAGTTGCTTACTTCACATAATACGTCTTGTGCCATTTTCAAACACCTCCCTTATGTTCTTTAGAGTGTACTTTCCCACCCTGTTTCATTCGTGATTTGTCATCATATATCTGATGCCTTCACCATATAATCAAGAGACATGTTTGATCAGAAGGGAGAATCTGCAGAATGGAACAAAGACGTCTGTATCACGTTCAAAACCTCGCATTTGAAATCATGGATCAAATGAACTCTGATAACGAATGGAAGAGGACAGATCATTTAAAGCATGTGATTGATCATTTATCCCGTGCAATTGGGAGTCTGACAGATCCATCAGGGACTTTCTCTATTGATTATGTTGAAGAAAAAATCGCCACCGCTCATTATATATTGTTTAAAAACGAGAAAAAAGTTGCCCGGATAAATTTTGATAAACAATCCGCTTCCACCTTAATGGAATGAGAAGAGGACTTACCGAATTTCGGTAAGTCCTCTTCTAATGTCTAATGTTTTTTTTGAAAAAGAAACTCTATTTCATTATTGGCACAAACCTCAACAAATGGACAGCTTAAACATACTTCCCCGTTCGGCTTAGAATTTGATGACAGAGGGGCTGACAGCATATCTTTTAACTTTTCTATGTAATCCAACCCTTTCTTCATCTCAACCGGTGACGGAGAATGAGCGAATTCTTCCCCATTTAACAAGGAAACGATTCTTATCGTTGAAGGAAGGCTTCCAAAGGACCTTTCACAGAAAACCACTGTCAAATAATAATACAAGGTAATCATTTCGTGATTTGTATCGACAAGATACTTGGTGACGGAGAACGATTCTTGTTCCCATTCTGCCACTTCTATCGTGAGGGATAAGTGAGTTTCAAGCTCTTCAAAGTATTGTCGAAACTTTTCATTTATAAAAATAGGTGGTAATGTCCCGTAGTTCTGTGTCAGGTCCTGCATTAGGTAGTCCGTCACTTTCGCCACCACTAAATAATAATCAATCTTCGATTCAAAGACAGTTGTATTGATAGAGGCCAGATGATTCTCGATGATTTCCAGTGCGTGGATGGGAGTCCTCATTTTGACGGGGAGCATAAAGAAGTCCTTCACTACCTGGTTCACAATGAACTGCATGACCTTTTTCCATTCAACTTTGCTTGCTGCTTCCCGCTGGATGTAGTGATAGTAAAACTTGTGGGGACAATTAATGAATTCTTTTAGATGTATGTCTGATAATGTTTTAATCGAAAGCGAATAGTTCACGAGTCCCTCTCCTTTCCCTAGCTCTCTTGTTTATTGAGCAAGAGCTCACTAGCAAATGTACGTCCAAAATCTTTACACGACTCTACATCTTCCTCCTCTGGCGTTAATTCCACCTTCAATCCATCATGAATCAAACGGGCTCCTCTTTCTTGCAATTTCTCATTCATTAAATCCACCGCTGCCCCGTACTTAGGATAAAAGGAGTCACAAGATCCGAAGCTTGAGGCCATCTTAGACGTTAATTCCACGTCATCCATATCATCGTAAAAGTCCTCAAATTCATATGGAAGTTCTCCATCCCCCAGGTATACGCACCTAACAGGACACCAGCATATTCTTCAAGAACCTGGACATTTGAACAGTCATTTATATCAATTACATCGATTTCAGCTCCGGCTTCCTTTACCCCCTGTTTCGATAGCCGTCGCCATTTCTTCTGTATTTCCACTCATGTTTGCATAGATCATCACAATTTTTTCAGTCATGATAAAACCTCCATGGTGCACCTAATTGATAATAATTATCATTATCACTGTAAGTAAACCATACAAACTTTCCTTCTATTTGTCAACAATTAATTGAAAATCATTCTCAATTAAACCGTAAAAAAGCATCCCTCTTATGAGAGATGCCTTCATACCTATTTTAGTTACAACTCCAATACGCCGGCATTTTGATGTTCAACATGCTTTACACGTTTGGTCACCAGATGATAAACCACAATCGTTACAAGGATCACTCCACTGCATATGAGATACAAAGCGGAAAATCCAAACTGGGAGGAAACGACCCCCAATACAAACGATCCGACCGCAATCCCAAGGTCATAAAAAATAAAAAACGTAGCTGTCGCATGTCCGGTTCTCCTTTTAGGTGCCACCTGAATGGACATGGTTTGAAAACTTGGAAGCAAAGCACCATAACCGAGTCCGATAAGCGTTCCTGCAACCAATAATAGAAGCACAGAGTGAGTGATACTCAAAAGAATCAGTCCAATGGCAAAAATAAGAAGGGATGGGTAGATGACTGTATTCGGTCCTGAGCGGTCAAATAATCGCCCCGTATAAGGGCGGGACAGCAGCATAGCAGCTGCGAAGACGACGAAGAATAAGCTGACCGACTCAAATAAGCCTACAGACTTTGCATAGACGGAAATAAATGACATGATTCCGGAGTAACCAAATGAAGTCAAGAAACCAACCAAGGCAATCGGGATGGCTTTCACCTCCATTAGATCCTTAAGGGCTAAGCGCCTGGACACACCCTCGTCCATCCCCTCGTCCTCTGTCACCTGAATACCGAATGAGCAAAGAAGTCCAAGTACGATGACCCATGCAAGCCCCATAAATAAAGACGTATACGGGATCCAGCGAATGAGAGCCAGGGAAAGAAACGGTCCTACGACAACTGCCAGGTTCATCGACATGGCGAAGTAACCAAGACCCTCTCCCTTCCTTTGGTGAGGGATCATATCTGCAGCAATCGCCACTAAGACTGTTGACCCGATACTGAACCAGATTCCATGAAAAAAGCGAAGCCCCATTAAAAGATAAAAATCATTTACCCAGAAGTAAATGAATGAGGAGATGCCAAAAAGCAGCACACTTATGATAAGCGTCTTTTTCTTGCCCAAGTGTTCAATGATCTTCCCTGAAAATGGCCGCACTATAATGGCCGATATTAAGAATACTGTCGTAGCAAGGCCTGCCTGCCCTTCTGTTCCATGAAGTTCATCGATCACATAGAGGGGCAGAACGGTTAACAATGAGTAAAAAACAAGAAAGATAAAAAAATTATTCAATAACGCCATAAAAAACGGTCGCGTCCAAATTGTTTGGTTCGTTGAATGATCCACTATAATTCTCCTTCGCCTAATTAATTGTTATACTAATTATATCTACAACATGTATATTTGTAAATATAGTTGTTGTGACAATTATTTTGAATTACTTTCGTCATAATTTCTCAAAAAAGAATGAATATCATGTATGATAAAAGAAAATGAATGAGTAGGTGAATAATAGTGACCATTTCCCGAGATGAAACCATCGGCTTGTACACGAGCCACACAGTGAAAAACATCATACGATTCCTCACTTTCCATCTGAAAGAATTCGATGTGACACCTGAGCAGTGGACCGTTCTGAAGAGACTCGCAGAGCAGGACGGGATCAGTCAAAAACAGCTTGCCATAAGATCCGATAAAGATCAGCCGACAGTGACCAGAATTTTGGATATATTAGAAAGGAAGGAACTTATTTATAAACAGAAGAACGCTGAGGATAGAAGATCCTTCCTCATCTTTATTACAGAGAAAGGAATGACAGCAAAAGCCGAGCTGTCCCCTTTTATAGAAAGATTATATGAAGACACGATTCTTAAAGGAATTTCAGAGGAGGAATTAGAAGTATATAAAAGCGTTCTTTCTCAAATCAACGCGAATATGATCAAAGGATAGGAGTGTGGGTATGAAACAAATTCCTGTCGCCCTCCAAATGTATACATTGCGAAATGAGGCGGAAAAGGATTTCACCGGTACACTTCAAAGAGTGGCTGAGTTGGGCTATGAAGGGGTGGAACTGGCCGGGTATGGAGGTTTTTCCCCAAAAGAGTTAAGAGAAGTACTCAATAATCTGAACCTTCAGGCGGTATCCAGTCATATTCCCCTGTCTGAGTTAAGAAGCAGTGGGGATGATGTGATTCATGATCAGCTCGAGCTTGGCAGCGACTACATCGTATGTCCATATTTGTCTCCTGAAGAACGGGCCGAGGAAGATTATATCCGATTGATCGATGACCTGAATTCGATCGGGGAGAAGTGTTTTAAAGAAGGGGTCACCCTCTGCTATCACCATCATGATTTTGAATTATCAAAGCGTCCCAATGGGAAAACGGATCTTGAAACAATTCTTTCTGAAACCAACCCCCTTTGGGTCAAAGCTGAGTTTGATATTTATTGGCTGACGTATGCAGGTGAAAATCCTGTGGAGTGGCTGAAACGTTACCAAGGTCGGACACCTCTTGTACATCTCAAGGATATGACGACAGATGGAAAACGATTTTTTGCTGAGTTAGGTTCGGGTGGTGTAGACCTTGACGCTGTCCTGGACTTTGGCATGCATCATGATGTGGACTGGTGGATTGTCGAACAGGACGAGTGCAGGATCCCTCCCATCGATAGTGTCCGGATGAGCCTTGAATACTTACGACATCATAAGAGTTGATGAAAAGGGGAGAGCCACATCCAGGGCTCTCCTCTTTTCAGCCCAATATATCACGATACTCATTCATTTCGTCATTACTTGGATAGGACCTGCCCGAATGCCTTTTCCAATGTGTCATATTGAAAGACGAACCCGGCTCGTTCCAATCGTTCAGGAATAACCCATCTGCTTTTCAGGACAAGTTCCGTTTCTGTTTGAATAAACAGGGCGCCTGCTTCAAGTATCCATTTCGGAGTCGGGAGACCTATCCTTTTATTCATCACGGTCCTTAACTGCGCCATGAATTCACGATTGGTGACCGGGTTTGGAGATGAACAATTGAACACTCCCCTTAGCTCTTTCTCCTCATTCAGAAATAGAATACTCCGGAACACGTCTTCAACATGAATCCAGCTGAATCTCTGATTCCCGGGTCCCTGCACTCCTCCGAGACCAAACTTGACCAGATTTTTGTACGGTGTCATTACTCCGCCATCAGGTCCTAAAACGATGGCAATTCTTAAAGCCGCTTGCCTGGTTTTCGGTAATGAAAAAGAGAAGAATGCTTTCTCCCATACTTTTGCTACTTCAACTGAAAATCCCGTACCAATTTCGCCTCCTTCCTCTGTCATAGGGCGATCCTCTGCATGACGATAGATCGTTGCTGTGCTGGAATTGATCCATAAGGCAGGTGGATTCTCACATTGTAAAAGGGCATTCCCCAATATGTTCGTTGTTTCTGTCCTGGAACGGAAAATATCCGCTTTATTTTTTTCATTGTAACGGCAGTCCACTGACTTCCCCGCAAGATTGATGAGCATATCCGCACATTCTAACGACTGAACAATCGTATTGGGGCAATCCCACGAAACATGGGGAGATTGTCTGGAAATGATGGTAACGTTATAGCCCCTCTCCTGAAATCGCTTTTGAAGATATCTGCCAATAAAACCTGTACCCCCAGCTATGACGATTTTCTTTTCCACAGTATCCACTCATTTCGGTGTATAAGTTTGTGAATTGCTTCACATTAATTATATCAAATCCTGTAATGAATTCAAACGAGAAATTTCCTGTTTCCCCCATGCACAAAAAATAGTGGAATATTCCTAGAAAAATATTTTTCCATGAACGGAATAGATAATGGCAGAAATTCCCGTATTATTTGTTATATATCGACATTGTAGAACACTAAATATTTAAAATTTACTGAAAATTACCATTTTTTACATTGTCAAATCTCCCATTTTTTACTAGACTTCTAATTAGCCGCCGGGGCCAAAAGAAATAGCTATTTCCAAAATCTATGATCAAAAGGGGAATTTGTAATATGTCGAAAAAAAAATTAGTTAGTTTAGCACTAGGAACTTCTCTTGTATTCAGCGCCTCCTTTACGGGTGCTTCCGCATTCGCTCAGTCTTCAGATTCTATTACTTCAAAAATGGACATTCATCAAAAGGTCATGAACATAGATAAAAAAGGACCTAGCTTCTTATCTGGAAAACTATCAAAAGGCATTGTAAAGAACGATAAAGATGTAAAAAAATTCTTGAAAGATAATAAGGAACTCTTCGCTGTCGATCCTCATTCGGAATTGACATTGCTAGAAAAAACGACAGACGATCTGGGAATGTCCCATTACAAATTCACACAGTCAGTGGACGGAGTCCCTGTTGATGGAGCGATCTTCATTGTTCATACAAATAAAAAGAATGAAGTGACGGCTACAACTGGTCAACTTTATAAAGATGCTTCTAAAAAGGTAACCAAGACAAAATCAAAAATCAATCAGAAATCAGCTACGGACCTTGCTTGGAAGCATATCGGTCTATCCAAAGCTGATACAGTGACTGGGACTCAAAACGAGTTTTCCATTGATGCGAAGAAAGACAGTCATGTTGAAAACACGACCGAGAAAAATGATCTTGTGATTCATGAAAAAGACGGAAAGTTCACTCTTGCTTATAAGGTACAGCTTCAATTCATCGAGCCTTATGGAGCAAACTGGCAGATCTTTGTTGATGCGAATGACGGATCCATTGTCGAAGCGTTTAATGCTGTAACCGATGCAGCAACGACAGGAAGCGGCTATGGAGTTTTAGATGACTATAAAACTCTTAATACTTATTCTTCAAACGGAACTTATTACTTATATGATGTGACGAAACCTATGAACGGTGTCATTGAAACCTTTACGGCTCAAAATGGTTCAAGCCTTCCAGGATACTATTCCACTGACAGCAATAACTCCTGGACTGCTTATTCCCAAGCAGCTGATGTAGATGCCCATGCATATGCCGGTAAAGTTTATGATTATTATAAGAATACACATAACCGCAACAGTTTCGACAATAACGGAGCTACCATCCGCTCTACCGTCCATTACGGATCCAATTATAACAACGCATTCTGGAATGGTTCTCAAATGGTTTATGGGGACGGGGACGGATCAACCTTCACTTCCCTATCAGGTGCACTCGATGTCGTTGCTCATGAGCTGACTCATGCCGTGACGGAACGTACTGCAGGATTACAGTATCAGTATCAATCCGGGGCTTTAAATGAATCATTCTCCGATGTATTCGGTTATTTCTTAGATCCGGGCGATTATTTAATGGGTGAAGATGTCTACACTCCGGGTATTTCAGGAGATGCTCTCCGCAGTATGTCGAACCCGACTAAATACGGGCAACCGGCTCATATGAATAACTATGTGAACACTTCTTCCGATAACGGAGGCGTTCATACAAACTCCGGTATTCCGAATAAAGCGGCTTACAATACGATCACAAGTATCGGTAAAGCCAAAGCAGAAAAAATCTACTACCGTGCACTGACTGTTTACTTAACACCAACAAGTAACTTCAGTTATGCCCGTGCGGCTCTTCTTCAATCCGCTGCTGATCTTTATGGCAACGGAAGTGCTACCTACAATTCCGTTAAAGCAGCATGGGATGCTGTCGGGGTGTATTAATTCCTAAGAAAGATTCATAACAAAGAGCCGTCCTGTATGGACGGCTCTTTGCTATACTGAGCACTGAATATGTCCATTCATTCTCAGGATAACCGTTAGAATGAATGCCTCCCTCATCAAAGAGGACTGTTTATGCAATAACCCATATAATAAATACCTTTTGTATTTATTATATGGGTTCTTTTCGCTGTTGAAAAATAGTATGAATTGGTTTTAGTGGTGGCTCCATTGATCTTTGACTGTGTTTTATACTGTAGCCTTCATCATGTTCTCATAATCCAATCCAAATCCAGTATGCAAGCATTCTACAGCGGTTTGAATATGACTTTTCTCAATAACTGCCGTTACGCTTATGGAAGATTCGCCTATCAGTTTCACTCTTACGGCATTTTCCAATAGCATTTTGCACATTCCTATCTTAATCTCTGGGTGGGCTTTCATATTTCGTCCGATTGCCGACACCTTTGACAAGTTGCTTCTTTGTTCGATGCGGGAGTATTTCCACCTGTCTCTTTCTTTCTCTAAAACGAATAATACCTCTTGCAGATCTTGTTCCTTGATTAATAAGGACAAGATGTTCCGACAACTTTGTGTATAGACATCTGCCTGAATATGGCGAGATGCCAGTTCACACATCATTCCTTCCCGGAACCCTTCAACATCTTCACAATCAAACATTTCTATTCTAGATATATCCTTTTCAAATGTGACTCCGATCACAGTACTTGATCCATTCTGTTTTGCCATTCCATGAATAAAGGTTCCCCTGACATTTTCAAAACTTGATTTTATATAAAGCGGGATTCCGAATTTCTTTGCATGTTTAACCGCTCTTGGATGAAGAACACCCGCTCCCATGACTGCTAAATTCTGCATATCGTCATACGAGAGGGAATTGATTTTAGATGCTTTCGGAACAAATCTGGGATCAGAGGTGTATACTCCATCGACATCCGTATAGATATCACATCGGTCTGCCTTTATTGCTGAAGCAAGAGCAGCTGCCGTGATATCGGAACCCCCTCTTCCCAAAGTAGAAATGTTCCCATCTTCTGTTACTCCTTGAAAACCGGCCACTACCACCACTTTCCCATGACCCAGTTCTTCCCTGATTCGCCTCGTTTCAATCGATTGAATATGGGCATTTCCAAGGACGGAATCCGTTTGAATGCCTGCCTGCCATCCAGTGAAAGAAATCGCCTCCGTCCCTTGCTGTTGAAGAGCCATGGAAAGGAGGGAAATCGTTACTTGTTCTCCTGTTGAAAGGAGCATATCCATCTCTCTCTTACTAGGTTTGGTGGTGATGTCACTCACTAATTTTACAAGAGTATCAGTCGTTTTGCCCATTGCAGATACGACAACGACGACGTCATGACCTTTTTTCTTTTCCTGGATGACCCTGTCTGCCATTCGTTTTATTTTCTCGGTGGAACCAACAGAGGTTCCACCAAATTTCTGAACAATTATACTCAAGTGATGATCCCTCTTTCTATCTTGGGAATTAAGTGTGTTATCCTCCACATCCTGGAGGGGAAATCAACTGCTATTCTCTCCTTTTAAAGTTTTGGGATAGCAATACACTTCACGAATAGAGCCTATTATATAAAGCCAACGCGTTTGTTACTTTACCGAATTCGGAAGCGTGGGGGCGGTCGTCGTCGTCAGAGTAACCGTAGTCCACCATGCGGTTCCGGTTCAGACAAAGTTTCGTGAGCTCCGGTTTAAAGAAGTCAAAGAGCTTGAAACGTTCTTCTAATTGCGGGAATCGATCCTGATAACTGAGTATCGAGTCGGCTAGAAGACCCCAGAACGTTTCTTCTTCCATCAATCCATTGTTTTTCAACAAATTACTCAAGTATCTCAAGTGACAGATAAAGAGTCCCGTGAAGATGAACTGCGTCAGCCCTTCAGGCGGTTCTGTCCGAAGGACCGCTTTAAATTCTGAAGACAGTCCTTGCAGCTCAGGGAAATCCTGGTCTGAAATATTGACGTCATCAACAAAGTCTTTAATCGCTAATCGCTGAGGCTTTGCCTCCTTCAACACGACAATCGTATTTTGTCCATGGGGAGAGAATACCGTACCGTATTGGTAAAGATAATGCAGAAGGGGCTCCATTATGACTTTGAAAAATTGTTTCATCCATTCTTCTGAGGTGAGGCCTGACTGCTCGATCAAACTCTCAACATATGGTTTATGGTTATGATCTTCATATAATAAGGCGGCCAGTGTAATCGCTTGCTCCCCGTCTTCTAAATACGTATAGATGCTTTCTCTCCATATGGTTCCAAGCATCTCCAAGTATTGATAAGGTGCCTGCTTTAATTGGGTATAGTAATGATGGTTTACATTCATACTGGCATTTTCCCCAGGGAGGATGACCCGGCATTCCTCTTTTAAAAATGGATCCTTTTCAGCCATTCCTTTAATGAACTCTGTCACCTTAGGAGCAATCACGGTTCGTTCAGATGGCAGCCCCCGGTAAACCAGCGTGTTCAAAATACTCATCGGAAGCTTCACATGATGCTTATCTTTGTTCGTTCGATTCACAAATGTGCGGATCGACTGCTGGGGAAGGTAGCGGTCTTCTCCCTCTCCTAAAGGAATGATGCGACCCATGGCGAGCTCCTCAGGGAAATTCTGAATCAGTGTGTTTTTCCATTGCCACTCGTGCACTGGCAGGTAATAATATTCTGATGATTCGCTTCCATTTTGTTTGACGATCTTGTCAAAGCGGATTCGGTCTTCTTCACTCAGTTCATCGGCAATCAACGTTTCATAATCCAATCCTTCCACAGATTGGAACGATGCAATGTCCTTATGTACGGCAATCCAGGAAAGCTGGACCTCCTTCTGTTGTTCAGGAGCAAAGGCAAGGTAATCGTCATATCCGAACCCGATTCTCCCTTTGTTATAAGTAATCCATGGATGACCTGTCATATATCCTTCAAGAGTGGCGTAGTCTTCATAAATCAGATCGTCCGATGTTTTCGTTTCTTTCTCGAGAAGATGGGCATCCGCTATTAACGTACTGTTCATTTCCTTCATTAAATGCCCAGCCGTTTCAGATGACATCCCGATGATCCCTTGAAGATCAACCAATAGCTCTATTGCACTATCCGCTTCCTTCCTTCCTCCATTTTCAACAATATATACAGTCGTCCATTTCACATCGAAACTATCAAACAGTCGTTTTTGCGCGATATAGTGATAGTGCTTAGAATCTGAGACCTGAAGGGTGTATTCGATATTCTCCCCTTCCTCTGAAAGGATTTCAGGCTGGATCATATCCTCATACATATACTCAGACAGCATTTTGCCTATCAATTTCTTGTTAACCTTTTTCCAATTATCACTCTTAAAAACACGTTGAATTTCTTCACTGAATAACATATTTTCCCTTCTTTCACTTAGTCTATGCCTTCTTTTCATCAGATAGGAACCGGAATGGTCTCAGCTTTCGTTCCAAAGGTCTGAAACACATTTTTGCTTTGAACCGGGTATACGTCTCTTCCTGTAATGGTATTAATGATGATCGCATTACGGTGTGCACCGAGTCCAAGATCAGGTGCCCCGACTCCATGAGTATGCATTTCACCATTCTGTACAAAGATTTCACCCGGACCTTCTACATAGGTTTCTAATCGATAATCTTCTTTCACTTTGTATCTGTCATACTCATCCCAGGCAATCCACTCTTTCATTTTCGAAAGGAATCCGGGGAATGCAGGCTTGTAGCCGGTGCCAAGTATGATGATATCTGCTTTATCTACGAAATGTTCATCCTTGATCCGGTGATAGCCATGCAGTTCAAACCCTGTTTCATTTTTTTCGATTCCGACGATCTCTGTCATGGCCTGTAAGCAGATGTCCGGCTCCTCGTTTCCTACGGATCTTTCATATAAATAATCATATATATCGGCGATCGTCTCTGAACTGATGCCTTTATAAAGAAGATCTTGTTCCTTTAGAAGCTGATCCTTCTTTTCCTGTGGAAGCTGATAAAAGAATCGGGTGTAATCGGGTGAAAAATACTCAAGGCCCAGTTTTGAATACTCCATTGGGAAGAATCCCTTTGAACGTGTATACCATTGTAGTGAAAATCCTTGATTCTCCTGTTCTTTGGCTACATCGAGAAACACTTCGGCTGCACTCTGGCCGGATCCGATCACGGCAACAGATTCAGCATTGGCACATGTCTCCTTATTGGATAAATAATCGGCACTGTGAAATACAGTTTTTCCAATCATTTCCTGAAATACCTCAGGTACAGAAGGAACAGAACCAATTCCAAGTACGAGATGTTTCGTAAACATAGTCTCAGTATGTTGAAGGGCATCGTTCCACACGGTGACTTCATATATGCTGTCCCCAGTTCCCAATTGGACAGGCACGATACTTTGGACATCCATCCCGAATCGGCACGTAGTGAGCTGCTCGCTCACCCACTGGCAGTAATGGTTATATTCTTTTCGAGGGATATGAAATTTTTCCAGAAAATAAAAGTGATATAAACGGTTATGAGCTTCCAGGTAACGAAGGAAACTGTAATCACTCCGTACATCCGCCATACTGACTAAATCAGCAAAGAACGGCACTTGTAAGGTCGTTCCGTCAATCAGCATGCCCGGATGCCAATTGAAGGCTTTCTTTTTCTCCAAAAATACACTTTTCACTTCAGATACCGAATCCAATAAGGCGGCTAGCCCCAGATTAAACGGTCCTAATCCGATACCGATGATGTCATACAAATCATTTGATGTGATCGTAGAGTCCTTCATTCTGCCACCTCTTTTCAAATTCGCTTCTCTCACAAAACATGAGCAGTCCGGTTTTGTCTGGGAGAGTAATCGATTTAACGGGTTTAAAACCGCATTTCTCAAAAACATGGATCATTTTGTCATTTCGAATATCCGGCTCTGCTACGACTTTAGTCGTCTTCTTTTCTTGGAACTGATACGAAACCATCGCTCGTAATAATGGCAGGGAAAGTCCTTTACCAAGATACTCTCTCTCTCCAATTAACAGATGTACTCCCTGATCGAAAGGTGCAGGAGTATACGTTTCTTCCACCACGTCGCCTTTTACCCAATAGGCCTCCCAGTAACTCATTGCCACACCGTCAAGATACCCTGCGTACAGGGTTTGATGTGAATCGGACAAAGATTTTTTCAAATGGTCTTGAAACTTTTCAATTGGAATATTCAAATTCCAGAATGGATGGACATGTTCCTCCATCATCCATTTATGAATTAGCTCCGTGTCCCGGCTAAAGTCTATCTTCTTAAATTGAATCGACTTCTGGATTTCTTTATCAAACACTTCGAAGTCATAGGACATGATGGATTTCCACCTCTTTGGCAAGGGGATTCTTCACCATCGTATAGACTGATTGAGCTTCCATCGGACCGACCAATTCATCCATGTCATAAAAACGGGTCAATAGATTCCCTTTACACGGAAGGACCGGTTGATATAATAAACTGCTCAGTAAATTGGAATCTTCCCCCCACTGCTGTTCATGGTTCTCCAGACGTTCTTTTACAATATTCATAAGTCTATCTTCTTCTATGAGACCATTTGCCCCGAAACCATTGATCAGTCCAAATAAATGGTTAAAGAAGAAGTAATAGCGCAAACGCTCCTCTGCCACTTCATCTGAACAAATGGTATCACTTTCTTGATTTAAATCCGGCAAGAGTTCTTTGAGTTTTTCCACTTTCGATTCACTATAGTAGTAACCTTGGTTATCTCTGTAGTAGAAGGTTTCAGGATAGCCGTTTTTTAGTTGGACCACCGAGTTCTGCTGATGGGCTTCCAGGGCAATGCCGTATGTGTGGAACAACCAGATCATCGGATCCAGCGTCAGGGATAAGTATCGATCGAACCAATCCAGGCTCACTTCTTCCAGACTTCTATTCTCTCTTTGCGCTATCCCTTTAATGATGGAATGTATTCTGGCTTTTCCTCCATAAGCGTGGTCCTGACATAAAGCTGCGATCAAGCTGGTTCCGCGACTGTTTTCATAGAAAGGATTTTCCCTGATGACAAGCTCAAACCCTGAAACTTCTTCATTCAGGTCCAAGTTTAAATAGGCAGGGTCCTTGATGACCTTAAATCGTGGGAACTCTTTGTTAAGGCTTTTTCCCACTTCCGTTTCTAGTAATCTCGAAACCTCTACTCCCCTTGCCAGTTCCTTCTTTTGGTTGATGCGAAGAGAGTTTGTGATTTTGACAGGTACGGAGAATTTATACATGTATCGCGATTCTTTGCTATAGACCGTTCGAAATGATGACGTTGCCGTGAAACATTTCCCTAGCGGACCGATATATTCCAGTCTTCCTTCTGCCATCAGCTCTTGTACGTTCACTTTCTCCAATACTGTTTTCACTTGAAGAGGATGTACAGGAAGCAAGACACGTCCATTCTCTTCCTGCACCTGCTGTAGCCAGTTCTGATCAACACCGGAGTCGGCTTTTAATTGATCGAAAATGATGGAAGATGCGGCTTGGGTTGTACTTGAATCCTGTTCTACCAATGATGGATCTGCACTAAAGTAGTGAAGCTGAAATTCTCCTTTGTATTCAGGGGAATATGTACGATCCTCTTGATCGGTCAAGCCCTGCTTACTTTTTGGAGTCGGATGAAGCAGATGACCGAATAGGAGAGATTGCTCTGCATCAATATAATCAAACTCTTCATCCATGAGGGCATCATTGTCATGTAGCCGACTTTCAACATAGCTTTTTATACTGCGACAGCTCAGAATCACTCTTAGTAGAAGTTCATCTTCTGACCCATGTTGATGTTTATCCAGTAAGAACTCTTTCACAACAAGGGTTGTAAGAGTAATGTAGTCGAGTGGTTTCAATTCGCTTTCCCCTACCCGGTAATAAAGCGGGAAGCTGAATAGATGACGATCCGTAAGAGACCAATATTTCACTGGTATAATCAATTCAATCTGCTGCAGGACCAAATGAGAGACGATGACTTTCTCATACTGCCCAAGTGACAGATCATTGTCGCAGCGGCTCTCGTCAGTGTAGTTCCCTGTTTCTCTTAAATAGCAATTCAGAAAGCTTTGCATCGTTGCATGTTCAGCCATTTCCTTATAGTTTCTCAATGTATAACCCTCCATTTACTAATTCAGTGCCGATTTCTTCAATCTCGTGTAGAAGGGAATGAATATCTTCCGGCTTTGTTCTTGGATTTAATAACGTCAATTTCAAGAAGGTTTGACCTTTTATCACTGTTTTCGCGATAACCCCTTTCCCCTTATAAAGCAGGGTTTGTTGAATCGTCCGGTTCAAATGATTGAGATCAAGATTCTTTTCGTCCATCCTTTTTGGCTGATAGCGAAAGATGACTGTGTTGATTTCCGGCTCAGGGTTTTGAATCACAATGTCCTGTAATTCTTTCATATAAGAAGCTGTGTACCTGGCGAGCTTTAACGTTTCATCAATCATGTCGCCAAAAAGACCGGTCCCTACTGTCTTTAACGACAGATACAGTTTTAACGCATCGAATCTTCTCGTTGTTTGCACCGACTTATTTACCAGGTTCAAGATGCCCTCTTCATCGTCTTTGACGGGATTCAAATAATCAGCGTGATAAGAAAGATATCGGAAATTGACCTCATCTCTCACAAGAAACGCTCCGCAACTGATGGGCTGGTAGAATAACTTATGGAAATCCACCGTAATAGAATCGGCATCTGCCAACCCTTTTATTTTGTCCGCATGAGAATGACTAAGCATCAACCCACCGCCGTATGCGGCATCGATATGAAACCATAACCCCTGTTGACGTGCTATTTCTGCCAGTTCCTCCATTGGGTCTATACTTCCAAAGTCTGTAGTCCCACAGGTTGCAACAAGGGCAAAAGGCAATAGGTTCTCCTGATCAAGCTTCTGTAGTGTTTCAATCACTTCCCGAATGCTCATTCGATGATATTCATCGGTCTTAACTGTCACAACCGCTTGTTCTCCTAAACCAAGTTGGGAAGCAGCTTTCTTCACAGTAAAATGGGCTTCTTCTGAACATAGAATTCTTAATCGGTTAAAGCCTACGGGTAAACCTTCCCGTTGTACGTTATGATTCCATTTCGAATGACAGAAGGCATCGCGTGCTAACAGGAGTCCCATATAGTTGGACTGGGTTCCACCACTAGTAAAGACTCCGCCTGATGATGCAGGGAGACTTATTTTTTCCGTCAACCACTTAATCATTTCCGCTTCCACGTAGGTGGCCGCTGTACTCTGATCCCAGGAGTCCATCGATTGATTTAGCGCTGCGATGATCAGTTCTGCCGCCACCCCTGGAAGAAGGGGTGGGCAATGTAAATGGGCCATACTCTTTCGATGGGAAATGTGAAGACTGTTTTTCAATATCGGTTCATCAATTTCATCAAGAACGTCTTCAAAGGGTTTCCCTTCAGGAGTAAACGTCATGATCGGTTTGATTTCTTCTTTTATTGCATCGGGCATTTTCCCGATAAAAGGAGTCCCTGTACCTTCATATAGCATTTGCAGTTTCCTGCTTACTCCATTTATCAGTTCATTAAATGCACGGACTCCTTCTTCCCCTTGATGTAGAAAGAAGGAGTCCATATTCTGGTTGGTTTCTCTTTCGATTGTATTTATTTTCATGATTTCACTCCGTAAGAGAGGCTGCTAAAGCATCTCTGAATATCGTCACCACCTCATCCACTTGCTCTTTTGTGATGATCAATGGCGGAAGGAAACGGACCACCGCCCCATGCCTTCCCCCTACCTCAAGGATTAAACCCCGTTTGAAGCATTCACGTTGGATCCCGCTTGCAACACCCGGATTAGCCGGCTGACTTCCGCTCGCTGAATGGGGTTTAGTGGGATCAATGATTTCCACACCTACCATCAGTCCTCTTCCTCTTACATCCCCTATCACAGGAAATTCTTGTTGAATCTCTTTTAATGAAAGAAGAAGTCTCTCTCCCATTTCCCCGGCATGGGCAACCAAGTGATTTTCCTTAATGAACTTTAATGTTGCAGTCCCTGCTGCCATGGCCATTTGATTTCCTCTGAAGGTGCCGATATGTGCCCCGGGTTCCCATGCATCCAGATCACGGTCGTATATCACGACGGATAAGGGAAGACTTCCACCGATTGCTTTTGAAAGGACAAACACATCGGGTACAATTCCTGCATGCTCAAAGGAAAATAGTTCTCCAGTGCGTCCGATCCCCGTCTGTACTTCATCGATGATGAGCGGGATTCCCCGCTCCTCAGTGATTCTTCTCATTTCCCGGATCCACTCGATCGCTGCAGGTATGGAACCGCCTTCTCCTTGAACCGTTTCAAAAATCATGGCAGCAGGCGGCAAGATTCCACTCTCCGGATCATCAAGGAGATTCTCGATGTATTGACTGCTGATGCGGTGACTTTCCTCTCCGCCTATCCCAAATGGGCAGCGATACGAATATGGGTAAGGTAAGAAGTGAGTATCAGGTATCAGTCCTTGCACGTTCTTTTTTGGACCCAGGTTTCCACTGATCGACATCGTTCCATGAGTAGCACCGTGGTATCCGCCTTGAAACGTAAGAATACTTTGTCTCCCCGTTGCCGTCTTCACTAATTTCAACGCTGCTTCTATCGCATCGCCGCCTGTCGGTCCACAAAATTGGATCTTCGCACGATCACGAAACCCTTCCGGGAGAGAAGAGAATAATTCATTTACAAATTCCTCTTTCACCGGTGTCGTAATATCTAACGTATGTAATGGTCGTTTATCACGGATCACTTGCTCCATGGCCTCAATGACCACCGGATGATTGTGTCCCAGCGCTAATGTTCCCGCTCCCGCTAAGCAATCCAAGTACTTGTTCCCTTCCATGTCCGTTACGTAAATACCCTCAGCTTCACTGATAGCGAGTGGAATTCTTCTCGGATAGGACCTCGCATTAGACTCCCGTCTCTCTTGTTGGTCCAATAGTTCTCTATTTGAAATTGCATTTTGTATCGTCATCATCAAATCTTCCTTTCATGATTGATTGGCTTTTGCTTCAACGTCATCTTAATTGATAATGATTATCAATGTCAATAGTAGTTGATAACTATTCTCAATTATTTTTAACCATTACTAGACAATTTGTATGAGTACCTACATTCAGATAGTCGTCCCCGTAACTTTGTAAAATGAAAGCTTTCAATTTTTGCATCTGTTAAAGCGAGTAGTGGTTGATTTTCGTTCCAGGTGTTCGCTTTCCGCGGGGCGTGAGTTGAGCCTCCTCGGGCTATGCCCTGCGGGGTCTCAACTTTCCCGCAACTCCCGCAGGAGTCGAGCACCTTCCACTCCAATCAACTTACTAAGCATGAATTTCTAATAATCAATAAGCACCAAAAAGGTGTCTTTGAGAAAATATCCATAAAATTTAAAATATGATTATATAGTCTCGTTTCTAAAACCAGGAAAATAGTGGTGAAAATTCATTTTAAATGAGAACTCACTTTACCCCTGATTGATTGCATTAAAAAACCGGAGAATTAGTCTCCGGTTTTTCTTTCCATTCCAATGATGGTCATCCTCTTTCAAATGGAAGTGTCATACACCTTATCCCTCCTCCACCTTTTTCAAGTTCATTCACATCGACTTCTATTAAGTTCTTCCCTTTTAATTTCGGATGATCCTTCACTATCTTTTTATTGGCTTTTGTGCTGACCAACAGGGTCTCCGGATCCAGGTTCAGAAAATTGATATCAGCCACAGTGTGTTTGATATCATCAGTCCAAAAAACATCAAACCCCTGATGGTTGATAAACTCCTCCATCATTACATACCGTCCTCTTTTTTCAGAGATGACTTGTACAGGGAAGAGTCTCATATAACTTTTGGCAATGAGGAGATCTGCTCCTGCTACATTGCAGTTCATGTCTAAATGCATGGTTTCCCCTGTTCGAGGCAGGTCAATGATACCGATTTCCGAAAAGCCTGCTTGAAAGATTCTCTGCTTCAGTTCTTCAACACTTTCTATGCTGGATCTCATTCCCGAATTAATGAAGACGGCATCCTTATTCAATACGAATACATCTCCATTTTCCAAAGCCTTCAATCCATTATTATCCTCAATCGAAAACGTCTTCTTATCGAACCAGCTTTGAAACAATTCATGACTATGAACATATTCCGGTGCTCTCATCGTAGTACCGGAATCACCCGGAATCACTTTATTCCCATATACACAGGCAAGATCTCTTACGAAAACACGGTTGATCAGCTGGTGATTCAACTCCCTCGCCTCGTCGGTAAGGTATTGGGAGTAATCAATCACCTTTACACCGGCGGTCTCCATTGCTCTAATCATTTCTTCGTGGTTCTCCTTCGCTTTTTCCTGATTAACCGGCTTCTCCCAACCTACGTAATCCGCCGTTCTTTGATCAGGAACATCCACTGAAGAAGGCGAACATACCATGACCGTCTTTAATTCGCCATGTTCATTCCAACAATTCGCATTGATCTTTATCATCAGACTGCCTCCTTGATCATCATCCACCTTACTTTCTCCTTTCCGTGGGAAATCATTCCGCGTTCACTCACATAATTCATGAAGTGGAACCGCACACTATGAAGGATAAAGGTCAGGTGAATTGGTATGAGCAAATGTACAAATCAGACAAATCTATCTTGGTGGCAGCTCTCTTTCATAGGTGTGGGATGCATCATTGGAACCGGGTATTTCCTCGGCTCTGCCATACCGATTCAAAAAGCAGGTTCATCGGTTCTCATTGCTTACCTGGTTGCTGGTATCGGAACATGGATGGTGTTTCAGGCACTGGCTAAACTAACGGCAAATCACCCGGAAAAAGGCTCATTCCGGACATATGCAAAACAAGCCTACGGATCCTGGGCAGGGTTCAGTAACGGATGGGTGTACTGGTCTGCAGAGATGTTGATCATGGGGAGCCAATTAACCGCTCTCGCCCTCTTCGCCCAATTTTGGTTTCCCCAAATCCCGCTTTGGATATTTACGGCCGGATTTGCCTGTCTGGGTTTAGTGATCATCCTGATGGGGGTCCAGAAAGTGGAGCAAATGGAGAATGTGTTTGGAGTGATGAAAGCGGCAGCCATCGTTATGTTCATCATTATTGCCGGAGCCGCCATGTTTGGGTGGCTTGGGGATGGGGCTTCGGAACGGGTTCTTCAAGCTCCTATAAGAGAAGTACTCCCACATGATGGGAAAGGCTTATGGCTCGCCCTTCTATTTGCCTTCTATGGGTTCGGGGGAATTGAAGTGATGGGGTTGATGGCGCAAGAACTGAAAGACCCGAAAGAAGCTCCTAAATCAGGGAACATCATGCTTATGATTTTGACAATTCTCTATATTCTTTCCTTTTATCTCGTTTTAAAGCTGGTATCGGTGAGCTGGATCAGTCCAAATGAAAGTCCATTTCTGACAGCTCTTAACCAATACAACATTCCCTGGGTACCACACGTATTTAATTCCATTTTGATCATTGCAGGTTTTTCTACCATGGTCGCTTCTTTATACGCCGTTACGACTATGCTTGTAGCACTGGCCGAAGAAGGAGATGCTCCCCGAATTTTCGCCAAAAAGGGGAAAAGGAAAGTCCCGCTGCCCGCTTTTGGATTGACCACATTGGTTGTTGTATTTTCCATCGCCATTGCCATGTTACTTCCGGATAAACTCTTTGAGTATGTAACAACCGCTGCAGGACTGATGCTTCTGTATACCTGGATTTTCATTCTGGCTTCCTTTCACAAGCTTATAAGCAAATCAGCCTTGGATTTGACTCAATCCATCATTGCCCTGCTTCTTATTCTGTTCGCAATCAGCGGTACTCTTCTCGATCAAGTGAGCCGTGTCGGGTTCTTTGTCAGTCTCATATTCATCCTGTTCATTGCAGGGGCTGCGTTCATAAAAGAAAAAAGAGTTAAAGTCTGATACTTTAACTCTTAATTTTGTTATGCATATGTGAAAAGGGGCATTTGTTCATGGAAGAATCATCGTCGCTGAGATAATACTGCTTCCACTCATAGTTATCTTCCTGTCCATACCATTTCAGGCTGGGATGGGGCTCAATTTCATCATACTCAACGAGCCGCTTCCGGATGACTTTTTTTAGTTTCTGACCAAATGCCGTCGAAGAATTGATTTCATCAAAAACCCATCTTGGCTGGAAAGCTAATAAAAAATAAGGAAAGTAACGGCTCTTTCGGACACTATGGGAAGGTGTCGCACAGAATGCAAAATATGGTTCACCATCAAAACAAAACTCCCATGTGTGATCGTGGGGATCCGTTGCGATATCATCCGGCCAAGACATATCATCCGACCTGTGTACACGATTTAACAAATTCCAGAATATTGTTTGATACGATTCCACGGAATGATCGTATCCTGTCATTTCGCCGGTATTAAAAAACACAACAAGAGATGCGTATTTCCCTGTCCCCCTTGAAATACACCCGTATTGTTTTAATAAAGAAACCAGTTTTTCCGATGCCGCATCCTTTCTGGGATCTTCTGCAAAGCCGAAACGCAATGTATCTTCCTGAAAGCCTTGTTTACCTGGTACGCATGGATACGGATGCTCTTCATCACACATCAATGCCGAGAATTGAGTAAAAGCTGTTTGCTGCCAGGGAGTAAGTTCTTCCAAATGTTGATCGATCCAACTTCTTGTATATAACATGAAAACGATTCCTCCTAAAGATTACACACCTATCCTATTAGGAGGACGCCCATTGGGTGTCTGTCTAGCCAAACAATAAACGGCAGGCTTCTATCCCGAAATAAATGCCAAATCCCATCAGAACCATACCGGAAACGATGGAAATAATACAGAGGATAAGGGGACTCAAAAGCTTCCTTGCACCCGTCGCAACACCGGCCATCGTCAAATCCCAAAGGGTGATGCCGAGAAATATCCCCATGCTATACAAAAAAAGCTGCCCCATTTCGTAAGAACTGGACGTTTGAGCGAGGATCGAACCATAAATCCCAAGCCAGAATAATATACTCAAAGGATTCGAGATTGCCATTAAGAAGCCCGTACGGAACGCTTTCCCTTTCGTTTCATCTGGACTTTGATGAGAGGATGAAACGGTAGACCCAGCCTTTTGAATGCTGTCAATCCCTGTATAGGTTAAAACAAAAAAACCAAAGATCCATAAAAATAATTTAATGACCGGCGTGTCGATGAATTGGGCAATCCCGAAATATATGAGGAGCATAAAGATCCCGTCCGCCGCCATCCCCCCAACTCCAACCAGCCACGCATGGAAGAATCCGAAGCGGATACCCTTGTCCAGCTGGGCAGCATTGATCGGCCCCATGGGTGCAGAAAGAGATAGGCCTAAAACGATATAACTAATAAATGTACTCATGATCGACCACCTTCGAAAGAACTTCTCCCTATTGTATTCGGACATGCCAAGAAGTATTAGGCCTATCCCCTTGAGTCATACATATTTTTATTTTAATGAGGTTACTCTAATCATCGAAACCATTATCTACGAGGAGGAATATGTATGCAAAACCAAGGTCAACCAAATATGATGCCACAATCCGGGGCTCAAATGCCACCGAATATGATGAATACTCAAAGTAAAGATCACGGTGGTCATGAGTTATTCGATGCCCATGAAATCATCGCAGGGATCATCAGCATGCTGGACCAATATCAAATGTACGATCAACACATTCAGGATCCGGAGTTAAAAGATATTGTAAAGCGTCAATCTGCATTTGTGACGACTATGTATAATACAATCGTTGGAAGTTTCTCCACCGGGCATGACCCAGTAGTCCCAACTCAGCAATACAAAATGAAACAAAACCATACGACCACTTACGGTATAAAACCTGGTGCACCCAAAAAACCGAATCAATCTGTTAATGAGCTTTCAGATAAAGGCTTGTCTGCCTATATGCTCGGCCAAACGAAATCTCTTTCCACACTTCTTGCCATGACGGCTCTCGAGATGACGAACCCCGTGTTGCGCAGGGTGGTTGCAGACAGTGTACCGAATTTCATTGAAATGAGTTATGAAGTTTTCCTTTATCAAAATAAACACGGTTATTATCAGGTTCCCCAGTTGAATGAACAGGATATGACCCTCATGCTGCAAAGTTATACGACTGTCCTGCAGCAGAACCTTCCACAATAATATCTGTAGCCGCGCCTGCACCTTCATTGATGCAGGCTTTTTTATATCGTAAGCTTTTCGAACCACTTTTCCCCTTGCACATAGAATGAAAAGAAAGTGTAATTGGGAGGTGTGGTTCATTGATTCACACAGTAAAGACAGGCGAGACCCTTGGCCAGATATCAAGGGATTACAGAACTCCTCTGCCTGCCATCATCAGCGCTAATCCCGGTATCGATCCGGATCAACTATACCCGGGACAAACGGTCAACATTCCGGGCATTCCCGATACTGCCGGAAATCCCTATCGAATTCAAGTGTCTGTTAACAACCGTACTCTCCAATTATTCAAAGATGGGGTCCAAGTAAAGCAATACCCCATTGCAGTGGGCAGGGTACTTTTCGAAACGCCTATCGGAGAATTCATCGTCATTAACAAAGCACCGAATCCAGGTGGACCCTTTGGAACGATGTGGATGAGTTTATCCAAAGAAAGCTATGGGATCCACGGCACCAATAACCCGAGTTCCATAGGAAAAGCCGTATCCAGAGGATGTATACGAATGAACAACCAAGATGTAGAAGAATTGGCGGGGATCATTCCAATCGGTACACCTGTCTTAATCAGTCCATAAACGAAAAAAAGCGTATAGGGCACTATACGCTTTCCTCTTACAGAATCGCTCGTTTAGATTCTACATAATCCAATCCAAAGTGCATATGAAGAATTCTCGCGGCCTTTAGAACGTCAGAGCGATCGACAATGGCGCTCAGGCCCACTGACGATTCCCACACTGACACCTTGCTGATATGATAATCATGAAAAACATTGGTTACCTTTTCTTTTACTTCTCCTGAAGAATGGATACTTCCAATCACACATACCTTCGATAAATCATCCCTTATTTCTACATGAGAGTATGCCTGATTATACTGGCTCACGATTTTTTTCACTGCTGGAGCATCGTGGTCTTTAATGATCAAGGTAAGCTCCTGTCGATGCTTAATTCTCTCTGTTTCAATATGGTGAGAATCAAGATCATAGAGGATCAAGGATTCCCCGCCATCACATCCATGAATTGTCAGGACGGAGATATCTTCCTGGAAGGCTACGCCTACTATGGCCTCATTCCTTTCAACCTTATCGCTTATAAGGGTCCCCCGCCCCTCCCTTAAACTTGAGCGGACGATTATGGGTACATTGTGTTCCCTGGCATGTTTAATCGCTCTTGGATGCAGGACATTGGCTCCCATCGTTGAAAATCTGAGCATATCATTATAAGATAATCCCTCGATTTTGGCAGCCCGTGGGACCATTCTCGGATCTGAGGTATACACCCCATCCACATCTGTATAAATGTCACATCGTTCCGCGTTCAGGGCTGAAGCCAGTGCAGCAGCCGAAGTATCTGACCCCCCTCTGCCTAAAGTAGTAAGTTCACCTTCATCGGTGACCCCTTGAAAGCCGGCCACAACGACGATACGTCCGTTGGATAACTCCTCTTTTACCCTTCCCGTATCAATGGAAGTGATCTTGGCATTTCCAAATACTGCATCGGTTTGGATCCCCGCCTGCCGACCTGTCAGGGACACTGCTTCCAATCCCTTATTCCTGAGAGCCATCGTGAGAAGGGAAATCGTGACCTGCTCTCCCGTTGCCAAGAGCATATCCATCTCTCTTTTACTAGGTACATCAGAAAGTTCTTCTGCCAGTTTCACAAGGGTATCCGTCGTATTGGCCATCGCCGACACGACCACCACAACATCATTTCCCTTTTCTTTTTCCTTCACGATATAACCTGCCACCCGTTTCATCCGATCTGTAGAACCTACAGAGGTTCCACCAAATTTCTGTACTATGATACTCAAGTGATCCCCTACTTTCTATCAGATCTATATGCTCCTGCTAATGCCGTCAGGAAACAGCAACGCCTTCTTTCACTTCATTTTCAAGAGGAATTTCGTTTAAAATCGATACAGCCTGAATATGTTCATGTGATTGAAGGAGGGATCTAAGGTCCTCTTTTCTTCCTTCAACAAACACATACAGGTCACCGCCAAGCTGAATACGGTCCTTTAACGTAAACAGCGTGAGCCAGCTTTGATATTCTTCATTTTCACGAATTCTCAATACCCATTGCCGGCGGCTATCTTCTTGTACATCCTCACGATTCACCGTGCTTTCAGGAGAAATCGTATATTTCCCTTGAATAAGCGATAGAAAGTCCTCCACCATGGCACTTCCCGTCGGACATTTACCTGCTCCGGGGCCGAGCAATGTGATTCGCCCCACAAGACTTCCTTTTAGTGAAATCGCATTTTCCACATTCTCCACCCCGTAAAATGGATGGGTATCGTGGACGAGGATCGGTTCTACTTCTCCCTTGATGTCATTGGATCCGTCACGTTCCAAAGAACCTACATGCTTAAATCGCAGCCGGAAGGACTCGGCTGCCTGCAGCCATTCTGAAGTAAGATGAGAAATCCCCTTCCTTCTGATATCCTTCCAGTCAGGCTGCCTTCCAAAGGCAGTCTGACTCAAAATCAGCAGCTTATAAAATGCATCATATCCTTCAATGTCGTTCGTCGGATCTGCTTCGGCATACCCCTTTTCTTGAGACTCCTGTAGAGCGGTTGCAAAGGAGAGTTCCCGCGTCCTCATTTGGGATAAAATGAAGTTGGATGTCCCATTTAATATACCTTGAATACTTTGAATTTCATTTACCTTCAGAAGCTGACGGATGGTTCCAATTACCGGAATCCCACCTGCTGTAGTGGCTTCGAAACCAACAGATACCCGATTTTTTGAAGCCTTCTCCAAAAGGTCGGGACCGTATTTCGCAAACATGGCTTTATTGGCCGTAATGATATGGATCCCCTTTTTGATCGCTTTCGATAAATACGTATAACTCGGTTCTTCGCCTACTATAGCTTCAAAAATCACATGAAGGTCGGGGATGTCGAGAATGTCCTTATATTCTGTCGTGACCCTAATAGACGGATCAATCTCCCTTTGTTTAGCCGGATCCTTGATGAGGATGGCCTTTATCTTCACCTCTTTACCGAGTACTTCCTTCAATCTGTCCTGATGAGTATCAATGGCTTCACAGACCCCTTGACCAACTGTTCCAAAGCCCAGAAGCGCTACATTTATCGTTGACATCATTCATCCTCCTTCTATCGGGTTTATACGTAAGGTTGATCATTCCTGCCTGAAGATCCACGGGGCGTATCGGGTAAGTGGTGGAAAGAAGAGGGTATAAAGAAAAGCCCTCTTCTTTAAGAAGAGGGCTAATTAGTCATGCTCCTCCCCTTATCTTCCAGATCCAAATGGAATCTGTAGGAATTGGCACCTTTACAGTCTGATCCTGTAGGTTGCCGGGCTTCATCGGGCCTATCCCTCCGCCGCTCTTGATAAGAGATATAACGTTTCATTTTTTACCTGCAATTTGAGTATGAATTGGATTATATAGGGGATTCATCCCTTCGTCAATACCATTTTTGTTATTTTTAAAAAATTCTTTCTAATAAAAATACTGAACCATTTCCGATAGGTTTACTTGAGAAAATTCTTTAAAAAACACTGCTTCTATCAATCTTTTTAATGGAGGACGTTTTAACCCTGATAGAGAGGGAAAACTAACTCATATCCATTTACTAGAAAGGAACCGTATCCATCATGTTGAAAAAGTTGCTTCCATTTTCCATACGAAAATATATGCTCATGTCAAAACGTCAGCGTATGCACGAAATCCGCCTGACCATCTGGTATATGCCTTTTTTGTACATATGTGTTTCTTTAATACTGGTAGCCATCACACTTTATTTTGATCTCTACCTTGAAATATCACAGTTTACTCCTGATTTAATAAGTATGGACGCCTCAGTCACCCGAATATTGGTGAGTACACTCATCGGCGGCGTTCTCACACTCAGCGCCTTCACGCTCAACTCCCTGCTCGTCGTATTGACGATGTTCAGTGGACAATTTTCACCAAGGATGCTGTTGGATTTCATCTCGGACAAACAAACGCAGCACGCCCTTGGGATTTTCAACGGCAGTTTTGTTTATGTCCTTCTCTTGTTCCTGTTTATCGGAAATTCTAAGAAAGAGATGTTTGTTGCTGCACCTGTCATGACAATTTTATTGGCGTTCCTTTCAGCCCTCACCTTTATTTTTTTCATTAACCACGCATCAACGTGGATGCAGGTTCATAATATCACGTACAACATGAAGCGGGTATCTGAAGTAATGATCAACCAAACACTTAGACAAGACTTGGAAACTCACCGAACAACAGAGCATGGCGACACGATGGATCAGTTTAAACATACTATCATTCATGTGAGTGCCAGAAACTCCGGGTACGTTCAACTAATCGACTTTCAAGGAATGATTCAACGGGCAAAGGCTGAGAATCTCGTCATCCAGATTCATTACAAAGTGGGGGACTACATTTTAGCCGGTAATGAAATTGTAAGCATTTGGGGACCTGACACAAAGGATATTGCAACAAATGATTACCTCGACTTCATTGAAATGGGGCATAAAGAAACAGAAATTCAAGACTTGCAGATGGGGATTCATAAGCTGGCCGAAGTGGCCATTAAATCACTCGGGAATGATGATCCTAAAACCGCCTCCAATACAATTGATCAGATGGCTGATCTAATGCTGACAATAGAGGATCATTTATCCTTCACGCCTTACTTAATCGATGAGGAAGGGAGGATCCGGGTCATCCTCCAATCTGAACCGTTTGATTATTATCTGTATCGCGGATTTGGCTACATTCGCCATTATGCAAAAGACAATCATCTTGTTATCACGGACATTGTGCGGGCACTCGCTCTTATTGCAGAATCCATTCAACCATCCAAACATAAAGATCTTTGGGACTTCGCCTGCAATACGATAGATCATATAGAAAGAGAAGTCATCTATGAATTGGATAAGACCTTCCTCCTGCAAGAAGTCCATAAGCTGGCACGGTTCACCAAAAAACTTGAGGAGTATAAGAAAATCGAAAGTAAATTCTATCCATCCGCCAATGAAAACACGTAAAACATACTAACATGAGTAGCACAAACCAAGGCCATGGTTTGTGCTACTCATGTTAGTATGTTTTTTTCTATAAATTATATCCAAGTTTCAACAATAGTGGAATCTTCTCCTTTTGCTTTCGGTACTAAGGAGAAACGTCCGGGAATTTCATTTCTGATCGTTTCTAATGATGGCCTCATTAAAATAGTATGGGTAGGTTGATTCAAATCGAATAGCCTAGCTACAAACATACCCTGATAATCTCTCGGACTGGAATAGATACAGATGATTGGCATTTTATAATCACTGAATGACACCTCATCAAATGAGGAAATCAGACGATCCGGGTTTTCCATCTAACCGCTCCTTTACTGGTTATTGATTAATTCAAAACACACTCTTTTCCCTTTACCTCTTTCCCATCCATTTGATTATGGGTGTAGAGCTTTTGAATGTAATAGTTGCACTGAGGGTATTGCCCTTCTTCCTTTAATAGAGGTATGATGACATGATCCATATATTGATAGTACGCTCCCTCTCCCTCTTTGACCCTGATTTCAAGTAGTGTAAAGAAAGCATTCAAAACCGAATTTCCCCTATCTCCCACCAATGTTTTTCCGATTTCTACTAAACTTGCATATTTTTCATTATTTGCAGAATCGTCTACATTCATGGAACAGTCAATATACCCAAATAGGCTTTTTACATACATTTCTTTATCGGCCTCATGCTTTAATAATCCATATGCTACTTGAAAAGCATCTCTTGCCTTTCTATCGTTCATTACGTCTCGATATAAATTTCCTAAGTTCAGAAGAAGAATGGCTTTTCTTCTATGATCATGCAGATTATCACAATGTTGGATCAACTCGTCATACTTTTCTACCAATGATACTAGATTCCATTCTTCTCTTCTGGCTTCCGCTGCCAACTGAATCGTAGCAGCGTCTATACACCTTGTAAAATTAAACGTTTCCTTGAAATAGTTCAGAGCCAGCTGACTATTAGTGAAGGACTTGTCATGCTGCCCCAGGTCGTGATAGGCAACTGACATATGGTAGTAAGATTCAGGGTTGGAATAAATATCACGATCTATTTTCTCCAGGGACACTATTGCTTTTTGGGGATTTCCTATCTCTAACTCATACATGCCTCTTATATGGTAGTATAACTGAAAGTCATAATCGAACATATGAAAGGACAGACGTTTGTTAGAAAACTGATTCAAATAAAATGCAGCTTTTTTCATATCACCTTTCATAATAAAGTATCTCGCTATCAAGAGCTTATAGGTGCCATTCAGAGTTTCTATCTTGATTAATGGATTTTGTTCAATCGTCTCTTTCAATAACTCGACCTTTCCATTTACCTGTTTGATCATGACATCGTGCCATAATTCCAAATCTAATCGACATTTTTTAAACGCCTTTAACTCTTTTTCAACGTTAATTCCTAACCGTTGATTGAACAACTCGATTTTATCTTTTGTAATCTGTAGATGTCCGCTTTCAATCTTACTGATATGGCCAGGTGTACAAATCCCATCACCTACCTGTTTCTGGGTCATCCCCTTAAAGATTCGATAATATTTAATAAATGTCCCAATGTGCATGATACAACCTCCAGGATGATGTAGATTAGTTGGTTCATTTCATCCAAACAACCGTTCCAACGCTTTATATTTTTTATATTGATATAAGTTCTACACCTATTATACTAATAATTGATCATGAGAAAATTGGGGTTTTCAAGGGTGTCCTAACCATTTGTTACAGAACTATTTACCTAGTTCCTTCATATCAAATCTATAACATTTCCACTCCACGAAGTACTTTTCAATCAAATATACATGTTATTTCTTAATTTAATTGAAATTTTTTCAATTAATTAGCAATATAAAGAAATCGGATGTAGTTCTTAATACTCAATCTATTTTCCCGATTTCTCTTACATTTTTATACTATCTTCCAAAAATGATTGAGCCTATGTAAAATGACTAAAAAAGCTAGCTTCCACACATCTCTTATACATGGAGGGGTGGAGGCTAGCTTTATATTTACATTTGATCTGAAGGCTGGATAGGGGGATCCAGTTGGACTTCCTCATTTGGATAGATCCTGGAAATAACAGAGGATCCCATAAATCTCTTGATTTCGGATGCAGGCAATTCCATGGAAACTCCATTAAAGGCTGTCTTATACCTATGTTTGATGCGATAATCCACTTTATTATCATCCAGAAAGGTATGAAGTTCTTGTTCGAAAGCCTGATGACTTTGTTCAACGTGTTCTTTGGCTTTGTCCAAGGTCATATCCATACCTTGAGCTTCAGCTTCTAAAACGGCTATTTTGGCAGGTTTTGTCTTAAATTCAACAATAACGGAAATAACCTTCTCACTTGAAAGATTAATCGATGGATCCACTTTGACTGGCGAATTCATTGTCTCTTTCACCGCCTCCTCCTTGTTTTGATAGGCATTCTCCCCTGTGTTCTCCTGACATCCTCCCATGTACATTATGAAGAGTAGACAAAGGACACTCCAGTAGCACTTCTTCATCACCTTTCAATCTCCTTTATTTAAGAGTAAAAAAAAGACAATCTATCAGGATTGTCTCCCATCGATTGTCTTTTCAAACGTTATTCACGAAGTATTTATTTTTAGGGATACCTTAGTTTTTTGCTCCATCATCCATCTGCTTGGCTGTTACATTCAAATTTGATGTATAGGAAACTCCTTGATATTCATTGCCAGCCTTTTCGTCCAGTTTAATTGCGAAAGAAAGATCAATATATTGGTCATCATTCAATTGCCAGAATTCATGCTTCTCTCCTTCTTTAGAACCATCCCCAAGTACCATCTTGGTTTTCCCGCTCATACCTTTAGCCGCAGGTTGAACTTCTTCCTCTACAAATCCAACAACCATTTCAACCCCTGGAGCGATCGCTTTGGACACAGATTTCACTTCATTGGTTGTCCCATTGAATAACTCATCTAAGTAGATTCTTGATTCTTCCAGGATGTCATCTGTCATTTCTTGTCCTTCAGAGAACTTATAAGCAATATAACCTACTTTATAAGCATCTAAAGGAACATCTGCACTTAAAGACTGGTTATAGGTAGCTTTAAGGTAAGCATCCATATCACCTGTGTTTTCAATCTTTAACCATTCACCGTACTTTAATTGGGAAGGTGCAAACCCAGTAGCTTCGACGATCTTTGTATCCATATCTTGACCATTGTTGATTTCAAGTGTACCGTTCGTAATCTCTCCTGCGGCATTCGTCTCGGATGTGAACCAAGAATATGTACCAAAGCTCCCTGACACAACGATTGCACCAACTAAAGCGCTTCCCAAAAAGGCATTCTTCAACTTAAACATGTCAATCCCCCATTGTTATTTATGATTTGGTAAACTCCTCTTCCTTCTTCTTCTGTTTGATTCTTTCATAAACCGTTAAACACACATACCCCGCTAATGGAACTATGATGAATAGTAAGAAACCCATCGGGCCCTTCGTATACTGAGAAAGGAAACCAAGGTTGGGAATGTGAAAAAGTTCCTTTCCTACGATTTCATTTGGAGTGGTGACATCTTCATCTTCCGTATTATTGTTATCACCTTGTGTATAGAAGTGCTTTTCTCCAGCTTCCTCAACAATCGAAGTGATTCTGTGAGTAATCAGGTTACCCTCCTGGTTGTAAAAGGAGATAATATCTCCCTCTTTAAGATCTTCTGCATCCATCTCTCGGGTGATGATCACGTCGCCAGCCTCAAAGGTGGGAACCATACTATTCGACAATACAGTCAGCGGCTTGTACCCAAATAAGGATAGCGGTTTACTGTTGCTCAGGCTTATGAAGATGGAAACGATGATCATCATGATGAGTAAAAAGATTGTGATTGATATTACTCTTTTTGCAATTGTTCCAATCTTCTCCATTTCTCACCCTCTATTCTCGTTGTATTATGTTTCATTTTGCCCGAAGTAAAGAAGTTTTCTTCTAATCAGAATTTCATTAAGATTCTGATTTCTAATTATATTATTACACAGCTCGCAGGCATGGGGTATTGGGGTTTCCAGGAGCAGAGACTCATTAGCGCATAGGTACTATTACTCAATTAATCAATAGCATTATACTTGAATCATTCTACATTCTCATAAGAAGTATCTTGATGCATGACAGAATGACCGGTCTATTATCACTATATCAACTACCCAAATTTTCCGGTTGGAAGCATTTTTTGTACCTATTCTGTTGATATAGTCCAATGAATAGAATTATGAACTTAATGAGAGTTTGATGATGCTGTTTTTAGAGGAGTTAGTAGAGGCTTGCTTTTTGAGATAAAAAAAACCAAGGTACACTTTTCCCGTACTCTTGGTCTAAAAACGATATTTTCCATTACAAATGTCCTTTTCAAATTTGATTCTATTTGCAAAATATATGTCTTCCGATTTGCTTAATTTGGGGACGACTCCAGATCCAGCTGCTTGTTGCCGTGTCAGGGTTGAAATAATAGATGGCTCCTTCACTGGGGTCCCAACCATTAATAGCATCCAGCACTGCTTTTTTCGCTGTTTCATTGGGTGTCAAATTAATTTGCCCATCAGCCACTGCAGTAAATGCCCCAGGCTCGTAGATCACTCCAGCTATGGTGTTGGGAAATGAGGTGCTCTGCACCCGGTTTATGATTACTGCAGCGACAGCCACTTGACCGGTGTAGGGCTCTCCTCTTGATTCTCCGTATACGGCATTAGCCATTAATTGTATTTCATTTTGTGAGTAGCCATTCGGAACATTTGTACTGCCTCCTGATGAACCTGACTTATTATAAACAGTGGCTTTGACCAGTTTTTCTTTAGTCTTGGGCCCAACCACACCATCTATGGGCATTCCGAATTCTTTCTGGAATATCCGTACCGCCCAATATGTATTATATCCAAATACACCATCTACTTCGCTTGTGTAGAATCCAATGTACTTTAACCTCGATTGTAATTCAATAACATCTTCTCCTGTTGCTCCTCTTTGAAGAATTTGAGTAGAAAATGCACTTACTTCTTCTTGTTGGCCACTCCCGATCAAGACTAAAAGAGAGATGGCGAAGATGTTTATCAGTATCTTGAATTTTGACATAAAGACCTCCATAGAAAGATATGTATTCCATAATGTCTACTTTAGAGGGTTATATTATGTATATACTTAAAGGATTACTCCTTATTAACCATGGGAAATTTAGCTTCAACTCCAAAGTAAATATCATTTAACCATTTTGAACCAATCTACTCGCATACTGGAGAGCTTTTTCTTGATTTCCCAGGTCTAAATAATACTGATACATGGTTTTTTCATATGTTTCTAATTGTTGATGTTTTCCTTTTTCCTCAAGCATAGGAATGATTTTTTCTTCAATAAATTGATAATATTGCTTTTTCTTATTCTCATGTAATAAATGAAGCATTTTGAAGAATAGATAGCTGCTTTGGTCGTGGATCTCCTTTGCGATTTGACTTCCTTTTTCTATTAACTTCTCGAGTTGCCCTTCGTTTTGGTTTCCTTCAATATGCAAACAGCAATAAACGTACCCAATCAGATTATTAAGATAAATAGGCGTGTGTTTATTTTTGTTCAATAATGATAATGTCTTCTCATAGTATTTTTTTGCATGATCATTGTCTCCTGCATAGGAGTGTTCATACGCCAAATTGCTTAATAATGCCGCCTTTTTAGAGGGTTCATTGAGAATATCACATTGTGCTATTAATCGATTATATCGATCAACGAGATCTTTAAAATTCCAAAGTTCGTTTCTTCCTTCGCTTATCAACTTGATCGTTTCTGCATCAATGACTTTTTTAAAATTATTTGTTTTCCTGAAATAATCCAGGGCAAGTTCACTATAGTAATAAGCCTTCACTTTAAAATGAAGGTTATGATAGGCAATGGCGATTTGATAGAAGAATTCATGATTTAAATATTCTTTTTCATTGATTTTAAGCAGGTGCTCCAGCGCTTGCCTGAAATCCCCTTTCAGTACTTCTGTCATTCCCAAAAGGTGATGAAGCAAGTGAATTTCATATGTGTTTAACTCTTTTCGATGTTTTTTCATTTTATCCAGAAGATTTTCTGCTTGGGTTATGTTTCCTTGCATAAGATAGTATCTTGATTGCAATAAGAAATACTTATTTTTTACAGATTGGATAAGAAATAGTGAATTCTCTTCTACCTCATTCTTCAATCTCTCAATTTCACTTTTTTGCTGTAGCACCATACTATCAAGCCATTGATCAAGCAAGCGTTCATATTGCTGAAGCGATTGCAATTCTTCTTCAAGGTCAATCCCCAGTTTCTTACTGAGCAAATGTGTGATTTCAGGGGAATATTGGGTGGTTCCACGTTCAATTTTGCTAATATGTGTAACTGAGCATATCCCTTTTCCCAGTTCTTCTTGTGTTAGCTTTTTTTTCTCTCTATAAAATTTTATAAGAATCCCTGAACCCATCGTTACCACTCCCACTGATTTTATTTATTATGATTCATTGAAATAATAGGGTATTTTTGCTAATTAAGAAGGGTAGTCCTTTAATGGACTACCCTTTGGTAAGATGAATACCAAGATGTTGTAAAAAAAACTGTTAAGGATTAATTTTCAATTCAGCTTTTATCGTGTCGATCGTTTTGCCATTCACTTCAGATTGAGGATCTGGTGTATCCAGAACAAAATCGTTTTCTGATAAGTAATACTTTTCAAGAAGTGTAAAGTCTTGTTCATCCGTCGTACCATCAAAGTTTATATCCGTATTTCGATAGTCTGTTCCCCAATGCTCTTGGAGTAGAAGTGCATCATGGATATCAATGGCATTATCTTTATTGATATCACCCGGCTTTGATACAGCTGTCCTATAAGAAATCCATTCTCCGATATCGATACCATTCTCGTTGCGGCCAACCTCAAGGGGGGTATATGTCGTATAGTGTCCCGGAATATCGATGACCATAGTATATTTCTTCTTTGTTATTGGGAGTTTATCGAAATAAATGACTCCATTTGGTTCTAATCTCGCTGGATAAATGGTCCCTTTCGTATCTTTTAATTGAACAGTTGCTCCCACAGTCGAGTAATCTCTACTGTGATCTATTCCACCTTTGTCAGTAAGCAGTCCTTCTGCACCTAAATATCCTGCATCCACTTTTGAAAACGCTGGATAAATAGGGTGAAGTCCGATCTTCGTTTGTATTCTGGGACCTTGATTCACCTGCATTGTAGAGTTACTGAACAGGGGAGAATAAACATTTATGAACTCATCTGCACTCGTATCTGCTACAACTTCAAATAACACTACATCTCCAGAGACTCCTTCGTCAGGAATAGTAATATCAATGATCGTCTTGGTAGTTCCCGGTGTAGTCGTAGTCTCTACTAATTTTGAACCTTCTGGCATATCAGCCCCTAATTGGAAATCAACAATATCATCAAAGTATTTATTTTGATAATAGAAGGTCATAGATAAATGCCGGGCTTTTTTTAAATTTTTTGCATAGAAGGTATACTTAATTTTGTCACCCATTTGATACGACTCTTTATCTGGTTGTGCATAGACAAATTGTGATCCTTCGTTCACATAATAAACAACCTTTGGAATTGCCGTATTTCCTGCATAATCAGCTCCCAGATATTGCATTTCTCTTATGGAGGTTGTTCCAACATTTAATTCTTTTGAAAACTTCCCATTTTCATCCACTTCAAGTTGAAAATTTGCTCCAGTTTGACCATACCATATGTTGCTATTTGCCGGAGTTAGGGACATACCTGCTTTTTGGGTTTCACTCATTTCAGGATCTACCAAGGTACCCGATAATGTTACTGTATCTTGGCCTTCTGGCAGTTCTACAATTGGAAGTTCTCCTGTCGGTAGTGCATTTGTCTCATCAAAGGTAATCTTCGGCGCGGCATTATCAAGGCTAATAGTCGACGTTTTAGCAAACTGTTTCCCATCTTTCGTCGTACCGATCATTTTGACTTCATATATGCCATCTTCTGCCCTTATTTTTGTATAGCTGATCGGTTTTTTCTCATCTCCAGTAAATGGAAAATAGTAACCTGCAAATCCATCATCAATGAAATAATCATAGTCAATTGCGGCTCCTGTTGCATTCACTCCAGTAATCCAGCCCAATTCTGCTTTCGTTTCAGGGTCAACCAATACCCAGTCCAGTCTTTCCATTGGCGAGTTTAATCTGAAATCAAGGTCGGTCGCCTTTCTGCTGTAAGGATTTTTCACACGGTTTGTCGAAATACTCGGTGTATAGACTTCAAAGTGGCCAATTCCTTCTTCCACTACCTTTGCTCCAAATGGAATACGGTAGATTTCTTCCGGATTTTTTTGACTCTTGAGCACAATATATCCTTCGTATGTCCCTTTTTGTGCTGATTTCGGAATCGTAAGGAATGCATTGAACCGTTCCTCTTTATTTTTCTTTACTTTAATCGAGTCGGGAACATTCAGCCTTACACCATTTTTCTCTGCATCCAGTGATCCTGATGCTTTCGCTCCGATATTATACTCAACGGAAATGTCATATTTATTGTTTTTATCACTATTATTTGTAATTGAGAGCTTCGTAGTTTTAGTGATGTGTTCATCCCCCATCGGTATGAAGCCGTAGCTTAGGGCACCAGTTTGTTCCGGGATGATGATTTCTTCTTCATTTTCAATATATGGCGTTTCATCCAGAACAGAAATCAATGTATCAGAGTGGATTGCCTGCATTGGATCTACTCTACCTGCACCCACTTCAAATACGCTATATTGATTTTTCAATGGATCGGCGGTATTCATTAACACAGATTTAATATCACTTGGAGTGTATTCGGGATGAGCCTGAAGTAACAGTGCCGCAATACCAGCCACTTGAGGTGAGGCCATTGATGTACCGGATAGTCGTTGGTAGGCATGGGAATAATCCGTAGTATCTTCTTTATTTTGAATATAAGCGGGAACGGTTGATAAAATATTGACTCCTGGTGCAGTCACCTCTGGCTTGATATCATATAACGTTCCTGACGGCCCCTTCGAACTAAAAGAAGCCAGTTCGTCTCCACTGATTTCTGCTTTCCCTACTTCACCAAGAGTGATCATAGGTGTACCTTCCTTAAATAGCTCTTTCACTTCTAATCCGGGATGAGTTGATAACGAAAAAACAGGGATATTGTCGTTACTTTCACCTAGATAATGAGGAATATGGCCTTCGTCTGGATTATTATTATAAATCACAACGCCTACAGCACCATTTTGTTTTGCATAGTTCATTTTTTCAATGAGAGCATATGTACCCCTGGCAACAAAGGCTACTTTCCCATTGACATCTACTCCGTTGTAATCAGCTGGTCCGCCTTCTCCCACTTCGACCATTTCAAAGCTTTGTCCTTGGAGCTTACTAAACTCATCCGTCCATTTGTTGGTCATTAATTGAAGGTTCCCGTCCAGCTCCTTGCCTGCTGCTGAGAACGTACCACCATACGATGTGACAAATGATGGAGCAGAACTTGCGCCCACTGTCAAAGCAAGTGCGGCAGCTCCAGGTGAACCTAATGTACTATTCCCAAGCTCCCCTGAGTTCCCTGCAGCCACGACTGCTGTTACACCACTTAAAACAGCATTATCCACCGCTAGGCTTGAAGCATCTAATGGATTGTTCGTTTGTGCTCCAAGTGATAGATTAATGACATCCATCCCGTCTGCGACAGCACGGTCGATTCCGGCAATAATGGCGCTGTTCGATCCACTTCCATAAGGTCCAAGGACACGATAGACGTTCAATTCTGCATCGGGAGCCACACCTATGACGTTATAATCAGAATCATTCTCAGCTTGGCCAACAATTGTCCCTGATACATGGGTTCCATGCTCTGTGTAGTATGTGCTGCCCTGGTTGACTTCCGGATATCCAGCAGCTGCTTCCCAGTCCTCATACGTTGTTTCCATGGGATCGTTATCATTATCAACAAAGTCATACCCGCCTTTATAGGCATCTCTTAAATCCGGGTGATGATAATCAATGCCTGTGTCAATAACTCCAACTTTTACACCTTTACCTGTAAACCCTTCTCTATGTAACTTGTCGATATTCATGAAGGGAATACTATCCACTTTGGTTGTTGAGCCTTCTTCCTCCGTTGTTTCAGGTGGTGGAGTCAGCTTAACTTCTAATTCACTGTATACTGCTTTTACAACGTCTGAGTCTAATAGATTTTCAACCTTATTGGCTGGTAAAGTGATCGCCACTCCATTGAACACATTCTTATAGGAGTGCTTAAGTTTGTAGTTGCCTTTTCCGGATTTTGTCTTTTTTACGACCTTCTCATCTAAGTCTTTTTTGAATTTTTCATGGGACTCTTCCACCTTTTTCTTTGCCTTTTCAAGGGAAACTTCTTCACCCATGAGGGACTTTTGAATTTGCTCTGTCTTTGCAGGTAGCTGTTCAAATTCGACAATAACGGTTACATCTTTTTCACTTTTCAAATCAATATTCCTCGATAATTGAAGTCCTCTCAACGATCGGTTGACCTCTAATTTATCAAGTGCTTCACGCTGTTCTTTCGAAAGATCCGCAAGTACGTTCATGGCATTAGATCCTGATTCTGCGTGTACAACTGGGTCAAAGCTAATTGGTCCCGTTGCTCCTAACAGAAGTCCCATGCTTAGAGCAACCATAGGAATTTTTCTTTTTTTCATCTTTTATCCCCCCTTGTCTAGATTACTTCTAATTATATTGTCGAATCTTCATGGTGTCATTTGGGGGAATTTAGTCTATTTTTCAAGTGAGAGTATTCCTTGTTTTACTATATAGTGAGCAGATTATTACCTAACATTAAATATTTTAAAGAGTATACTTCATTTATTTTTACGTTAATTAAACCTTTTTTACCGGTATCTTATAATTTGGCTCTTTTCTCAGATGTTTTAAGTAAAGAACTTGCCAAAGCTCCGCTAACTTGTGTGTATAGTGGATGGTGAGGAGACTGCCCGAGTAGGCTCCACTCACACCCCGCTGAAAGCGAGCACCAAAAGCGGCCCCCCCCCCTGAACTTTCTTTTAAAAGCAACAAAGTATGCGAAAACAGCTTTAATTATGAAGACGATTCACATAGAAATTCCATTAACCTATTACTCTCTTTATATTGGGTAATATACATTTACATTTGGGAAAAACCAGTCGATCAAATGAACTACACCATTTTTAAAATTTTCAGCTAAAACATAAAAATATACAAAATAATAAATCGAATTACCCAGAATCAAGTCACATTCGTTGCTCATCGTTCTCTAAATTTCCCCAATACATCCCCCATTATATTTATGAGATGATTTTTTTAATAGTAAGAAAATTCAATCGACTTACTAAATACCTATCAAGGAGGAGTATATTATTTGGACATGAACAAGTTAGGAAAAAAAACAGCCACAGTTGGACTGTCATTGGGAATGATATTCAGCACAATATCCTTTTCCCCTGAAAGAACATTGGGGGAGACAGTAGAAAGAACGCCCGTTTCTCATACGGAAATGCTCAGTAAACTGACTGATATCCAAAGAAAGGCATTAAAGAACTTAGAAATAAACGACAAAACAGGGCTGCAGTTTTCCTCTGCTGTGAACCTTGATACCGATGAAGAGATCTCCATTATTGTGGAGTTGCATCAGAAGCCGGTCAAAGCAGCTCAACTTCAGGCAAGCTCAGAAGGAAAGAAACTGACAAAAACAGACGCTAAAAACGCCATTGACCAAGAGCAAAAGAAGTTTAAGGAAGAACTTGGGGAACTATTCACAAAGGAAAAGACCAAAGAAAAGTTATACAACATTAACTATCATTATACTGAGGCGTTTAATGGAGTTGCGGTCACCTTACCAGCGAATAAAGTAAAATCATTATTACAAACTCAAACTGTAAAGACGATTTGGGGGAATGAAACATTTAGAATTGATCCACCTTCTTCAACTGAAGTAGCAAGTCTCGGTATTTCTACTAGAATGGCAGACAGCAATCCATACCTGGGTATTGATCGATTGCATGAAGAAGGATTGACCGGTAAAGGACTTAAAATTGGTGTCATAGATACTGGAATAGATTATCATCACCCTGATTTAAGAGATGCCTACAAAGGTGGATATGACTTTGTAGATAATGATGAAGATCCAATGGAAACAACCTACCAGGACTGGAAAAACGCTAAAATCAAACCGGAATTTTCAATGGGGCATTCTTATTATACTGAACACGGTACCCATGTATCCGGAATCATTGCCGGTCAAGGGACAAATGATAGTGTCTATGCCACGAAAGGCGTAGCTCCTGGCGCAGACATTTATGGGTATAGAGTGCTGGGGCCATATGGCAGCGGGACCACAGAAAATGTGCTAAAAGGAATCGATCAAGCAGTAGAGGATGGCATGGACATCATTAACCTATCCTTAGGTGCTTCCATCAATGATCCCTATTTTCCGACCAGTGTCGCGGTTAACAATGCCGTCCTTAGTGGAGTAACTACAGTTGTAGCTGCAGGAAACACAGGTGATGAAGCCTATACTCTTGGATCACCAGGATCTTCTGCACTGGCATTAACGGTTGGTGCAAGTGATACTTCACTTGATATCATGACATACGAAGGGCATCTTTCATCGCAGTCCGTTACCCTACAGTTATTGGGAAAACACTATAGTGATAAGATAGAAGATTTTGAAGATCAGGCACTGCCAATCGTAGAAGTGGGATTAGGAAGGTCTGATGATTATTCCGGGAAAGATGTTCATGACAAAATCGCTCTTGTAAGTCGCGGGGAAATTACATTGAATGACAAGATCAAATATGCAAAGCTAAACGGGGCTAAAGCGATCATGATCTACAACAATAACGAAGATGAAGGGCATATCCCTTACTTCCTGGGTGAAAATAAGGATTTCATCCCAACATTCAGTTTAACAAAAAGCGACGGAGAAGCATTACTTGATAACCTGTCAAATTCTGACGACTTCATGTTTAATAAAATCGGCACCGTTCAAACAGAGGGTGATCATTTAGCCGATTTCAGTTCTAGAGGACCCTCTAAATTTAATTATGATATCAAACCTGAAGTGACAGCTCCTGGAGTAGGGGTTCAATCCACTGTTCCATCTTACATGATAAATCCTGAGGATGTAGACAACTATGAATATGCGTATGAGCGATTATCTGGGACATCCATGGCTGCTCCTCAAGTAGCCGGGATTGCTGCCCTCCTATTAGAATCCAATCCGGATCTACAGCCAGAAGACATAAAAACAATCCTGATGAATACGGCTGATCCGTTAAACGGGGATTATAGCGTCTTTGAAGTGGGTGCAGGAAGAGTCGACCCATATGAAGCGATTCATTCATCCATGCAATTCCAGGTAGTCGATGAAACAACCAACATTGCAAATGGAGAAGAAGTCATCATTGATGAGAAAACAGGCTCCATCAGCTTTGGCCTCCAATACAACGATGGGAAACATATTCGTGACCAGCGCACCATACAAGTTAGCAATCAAGGAAAGGAAAAGAAAACCTTCAAAGGAAAGGTTGTATTTACAAGTCATTCCCTGGATGCAAACAAAAACGGTGTTCAGGTTGTATTTGATAAGAAGATCTCGGTTAAACCCGGAAAGTCCAAAAAAACCAATGCCTTTGTCATAATTCCCAAAACAGCAGATCAAGGGTTTTACGAAGGATACATCACCTATGAAAATGAAAACGATTCAGATGAAATCTATCAAATTCCGTTTTCGATCCGTGTTGCTGGAGAAGGATTTGATTTCTTAGTATTTGATAAACAAGTATTAACCACCAATCCAGGAAGCTATTTTGGATTTTTCCCTGTTGCTGCCTTTGGTTTCCAGTTAAATTCCAACGTGGAGCAAGTGGATGTTGTGTTGGCTGATGGAAAAACAGGTGAAGATATTGGATATGTCGGAAATTTCGATGGAAGTGACTTACAAATCGGTGTCCCATATGGAATGTACGGATATGGTGGGAATTATTATCCGTTTACAGGAGATGAGGATTATCCCGTCCACCTAAAGGAAATGTTCGCCAAACAAGGACACTATAAATTGAAATTTATTGCAACGAATGAAAACGGCAGAACCTTTACAGAAACAGAAGATATTTTTGTCGATAATACAAAACCAGAATTTAAAACGAATATTGATGATAAGCTTGTTTATGAATTCTCAGAAGGTCAAGAATCCTATCCAATAAACGGAACTTTAATTGACAAAGAAGTAAAGGATATTCAAGCGGCTGGTATTGATGTTCGCCAATCAGATAATTTCATTTATGAATATTTGTACATGAACGCTCCGGATTACCGAATTTTCCCAGATGAAAAAGGTGCGTTTGAAATGGACATCCCTCTTGTCCGACCGACAAATAATATAGCTGGGTTGGATGCCCTGGACGCTGCGACGAATAAAACCGTAAAGAAGACGTATCATTTTGTTCCAGAAGGTACTTCTTACATGACAGGAACCTACGATAAGAAGTCAGCTAAACCTGGAGACACTGTTACATTTACGATGACGGCCAACAATGTAAAGCAATTAAAAGAAGCAAAGTTCACTTTGTACTATACTGATTCGATGGAAATTCTCGATATTAAAGAAAATGATGCGTTAGCCGGTTACGATGTAGACGTACAAACTGACGTGTCTAACGGTTCAGTTTCTAATGCAAAGGTAAACCTTACCCTTAACGGAGATCAAGAGATTACAGGAAAACTTCCACTGTTGGATGTTACCTTTAAAGTGACCGATAAGAATTGGACTGACTTTGCAGGGTTCAACTTTACCAGTAATCGATACATTGACACGAATGGGGACACTATCCAAGCACAAGGATATATTGAAGGTTTGAAGCTAATCAAACAAACGGGTATCATCAGTGGGGGATTTGTCGGCCAAGGTTTCTTAAACCCTGACACTTCCGTTGATTTTTCCAGAGACTATTCGAAAGTCGGTGCTTCCGTTGCGTTGATTAGTCCAGACGGAAAAGAATACACAACTAACATCACTAAAAGAGCAGGCTTCGGTTTCGATAACATACCGGTGGATCCTGAACCATATACACTAAAAGTGAATATCCCTGGTCACTTCCCATATTTAAAAGAAATCATGGTGAATAAAGAGGAAGATGGAGAAATGACCGGGACATTGACATCCATCACTGCGTTTACGTATGCAGGTGACGTGAATCAAGACGATGTCATTGATATATTTGATGCGCTATACCTGAAAGAAAAATGGCAGACGGATGATCGTTCTGCGGACATCAATTTAGATGGCATTGTCGATCAGAAGGATTGGAGTTATGTAGAAACGAATTATCTGACGAGAAACCATACTTTGAATGAATTAAAGGATGCTGTTAAAAGTCATCAAGGTATGACACTGGAGAAAGTGAAAAAGGAATTAGGGATTACAAACTAATGTAAGAAATGTTGTACCGCTGCCCGATTCCGTGCAAGCGTTCCTGTGGGGTCTCACCTATTCCGATTTTCCCGCTGGAGTCTCCATCTTGCACTCCAATCAACATCAGAACCTGCTTAATACATGGATTAAGCTTTAGCACCAAAAATTCAAAATCCGAACGAGTTAGATTTTTATCAAATCACTCGTTCGGATTTTTCTTTATCTGAAACCCTTTTGTCCCAGCCTCTTCTTAATTAATGTTTAACTGTTATTTTCTTCGGCTCGGACGTTAACGATAATCCCGTTTCATCTGTACCCGTCACGGTCACAAAATAGTCCCCGTCTGGGTATTCAGAACCAGGATACCATTTCAATCCATAGATTGAATGTTCGTTTTCTATATCTGCATACTCTATTACATCGCCTTTTGCATCCGCGATTTCAAAATGCCAATCCAATCGTTTGTAACCGAAGACCAGTATGGATGCAGGTTTGTCTTCATTGATGTTAGATCCAGATACACTGAAAAAATTGATAAATGGATCTGCATGCAGCAGGTCTTCATTACCTGAATATCCAACGCCTACATTACGGAAATGATCCATTGCTGATACCATCACAATTTCAGGCTTTTCTTCGGAAATATACTGTTTGGAACCAGCAGCCACACTCTTACGTTTGCCATTAACCCAAATGAAGCTGCCGATATAACCGCTTCCTTCTTCTATGACGTCCCATGAAATTTTATACTTTCCATCTGGTTGATCAGTTATTTTTATATTTTCAACTTCAGGTGAGACGGAATCAAGACTAAAAGGAATTTTCGTTTGTTGAGGCTCTGCTCCTTCATAATTCAACGTACTTTCATACACATAATAATAGTTTCCATCAGGAAGAAGATTTCCTTCCTCATCTTTACCGCTCCATACGATTCCATCAAATTTGTAATAGTAATCCCGATAGCTCATGATATTCTTTCTAAAGGTATAAGGACTTCCATCTTCCGTATACTCACTAAAATCAGTTATGTTCGAAACTGTATTTCCCTCTTCATCTTGGACACTCAGGGACATTTCTTTTAAATTACGAAATGCAGTGAATGAAGGATGTATCCCCGAAGCAATTGATCTGAACGAATAACCAACCGCGTTTTGATCAAATGTACCTGTCTGTTGATCATAACCCAATGGTAGTTCAAACATGTCATTCCATAAAACTGTATAAGGTAAATAAGCATCTCCATTCACTGGACTCTCGTCGATGTTGTTGAGTGAATCCCAATCACCATAGAAACCCATGAAAGGCATCGTTAAAGTCGTTAAATCTTTAACAGAGCTGCCTTTAGGTACGAAGCGAACGAATCCTTCCACAAATCGCCCATCACTTAACTCTTCTGGTAGTGTCACAGAGATATTCACTTCATCATCTCGACGAGGCTTGTACTGGAATTTGCTTTTATCCGTTACTTGTTTCCCGTTGATTTTCACAACGGCATCTTTTATAGGAACAGAGTTCAACGTCAGATATTCTCTATCTACTCCGCCATATGTTCTCTCTTCTGTTTCATCCATTAACACATCTACTACAATTTCATACTGATGATTCGCTTTTTCTAGATTTTCAGCTATTGGCTCTACATCTAGTGTGAAACCAAACGTGCGATTTACTTCTTTCAATGCTACTGATGAGGACTTCTCTAATGGGGCTCCTGTATGTTGGAGCAAATAAGGTGTTTTGATCGCTTGTTCAATTTTCATCAAGCCTGAACCTTGGCGTCTAGGCGAATAAGGTGTATTCTCATGATCCGGGTTTGTTAAAATTTTTGATGTATTCATCAAAGCATTCTTCGCTTTTAAAACAGTTTCTTCATTTTTAGGTAATTGAAGCTCATCATAGTACTTTTGAAGAAGTAAAGCTCCACCGGCTGCTACGTGTGGAGCGGCCATTGATGTTCCACTCATTGTTTCATACTGGTTGTTAAGAACGGTTGAACTAATTTTCCCACCTGGCGCCGTAATTTCCGGTTTGAAGCTTAAATCGGTCGGTGAGCCGTAGGAAGAAAAATGCGACATTGGTTCGGTTTCAGGATTTTGCACCCAAAGTCCTTCATCTGACAATTGAGCGGTCACCTTCTCTCCACTTTTCAACCTTTCCACCAATTGGATAGAAGTATCTTGGTCAGTTGTTACGGCTGGAATGGAGTTAGCAGAAAATATTAGTGTAGAATATGGTGTAAAGTCACTTGGTGGTATAACCATTAGGGCTACAGCACCCTTTTTCTTTAAATCGTGTTGAAGGGTTGAATAAGTGGAATATCTTGCTGGTTTGGCAATAACCATTTTCCCTTCCAGGTCCAAACCTTCTAGATGTTTCCCAAATCCTTCACCAGCGTAAATGAGCTCATACTCCTTATCAGTATCTAACGTACCAATGAATTTTTTCGCATATGGCGATATCTGGTATCCTAACAAGCTTCCATCACTTAGACGAAGAGTATCGACTTTCATCTGATCGTTCTCTGATGAAGCAACCTGCAATGCCTCTGGTGCAATCCCTGGATCACCTACAAGTCCGATATCAGGATTTTTCGCCAATGGTAATTGAGAACGTTCAAGTATGTTCTGCTTCGTACTATAGGAAGCATTTCCTGCAGCAGCTACGACCAGCACTCCTTGTTCAGTAGCATATTGGATCGCTCGTTGGACTGGGTCATTCGGATCCACCACTCCTGCATCGGATCCCAAGCTTAAATTGATGACATCCGCTCCGAACTCTACGGCATGATAAATACCTGCGACAATATCGTCATCATACGCACCGCCGCTAGCATCGGAGAACACTTTTTCAGCTAATAGCTGTACATCCGGGGCTACTCCGATCGCCTTTTTCTGGGATTCTTCATAAGCTCCGACAATCCCAGCAACGTGTGTACCATGGGAGCTGCTAGTCGGTATAACATTGGTATCTTTATCTGCCCAGTCGTAACCTGTCGGTACTTTGTCCGTATACCAAATATCGTTTACTTCTGTTTCATCCAGTTTCGATTGAATATTCTCTTTATTATACTTTGCGTTCTTCTTCCCTTTTGCAGAAAGTTTCAGAGCCTCATGCTTATAATCAATTCCTGAATCAACAATCGCAACGAGCATTCCGTCTCCACTGTAATTGTATTTTGACCATACATTCATCGCTTCCACTAGTTCATTGCTCTTTACATCCATGTGTTCGTACGTTTTCGCGATACGGATATCCTTTACGCCCTCTGCCTCTTTGATTTTATGAGCTTCTCTCATCGTCGTTTCCATACTGAATCCATAAAACCCTGTTGAATACGTATGTATGACATTAGAGGAACTATCTCTTTTTTTCATAAACGTATTTTTCACTTGTTCTACCTGTTTTGCAGGGTTCGATTTTGCCTTTTCATTTACATCGACTTCAATGATCAATCGAACTTTTTCCTTTGGATCAACCGAAGTCCCTTCCTGTCCGTATAATGGATGGTTTCCCTTATCTTCAGGGGAGTCAGCCATAGGCAGTTCAAATGTATGTGATTTAGGAATAGCTGATTGTCCTCCTTTAGACAATTGGAATTTCGCTCCAGCAGGTGTAACAAAGCTACTTAAAAGTAAGACGAACATAAATACAATCGATAGTGTTCTTATCAAAGATCTCTTCATCTTCTCACCCTTTTCATCATAATAAATTCATACCATTCCAGTAGCTTCATAGAATATTCTTCTATGATTTTTTAAATCAGGAATCTGCTTATGAGAACTCCCATTTCCACCCTCCTATCCAAGACTTTTGCAGACATCCTTTATACTCATTTCTTTAAAGGAGACACATTTCCTATTGGGGGAATGAAAGAGGAAAATAGTAGATTAACAGCTCTTATTTACCCGGAATCCCTTGTAACTTCTGGAAATCCAAGGGTAAAAATAACTAGAAATACAGGTATGTGTGGGGGTAATTCATTATCAATAGGTGTTTTGGGGTTGAGCATACATTAAAATCAGGTCATATGATACTTCGAATTTCCGGATTCACCCTGTAAAAAAACGCACAAAAAAGACAGGCTGCCCGCAAAGGAACCTGTCTTTTTATGACTATGGATCATCTTTATTCATCACCTTTTTATGGACAAAAAATTAAACCTTTCTTCCGGGCAATAGGTATTTCACTGCATATTGTTAGTTCCCATGATTTTAACGTTTACCTTAGGCTTTATTTCTACTTGTTGATACTCCCGCTTCCATTTTTCAGGGTCCCATGATTCATGGTAGTTTACAGATACCTCTTTGGCGATTCCTAAGGCGTCACTGTTGGCTTTGATTAACAGATCGGTAAGTTCCTTAGCTTGTTTCGTGATTTTCTTTGAAGCTAGCTGATTTAGATGTTTGATACTATCTGAAGGATTTTCTTCATAATAGCTTAGAATCCTTCCCTCTAAATCAGCGGTAATCGTACATGTCACTTTTCCATTTTGTTTTTTAACATCCATTTTTGTCTTAGCACTTTCGATCGCCAGGGTTATTGGCTGGCTAAATTCTTCTGTATCTATGCTAAGCTTTGCTCTTTTCCCCATCTCATTCCGTAATAGGAGAAGCAGCGAGGTTTGAGTGGTTGTAAGGGTATCACCAGTGAACCTATCACCGTTGAATAATGCTGACCCCGCCAGCAGCAGATTGTCTTGGTCATCTTTTTTTATATAGGGAAGAATTACGTCTTTTGTTTTGTCGGATATATCATTCCAGACCGTAAAAATTGTTTCTTCAGGAATATACGTTCCCTTTGTGCCACCGATCAGAAGGTTGTCGACTTCAAATACTATAGGACTATCACTATGCTTCAATGACAAGATTTCATTCCCCTTTCCTTCACTTATAACAATCCGCGAGGAAATATATCCATTGGTTGACCTAAGAATAGGCTCTATCAATGAATTGATGCCTTTTTTCTGCGCCAAATCTCCCCCAATAATCATGATGAATGCTTTTCCCACATCCATATTACCTGATACTTTATTTTGAAGGTCCGTTTCAAGCTGGGAAACGGATTCCTTCTCAGAAACATAAACTTCATCACTTACTTCGAATTTCCCTCCACCAGCACCTCGAATATCAATGGCCCTGACTGTACCCAGAATATGATCTGACTCTTCTGCCGTGTCAAAACTTATCCCATTTACAATTCTGTTGTCTTTTAGTTGGTTTTGATCCCAACACCCTGTCAGAAGGAATATAGCAAAGAATAAAACCGGCATTTTCTTCATTGGGAAACCTCCTTCCCCCTCTTCTTTAATAGGTAAGAAAACAATAGCAACATGCATGGGATTGCAAATACAACGGTATAACTCAAGTATTCTACATAGCTGGAATAGAGCTGCTGAGATTCGGGATCCTTTTTTACTATGGTAAACAGGATGAAAACCCATGTACTATTCATCAAAACAAGTTTAGAGGATTTGCCTTTGAAAAAACAAAGGCTTTTACTGCCCAAGTATAAATAAATGACGATCGATGCTGCCAGGGGAACAATCCATATTGATACAAATAGTAAATCAAGACGGTCTACCATTTGAAAATGAAGCGGCCTCAAAAAGTAGATCACCGGATATTTAATATGTTGCAGGGACGGTTCGCTAAAAACCATGATGCAAAGGATCACAAAATAGGTAGTTAATCCCGTTACAAAAATATTGGCCCATGTGATCGTTCTTAGGAATTTCGTTCCCTTCTTAGAGGCAAGGGGATATAAAAACAAGATCACTTCAAATCCTAAAATAGCTAACAAGCAATCTTTACTCCCTCTGATCACATCCTTTACACCGCTTTTTCCCAAGGGAAGAATATGATGCAGGTCCACAGGCAAAAGAAAGGAAAAGAAAGAGAGTCCCATTAATATAAGGAAAAGAATCGATATGATTCCAAAGAATCTGGCGATAATACGAATATCACCGATAGCTAAATACGTACAGGTAAGCATCATCAGCATCCCGATTACCCAATAAGGGGTGGTCACCAACAGATGTTCCTTTATGATGGAGGTGAATTGCAGTAAAACAAACGAAGCAGTCACCATAAAATAAACGTAAGTGATTATATTGACCAAGCTTCCTACATGTTTTCCCAGTAAAAAAGTGGTGATCTCTGAGTAGATTAAGTCAGGAAACCGTCTCAATAACAGCCAGATAATCAACAGAAACAACTGGAGAAATACTCCTGCCACAAGCACTGACAACCAGCCGTCTCCTTTACTTGTGTTTTGTAGAATATTGGGCAATCGGAGAATTCCAAATCCGACCTGAGTTTGAATCATAAGAAAGAATATTTGCCAGCTCGTTAAAGATCCTGTCTGTGACATTGACGGAATCACACTCTCCTTTCAGGATTACCTACGTTTGTTTTGATGTGTTATTTTTCTTTTTCGTTTTGATTAGTGAATCCTTCAGCCCTTTAAAATGGAGGGGGGCTACAGGTGCTAAATAAGGTTTTCCAAATGACTCCAATCTGCAAAGGTGGATTAATAATGTTCCAAGAGCGAGGACAATTCCTAAAAATCCAAATAAAGTAGCAGCGATCATAATAGGAAAAGCTACGATTCTTGCCCCCGTGCCCATTTGGTTAACTGGGGCTACAAAAGAGGCGATTGCCGTGAGTGCAATGACTACGATCATCGTATTGGAAATAAACCCCGCTTCTACTACTGCCGACCCGATGACCAAACCACCTACAATTCCGATTGTTTGTGCGATCGGTGAGGGGAGACGAATTGCCGCTTCCTTCAAAAGTTCCAGCACAAGCTGCATCGCAATCGCCTCAAAAAAAGGAGGCAGGGGGATGTATTCAATTTGAACCCTGATAGCATAAAGAATTCCAAGTGGGAGAACCTCTGAATGAAAAGAAACGACCGCGATATAGATGGCGGGTAAACATATTGCCACCAGAAAACTGAATATACGGATGAGGCGAAAGAATGAGCCGATCAGCCACCTGCTATTATAATCATCCGGTGATTGATAAAAACTGAAAAATGTAATCGGAGAAACCAACACATGTGGACTTCCATCCACAATGACAACTGATTTTCCTTCTAATAAGTAGGATGCCGCCCGATCAGGTCTTTCGGTTGACAACATTTGTGGAAAAAGAGTGTAACTGTTGTCCTCAATCAATTCCTCGAGCTCCCCTGCCGATTGGAGTTCCTGAACATCTACCGCTTCTACCCTTTCAATTAACACATCTAATGGTCCATGATCCACTAATTCATCAATATACAGGATCGATACTTTCGTATTTGTAAGAGAGCCCAGTGTAGTGTTTTTTATACAGAGCGTGGGGTTTTTCACTCTTCGTCTGACTAAGAAGATGTTCTTATTGATGTCCTCAGTAAACCCATCATGGGCGCCTTTAATAATATGTTCGTTTTCAGGTTCCTGAATGGCTCTTTCATCAGCGGCTGCTACGGGCATCAGGAGAACAGAATTTTCCCCTTCTGCAAACAAGGCGCAGCTTCCCTCCAGCAAGCTATTCACCGTGCCTTCCAAGTCAATCCTTCGACTATATTCGGCGTTTTTTATAACGGATTCAAGTACAGCTTCATCTTTACAATCCAAGATTGGCTCAATGATATTTTTTTCTATTATTTTTTTATCCACTAGCGTGTCTAGATAAATCAGCTTACAGTCGACATTCAGAAAGGAGATTTCTCTAATTTTCAAATCTTCGGTTTCACGAAAGGAATTCTTGACTGCTTCAATATTTTCGTCGAGGATATTGGATAATTTATAGGTAAGTTTCACAATTTTTCACCTGCAGCTATCATTAATGGTTTCTATTATGCTTACCTATAATGGAATTTTTATGTTTTTTTGACCAGGAACTCACTTTGTATAAACATTCAAAAAACTCCCCAATTTTGGGGAGTTAATAGTATTTTCAATATAAAATTTTAAAGATGTCCGATATCATGTACTTAATATTTTATAGTATTTCTCATCATGTTGTGGTGTGGCGTAGGCTCTGAATAACCAAAATGCCACCAGACATTTTTTCAACCTTTCAATATTTCCAATTTTCATTGATGAGTCTGCCACTTCCAATAGTTCATTCAGACCTTCATCATATTTACTGTTTTTACATTGAAATAAAGCATGGGCGTAGCGAAAGTCTAAATACCTTTTTTCTTTTAACCACGGTTCCTTACTGACGGACATATCCCGGATGACGTGTTTGAACCTGTCAATTAATTTTTTGGCGTCCTCTAATCGATTTAATTGAATGTACGTTTCGAAAATCCTGGGTAAGCCGGCATATATATCGTCCCTGTTTTCCAACCAAGAGAGATACTCATCCACATATTCCAATTGTCCAAAATCCAAGAGTGCAACATAACGGTTTCCAACAGCCATTTCCGCGTAAAAATGATTTACTTGTGCATATTTCTTTATAATTCCCAGCACTTCTTCAAGACTTCCGCCCAATCTTGAAAGAGCAAAACCCTTGTACATGAGCGCCCGGCCATAATACTCACCTACATCCTCCATTTTTTCCAGTTTTTCTGCATAATTCAGAACCTGTCCCCATTCCTCACGCCGATAGTAGTCTGCCATGATCCACATGCAGGCTTCCTGTCTTATCTCAGTCGGCATGTAGGCTAATTGGTCTAACACATAAGATAGTGCATGCTGTCCTTTGTCTGTTCCTCTTACAATATAAAACCTCCTGAAGTAGCTTATTGCAACTTGTTCTGAAAAACGATCCAAATCGCTTTCAATCACCACTTCGTAGAGAGGAAGAGCCTTCTCCCCCTTTCCTTCCCGAAAGACCCTTTCAGCAACGGAAAAGATATAAAATAAATTTTTTTTTCTAATCGTTTTTGATTTTTCCTCCAACATTACATTTACTAGGTCTTTGGAATGCTTCTTGTACCCCTCTGCTACACACTTATACAAGAACTTTATACTCCTGCGTTTGTCCGCCCGGTTTCCTTCATTTAAGCACTCCTCAATATAGTAGGGATAGAACGTCCCTTCAGAGAGTCCTAATGCGTGCGTAAGGGCATCCAAATATTGCAATGAAAGAGGCTGTTTATGATTGAGAATACGGCTGATCTCACTGACATGAATACCAGATTCCCTGGAAAGTTCTGTTTTATTCCAATTTTTCATTTGCATATACTTTTGAATTTCTTGATAGAGAGCAGCATTCATTTGATTCACCTGTTCCTTTTCATTAAACGAATTGAGCTGTTGCCATGAACAAACTCTCTGAATTGTTGTAAATTTGATAGAATTTTTCAAAAATATTATCCCATCAAATTTAATTATAATCAAAGGAAAATGATAGAAAATGGGCAAGAAGAGATACGTAACAGGCTTTGTTGATACCTTGAATGGAAGGTATTTATTCATTACTATTCTTTCAATTATGGAGTGGATTTGGCATGGATAAAGGAAAAATCATTAAATTTTACCGTCAGAAAGCCAAACTAACACAAGAACAGCTTGGAAACGGGATTTGTTCAAATACACATGTTAGTAAAATCGAACAGGGGAAAACGGACTATTCTTCAGAAATCACCGCTTTGTTTTCTAAACGGCTCGGGATTAATATTGAAGAGGAGTTAACGCGGTACCAAAGTATCAAGAGGCTCCTTCACTGTTGGCATGATGCGATGATCAGAGAACGCGATGAAGAAATCGAATCGATAAAAAATAAATTGGAGGAAGAACCATTATTAACAATCAGTGACTATCAAGTTCTTTATGAACTCCTGAATGCAAGATACCATCTACAGCACCATGAACTAAAGCAAGCTGATCAAATCATAAAAACGGTTAAAAAAAATCATAAACAATTGCCTCCGTACGAAAGAAATTTACTCAAGCACTTATCCGGTATGTATTACCTGTCCAAAAAAGATGTAGTACAAGCACTCTCTGCCTTAGGAACAATTAACATTGAAGAGTATAATAATGAAGAGTACTTCTTAACCTTAGCGACCTCCTACCTTGCCTCAGGTTCAAAGGTAATGGCTTATTACTATGCAGAAAAATCATTACGATTTTTTATCAATAGTAATAATCTGCTTAAGATGATCGATTCCGAAATAATTATGTTGATGACGCGTGAGTGTGACGGGTACAGCGATTTTCAACAGAAAGTCGAACAATATGATGCGTTAATTCAAACATGCGATTTATGTCATGCTTTTGACAAGAAAGCACGGGTGCTTCATAACTTAGCTTATGAATACTATAATCGAAGCGAATATGAATCAGCAAAAAGACTATACCAACAATCCATGAGCCTGAAAGAAAAAAACTCCACATGTTATTTAACCTCTCTTGAAGGTTTCATCCGGAGCAGCCATTACGGTCATTTATTAACAAGTAATGAACTAGAAAAGCTTGTATACGAAGGGATTTCCATTGCAAGGGACCTCCATGAATATTTATATACTATCAGTTTTAAACTTCTCCATCTTCTACTAAGTAACCAACATACTAACTATTATCACTACCTCATCACTAACGCCTTACCCTACATGAAGAAACGTGGTTATGTATCGTTGGTCCAACAATATGAAAAGGAACTTTTTCATTATTACATAGAAACAGAAGAAACCCATAAGGCTCTTGAGCTTGCGACAAAAGTTTTTTCTGATTAATTAATAATGGAAAATAAATGCCAGGGATGCACCCCTGGCATTTATTTGTGTTCACTAATTTAGTGTCTCAAGACCAATAGAACGGAATAATTTTTCTAACGTAACCTTGCCATGTTTTTCTTTTGGTTTTTTATTCTCTTTGGCATCAGGTCCTTTTTCCAAGAAATTTTTCTCGATGAAGCGAAGATCCGTTTCATCTACTTTTCCGTCTTGGTTTATGTCTCCCTTGTTAACCCCTACATTTTCTTTTCCGTATGAGAAAACGGAGATGATCGCGTCTTGGATATCAACCATCTTGTCACGATTCACATCACCAGCCTGAGCTTTGTCCATATCAACGTACTCTCGTACACCGGCTAGTTCTCCATCGAACTCTTTTACTAGTTTCGTCGATAACTTGCTCGAGAGATGACCTGGTACCTCCACATAGATATCATACTCCTTATCTGATAACGGAAGGTTATCGATTGTAAAGCGTCCATTATCAAAAATTTCAGATGCTTCATAGGTTTCACCATCCGCCGCTTTTGCATATACTTTCGCACCAAGCTTAGAATAGTCGATTGAATGATCCAATTGTCCATTTTCTTTATAGAAAGCTTCAGGCTCAATCATTCCACTCACTTCAGAATGTCCAGCTAGAATCCTAAATGACTTGTCTTTTAATACTCGGATAATGGAAGGATCAGAATCTGATGTTTTCTTATACTTAAAAGAACGCGTTTCAAATGTCATGTCCTGCGGGGCGTAGGATTCGTCACCAATGACTTTGAACGTGACATCTAAGAATGGCAGATCTTGATCGAGTTTCAACTCATTTTGGTCAATCGAAGCCCCTACTTTGACTTTCATTCCAGAGTAATCTTCAGTGACTGTTGGTTCAGATAAGTTAACTGATGCCCCTTTTTGCTCAGCGTATTGCTTAAATTCCTCATTGACTTTGACATTTTCAAATTCAAACAAACTTTTATAAAAAGGAATGCTGAATTCCCCGGAGGCTAGCTGCTGAACATTGTTCAAATTCAATGTCATCGTAATTTCGTCACCCAGACGGAGCTTATCTTTATCATAATTTGGAACCACATATTCTGTTCCTTCTTTTATGAACATGTAGTTCTTAATGCCTCCTGGATATTCTTCGGATGCTGTAGCATTATTAAAGGCAAAAACGTTGGTATCTAAATAGGTCATGCTGTCAATTCTTTCCTTCATAGCAGGGAGTCTAAAGTTTCCTTCACTATCCAGGTTAAGAAATAAATGCTCATAGAAGCTATATTCCCACCAAAGTACACCATGGATTGATTGATCAATATTGATACCTTTTTCTTTGAGCTTGTCGACGTCATCATCGTATACATTTCCATGTACCCATATTGCTTGGCCATCATATCCATCTTCTGTCGTATACATTGAATCATTTACTTCATACAGACCAGGTTCCATGGATAATTCTACTTTTGGAGGCGTATTGTCAATCATAACAATGTCGTCCTTACTATATGCTTTACCCTGCTCATCATACCCGATCATTTCAAACGTATAAATACCCTGCGGCAATTTCACCTTTTCCTCAGAAACTGGCTGGGAAGGATCATTGGTGAATGGGTATACCAGTCCAGTAAACATTTTATCTCCCCAATAATCAATACCAGTCAATAAATGGCTTGCATCAATGGTTCCCATAAATCCAATTGCTTCTCCAGATTTTCCATCTCTCACCAACATATCAATCGTCTTTAATGGGCTTGATAAATTGATGATTGCATTGGTATATGGCGTCGTATACGGATGAATATTGACGGGATCATTCGTAATCATCGGTCTTGTCAATTCCATCTTCTCAAATCCTTTATCTGTTACACGGATGGCAAAAGGGATTTGGTAGTTCTCTTCTTCATTTTTCGAATTGACAAGGTGAATGTATCCTTCATAACGTCCTAATTCCGCAACTTCTGAAACACGAATAACCGGCTCAATTTCTGCAGATTTTCCTGCTTCTACAGAAATCGTATCGGGCATCGTTACTTCTACCCCATTTTTGCCGGCATCTTGAATCTGTCCCTTAGCCGGTAGAAATTCAACATTTGTGATAAATTCCTTCGTATCTTTTTCATTTAAATTTTGTATTACAACTTTTCTGCTGTCTTCAATATGTCCTTCTTCCTCTTTAAAGTGAGTGCCAAAAGCAATGGAACCTGTTTCTTCATCGATTTCGACAAGGCTGCCATCTTGTTCATGCATCGTTTTGTCCAGAACCTTCACCAATGTATCCGCATGGGCTGCCTCATGAACATCAATCCGGCCAGCGCCAACTTCATTAACAGAATAGTCACCATTCATTTCATCAGCAGTATTCATCAACGCTTCCTTCACTTCAAAAGGTGTGTATTCGGGATGAGCTTGCATGATGAGTGCTGCAGCACCTGCTACATGAGGAGAAGCCATTGATGTTCCACTTAGAAGGCCATATGCAGCATCATAACTTTCTCCCTCTTCGGGATGATTGATAAACTCAGGAAAAGTTGAGGATATCGCCACACCTGGTCCTACGACATCTGGTTTAATGTCATCATTCCCGTGAGCTGGCCCTCTCGAACTGAATTCCGCTAAGTGATCTCCCCCTGTCTTGACGCTTCCTAACGACTCAAAGGTAATTTCTGCTTGTGATTTCAGTTGTTCCCCTTCAGCCTTTGATAGGCGGAAAGCAGGTATATAATTAGTCCCTTTGCCTATAAAAGCTTCTATTTCACCATCCACATTGTTATAAATTATCGCCGCTTTAGCACCTGCATCTTTTGCGTTTTGCACTTTTTCATCGAAAGTAATGAGTCCGCGTTCTATGAACGCTACCTTACCAGCTACATCAACATCTTTAAAATCGCTTTGTGTCCCGATCCCCACTTCCACAATTGGAAGGGTCATATTCTGGAGGTCTTCCAAGTTATCTGTGAAATTTTGTGCTAACAGCTTCATATCCTTAATTTCTTGATCTCCCGAATTGGCAGTAATGGTCGGGATCGTTACTGACACATCGCTGGCACCAACTGTTATTCCTAATGCAGACGATCCTGGAGATCCCAGTGTTTTTTCATTAGGGCCTGTGTTACCTGCCGCAACGACCGTAACCACACCAGAGAGCATGGCATTGTTAACCGCTATAGACGACGGATTAAGAGGGTCATTAATATTCGACCCTAGAGACAGGTTGATAACATCCATACCATCTGTTACCGACTTGTCAATCCCTGCCATTACAGCAGCGGTCGATCCACTTCCATATGGACCCAACACTCTGTACACATAAAGATCGACATCAGGGGCTACCCCCTTTACGGCCGCTGGAGAATTGTTTTCCTTGGATGCCGCGATGGACCCGGAAACGTGTGTTCCATGGTATGTATAATAACTGGAACCATTGAATTCAGGCTTCCCGGAATCCTTCCACTCTTGATAAGTCGCCTCCATCGGATCTGAATCATTATCGACAAAATCGTATCCGCCTTTATAAGAGTCTTTTAAATCCGGATGGTTATAGTCAATACCTGTATCAATAACCCCTACTTTAATCCCTTCACCTGTAATATTCTCTTGATGAAGCTTGTCCGCACCAATTTGTGAAAGACTGTCATCTGCATGGGATGGAGTCCCTGAATTCATTTCTTTTGCCTCTTGTGGGAGATCAAGCTTAACTTCATTATCCTTCCATACTCGTTTCACGACTCCTGTACTGAGCAGTTCTTGAACTGCCCTTGCCGGCAACGTCATCGCTACCCCATTGAATGCTGCGTGGAATTCTTTCGTTATCTTGCCATCTTCCATTTTTTCATCATCTGGCCTGTTTAATTTTTTGACCTTTTTCCACTCTTTTTTAAACGTATCATGCTCGCTTTCTGCTTTTTCTTTTGCAGAAGATAAAGACATTTTTTTCCCTTTGACAGCTTGCTTTGCAACTTCTACTTTTGCAGGAGCCTGATTAAATTCGACGATTACGTCAACCATTTCAGAGCTGTTTTGGTTTATCTCGGGTGATATGGTGAAACCAGGCGAGATTTCCAGCTCTTTCAATGCCTTCCTTTGCTGATCCGTTAAGTTCATCAACATCTGCTCTACATTTTTCTGTTTATTCTGAAAATTTTGCTCAGCAATTGCTCCTGATGGCAAACCTGCAGAAACTAGCAAACTAGCAATTAACGTGCCCTTAAATATGGGTTTAAGCCTTTCTGTCTTCATACTATTCCCCCTGATTGTCTTTAATGTTTAACACTACTAATTAACGGGTGACAAAAGAGACATACAACCAACTAGTAAATAGATCTATTCAAAGTAATGGGTACCCTAGTTAAAATTTTATATAACCATCCATATCGGGACAATGGGGGGAATTGTTTGATAATATCCGTTTTTTTACAATTGAACCTGACTTGACTATAGGGAAAATGAACCACTTCTAATTCTTGATCAATAGGATTAGATTGGTTTTGACGTTTGTGTCAATAACTGTCTCCCTGCCATATTGAGTAGGGAACATGGAAAGAATACTATATATTAGTCTATTATCCTATGAACCTGATACTATCAATACATTACAATGGCAATAGGCTTCAGGGCCTGAAAATTCAAAATAAAATTCCCCCAAAAGGAACTATCATGTAGGCTAAGCGGGGTGTGACGAGACTTGAGCATACGAAAAAAACTTGGAATAATAGGATATTCCAAGTTGCGTTTATTCCTGATATCAGTATCAGCCAACTAAAACCTAATTTACTATTCGTCCGTTCTAATGCAAGAGCTATTATCCCCCACGTTTCTTTCTGGATTAGCGAGAAGTAAGAAACCGACTCCAAAGATGGGTAATAGGGCTGAGGATATTATGAATGCAAGATTTGCACTAAGAATTTCCTGCCGGTTGAACAAAGTTCCCCAAGAATATTTAAAAAGAAACCACGGAAGGAAGATTGTTAATAAAGCGGCTGATTGTTCTGGCAAGGTGGAAAACCATTAATATCTTGAATCATATAATAATCATACTGTTTTAGGGCGAATTGCGTTTGATACAAATATTCAATAACAAGAACCTTGGATCCCGAAACACCGCACAGGACCCCTGATGTTCCCTGCCCATTTGATAAAGAAATTCCTACAGGCTGACCCGTTAAATATCTGATTTTTTGTTGCCAAGGCATAATCATCACTCCTTTATGTTAATCCTATTACGTTGGGAATGATTAGTGCCTGTTTCGCCTTATCTTCATGATGAATTTATTGAAAGCTGTGATTGGTTACCTCATGTTTGATCAGTTGTCCATTATACCTACCGGAAGCTTTTCTCCATAAAAAAAAGCAACGACCATTGGCCGTTGCTCTCTATCCTTACTGAATATTTAATTCCTCCAACACACTTTCCAATGTTTGTCCATTTTGTGTTTTCAGAGGTTCTGGAGAGTTATCCATCCAAGGATTTTGCATCATGTAATTATTGATGACAAATTGCATATCCTTTCCGTCTACTACTCCATCAAAGTTAATATCTGCTTCGCGTTTGTCTGTGTCCCAGTTTGATTGAATGGAAAGCGCGTCTTTCACATCAATCACATTATCTTGGTTCACATCTCCAGCAGGTGCAGGTTCAGGAAAGATTGCTTTCCCATAAGGTTTCACTTCACCATTTTCTATCAACCCGACTGTAAATGTTTTCTTCACCTTGAAATGTCCCGGCGTCTCCACCTCGAAAGTGAATGGTTTGTCCGTTAGTGGTAATTTAGCTGAGAAGAAAGCAGTAGTCGTATAGTTTTCTATTCCAAAACCGTTTGGATATTCTTTTCCTGCTTCATCTGTCACTTTTACTTTTGTGCCTGCTTTTACATAATCAAATTGTGTTAATGGCTCCTCTGGTACCCAAGGATTCTTAAATGCTTCAGGAAATACATGCGATTTCAAAACCGAGTACGTCCGCTCTACATGGTAAGGGATACTAATACCAGTGACGGATTTCATCGTATCATCTATGTTGGTATATGATACATCGAATTGATTGAAAGTTGTATCCAACGCGTTAGAATCCTCGTTTACTTTGTATGTGATGTCTACCATTGGAACCTTTCCTGATACCCCTGTTTGTCCAGCATCACCTGTTACAGTTGCGGTAATGGTCGTTTTCACCATCGTCTTTCCGTCGATGGTTACATCCGAATTTACTGTTTGAATATCCAGTTTTCCATTCAATGTTGCGTGGGGGTTAATGCTTGTTACATCTACGTTCGATGGATTCACAAAGGAATACACCGCTTGCTTCATGTTTGTCATATTGTTCATCGAAAGAGTAACGGTCACCGAATCCCCCGCAGTTACCTTCTTTTCGTCTGGAATAGCTGTTCCATACTGAGTCCCTTGTTTCACATAATATACCTGTTTATAACTAGAATAGTTCCTGACTGTTGCCATATTTTCTGCATACATTTTCACTGGCAGCACTGAAACACCCGGGATCAGTGAAAGTTCTGTCGTAAAATTTCCGTCAGCGTCTAATGGAACTTCGGTGCTGTATCTACCAAACTCGTAAACAAACTTATTATTAGCTTGAGACACATCCATACCGCCGGCTTTCATTTCTTCTACACCTGGATCGTAAACAGAACCGTTTAATGGTAACGTTGTTTGATCCGGACTATATTCTACTACACCAGAGTCTACGTTGAGATCGAGGGCTGGCTGGGTAACGCTATAGTAAACCGGGGCATCTGAGGTAAAGGTTTTCCCTTGATCATTTGTCCCTACCATTCTGATATTGTATAGTCCCGGATCGGTTTGTTCCTTATCATACGCGATTGGCTGATCCGGATTTCCTGTTAACGGATGGTAATAACCTTCGTTCAGCACACCTCTTAGATAGTATTCAATATTTTCATCGGCACCCATTCCGTCAAATGAACCAAGAAAACCGATTTCTTTGTTCGTTTTTGGATCGACAAGGAAGAGATCCATTGAACGCATATGAGATTTCAATTGGAAATTAAGGCCGACTGACCATCGGATGCCATTATAACCAGCCTCGACAGCGGTCGTAAAAGCAGGCGGATTTACCTCAATATGATCAATGCCTTCTTCTGCAGTATGAATGCCAAATGGAACACGATACGTTTCATCCGGATTTTCTTTATTTGTATACACCACATAGCCTTCATAGTTTCCTATATCAGCCGTTTTCGGAACTAACATGGTAACCGCAGTTTTCTTTTTCTTACCTGCCTTCACTTTCAGCGTGTCCTTTGTCTCCACGGTGACACCGTTGGCCTTCGCATCGTTTGCCACACGGGAATAATCGTTATCAAACCTTTTTCCAAGAGTTTGGAATTCGACCTTCACGTCGAACGTTTTCGCTTCTTCGCTGCTGTTGTACAGTGTGACCGAACGTGTCTCTCTTATATGCTTTCCATTGACAGTCTTAGCACCAAAGCTAAGGGCACCTGTCGTCTCTTTAATCGTTTGGATTCCCTCATCTGAAAGAGTCGACGCTCCTCCATCACTCGTTTTTGTCTCGTCACTTACTTGAATATTTGCTTGTGCATGAATCGCTTTATACGGATCCACACGACCTGCGCCAACTTCAAATACGCTGTAATCTCCATTTAATGGAGCTGCCGTATTCATGAGCCTTGTTTTGATCTCGGCAGGCGTCATGTCAGGGTCAGTTTGTTTTAATAGTGCCGCTACCCCTGCAACATTTGGCGATGCCATGGATGTACCGGATAAACGTTCATAAGCATTTTTGTAGTTCCCGATTTGGTCTTCTCCATGCACATAGGATGGTACCGTAGATAAGACTGACACCCCGGGTGCAGTTACTTCAGGCTTTATATCATATAAGACACGGGATGGGCCTCGAGAGCTGAAGTCAGCTAGAACGTCCCCTCCGGTCACCACTGGATCACCTAACTCATCAAAGGAGAACGTTGCACTCCCAGAAGCCAGCGCTTCCTTCATTTCTGCTCCTTTTTCATCGCTTATAGAGAATACAGGAAGAGAGTCAAAACCTTCTCCCAAATACACATCTTCCAGCGGATAGGCATTGTATAATAGAAGAGCTTTCGCCCCTTCTTTTTTCGCATTTTTTATCATAGAGCGAAGATCAATATATCCACGTGTGTCAAGAATCACTTTCCCTTTCACATCTTTGTCAGAATAAGAACCGTTTTCTCCATCTACAACCTGTAAATTTTGTCCTTTTAGTTCTTCTATATTATCGTCAAATCCTCTGGCAATTAGCTTTAAATCCGCTGATACATTTTCATCTGCATGGAGCGTACCTGTAAATGTCGGAATCGTGACAGAAGTATCGTTTGCCCCGACAGTAAGCGCAAGTGGAGAGGTACCAGGTGAACCAAGTGTATACATTCCATTTCCTGAGTTTCCTGCTGACACTACTGCCGTTACACCTGCAAGGACAGCATTGTTAACGGCAATACTTGTCACATAAAGCGGGTCGTTGTAATTTGCACCAAGGGACATGTTAATAACATCCATATCGTCTTCCACTGCTTGATCAATCCCGGCTAAAATCGCCCCCGTACTGCCTGTGCCTTGAGGCCCTAATACACGGTACGCATAAATATCAGCATCCGGCGCTACACCGGTTACTGCATAGTCTGATTCGTTCTTACCTTGTCCGGCAATGATTCCCGCTACATGCGTTCCATGCTCCGTGAAATACGGTGTTCCTGTTGCCGGCTTTCCTGCTTTCACCCAATCATCAAAGGTTGTTTCCATTGGATCATTATCGTTATCCACAAAGTCATATCCGCCTTTATAGGCGTCTTGTAGGTCAGGGTGATCATAGTCGATTCCAGTATCTAAAATCCCTACCTTCACACCTTCTCCGGTAAAGCCTTCATGATGGAGTTTTTCAATACCTGGAAAAGTGGTATTCGTATGCGTTACTTCCTTCTGCTTCGATTCTTCTTCTGTGACAGGCGGCTCGATGTGAACTTCCTTATCACTCCAGACAGCCTTCACCGCCTCAGAATCAAGCAGTGCTTTTGCTTTATTGGCTGGGATCGTCATTGCCACCCCATTAAAGGCATGCTTGTAGGCCTGCTTGATTTTGAAAGGGGATTTCTTTTGTTTCAAATCATTCTTGAAAATCGTTTGAAGATCTTTCTGGAAGGTTTCATGTGCTGCGTCTACTTTTTCTTTTGCTTTCGTCTTAGACAGTTTTTTCCCTTCTAACTCCGCTTCCAGCACCGCTGTCTTTTCCGGCTTATCCTGAAATTCTACAATGACAGAAATAGTATCGTTACTCTTTTGATCTACCTCTGGAGAGAGCTGCAGTCCTCCCTGGTCATTCGTTTGTAATTGTTTAATCGCTTGACGCTGTTCTGGAGTAAGCTTTGACAGTACTTGATCAATGTTTGAAGATGGCTTTGCATGAACGTGGTGAGTTAGTGAAGCTGGTGCAATACTGCTGCCTACTAGACCAGCACTGAGTGCCAACAAAGTGACATTTTTAGTCATTCTCTTTTTCATCCGCCTTTTCCCTTCTTTCTTCATTTGTTATATTCATACTATTTAAATTTGATAGAATATAACTTTTGCAAAATTTCATCAAATTCAGTTTTTTTGTTAAGAGAGTTTCAGTTTGTCATTTTTCTAAATCACCTATTCTTACTTAATTACTAGGAATATTAAGTAGAAATAGAATGGTTACGTCGCTGTGTATAACTATATTCATTTATTTCTTCGTGTTCATTTATACCTAAGAGTTGTATGTATTTGTTTCTTTGGTCATCTGTCGCATGGTGCCTGTATCTCCAATAAATGAGAAGACATTTTTTAAATCTCTCTATATTACCTATTTGGTTTGCTGTATTCGCCACATTTAATAGTTCATCCAATCCTTCCGGCAATAAAAGGGTTTCACACTGGTACAGAGCATAGGCATATCGAAAATCTAAATTCACCTTCTGTTTTAGCCACAGTTCTCCACCAATTGGCATGTCATCAAGGATATGTTGATACCAATCCAAGAGCCGTTTCGCATCTTCTATACGTTTCAATTGAACATATGCCTCTAGCACTTTTGGTAAACCAACATATAGATCATCTCTATCTTCTAACCAGGTAAGATACTCATCTGCATACTCCAAGTGGCCAAAATCTAAATAAGCAGCAAACCGGTTCCCAGCAGCTATTTCAGCGAAATATTCGTTTTCCTGAGCGTATCGGGCAATAAGAGCCAATACTTCTTCAAGTGAACCACCCAGGCGTACCAATGCAAAACTTTTATACATAAGGGCTCTTGCATAATACTCACCCTCCTTGTTCATGCTTTCCAATCTCTCCGCGTAATAGAGAACTTCTTTCCATTGCTCACGTCGATAGTAATAAGCTGTAATCCATAAATACGCTTCCATTCTAACTTCTCTCGGTAAACACATCAGGTGCTCTAACACATGCGTTAGGGCTATTTGTGCATTCTCAGTCATTCTCACGATATAAAACCGCCTAAAATAACTAGTTGCCAGTTGTTCTGAAAAATCATTCGGTTCTTTTTCAACAATCAACTCATATAGAGGTAATGCTTTCTCTTCTTTGTTGGTATTAAACAGCTTTTCCGCGACGGAAAAAATGTAGGTCAAATAGGTTGAACGGACCGTATCTGACGATTCTGCCCCCATGGCAAGCAACAGAGCACGTTTCTGCTCCTCGTAACCAAGCGTTATACACTTATACAGGAACTGGATACTTCTGCGTTTATCCAATAGTTGGTGCTCATTAAAGCATTCCTCTACATAAAACGGATAAAGAGAACCTTCCACTTGCCCGAGAGCAGCTGTAATGGCATCCAGATGTTTTAGTGAAAGTGGTTGCTTGTGATTAAAAATCCGACTGATGTCACTCATATGAATCCCCGATCGTTGTGCTAAGTCTATCTTTCTCCACCCCACCTTTTCCATCGAGTGCTGAATCTTCTGAAACAACGTTGCATTCATTTTTCTCACCTGCTATTCGCATTCTGATTCTTTCTTATTTTGTGCACGCTATACGACGATAAAACTTCATTCTTCACTATCCAGATCGTTTCCATTTCATTCTATTATGATTTGATATGATTTTATTTCTGAGGAATTTCATCAAATTGATTGGTCACTTATTTAAAAAAACTCCATTCTTCAGGACTGGCTGTTGTTCTGAAGAGAAAACGTGAAATATCAAATCGAGAGGATAAGGTCATACCCTCACCGGAAACAACTGCTCTTACATAAGTTGAGGATAATTTGTTGGAGAAGTCTAGTGGACTGCCGGAGGGGATTACTTAACACAAAAAGGAGATGCCCTATAAGGCACCTCCTTCATTTCTTGTTATTCTTCTAATTCAAGTCCAATTGAACGGAATAATTTTTCCAAAGTCACCTTACCATGCTTTTCTTTTGGCTTTTTATTCTTTTTGGCATCTGGACTTTTTTCTAAGAAGTTTTTCTCGATGAATCGAAGATCTGTTTCATCGACCTTTCCGTCTTGGTTAATGTCTCCTTTATTGACGCCGATACCTTCTTTTCCATAAGAGAATACGGAAATAATGGCATCTTCAATATCAATCATACTATTTCCATCAACATCACCAGCAAGGTTTATCTTGTAACCTGTTGATATAAACTTCCCATAATGATTTCCTTTTAATGAATATCCGGATATAAAACTTGTGCTTGTTTTTAAGTGTCCTGGAACGTCCACTATTACATTGTACGTCCTACCATCCGCAGGTACACCTGAAATGGAATATTTCCCACGCGAATCAATCGTTCCTTCGTACTTTTCACCATCCGGAGATAAAGCATATACTTCCGCTCCGATTTCTAAAGCGACTCCATATGGTAAAGTTGTTGAGCCTGGTTTAAGGAAGGCTTCCGGCTTCAAATACCCTTCTATTTCTGAATGTTCAGAAATGAAATCAAAGTAAGATGTACTATAGTATGGTAGAGACACCGGCTGGGAACCCCCCGCTTTTGTGTAGTTAGAAGTTGTTACATTCAATTTGTCATTTCCATAGAACCACCTATCCTTAATGACCTTAAATGTAACCTCCAAGAACGGCATATCTTCATTCAGCCCGGTAAATTCATCCCCATTTATCTCTGCCCCCACCTTTACAGTAGAGTAAAAACTGCCTTCTTTCACTTCGGCTACTTGAAGGGAGGCTTCAAGACCATTTTCTTTTGCATATTTCTTCACTGCCTCATTCAACTTAACTGATTCAAACGAATATTGTTCCCCTTTGAATTCGACAGTGTACTCTCCAGAAACCAGATTCTTTACGTTATTCAGGCTCAGTGTCATCGTAACCGTATCGCCTAATTTTACTTCTTTCTTGTTGTAATCGGAAGTCAGGTATTCAGTACCTTCTTGCAGGAAAATATATCGTTGGTAATTCACATTCGCTGCAATGTCAGTTGCTGCCAAACTTAACCTCAATGGTCCGTCAGCGATATCAGAAGGTTCAATACCAAATTCAGTATCCCCTTCTGAATCTGCAGGAGGGAAACAGCAATTAAAGTATTCTCGTGTGCCTGTTGCGATCAAGAATTTGTTCGAAGATTGATCATAGTCCATACCTTTTGATTGTAAGTCTTCCACTGTTTCATCCTGCACATTTCCGTGAAGCCAGAATGCTGTCTTTCCAAACTCTTCTGTGTACATATCTTCATTGATTTCATACACACCAGGAGCTTTATCAAATGTCACTTGCGGTTTTGTATTGTCAATGATGACAGGAGTGTCGATCGAATACATTTTTCCTTCTTCATCATACCCTATGAACTCTAATTCATAGTCCCCTTCAGGCAAATCAACGGATTGTTCTGATATCGGATTTTGTTTGTCATTTGTAAATGGATAAACGACTCCAGCGAAAACAGCAGGAATGTAATATCGGTAGTCAGGCTTTACATTCGCTTGTTGAAGGGAAGCAATGAATCCAATAGCTTCACCTGATTGTCCATCTTTCACCACAATGTCTATCCTCGTCAGCGGGTTTTTCATTTGAAATGCTGCTGTGATGAACGGGTTATAGTACTGCCACTTTGGTGTATTATTTGCTAGTGTTGGCCTGTCTGTTTCAAGATAGTCGAACCCTTTTCCCGTGACTCGAATAGCAAACGGAACCTGGTACGTTTCACTCGCGTCACTTGCATTCGTCAAATGAATATACCCTTCATAACGGCCTTCTTCTGCGTTTTCCGGAACCGTGATCGTTGGTGAAATTTCTTTCGAATTCCCACTCGGGACCACTACACTGGTCGGAACGTCTAAAACAATACCGTTTTTAGCTGAATCCTTGATGCCGGTACGTTCACCATGGTATTCGACTTCTACTTTGAAGGACTTTTCTACTCCACCATTGTTCTCTAGGATCATCTTGCTGTCAGCTTTAATTCCATTATCATTTTTGTAGTGACTTCCGAAAGAGATGGAAGCCGTCTCATCATCAACCTCTACTTCTTCACCATTCTCATTTAGATTTTTGGTTGTATCCATCACTTTGATGGATACATCGGCATGTACCGCATCATAGGCATCAACTCGTCCAGCTCCTTGTTCGAATACGGATACGTCACCATTCAAGTCTTCTGCTGTATTCATTAATGCTTCTTTTACATCAAAAGGAGAATACTCAGGGTGTTCTGAAAGAATTAGTGCTGCTACACCCGCTACATGAGGCGTTGCCATTGATGTTCCCTGAAGGCGGGCATATGCTGCAGAGTAGTCTTTCCCTTCTTCCGGACTATTGATATATTCTGGAATGGTTGAGAAAATCGCTACCCCAGGTGCCACAACATCCGGTTTAATATCATAGCTTCCAGCCACAGGTCCCCTTGAGCTGAAGCTAGCCAGGTTATCCCCCTCGGTTTGAACAGTTGCTAAATCCCCAAACGTAATGAATGCGTTATCTCCTAACTCTTTCAATCGCTCTCCATCCGCTTTTGTCATACGTAAGGTCGGGATATATTCTGACCCTTCTCCCAGATAAGCCTGAATCTCTCCGTCTATATTATTGTAGATGATGACAGCTTCTGCCCCTGCTTCTTTCGCATGTTTCATTTTCTCCACAAAGGCAATTTCACCACGTTGAATCAAGGCGATTTTACCCGTTAAATCTTTCCCTTCGAAATCAGCAGCATACCCAAGCCCAGCAAAAACCACTGATTTGGACTGATTTTGAAGAGCTGTCAAATCATCTGAAAAATTCTTCCCTAGTAATAAAACATTCTCAAATGTTTCACCATTGACACTCATGGATTGGAAGGTAGGGATATCCATGTCAAAATCACTTGCCCCAACCGTAATGCCGAGGGCCGCTGCACCTGGAGCTCCAAGTGTTCCTTCTTCCGGCCCACTGTTTCCTGAAGCCACTACGGCTACCACTCCAGAGAGCATCGCGTTGTTAACTGCAACCGAAGTCGGATATAGCGGATCGTTTGTTGAAGCACCCAAAGATAAGTTCATGACGTCCATGTCATCGATGACAGCCTGCTCAATCCCTGATAGTACACTTGTGGCTGTTCCCGAACCGTACGGACCAAGAACTCGATAGCCATATAAATCGACATTAGGGGCTACCCCTTTTACCGCATAGTCGACTGTATTCTTCTGTTCGCCGCCAATCGTTCCGGAGACATGAGTACCATGTTCCGTATAGTAGACTGTTCCAGAAGTAGGATTGACCTCAGGTTTACCTGAATTCTGCCAATCTTCATAGGTTGTTTCCATAGGGTCATTATCGTTATCAATGAAATCATAACCACCCTTATAGGCATCCTGCAAATCAGGGTGTTTATAGTCAATTCCTGTATCAAGGACTCCGACCTTAATACCTTCACCCGTTATTTCTTCATCATGGAGCTTGTCTACATTGATTTGAGGGATACTATCCATCATTTTGGATTCGGAAGCATCTCCTTCGACTTCCGGAAAATCTAGCTGAACGACTTCATCTTTCCATACACGTTTCACAACTCCAGAGTCCAGTAAACTCTTAATCTCATTTCCTGGGATGGACATCGCTACACCATTAATGGCTGAACGGTATTCTTTTGTGATTTTCGCTTCCTGTAAATGAGGGCTGGCACTTTTTTTATTTTTCATAGAATTGAATTTTTGTTTGAATTCACTGTGAGATTTCTCTACCTTTTCAGCCGCTGCTTTAGTAGTAGTACGGACTCCCTTAGCCACCTGCTTCATGACTTCAACTTTTGCCGGTGCCTGTTTGAATTCAACGATTACATCAACGAGCCCTTCATTTTCGGTATTGATATTCGGAGCGATTTCAAAATTCGGTTTCGCTTCGATCTGTTTGAGAGCACTTCTTTGCTCATCCGATAAATTCATCATCGTTTTTTCTACATCTTTTATCTGTGTGAACTTAGACGTACTAGGCGCACTTTCTGCCATAACGTTAAATGGAATTCCTGATGTGCCTAGTAGACTTGTAGCCAGTGCAACCGTCAAGATTTTGGCTGAACGCTTCTTATTCATACTCTTCCCCCTATAATATTCATCCGTAATGCAGATTTGTTTACACCCTTAATACTAATCTTCTTTTACAATTCTGTTAATTGGGAAAATTCTATACACATTCAGACATACCTCTCCCATTCCTGCCCGTTTTTTGGCATCATTCGACCTGTCAATACGTAAGGATAGATTGAAAGTTGGGAAAGTTTCTATTAAAGAAGTAATTATACCTATATATATAATCCCATATCATTTAATAGGTGTATTTTACTATCAAAGAAGTGTATATAATCCCTATTAAAATTCATAAATAATCAAAAAACAAGCAACTATTAACAGTTGCTTGTTAAACATTTTATTCAAATTTGCCCATCATGGTTAAAGAGCAATTTTTTTAATAGTTCATTGGATAAAAGAAGATATTGATTGGCAGAAGTTAAATCACCCTTTTGCTTGAAAAATCCCGCTAATCGCTCTGAATATGTTACTGCCTTATAAAGATCATGTTGTTTCATAGCAGGCAAACCACGGTCAGTCAAGTAATAAATGAGCCGTTTTTCATCTTTTATCGCCTCTAAATACAGCACCATTAACTCAACATATTCACTGGATTGCTGATCTTTAAAGTCCTTTAGAACATCCTGCATGATGTTTACTGCCTGCTCATTCTCGTTCAAATCCAGCAGTACTTGAACTACTTCAACCAATGTTCCATAATAACCGATTGTGTGCTTTTTTTTAAATTTCAGCGACTGGGTGAAATATTCTAACGACTCTTGAAGCCTTCCTTTTTTTCTATTTAACAAACCGAAATTATGAAGAGCGGTAATTTTCGTGTCGTAATCCTTTAACATCTCTGCATCGTTTAAGGCTGTATGCAGCATGTCTTCTGCCCGTTCCAGATCGTTTATGTATATTAAATTGGCGGATAGTCCTATTTTCACATGAAGGATCCGTAATATATTCCCTGTATTCTGAAAGATCCGCAATGCCTTATGGGAGTAATGGAGAGACAACGTAAAATGCTTTAATAGTCCATGATTGGCCGCTTTATAATAGTAGTAATCTGTCACTTTTTCACTGTAAAGATCAGCTCTATCCTCTATTTTGTCAAAGGTGGAAATCGCCTGTCTATATTGCCTTTTTTGTCCAAAATAAATTCCCTGAAAGAATTGCCACAGGTATTTTTCAAACGAAGAAAATTTGCTCATATTCTTTTTTAATCCATGAGATACCTGTTCATACTTGGTCGTGTTATTTGTGAATAATAGATATCGAAGCATGTAAAGTTCATATAAGTAAACCATTTCTGTACATTGAATATAGTCTCTATGCTTTTCTAACTCATGATACAGTCTTTCGGCATGATCTCGATGAAGTCTTTCTATCGCTTCATAGAATTGTGCCAACTGACGTTTTAAATCTTGGGTTATTTTCGTTTCCTCTTCGATTGAGACACCGAGTCGTTTACAAAGTAATTCTAATGTTTCCAGGTTCCCCTCTTTAGAACTATTCTCAATCTTACTTAAATGAGTGGTGGAACATATCCCTCTGCAAAGTTGCTCTTGGGTTTTATTTTGTTTTTTTCGATGGTAGTAGATAATCCTGCCGATAGACATGGTTTCATTTCCCCCTTGTATATATCTATCATTATACATAGGACAGAGGTATCTTATAAGCTATTAACTATAGATATTTAATCTTATAAATATGAATAAAAAAGGAAAAATATAAATAAATATCCTACTTTACCTTTTCAAGGGAATAGAGGCTGACTCATATCTACAATCTAATGAGCCAGTCATTTCCTTTATTTATTCACTTCTCAATTCAGCTTTTATATCTTCTAGGTCTGACCTTGATATTTATCCTTTGACTTTGGATCATCTTTCACCCCTGGATCAGTTTCAAGGAAGTTGATTTCTACTAATTCAATGGCCTTTTCATTTATATTTTCGTAAAGTTTAGATCCACTTCTTATTTACGTTCCCCAGTTTTCTTTTAGTTCAAGGGTGTCGGCCTACTAAACCTGCATCCACAAGCTTTAGGCTAGTACCTTCTAATTCTGCAAGATTATCATCATATCTTTTATACCTAGGTTAATAGAATACCATCTCCCATTTACTACATGACAAATACTCCAAAATAACGATAAAAAGTGGAATTCATATGGGAAAACTACGAACTTAGACATTTTTGTAGAGTAAAAGGAGGCCGAATAGTAAAGTGGTTTTTAGATTTATCGTTAAGTAAAAAAAGCTTCCAGAGAATTTTTACGCTCTCTGCAAGCTTTTATTTATTTTGGTTCCCCTAATTATTCGAATTGGTGAATATTGTTCCTTCATTCACGTTCAAAAAGCACACGCCCTGCTATTCCAGGATTCGTCATTTCATAAGGATTCAAGATCAAATCAAGCTCTTCCTCAGTCAAAACATCATATTCCAGGCAAAGCTCTCTTACGGATTTCCCTTTTAGAATGGCTTCCCTGGCAATACGTGACACGACCTCATATCCTAAGTGAGGATTCACAGCTGTAATGATCCCCACACTATTTTCCACATACTCTTTCATACGTGTCTCATTCGCTTCGATCCCAACAAGGCAATTATCTGTAAAGCTTCTGAACGCATTGTTCATGATGCTGATGGATTGAAGGAGATTGAATACAAGTACTGGTTCCATCACGTTCAGTTCAAGCTGGCCGGCTTCCGATGCCAAGGAGATGGTCTGATCATTGCCCATCACCTGAAAGGCTACCTGATTGATCAGTTCCGGCATGACCGGATTCACTTTACCAGGCATGATGGAAGAACCAGGCTGCCTGGATGGCAGTGAAATTTCACCCAGACCGGCGCGTGGGCCTGAAGCCATCATACGCAGATCATTGGCGATCTTGGACATATTAACCATACATACCTTCAATGCAGCCGAAACTTCAGTGTAGGCATCGGTATTTTGCGTAGCATCGACAAGGTGCTCAGCTCCGGTTAATGGCAAACCACTGATATCAGCCAGATGTTTCACGACACTCTTGATATAAACAGGATCCGCGTTCAATCCAGTTCCTACTGCAGTAGCCCCCATGTTTACTTCATAGAGATGTTCACGTGTTCGTCCGATCCGTTTTATATCGCGCTCTACCACCCTGCTATACGCTTCAAATTCCTGGCCAAGGCGAATCGGAACAGCATCCTGCAGATGAGTACGCCCCATTTTAATAACGTGATCAAATTCCTGGGCTTTCTTCTTAAAGGCGTTCAGCATATGTTCCATCGTAGCAAGAAGTTTCTCCAATAATTTAAGCGTGGAAATATGGATGACCGTCGGGAATACGTCATTGGTTGACTGTGACATATTCACGTGACTGTTCGGGCTAATCTTTCCGTATTCTCCTTTTCCATGGGACATGAGCTCCAGGGCACGATTAGCAATGACTTCATTGGCGTTCATGTTGATGGAAGTCCCTGCTCCTCCCTGGATGGGATCAACGATGAAGAATTCATGAAGCTTCCCTTCAAGGATTTCATCAGATGCCTGTACAATGGCTTGACCGATCCCGTCATAAAGACGCGTGGTTTCCATGTTCGCCAGCGCTGCTGCCTTCTTTACGACGGCTAAGGCATCAATCATCTCTTTATGAATTTTATAGCCGGTAACCGGGAAGTTTTCCACTGCCCGTAACGTTTGTATTCCATAGTACACATCTTCAGGTACTTCTTTTTCTCCAAGGAAATCTTTTTCTATTCTAAATCCAGTCATGACGTTTATCATTATTCTACTCCCCGTTTTCGATTTACAGTTGCTCAATTGATGATTCTATCAATTACTTGGTCAGTAGGCAACGATTTTGAGAGAAACACCAATAATTTCATTTTCTTCATTTTTTCATATGATTCAAATGCCCGAAGGATAAACTTCCCTCAATAAGAAAAAGGGGAGTAAAATGCAGAAGGATATCCATACAATCAACCCCCACTCTCGGTTTAGAGGGATGAGGTTCTTTAAGATTATTATTTTTTGATTTTTCTAATTTCTATTGCTAAAACTGTATATAAAAATGATACAATACAATAGAATGCCCATATCAAATTTAGGAGTGATGTACATGTCGGTCAATGTTTACCTGAACTTTAATGGCAATTGCCGGGAAGCAGTTGAGTATTATGCAGAAGTATTCGGAACGGAAGCACCACAGTTCATGACATTTGCAGAGGCACCACCCCATCCTGATTACCCTCTACCTGAAGAAGCAAAAAATCTAGTCCTACATACAAGACTTTCCATCGATGGCAGTAACGTCATGTTTTCAGATGTTTTTCCAAATATGCCTTTTGTAGAAGGTAACAATATCACCCTGGCCCTCGTAAGCGAGGATGCGGAGGAATTGACATCCCGCTTCCATAAGTTAAAAGAAGGCGGGAAGGTTGACATGGAGCTTCAAGAAACCTTCTGGAGCAAATTATATGGTCAGGTAACCGATAAATTTGGTATTCAGTGGCAGTTTAATTACGAAGCTAAAGAAGAATAAATTTCAGAAGTGGAGTAAAAGGTTATAGAAACATTTTTCTATAACCTTTTTTAACATTTCAGTATGTCGTTTATATGCATTAATTCTATTTCTCAGTGTGCAGCAAGTCCTTAAGCTTTCCGGTCATCTCCTTTAATGCACGCCGGGCTTCTTCAACACTGCCTATCATATTAACGAAACTATGGACCATATCCTCATAATGCAGATGTTCAACGGTAATCCCGGCTTTTTTCAGCCGTGCCACATATGCTATGCCTTCCTCCCTAAGTGGATCAAATTCAGCCGTAATAAGGAATGTATCCGGCAATTTTTCACAGGTTGACAGTCTTAAAGGAGAAACATATACTTCTGAACCTTCATAAGGATCATTCAAATAATGCCCCCAAAACCATCTCATTTTTTCATTTGTAAGGTTATATTGGTGATTTTCCCTATAAGAGAGTGTGTCGAAGTTATAGTCCAACACAGGTGTAATAAGAAATTGCAGGGACAGTTGATAATCTTCACTTCCGCTGAAATAGATGGAAGCCGCTGCTGCCAAGTTCCCGCCTGAGCTCTCACCGCCAACGGCTACCCTTGTCTCGTCACCCTTTAATCGAAACATGTTCCTGAAGGACCATGTTATAGCTTCAATCACATCGTGAAAAGCTGCAGGGTATTTATATTCAGGGGCCAGTCGGTAGCCAATCGATACGACAGTGATGGAGGCATGTCTTGCGAAATACCTGCAAAGGTTGTCTGAACTATCCAAATCTCCAAAGACCCATCCTCCACCGTGGGCATAAATGAGAACAGGAAATGGACCCTGTCCACTTGGTGAATAGATTCGAACCGGAATGGAATGCCCCTCTTCTGAAGGAATAAATGTATCTTCAACTTCTATTCCCTCAACAGGTATCGGGATAAAGAATTCTCTGGCTATCGTATAGTACTCTCTGGATTGCACCGGGGTCAGGATATCCAATGGGGGGTGGTTAAGTTCTTTCATTTTCTTACTAATTGTATGTAATAGTTCGCCTATTTGATGGTTTAAAGACGTTTTCACTTTCATCTGACAGGTTCTTCCCTATGAGTATTCATGGATTTCAACCATTCCACCCGTACATCAGACAATATTCTATCCATGACTGGTCCTCTTTCACCCATGATCAAGGAGGCATTTTTATTGTGCAGATTAATTTCACTAACTACCTCCCCTCCTAATTTCTTCAAGATTGGAATCACGATTCTATTACGAATATCAGGTTCTCCAACAATTCTGCCCGTATCCTTATATTGGTCAAACAGAAAGGTAATCATCGACCTGATGATAGAAAGCCCATCTTCTCTATTCAAGTAAGCTTTGGGCCCAATGAGCAAGTGCATCCCTAAATCGCCATTTTGATATTCGTAAAATTCCCTGATTGGATCATTTTCAATGGAATATGCGATTAAATAACACACTTGTTCTCCGTTCATCGTTCCGATATATATATCTTTATGCTCTGTTGCAATAGACTTCCGTAACCATTGCTTAAACTCCGGCAACGGCAGGTTCAATTTCCAGAATGGGGCAATATGTGGTTGATGCATCCACCCATACAAAGTGGCCAAATCCCTGTCAAAATCAACGGGGCGGAATAAAAAATTATCTGCTTTGTTCTCTTTTAAGATAAAAAATTCTGTTTCATTGACTTTCATCTTGAACTAACCTCCTGGACTATAATGATAATGATAATGATTATCATTATCATATGTACTGATATTATATGAATATGGAACTGCGCTTGTCAATCAACCTTTTGTCCTATCCAGGTCCTTTAATAGAGTATAGAAAAAAGGCTGTTGAATATGAATTCAACAGCCCGTGCAACTATTACTCTTTCCTTAATGCATATTGCTCAATACCCAGACAGATCCTGCCACGATGACAATCGCGATGAATGCGGCTGACATCATCTTACCTACCTGCCATCTGCCTTCACCTTCCGTTACGTGCATGAACATGAAGAGCTGAATGGCTGCCTGTATGAAGGCCAGGACGAATACGATGGCTATGATCAGTTCATATGCCATATTCGTATAAAGTCCAAACCAGACGGCTAAGAACGTCAACGCAATCGATAAGATAAATCCAATGATCTGAGTCCAAGGAAGTCCACTATGATTCGTGTTATGTGACATTATCCCACCATCCCTAATAAGTACACGCTTGTGAACACGAAGATCCAGACAAAGTCCAGAAAGTGCCAATACAAGCTGGATACAAATAGTTTTTTAGCGGTATCAGGATTCAATCCCCGGTTCTTCACTTGGAACATGACGAGAAGAATCCACAGAATACCCACTGATACGTGGAGACCATGCGTTCCAGTCAGTAAATAGAAGGATGACCAGAATGCGTTCGTACCCATGGCAGCTCCTTCATGGACCAGATGAATGAATTCGGTGATTTCCATGTAAAGGAATCCCAATCCGAATAATAATGTGATGATCAGCCAAACCATCATGGATTTGACATTTCTTTTTCGTAATTCATTTATTGATAGACCAGACGTGAAACTACTGATTAATAAGAGTAGCGTCATGATGATCGTATTCTTCATATCAAACACTTCACTTGGAAGCGGGCCACCCATCGTTCCGGCTTTCAGAGCGAAAAACGTTGCGAAAATAGTGGCAAACAAAGCGATTTCCGCGCCCAGGAAAACCCAGAATCCGAAAATGTTCAGTTTACCGATATCGGATTGATATTCAAGCGGCGTGTTTGGATCTATATTCGTACTATGTGCCATGCTCACGCCTCCCTCTTATACGGATTTTCAGTCTTTTCTATTTCTTCCACACTTACATAATAACCTTCATCCTGTTTGTGTGACATCATTGAACGGAATGCCATGCATCCGAAGATACCGATTAATGCCATGATGGCCATCCAGAACAGTTCGAACACTAAACCAAATCCTGCGACGAAAAACAATGCAGACATGATGAATGGTGTCCCGGCATTACTTGGCATATGAATCGGTTGATATTCGAAGTTATCAGGAACCATCTTTCTTCCTTCTTGCTTCATATCATAAAATGCATCATGACTCTTTACTTCAGGAACATGTGCAAAGTTGTAATGAGGCGGGATCGCTGAACTTGTCGCCCATTCAAGGGTACGTCCATCCCATGCGTCACCTGTTGTTTCTCTCTTCGCAAAACGGAAGCTGTAGTAAATACCATACACAAGAATCATGAACCCGACTCCCATTCCGAAAGCTCCAACAGAAGAGATCACATTCAATGACGTCCAGCCGTCTTCAGGTCCGTACGTGTACACACGTCTCGGCATACCCGCAAATCCTAATACGAACTGCGGCAAGAAACAAAGATTGAAACCAATGGAGAAGAACCAGAAAGCCCATCGTCCGATCCGTTCATTCATTTTATGACCAAACATCTTCGGATACCAGTATGCAAGTCCTGCGAAGCAGGCAAATACAACACCGGCGATCAGTGTGTAGTGGAAGTGAGCTACCAGGAAGTAGTTATTGTGATATTGGAAGTCGGCCGCAGCCATTCCAAGCATAACCCCTGTCACCCCACCGATCAGGAATGTCGGGATAAACGCAACAGACCATAACATCGGGACAGTAAATTCGATTTTACCTTTAAATAAGGTACCTAACCAGTTGAATATCTTTATCCCTGTCGGAATGGCAATCGCCATCGTTGAAATAGAGAACACACTGTTCACTGCTGCGCTGCCACCCATTGTAAAGAAGTGATGGACCCACACAACAAAGCTTAACCCTGAGATTGCTACAAGTGAGATAATCATAGATTTATAGCCGAACAATGTTTTTCTTGCGAATGTAGCAATGATCTCTGAGAAAATACCGAAAGCCGGCAATATGACAATATATACTTCCGGGTGTCCCCATAGCCAGAAAAGGTTTGACCATAGCATCGGGTTACCGCCATCCGTAAGGGTGAAGAAGTGGGAACCGAATATACGGTCAAATGTCATCAGGGCTAACGTAACAGTCAAAATCGGGAATGCAAATACGATGATGAAAGCCGTGATCAACGTTGTCCATGTGAACATGGGCATACGAAGAAGCGTCATGCCAGGTGCACGCATCTTAATGATGGTGACGACAAAGTTAATCCCTGTGAGTAGTGTACCAATCCCCGATATCTGTAAGCCCAGGAGGTAATAGTTTATACCCGGCCCAGGGCTGCCTTCAATCGCAAGTGGTGCGTAGTTCGTCCAACCTGCATTCGGTGAACCGCCGAATACGAATGAAATATTGAAAAGGATTGCTCCGAACATGAATGACCAGAAACTCAGGTTATTCAAATACGGGAATGCTACGTCCCGTGCACCGATTTGCAAAGGAACGACCACGTTCATCAATCCAAGTAAGAATGGCATCGCCATGAAAAGGATCATGATCGTACCATGAGTTGTAAAGATTTCATTGTAATGCTCAGATGTTAAAAATTCATTATTCGGCACTGTCAATTGTGCCCTCATCAAGAGCGCATCAACTCCTCCGCGGAAGAGCATGACAAGTGCTGCCAGGATATACATAATCCCGATTTTTTTATGATCAACGCTTGTGATCCAGTCGTTCCACAACCATTTCCACTTTTTAAAGTAAGTGAGGACTGCAACGATTCCGATTACAGTGAAAACGATCGAAATGTTGGCTCCTAGAATCAACGGATCGTTGAGGATTAGATTATCCTTAATAAAATCAAACATTTAAAGTCCTCCTCTCTTAGTGCTCATGACTGCCATTATCTTCATGGTCATCATGGTCTTTTTCTTTCTTCTTATCATCATGGTCCATGTCGTCATGATCTTCCATGTCACCATGGCCTTCCATGTCCATATGTCCGTGAACACTCATAGCATCTTTCTCTGCTCCACCAACCGTGGTATCCAGGCCATATTTCTGACGGATTGCCATGGCATACTCTGAATTCTTCCCATGATCGACGAATGCTAGGTGAGTAGATGAGAATGTCATCTTATCAACCGTTTCAGGAAGCATCAGTTTTTCATAGGTTTCTTCTGTCAGCTTCGGTTCGTTCGATTGAGCATCTTTAACCCAATCTTCATATTTATCTTCTTTTAACGCGACGAAATCAAACTTTTGATGAGTCATTCCTTCACCAGTGAAGTTTGAGTTTCTTCCATCATACGTACCTGGCTCATCCGCCTGCAGATATAAGTCATTGACCATACCAGGCATTCCATAGATCTGTCCGCCGATTTGCGGTACCCAGAATGAAGCCATAGAATCCGCTGCTGTTACTTTGAAAAGAATCGGATGATCCTCAGGAACATTGACATAGTTTACTGTCTCGATTCCTTCTTCAGGATAGCTGAAAATCCATTTCCAATCGACAGCCGTCGCGTGGATCACGATCGGATCCTTATGGGCGGTAGCTTCAGGTGCGTCCCTTAATTCATAAAGGGCTTTTGTATTGGGGATGGATAATGCAATGACGATCAGGACAGGAATCAGTGTCCAAATGACCTCTAGGAAAGTACTCCCGTGCATATTCGGCTTATAATCACTATTCTTTTTACTGCTGCGATACTTAAATAATATGATTGTAAAGAAACCAAGTACGACAAACATAATGGCAAGCATATAATAGATTGACAGCATAATCAGATCTTTTTGGACGGCTCCAACCGGACCTTTTGGATCCAGGATGATTAGTTCGCTATCAGTACTGAATATAATGATGAAAAATAACGAAATTAGACTTATTAAGACAATTAAATACGGTTTGAATTTATTTAACAAAAGAAATCACCTTCCTTTATGTAGAATTTACTCTCGTAGACCTATACTATCAAATTCTCTAAATGGGTACCTTTAATAACTGCACTTTTAAACGGATTTTCGAAATTTAGACGCATTTTATTCACAGAACGGTAACAATGTTGGAAAGAATTGCTGAATGGACAAAAAAATAACTCCCAACGTTATCTGAAAATAACATTGAGAGCGTTTTATAGGTTGATTATTGAGAAAATTTTAATCTATTTTTGATTTCAAAGACTTTATTGCTTTCAAAGGAAAGTGCTGGTTGATTACAGAGAGAGGGGCGATATTTAGCCGAGCCTCGACTTTTCGTACCTTCCCGCTATTCGGCTGTACTTTTCAATACTCCCTTCGAAACATCCCTTTTTATAATTAATGACACAACCAAAATTATCTGAGTATAAGAATATTCCGGTGTGTGATTAAGTAGGTATCTATTACACGAACATGCATATGATCACTTAAAAAAGCCTGTTCCCACTAATTTCTTAATGGTTTGAAGCCTTTCAGTCGGAGGGCGTTCAGAAGCACGGACACGGAGCTGAAACTCATGGCTGCTCCAGCAATCATTGGGTTTAGTAAAGGTCCGCCAAACAGATATAGAATCCCCATTGCGATGGGAATGCCGAGGACATTATAGCCGAATGCCCAGAAAAGGTTTTGCTTGATATTGCGGATGGTGGCTTTACTTAGTTCGACGGCTGTCGGTACGTCCATGAGGTCACTTCTCATCAGGACGATATCTGCCGACTCCATTGCAACATCTGTACCGGATCCGATAGCAATCCCGATATCGGCTTGAGCAAGTGCAGGAGCGTCATTGATTCCGTCTCCGACCATCGCTACTTTTCTGCCTTCTTCCTGTAGTTTTTTGACTTCATTTGCTTTATCTTCCGGCAATACTTCACTCAGCACACGGTCGATACCGACTTCTCTTGCGATCGCTTCGGCTGTCCGCTTGTTGTCTCCCGTGATCATCGCCACTTCAAGTCCCATTCTGTGAAGCGTTTCAATGGCTTTAAGACTTGTTTCTTTCACCGTATCGGCGACGGCAATGATTCCGGCAATTTTTTCTTCAATCGCGATATACATCGGCGTTTTCCCCTCGGCGGCAAACTGGTCTGAGACTTCTGCCAATTCACCTACTTCGACGTCATTATCATCCATAAATTTGCGGTTACCGAGCAGAAGATCGTCTCCTTCGATCGTCACTTCAATCCCGTGTCCCGTAATGGCATCAAAGAAGTCCGTCTTGCGAAGTGTTAGTCCTCTCTTTTCTGCCTCCCTGACAATTGCTTCCCCCAGGGGATGCTCAGATCCTTTTTCAGCAGATGCGGCAAGAGTCAGGAGCTCGTCTTCTGACATACTTTCAGACGTTACAATATTCGTCACTACAGGTTTTCCTTCTGTGATGGTACCCGTTTTATCGAACACGATGGTGTCTATTTTATGAGTCGTTTCAAGGGCGCCGCCACTTTTAATCAGAACGCCGTTTTCAGCACCCTTTCCGGTTCCGACCATGATCGCAGTAGGTGTCGCGAGTCCCAGGGCACATGGGCAGGCAATAACGAGAATTGAAATGGCAATCGTAAAGGCGAAGAGGCCTGACTCTCCTGAAACATACCAGGCAAGACCGGATAGAATGGCAAGAACGATGACAATCGGAACAAAATACCCTGAAATGATATCGGCCATTTTGGCAATCGGTGCCTTTGAGCCTTGAGCATCTTCAACGAGCTTGATGATTTGCGATAATGCCGTGTCCTTCCCGACTTTCGTGGCTTCGTATCGGATGGTGCCGTTTTTATTGATGCTTGCCCCGATGATGTTTGATCCAGGTGACTTCTCAACAGGGATACTCTCCCCGGTCAGCATCGCTTCATCGACGGATGTTTTCCCTTCTGTCACCACTCCATCCACCGGAATCTTCTCACCGGGTTTCACGATGATGATATTTCCGACTTCCACTTCATCGACTGAGATATCGACTTCTACTCCATCTCTTACTATAGTGGCTGTTTTAGGTGCAAGCCCCATCAGCTTCTTGATCGCTTCCGACGTTTTCCCTTTCGAAAGCGCCTCGAAATACTTCCCTAATGTTATGAGGGTGAGGATGACGGCTGCCGATTCGAAATAGAGACTCTGTGCATAGCCCTCACTGCCAATAATAATCATGACGGTAGCAAAAAGACTGTAAAAGAACGCTGCCCCGGTCCCCAATGCCACCAGTGAATCCATGTTAGGATGGCGTTTGGCAAGCGTCTTAAATCCCACGGTGAAAAATGGTTTACCCATGACCATAACAGGAAGTGTAAGAACCAATTGCAATAATGCAAATCCAGACGGGTTCATCATCGGATCAATGGCTTCGGGGAGCGGCATGCCGAACATATGGCCCATGGAAATGAGGAGCAAAGGCACCGTGAAAACGGCGGAAATCCAGAAGCGTTTCCACATGGTCTTGATATGCTGCTCTTTCTTATCCCTGTCTTCGTCCACTGAATCTTCAGAGTCTGTGTTTTCACGTGCTGCATAACCGGCATCTGCAACCGCATTTGTTATATCAGAAACTGATGCGACGGCGGAATCGTACTCAATGACCATTTTCTCTGTCGCCATGTTGACCGTCGATTCCTTGACACCATCCAGTTTCCTTGTGGCCTTTTCTACCGATTGCACACATGAGGCACACGTCATGCCTGTCACACTGAAGGTTTTTTTCTCCATTTCTATGACCGCTTTATAACCAGCCTCATCCACGGCTTTCTTGATCTCTTCAATCGTGAGTTCATTTTCATCAAAAGTAATAGTCAATTTCTCTGTTGCAAGGTTTACACTCGCCTGTTGAACACCAGCCAATTTCTTCGTTGCTTTCTCAACAGCCTGTGAACATGAGGCACATGTCATCCCTTCGATATTTAATGTTTTCTCAGTCATTGTGCCGACCACCTTTTACTATTTGGTTGGTTCTGTTTGATATCCAGCATTAGAGACTGCTCTGCTTAAACTTTCTGGGGATTGCTTTGATTCATCATACTTCACCTTCGCCGCTCCATTTTCGAGATCAACCTTTGCTTGCTGCACACCATCAAGTCCATTCAGAACCGTTTCTAATTTTTTTACACAATTTCCACATGTCATACCCGATACTTTTAATAATGTTTTTTCCATTATATAAACACTCCTTTTAATGCTGGCAGTTCATGCCATGAATTTTTTTGCACGTACACTGTCCAGGTACGCAATTGCATGCGATATGGTCGACAGCATCCTTTTTCTTCGTGTGTAAAGCTTGTTGGAGCAGGGCGATATCATCATGACTCAGCGTTGCTTCTTCAATCAAATCGGCGATTGTCTTTCCGACTGCCCGGCTGCAAATATGAGTGAATAGCCCTGACTTCAGTGTTTTAAGACTGTCTTCCTCACTGACTCCTGCCCTGTAAATGAAACGGTTGCCGATCTTCTCGGTTGTCAGCATCCCTTTTTTGACCAGGCGCCCAATAAAAGTTTTCGTCGTTGCCGGCTTCCACTCTTTTTTTTCATAGAGAACAGCGCTAATTTCCTTACTGGTCACTTCTTTAAGCGTCCAGACGACTCTCATGACTTCCCATTCAGAATCCGTGATTTCCGGTTTTTCTTCTTTGGGCAAGGTTCTCACCTCTTTCGTTTACAACTGTAATCGTTTGATGTTTATAGTTTACAACTGTAATCGTTTTTCGTCAACTGTTTGAACTGGAATTTTTATGAATGTGCTGTTGTCCTGTGAATTTTATTCTTTACCACTAGCGGTTTTCTATCAATTTCTTTATCTTTTTAAATAACTTAGCCTGATGACGTGGGTCAAAAAAGAGATGACCTCAAAAACACAGGTCATCTCTTTTTCCTTATTATTCTACTGGAGATAACTCGCTCTCTGTGACCCATTTATGATTCTTTACTTCTTTTCCTCCTGATGTTGGCGTGTAGTCGACCATATAGACAATCGTTTCTTCAGCGGAATCAATCGTAGCTCGAGCCCCTTTCATCCCTTTCATATGATCGGCATTCAGAATAACCTCGTCTCCCGATTTATAAGGTTCATCACCAACGTCTTTTAGCTCTTCGTGAACGACCCATTTATGGTCTTCCACTTTCTCTCCACCAGTGGTTGGTTCATAGGTAACCGTATAGACAACCGTTTCATAAGCACCCGAAATGGTTGATTCCGCTTCCTTCATCCCTTCCATATGGTCAGCTTTCAGGACAGCTTGACTTCCTACTTCATATTTGGGGCTTGATGCTTCTTTCAAGCCTTCTGGTACTTTTCCTGAACCCGAGTGATTCATGTCACCATGTTTCATATCAGCTTTTTCCTCTGTCATCTCATTCTCATGCTCGTTATCACCATCTTTTTTCTTCTCTTCTTGATTATTTGAACAAGCGCTCAACATGAGAAAAAGAGCTGTAACAATAAATAGGAGCGATTTTCTTCTAGCCTTATTCATGATAATACCTCCCTTTCTAGTACTATTCTTTAAATTTTATCCGTTAAAAATGCAAATAGTATGGAGAAAGTATGTCGAAGTGTGGTATTTTCGTGACAACTGCTGCGGGATCGAGTCTTGTAGATGATGCAAAATCATCTACACGGTCCTTTTGCATACTTTTTTCATATTTTCACGTTATATTCAAGAGAGAAAGGCTAAAACGAGGTTTTTATTATGAATAAAATATCAACTAAATTAGCTGTCTGCTTTACGATAGCCGTATTCATCATGGAAGGATTATTAATGCTTTATCTCCATGATAATATTATCGATTCCCGGATACAGGAAGAGTTTCAGTCCATTCTATCCCGGGGGAACAGTCACCGTGATGTACTGGAGGATCGTTATTCCAATACCACCTTGCATCATATTGCCCTCATGGAATCCAAAACGGAAACGGAAGTCGTGATTACTGATAAAAACCATCAGGTCACTATCAGCTCAAAGAAATTAACCAGTGGAATGAGGGAGCTAATACATCACAGTCCCACATCCTTGCCTCGTGAAGGGAGGGTGATTGAAGCGAATTGGAAAGATGTGAATTATTTAGCTACCGTCACACCTTTCCAAAAGGACGAACACAAAGGCTATGTGTATATGTTTAAAAGCGCTTCACCATTACGAAACTTAATTCGTAACTTAAACGGCCATTTTCTACTGGCCGGAATCATGAGTCTCATCATACTTGCTTGTATTCATTTTCTACTCTCCAAAATATTGACTCGTCCACTGATCAAAATGAAGCAGGCTACAGAAGAATTGAGTAATGGTAACTTCGAGGTGAAGCTTCCAACACTGGGGAAAGACGAGCTTGGGGATCTCTCCGCTTCCATTCAAACGTTAGCCAATGATTTAGAAACTCTTCAAAATGACCGTACTGAATTTCTGGCTAATATTTCACATGAACTCAGGACACCCCTGACATATGTTCAAGGCTATACGAATGTCGCTCTTCGGGATAACATTTCCGAGACTGAAAGAAAAGAATATTTACAAATTATCCAGGAAGAATCCAAAACCATTGTAAAATTAATCGAAAATCTATTTGAATTAGCTAAGATTGATGAAAACAACTTTTCTATTCATATGGAAAAGATACACTCAACCCCATTTTTCCTAAAAATCGTAAACAAGATCACTCCCGCTTTTAAAAGCCAGGGAGTCCATTTGGTCCTGTCTGCCAAGAAAGAATTTTCATTCCACGGAGATCCTATCCGACTGGAACAAATCATTATGAATCTTTTAGATAACTCACTGAAATATTCGAATGCTAATTCAACGACATCTGTCATAATTGAACAGACTGAGTCAGAAAAATTGGTCCTTATAATTAAAGATCAAGGGATGGGCATTCCTCCTGATGAGCTTCCACATGTATTTAATCGATTGTATAGAATAGAGAAATCACGTTCAAGAGAACTTGGAGGGTCCGGTCTCGGGTTATCCATTGTGAAAGAATTGGTGGAAGCCCACGGTGGCCATATATCAATCGAGAGTGAGCCGGGTAAAGGGACGTCTATCCGTATCATACTTTGATGCTTGGAGGGTTGACTGGTGAACACGATCTTATTAATAGATGATGAAACGAGGATGTTAAATCTGCTGGAGTTGTATCTTACTCCTCACGGATATCAATGTACCAAGAAGAATAGTGGCTATGATGCCATACAATATATGAAACAACATCCCGTTGATTTGGTCATTTTAGACATTATGATGCCTGAACTGAATGGTTGGCAGACATGTGAAAAAATCAGGGTGTTTTCTCATGTTCCCATCGTCATGTTAACAGCAAGGGGAGAAAAAGATGATATCGTGAAGGGATTAAACGTTGGGGCAGATGACTATATTTCTAAACCGTTTGACGAAGGAGAACTTGTGGCACGGGTAAATGCCCTTTTCAGAAGAAAAACACAATATAATCATGTAGAAGACGATCAACAACTGATCAGGGGAAATTTCACATTAGATGGATATACTTATACGTTAAAATTTGAAGAGGATATCCTTTCTCTTACGTTAAAAGAATATAAGATTCTGCATTCGTTAATGAAGAATACAGAACGGGTTTACACCCGGGAACAACTTCTTCTTATGGTGTGGGACATTAATTCCAAAACCGATATCAGAACCGTTGATTCCCATATCAGAAACCTGAGGGAAAAACTTAAAAGAGCTGGATTCCCCATCGAAGACCACTTAAAAACAATATGGGGTATCGGGTACCAGTGGAAAATATAAATGAAGTAGGGAAAAGAGGGAGACAATTGATTTGTCTTCCCTCTTTTTTTGTTCAAGCAATTTTTTTACACTCTTCTGCGCAATTGAAACAGGAGTCGGCACATTTCTGGCAATGATCATGATCATGTTTCCTACATTCTTCTCCACATGTTTCACAAATCCTCGCACACACTTGAGCCAGTTCAGCTGCAAATGGTGTGCCTCTTACTAGGGATTGCTCTAAGTATGCACAAATGTCGGCACATTCACGATCTAAGCGGATACACTCTTTCATCATGTTGACATCCTCTTCCTTTAGGCAAGCATCGTAACAGTGATTGCAGGCTTCCATACACTCATGCAGTGCTTTGATGGCAGATTGGTACTTTTCATGTGACATCTTACATTCCTCCCTGGTATTGGATAGTTGCTACACATTTACTATAACCAGATAAGATACCATTAAACGGATAAAACATTTTTTTGTTCGTCGGAACCAGTTTATTTATTTTTGCAAAGAATCTGCAAAAATCCAGGGTATCTATGAGAGGTTAGGAGCCTTTAAAAATGGAATAAAGTGTGCCCCGTCCTAACGGAGCACACTTAGAATTCGCATATTCTAACTAATAAAAAGAATCGTCCCCACTATCAGATAAAGCAGGCATAAATAAGTCACAATGGTCTTGAACTTCGAATCTCCCTCCATCATCATCATGTGGGAGTGGGCATCCGACTCCTTAAATAATTTGTTTAAATAAATGGATACACCGGCTACCACGACAAACACGATATTCAGCCAGAATGTATAATCAATCTTAAATGGATCTTCATTCATGACCTGCTTCGCCTCTTCAGGGAGAAATCCCATCGCTGTAAAGCTATAGTGCATTCCCAATGCTGTTAAAATAATCGATACATAAAATACTCCGGCAATATATAAGGCCGTTTTAAGTCCATAATATTTTTTATGAACCGCTATAATGGGCGGAACGACTAAATCAGAATAAATAAACGCCATGATTCCTGCGAAGGCCACTCCACTTGAGGCAAGTATGGTGGATATAGGAATATTCCCCATGGAACCAATAAAGGTCAGCATGGCAACCAATGGCCCGATAAGTGCGTTCTCCAACACTTTTAAGAATGAATCAGGATGATCGGCCAAAAAGAAGCTCTTCCAAGTGTCCTCAGATACAAAGGTCGCCATCATCCCGGCAATGGTGAATCCAATCGTGATTTCCTTCCATACCATCTTCCAGTTCATGACGAATTCATGACCAACCTGCAGCCAGCCTTCTCTGGACCTGATTTTTTCTTTCCAGTCGAATTCCTCGCTTTCTTCATCCTCATCTTCCACATGCTCTCTGGCTTCTTCCACCAATTTTTTTGGGAAAGTGAGTTTCACTAATAGCCATGTAATGAGAATGAGTGCAATTCCTCCAATCATTTCAGCCACAACAAACTGCCATCCCAGGAAGATGTAAATAAGAATCCCTAACTCAATTACCAGATTTGTAGAGGCAAATAAAAAGGCGAGGGTCGTGATGAAATGAGCACCCTTCTTAAATAGATTCCTCCCGGCAGCCAGAGCCGCAAAGGAACAAGATGAACTAATCGCACCAAACAACGAAGATAACCCCACTGATTTCAAGCTGGCATTTCCCATATACTTCACCATCTTATCCTTTTGGACAAATGCCTGGATCATGGAACTGATCAAATAACCTAAAACAAATGCCCAGCCGGATTTCCAGAAATACCCCAGGGAGGTCTTCGCTGATTCCCCGATTAAATCTAACAAAATATCATCTCCTTTTCTTAAGTAGGTTTTTATACATTACCCTTTAAATGTGCAAATAAATTGCAATAAGGAATTAAATATTTGAAAAATAATGTATTTTAGTTACGAATGATATAAATTCAGGTATAGATACTAAGGAAGTAGATGAATTTTTGAAGAGGGATTTTTTAAATTGTAATAACTATTTGTTTTGTTTATTCATTTTAAAAACCAATAATATCCAAAAGCCCAGGTCAAAAAACATAGCCGTAGTTTAAACTAAGAGTTTTGCAAGATATTAAAAGGAATTTATTGTTCAAAAAATATTGATTATCGATGATCATTTATCATTTATTGAGAATGATTTAACTAGAATACTTTGAGGAAAATTCCGGTAGAACAAGAAGTCCGAAAGTGATAGTGGTTTTGTATCACCTGATATCACTTATGAAATTCCTGAAACAGTTGATGAAAGAGCGCAATTAAGCGAGGAAAAGCTTAATTGGTGATTATGAGTTTAAAAACTGTTTAATAAGAGTACACTCCAAACGGAAGAATAGTATCTCTTACGTTACAAACCAAATAAAAAACCACCAAATATGTATTTGGTGGAGACGGTGGGACGTGCACTTCCATGCTTTCGACATGGCACTGACTATATCTTGAACCTTGTAGTTTCAGGTCCTTTGGCGTATTATGCGAAATATAAATTTATCTGCTCTCAGATAGGATTCCGCATCCTAGTACTACCGATCTTCGGCAGCCTATAAGTCGATACACGGCTGTTGGATTGCTCCACATACCGCTCGGCATTGCCCTATCACACAATGTGTGACTTAGGTTTCACCGATAAAGCCAAATTTTCACTTATGTGTTACCACACAAGGCGACTACTAACTAATCGAACCCACGTCCAGAAACATCGCCACTTAAGCGTCTACGAGCGTAGTCGATATATTCGCAAGTTCGCTACAGCTTCTGCCTATCGACGGGCGTCCGTGTAGCTAGTCTGATTGATCTCTTCCTTTGTCCTCAGACGGTGGACTCCGGCGTAGCCTACTAAGAGTGAGTCCCTTACCCTACCACATAGGCGATGGAGGGAGGAACAGCTAAAGTGCTATTACGCAGCTAAAGCTAAGTTATTGTTAGTTTTGCCAGTTATATTGGCTTTGACGTTTTAACGTAGACGATCCCTACGGCTCGCGACCTAAGCTCGAACTATCCCTGTCGAATCCGTAACGTCCCCATGATAGAAAGGGAAGAACGGGAAAGAATAAGTTCAGCGTGTAAGTCACTTATTCAATTGTTCTTACAGCCGCAATATCCTTGCGACATCTATTAGTATAACAAATCCTGAGATAATTGCAAATGCCATATTCCGGAAATCGGTAGTATCACATTCCTTTTTGACGCTGAGCCAATTCTCTTTGAATTGATCGGTTCGCTTCTTTCCGCTTCAAATCTTCACGTTTATCATACTTCTTCTTACCACGTGCCAGCCCGATCAGAAGTTTTGCCACACCATTTTTGATATATAACTTTAAAGGAACGATTGAATAACCCGCTTCTTTGGAATCACCGATCAGTTTATTGATTTGCTTCTTGTGAAGTAGTAACTTACGCGTCCTAAGCGGTTCATGATTAAATCGATTCCCCTGCTCATATGGACTGATATGCATATTGTGTATAAAGATTTCCCCATTCTGAACACGTGCAAAGGAATCCTTCAAGTTCACGCGGCCTCCGCGAATCGCTTTGATTTCTGTCCCTTGCAGCACAAGCCCCGCTTCATATGTTTCTTCTACGGCATAGTCATGCCTCGCCTTTTTATTTTGGGCAATAAGCTTGCCTTCTCCCTTTGGCATTAGAATCCCCCTAGTCATTTCCAATGGTTTACTCACTATTATCTCATATTCCATAGAAAAATTGTATTGTTATACTTGGAAAAGAAAAGGAGCAAAGGATATCCCATTGCTCCTCGCCTCTTACTTCTTCTTTTTACGCTTGCTCCGGGGAGCATTTTCAAAGTGTTTCTTATTCGATTTTTTCTTCTTGTTGTTTTTCTGTGGGCGGGTCGACCATTCTCCATCCTTTTTACCGGATGAAGATCGGTTCGATTTCCCACGTTCCGATTTTCCTTTATCAGAACGTATGGAGCGGACACGGTCTTCCCGTTCCTTACGGTTATTCTTCATGCCCACGATTTCAAAATCGATGGCACGCTCATCTTTATTGACGCTAACGACACGTACCGTGATTTCATCACCAATTCTAAATACATTCGCAGTTCTTTCACCAATCATGGCAAGATGACGTTCATCAAATCGGTAGTAGTCATCTGTCATATAACTCACATGGACCAGACCTTCGATGGTATTCGGCAATTCGACAAACAGTCCGAAATTCGTAACGGAGCTGATGATACCGTCGTATTCTTCTCCCACCTTGTCTTCCATGTACTCTGCTTTTTTCAGCTCATCGGTTTCACGCTCTGCATCCACTGCCCTGCGCTCGCGGCTTGATGTATGTTCAGCGATGTGGCCCATTTGAGCCCCCCATTTTTCACGGGTTGCCTGATCAAGTTTCCCTTCAATCAGATAGGTTCTGATCAAACGATGGACGATCAAGTCAGGATAACGACGGATTGGTGACGTAAAGTGTGTATAGTACTCTGTCGCCAGGCCGAAGTGACCAAGGCTTTCAGGATCATATTTCGCCTGTTGCATGGAACGGAGCATCATTGTTGAAACGACCATCTCCTCCGGTTCCCCCTGAACGTCTTCGACAATTTCCTGAAGGGCACGAGGATGGATGGAATTAGCCGTTCCTTTTACGATCAGACCAAAGTTAGTGATAAACTCAAAAAAGCGCTGAAGCTTATCTTCTTTCGGATCTTCATGGATACGATAAATGAATGGTACTTCCATCCAGTGGAAATGCTCAGCCACTGTTTCATTTGCGACAAGCATGAACTCTTCTATCAACTTTTCCGCTACAGAACGTTCACGGAGCACCACTTCAGTCGGTGTACCTTCTTCATCGACAAGTACTTTCGCCTCTTTGAAGTCAAAATCGATGGCTCCTCGTTTCATCCGTTTGGTACGCAGAACCTGTGCCAGGTCTTCCATTTCTTCAAACATCGGCACCAAGGGCTCATATTTCTTGCGAAGTTCTTCGTCTTTATCTACCAGAATCTTGTTCACATCCGAATAGGTCATTCGTTCTGTTGTCTTAATGACACTTTGGAAAATTTCGTGTTTCACGACATCGCCATCTGGTGAAATTTCCATATCACATGATAACGTTAAACGATCCACCTTTGGATTAAGTGAACAAATTCCGTTGGATAAACGATGCGGGATCATCGGAATAACCCGGTCTACAAGATATACTGACGTTCCTCTGTCAAAAGCTTCCTGATCGATCGGGGAGCTCTCTTTTACATAGTACGTGACGTCTGCAATATGTACTCCAAGCCTGTAATTTCCATTGTCCAGTTTTGTCACCGTTACGGCATCATCCAGATCCTTTGCGTCAGCACCGTCAATTGTGACGATGGTCTGGTCACGAAGGTCTTTCCGGTTCGGAATTTCCGATTCGTCGATTTCACTTGGCACGTTATTCGCCTGATCCATAACCTCTTCAGGAAATTCAACATCAATCCCATGCTTGTGGATAATTGAAAGAATATCCACTCCCGGATCATTTTTATGACCGAGAATTTCAATGACTTCCCCTTCAGCACTCTTACGTCCCTCAGGATAAGAGGTCAGTTTCACGACGACCTTATGGCCTTCGGCTGCCCCCATTTGAGCAGACTTCGGGATGAAGATATCACTTGCAAACTTCTTATCATCCGGGATGACAAATCCGAAATGTTTGCTTTCCGTAAACGTCCCAACCATTTGATCGACACCGCGTTCAACGATTCGGACGACGGTCCCTTCTCTTCGTGAACCTGAAGAAGAGGTTGAAACCCTTACTAATACAATGTCGCCATGCATAGCGTTATTCGTTTCATTAGGAGGGATGAAGATATCATCCATTCCGGATTCTTCCGGTATCACAAACGCAAATCCTTTTGCATGAGCGGCTATTTTCCCTCTTACCAGATTCATTTTTTCAGGCAGACCGTAGCGATTACTCCTGGTGCGCACGACCAGCCCTTTCTCTTCCATTACGACAAGTGCTTTTACAAACTCCTTGAAGTTCGTGGATCCTTCAATTCCGAATGCTTCTTCAAGCTCCTGTACCGTTAATGGCTTGTATGCTTCTTCCTTCATATAGGAAAGGAGCCTATCCACATGCACTTTAATATTTTCGTCCATGACAATCCCTCCTGATCATCGAATTCATCTTCATCAAACCGTCCAATCCAATTTCTCCAAGAAATCGTAGACGTCTTCATGAAGCTGTTCTTTTTCTTTATCTAATGTAATGACATGACCGGACTCTTCGTACCACTTGATCGCTTTCTCATCTGACTCCACGTTGTCATAGATGATGTTCGCAGAATCTGTATTGATCATATGATCATGTCTTGCCTGTACCACAAACGTCGGTGAATAGATCATATCCACATTTTCCCGCACGTCTGCAATCAATTCCTGCAGGGCCTTTAATGTATTCATCGGTGTCTTCTTAAACTCTTCTATTTCTTTTTCAATTTGGTCTTCCGGTTTTCCTTCAAATTTCTTAAATTCACGGGCGTAATCCACTACCCCTTGATACATCACTTCTTCACTTTTTATATACATCGGCGCACACATAGGGACAATACCCTTTACAGGTACAGTGTAACCTAATTTAAGAGAAAATACCCCTCCGAGGGAAAGGCCGGCAACTGCAATCTCTTCATATCCCTTGCTCTTTAAATGCTCATAGCCTTCCATGACATCCTGCCACCAATCAACCGGTCCGGTGTGGACCAATTCTTCAGGTGGAACGCCATGTCCTTTATAGTGAGGTGCATGTGATGAATAGCCTTTCTTTTCTAAGAAGCGTCCAAGCATTCGAACGTCAGCCGAGTTCCCTGTAAATCCGTGAAGCAGCAAAACTGCACGAGAACCTGCTTCGAATGTAAATGGTTTTGGTAATACAGTTTTCATCTTTAGTGACTCCTTTTATCTCATTTTAAACAAACGTTTGATTAACAGGCAGAAACCTTGTTTTAACAAGCTCTATCCTATTAAACAGTTGTTTAAATCATTTTCGTATGTAATCAGATTTTTAGTGGTTTTTTTAAAAACAAACGTTCGATTAAACAATCGTTTAGTCCACTCTTCTTCTCTATTTTTAGCAAACATTGGTCGGACAATCCAATATTTCGTATTAAAAATAAGTGTAATTTTTGTTTCAAAGCTCTGTTTGTAAGTTTGCCGTTGATAAAGCGAGTGCTGGTTGGTTGATTTCCGCTCCAGGTGCTCGCTTTCCGCGGGGCGTGAGTTGAGCGCCTTCCGCTCCAATCAACTTTCAAGGATATGAAAATATATATTAGAACTGAGTAGTATATTGATTTAAAAATCAATCCTAATTTAATTCTTATCTTCTTAAGAATTTTATCTGTTTAAATAAAAAAACCTGACCTTAATGATCAGGTTTTCAGTCCGTATTAGATAGCTACGATGGCAATGGTTAGTACGAAGAATAGTACCGATAATACGATTGTGATTCTGTGCAGTACTAAATCGATACCACGAGCTTTTTGTTTTCCGAAAAGTTGTTCTGCACCACCAGAGATGGCCCCTGAAAGTCCAGCACTTTTACCTGATTGAAGTAATACAAGAGCAATAAGTGCAATTGATACAATAATAAGTAAAGTGACGAGTATTGTGTGCATGAGTCCCACCTCCTGATACGAACATAACATTACTTTTAGTTTACCATAGGAAAGATGGAGTGGACAAGGTAATATTATTTGAATTGTGGAAAGAGTTGGTACAGGATACGATTGCTCCTCTGGATTGGGGTGGGGTGACCGTTTCGATTTTGTGGTTAAATGACAATCAGCTGGATGCTGTGTTGTTCTGAAGTGGCATTTTGTGATTTTCCTTGTAACCAGCCGGATTCTCGTGACGGGATTTCCCCTGTCCTGCAAACCAGAAAACAGCCCCGTCTAAAGACGGGGCTGCCTCTCTTCAATCTCTTCTATTAGCGATTGACGTTATAGAATGTTTTCGCTCCAAGATATTGTGCTGTGTGAGCCAATTGATCTTCGATGCGAAGAAGTTGGTTGTATTTCGCTACACGGTCTGTGCGTGATGGAGCACCTGTTTTGATTTGACCAGCGTTCGTTGCTACAGCGATGTCAGCGATTGTGCTGTCTTCTGTTTCACCAGAACGGTGAGAGATGACTGCTGTGTAACCAGCGCGTTTCGCCATTTCGATGGCGTCGAAGGTTTCAGTCAGTGTACCGATTTGGTTCACTTTGATCAGGATCGAGTTACCGATACCCTGTTCGATTCCTTGTGAAAGCTTCGTTGTGTTTGTAACAAATAAGTCATCCCCTACTAATTGAACCTTTTTACCGATGCGGTCAGTCAGTAGTTTGAAGCCATCCCAGTCGTTTTCGTCAAGACCGTCTTCGATTGAGATGATTGGGTATTTGTTGCACATTTCTTCGTACCAATCAACCATTTCAGCAGAAGTACGAACTACGCCTTCTCCTGAAAGATGGTATTTACCGTCTTCTTTGTTATAAATTTCAGAAGCTGCTACATCCATTGCAAGAAGAACTTCTTCTCCAGGCTTGTATCCAGCTTTTTCGATTGCTTCAATGATTGTTGAAAGTGCTTCTTCATTGGACTTAAGATTTGGAGCGAATCCACCTTCATCACCAACTGCCGTGTTATAGCCTTTTGATTTAAGAACTGATTTCAGGCTGTGGAAAATTTCAGCACCCATACGAAGACCTTCTTTGAATGTAGGAGCTCCTACAGGCATTACCATGAATTCCTGGATGTCTACGTTGTTGTCAGCGTGCTCTCCACCGTTCACAATGTTCATCATAGGTACTGGAAGCTGCTTCGCGTTGAATCCACCAAGGTATTGGTATAATTCCACTCCGAAGAAGTCAGCAGCAGCACGGGCAACAGCCATGGATACACCAAGGATTGCGTTGGCACCTAATTTCCCTTTGTTCTCTGTACCGTCAAGAGCAATCATCGCTTGGTCGATGGCTACTTGTTCCGTGATGTCATAACCGATAAGTTCTTCAGCGATTTCGTTGTTAACGTTATCGACTGCTTGTTGTACCCCTTTACCGAGGTAGCGGTCTTTTTCTCCGTCACGAAGTTCAACGGCTTCGTATTCACCAGTTGAAGCTCCTGATGGAACTAGAGCGCGTCCGAACGCACCTGATTGTGTGTAAACTTCTACTTCGATTGTTGGGTTACCGCGTGAATCCAATACTTCACGTGCATATACGTCTGTAATAAATGGCATTTAGAATCTCTCCTTATTTTTTAATTAATGATGTTCCAGTCATTTCGTCTGGTTGGTTTACATTTAATAGATCTAACATTGTTGGGGCAAGGTCTCCAAGGATTCCACCGTCACGAAGCTCTACTCCTTCTTTTGTCACGATGACAGGAACCGGATTCGTTGTATGTGCCGTCATTGGCTTGCCTTCTTCTGTCAGTACTTCATCTGCATTCCCATGGTCTGCTGTGATGATGGCTGTACCGCCTTTTTCAGTAATGAGATCGATGATCTTACCTAGACATTCATCCACTGTTTCAATCGCTTTTATCGTCGGTTCAAGCATGCCGGAATGGCCAACCATATCCGGATTGGCAAAATTCAGGATGATCGCATCCTGACGATCTTCGCGAATCTCTTCGAGTAAGGCATCTGTAACTTCATACGCGCTCATCTCAGGCTTCAAGTCATACGTTGCCACTTTGGGAGAATCGATCAGGATTCGTTTCTCTCCCGGGAACTCATCTTCACGTCCACCACTCATAAAGAACGTGACATGAGGATATTTCTCAGTTTCCGCAATTCGTAATTGTTTCAGTCCGTTTTGTGAAAGAATTTCACCCAGTGTGTTATCAAGGTTTGTCGGTTTGAATGCAACAAATCCATTAACGGTTTCACTGAACTTGGTTAAGCAGACAAAGTGAAGGCCTTTCGGGGATTTGTCCCCTCGTTCAAATGATCGGAAATCTGCATTGGCAAATGTATTCGAGATTTGGATGGCACGGTCCGGACGGAAGTTGTAGAAGATAACAGCATCTTGGTCTTTAATCGTTGCAACCGGCTCTCCATCTTCTTTCGTGATCACAGAAGGAAGCACGAATTCGTCGTAGATTCCATTTTCATATGAATCGTTTACAAGTTCAATGGGATCATGATAGCTTGGGCCTTCACCATACACCATGGCACGGTAGGATTTCTCTACACGTTCCCAACGCTTATCCCGGTCCATTGAATAGTAACGACCTGATATCGTTGCAAATTGTCCTACGCCAATTTCTTTCATTTTCGCTTGTGCATCTTCAATATACTTCTTCGCCGTTTGAGGGCCGACGTCTCGACCATCAAGGAAGGCGTGGACATAGACATCTTTCATACCTTCTCTGGCCGCTAAACCAAGAAGGGCATAAAGATGCTCGATATGACTGTGCACTCCGCCATCCGAAAGTAGTCCAAAGATATGAAGATTCGTTCCTTTTTCCTTCGCGTGATTGATAGCATCGAGGAAAGTGGTATTCTGTTCGAATTCACCTTCCCGGATGGCTAAATTCACACGGGTCAAACTTTGGTACACGATACGTCCTGCACCGATATTCAAGTGACCAACTTCAGAGTTCCCCATCTGACCTTCAGGAAGCCCCACCGCTTCGCCACTAGCTGTCAGTTGATTATGAGGGTACTGGTTCCACAGGCGGTCAAAGTTCGGTTTGTTCGCCTGTGCGACAGCGTTCCCTTCTTTCGTGTTACGGCAAGCAAAACCATCTAAGATGATCAATGCTACTGGTGACTTACTCATTGTTACTTGCACCTTCTAACAATTGCAGGAAGCTTTGTGGTTCAAGGCTCGCTCCACCTACAAGGGCACCATCGATATCGGATTGAGCCATGTATTCCTTGATGTTGGCCGGCTTTACACTACCGCCGTATTGAATTCTCACTGCGTCTGCTGCGCCTTGAGAAAATTCTCCTGCAACAACTTGACGGATATGAGCACATACTTCGTTGGCATCTTCAGCCGTGGACGATTTACCTGTGCCGATTGCCCAGATTGGTTCGTACGCAATAACCGTTTGGTTCACTTGATCTTCTGAAAGTCCAGCAAGGGCTTTTTTCACTTGATTTCCTACAAGGTCTTTTGTTTCGTTATTTTCACGTTGCTCCAGTGTTTCACCTACACAAACAATCGGTGTTAATCCGTGTTTGAAAGCAGCAAGCGTCTTTTGGTTCACTGACTCGTCTGTTTCATTGAACATTTCACGACGTTCAGAGTGTCCAAGGATGACATATTGTACACCTAAGTCAGCAAGGGCGACAGGACTAACCTCTCCTGTGAACGCTCCGTTCTCTTCAAAGTGCATGTTTTGAGCACCAATTGCCACTTTTGTATCCTTTGTTAAGTTCACCAGGCTTTCTAAGAATAGGGCTGGTGAACAAATAACAGAATCAACCACTTCTTGATCAGGCACAAGTCCTTTTACTTCCTCAGTAAAGGATTTAGCTTCTCCAAGCGTTTTATTCATTTTCCAGTTACCTGCAATAATCGGTTTACGCATTGTACTCATCCTTTCTGTTTTTCAAATCGTTTCAGCAAAATTGTTGGTCTTTGATGAAGAGATTATTTATCGTTAAGAGCTACTACTCCAGGAAGTTCTTTTCCTTCCATGAATTCGAGTGATGCTCCACCACCTGTAGAAATATGACTCATCTTGTCAGCATAACCGAATTTCTCAACGGCTGCTGCAGAGTCACCGCCACCGATAACAGAATATGTATCTGTTGCATCAGCTAACGCCTCCGCTACGGCTTTCGTTCCATTTGCAAATGTTTCTAATTCGAATACTCCCATCGGTCCGTTCCAGATGACAAGCTTAGAGCTTTTAATCGTGTCCTGGAATAACGCTCTGGTTTTTGGCCCGATATCAAGTGCTTCCCAATCAGAAGGAATCGAATCGATACCCACTTCCTTCGTATTTGCATCATTTGAGAAGTCATCAGCAACGACTACATCAACAGGCATAAGAAATTTAACACCTTTATCTTCTGCTTTTTTCATGAATTGCTTAGCCAAATCAATTTTGTCTTCTTCAAGAAGGGATTTCCCTACCTCATGACCTTGGGCTTTCACAAATGTGTAAGCAAGTCCTCCGCCGATGATCAGGTTATCCACTTTATCTAATAGGTTGTCAATGACACCAATTTTGTCTTTTACTTTTGCTCCACCCACGATTGCTGTAAATGGGCGTTCAGGGTTTGATAGAGCTTTTCCTAATACGTCAAGCTCTTTCTCCATCAGAAGGCCTGCAACAGCTGGAAGATGCTTGGCAACTCCTTCAGTAGAAGCATGCGCACGGTGAGCAGCACCAAATGCATCGTTCACATAAAGGTCTGCAAGAGCTGCAAATTCTTTCGCAAGCTCAGGGTCATTCTTTGTTTCCCCTGGATAGAAGCGAACGTTTTCCAGCACAAGGACATCACCTTCAGACATGTTGCTGATCTTCGATTGAACAGCTTCACCATAAGCTTTATCTGCTTTGGCTACATCTTTCCCGAGAAGCTCGGAAAGTCTTTCAGCCACAGGCGTTAATCGCAGTTCTTCCACCACTTCACCTTTCGGACGGCCTAAGTGACTAGCCAGAATGACTTTCGCTCCGCCATCCACTAAGTATTTAATAGTAGGAAGAGCAGCTTGAATGCGGGTTTCATCTGTGATCTTGCCTTCAGACATCGGTACGTTGAAGTCTACACGGCAAAATACGCGTTTCCCTCTTACATCGACATCTTTAATCGACTTTTTGTTCATCGTAAAGGCCTCCTTCAGTTTTCAATTTCTACATCTTTTTCAAAAAAATAGAAACAACAATAAGAAAAGGGAGAGGGGAATCTTCCCCGCTCCCCTTTATCTCATCTTCATTATAGATGGTGGGACAAAATTTATCCATCAATCACCATGCAAATGATGTCAATTTACAAAACTTTATGAATTAAAGTCCTTTAGAAGCGATATAACCAGCAAGATCTACTACACGGTTAGAGTATCCGCTCTCGTTGTCATACCAAGAAATGACTTTCACCATGTTGTCTTCCAGAACCATCGTAGAAAGGGCATCGATTGTAGAAGAAGCCGGGCTGCCGTTGTAGTCAGTTGATACTAAAGGCTCTTCGCTGTAAGCAAGAATTCCTTTAAGATCGCCTTCAGCCGCTTCTTTAAGAGCTGCATTTACATCTTCAGCCGTTACGTTCTTATCAAGTTCAGCAACTAAATCTACTAGAGAAACGTTTGGAGTCGGAACACGAACAGCTCCACCGTTCAGTTTCCCTTTAAGCTCAGGAAGAACAAGAGATACAGCTTTCGCAGCACCTGTCGTTGTTGGAATCATGTTCTCAGCAGCTGCACGTGCACGACGGTAATCTTTATGCGGTAAGTCTAAGATTTGTTGGTCGTTTGTGTAAGAGTGGATAGTAGTCATCATTCCACGTTTGATTCCGAATTTATCGTTAAGAACTTTAGCGAATGGCGCTAAGCAGTTTGTAGTACAAGATGCGTTAGAGATAACATCGTGGCTAGCCGCGTCATATTTGTCTTCGTTAACACCCATAACCACTGTGATGTCTTCATCAGATGCAGGAGCAGAAATGATGACTTTCTTCGCACCAGCTTCAATGTGTTTCGCTGCGTCTGCACGCTTCGTGAAGCGTCCGGTAGATTCAACAACGATATCTACACCAAGATCTCCCCAAGCAAGTTGAGCAGGATCGCGCTCAGCTAATACTTTTACTTTTTTACCGCCGACTACAAGGTAGTCACCGTCAACAGTTACTTTCTCTTGAAGAGTTCCGTGAACTGTATCATATTGTAAAAGGTGCGCAAGCATGTTTGCATCAGTTAAGTCATTAACCGCTACTACCTCTACGTCGTTATTTTTAAGTGCTGCACGGAATACATTACGTCCGATACGTCCAAATCCGTTAATACCAATTTTTGTTACCATGAATAATTTCCTCCTTTAGATAGTTAAGGATGATTTTTTTATATTTCAAAAGGGCTTACCCTTTTAAAAGCTCTCTCGCAGCTCCTTCATCCGTGATGAGCACGGTTTTCGGTGGAGCACTCTTCATATACGCCCGGATCGCTTTCGCCTTCGAGCTGCCGCCTGCGACGGCGATGACATTTTCGATGTGACTTAAATCTTCTAACTGCAGGCCGATCGTCGGCACCTTATGTACCACTTCACCCGCTTCGTCGAAATAATATCCAAACGCTTCCCCGACAGCATGACCACCTGTAATTTTCTCAAAATCCTCATCAGTGGTCTTTCGTCTTTCAGCCATTGTGATAGCATCTCCAATTCCATGGAGAACCATGTTAGCGGATTTGATCAGATTCAGAACCTCTTTGATCATCGGTTCTTTCATAAAGGATTTGTATACTTCTTTACTAACCTGATCAGGCACATATAAAACACGATGACGCGTTCCGGTATGCTCAGCCATCTTGGCACATATAGTGTTGGCCTGGTTCTTAACATCTTCCCCGATTCCACCTCGAGCAGGAACAAACAAGGTTTCATCAGAGAAAGCAGGTGTCAGCCTTTCTGCTACGGCTGCCATCGTCGAACCTCCAGTCACAGCGATGATAGTATTTCCCTTAAGTCGGCGTTTCATACTAGAAGCTGACGCACGCCCTAATTCTTCTTTTACCCAAGGAGACTCATCACTATTCCCAGGAACAATTACAATTTCATGAAGATTAAGTAACGATTTTAATTCCTGTTCCATTACGTTGATTCCGGATATCTCCCTCATCATTCTTTCAAGGTTCTCTAAAAGCTGAATACCTTCCTCTGTCATGATCATGCCAGAGGTTTTGATATCAATAAGATCTTGATTATTCAGGAACTCCACTTCACTTCTCAGTACGCGTTCTGTCAGGCCCATATTCTGGGCCAGGCTTCTGCGTCCGACAGGCTGCATGAACCGGATGGAACGTAGAATTTGATGCCTCTTTTGCATAACTTCAAGCAGGTCAGGTAATAATCGCTTTTGTATGTCAATTAAAGATTCCATAGATAAAAGCTCCTTCAAATGAAGTTTGTGGATATGTTGGACCTTAAAAGTCCCATATAGACATATTATGTCCCACTACCTCCAAAAAAAATTCATCCCTGCTTTCAAGATTTATTTTATCAGGGTATGAATCGTAATTCAACTAGAAACTATCGGGTTTTTTCATGTAAACGCTTGCTTAGCGTAAAATAATCAATTTGCCCATACTGAAGGATTTCCCCGTCCAGTTCTACGACCGGGATCATGAGTCCAAAACGTTCTGTCAGATCATCACTTTCATCGATGTCGATTTCGTTTATATTGAATTCCAATTCTTCCTGGAGAAGCTTTAAGGTGATTTTTGCATCTTCGCATAATCCGCATTGGGTTCGTGTATAGAATGTGACAGGGTTCATGTACGTACCTCACTTTATACTAGGTTGGTTTGGGTCCGGTGCCAGGCACTTTTTCGCTGCCTGGTACCAGGCACCGGACTCACTGTTGGTGCCTGGCACCAGCCGAATCGAGCTATTCATACCTTTTCCTCATCGTAGAAGATGTGATGCCCATTTGATCGCGGTATTTGGCAATGGTCCTTCGGGAAACCTCATACCCTTTATCCAATAGTAGATTCACAATTTTCTGGTCTGAGAGAGGCTTTTTCTTATCTTCTTCCTCAATCAGCTTTTGGAGCTCATTTTTCACCGTTCTGGCAGAAGCTGCCTCTGAATCCTCGAGTCTGACCGATTTAATCGCCGAGGTAAAGAAGTACTTCAATTCGAAGATCCCATAAGGGGTTTGCATATATTTACCCTTAACGGCACGGCTGATGGTCGATTCATGAACATCGATTTCATCGGCCACCTGCTTTAATGTCAGTGGCTGAATCGCTGATGGACCTTTTAAGAAGAATGCTTTTTGCTTCTCAGCAAGCATCCTCCCCACTTTCAGGATCGTTTGCTTTCGCTGGCGTAAGCTTTGGAGCAGCCACTGGAAATCCTGCTCCTTTTCCTGAAGGTAGGACTGAACTTCTTTATCGGGGTGAGCTTTTTGGAAATCTGTGTATTCTTCATTATAAGTGACGTTAACGGTTGTCCCATCATATAACGACACGGCCACGGTATGCCCGTCGACCACGTTCACCACCAGCTCAGGAATAATGTATTCAGCGATATGCTGTGAATATTCCGATCCGGGTCTTGGATTGCAATGCCGGATAAAATCCGCTGCCTTCTGAATGTCTTTTAGCTCAACAGCAAGTTCCTTGGCGATTGCCTTCCACTTCTTTTCAGCAAAAGCTTGAAAATGGTTCTCTATAATCATTGTAGCGAGAAGGGGAACATCTTCTTTCCTCTGAAGCTGAAGGGATAGACACTCCTTCAGGGATCTCGCTCCTATGCCAGCTGGTTCCAATTCCTGAATCCTATTAATATAGTTTTCTAGTTGCTCCAATTCCAAACCATGTTTTTCAGTGAAGGATTCTTCGTCTACTCTCAAATACCCATTGTCATCCAAGCTGTATATCAATTCTTCCATAACTTTTTTATCTAAAGAAGTAAGCGATTTCAAATTCAATTGAACAGATAATACATCCATAAGAGTTCTCTTGGGTACGGACACATACTCATACCAATCCACCGTATTTTCTTGATTGCCGGCCTGTCGTTTATACGTAAAAGGTTCTCGTTGATGGAGGGGGTCTTTTTTTGGCGGTTCTATTTGTATAAGGGGGTTCTCTAATTGCTTGGCTTCAAGATAAGCATTCAGTTCCATCGTAGAATATTGGAGGATGGTGATCGCTTGAGAAAGCTGTTGCGTCATTTGAAGTTTCAGTTGTTGATTTTGAAATAATCCTGCTTTCAAATTCATGATTACTAACCTCCCATTTCTTTATTCTACATTAAAATGGGTGGTTCGTTAATGGGAATTTACTGGTTAACATAGGATCTATTAGTGACTCGTTTGGGGAATTCTGTCATCACAATGGCTGTTTTAGGTTATAATTGCATACTTCCTTTATTGCCTCCACAAGTAATGGAAAAAGAGGATTATTCTAAATAAAGTCTGGATCATTTATATTATTATTGTTAATGACAACATCCGCATGCAATTGAGGTACATGTTCCTCTAAATAGAGCTTTGAAGCTGCATGATACCTTTTAACGAACATTCTTTCAGCTTCTTCATAGCTTCCAAAAATTCCTTCTTCCCGTTTAGCACCTCTTTGTTTCGCTAATTCAAAGTCAGTATGAACGAAGATTTTAAAATCATACAGGTTACTTAAGTCCTTCTTGAATAGAAAGGTTCCATCTACAATTAAAACCATATCCTTGGTTGCTACTTTTATTTCTGTATTAACATACTCATCTTTCACTAAATCCAAAGACATGGTTTGGCATTGAAGATTTCCATTCGGTCCCAGAGGAATTAAAAGCCTTTTCTTAAAAGACTCGTAATCATGGGCATCCTCATAATAGCCAATCGCTGATTCCTTCCCCTTTCTGTATCGGATGTTTCTTGGGTTATGAAAATTATCTATACTTGTTCTAATAACCTTCTTTTTTCTGCAGAGAAGTTCCTTCTCAAGCTCATTTGCAAAAGTTGTTTTTCCAGATGCTGTTACTCCACTAACTCCAACACGGATGGGATGATTTATTTTTAAACTCAATATCCTATTTGCTACATCAGCAATGAGATTACTCCTTAACATATATGCTCCTCCCAATGTTCCTCTTTTTTTCAGCTATATATAAGTTCCTTATTCATGGTATAACAAAGATTGTGGTTATGATTACATATTCCCTATTTGCTCATGCTCTGACATGGAGTGTTTGCTGCAGGGTGAGGGGAACGGCTCCGCTTTCCACGGACGTTCGGCCGAGCCTCCTCAGCTTTGCTTCCAGGGTCCCGGAACGCCCGTTTTCAGTAGGATTCTACGCAGTTCCCCTCACCCTTTAAAGAAGCAATTGGGAGTCAGAGCTAAACGGTTCATATTTACTATTATCCAAGTAAGCAATCCTGACATATTTTTGTTCACTTATCTATTGTGCTGACCAAACACCAGGTCATACCCAACTTGGAATAAATGTTTACTCCTTTTAGAATGATAAATAACTCCTAACCTTCGGGAAATGGATCGTTGTCCTTGTGAATACATCCTTCTCCGATTCAATTGATAGGTCATGACCCAATTTATTGGCCAATCTCCGGGCAAGATAAAGTCCCATTCCAGTTGACTTAGTGTAGTTTCTGCCGGTTTCTCCTGTAAAGCCCTTTTCAAATATGCGGTGCATGTCTTCGGCATTAATTCCAATTCCGTTATCTTCAATAAGAATTCTCTTTTCCTTGGAATCTTCCTCGAAACGAATAGAAATTATGCCGGTAGCATCAGTATATTTTAATGAGTTCGCTATGATTTGATCGATGACAAAACCGAGCCATTTACTGTCACTTTGAACGTTTTGCTCTGCATCCTCCATGTTTAAACGGATCCCTTTATTAATAAAGAGTTTTGCATATTTTTTTATGCTGTTTTTAATGATTTTATTAACCTGAACTTCCCTAATAAAATAGTCCTTTGAAAATGAATCAATACGTGAATAAAAAAGTGCCTGCTCAACATAATCATCAATCTTATTCAGTTCATCTTCAAATTTATCTGCCAAATACTCCATGGATTTCCCTTCGCTATTTTCTATAAGAAGCCTGCTTGCTGCAATCGGAAGCTTCACTTCATGAATCCATGACATGATGAATTCTTGTTGCTCCCTCTTTTCTTCATATTGATTCTGAAGCTGCTTTTGATAATTAACGAGGATCTTTTGAAACAAATTCAAAAATAGTCTTTGCTCCAGCTTTTGTGCATCGGGCAAAATGGCCAGCACTTCTTCATGGTTACTTTCTACCAAAATTTTAAATTCACTGTGAAACTTTTTTCTATAAAAGAATCCTACAATGATATAAAGCAGGAGAAGAAGGAAATTGCTGATGTTGATATACAGCATCAATGAAAAACCTGAAACCTGATCATTGTGGAAGACGAGCACAAGAGAAATGAATACCATCACACAAAGATAAAACGTAAAGAAATACCGCTTATCTTTTAAATAATCTAAAAAACTCATTGGACGATATACCCTTCACCTTTTTTGGTTTTAATGAAATGATCTTTACCTAAATCGGCCAGCTTTTTCCTCAAACGAGTAATATTCACCGTCAATGTGTTGTCATCAACAAAGCTTTCATCTTTCCATAGAGTCCTCATCAGCTTCGTCCTGCTAACGACGGATCCTTTATTCTGTAAGAGCATTTTTAAAATGGTGAATTCTGTTTTGGTCAATTCGCTTTCATTGCCGTCAAAAGAAAGCTCCCAATCCTTCATATTCAAAACTACACCAGAATGCTCCAGAATGTTTGGTTCTATATTTATATAGGAATACGAACGGCGCAGTAGAGCATTGACTTTAGCCATTAAAACATCTGTATCAAAAGGCTTTTGAATATAATCATCCCCGCCCATGTTCATGGCCATAATCATGTCTATAGTGGTGCTTCGGGAAGAGATGAATATGATAGGTACACTTGAAATTTCTCTAATTTTATGGCACCAGTAGAATCCATCAAAGGCAGGCAGGTTAATATCCAATAGTAGCAATTGTGGATTTTCGTTAGCAAATTGCTGAAACACATGATGGAAGTCTTCAGTTTTGATTACATCAAATCCCCACTTCAAGATTGTTTCTTCCAGCAGATCTCTAATTGTTTTCTCATCTTCTACTATCATGATTTTCAATATGTCTTCCTCCAAAATCTAAAATGATCAATTGATAATTGCTTATTCTCTTTCCTATACTATATAAAATGATGGCCAGGTATATAATCATGACAAAAATGTAAGGTTAAAACACCGATCTGTAAGGTAGAAGTCTATTGATATCTCATACAATGAAAACTATAAGAAATCATTAAAGCTTCAAATGGAGGAAAATATATGAGTACAATTTTACAAGCCATTCAATTGAAAAAAATATACGGTGCAAAAGGTAATTTATTTACTGCGTTAGAAGAAATTGACCTGGAGGTATCAAAAGGTGAATTCGTCGGCATCATGGGGCCTTCCGGAGCAGGGAAATCCACACTTTTAAATATACTGGCAACCATCGACCAGCCAACTTCCGGCGACATATTCATTGATGGGGAAAGCATTCTTAATATGCAGGAAGATGCAGAATCCTCCTTCCGAAGAGATAAGCTTGGCTTTATCTTTCAGGATTATAACCTATTAGATTCCCTTACGGTGAAGGAAAATATTTTGCTGCCTTTGGCCCTGGCAAAACTAAATATAAATGATTTGGAGTCTAGAGTTCAACAAGTAACAGGAAAGTTTGGTATTCAGTCCATATTAGAAAAATATCCCTATCAAATTTCAGGTGGTCAAAAGCAACGGACAGCAGCTGCTCGTGCAATTGTGACCAATCCCAGCCTGGTTTTAGCCGATGAGCCTACAGGTGCTTTGGATTCTAAATCTGCAACGGATTTATTGGAAGCCTTAAGAGAATTGAGTGAGCAAGATGAAGCCACCATCTTAATGGTAACGCACGATGCTTTTGCAGCAAGTTACTGCAAGCGTGTTCTGTTTATCAAAGACGGCAAGCTTTTCACAGAACTGGTGAGGGGAAAAGGTTCCAGAAAAGAATTCTTTAATAAGATATTGGATGTATTGTCTGCCATTGGGGGTGGAATACGTGACTCTATTTAGTTTAGCAAAAAAGAACATAAAAGGAAATTTCAGCAGTTATCTCGTTTACTTTATTTCTCTTGTCTTCAGTATGGTCATTTACTTTACTTTTGTTTCCCTTCAGTACAGCGAGAAAATACAGGAAAATATTTTGCTCTCCGATACAATGAACTTTATGTTCATGGCAGCCTCATTTGTCTTAATCGTTTTTGCTGCTGTCTTCATTCTCTACTCCAACTCTTTCTTTATGAGAAAGCGGAAGAAAGAAGTCGGACTCTATTCTATGTTGGGGCTAAAAAAGAAGACCATAGGAAGACTGTTGTTTTATGAAAATTTAATTATGGGAATCCTTGCTCTAGCTGTAGGAATACTTTTTGGAACCATTTTATCAAAATTATTTTCAATGATCTTGATTCATCTTATGGGATCCACATCTGAGATAGATTTCGGAATGTCAATCGAAGCGATCGCTCAGACAGCCATTGTATTCATGGTGATTATCCTGTTTACTTCTATTCAGGGATATCGCTTGATTTACCGATTCAAGTTAATAGAGTTATTCAACGCAGCTAAAAAAGGAGAGCAAATTCCAAAATCCTCTCTTCTTTCAAGTACTATCGGCATCCTTTTGCTTGTGATCAGTTACTGGCTGATTTTGAGACCTTTTCCAGAAGAATTGACCAACGAATATATACAATTAAATTACGGTACGGCTTTGATCATTCTTATCCTTGGAACTCACTTATTCTTCCGCTTCGTGACCGTTTCATTATTAAAAATGACGCAAAAAAATAAAAGCTACTACTATAAAGGTACAAATTTGATAGAAACAGCTCAATTAATTTTCCGTCTTAAAGGAAATGCACGCACGTTTACACTCATTGCGATTTTGAGCGCGGCAACCATCAGCTTCTTCGGAGCTACTTACGGAGGGTACTATGGCAATGAACGGCAAGCAAAAGAAGATGTTCCATTTAGTTATTCCCATCTCTCCCACGGGGACACTTTTGATAAAAAGGTTGAAGCAATCGTTAAAGAAGATCGAAACCATCCAGTTGTTGCCCAACTGACCATTCCTGTGGTGGAAGCGAAAGGTAAACTTTCCTTCAACCTGGATTACCTCACAGATCCCATGAAAATCATTTCAGAAGAAACGTTTAATTCTGTATCATCAGCACTAGATCGCAAAGATACTGTTTCACTTAGTGGAAATGAAGCGGCTGTGATTAAACCACGTTTAACGAAGTTTACGGATCATGATTTTCAGGGTGAAACAATTGCTCTGGAGCCTGATTTCGGCGGAATGCTAAAAATGGTCGACATGGTTGAAGGCCATGTTCTCCCCTTTGAATTTCCTGATTTTTTCATAGTGGTAAGCAATGGGAAATTTAAACAATTATCCAGTGTATCAACTCCCCTTGTCTATAAAGCATATGAAGTGGTGGATGAACAAACCACGGCTAAAACGTCGAAGGAATTAAGTATCTTGGTTGGCGAAGATTTTCAGGTATCACCAACCTATTACGTTGAGTATAAAGAGGGAAAAGAAGGAAATGCCCTCAACCTATTTATCATGGGATTTTTAGGATTGGTATTCCTTGCTGCGACAGGAAGTATCATCTATTTCAAACAGCTGACCGAAGCCAATGAAGTAAAATCCGAGTACGAAATATTGCGAAAGATTGGTGTTGGCAAAAAAGAACTCTCAAAATCGATACAAAAACAAACACTGTTCATCTTTGGCTTACCTCTATTAGTTGGATTAGTACACGGAGCAGCAATCCTACATTTTACAAGCAACTTTCTGTCAAACCTGATAGGAGCTAAAATGTTTGTCCCGATGCTGACCGCTACGCTTGCTTTTATCGGTATTTATTTCCTTTATTATGTTTTGACCGTAAAAACATATAACAGCATTGTGAATAAATAATAAAATTCATCTCCACCTTTTGGAGGTGTTTTTTATTATTGTTTTTGTGAAAATCTAACAGTGTGAGAACGACAGAAGGATTCAAAAGTTACTATATGATTAACACCAGGGCACACCTGTCAATGAAAAAACAAGTACAATCTGGTAAGTACATAGTGAACAGCTAAATTTCTAGAATTCTATGAATAAACCATTGAACCAGTTTGGCGTTGCATGGTTGAAACAATTAAAAAGCAATCAAACAACATAAAAAAGACCCTATGCCCGTTGATAAACTCAACAAACACAAGGTCTTTGGTACGCCCTCGGAGGGAATCGAACCCCCATTTTAAGAACCGGAATCTTACGTGCTATCCGTTGCACCACGAGGGCACGAAATAAATAACCGTCACGAATATATATTATAAGCCAGATATCTCTTGTTTGCAATAGATATTATGGTTTATGTCTATTTTGATCACCTATTAATATCTTTTAAAGGGTGCGGAGAATATTTCTATGCATGTTAATTCTATCAGGGGTTACTTTACTCATTATCTATCCATATACAGAACCACAGAGTGGATTGAAGCGGAAGGCACTTGACTCCTGCGGGAAAAGCGGGAAAGTTGAGACCCCACAGGGCAAAAGCCCGAGGAGGCTCAACTCACGCCCCGCGGAAAGCAAGTGCCTGCAGTGGAAAGGAACGATCTTGTTTTCACACTTCACCCATCTTAAGATCGTTCACTATTTTTAGTGGATTAATCTCCTACTGAATCCATAAACTTTACAAACACCCTCCCGTTTAAAAAAGGAATCAATGGGTATCATGTAGAAAGGATTTATATACAGGGTGATAAAGGAAGCGTTTAGTTTGACCTTTATTGACCATGGGTGTATGATTACAGTACAAAGTGAATAAGAAACTCTAAAAAATAAAAAAGATTTTCTAAGGAGGAACGAGGATGAATTTAATTCCTACAGTAATTGAACAAACAAACCGCGGTGAACGTGCGTATGACATTTATTCACGTTTATTGAAAGACCGTGTCATCATGCTTGGAAGCGGGATCGACGACAACGTGGCGAACTCCATTGTCGCACAGCTTCTTTTCCTTGAATCGGAAAACCCGGAGAAAGATATTTCGATCTACATAAACTCTCCCGGCGGAAGCATCACGGCAGGTATGGCGATCTACGATACGATTCAATACATTAAACCTGATGTGCAAACGATCTGTATCGGTATGGCTGCTTCAATGGGTGCGTTCCTTCTTGCAGCAGGTGCAAAAGGTAAGCGCTTAGCCCTTCCAAACGCTGAAGTGATGATCCATCAGCCACTTGGTGGAGCACAAGGTCAGGCAACGGAAATCGAAATCGCAGCTAAGCGTATTCTATTCCTTCGTGAAAAACTGAATCAAATCCTGGCTGATCGCACTGGTCAACCTCTTGAAGTGATTTCAAAAGACACGGATCGCGATAACTTCATGACAGCTGAAAGAGCCCTTGAATATGGATTGATCGATCGCATCATCACTCGCAACGATATGAATAATAAGTAATACGACAGAAACCCCCTCACGGAATGGACCGTTAAGGGGGTTTTTATTTTAGTCTGTCACCCGTTTTTCCTCAACCGGAACTAAGATTTCACCGTCCACCCCTTTTTTCAACAACAGATGTAAAATGGTTTTGGACAGCTTACTGGGGTGATATGGTTTAACTAAATAATCATTGGCTCCAAGCGTTAGTCCTTTTTCTTTTTCATCTAACGCTGAAGAAATGATGATTGGTATTTGCGCAAGTTGTTGGTCCGATTTAATTTTCTCAAGGACATCCCACCCCGACATACTTCCTTCAAGCATAATATCCAGAACGACAGCATCGGGTTTCTCTTCCTGCATTTTGGTTAAAGCTTCCCTTCCCGACGGGGTATGCTGCACCTTGAAACCACTGTCGGAAAGCTCGGCTTTGAGTAAAGATGCAAGATTAATATCATCTTCAATGACGATAATATTCATCCCTTCCCCGCAATGTTCATCCTCTTTATAGGTTTCGATGGTCACCATCGGCAAACAGATGGTAAACACACTTCCTTTACCTTCTTCAGATGAAACACTGATCTCCCCATCATGGGTTTCAATGATTTCCTTCACGATGGTCAGACCCAATCCGGTACCTCCGATTCTTCTCTGATCCGTATTATCGACCCGATAAAATTTGGTGAACAGGTTTGGAATCGCGTCCTGTGGTATGCCAAGACCTTCATCACGGATATCGATGAGAATGCTTTCTTCTCCTTCACGGAATAGGATGGTGATGGTACCCCCATCGGGAGAATATTTGATGGCATTGCTGATCAGATTGGTGAATGCCTGTGACAATTTATCTCGATCCCCAAGGACGATCGTACAATCCGTCTCCCTTGCGATATTGAAAGAGTGATAGGGCGCGTTGACCTTTTGGGTATCGATCACCTGCTGAATGACCGGGACGACATCCTCAAATTTCCTCTCGAAGGTTTGCCGTCCAGACTCCATGCGTTGGACGTCAAGGAAATCGTTGATAAGGGATGTTAACCGCTTTGCTTCTTGATAAATTGTCGTTAAGTATTTCTTTGTTCTTTCCGGCTTTAACTCCTTGGTCAGCATCAGCTCCGTAAAACCAAGCACACTAGAAAGAGGGGTGCGAAGTTCATGACTGACGGTGCTGACAAACTCCGATTTCATTTGATCGACTTCGAATTCTTTCGTGATATTCCGGTGCACAAAGATCGTGCCTATCTGCTCTTCTCCACGATAGAGAGATTCAGAATACACCTGAAATACTTCTTTGCTATCCACCAGGTGATAGGTAAGAAGATGTTTGCCTGTCTTCCCATCCTTCACAATGGTTTCATAATACTCATCCAGTTTTTCTTTATTTTCGACCCGATCCATCAGTGCCTGTTTCCATGTTTGATAGCATGTCTGTTGAAGCTCGTCAATCTCACCCTCGATCAAAGCGGATAATTTCGTATTCATTAATAAGTTGTTGCCATCCATATCAATGAGTTGTATCCCCTCTTGAATGTTATTTAAAATGTCCTGTGTTAATTGACGGTTGGTCTCGGACTCTTCAAAAATGGTGATTTTCTGCAAGGAGATGGAGATTTGTTTCCCCAAGCCCATATATTCTTCCCGTTCCTGTTTGGTGAAATCCTGCCCGAATCGGCTGAATACCATGATGGCCTCCACCTGTTGATCAACGGAAAGGATCGGCAGGAACAAATCATACGAATATAAGGTCTCTTCATAGTACCCTTTTTCTGAAGGGGTCATTTCCCGTTTAAGGGAAAATGGTTCTCTAGAATCAAACAACCTTTGATGGATCCCATTATTAATATACGTTAAGAACTGCATCACCCCTTTTTCGGATATACCGAAGGAGGCACTCGACTTTTGATCATTCATAAGGACAATCATACCGCGGGTGGCGTCCATTACATGACTCATACTTTTAACAATGCTTTCTAAAACTTCCTGTTTGTTTAAGGAACTCGATATCCCGCGAATGAATTCATTTCTGCGCTCCAGCTGTGATTCACGATTCTTCGTGATGCTAAGCAGATGCTCAAGCTCCGATTGCTGGGATTCCAACTCATCCTGCTGGGCGACCAACTCCTCATTCTGGGCAAGTAGATGCTCTTCTTTCTCCTGGATTTTATAAATCATCTTTTCAAATGCCCTGGACATCTTACCAATTTCATCTTTACGTTTGTTTTCAAAAGACCATTGCTGGTATGATTCGTTTTCTGCAATCTGTTCTGCAGCTGATGCCACCTGATTGAGGGGCTGGCCGATTTGTTTTGCTATCATTCGCATCATTCGCATCAGCACAAGGAGCATGAGAAAAATAAAGATGACAAAGGCTGTTTGACTTAAAGACTCTTTCCGTTTCAACTCATCATAAGCATTTCGCTTACTCTGTTCAATGGAGTCCACATACATATTGAGTTGTGTTTGAAAGGTTTCAATTGTAGCTGTTGCACCATCAGCCGATACATCTTTCACGGCCTCGCTATCCCCTTTTTCGAAATAGCTGATGACATTCGGGACCATTTCCTTAAAATAAAGAGTCGAAAATTCCTCAACGTCTCTTAGGAAAAGTTGATCTTCAGATTCTGTTTGTAATTCCCTTAACTTCGTCACCGTGTCAGCGACTTTTTTCTCTTGATCAAAAATACTTTCTTTGAATTCCTGCCTTCCAAATGCAAGATATCCCCTCGCATCAAAGAATGCCTTTTGAAAGTCTCTATCTAATTGTTCGGCAACGTCTTCTTTTCGATTCAGTTGATCCCTTTGTACCTGATACTCATTTGTAAGAGATTGATCATATACGAGCAAACAAGCTGCCCCAATGAAAAAGATGACAATAAAGCCGCTCATCAAGCCGATGAATTGATTGCGTAAACTCGTTTGAAAAAATTCATTCATTCTCTTCATTCAATATATCCTCAATCCTTTGTACGAGTTCTGCAGGACTGTACGGTTTAGCGATGAAATAATCGGCTCCTGATTTCAATACGAGGTCCTTATCCGTCTGCTGGCTCTTTGCAGACACCATCATAATTTTCACCGTACTCTTATCAGGAGATTTCCTTACTTTCTCAATCACTTCTAGTCCTGTGTATAAAGGCATCATGTAGTCGAGGAGAATGAGATCATAGTCATTCTCCATTATGTGCTCGATCGCTTCCTTCCCGTCGGCTGCCTCGTCAAGCTCATGTCCCTCGTCTTCAAGTGTATCCACCATCAACATCCGGAGCACTTCTTCATCTTCCGCAATTAATATTTTCGCCATGTTTTATTCCCCTTCTTTCTCAAAAGCTTCTTTCATTTCATAGTAAGACTGCTTCAATCGTTCATGAGCATTCCAGATGAAAATGGGGATAACCTTTCTTCCGACTTTCTTATCCGTAGGCTGTGCCATGGAACCTATCGATCAATGGTTTGCCATCCTCCACTGCAATGTCTATTAATATGTCAATAACCTGGTCGATCAAGCCTTCATATAGAAACCTATATTCGCATACACCATTCAGATCGGTTATGTAGACTGCACTATACTTGTCAGTGGATGAAGGGATAGTCCTTAACATCACCCATTACCATCATCAGCTGACCAGCACAACAGTAAAATAATAAAGCTCCCGGGAGTACAATTTATCTCATCCTCTTTAGCATTTGACCTAAACGGGCCTCGAGCTCAAGTAATTTAAACGGTTTCGTCATATAGTCATCCGCTCCGAGCTGCAGGGATCGTGAAATGTCCCGCTCACTTTTCCGGGAGGTAAGCATGAGCACTTTGTAACGATCGGAATCACTCCTTGAGCGAAGCTGCTCCAGTACTTCCAGGCCGTCCATCTTCGGCATCACCCCGTCTAAAATCACCAGACAAGGATTTTCCTCATGCCAATCCGATCCAATAAAAGCAGCCCCATCTTTAAAGGTGTGAATATCATACTGAGTATGCTGCTCACTTGGCAGCTTCGACACGATATCCCTCATCACCGTCCGAATGATCGGATCATCATCGACAATGGCAATCTTCAACATTTTATGCGGAGTATGCTCCCTTGCCTTTCCATCTAACTTCACGAGGTTTCTGCCACTGCTTTTTGCCTCATAAAGGGCATGATCAGCAAGCGTTAGCCACGTATTAAATGGCTTCGTCGGATCAGCGATTTCTGCAACTCCTGCAGAGAAAGTACATGAAAAGTCCGGATCTGCCTGAAACACCAGTTGACTGAATCTTTTACGTATATCATCGACCAACGTACACGCTTCTTTTATAGATGTATGAGGGAACAGGATGATAAACTCTTCCCCTCCAAAGCGAAAGACCGTGTCCTGAATCCTCGTTTCGGATTTCAGATGGGAAGCAAATTCTTTCAGCACCCGATCTCCCATCAAATGCCCGTATCGGTCGTTCACTCCTTTGAAATGGTCCAGATCAAGGACGGCCACACAATACGAATCCCCTCTGCGTGTCCAGTCGCTTTGTACTTGGGCATATGCCTGACTCAAGTATTTACGGTTATAAACCCGTGTCAATTCATCGATTAATACAAGCTCTTCCATTTGCTTCTTTCGTTCCATCTGTCGTTTCACCCGTACAATGAACTCATCAAGTTCAAAGGGCTTGGCGATAAAATCATCCGCCCCCATCTGATAACTCTTCATCCGGACTTTCTTACTATTCTCCACGCTCACCATAATTGTGGGAATGAACTGCTGTTTCAGCTTCTTCTTAAAAAAATCCAGAACCTCAAATCCATTCGTCCCGTCCATATATATATCGATAATGGCACAATCCGGCTTCACATCATAGTACGACATGACGGCCTTATCGGGATTGGCGATCGGAACGACGTACCATCCGATCTTCTCCAACTCCTCCTTCATATACATAAGGAAAGATGTGTCATCATCAATGAGCAACACAACGGGTTCTTCCCCATCCCTGCTTTGCTTGCCGGGAAACAGCTCAGATGATTCCTCCTCATAATAGTGATAACAGTACTGGATGATATCAAACAGTTCTTCCTTTACTTCTGAAATCGTCCACGTCCGCTCGTCTTTTTCTTTATGCTTATCCATCAACTCACGAGCCCTGTTACCGATTTTATGTAAACCCAGTACCGAGGCTGACCCCGCCATGGAATGGATGAAACGGTAAACCTCTTCATGAGGGATAGAGGCGGCTGCCTCCCACTCTTCTAATTTTTTTCGAATATTATTAAAGAAATGCTTTGTGTATTTTTCCATTCGGCATCGTCTTCCTTTATCGTAAACTTCTCTTAATATTATAGAAATGCTTCCATTACATTTTTATGTAATGTATTTTTTTCAAACTCATTTTATTATACTCTCGTATTCTCTTGTTTAATAGGTGAGGGATGGAAATGATATGTGTCTTTTTCTCCATTTTCTGTGAACTTCCCGAAAAGTACAATGTAACAAAAAATCGGGAATACATCCATTTTAGATGTGAATTAAATGGAAAAAAGTTCAAAAGACTTGGGGCCTCGAGGGGCTGTCCGTTATAGCTCGAAAGTTGAGATCTCCTAGGCTAACCGCCTGCACAGAAAAAAGCCAGCATCCAGTCTACTACTTTTTTATTCTAACGAAAGCAAAAAAACCTGCGAAAACAGCTTTTTTAAACTAAAGGTCAACCAACTAAAAAAACCGATGACCACTCCCTGGTCATCGGTTTTTTGTAAAGTTCATGTTATGCTTCTTTTTGAACGAATCCTTCGAGGGCGACAAGGGCTTCTTCTTCATCGCTTCCGTCTGCTACCAATGTGATGGCAGAGCCGGTGGAGATGGCTAAGCTCATTAGGCCCATAATACTTTTTGCGTTGACCTTTTTCCCATCCTTTTCCAAGAAGATTTCAGATGAGAAACGGTTTGCCTCCTGAACGAATAATGCCGCTGGTCGCGCTTGCAGACCTGTCTTTAATTTCACTTCTACTTGTTTTTCCACCATAATCATTTCTCTCCCCTTTGTCTTTAATTAGGTATTCAGCTTTTCTCCCGCTCTTAACTTGTCTGCCAGCTGATCAATTTTCCGTAAGCGGTGATTAATCCCTGATTTACTAATGGTGCCGCCAGACACCATTTCCCCAAGTTCTTTCAAAGTGACATCTTGATAGCTCACTCGCAGCTCGGCTATTTCTCTTAATTTATCGGGTAAAACCTGTAATCCTACATGCTTTTCGATGAATTTGATGTTTTCAACCTGTCTCAGGGCTGCACCGATGGTTTTATTCAAATTAGCCGTCTCGCAGTTCACAAGACGATTAACGGAATTCCTCATATCCCGGACAATGCGCACATCTTCAAATCGAAGCAGTGCGTTATGAGCCCCTATGATATTCAGGAACTCCGTGATTTTTTCCGCTTCCTTTAAATACGTTATGAAGCCTTTCTTCCTTTCAAGGGTTTTACTGTTTAACCCGAAGGAATTCATCAGCTCCGACAACGCCTCGTTGTGTTCAGAATATAGAGAAAAGATTTCCAGATGATACGATGATGTTTCCGGATTATTAACCGAACCACCTGCCAGGAACGCCCCCCGTAAATACGAGCGTCTGCAGCATTTTTTCTTAATCAGATCTTCCGATATATTATGGATAAAGGTGAAATGTTCACCCAGAATTCTCAAATCCTCGAGGATCATCTTTGTATCTTCTTTGATTCGTACAATGTAGACATTGTTTTTCTTAAGCCGCATCTTCTTTCTCACCAGAAGCTCTACCGGGGTGTCGTACCCTTTTTTGATCAAAGTATATATTCTTCTGGCAATGGCGGCATTTTCGGTTTGAATATTGACGACGAGCATTTGATTCGAGAAGGATAATGAACCATTCATTCGAATCAATGCGGACAACTCTGCATTTGCACAGCAATCTTTCACTTCAATATTGGTTAGTTCTTTTTTCGTTTCGGACGCAAACGACATCCCCATCACCTCCTAGCAAGCGCTTGCACAACCTTTCACACAAGAAATTTTTGCTGTTGTATCAGTTGCTTGTTTCTTTCAGATAAGAATATATAATATCTGCGACCTTTTCTGTGTTATGACGGACGAGATGATTGTCATAGGAAAGTATCTCTTCTGCGATCACTTCCAAGCCCATGGACTTTAATTTATCCACATCGAAATGAACGGGGCTCGCCTGCTCTTCATTATATCGTTCCTGCACCTCTTTTGGCACCTGTTTCTTGTTCACCAGGATATAATCAATGCTTGGAGTTTCTAAATGATCGTATAACGCCTTAACGTGGTCGCTTGCTGAATAATCCAGGGTTTCCCCTGCCTGGGTCATGATATTGCAGATATACATCTTCTTGGCTTCAGCCCTGCATACGGCTTCTCCAATACCAGGAACTAGAAGATTCGGTAATATACTAGTATATAGGCTTCCCGGCCCCATCACAATCAAATCGGCTTCCTTAATAGCACGCAGGGTTTCGCTTAACGCTTTGGTGCTGTCGGGCTTAAGGAAGACACGCTTGATCTTCTTCCCTGCTTTCGGAATGGCAGATTCACCCGTAACAATCGTTCCATCCTCCATTTCAGCCTTCAGGATGACACTTTGATTCGCAGATGGAAGCACCTTGCCCTTCACATTCAACACCCTGCTCATTTCCTGTATGGCATGGACAAAGTCCCCTGTAATAGAGGCGAGGGCCGCGATGATCAGGTTTCCCAAGGCATGACCGGAAAGCTCATTCGTCGTTTCAAAGCGGTGCTGAAACATTTGTTCAACCAGTGGCTCTACTTCTGAAAGAGCAGCCAGGACATTCCGTATATCCCCGGGGGGAGGTATATCCAGGCTGTCCCGCAAACGACCGGAACTGCCGCCGTCATCTGCAACGGTGACAATGGCCGATATATCAATCGGGTGTCGTTTCAATCCACGGAGAAGGACCGGCAGGCCGGTTCCTCCTCCGATCACGACGACCTTGGGTGTATGTGTCATGTTGTTAGACCCTTTCTCTTCTGAATGTCCCGATGAGAAATTTTTGTTTGATAGTCTTTTTCAAAATGATGTCCAAGATACTCTGCTAACGCAACCGAACGATGCTGTCCGCCTGTACATCCAATCGCGACGACGAGCTGACTCTTTCCTTCCCGCTTGTATTGGGGAAGCATGAACGCAAGTAAATCGGTCACTTTTTCGATGAATTTATTCGTTTCATTCCATTTTAATACGTAGGTTGATACCTCTTCATCCAATCCCGTTTTCGGTCTCATATGATCGATATAATGGGGATTGGGGAGAAAGCGTACATCAAACACCAGATCGGCATCGATGGGAATCCCGTGCTTAAAACCGAATGATACGACATTCACTGTAAAGATGGTCTTTTTGTTCACCGAGAATTCCGTTAGAATCTTTTCTCGAAGCTCTCTTGGCTTCATGGTTGACGTCGTATAAATTAACTGCGCTCGCCCCTTCAATTCTTCCAGGAGCTCCCTTTCCTGACGTATCCCCTCAAGAGGCAAACCTGAAGGCGCCAACGGGTGGGAACGACGTGTTTCCTTATATCGTCTGACCAGGGATGAATCATCTGCATCGAGATAGAGAATCTGTGGTGATACCCATGAGGTTTCCGCCAGTTCGTCTAATGCTTTGAAAAGATGATCGAAGAATTCTCTTCCCCTGAGGTCCATTACTAAGGCGACCTTATTCATTTTATTACCGGACTCTTTCATCAGTTCCAAAAATTTTGGCAGAAGAGTGGGCGGCAGATTGTCCACACAGAAAAACCCTAAATCCTCAAAGCTCTGAATGGCAACGGTTTTGCCAGCCCCGGACATCCCTGTAATGATTACCAATTGAACATCGTTTGTCGAACCTGTACTCATACTCTTCCCCCACTTTTATCGTAATGTTCTATATTAAAAAGTTCGTTGTTTAACTCGGATCCAGTCGATAAGATAATAATTTAAAATCAGGAGTATAGGTAAACGTCCCATAAATCGTATTCTTCCCGTGTAATAGGTAGTCCAGAATATGATAATCTCCTTCAGCCATCGGCAAATTCTTGATGTCTTCAATCGGATGCCATTTGATCTTTCCTTCTTCTGATTCCTGAAGATTGACCCCATCCGCCTCTGTTGCAAAGAAGGAGAACATCATCCACTCCGATACGATTTGATCGCCATCTTTAATGATAAATGTAAAGACGCCTTTCAGATCAGGATTTTTCAAGTAAATACCCGTTTCCTCACGATACTCGCGGATGACCGCATCCCTGATCGATTCTCCGGACTCCATCTTTCCACCCGGGGCGACCCACCAGTTCCGTCTTGGCTTTTGGAGAAGGAGCACCTTGTCTCCATCCAGATATAAACAATTTGTGACACGTTGCACTGCCTTCACCTCAATCTTGATGTTTGGGAGCGATGTATGTACCAGTCCCACAGTCAATCTCATTCCTTATATTATACTATGATTGCAGACAAGCTACAATGTCTTGGCATTCGTCTTGAAGTTGTCGATTGAAATCGAAAGATAATGGGACAGGTTTAGACATGTGTAAGGGGGTATTCAGAATAGGTACAGGCACATCGGAGTCACTATAACAGGAAAGAATGCAAAAAAATAGACACAGGCGATTCCTGTGTCATCTACGGGATTTATTACTTAAAAGGGGGTCAATTTCTTATTATCTATATTACCCGAAAATTGTTTCACTAGTGTTACAACAGATTTAAAACGGTATTACGGAATTGTTAAGGTTTTGAAGGTGGTTGGGAAATCCCCTCGAATCTTCTCGATTCATGTCAAAGTCCATGTTAAAAGTCATAGTTCTTCACAATTTGGTCTGCGATTAATTCATACCCTTTCCCATTAGGATGAAGGGAATCATGAAAATAGTTTTCCTTTGACTTCCCTTTGAATAATGGATTTATTGATACGTATTTCACATTGTCATGTTTATTTGCTTCTTTCATCATCGACTTATTCCAATCGTCCACGTACGCTTCGATTTTATCGCTGTCTTTGTCCGGATATGGATTATATAAACCCAACACAATGATATCCGCTTCTTTGTTCGCTGTTCCGACAATATTCAGGATCTTATCCAGATGGTCGAGGTAGTCCTTTTTCGCATCCATGATTTCATCATGATGTAAAGGGAACAGGTCTCCACCATTGTTCTTGATTAAATCATTGGTTCCAATGTTGATGATATATATATCTGCTTCACTTAAGTCCCCTGCTACTTCGGGCTTTACAATTTGACTTAGTAACTGATCCGATTGCTGCCCGGGTACTCCGAGGTTCTGGAAGTGATACGACGTCTTTGGATGTTCTTGATTTACTTTCTCTTCTAAACGACCGATATACCCAGCTTCCTTTTTATCCCCGTAACCATAGGTAAGGGAATCCCCTAATGCCATGACGCGCTTTTTTGAAGAAGATTCTGTTCCATCAGCAATAAAGCTGAAGTAGACAATAGGAATAAGGGCAAATAGTACGATGACCGCTGCTAGTTTTAACTTTTTCATTGTTGATCCGACCTTCCAAAATAACTGAGATGACTTTCATAATAGTCGTTATTCCCTCTTGGAAAGGTTATAATCCTGTTTTTTTTTGGAAGTGATCTGAAGGTCGAATCAATGTTCATTCTTTGTGGAAGTGCGTAAATGTTTAAGGATAGGAGATTGTGGATGAGCACTATACATCCATTCTACCTTTTTTCATCAAAAAGGATAAATACCTTAAGTATTCTTTTGCCCATTCACAGTATCCCGTCCAAAATGACATATCCTACAGAGGTCCGTCCCCCATTTATTTCTTCTGAATGCCAAATCGTGCATTCAGCTGACCTTTAATCATTTTCTGTTTTGCTTCTTTTCTCTCTTTTCTGGTGAGTTCATGTTTGATTTCTTTTGTTGTGACCCCTTCTTCACGCTGATCGGCGATGTCCATTAAACGTTCCACATCGGAAAAGGAGTACTTCCGATAACCCCGGTTGGAGCGCTGGGGGAATATCAGATTCTTCTCTTCATAGTAACGAATTTTCCTTTCGGTCAAACCGGTTAATTCACTCACGACTCCGATCGATATCACTTTTTTATCCTTATAGGAAGGTTCGTTGTCCACTATGTCCTCATCCTCCTAAACAGGGAATACCTTGATTATACAGGTCTTCTTTCATTCTTTGGACTATTATGTCAGAAAACCTGACAAAGAATTCTAAATTGATAGAAAACTTAACAAGGTAGATGATTTTCTGTGGAGATCCCCTTATACTACCCTTAAGAATCTAAAAGGAGTGAACACACATGCCCTTTTTACGTGAAGCCGTTGAACGACAGAGGCAGCAGTTTATTCGTCGGTTAGTAGAAGCTGGTGTTTACAAACCATGTGATGAAGGATTGAAGAAGTTGACGTTGTCAGAATTAGTGTATGTGTTTAATAAGCATAAGAAGAATTGACTTCAATTATTTCAGAACCATCGATTCCTTGTTTATAGGCACCCATCAGCTCTGTCCATAAACAAAAAAGCCTTACGAAAGAATCTATTCGCAAGGCCTTTTTTTCATTATCCGTTCTTGACTTTTTCTTTCAGCTCTTCGATATAGTGTTGAGCTGTTTGAGCAGCGATACTGCCGTCTCCGGTTGCTGTTACGATTTGGCGAAGTTGTTTTTCACGAACATCCCCGGCAGCAAAGATTCCGGGAACCTTTGTTTCCATTTGTTCATTCGTTTCAATGTACCCTTCAGAGTTCAGGATTCCAAGGTTTGCAAATGGCTTGGTTAATGGAAGCATTCCGATATAGATGAAGACACCATCCGCCTGGAAGTTGGCTTCTTCTCCGTTTTCAGTGGATACAAGGGTCACACTGCCGACCTTACCATCTTTGTCATTGATTTCTTTCACTGTATGGTTCCAGATGAAATCAACTTTCTCATTATCAAATGCACGTTCCTGCAGGATCTTTTGAGCACGAAGCTCGTCACGTCGGTGAACGATCGTCACTTTGTTCGCAAATCTTGTAAGATAGACCCCTTCTTCTACGGCAGAGTCTCCTCCACCGACAACAACAAGATCTTTTCCTTTAAAGAATGCCCCGTCACATACGGCACAATAAGATACTCCCCGGCCACCGAGTTCCTTTTCCCCAGGAACACCGATTTTCTTGTATTCTGCACCTGTTGTGATGATCACAGCACGGGCCTTGAACTCTTTTGATCCGGTTTTGACGATTTTGAAATCGTCCCCGTCCACGATTTCCTTGATGTCTCCGTATGCGTATTCCGCACCGAATTTCTTGGCATGGTCGAACATTTTATTAGAAAGGTCAGGTCCAAGAATATGGTCGAAGCCAGGATAGTTCTCCACTTCTTCCGTATTCGCCATTTGTCCGCCCGGCACTCCTCTTTCAAGCATAAGCGTTGAAAGGCTTGCACGTGACGTATAAACAGCTGCAGTCATTCCTGCAGGGCCTGCACCTGCAATGATTACATCATAAATTTTTTCTTCAGACATAATGACATTCTCCTTCCGAAACAGTCGTTCATTAAGATACTATTGCTGGAGGTTTTAATGGCGCTTGAGCCTTCCATACATAGTATTAACTTCCTACACCTATCCTATAAAAATTATGGTCGTATCGTCCAAAAATATGCTCAGGGAAGGTAACTTTCAACGACGGCAATATATTTTGTCAGGGTACTTGCGGATAAATTGAAACGGTCACACAATTGTTTTTTCGTCACCTTTTCATTCCGCAGTCGGTGCCAGACGAATTCCGTAGCCGCTGCGAATGCTTTTGCATTCTTGAAGGTTTCCCGCTCTTTGATCCCCCGGTAGGCAATCGTGAACCATGTAAGAAATAATCCGGATTCCACGCTCGTGATCGGGCGATGACCTCCATAGAGGTGAAGAGCGACCTGATGCATATTCTGAATCTCCTGATTCACTTTGATCGAACTTTTCCCGTTACTATTCAGCACCTGAGCCAAATAAACCTTTTCGACAATCGACAAATCCTCTACATCACAGAAATCCGCATGAGTGAGGATTGCCCTTTGATTCGCCGAGATGGACGTCAGAAAGAGGCCGAATAATTTCTCTTCGGTATAGTCACTTTGAAGCTTTTTCAATATGGACGTGACGTGATTTTCAAAGCCTTCTGCCTGCTTTTCGTCGTTCCACGGTTCGAGGCCTTCTTTTTCAGGATTGATCTCAAGTACCTTTTTCCACGCATTCCTGGCCGTATTCTCATGCCCTGTTTCATAAGCAGAGTAAGACAACCAATAATAGAAGCTTCCATCGCCTTCGAAGCCAATCTTCTGAAGAGACTTCAACCAATCATATGCCCGCTCCGAACGCCCTACAAGGGCAAACGTGGCCCCCAGCTTGTAACGATGTTCATGGAGCAGGGGACGGACCTTCTCAAGACCCTGGATCAATTCCTCCAACTCGTCATGGCGCTTTTGGTAAAAATAAAAAACAGCCGTATTGCACAGGGCATGTAGATTCCCCGGATTCTTCTCAAGTACCTCTTCCAAGGTGGCGGATGCTTTATCCACTTCCCCCAGATAGAAGTAGGCAAGAGCCAGATTATTGTAGGCGGACCAGAATTCAGGATAGTCCCGGATGACCTCTTGTAAGGTATCCACTGCCTTCTGGAAGTGACCGGATTCGAGGAGTTCCCTTGCTTTTTCCTGTTGGACGATGAGCTCATCATGCTCATACAGATCATCCACAATCAAATCGGAATCAAGTTCAAGAAGCTCCAATAGATCTTCGGCATCCTCGACGAACTCACCATATTCTTCTTTATCCAAATATGTCGAGACCTGTTCATATGCCTCTTTAAATAAACCAAGGTGAGCATAGTTATTGGCCAAGAAATAATGGCATTCTGACATATGGGGATCAAGGTCCTCTAGTATGTTATGCAATAAATCATTGGAACGCTTGTATTCGCCAAGCTCTGTATACACAATCGATAATTGACAGGCAATCATCGGTTCAATCGGTTCTAATTGAGATGCTCTATTTAAATATTTTAACGATTTTTTTAGCTCGCGACGTTGATAAGCTTTCATCCCTTTGTTGTAGTAATACTCGCCAGTTGGGACAAAAGACAACACTTTCGCTTCTTCACTACCTAATTTTGACCCTTTTCTCATCAAAGTCCTCCGAAACGTTCATAGTATAACTACAGTAGTATATCATACAATACCCCTGTACTAAACTACCATATTTTGAGGGACGGACCTTCGCCAATGGGCGAAGGTCCGTCCCTCAGTAAGTTATTTATGATGACGTTCCACGAGTACACTCAAGACACTTTCGAGTGGGAGCTTTTGTTCTCTTAAAAGGACGAGGATGTGATAAAACAGGTCTGCCACTTCCCACTTCAACTCTTCACTGTCCCTGTTTTTCGCTGCAATGATTACTTCTGATGCTTCTTCTCCTACTTTTTTAAGGATTTTGTCCACCCCTTCTTCGAATAAGTAGGTAGTGTATGCTCCTACCGGACGCTCAATTTCCCTGTTTTCAATGAGTTTCTCAAGGGTAATGAGGATATTTTCAGTGGAGGATCGCTCTTCACCAAATACATTTTCGTGAAAGCAGCTTTCTTCACCTTTATGGCAGGCCGGACCTTTTTTATCGGCCAGGACAAGAAGGGCATCTTTATCACAATCCCACGAGATGTTTTTTACACGTTGTGTATTTCCGCTTGTTTCCCCTTTGTGCCACAGCTCTTGACGTGATCGGGAATAAAACCAGGTTTCCCCGGTCTCGACGGTTTTCCTGAGAGACGTTTCATTCATATATGCTAAGGTTAATACATCTTTCGTCTCAGCGTCCTGTACAATGACAGGCACGAGCCCCTTTTCATCGTAATTCACGGATGCGATCCAATCAGTGTTTGTCATCGAACGTGGACCTCCTCTTTTCGTAAGTAGCTTTTTACTTCTTCTACACTCGTTTCTTTATAGTGAAAAATGGATGCTGCCAATGCAGCATCGGCTTTGCCTTCCGTAAACACCTCTTTGAAGTGTCCGGCATTCCCAGCCCCACCGGATGCAATCACAGGAATCGATACCGCTTCGCTGACTGTCTTTGTAAGAGCCAGGTTGAAGCCTTTTTTCTCTCCATCCCTATCCATGCTCGTCAGTAAGATTTCCCCGGCGCCTAGGGATTCCACTTTTTTTGCCCATTCCACAGCATGTAGGTCTTTCAGTTTTCTGCCTCCATGGGTGTATACCTTCCAACCCTTACTGTCTTCATCATATTTGGCATCTATCGCGACTACGATACATTGAGATCCGAAGTAATCGGCCCCTTCCCGGACAAGCTCAGGTCGCAGTACAGCTGCTGTGTTCAGGGATACCTTGTCCGCCCCTGCGCGCAGGATGGCTTTCATATCCTCCACTGAATTGATCCCTCCGCCGACTGTAAAGGGAATCGCCAATTCCGCAGCCACACGTTGAACGACTTCCACCATGGTTTTGCGGCCTTCGTGAGATGCTGAAATGTCCAGAAATACAAGCTCATCCGCGCCCTGCTCGTCATACACTTTCGCGAGCTCGACAGGATCCCCCGCATCACGGAGTTCCACAAACTGAATCCCTTTCACCACTCGTCCATCTTTCACATCCAAGCAGGGAACGATCCGTTTCGTTAACATGACTTCACCTCATTTACTGCCTCACTCACCGTAAACTTCCCTGTGTAAATCGATTTACCGCAAATGGCACCGGATACACCCCGGCTTTCGTATTGCTTTAAAGTCCTCAGGTCTTCAAGTGAGCTAATGCCTCCAGACGCAATCACTGATTTTCCCGTTTGTTCAGCCAGCTCCGCAACCGCATAAACATTCGGACCAGATAGCATTCCGTCTGTGGCAATATCGGTGAAGATGAATGTTTCAGCACCGGCTTCAGCCAGTTCCAGCCCAAGGTCGACCGCTTTAAGGGCTGAGGTTTCCAACCATCCGTGAGTAGCCACATAGCCGTCCTTTGCGTCTAATCCGATGGCGATCCTATCACCGTATTCAGAAAGCCAGCCCTTCACCAACTCTTTGTTGGAAACAGCGATGCTCCCAATGATGACGCGATCGACTCCACGGTTTAAATAGTGCTCAATATCCTCTTTCGTACGGATTCCGCCGCCAATTTGTACCTTTGCATCGAGTTTTTCTGCAACAGCAATGACGAATTCATCATTGATCCGTGAGCCTTCCCTTGCCCCATCAAGGTCAACCATATGAATCCACTCAGCCCCTTCATCGACGAATTTCTTCGCCATCTCAAAAGGGGAGTCACCGTATATCGTTTCCTGATTATAATCCCCTTGTACCAGGCGGACACATTTTCCACCACGCATATCAATGGCAGGATAGATTGTAAAACTCATGAGACCGCCTCCTTCACCCGCTTTGTAAAGTTTTCTAGCAGCTTCATTCCAAGATCCCCGCTTTTTTCAGGGTGAAACTGCATTCCGTATATATTTTCCCGGCTCACGACGGCCGGGATTTCGACACCTGCATAATCGGAGCTTGCCGCAATCACGTCTTTGGATCCTTCGTGTACATAATAAGAATGAACAAAGTACACATAGCCTTCCGTCAACCCTTCTAAAATGGGGGAATTCTTCTGGAAACGAAGAAGATTCCAGCCCATATGAGGGACTTTAAAAGCATTTCCCTGACGGTCTACTTTCGGGATATGGAGCACCTCACCGGGGAGGAGGGCCAATCCTTTTGTTGATCCATTTTCCTTACTTTCTTCAAACAGCAACTGCATTCCTAAACAAATGCCAAGGAGCGGTCTGCCGCTTTCAGCAAACGTTAGGATGGTTTCTTTCAAATGGGTGGTTTCAAGGAGATTCATGGCGTCCTTAAATGCTCCAACCCCTGGTAAAATCAGCCCATCCGCTGTCAATAATTCGTCTTGGACATCACTTATGAAATAAGGGACACTCAAGCGCTCCAATGCTTTACTGACACTGAACAGATTCCCCATCCCGTAGTCCACAATTCCGATCATGTATTATAACATTCCCTTCGTCGATGGTACCCCTTTTACCCGGGGATCAATCGTGGTCGCTTCATCTAATGCACGGCCAAGGGCCTTGAAGATCGCTTCAATGATATGGTGAGTGTTATGACCGTAATGAACGATGACATGAAGGTTCATCCGTGCTTCAAGAGCAAGCTTCCAAAGGAATTCGTGAACAAGCTCCGTATCGAAGGTTCCGACTTTCTGACTTGGAAGTTCTGCACGGAATTCAAGATGAGGACGGTTACTCAGGTCCACCACTACCTGGGCAAGAGCTTCATCCATCGGTACCATGGCGGACCCGTAACGCTTGATGCCCTTCTTGTCTCCAAGTGCTTCCAATAATGCCTGACCCAAGCAAATTCCGATATCCTCTGACGTGTGATGGTCATCGACCTCGGTATCTCCGCTTGCTTCAATAGTACAATCGAATTGTCCATGCTTTGTGAACAGATCCATCATATGACTTATGAACGGAACCCCAGTCTCCATTTTCGAATTTCCTTCCCCATCGATTCCAAAACTCAAACGAATATCTGTCTCATTCGTCTTTCGCACAATATCTGCACTTCTCACCATGATGTCCTCCTTTTTGGGAGGGACGGACCTCCCCTTTGGAGGTCCGTCCCTCTTCCCTATTTCTCTTTATCGAATCGAATTTCCACGGCCCTTGCATGGGCTTCAAGGCCCTCTAATCGTGCAAGCTTGGCGATTTTTTGATAGTTTTGCTCCAGTGCTGTTTCACTATAGGATATAACGCTTGTCTTTTTCATAAATTCATCTACATTCAAAGGACTTGAGAAACGGGCTGTGCCGTTCGTCGGAAGGACGTGATTCGGTCCTGCAAAGTAATCCCCGACAGGCTCGGAGCTGTAACGACCTAGAAAAATCGCACCCGCATGACGGATTTTCGCCATCGTTTCAAAGGGCTTCTCCGTCAGGATTTCTAAATGCTCTGCTGCAAGCTTATTAACTACCTCGATCCCTTCTTCCATATTCCCCGTCACATAGATTGCTCCATAATGGGTGATCGATTGACGGGCGATCTCTTCACGGGGAAGGGAGGTTAGTTGATGTTCAACCTGAGTGGACACTTCTTCAGCAAGCGTCGAGGAATTTGTCACCAGGACGGCAGACGCAAACACATCATGCTCTGCCTGTGAAAGAAGGTCAGCGGCGATTTCATCGGCACGCTGATGTTCGTCTGCAAGAATCACAATTTCACTCGGACCGGCGATCATATCAATATCCACGTCACCGAACACTTCCCGTTTTGCCAAGGCGACATATAAGTTCCCCGGTCCCGTTATTTTATCCACAGGCAAGATGGTTTCCGTTCCATACGCCAGTGCGGCTATGGCTTGGGCACCACCGATTTTGAAGATGTCCTCTACCCCGGCCACCTTCGCGGCCACAAGTACCCCTGGAGATAACTTCCCATCCTTACCAGGAGGTGAAACCATTGTAATTCTCTTTACTCCAGCCACTTTTGCCGGAAGTACATTCATCAATACGGACGATGGGTAAGCCGCTGTCCCACCCGGAACGTACACACCTACCGAATCAAGCGGCGTAAGCTTTTGACCGAGCATCGTTCCAGTTGTGTCTGTTGTGAACCAAGAGGACCTTTTTTGCTGTGCATGAAAGTCTCGAATATTAGCTGCCGCTTCCTCAATGATCGAGACCATCTCCGGATCAAGAGATGAGTAAGCCTCCTCTATCTCACTCTCAGAAACTTTAGAGTTCTCTAATCGGACACCATCGAATTTCTCCGTGTAGGCATGGACGGCTTTTTCTCCACCTTTCTGCACTGAAGAGATAATCTCTTGAACCGCTTTGCGCTGCTCCTCCGTGCCATTATCGACAGAACGCCTGATCGTCGCCCCGCTTATATCCCTAATAATCTTCACACAATTCACCAACCTTTATAGGGACGGACCTGAAATAAGGACCTGCCTCCCTTATGTAATCTCTATACAAGGGGACGGACCTCGATTTCCACCAATTATCCGCCCCAAAAACTCCATAAATGCTTGTAAACACTCATATGTGGACCTTTTTATTAAAGGTCCGTCCCTCCTACCCGATGATGCGTGTGAGGCGGGTGACGAGGTCTTCGATTTTTTCGTCTTTCATCCGGTAGCTGACGGGGTTGACGATGAGGCGTGAAGTGATGCCGACGATGGTTTCGTATTCTACCAGGCCGTTTTCTTTCAAGGTCCGGCCAGTAGAAACAATATCGACAATGCGGTCAGCAAGTCCGATTAAAGGCGCCAATTCGATGGAACCATTTAATTTAATGATTTCCACCTGCTCACCCTGTTCACGGAAATAGGATGAAGCGACATTCGGGTACTTGGTTGCTATCTTCGGAGCCACATCACTCATTTTCGTATTCGGAAGTCCAGCCACTGCCAAGTAGCATCCACTGATCCGTAAATCTAGCAGTTCATAGACGTCCCGCTCTTCTTCAAGCATGACATCCTTCCCGGCTATACCTAAATCAGCGACCCCATGCTCTACATATGTCGGGACATCCATCGGCTTAGCGAGGATGAAACGCAAGTCCTCCTCAGGGACTTCGATGATGAGCTTTCTCGAGTCATCGAACTCAGGCGGGAGGTTATAATCTGCCTTCCTCAATAGTTCCACAGCTTCTTCGAAGATCCTGCCTTTTGGCATGGCAATGGTTAACGCACTCATGATGTTTCACCGCCTTTTCGGTCCTGACCAATTACGAAGTGGACATGACTGAACCCCTTTGTAAACTCATCCACATCTCCTACGCCCTTCCAATTCTGCAGCACAACCCCGACCCCTTCATTTCTCAGGTCACGGGCCAGACTGATGGCCTCCTTCCTGCGCTCATCACTAAACAGTACACACTGTTGATGAGTCGGGAATAATGTAACCTGCATTGCTTCCAATACGTAGTCAAGACGCAGTCCGAAGCCCGTCGCCCCGGAATTTTTCCCGAACTTTTCGAGGAGCTTATTGTAGCGCCCGCCATTCCCGATGGCAAAACCGACATTTTCCCCGTACACTTCAAATAAAATGCCGGAATAATAGCTCATATGACTGACAAGGCTCAAGTCGAATTTCACATATTGTTCCACTTCATAATCTTTTAATATACTCCACAAGTCTTTCAGCTGCTCGATTGCCTGAAGTCCTTTTTCTCCTTCAATAAGGGTATGGGCTTCACCGAGTACAGCATCTGATCCGCGTAATTGCAGGAACTTGAAAAGACGCTCTTTATCAATGGAAGATAGGGCCAATTCATTGACATGCTGCCGGTAGCCGACATAGTTCTTCTCATATAAGTATCTTCTTAACGTGTCGGCACGTTCTTCCGTTCCGACGATTTGAGTGAACAACTCCTGAACAAATCCGATATGACCGATGGAAATCTTAAAATGTTCCAAGCCCGCTTCTTTTAATACCGATACCATCAGAGCGATAACTTCTCCATCAGCACTGACGGAATCGTCGCCTATGCATTCAATCCCTACCTGTTCAAATTCTGCTGGACGTCCACCTTCCCGCTGTTGGGCCCTGAATACGGAGTTTGAGTAAGCAAGTCTCAGGGGCGCTTCATCCTTTAATAATTTGGACGCAGCAATTCGCGCGATCGGAGCGGTCATATCGGGTCTTAATACAAGAGTATGTCCCTGTTGATCCAGCAGTTTGAATAGCTGCTGATCAAGGATCGCTGACGCTTCCCCGACGGTTTCATAATATTCAAGGCTTGGGGTTTCAATAAACCTGTAGCCCCACAATTTCATAGCTTGTTCCATTTTCTTCTTCGTTTTATCCTTGATTTCATATAAATCAGGGAATGTATCTCTCATTCCCAATGGTTTCTCGAACATAAACAAATTAGTCATAAGAACCACCTTTGGCATATTCATTCATCTATTTTCCCCCGAATGAGGGATTACTACTAATTCTCAATTATTCAGAAATCCTTTAGTTCGCTAATGTGCTAATAAAATAAAGTTATTAGTAGTGTAGCGTTTCTTTTTTTATTCGTCAACCTTTAGATTTATGGATTTTTTTGAAGCTAATCTTTATTAAAGTTAGTGCTCCAACACTGTTCAAATAGTATACTGCTTGATTGGAATGGGATGCTGCGGGGTCTCATCCAGGCCGTTTTTCCGCAGGAGTCTCACAAATCCCATTCCAATCTTTTTGAGGCAGCGATGAACAGTGCCCTTCCGTCGGCTATTTTCAATTACAACTAACACTGCTCCTTTAACACGCACATTCAAGTCCCTCAACATCCATACAAAAAAAGGCAAAGACAGAATCCACTCTATCATTGCCTTTTCCCTTATTCTTCTCTATTCAACCCATAGATGGCATCTTCCCGCCATCGTTCGGCCAATTCCTCTTTCGTATAGACGACTTTCATCGGGTTCCCCCCGACGAAGGCCCCGGCAGGCACATCTTTATGTACAAGAGTTCCCGCTGAGACGATGGCCCCGTCTCCGATTTTCACGCCGGGTAAAACCGTCGTGTTGGCACCGATCATCACTTCAGATCCAATCTCAACGTCACCTAATCGGTATTCCTTGATCAAGTATTCATGGGCTAGGATCGTCGTGTTATACCCGATGACCGTGTTTCGTCCTACGGAAATCTTCTCAGGAAACATCACATCAAGCATCACCATCAAGGCGAACGAAGTGTGTTCTCCGATGTTCATCCGTAAAAATGTCTTATACAGCCAATTCTTCATTCCTAAAAATGGTGTGTACCGGGCGAGCTGGATGACGATGAAATTTTTAACGACCTTCCCGAATGGAACGGTTTTATACACATGCCAGAGGGAATTTGCTCCTTCAACAGGATAACGGGTCGTACGTCTCATGCAGTCGGAGCTCCCACAATTGCTAACAAATCTTTCATGGTATCAAGCATGAAATCCGGTTCGTAATGGGCTAGATGCTCTCTTCCCTTTGCACTCCATGCGACTCCCGCCGACAGAACGCCTGCATTTTTTCCAGCTAAAATATCGTGATGATTGTCTCCAATCATGATGGATTCATCCGGTGAAGATCCCAATGCCACCAAAGCTTTTTCGATTGGTTCGGGATGAGGCTTCGCGTTTTCCACCTCATCAAGTGTGATGATAACATCAAAGAACTGACGAAGATTCATCAGGTCCAATCCTTTCAACACTACATCACGGACCTTCGTTGAGACGATGGCTAATTTGTATCCATTTTCGTAAAGCGTCTTCACGGTTTCATAGACGCCCTCAAATTCTGTCACAAGGGAATCATGATGTTCATGATTGTGTTTACGGTAGTGAGCACACATCTCTTCCATTTTTTCAGGGTTCAAACCACTGAACGACTCTTCAAGGGGCGGACCCATAAATGGATGAACATCTTTTTCTTCATATTGCCCTGGATAATAGTGATTCAATGTATGCAAGAAGGATGAAATGATCAGATCATTCGTATTAATCAGCGTTCCATCCAAATCAAATAGAATTGTTGTAATCCTGCTCATAATGCAGCTCCTTTTCTTTCTTAGCATCGACTTTGTTCCAGAAATATGCCACTGCCATAGTCAACAGTATGGCCGTCACCAGTCTGATCAAGAGCAATGGCAGCACAGGTATACCCAACGGGAGGAAGATTAAGGTATCCTCCACCACGGCATGGCATGCTACTAAAAAGATGAAGGCAATCGTGACATCTTTCTTGCTGACACCGTCCTCCTTGACCGCCTGGATCATTACTCCCGCCCCGTAGGCAAGACCGATGACGAGTCCTGCCACCATCGTCGTCGAGGTATTCTCATTCATACCAAGAGCACGTGTAGCAGGGGACATCCAGCGCGAGAACAAGTCCATCCATTTTAAGTCTTTCATTACCTGGATAATCATCATCAGGGGAATGACGATGAGAGCCAATTGGAGGACACCGAATCCTGCCTTTTCAAGCCCCATCAAGATGATTTCTCCCCAACCACTCGGTTCCGCCTGCTGAGGGGGCATCATTCCATACTGTGCAATATCCGAACCGCCGTTCCATACGAGATTGATGACCACGGCAGATAATAGAGCGAGTCCTATCCTGACAGCTACAATCAGCCAGATCTTCACACCAACTTTTGAAGCGACCGTCGATTCAATGAACAGATTATGGGAGAAAGAAAGCATCACTGCGATAATGAATACTTCCTTCACCGTTAAATCAAGTGACAGGATCCCTCCGATTCCCGCATAAAGATTAAGGAAATTCCCAAGGACAAGGGGAATCGCTGCATCCCCTGAAAGACCGAGCAGCCTCATGAACGGCGAAATCTTCTCCATGATCCACGGTAGGACCGGGGTGTATTGCAGCAAAAAGACAATCAGCGTAATGGGAAAAATGACTTTCCCCAACGACCACGTCGTTTTCAAACCTGTGACTCCGCCATTTCTCAAAGATGACATCCACATACTCCTTACTCCCTTTCTGTTAAGCGTTCACAGTATCCGTTTTCTCATCATACGCCTTTTGAGCAAGACCCGCTTTTCTTCTGTAAAAGAACACAGCGATCGCGGCGATGATCAGGACGATGGATATTACTTGGGCGAATCGTAAAGATCCGAGCATCAGACTATCCGTACGAAGACCTTCTACAAAAAAACGACCAATTGAATACCAGACCACATACGCAAGGAACAATTCTCCTCTGCGCAGCCAGCCGGCTTTTCTTCTCAGCACAAGCAGCAGTATCAGTCCCGCAAAGCTCCAGAGAGATTCATATAGGAAGGTAGGATGATAATAGGCACCATCAATGTACATTTGATTAATGATGAAATCAGGCAACATCAAGTTCTCAAGAAATGTACGGGAGACCTCTCCACCATGGGCTTCCTGATTTACAAAGTTTCCCCAGCGTCCGATTGCCTGACCCAGAATGATACTGGGCGCAGCAATATCCGTCAGCTTCCAGAAGGACAGACCCTTCACTTTGGCGAACACAACGGTCGTCAGGACCGATCCAATCAAAGCACCATGGATGGCAATCCCGCCATTCCATACTTTGATGATGTCCCCGGGGTGATCAGCATAGTAATTGTCCCATTCAAAGATAACGTAATAAGCCCTGGCACAAATAATGGCGATGGGAATCGCCCATACGAGCAAATCGATGAATGTATCGGGATGAAGTCCTAAACGCTTGCTCTCACGAATAACTAAATAAAGCCCCAAAGCAATTCCAAGTCCGATGATGACACCATACCAGTGCACCTGGATCGGACCGAGTGAAATGGCTATAGGGTCAATTGGCGTAATATTCTCGTTCATTTTGTCTCTCCTTTTTCGTCAAGGTACCAAATAAAGGTTCAGTCGATCTATGCTATTTATGTAAAGCTTAAATGTCCTCATTCTCCCCGTCTTCAATCACATCCGCCAAACGGTTCGTGAATTGCTCGGCGGCATTTACGCCCATGCGCTTCAGTCGGAAATTCATGGCGGCTACTTCGATGATGACAGCAAGATTTCGTCCCGGCCGTACCGGTACTGTATATTTCGTAATATCCGTATCAATGATTCTCATTTTCTCCTCTTCAAGTCCGAGGCGGTCGTACTGTTTCGTTTTATCCCACAATTCAAGATTGATACATAAAGTGATGCGCTTGTAACTTCGCACAGCACCGGCACCAAACAAGGTCATCACATTAATGATCCCCAACCCGCGGATTTCCAGGAGATGCTCAATTAACTCAGGTGAGCTTCCAATCAACGTATCCATATCTTCCTGGCGGATTTCCACACAATCATCAGCCACAAGACGGTGCCCTCTTTTCACAAGCTCAAGGGCGGTTTCACTTTTCCCCACTCCGCTTTTTCCCGTAATCAGTACACCAACACCATAGATATCCACCAACACCCCGTGGATCGCCGTTGTAGGAGCTAACTTGCTTTCCAAATAATTGGTCAGTCTGGAAGAAAATCGTGTTGTTTTCATGGATGAACGCATGACAGGAACGTCATATCGATTCGCGGCTTCCACAAGCTCATCCGGTATCTCCAGGTCTCTGGAAATAATGATTCCAGGAGTAATATCAGTACAGAGTGCTTCCATTCTGCGCTTGCGTTCTGCTTCATCCAGCAACTCAAGAAAAGATAACTCGGTTTTCCCTAATAACTGAATGCGTTCCGCAGGATAGTAGTTGAAATAGCCGGCCATTTCCAAACCCGGGCGGGAAATATCACTCGTGGTAATCGGTCTATGTAAACCTTCTTCTCCGCCGACAAGGTCCAACTTAAACTTCTCGACGATATCTTTCGTGCGAACTTTTGCCACTGTAGCTCCTCCTTCACGTTACACTCGCTTCATATTTATAAGCGTACTCTAACCTATTTTAGCAATAATGGAGAAAAGCGCAAGGCAGCTTACTCATCCACAAAGACTGGTTTGATGTTGGGATAGGAAATCATCTTTTCGAAGGATGCTTTATAACATAATACCTGCCAAGATTCTGTCAACCAATATGTACACCTTCAAAAAAAGAGTGTACGAAAACACCAAAAAAGGCTAGCCAGCTACGCTTCTAAAAATGCTTTGATAATCGACATAATCTCTTTGTGGGTGGATATGGAATCAAGGACTTGAAAGTCATGTTCAAGGCTGTGGTTGACCCCTTTTATGAGGGATACCCCCGAAATAGATACCCCCTTTTTTTAACCACACAAAAAACTCCGGCTCGTGAAAGCCGGAGTCCTTTTAATTACTTTTATTTCTCTTTCATCGGCTCGAGCACCGCTTTTTGGATCACCAAATTGGCAAGTGACAAAATAATAGATGCCAGAAAAGCCATACCAAATCCTGACAGCTCAAAACTGCTTCCCATCAGACCGTCCGTCAATAATAGCGTAATCGCATTGATGACGAATAGAAACAGTCCCAGTGATAAAATCGTGACCGGCAAAGTCAGGATGATCAAAATGGGTTTCACGAGCACATTCAGAATCGACAGGATAAAGCTCGCACCGATGGCCGCTGTGATCCCCGACACTTCAAACCCGTCGAAAAAGCCGGCTAATGCAATAAAGATTACGGCATTGATTAAAATTCCAATAATCCATCTCATTATCTGATGGCTTCCTCCTCATGTGGCAGCACGAATGCCAGTAAACCGTATATGACGACTAGAGGAAAGAATCCCGTCGGAATGAGCAGGATGATGAAGATCACCCTCAGGATTGTAGCATCGATCCCCATATAACGGGCCAATCCTCCAATCACTCCAGCCAGCTTTCTGTTTGACCTTGATCGTGCTAATTGTTTTTTCATTGTTATTCCTTCTTTCTCATCTTATGCGTTGTCCTTATTAACATTCTTCTGTTCATACTTTTTTATGAGGACAGATCCCGCTTTTGTTTCCGCAAAAAGATGGAGCTTATCTCCCGAGTCCGTTTTGCGACTGAAACGGATCGATTTCTGCACCACTTCATTTTTTTCCTCTAATACATCAATACCCTGCAGCTCCACCTTGAAACTACCGAAGTTCGATTTTGCCTCCCCGGAAATATTGATGTTTTCAGGAACAAATAAATCGATGTTGCCCGTTACCGTTTTAGCATGAAGGGTATCGGACTTCTCCCCGGTCAAAGAACAAATAATGTTTCCATTTAGAGATTGAACATCTGAATAAGCGATATCCCCCTCCACATGGACCTTACCGTTTATCGATTCCGCTTCCACATGGTCCGCTTTGGCGTTTAATATGGAAATGGCACCATTGGACGTTTCGACTTCCGCTTTCTTCGAGGTCAGACGGTCAATATGGATCTTCCCGTTTGCTGCTTTCGCACGAAGATCCTGTACGTCTAAATCTTCGGCTTTTAATCCCCCATTGAATAGACGCACAGATATCCTTTTATACTGGTGCTTTGGAATGTAAAGCTTAGAGTCTACCTTCATCCACTTTAATTGCGTCGAATAATAGAGTGTATCCCCGTCGACTGCGAAGGATGTATTCTCCATGAACTGTTTTCTCGCTTCTTCGTGGTTTTCCGTACGATAAACCTTTGCCTCGCATTCCACACGGACTTCCTCACCGTCCCATGGTATAAGCTCCACTTTTCCATTGGCTACATCGATATCAATTTTCTCAAAATTCGTATTTGGCTGTTGGTAAACATGAGACAATTCCACCGATTGATTCCATTGAAAGTCAAAGTCGAAATTCTTGATTTTGTTAAACGCAGAATTCATGAAGTCAAGAAGCTTATCCTTCGGGTTTCCCGTATGGTGCTCCTTCTCATCCTTTTTATCATCTTGAAAAATGGATACAAAATCATCCAGGAAATCCTTCTCTTTTGCCTGTGATGAATTCGGCTTTTTATCAAGTGCTTCCAGCAATGCCACTGCTTCCTGTGCAGAAATCGTCCCATTTTCCAACATATCCAAAATGCGTTTGCGTTCTTCATTCATACTCTTTCATCCCCTTTATTGATTATAAAAGTACTTTGATGCCCTTATACACATTCCAAATGACCACACCAACACTAAGTAATATAGCTAAACCAATCATGATGACTGTAAATATCGGTAATCCTGCTCCACTGGCGAAAACCCCCATATCCAAAAACAAGCCTGCAATCAAAAGGGGAACAGCAATGACCGGTAATAAGTGAGATAAAAAGGCTGCTTTTGCGTCCTTTTTCACATGTGGATGATCTGATACAAAATATACGATTAAAGGAAAAAGGAAGCCAGCAAAAAATATACTAAAATAGCATAGAGCTGATAATACCTTATTGGTCTCCATCTTCATCATCTCCTCTACTATTATTTACGATACGTTGGGCAAAAAGTTTCAATACATTTGTTATAATCATATTTTCTCATATGAGAAGCGTGCTTAGACTCCATCTGGAGGCTGAGTTTGGGTAGGTATGGAGAGGTGTTTTGTATATTTTAGATGATACAATCTTAAATACTCTTAATGAAGTGAGTGGTAGTTGATTTCCGCTGCAGGTGCTCGCTTTCCGTGGGGCGTGAGTTGAGCATCCTCGGGCTTTGCCCTGCGGGGTCTCAACTTGTCTAGCTCCGGCGGCTAGCCCCTCGAGGTCATAAGCTAAATGGACCAAGAAGGCAAAGAACGCCTTCTTAGCCCATTCATCTTATGCTTGTCGGGACTGAACGAGCCGCCTCCGCTTTTCTGCATTACCCGCTATTCCCGAGGGAGTCGAGCACCTTCCGCTTCAATCAATTTTCCAAGCTTGTTCTTTGAACCTGAAACTCAGTCATAAACCATCCTTAAACAAGAGTGGTCTTAACACTCTCCCCTCCTTGCTAAAATAGAGATGAAGTTAAAACTCACTGCCTTATTCGTTTTTCGAAAAAAGAGAGATGCTCAATGCATCTCTCTTTTTGCTTTTTGATTAATTTGTGACTTCTTCTTTTTCACGGATTTTCTTTTTCATACGTTCACGGTCCCGTTCGAGTACAGGTTTTAGGTATTTACCTGTGTAGGAACCTTGTACTTCGGCCACTTTTTCAGGAGTACCGCTTGCGATGATCTTGCCGCCTTTGTCTCCACCCTCCGGACCAAGGTCCACAAGATAGTCGGCTGCCTTGATGACATCAAGATTGTGTTCGATGACAAGGACTGTGTCCCCGTTTTCAACCAGACGTTGAAGGACGACGAGGAGTCGTGCGATGTCATCGACGTGAAGTCCTGTCGTTGGCTCATCCAGAATATAGAGAGAACGGCCCGTCGAACGGCGGTGCAACTCTGATGCGAGCTTTACACGCTGGGCTTCTCCACCTGATAAGGTGGTGGCAGGCTGCCCTAACGTAATGTACCCAAGGCCCACATCATAGATGGTCTGCAGTTTCCGATTGATCTTAGGGATATTTTCAAAGAATTTCACTGCGTCTTCGACTGTCATCTCCAAGACGTCTGAAATATTTTTATCTTTGTACTTAACTTCAAGGGTTTCACGATTGTATCGTTTCCCGTGACATACTTCACATGGAACGTATACATCCGGCAGGAAGTGCATTTCTATCTTTATGATTCCATCCCCTCGACATGCTTCACAGCGACCGCCTTTTACGTTGAAGCTGAAACGACCTTTTTTATAGCCGCGGACTTTCGCTTCATTGGTCGTTGCAAACACATCACGGATATCATCGAACACCCCGGTGTATGTAGCCGGATTAGATCTAGGCGTACGGCCGATCGGTGATTGATCAATATCAATGACTTTATCCAGATGTTCAATCCCCTTCACTTCTTTATGCTCTCCAGGCTTCGACTTCGCATTATGAAGCTTTTGAGCCAGTGACTTGTGGAGGATTTCATTAATGAGCGTACTTTTTCCTGATCCCGATACGCCGGTCACAGCTGTAAAGATCCCCAAAGGAAGCTTGACCTTGACGTTGTTCAGATTATTTTCCTTTGCTCCCACAATCTCCAGATACCGGCCGTCAGGTTTGCGTCTTTCCTGCGGAAGAGGGATGAATTTCTTCCCTGACAGATATTGACCGGTCAATGAGTTCGAATCATCCATCACCTCTTGGGGCGTACCTGCTGAAACGACCTCGCCACCGTGGACCCCCGCTCCTGGACCAATATCAATCAGATAGTCTGCCGCCATCATTGTATCTTCATCATGCTCCACGACGATCAACGTATTTCCAATTTCCCTCATATTCTTTAACGTATCAATAAGGCGGTCATTATCCCGTTGGTGCAACCCGATGGACGGTTCATCAAGAATATAGAGAACACCTGTCAGACGGGAACCGATTTGAGTGGCCAGACGTATCCGTTGTGCCTCCCCACCTGAAAGGGTTCCTGCTGCACGGCTAAGGGTCAAATATTCAAGTCCTACATTGACAAGGAAGCCCAGTCGTTCACGGATTTCCCTCAGAATAAGATTGGCAATCTTCATATCTTTTTCAGACAGTTGGAGTCTGTGGAAGAACTGATCCGCTTCTTCAATCGAAAAAGCCGTTACTTCCCCAATATGAAGGGAATCCACTTTCACTGCGAGGCTCTCCTCTTTTAAACGATGGCCGTCACATGTTGGGCAGTCCTGCTGAGCCATGTACTTTTCCATCTGTTCCCGGATATAATCCGAGCTCGTTTCACGGTAGCGACGCTCCACATTCGGGATGACCCCTTCGAAACGAAGATAGTTTTCCCGGACCTGGCCGAAATCGTTTTCGTACCGGAAGTATATTTCGTCTTTCCCCGAGCCATAAAGAACCTTATCCATTTGATGTTTTGGAAGATCCTTCACGGGAATATCCATGGGAATTTCATAATGGTCACAGACGGCCTTCAGAAGAGAGGGATAATATTGAGAGCTTGTCGGTTCCCAAGGGGCAATCGCATGCTCATTGAGGGTCCTGTCCCAGTTAGGGATCACCAGTTCCTTATCCACCTCAAGTTTTGTCCCGAGACCATCACAACTTACACATGCACCATACGGACTATTGAAGGAAAACATCCGCGGCTCCAGCTCAGTGATGGAAAACCCGCAGTACGGACATGCATGATGTTCACTGAAAAGAAGTTCGTCTTCTCCGATGACATCGATGATCACCTGTCCATCCGCCAGTCTAAGCGCCGTTTCCAGTGAATCCGAGAGACGCGCTGCCACCCCTTCTTTCACAACGATCCGGTCGATGATCACTTCAATGGAGTGCTTCTTATTCTTTTCTAATGAAATCTCTTCACCAAGGTCCTGCACTTCCCCGTTAATACGAACCCTAACAAACCCCTGCTTCTTGATATCTTCAAGGGTCTTCACATGAGTTCCTTTACGTCCTGACACGACCGGTGCCAGTACTTGAAGCTTCGTTCTTTCCGGATACTCAAGAATCCGGTCCACCATCTGTTCGATCGTTTGGGAAGTAATTTCAATCCCATGATTCGGGCAGATCGGTTTTCCGACCCTGGCAAATAATAGTCGGAGGTAATCGTAAATTTCCGTTACCGTACCAACAGTTGAACGGGGATTGCGGCTCGTTGTCTTTTGATCGATGGAAATGGCAGGGGATAATCCTTCAATGGCATCCACATCAGGTTTATCCATCTGACCCAGAAATTGTCGGGCATAGGCAGAAAGGGATTCGACATAGCGTCTCTGCCCCTCTGCATAGATGGTATCGAAGGCTAGGGATGATTTCCCCGACCCTGAAAGCCCCGTTAAAACAACCAGCTTATCCCGGGGGATTTTAATATCTATATTTTTTAAATTATGAGCTCTAGCTCCTTGTACGATTATTTGATCCTGCGCCATAATTCGTTCATCCTTCCGCCTTCAGCTCAAGAATGGTATCACGAAGCTGTGCGGCACGCTCGAAGTCAAGTGCCTTGGCTGCTTCCTTCATTTCCACTTCCAGGCTAGCAATAAGTTTTTGTCGCTCCGGTTTAGACAGCTTCGAAACGTTTGTCTGCTCTCCCTCATAAACCCCTGCTTCTTCAGCGGCATGTGTCGCCCTGATGACATCCCGGATCTCTTTTTGTATTGTCGTCGGGGTCACACCGTGTTTTTCGTTGTATTCCTGTTGTATCGTACGACGACGCTCGGTTTCATCGAGTGCTTTTTGCATAGAGTCTGTAATTTTATCTGCGTACATAATGACTCTTCCGTTACTGTTACGTGCGGCACGGCCGATCGTTTGGATCAGGGAACGTTCTGAACGTAAGAAACCTTCTTTGTCTGCATCCAATATGGTGACAAGTGACACTTCGGGAATATCCAGTCCTTCGCGCAGTAAGTTGATACCGACTAACACGTCATATTTTCCCAAACGCAGATCCCGGATAATTTCGATACGCTCCAACGTCTTAATCTCTGAGTGGAGGTATTGGACTTTGATGCCTATTTCTTTCAGATAAGCAGAAAGATCCTCTGACATTTTCTTCGTTAATGTGGTAACAAGAACCCTCTCGTTCTTTTCAATCCGTTCATTGATTTCACCCAGAAGGTCATCGATTTGTCCCTCGATGGGACGTACCTCGATGATTGGATCCAGCAGTCCGGTCGGTCGGATGATCTGCTCGACCATTTCAGGAGTATGCTCCAACTCGTATGGTCCTGGAGTTGCAGAAACATAGAGAAGCTGCTGTGTTTTCTTCTCGAATTCTTCGAAGCGAAGAGGGCGATTGTCCATGGCCGAAGGCAGACGGAACCCATGGTCGACAAGGACTTTCTTACGGGCCTGATCCCCGTTGAACATCCCCCGGATCTGGGGCAATGTCACATGGGACTCGTCAATCACGATCAGAAAGTCATCCGGAAAATAATCCAGAAGCGTATAGGGAGTCGATCCCGATGGCCGTAATGTCAGATGACGGGAATAGTTCTCGATCCCTGAGCAGAAGCCCATCTCCCTCATCATTTCCAGGTCATAGCGTGTCCGTTGCTCCAGACGCTGGGCTTCGAGAAGCTTGTTCTCTTCCTTCATGATCGCCAGCTGTTCTTCCAGTTCCTTCTCAATATTCTTGATGGCAACCTGTAATTTTTCCTCACGGGTTACGAAGTGGGATGCAGGGAAGATGGCGATATGTTCACGGTCCCCCATGATTTCGCCAGTCAATGCATCCACTTCACGTATCCGGTCGATTTCGTCTCCAAAAAATTCTACACGCATACAGTGTTCATCCCGGGAAGCAGGGAAAATTTCCACAACATCTCCACGTACACGGAAGGTTCCGCGTTGGAAGTCGATGTCATTTCGCTCGTATTGGATATCCACAAGCTTCCGAAGCAATTGATTCCGTTCAATCTCCATCCCGGTTCTGAGGGAAAGAACGAGCTCTCGATACTCTTCCGGATTACCTAAACCATAAATACAAGAGACGCTGGCAATGATGATGACATCCTTCCGTTCAAACAGGGAAGATGTCGCAGAGTGTCTCAATTTATCGATTTCATCATTAATGCTGGCATCCTTTTCAATGAAAGTATCGGTTTGTGGAACATATGCTTCCGGCTGATAGTAATCATAGTAACTTACAAAATATTCAACGGCGTTATCAGGGAAAAACTCCTTAAACTCGCTATAAAGCTGACCCGCCAATGTTTTATTATGGGCAATGATGAGGGTCGGTTTTTCAACCTGCTTGATTACATTGGAAACAGTGAAGGTCTTCCCTGTCCCTGTTGCCCCAAGTAAGGTTTGATGACGCTTCCCTTCATTTAAACCCTGTACCAGTTTCTCAATGGCCAGGGGCTGATCCCCCTCTGGTTTATATTTAGATTTGAGCTCAAATTGATCTTTCACCGTGAAACCTCCTATTATAAAGGACTGCTACCTTGTATTTACCTACTTATACCCATCTTAAACACTGCACATTCTTCTATACACATTCTACCACATTTCCTTCTCAATTAACCAACAATAAGCGAACAAAAGTTCGTTTTTCTTCCCTGAGGGACGGACCTACCCTTCATTTCTCTCCACATTGTGGATAAGTTTACTATCTATTAGGAATCAGGGAAGAATGGTCGTTTTTCGACAATGGAAAAGTGGATAAACAACTTTATCGACAGAATTCGAGCATTTCTATACACAGTCTGTGTATAACCCTGTGCATAAGTCGATAATCATTGTGGAAAATCACTAAACTTATGCACATTTCGCCAATTTTTTTGTGAACAAACCGTATGTACCCGGTTTCAAACTGTGAATAACCATTAGAATTCGTATGTTATTCACATAATTCACTCTTTATCCACAATTCAATCATTTCCCCTCTACTCTTCACCGTAAATATTCATCTAGGCATATACTCAATAATTGATTGACTATTCAGTCTATTATTCTATAAGCTTTTTACTATATTCTACTAAAATACATAGTAACAGGAGGAATGTATGAAAAAATCAAAATGGTTGAAAGTTGCAGGTAGCCTTAGTTTAACAGGGTTCCTATTAGGTTCTGCCACATCCCCGGTGTCTCCTTCAAGTTCTTCATATGGCATTGTCCGGGCCGCAATGGTGGATCCCCTCGCATTACAGGAATCGTTTCAAGAGGCCGCAAATGAATTTAACGTACCCGTGGAAATCCTTCTTTCAGTCGGTTATAACATGTCCTTATTGGAGCACCATGACGGTAAGCCAAGTGCTTCCGGTGGATACGGACTTATGCATCTGACCGATGTCAACGTTGATACGATGGAAAGCCCACAAAGCCCGGATGAACCTCTTCACATGTTCCTATCAGGAAAGGAAGATCGTCTGCAACCCATGAAGGAGGGGATGACAGCTGAACGAGTATCAGAGCTATCCCTCACAGATCCGAACCTTCATACTTTAAATGCTGCAGCGGAATTAATTTCCCTCCCACCAGAGGACCTGAAAAAAGATAAAAATCAGAACATCCGGGGAGCTGCAGCACTTCTCGAAAAATATGCGAAACAAACGGTGGGACAAACTCCATCGAACCTCAAAGATTGGTATGGCGCCGTCGCGAAATACAGTGGTTCTTCAGACGAGACAGGAGCCAGGGATTTTGCTGATCGAGTGTACGAAACAATTAACAATGGGGTTAAGAAACAAACCGAAGACGGCTATTCCATCGATCTGGCTCCAAAACCAATCAATCCCAATAAAGAAACCATCAACCCACTGCAATTAAAAACAGACAACGGAGAAATCCAAGCCGATTGTCCGAAACGGCTCGCCTGCCATTTCGTACCAGCAGCCTACAAAAAAATCGATCATGATGGAACCGTTTATGAGTGGTCCTACGGTAACTACGATAAAGCTAACCGGCCACATGATAACCAGGAGATCAAGTATATCGTCCTCCACGACACGGAAATCAGCTATGATTTAACGAAAACGGTCTTTCAGCGGGAAACGACCCAGGCTTCCGCCCACTATGTCATTCGTTCTTCAGATGGGGATATCACTCAAATGATTGATAACAAAGATGTTGCCTGGCATGCCGGTAACTGGTATTTCAATTCAAAGAGCATCGGGATCGAGCATGAAGGAATCGCCATTGAAGGGGCCGCCTGGTATAACGAACAGTTGTATCATGCTTCTGCACGATTGGTAAAGCACCTTTCGGGGGAGTACAATATCCCCCTGGACCGGGATCACATCATCGCCCATGATGAAGTACCGGGAACATCCGCGGCAAGACAGCCCTCCATGCACTGGGATCCAGGCCCATTCTGGGATTGGGCACATTATATGAAGATTTTGGGTGCACCACTCGAGTCAGGCAGGAAACAAAAAGATCTCGTTCAAATCAGTCCAAATTTCAATACGAACATGCCGATTGTTCAGACGCCAACAGGGGAACCTGTACCAAAACAATCAACAAACTTTGTTTATTTGTATACGGATCCCAGCTTCGATGCACCCCTTATCAAGGATGCGGCACTTCCGAATGCCCACCCTTTAGATGCATCAAATTGGGGAAATAAAGCTGTAACCGGGCAGACCTTTTATAAAGCAGAAGATGAGGGAGACTGGACAGCGATTTGGTATGGAGCACAAAAAGCGTGGTTCTATAACCCGAAAGGGAAGAATACTACAAAGGGGTCAGGGATCGTCATCACACCGAAAGAAGGAAAAACAGACATTCCTGTGTATGGAGTGGCTTATCCCGAAGCAGAAGCATTTCCAGAAGGCATTCCAGTAAGGGGTATGGATGAACTTCAATATTCCATTACTCCTGGACAAAAATATGTCGCCACGGAGAAAGTGAAAGGAAGCTATTATAGTGCCCCTGTTTATACGTACAATCCCGAAACGACTCATAAGATTGTATGGGGAGATGACGAATATTATCTTATTCATCTGAATCACCGTCTTGCCTTTGTGAATGCAGATGATGTGGATGTTGTGGATGAACCAGGAAGTAAACATCACCATAGAAAATAATAAAGAAGGCCCTCCCCTTTTTAAAAAGGGGGTATCGACCCCCAAAAGTTAGAGTAGACAACTAACTTTTGGGGGTGTTTTTATGGCTAAATATAGTGAGGAATTTAAACTAAAACTTGTCACCGAGTATCTGGATGGCCATCTTGGATATAAAT
>NZ_CAJGBF010000003.1 GCF_904424705.1 Rossellomorea arthrocnemi | reverse complement strand
GAACTGATATTGAACGGTATGGAATCTATCAAACTTCTACACAAAATATGGGATTCAGTCAGAGTCAGTATTTCTATGAGGATGGAGCGGGAAATCGTACTCCCATCCCAGCTGAGTGTGTGTACCGTCCCGGCCGCCACCCATTGTGTAATTACGGTCTTCTCCTTGTTTGGCACCAGGATCTATCCCCGGGGTATGCCGATCGTTTCCTCTCCTCTTACGTCTGATATCAATGGCCAAGGCAAACAATAAGGTTCCTGCAATTAAAACAACAAACCACATCATCTGGAACACCCCTTTTATGTATCGTATGCTGTAAGTTGAAATCAAATGAAATTCTAGATAAAGCCTTACCCATATATTATAATTATTCCAAATCCCCCAATAACTACAAGCATAAAAAAACGTCTCACAAATAGTTGCGAAACGTTTACAGAACACGGACATTTATTTTTACTTCTACAACAACACGCTAGATAGTTGTGTTTACACTTTTATGATTTCACATCCATTTATTTTCCGAACATCTTCAAGAAACCCAATAATCCTTTTTCTACTTTGATGGGGAGTTACATAACTACCTTATTCTATCCAAAAACTTCTGTAGTGTAGAATTGAAGAGTTCCGGTTCATCAATATTTGCTGTATGCCCCGCATTAGGGATCAAACCTATCTCAATATCTGGATTTGTTTTTTTGATATACGCAACGGATTCGACTTCATGCACATCATGACTTCCATTAAGGATGAAAACAGAGGTCTTGAGACTTTGTAAATCCTTCATGGTAACAGCAGGATAATCGAAGGTCATCGTATGGAGTACTTTTCTAATGGTTTCCTTCCATTTTTCTCCGTGTAGTTGATGAAAATGATGAGCGATTTCTGCATCGTTTTTTCGATATTCAGAAAATATTCATTCTGTTTCTCCATAATATCTTTCAACTCTTCCGGAATAAAAGGCGAATATCCAGTTAGAACTATTCCTTTCACAAGTTCTGGTTTTCGTAAGGTAATATGTATGGCAAGGGAAGCTCCCAGTGACAAACCCAAAATATAACTTTCTCCTTCTTCCTTCATTCGAGTGTAGAGATATTCAAGTGTATCCTCAATATAGTTTTCCGAGGGTTCGATTGTAGAATCCCCATGTCCAGGTAAATCCATTTTTATAAGCTCGTAGCGACCTTCCAAATATGAAATTTGATTAGAGAAAGGTGATTGTGTCGTACCCATAAAACCGTGTAACATATATTTTTTCTATATTAACCTACCTCCTTTTTTAATAGTACAAAGGATTCGTTTCTCATTAATTTTCCTGAAAAGTCTTTCTGAAACCATAAAATGGTCGGTATCCTTTTTGTTCATAATACGTATGAGAAGAAGTGTTTGTCAGCATCTCGATTCTGGTTTCCGGATATAGACCATGTACATATTGAAGCAAAGCATCTCCTATGCCCATGCCCCGGAACCTCCTCTTGACTAATAATTCACAAACAAAAAGGGTGATCGACTGATCTGTCAGTCCTCTGATATAGGCAATGATTTCTCCATGATGCTCCGCTACATAGGCGAGATCGGAGTTATACCAGGCATTTTTGGTTCTTTCCTTTTTCTCCACTAAGTTATTCCATTCTTCTTCGGCGTTTAGCTTATGTATATGGATAAAATCTTCTTTTCTATAGGTTCTGACCTCAATAACATTATGGTTTTTTAGTCTGATTTTCACCTGAAAATCCCTCACTTTCTGTCTCTATTATTTCCGCATGTTCCCCCATAGTGGCTTTTTCCAAATCGACCCAAATGACAGCCCCTCTTGGATGTTTGTATGGAAGTGGTGTTTCAAGAATAATGGGATCTTCAAGTACCCACGCGTACGTCTTTTTATAAGGGAGTTGAAGGCTTCTCTCACTAGTTACGTAATGCCGCACTGAGTTCTGCTGGTAATCCTCCATTGTCAATTCAATACAGTCAACTATATTAACGGTTCCCACAACTGTACCCGTACCGCTTTGAATTATTCCTACTCTTCCCCTGATGTGAGTGTTGGAACCACGGATCTCCCACGTCTTTCTCCCCTCGAGTATGAAATTAACCCAAGGGAATTTGATTAATAATCCTTTCATTGGTTCATCCCCATGTCCAAATTGATATATTTTTAGAGTCTTTCTGTTAAAAATAATTCTCTACCAACCTACTTAACACTATTAGATTCAGCATAATACGCAAGAACGTAATGACTTTATTTTAACATAATTATCCAATATTTCTTATTTTTTATAAAAGAAGCTCAATCCTTGGATTGGCTCCTTGTACTTCTATTCATTCTTATCTAGACTTATTTCCATTCACTTAGGAAATCCTACTATTCATTGATGCCAGATAAATTAATTTCAATTCTTACGTTCATTTCCCCTCTTGAAATTCCCCGTCACCTTCGCCATGATCAACTGGATACTTTTTTCATCACTAGCGCTCTTTATCTTTTTTAAAAATTTTTCCGCTTCCCTCCCTCTTAAGATTTTCACCTGCTTGCCCTCATATTCAATAAATACGTTTTCATCTTTATTGACTCGGTATCGAAAAGGTGATTCATCCAGGCGGTTTCGTTTATCGATATTGCTCATATCGTGTTTACCCTTCCTTTCATGTTTGTTCCTGGTGCCTCTTTTTATGAGCCTGCCAGGTACGGATCAAACTTGGTATACCCACCGACATACTCACCATGAAACTCCACATTACATACATCCATTGACTGGTGTATAAGGCCACACAGATAAAAAACAATAGTTGACCCAAAAGGGCAAACCATGAAGCGATCCATGCGAAAGTAAGATTCTCCCTCATTCCCCATCCTCCTTGGATTTCAAAATTTAAATCGATCACTATTGATTGTACATACCGGCTTTTTTGATCGCTATTTTAATCTTACTCAGTTTGTCAAAATAAAGCCCGTTTCCCTTAATTTTTTCTCATTCACAAAACACATTCATACGTTTCAGGAAATAAATTGCGGGGAATATGCTTATGACTGAACCGAAAGGAGGAACATTCTATGATTGGAGCATCCGGTGGTGTGTTGTATATATTTATTCCTCTATTAATAATAGCGGTCATTATTGGAATAACGATCAGTTACTTTAGAAAAAAAGCGAAAAAAAATAGAAATTTCTAGAACCTACATTTAAATGACATTGTCAGAAAAGGTTCAGAGTGCACTGAGCCTTTTTTACACTGTCGTTTTGATTATCATCTTATGATCTTCTGAATTCCAGTTGTTTACCTTCTCCTATTTGTGAGGACTGCTTTAGTAACTCCTTCTGATCTGTGTCAATCCAATATAATTGAACAGTATCTCCAAACCTCACCTTCACCTTCCACGCAACAGAGTAGTTGCCTGAGCCATTCTGTACTGCTTCTTTTTCTAACACTTCAATATATATCAACTTTCGATTCAAGGATTGCATTAAAAGCTTGACACTGGATGGAATACCCGATTTTTAATGGTATTATTCTTAAAATCATTTCAATTGAAAATACATCAAGGCAAAAATCGCTTTCAAGCTTTATGTTCTTCGCCCCGGTATTGGTAATGACTTCTACCTCTCCACTCCTATATTCCGCTCTTACATTCAGGGTTTCTTCTGAATAGTCTGTAAAGGAAATCGGTTTAAAAGTATCCTTTTCGACTACTAGTATTCCTTTTCTGTTACCTAAAACTCCTGAGTGTAGCAGTTGCTCTCTGTAAATGGCCGACTTACCATCCACTTGTAATATTTTATTTCCTCTGTTGTCTCTCCAACCTTTTTTTCCACACCGGCTTCAATTAAGAAGACATCTTTTATATCCTTGGCTTCAACCAGGTCTTGTGTACTTTTTTCAATTAAGTACATACTCTTTTCATCCCCTCGTTCCTGCAATAAATGAATAACATAAATGTCCGTTCGACTACATTATTTACTCTGGGATATGCCTACAATTTCTTTAATAACACATTGTATTTCTTCTGAATCCCGTATACCAAACAAATGGTCTGCTTCCCCCTCATCTGGAATCGAATCGTCTTCTTTAAAAGCTTCCCTCTGTTGACGTTCCAATACTTCCTCAAAGGTGGTGGCGATTCGGAAGATTGCTGTACTACGATCACTATGCTTTACACGGGATTGAAGGATGCAATCGGGGATATCAAAATGGACAAGGATACTGTTTAACCCCTTTTCCTTATATTGCTTTATCCTTTGCATCCTGCCGCTCTTACTCAGGTTAGAATTACATACTATGAGGTGGAAAGAACTCTCTTCAAGTGAATAGTCAACAATTGTTTGACTGATTGCATATTTTAGTGTATTCGGTCCTTGCTGTGGAACTAAGCTCTTGTAACAGGTGTTGATGAATTCCGCATGGTTATCCTGATCGATCACAACTGAATTTTTCAGTTCCTTCTCCAGCATGTTAGCGAAGGTTGTTTTTCCGCTGTGGGTCTTACCCACTGTCATGATGAGTAATCTGGTCATTTGCAGCCTCCTTTCAAATTCATGGAGTTGTCTATTGTTTGATGAGCGAGTGTAATATTTACCTTTAAATATTCAGGTATTCCTTGGTGTGACAGGATTTCAGAGGTAGACAACCAAAGAACTTCATCGACTTCATCCGAACTTTTAGCATACGCTTCCCCTGATGCCTGGTGACAAAAAAACACGACATCAATGACATTCACTCCTGAATCAGTCACAAAGGAAGAACTATTTACATAAGTTAGCTCTTTGACTTCCAAGCCCACCTCTTCAAATACCTCCCGTTGAAGCGTTCTCTCCAGGATATCTATTGAGTTTCCTTCTAGTTCGCACTTCCCTCCCACAAGGGAAAGCATTCCGCCAGCATGTTCTTCTTTATGACTTCGTCTAATCAATAACCATTTGCCATTTCTGTGAATGGCTCCTTCAACATTTACAATGAACATAAGATTCTCCCCTAAATAGGATTTTTACATCTATAATTTTCCATACTTTAGTTTCAAGTCATGAACCACTCCAGCTACTATAAACCTGGGAACGACATAACTATTCCCACTATAAAAGTCCATGGATTCTTCTCTTTTTCAAATGGACCAATGGTAATAGCAGTTACCAAAAGTGTAGCGACTGGAAAGTGAGGACCGAATGCGAAGGGGACCCTCTGTTAGTAAACAGATAGATCCTTTTTCATGGTGTTCATCGATGACCATCCCTACGTGCCTGAATGTAACCATAATAGGCACATGTGCCATTTTCAGTTAAATCTTTCACTTCGAATCCACACGATTCATAGAATTTGAAATTGTTTGCAGAGGTATGGGCGAACCAATCTCCATGGGGTAATTGACTTACACAAAGTTCAACAAGTTTCTTTCCGATCCCCTTGCCTTGATATTCGGATAAAACCACGAGATCCATGATAGTAGCAGCCATGATTTTATCTGAAATAACCCTCACCATGCCAATCATCTTGTCATGATCCCAAACAGTGAATGCCCAGGTGGAGTTGGTGAATATCAACGAAAACTTTTCTTTCTGCCATGTCGGTGTATTTTTAACCCAGCCGGCATCTTCAAATAAGGCTTCAACATAATGAGCGGGTACTCCATTAGTTCCTTCTCTAATGATTAAGCCGTTGAAATACTGATACATCTCCACTTTCCCCCTATCAATACGAAAAATCAGATATTGTCTTCTTGGAACCCTCAATAATACGCTCTGTATACTTCACCAATAAGCCCTTTCAGCTGATGAACACCCGTGTCTGTATTCGTCATAATCACCAGACCAGCCTCTTCAAGAGGAAATGCCACCATCATACACTGAAAGCCGACTCCCCAACCGAGTGAACTAATTTCAATCCCCTTTTCATGACTATCAAGAAAAACACCAAGCCCACTCCATTCTTTTCCACCTTGGGGTTTTATCATCTCTTTGGCATTGATGGATGAGAGATGATTACTTTTTCCTTTAAGGGCCTTCATTAACTCCACTACCAAGAGAGCCACATCTGTTGGGGTGGTCCATAACCCGGAAGCAGCAGGATAGGGATAAATGGTGTATTTACCATTTACCAATTCTCCATTTTTAGTGTGACCACAAGAGAACTGATCTTTGGATTGTGGCAGACGAAAAGTACTATTATTTAATTGAAGTGGCAAAAATAAATATTCTTTCATTACCTCTTCAAAGGAATTTCCCAATGCTCCCTCAACCACAAGCTGAATGATACAAAAACCAGCATCCGAATAAAGAAATTCACTTCCGGGCTCATACTTTACTTCAATAGGGGTTTCACAATAGGCTGTTTTCCCCTCCAGTATCTCGACCATTGAAGGAGCATCGAACATGGGCATGATTTCAGGAAAGCCGCCTTCTGGATCTACAATCCCTGAGTGGTGGCTGAGTAAATGTCTCAAAGTGATGAAACTACTAAATGGATTCATCGGGATCTTCCAAGATGACAGATACTTGTTAATATTCTCATCTATATCGAGAATGCCCTGTTCCGATAGGGTCATCACTAATATAGAGGTGAAAAACTTACTGATCGAACTTGCATTAAAAATTGAATCCCGTTTCACCCGTCTATTCGTTCTTAACTCAAGGGAACCAAAGCAGTCGACTTTACTTATGGTAGAGCCCTTGATGATTACCATGCTGACTCCTGCAATTTGATCATCTTCCATTTGCTTTTGGATATTGATAGTTTGCGGTTTCATAGTACCCCCTATGATATATCTCCATTCAGGTTGCTCCTGAATTTTATGGGAACATCTCTTACATTCCTCCTCCAAATCATTTGATCGTAACCTTTCCCCCAATAATCCTTCAACCAATAATCGGGACTTCCGAATTTTCTTGTCCATACCCTTTGAGCGTTAGCATATCCACTATCTATGCAAAACTCTTCAATACCCCGATTCATCAAAGTAAGGACCATGATGTTCAAAAGGAGCGAACCGATTCCACGACTTTGGTACCGTGGATGGACGAATACTGTTCCGATCTCATAAACGTCCTTTAAGGCACCATCTGTCGTGCGATAGATCAGATCACTGGAATGACCGTATTCTATTGTCCCCACAATCTTTTCACCCTTTTTTGCTATCAAAAAATATCTGTCTGCGCCGTTGCTATCATAGTCAGAATGTAAATAAGTGCTCTTGGTTACTATTTCATTCTTTAGATCATCATGAAGAGAAGACAATCCCTCTTTGGCAAAGGTATCTTTTATGACTGTACTGAAAAATTCGGTCAGTTCCTTATAGTCGTCTGTTCTTGGTCTGCCAATTTCAATACTATTCATCGGGCATCACTCCTGAAAGAAGGATCATCTACCATTTTAAGAATTGAATCAATCAAAACATCCGGGCGGTCAAGAAAAACGGCATGCCCAGACCTCTTCGCAAACCGTAATTCACCTTTTTTTGATAGTTTTACCTGTTCTCTGATTAACTCTTCCCACTTCTCTTCAAATCTTCTTAACTCCCACTCTGGAATCCCAGTATCCATGTCCAATAGGATGGTGTATTCTTTATCCCGACCGATCACCACCAATGGAACATCTGGAAATCCACCCAGACCCTTGATGTTTTCCGCATCCTTCTTCCAGTTCTGAATCTCGGAGGCCATTGCTTTATAAAGGGAGGGATTCGTTTGGAAGTCCAATAATCTTTGCTGTACGGAAACAGGAAATTGTTTGTGTTTATCTAATAGTGAAGGTTTGATGATCATTGTTAACTCCGCCTTCTCTTTTAAAGCATAATTCAAGCACTTTTCTACCCATTTTTCATCAGACTCTTTATTCAAAGTGGGCAGCTCCAGCTCATCCAGTCTTTTCAAGTTTACCGACGTAGAATCCACGAGGACCATTCCACCTACCCATTCGGGGTGCACTCTGGCAAAGTGTTGTGCGCATAATCCACCATAGGAATGTCCCACTAAGTATAACGGCTTGTTCATTCCCAGGAGTTTTAGCAGGCAGTACAGATCCTGGACTGTGGCATACGTATTCCTGATTTCATCCCCAAGATCGCTTTCACCAAGACCAGGTCTATGAATCATCAGTATTTGGGTTGTTTTTCTTAACTCCTCAGTGACTTCATACCATTCATCAAAGGAGCAGCCCATTCCCGTAAGAATGACGATGAATGGGCCGGATTGACCCTTCTGGAGTATTTCAAGTTTTTGGTTTTTAATGACTATTACACTGTTGATATTGAATCACCATTCCATTATCAAAATTGGACATACATACATTCATAAGCCCATAAAGCATGATTCCAACCGGAGAGAATTCTTCTAATCAGCCGGAATTAGCCACTATGATTAATTTCATCCTCCAATACATGAAACCTGATGAAATAATGGTTAGATTACTATGGCTACTCATCTGTCATATTCTTTAACCAAGCGGTAACAATCCTCGTTTTTTCATTGGCTGAAGGACATCTTTCAGTACCCAGCCCTCTTCCCCGTTTTTCTTGATTAAGTCATATCCTGTACAACTATTGTCTACAACAGAGATGATTTCTCCCTTCTTCACGCTTATCTGCGCACAAGAAAGATCCGATTTTGCCGAGAAAGTTCCTTTTTCGCTGTGGTGTATGTACTCATTTTTAACGTATAATTGTTCATTGGTTTCAACCAATTTACACTTTGTGAAGTGCTCAAATGGTTGAAGGGGTATCAATTCATAGTTTGGGTAAGAAATGGCTCCTTTCATTGGTTCTGAGATAAATTCTTTCATTACTTCACAGGAAATATGATGATCTGTATAGGTATGGGAAAAAGTGTCTCCACTTGTTTCTCTATGTATGATAAAAGCATTCAACTGACCTGTCGATTTGATGACGTTTCCTCCATCAATGGCAATCATCTTTTTATCATTATCCACAATCGGATTATTGGAAGGAATGTTCGTAGAATAGTTGACGACCGGCCAGTGCCCGACAATGACATACTTCCCTGAACGTTGGTGTTTCTCAAGAAATGAAGGCATCGTGATCGCAGATATCCGTTCTGTATCAATCCAATTTTCCTTATCATCTATACCAGCATGAACAAAAATATACTCATCGGTTTCGATCGCTGTAGGCAATTCCAGCAGCCAATTGATTTCATCGGAAAAATGAAGCGTCAAAATATCTTTTACGTCCCGAACAGTCGTACTTTTTTTGATCTCAAATCCAACTTCATCAAGCCACTCGTTTAGAATAGAGTGTTTTCTTGTGCCTATATAGTTCATCAACTTTTGATTCTCTTGAAGAAGATCCTCGACGATGGTGTCGCAATTCCCTTCCGTTACATGGACATTAGAATTACTCTCTGTTAAATCCATGACATACCGGACCACACCTTTACTGTTACTTCCTTTTTCACAAAGATCACCATTAATGATTAAATAATCCTCCGAACGGAAATTCACTTTTTTCAGCAGACTGATAAAAAGATCCAATTCGCCGTGGATATCCGAGATCACAATAATCCTTCCTTGACTCGGTAAACTGAATTTTTTAACTTTCTTCAATGGGGGTCTCCTTCCTAACGATATGGTTATAAAGTCAAATATTCATTAATCAGTGGGGCTGGTTGGCGGGGTCTTTAAAACATATTCTAGTAAACTGTCGATACTGCCAGAGTACTTTTCCACTTCAGGCAAGTGGTAAAAAGTAGTTGTGTTAGCAAAGTCATGTACTTCATCATTGGGAGAATACAGAATGACCCGCTTCCTAAGCGCCAGAGCAATCCCCAGTTCGACATGACTCCCTTTGCCACCCGGTAATATGATGATAACCATATTTGAATCGATGATGGCATCCTTTTCGTTTTGTCCGATGTGCTGCAGTTCTTCAACTGTCGATGCACGTTCATTTTTGGTCCAATCATATGTATGGGTAAAGCTACTCTGTTTTAACCTCTCACTTACGTAACGAACGAGATCCTTATTCTTGAAGCTTGACGCAATATAAAATTTCATGGTTCATCCCCTTTTTTCTCTAAGCACTACTTACGATACAATTTACGCTGCTTCATATAGTCGATTGCTTTCGTCTTGTTTTTTTGTTTGGCTACATAGACCGCTTCGTTATTCTCCCTAAGATAGGTGGTTAGCCTTTCTTCTGGAAGCGCACCTTCCATGATGGCTTCTTTCACAGCGCAGTTCGCCTCGGAATTGTGGGTGCAGTTCGAAAATTTACACTTGGTTGAAAGATTCAGGATATCTTCAAATGTGTCGGGAGTATTTCCTGTGGGATTCATGATTTCATTTATTTTTTTATTGGTTTTCATTATGACTCCTTTCCGCTTTGCTCACTTATCAATTTTTCATTTTATAGTAATATGATTCTGTGTTGTATGCATTTTAGCCATTATGGGTGGGAATAAGATTAATAGTTTGATTGTTATATCTATATTATTCATCAGCTAACCTATAGCCAGTAAAGCAATTATGACCAGTCCGGTGAACATATAGATTGAGTATTTTTTTCTCTCGATACCTAGCCTCACTTCCCAAAGACCAACAGTATTCAGATACACTCCAAGCATCCAAATGACAAAAGGCAATATGATAATCCCATTCTCATGCCCCTATCCTATAACATTTAAAATTTATGCATGGATACTAACACCATCTATATTCCAATTATTCCAAATTTTTTCTTGAAACACAATCATTTCCTATATAAAAAGGTGCCAACCTCAGGTAGGGCACCTTTTTATCCCTGCAACCATTCAAGGCGCCGATCGATGTAGAAAGTGTTGCTTCTCATTTCGCAGCCACTCTTTTTTATCTACTCAGTTCCTTTAAGTTCTGATATATTATGTTTTTATCGATGACTAATCCTGTGGATAGTATTGATACCGGGATTCTTTTTGAGGTTATTGAGTTTCATACTTTAAGAAGTAAAAACAATATCAGCATTTTCAACTGGATAATAATGATTGATATAATGTTCCTCTGCTTTCCAGTATCTATTCTCGAATTTTGAAATGTTCTGTTTTGTTTCTACTGATTCACGGTTAAATCTAATGTTCCGTGGACAATCTAGATAGACGATTTTATCAAAGAAATGCTTCCATTCTTTTCGTTGAAGGAATACCCCCTCTATGATGATCAACCCTTCCTGAGGTAACTGAATGACCCTGTTTTCATGAGTATCACTGCTGTCGAGGTAATAAGGGAGAGTTAGCTGTTCGCTATCCTTCAGTTTACGGAAGAAATGTTCCGCCATCCATTCTACATCCCATTGCAAATGAAAGTACTCATGCCATTCTTCAAATCCTGTGTCATATCTGCGTTTCCGTTCAACAATAAGATCATCGAGATGAAAAATATGATATTGGTGACCTTCATTATTCAGGATGTGGCTTAATTGTTTGACACAAGTGGTTTTTCCTGAGCGGCTTAAACCGTCAACTCCTAGGATATATCTCCGGTTTTCATGATTAGAAGCAATTCTCCTCAATATATTCATTTGATGCTCCAATTTCTTCACTCCTTATTATAAGACAAGACAAACACTCCACTTACACACTACCACTTTTCCATATTTTTGAATAGCGAGGGACGGACCTGCTATTTTAAAGGGGAATCCCTTCATATTGGGATTCTTTCTAAATAGTAGAGGTCCGTCCCTCGAGAATGGTTATTCTATGTTTTTTATGAAGGGGCTTGGTTTGCCTATGCTGTATAGTTGGAGTTCGTGCATGGCTCTTGTGCAGGCTGTGTAGAATAGTCTTCGGAGACTTTCGTCTTCATATGTCTTTGCCGAGGCGTCATATAGTATGACAGCATCGAATTCGATTCCTTTGGCTAAATACGCGGGTATAACCACAACTCCCTGTTCATATTCCAGAGATACGCTTTTCATAAGTTTTATTTTTTCAACGTTATTTAAGGAATCATATACCTGTTCACTTTCTGCAGCTGTTTTGCAAATTACTGCGATAGAATGATAGCCCTTAACCCGCCATTTCTCTATTTTTTCGGAGATATGGGAATGAAGTTCATTGCTGTCAGTCACCATCTTAAGTGCAGGTTTTTCCCCTTCCCGTTCAAAAGCGGAGATTTGGTCACCAGCAGGCACAATCCGTCGGGTGAATTCGATAATTGGCTTAGTGGACCGGTAGCTCTGAGTCAGGTTAATCAGTTCCGTTTCATCGGGACCATATAACTCAGTCAGTTTACTGAAGTCAACATGATTATGAGCATGAGCAAAGATGGCCTGATTGAAATCTCCAAGGACGGTCATCTTTGCTGAAGGAAACAGCCTCTTAATGAATTCAAATTGAAACGGTGAATAATCCTGAGCTTCGTCGATGAGTATATGCTTAATAGATGTATTGGTCTGGAAACCGAGAATCAACTCTTTTAATAGTAAAAAAGGAGTTGCATCCTCGTAATTCAGTTTCCCCTCATCCAGCATGTTTACAGTAGACAGGCAAATGTCCTCCCACCTTTCAGGTATTTCCTCTTTCATTAATGAGCTTATTTCCAATGGGTCTGCAAAGAGCTGCTGATAAATCCTTTTTACATCCACGTATTGCAGGGAATTGATCCGTTTACGCAGCCTCTTGAATCTCTTCCGCACCATTAATCTTCTCAGTGCTTCATACTCCACTTCATAGTCATCGGAAATGTTTTTCTTTCTGAAATGTTTCCGTGCTTTATGATATTCCTCATTGCTCATCAACTCGATTGCTTCTTCCACCCACGATTCCATCCGTTCACGTTTCTCGGCTTGATCGATTTGACTGTTCAGCCATTCGGTCAGCTTTTCAAGCCTGTTATGGAAGCGAAGCGAACCATCACTTGTATAAAATCGTTCGGCGATCTCTTCTGCCGTGACGATCGCCTTTCCCCTGAACTTGATTCCTTTGAATTTCATTCCGGAACGCTCGAGGGATTTTCTATATGATTTAATCGCTTCAAAGAAATCAGTCGATGCCTTGAATTGGATACTGGCCGTACGCGTCTCATACATATGGCGATTATCCTCATTTCTCAAAATGTACTCCAGTTGTTCATAGGGACCTTCCACCTGAAACTCCTTGGTTAACCGGTGGTCCAAATATTCCTGGAACGTGACCTGCTCCATGTTTTCTTCCCCTAATTCAGGGAGAACTTGAGAAACATAACTGTTGAACATGGAATTAGGCGAGAACAGCACGATTTGGTCAGCTTTCAACGTATCCCTATACTTATAAAGCAGGTAAGCGATCCGCTGCAAAGCAGCTGATGTTTTTCCACTTCCAGCTGCCCCTTGAACAATGAGCAGCCTGCCACTGTCATGCCTGATAATCTGATTCTGCTTCTTTTGAATCGTGGCGACGATGCTGTGCATATAGTTGTCAGTCCGTTTACCGAGTACTTCCTGTAAAACTTCGTCTCCAATCGTAAGACTCGTATCGAACATAGACTCAATCACACCACCCCGGATGAGATATTGCCATTTATTTTCCACAACTCCATGGATTACGCCACCCGGGGTAGTGTATTCTGCCGGCCCGGGTGGATAATCATAATAAACACTGGAAATTGGAGCACGCCAATCATATATAAGAAAATCATCCCCGCTTTGATCAGTCAGAGTTGAAATACCGATATAAACCTTTTCAGTCGGAGCTCCTTCTTCAGTAAAATCAATACGACCGAAATATGGTTTCCTTTTCATTCTGTGCAAGGCCGATAATTTTTTTATGGCCTGTCTGTGAGTACTCTCGGAAACGGTCAACGATTGAGCTTGCTGCCTTAAGGCAATAACGGTTTCCAGAAAATCATCAAAGGTATCTGTGTTAACCTTTACTTCATCCCAGAAATGTTTCCGGGTCTCCAGCACTTCCTTCTGGCGTCTTCCTGTTTCTGTTTCCAAGGCGTCGATTTGATCCATTATGTTTTTAATAACAAGGTTCACTCGTTTTTGCTCATTACTAATTTCAGGTTTCATTTAAGCACTCCTTCAACTATAAAATTCAGGGTTGACTAACGAAGAGGTTATGTTGTATAATTATTATTGAGGTATTGTGTGTATATTTAATTTTAAAAAGTGTTTCTGTATTAATTTATCATATTCACCAGACATAATCAATAACAAATTAAAACCTGCCCCTCTTTATCCATCATAGAGGTGCAGGTTTTTTATTTTGACAATTTAAACATTTGGCCCCTTGTATTTCAGGTACCTTAGCTTGTGCCATATGCAATAGGTTATAACTGAAGCGATGCTCCACTCCCGATAATTGACTTAAAAAACACCATTCTCATTCAACGTATCTTCCGGAATCGGTTGACCTATGTCCCATAATTCAACGATTCTATCATTTTTGAATCTGAAAATGTGAACGACAACCGCTCCCAGATCATCCGTGCTTTGTCTTACATGGGAATGAACCGCCACTTCCTCTCCATCTTCCATTGCTCGTTTCACCTCAAAGATCTTACCGGGATTCTTTACCGCATTTTCTTCCATAGCGAGCATGAGCGATTCTGCATCCCCACGAAAAAAGGGATTATGGTGGTAAAACCCATTTTCTGTGTAATCATTAAATGCTTTCCTGACATCTCCCGAGGCTACCTGTTCCAGAAATGCTACAGCTGTTTCTTTCTTGGACATTCCTAATGTTTTTGGCAATCTCATCATCCTTTCACTATCTTACTCTTATTATAAATGAAATCCGGATCAGCTATCAGTCATTTTCCAGGCAAGCTATCATTTTCCCGAAAGTACATTATAAAAGGTCCCATTAAAAAATAATGTAATGTCCCCTATCGTCCCAATACAAAAAAAGATGAAATAATAGGTTGCCTTCGTTACTTCTTTGTTGAAAAGCTCTTTAAATGCTTGAATAAATAGTTGTTCAAATTTAAACCAACTTAGGATCCAGGCGATAATAAGAAAACTAGCGATAGTCATAAATTTACCTCCAAACCCACTCATGTCAATGTTCACTATACCGTCATTTTCCAACTTGTCCTTGCCAGCCATTGCTCTTTCTTTTTATAATCCGGCACGATCTTCCCCACTAGCCGCCAGAAGGAACGATCGTGGTTGAGGTGGCTCATATGACACATTTCATGGACCACAACATAATCGATCACATCCTGGGGAGCCATAGCCAATTTCCAATTAAAGGTCAGCTGTCTACTTCCATCACAGGTTCCCCAGGTCGTCTGGCTATCCGAAATGCGAACCGACCGGGGCTTGGTTTTAAAATGTGACTGATGAATAGAGATGCTCTTCTCAACGATTGACTTACACTTTTTGTAGTAAAAACGTATTAACGCTTGTTTAATTCTTTCATCTTCCAGCTCTTTCACATGGATATTCAGTCTATCTCTGTTAAAAGTCACATGGTCATGCGTGATTTCATAATTGTGGTGAAGCTCGATTGGGAAGCTTCTACCGAGAAATAGGAATGGTTCGCCATTCTGAAAGGTCTTCATCTGAGGTCCATTTAACCTCTCCTTTACTGCTTCAGATTTCGAATGGATCGTATCCCAATTATCCTCCAGCAACCGGGTGACCGTTTCTTTAAGTGTACCTTTAGGAGCATGGACTTCGATGTTTCCATAGCTGTCCAGATAAATTCCAATGGATTTACGATTTTTTATTTTCAGATCAAAATGGATTGTTTCACCTGAGTGTGTATGTTTCATATCTTAACCTCTGTATTTAATTGCTAATCCTTTTAAGAAATTGCGTGCGTATCGATCCCCGCACACACGATAATTCTTATGGCCTTCTCTTCTTAAAATTGCACCTAATTCACCTTTTGTAATATGAACGTCAGCTAAATCCAGTATTTCAATCATATCCTCACTTGTTAAGGATAGTGCTATTTTCACTTTCTTAAGAAGAAGATTATTTACATGTTCATAAGTTAAGACAGGCCTTTCTGACTGTCCATGACTTGGTTCCCGCCTTCCTCTCTTGAACGTTATAAAGCCATTTAAAAAGGACTCGAACATCTCATCATCACAAGGGATGTGATGTTCATCTTCTTCAATTCCTTCTTCGACATCATCATGATTCAATGACTTCGTAAGAACCTTCAACACTTCTTCTTTTGATAATTCAATACCGCCAAGCTTGAAGATCTCCACCATCTCTGTATTTTTAATATCAAGAGCATAACGCAATCGAATTAAGATATCATTATTATTAATATTCATCTTTAAGCCTCCTGAGATTATTCACACTACTAAACCTTTAGCTTATCATTTAAAGAACAGAAAAAGAAGGTTGGATGAAGCATATTTGATTTATTTTTCTTTATATATATTCGTTTATTCTACTTAAAACAAAGGTCCGTCCCTCGATGAGGACGGACCTTTACTTGGTTTGAAATATGTTCAACAACTCATCAAATGACTCGATCAAATATTCATATGAATCCGTTTTTCCAAAACCGTAGGATGCATAAACAAATGGGATTCCCGCTTCTTTTGCTGCTTTTTGATCAACTTCAGTATCTCCCACATATACTGGTTTTCTTAGGTTATTCCGTTCGATGATGAGACGGATGTTTTCTCCTTTTGAAAGACCTGTCCTTCCTGGATTTTCAAAATCGGTAAAATACTTATCCAGACCATGATAATCATAGAAAGCCTCAATGTATCCATCTTGACAGTTACTGACGATGAATAATTTATACTTCTTCGACAATTCCTCCACAACGGCATCAACATGCTCATATAAACTGCCACCATGGTTACGTAAGTGGGGGATCTCATGGCGGGAAAGCTCTTTCAATAATTGCTCCCGATCTTCTTCCCTCAATCCCGGGAACAACTTTTCTCCTATTTCCTTCATTTGCAGCCCCATGGTACCTTCCAAATTTGTTCTCGTAAGACCTTCCGCACCCTTGCTATTCTTTGTAATCGCCTTATTCCATGCTTCAAGTACTGACTCGATTGGATCCCATAGTGTACCATCTAGATCGAAAATAATGCTGTCCATTTGTGATTCCTCCTTAGCCCTTTTTATTTCTCCATATGAGCAAGCTGTACTTTATTCAAGAAATATTATTTTAATGGCTTAATGATCTTCATCTCACTAACTGGCCAATAGACAATATTTGTTGTTCCTACTACATCCTCTATTGGAATAGAGCCGATTCGGCGACTGTCCTTACTGTATTGCCTGTTGTCTCCCATGACGAATAATTCCCCCTCCGGAACCGTCAGTTGTCTTACAGGGGTATCCATTAATGTAAAGTCAGGAGTTAGCGGCCATTTTGCTACTTGCTTTTGCTTTTCAAGGTATGGCTCCTCATAAACTTTACCATTTATGTATAACGTATCGTTTTTATATTCAATTTTGTCCCCCGGCAAGCCGATTACACGTTTAATATAATCTTCCGTCTCGGTTGCATGGAATACGATAATATCAAATCGCTCTGGTTCATCCATCTTATTTACAATCATCCTGTCCTGATCCAGTAGAGTTGTATTCATCGAAGCCCCTTCAACCACAATGGGAACTACGATAAAAGAGCGTATAATAAATGCTAACAAGATTCCTATAATCAATGGTTGTATCCAACCCAAAACCTTTCTTCCGTTACTCATCTTATGATTCATCCTCTCTCGGAAAACCTTCACCCTTATGATAACCCACCTATATTTTAACATAAATTTCCTGGTTTTTTGTCTCTTCATCATTATTTTAGGAGCTTCCTTGTATCCTTTGAGTGGCTTAAAACTAAAAAAGAATGCTGAATCGGACCTATTCCGCATTCTTTTAGGATATAAAATGTATTAACAGTCCCTGTGACCTTCCTCAGCAGCAATCGCATCAGCCTTGGTTATATGAACCGTACCCTTTGGATGCTGTGTAGGAGCATAAATCGAGTACAGTTTGATAGGGCCATTACCGGTATTGATAAGATTATGCCATGTTCCTGCCGGGATCATAATCGCAAAATCCTGCTTCACTTCTTTTTCAAAAGTTAAGTTATCCTGACGATCACCCATCCGTACAACCCCTTCCCCTTCTTCAAGGCGCAGGAATTGATCAAGATTCGGATGAATCTCAAGCCCGATATCTTCTCCAGGATTGATGCTCATCAATGTTACCTGTAAGTGTTCTCCAGTCCATATGGCCGTTCGGAACGTATCGTTCATTACGGTGGCTTCATCGATATTTACCACATAAGGTGTAGGACCATAATCTTTTGAGATCATCCGAGTGGCTTCAACAGCTCCTAACTCACTTAAAGTTCTCGCATGCTCCCATTCATCCCTGCATGTGTTCACGAGTATCTCGTACACGATTGAATGCTGTGCCTGCATGCTGCAGAGCCGGAACTGCTCATAATCTGCAAGTTCTAATTCATACCCTCTGTTGAGTCCATCCCGATAAGATAGAAAAGGAATACTTTCAACTTGATAAACAGGATGTGTGTCCGTTAGTGAGGTATACACATTCGTTAACTCCCACCAATGCCTCTTTTCATCTTCCATCATGCGCATAAGTTGTTGTCGATCTTCTTGATTCCGTGCCATATCAGCCAGACGTTGATAGAAATCCACGGTCGATGCTTTTTTTATGATTCCATTAAGCAGGGTGTTAACCAATTGCCCTGAGTTTGCCTCAGGCTCTGTTATGGCTGATGGATAGTTTGGGGCTTGATATGAATACCACTTCGACATATTGTACACACTGATCATTCCCTTCTGATTTTTACCACGATATCATATGCGTGAATTCAGAAGGTGTGCTGATGCCTAATCAAAGAAGTGAAACGCTGAACGTTCAAGTGCATCACCCCAAATAACTTTTTCCTTTTTCCACATACTCATTCATGATGGAGACGGGTACAAGGTTTCCTCCTGTGGCCCATACTAAATGAGTGGCATTGGTTAATTTGATTTCAAGGGATGTAAGGTGCTCCTGTATTCGGGGCATGACAGGACCCATCATGCCGGCCAATGCAGAGGGCTCGAGAGGGATGGACTCTGATCTATGTAATATGGCAAGCATTTTGAATAGATTCTGATCGCTGACTGTATATACCCCGCTTAGCATCTCTTTAATCATCTTCCCTGCAAGGGCAGAAGGTCTGCCAACTGCCAGTCCATCCGCTTCTGTACGATTGCTTAATCCAATATCCTTAACAGATACAGCTTCATTTTTGCCGGTTGCAAGCCCTAAGAGCATGCAAGGGGAGTTTACAGGTTCAGCAAAGTAACAGTACACATGTTCTCCAAATACATGCTTTAATCCATAGGTCACCCCACCTGGTCCACCACCTACACCGCATGGTAAGTAAACAATCAACGGATGATGCTGATTTACCGTTATCCCTTCTTTTTCAAATTGTTTCTTGAGCCTCAGGGCAGCAACCGAATAGCCCATGAATAGGTCCTTTGAATTCTCATCATCGATAAAGAAACAGGTTGGATCCTCCTTACAGATCTCTCTGCCTTCAGAGACTGCGTGGGAGAAATCTTGTTCATGTTCTACCACTTGCACCCCTTTCCCCCTCAGGAGCTCCTTCTTCCATTGCTTTGCATCACGGGACATATGAACGGTTACATGGAAACCAAGGGATGCCCCCATTATACCAATACTCAACCCCAGGTTTCCCGTGGAACCGACAGCGATGGAATACCGGGCAAAGAATTTCTTGGACCGGCTAGTCGACAATACCGAATAGTCGTCTGTTTTTTGGATCCAATTTTGTTCCAAGGCGATCGATTCTGCGATTTTCAAAACTTCGTAAATGCCTCCCCTCGCTTTGATCGACCCTGCAATTGGAAGCTCATTGTCACATTTCATGATTAACCGACCTTGTACAGTCGACTCATAATAATCCTGAAGTACCGTTTGCATGTTTTCCAGATGCTTAATGGGTGACTCGATGATTCCATTTTCCGTTTCCGGAAATAACTTTTTTAGAAGAGGAGCAAATCGGACGAGGCGCTCCTCCGCTTCGACGATATCCTTTAAACCCTCTCCTGATAAACGGCCGGATTTCATGAAAGGATTCGCCCAGAACGTTTCCTTTGCTTCTTGTAAATCCGAAAGTAATTTCGGATCAAGCAGATAAGTATTCTTTGACATGTTTGACGCCTCCTAAAGTGAAATGAATGATTACTTAAACGTACGACAAATTTCCAATTGAATTATATGATAAAATAGATACGATTCTTCAGACTATTTAAAATATATCAAAAGGAGAGCCTCATTTCATGTTACCTTCAGAACTAAGAACCACAATCAGGAACGGGAACCACCTGATACACACATCCGGGGTCTGTCAGGATTATGTACAAGCCAACCTGGTAGTCCTTCCTAAAGAGTATGCCTTTGACTTTTTACTATTCACCACAAGGAATCCGAAATCCTGCCCTATCGTCGAAGTGTTGGAACCAGGACAATTTCAATCCAAATATGGCAAAGGCTCCGATATTCGTACTGATATTCCTTTGTACCATGTATATGAGCATGGTCACTTAATTGAAAAGAAACAGCAGATTGACGAGCTTTGGAGGGATGACTTTGTTACCTTTCTCATCGGATGCAGTTTCACATTTGAGAGTCAGCTTATTAAGGGGAACATTCCATTGCGTCATATAGCCGAAAATAAAAATGTAGCCATGTATATAACCAACATTCCGACAGAAAAAGCGGGTGTTTTTGGAGGTCCAATGGTCGTTTCCATGAGACCGGTTCCCGATCACCTGGTACAAAAAGCAGCGGACATTACCTCGTTATTCCCTAAGATGCACGGATCTCCAGTCCATATCGGCGATCCGGCGGAAATAGGGATCACCGATGTGACCAAACCCGATTACGGTGACTATGTAGGCATCAGAGACGGAGAAACTCCAATGTTTTGGGCGTGCGGCGTGACACCTCAAGCCGTTGCACTCCATGCAAAAATACCATTCATGTTAACCCATTCACCGGGTTGTATGTTTGTAACAGATTGGAAAAATGCAGACTATTTACAAGAAGAAAAATAAAATGAGGGACGGACCTTTGCAGCATAGGTCCGTCCCTCATTAATTTCTTTATATTACGCATTACTTCTAATCTTTTCCGGTCGTCCGCTTCTTATGAAAAAAGAGAGGACGAGTCCTGCTATTGCCGTTAAACCGGCAACAATAAATGAGACATTGACTCCGTGAATCATTCCTTCCAACCCTCTGGCAGGATCCGCACTGGTTGTCATCACCGTTACAAGAAGTGCTGTTCCAACGGCACCAGAGACTTGTCTCATCGTGTTGTTCATGGCAGTACCATGCGGTATCAGGCTTCTATCCAGCTGATTCAGACCAGCAGTTGTTACAGGCATCATCACCATAGCCACTCCGAACATCCTGATGGCATTGACAATTGCGAGATACATAAACGTCGTATCAGACGATAAATTAGTGAACATAAACGTCGTGACCGTAAGAATAGAAAGTCCGATGATAGCCAGCCAGCGGGCTCCGAACTTATCAAAAATCCTTCCTGTAATTGGGTTCATTAATCCCATCAGGAGCGCCCCGGGCAGGAGCATAAGCCCTGACTCAAAGGCTGAAAATCCCAACATGTTCTGCATCAGAAGAGGAAGAACCGTAGCCGCTCCGATCATAGCAATAAACACAACCATTCCCAGTATGGTCGTTAACGTGAAAATCTTGTTTCGAAAAACGCGGAATTCGAGAATCGGCTGCTTCAGCTTGAATTGTCTGTTGATGAACAAGAACAATGACACGCTTCCGATGATCATGGATATCACAACTTGAAAACTTCCCCATCCTTGACTTCCTGCAATACTGAACCCATATAATAATCCTCCAAATCCTAGGGAAGAAAGAATAATGGAGAGAATATCGAGTTTCGGATACGTTTGTTTGGTTACGTTTTTTAATATGAAATAAGCGACAATAAAATCGATAATGACGATAGGTAAAATCACATAGAATAAGCTTCTCCACGGGAATTGTTCAACCAGCCAACCGGAAAGAGTCGGTCCGATTGCCGGTGCGAAAGAAATGACAAGTCCGAACATTCCCATGGCAGCCCCCCTCTTTTCCACGGGATAAATGAGAAATAGAATGGTTTGCATAAGAGGCATGATGATTCCTGCTCCAGAAGCCTGAATGATTCTCCCAACCATTAAGAAACCGAAGCCGGGTGCGATAGCACATATGAGAGTCCCTCCTGCAAACAAGCCCATGGCGCTAAGAAACAATGCCCTTGTCGTGAATCGTTCGATCAAGAATGCCGTAATCGGTATCATGACACCGTTCACAAGCATAAAGATGGACGTCAACCATTGGGCGGTACTCGCATCAAGGTCCAGATCGGTCATGATATGAGGGAGAGCTGTCCCTAATAATGTTTGGTTTAAGATGGCTGCGAAAGCACCTGAAATCAAAACAATGAGTAGTGGTGTTTTATTAAAGGTATCAGATTGAGTATCTGCATTTCTGTTTTTCATGTTCTCCCTTCTTTCTATCGGATTATGACCAGGATTTACACAATCCTCTTTTAATCATATTGACTTCTTTCATGTATTTTTTCATTGCTTCTTCAAGCGTCAATTCTTCGGCGATGCTCTGAACAAGATTATGAAATGTAACGGCAGACAGGATTTGCAGTACATGATACAAATCCATTTTATTTTCAATATTGAATTGTTTTCTATTCACCAACCGTAAAATTTCCCCATACCGCTGATCGATCGTCTCCTTAGTTAAATTCTGAGTGAAAGTTTTCTCTATTTTGTAGTTCATATTCAACAAAACATTCCGAATAAAGTTATTTTGCCCATTTTCATATGAAAATTCCAGCATAGTTTGGAACATGACTCTTGTGGCTTCGAATAAATCACCCTCATGGGTTTTCAACAAAGTAATGAACGTTTCAAACCGCTTGCGGGCATGTTCACCAACAAGGTAGAAAAAGGCATCCTCTTTATTTTCAAAGTATTGATAAAAGCTGCCCCTGGGAATTCCAGCAGTCTTCAGGATATTTGTGATAGATGCATCATACAAAGATACCCTGGAGAACTCTTTTTTGGCTGCTTCCACCAATACGTTTCTTTTTTCTTCCTTTAAATTAAAGAATGTAGGCTTCGGCACTTGTTTCCATTCCTCCCTCACAAAAAAAGTGACACCGCGTCACATGGAACATTGTCCACTTTATGTGACACGGTGTCATATGTCAAATAATACGATTGTATGATCGGTTACTTAAGAAACTTAACAAAGTAATTTAAGGGATTTTGGAAACAAATCATATACTTATGATACTGCTATAATTTAGAATTTGATGCTTTTTAACAGAGCTGAATGTTGGAGTGCATATTGATGAATCTTAGAATGATAGTGATGCTTTATGACGAAGACTTCCTTTTTCATTTTGTCAGGGTGCTTACTCGTTCCGGATTCAGAATGTGATCGATATTTCAATAATACTTCATCCAAATAATACATGACGTAGCCATTAATGAGCATGCGGCACCACATTTCATAATCTTGAGTGAATTTTAGATTTGGACTGAAATAACCTACATCTTTGAACACATCCTTATGAATCATGACCGAACACCCGTTGATAGGATTAACGTTCATTATTGTCAGGTAAATTTCTTCTGCACTAGTAATCCTTTTCCCAACGAATGGAAGTAATACTTCATTATCCTTATTAACATAATCATAATTATGAAAACTCGCCTTGGCTCCTCTCCTTAGCATAAAATCCAATTGCTCTTCTACCTTTCGCTCATCAAAATGATCATCTGAACTTAGCCATGCAATGTATTCTCCACTCGATCGTTTGATTCCTTCATTTAAAGCAGTTGCTGTCCCACCGTTCTCTTTCCTGATATACGTAATCCGATCCATGAAACGAGTTAATTTTCCAAGCTCTTCTGTTGAACCATCATCCACAACAATGACCTCGATACGAGAATACGTTTGATTCAATGCACTTCGAATCGCCTGATCGACATATGGACAATTATAAAAAGGGATTACGATAGATACAGTCGGTTTCATTTATTCATTCCTCCAATGCAGCCTTGAACAGGACATGTTTATTACAGATTATTCATTTCCCCATTTTCTGCTTAGACGAATGAGCTATAATAAGTCATTTCAAATAGATAAAGGACTAAACCATAATATGATTTAGTCCTCCCGCATAACAGGTTATTCTTTTATTAAGTCGTTTTCCACCAGCCAATCATGCGCAACAACGGATACGCTATTTCCTTCGATATCCACTTTGTAATTCAGTTCGCGCATTATATCACTATTAAGCTTTTCAGATAATTTTGCAGTGATTTTCTTTATTTCAGGATACTTTTTATATACCTCTTTGTTTATGCTGACAGCTGCCCGGTAAGGAGGGAAGAAACTCTTGTCATCCTTCAATGTAATAAGGTCATAGTCCACTATGGTAGCATCCGTCTCAAAGGCAACCGATACATCCACCTGACGATTATTTAACGCCCTTTGAGTCAGACCAAGATCCATCTGTTTGATCTGTCCGGAACCGAATTCGAACCCATACGTTTCCTCCACTCCCGGAAGTCCATCAGCTCGATTGGCAAATTCAGCATCAGATGCCATCATTAATTCACCGGGATGACTATTGACATATTCAGCCAAATCACTGATTGTTTCAATTCCCAGTTCCTTTGCCTGATCCTTATTCATGGCAAGTGCGTAAGTGTTATTCACATTGGACATATTCATCCAATGAATTCCCCTTTTTGCATCCAGCTCTTTTACTTTTTCAAAGGTTTTCTGTGGATCTGACATCGGATCTTTCCCCATATAGGTGATCAAGGCTGTTCCCGTATATTCCCACATCATATCCACTTGCTCGTTTTCCAACGCCTTCCTCACGACAGTACTTCCAAGATTGTTCATTTGCTTGACTTTAAAACCCTTATCTTTAAGAAGAAATGCCGTCATCTCGGAAAGCAAGTATTGCTCGGTAAAGTTCTTGCCCCCAACGGATATTTGCTTGCCGCCTATCCCCACGTTCGAACAAGCGGAAAGCATTAGTATAAGGGTTATGATCCCAACCCATTTTAGCTTTTGTTTCATAAATCTCACCTCCTGCTGTTACATTTCCAATGTTTGTTTGGTCCCTTTAGGAACGACGAGCCGTTCTACCAGTCTCAAAAGTAAATCTACAAGGATGGCAAGGATGGTGACCGGAATGGCTCCTGATATTAAGTAACCATTATCAAACAATTGAATACCTGTAAAAATCCAGACACCCAATCCTCCCCCTCCCACGACATAAGCAAGAGCAGCTGTTCCAATATTCAATACCACAGCTGTTCTTATACCTGCCAGGATCGAGTATGCTGCATTTGGCAATTCAATGCGGAAAAGGATTTGATATGGCTTCATTCCCATTCCTCTCGCTGCATCTATCAGGTTCTCATCAATCGAGTCAATCCCTGCAACCGTATTTCGGTAAATCGGTAAAAGAGAATAAATAAACAGTGCGAATATAGCTGTTTTGAAACCGATACCCAATATACTGATCATCAGGGCAAGAACGGCTAAACTCGGAATGGTTTGACCAAAATTGACTGTATTCGACACAATCCACTCTGCTCTCCTGAACTTTTTTCGAGTAATCAATATCCCTGTAGGAACCGCAACGACAAGGGCTAATAAAGATGACACTAATACCAGCTGAAGATGCTGTTTCAATAAATGGAGAAATGTCTTGGATTGACTGAACATATAGTCAAAATATTGATTTTTAATCGCCCAGGCAAAAAACAGGATGACCAATGCATACACCACAAATCGAACAATATTGCTGACAACCTTTTTGGTATTCACCTAATCATCCTTCCTGAACCGAGTTCGATTTTCCTTTGATTTCATAATGAAGATACTTCTGAACAAGATCGATGGTTATCGCACCTAATTTATTTCCTTGATCATCCGTCACAATCACTTGATCAGCTTCCTGGTTCAAAAGCATCGACAATGTATTTCTGAGATCATGGCGGACATTGATTGTTTTTGTATCAAGAATCGTTTCATCGACATTTTCTAATCCTATGATATTCTCCAAATCGGATATCGTATGCAGACTGAGACTCTTAATCGCTCGGTCTTTCCCGAAGAACTCATACACAAAGTCACTCTTAGGACGGACAAGCATCTCTGAGGGAGTATCATACTGCATGATTTCTCCTCCCCGTAATAATACAATCTTGTCAGCCATCTTAATCGCCTCATCGATATCATGGCTTACAAACAAGATGGTTTTCTTCACTTCACGTTGAATCTGCAGGAATTCATCCTGAATTTTTTCACGAATAATCGGATCCAATGCGCCAAACGGCTCATCCATCAACATAACGGGAGGATCGGCGGCCAATGCACGAATGACACCAATCCGTTGCTGCTGTCCACCGGATAATTCGTGAGGATATCTTTTACCGAAGTCATCCCCGCTTAGTCCAATCATATCCATAAGCTTATTGAATCGCTCTTTCTTTTCCTTCTTCCCCCAACCTAACATGTCAGGGACAATCATGACGTTCTCTTCTATCGTCATATTTGGAAACAGACCGTTACTTTGAATGACGTAGCCGATTTTCCTGCGCAGTTCAATCTGATCTAATTCCATTGAATCCTGACCATCGATAATGATTTTCCCATCAGTTATCGACTCCAGTCGATTCACCATCCGTAATAAAGTGGTCTTTCCACAACCCGATGGTCCAAGTAATACGACGATGTGACCTTCTTCCACGGTAAAGTCGACACCTTTAACCGCCGTCACACCACCTTCGTATGTTTTAGTAGTTTGATCAAACGTAATCATTTCTTCACCTCATTCACTTTATGCAATGCTTTTCGGGGTATAGCGTTTTTGGATCCATAGTAATATGGCGTCGGCAATCATGGCCAGAATCGCCACTGCAACAGATCCACTGATGATCAAGTAGTTGTCGCCTCGGGAAATCCCCTGAGTGATCAGAACACCAAGTCCACCAGCACCTATGTATGCCGCTATTACTCCAATTCCTATATTCATGACTACAGCAGTGCGTATGCCCGCCATAATAACCGGAAAGGCATTTGGGATCTCAACTCTTAAAAGGCGTTGATGGGTCTTCATCCCAACCCCCTTCGCTGCATCGCGCATTTGGGGACTCACATTCCGGATCGCTGTATATGTATTCCGTATGATTGGAAGTTGGGAATAGAGAACCAACGCTACAAATGCTGGCACAAATCCAATTCCCTGATTAATGATAGAAAAGATCGGAATCATCACTCCAAAAAGGGCAATACTCGGAATCGTCAGCATGACAGAGGCAATTTGTAAAACCGTCTCCGCCAAATAATCATTAGTCGTTAAATAAATCCCCAAAGGTACCCCAATTAATAGTGCTACAATAATGGCAAGTCCCACGAGCACTGCATGCTCTATCGTGAGGTCAAGAATCCGGGGTGCATTGACTTCGAGGAATTTCATCCATTTCTCCAAAGGTATATCCTCCTTTATCTCATTATTTTTGGTCAAAACAAAAGCCGTCCAGGATCTAGAATAATCCTGACGACCCACGGAGTTAGTATTACCGTATAAATGCGCCAACATTCTTATACCCTTATTGTCGCATTTTGAAACATTATGTCATCTTAAACTTTGAATTGGATGTAGATGCAAGGATGGTGGCAATTTGGAACTCCTTAGGGGGTATGTCTTCCTAATATCAGGACTTCTGCGGTCATTTTATATTATTAGCGAAACATTCTTTTGAGTTCGAGCATGACAGCGCTTTTTTTATTAACGAGGTGATATTTTCAATCCAAGTATTCCAACTAAAGAGAGATGCTCTCCATGGGAGAACACCTCATACTTATTAGTAACACATATCGTCTTCCTCTTCTGCCCGTTTTACAACTGTTCTTGGGGTACAAAATGTTCCTAGTACTTCAAGAATAACAGGGTGAAGTATCTCTATCTCCACACATGCACTGAATTGGACATGTACTTGCTCTCGTGTGAGACTTCCTTCCTTCTCACGACATTTAATGTCCACGATTGAACAGTTTACATTTCCCTCATCCATTCCTTCTGGTAAGCAAATCGCAACCCTTTTATCAAAAAAGACCGGGACTTCCATCGTGCATGCTTCATCATTCACTCGTGATTGAATGGTAACAAGCAGTGTCGCTTCCCCACGGATTTCAACAAAGCCCGGGTTCCCACTTTCGAATGAAATGAGAGAACAACCTGGATCAACAGTAGGCTTGAGGTGACACTGAACACTTATTCCCTCTCCTCTAGCAAGAAGTTCATCCACCAGTTCTCTGCAGCCGGCAGTTAAGCCGACTCCCTGTGTTACATTATGGGTAGCGATGACCCAATCATATACTTTTTCAACCGCTATACATTCAGGTCTCAGCTTCACTGGCGGCGGAGGCGCGATTTCCCCCAATTGAACATTCAACTGGCGGATCTCTCCTTCCTGCAAAACGATGGTTACCTCTTTAACAGGATATCCTGAAGCGGTGAATCTGAGGACGTAAGTTCCCGGAGGTAAGCCAGTCAAGATATAGAATCCAAATGGATCTGATAGCGTTGAACGGATAGGCACTTCTGAACCGATAGGAAAGATTTGTATAAGAACTTGCGAAATGGGTTGCCCTGTTTGAATGTCTGTCACGGTTCCCCTGACACTTGCTGGATTGTCTTCTAATATGAAGTTGAGAGTTGTCGCGGTTCCCCTAGTAACCGTGACCGTCCGTAACTGACTTTGGTATCCTATTGCTCTGGCTATGACAACAACACTCCCTCCCGGTAAGCCTGTTATCGTATAGTTTCCGTTCATGTCTGTAAGTGTTGTTGCTAAAAGTGTTCCATCAGCCGTGAAAACCTGGATGAGTGCATTCTCAATTGCAGACAGGGTATCAGCATCTCGCACATTTCCCGTCAGGGAAGCCGGATCTGATTCTAATGCCGCATTGAGAATAACCGTTTCATTTGGCCGTAATGTGATCATGACGGTCTGTCTGACGTAACCATCCGCAGAGAAGATTACGTTATAATCACCAGGGGCAAGCCCCGTTAAGATATAATTCCCTTCCTGATCTGTAAGTGTTGACGCAACCACAATACCGCTCCCACTAATGACCGTTATGACGCCGGCACTTTGAATGGGTTCTCCTGTATTCGCATCAGTCACCCTTCCCCTAATGGTGGCCGGTTGACGACCGAGATCAACATTCAACGTCCGGATTTCACCATTCATTAGGAATATTCTAAATACTTCACTCGTATATCCATCTGCCGAGAAGACAACCCTGTACTCCCTCGGATCCAAACCTTCCAATACATACTCACCCAAACCATTTGTAAGAACTGAAGCGATTGGGATAGTTGTTCCGATTCTAAAGACTTGGACAAGAGCTGATTGAATCGGCTGATTATTGCCATCATCACGCACAGTTCCTCTTAGCGTGGCCGTTTGATTTGATAAGCTGAAATCAAGATTTGCCGTTTCACCTGGTGATAACGTTACTATTCCAATCTGATCTCCGAATCCGTCTGCACTTGCGAGTACGGTGTATTGACCTTGAGCCAAACCTGAAATCACATAAAACCCATTATCATCGGTCAGGGTACTGGTAATAAACACTCCGTCAGAGTTAAAAACTCTCACTAATGCCATCGGAATGCCTACTGCTGTCTGAGCATTAAAGACGGAACCAGAAATCCCGGCAGGATTTGAAACAAGATCAGCGTTAACTGTTTCTGTCCCATTCGGCACCAGGATGACAGGTATTACTACGGTTGCATAACCGTCTGCTGAAATCACCACATTATAGCTTCCCGCTGGCAAATTACCAATCGAATATGTTCCGTCACTCGATGTAATAATGCTTCCAACGACAATGTCTGTATTTGGTATAACCACTTTTATAAGAGCACCGCTAACCGGTCCCTGAGTAACAGCATCCCTTATCGTCCCTTGAACAGTCGCTGGGAATGGAATAAGTGCAATATTCAACTCTTCACTTTCCCCTGGTGATAAAAACACTGTATTGACACTGATTGCGTAATTTTGAAGCTGAGCCTTTACATCAAACGTTCCCTGAGGTAATCCCTCGATCAAGTAATCTCCATTTTCATCGGTCAGGACACGCCTCACCAGAATATCAGTCCCAGCGAGATACACCTCGACAATGACACCTGTTAAGGGCGACTGATAAACTGCGTCGATGACAGTTCCACTGAGAGTGGCGGGATTGGCGAGAAGATTGAAATCCAGCAAAGTGGTGCTATTTGGCAGAATATTTACCTGTTGAATAAGGGACTGATACCCTGTGTTAATGGCTGAAACGGAATAGGTCCCTTCAGCCAAACCCTGGATAAGGTATGTTCCATCAACTGTTGTTTGAACTGAAGCAACAACTGTTCCCTGGTTATCGATGACCCTGACTAGAGTGTCAGTTAATGGTTGCATAGACTGTGCATCCCTTACCGTCCCTGTCAGAGAACCGGGATTTGGGGTAAGGAGGATTTCGACATTGGTTACTCCTCCATTCGTTACTTCTGCCGAAACAGAGTTCGAACCAAAATCAGGGCTGCTTCCAACTAACACATATACTCGCGGGGACAGTGTAGTCGTTTGAAAGAATCCAGCTGAATCTGTAATGGTAGTAAAAATGACCGGACCCGACCCTGAAAGTTCCCTAACTACCACAGTGGCTCCTTCTATAGGATCCAGCGTAACTGAGTTTCTTACAAAACCTTGGACGATTCCCGGGTTCGGACTTAATGCAAAACTAAGGAAGCTCGTTTGGTTGGAAGTGACGATGGCACCCGCTGACTCGGGACCAAAATCAGTTGCATTGGCAATAACAGTATAGACTCCCTCTGTAATACCGGAAAAAGCATATTCCCCATTTTGATTGGAAACTGTGGTTTGTACGAGTACATTTGTTAAATCATAGAGTTGGATGACTGCATTTGAAATAGCTTCTCCATTTGCAAGATTTGAAATGAATCCCTGAATCTGTCCAGGATTTGGAACAAGGCTTAATTCAGCAAAAAGGATATCTCCGGGTCCACCAATAATCGATTTGGTATCTGTTCCAAACGATTCGGCATCCGCTGTGATATTAAGAGTCCCTGTCGGCAATGAGAAGAAGGTTACATACCCGTTTTCATCTGTAATTCCTGTTGCAATTGGAATGTTATTTGGGTGGCGGATCGTGACGGTTGATCCGCCAATCGGAGTTGCAGTATTCTGAATCAGGACTTGGACCGTTAACATTACGGGATTTGCAGCCAGAACGTTTGTTACGTTGGTAGTTTGATTGGATAGTACAATAGCAGATACAGTAGAAGATGAGAAACCAGGAGCATTCCCCGAAACAAAGTATGTTCCTGGGGCAAGTGAAGGAACCGTATATGTTCCATCTGAATTCGCTAAGAAGCTTACAACTATCACATTATTTTCATTAAAGACGGAGATTTGGATTCCATTTCCCGTAATTGGATTGCCATTTGTATCTTCCACATTCCCTGAAATGTTACCCGGATTCTCACCCAGTGCCAGGTCAGCCCTCGTAGCTGAGTCACTTAAGACGATGGCTCCGGTTTGCTCGGTAGTAAAATTTAGTTTTGAAGCGGAAACGATATAGGAACCCGGTGCTAAACCACTTACCGAATAGTTTCCAAAGGTAGAAGTCGTCGTGGTTGCGACAGGGATTTGTGAGACGCCATCAATAATAACAACGGTTGCACCGGTAATAGGATCCCCTGTTGTGAGGTTGATAATCTGTCCATTGATGATGCCCGGGTTAGGGATCAGTATTATATTTACACCGGTTAAATCTTGCCCGACACCGATGTTTATTCCGGCGATCACCTGACCAAAGCCGGGAGAGTTAACGACCACATTGAATGAGCCACTCGGAAGATTCCCGACAATATATTGGCCAGATGAATCAGTGAATCCGGATCCAATCAAAATATTATTTTGATCAAATATCTGTACGATTGCGTTTACAATCGGATTTCCGATATTATCAGTTACAATCCCTGATACAGTACCAGGATTAGGAACAAGAGTCAGTACTACTGTTGACGTCTGGTTTGCGAGGACCGAAACCCCTGCCTGCGCTGTTGAATAGTTCGGGGCTGCAGCTAAAATCGTGTAGGTTCCTGGTGTCAAATTGTTAAAGGAGAACGTACCGTCCTGATTGGAGACAACTGAATCGATCAATACATTGTTAACATCCCTTAATTGGATAATCGTATTTGGAACGATTGGACTGACCGTCCCTGTGATGAACCCTGGATTCGGATCCAACGAAACAGATACAGGTGTGGTCTGCCCGGAAGTCACAAGAGCCCCGACCGTCCCGTTTTGAAAATTATTCGCAAATACATTCACTGTATAGTTATCCGGTGCAAGCCCCACCACCATAAAGACTCCGTTGGAATCAGTAAGCACCGTCGTAATTAAGTTACCGGAACTGTTTACAATACTGACACTTGCCCCTGGGATTGGATTGCTTCCTGCGCTGTCCAATACCGTTCCGGTAATCTGCCCTGGATCAGGTTGAAGAGCGATGCTGCCATCTATTGTTTGATTTGACGAAACTTGAACAGTAGCCGCATTGGTCTGATAATTCGGGGCAGACACCACTACGGTGTAGATTCCGGGAGCCAACCCGTTCACTACGTATTGACCATTCTCGTTAGATAGAACTGTAGCAATGACGGCGCCACTTGAATCCACAATTCTGACCTGGACGTTTGCACCGATGATCGGTGTCCCGGTTTGTGCATTGGTGACGATTCCTGAAATCGAACCCGGGTCAGCAGCGAGGTTAAAGTTCACAATGGACGTTGTGTTGGATACAATGGTCACACCTTGGGCGGCTGCTTGAAAATTAGAAGCCGCTGCGACTACGGTATAATTCCCCGGTGCAAGATTTGGTACCGTATAGGAACCATCAGGTGCTGTTACAGTTGTAGCTACAATGATTCCAGCTCCTGTACTGATTTGTACCGTTACACTTCCCCCTGCTATCGGGTCATTGTTTGTGTCCCTGACAAATCCAGTCAAGGTACCTGGGTTTTCATTTAGTGTTACATTAACGGTCGTTGTTTGACCAATCTCAATAACTGCCGCAACGGTTTCGGTTGTGTAATTTGGTGCACTTACGACAACGGTATAGCTTCCAGAAGGCAATCCAGACACCATGTAGTTTCCATTAGCATCGGTAATGACTGAACCAATTTGAATATTGTTCTGGAAGACTGTAACCGTTGCACCAGCAATCGGGACAGCATTTAGATCCTGAACAGTACCCACCAGAGCCCCGGCAAGCCTCGACAAGAACACATTGACGGTTGTCGTAGTATTTGATACGACTAATGCACCGAGGTTTTGGGTCCCATACCCATCAGCTGTGAAAATAAGCGAATATGATCCAGGTAAAAGGCTATCGAAGGAATATTGACCGCTTCCATTTGTCGTTGTATTTGCCACAATAACATTTTGACTATTTACTGCTTGAACTGAAGCTCCCGCTATGGCTCCCAAAGTGGCACCGTCAACTACCGTACCTTGAATTAAGCCGGGATTAGGTTCAAGGAAAATGTTCGTAACCGTATTATTCCCCGCAGTGACCGCTGCAGATACCGTCGTTGTACTATAATTCGTGGCAAATGACCTCACTTGATAATTTCCAGGGGCTAAATTATCAAAGGAATATTGGCCGCTTCCATTCGTCGTTGTGTTGGCGATGGGTATGCCATTGGTATCCAACAACTCTACATTTGCAATAGGGATAGGGGTGTTATCGGTTGTATCACGCACAGTACCTGATATAGAGCCTGGGTTTGCCACCAGAGTGAAATTAACGACGGATGCCTGATTTGGTTCTGTCGTTACAGATTTTAATTGTGATTGGAAACCTGAAGCCATGACTGACACATTATATATACCTGGTATCACATTGAAAAAGGAATAATTCCCTCCTGCGTTTGTGACTGTGGAATCAACTAAAGTACCAGAATTATTCAAAAGCTGGACGGTTGCATTATTTATGGGGCCGCCACTCGATACATTGCCAGATATTGTACTAGGTTGAGGAGCGAGAGCAATATTCGCGCTTATTGATGTACCTGCTGTGGCTGATACATTAGCTGTTCCTGTTACATAGTTCGTTCTGGCAGCCTGTACGGTATAGTTCCCGGGTACTACACTCGTAAACGTATAAAATCCACTTGCGTTCGATTGTGTAGTTGCAATCGTACTCATCCCTTGAAGGAGAGACACTGTTGTATTCGGGAGTACAAGTCCCGTTGATTGATCGGTTATGGTTCCATTGATAGTGGCTGTCTGTTGGACGGTAATGCTGACGACGGACGTATTAGACTGAATGGCATTACCTGACGAAGAATCAAACCCTGTGGCCTGTACTCTGTCTAAATTACGTGAACCACTAGTCGTAAAAGCACCGTTTAAAGTGAATGTTAAAGTCGCGGCGGCACCTGGATTCAGATTCCCGATGTTCCAGGTAAGTAATTTAGCTGCTGGATTGTACGTGGTTAAACCTTGCGAGGTAGTATTCACTACAAACGAGTTCACTTGATCCGGCCCAATGATGTCATCGAGAAATACCGAGGTGGCTTGGGAGAGGCCGGTATTTGTCACAGAGACAGTACCAGTCCAAGTCGCCTGCTGACCGAGGACAACGCTTTGGGGTCCTGAGTTCAATACTTTATTCGTTGCGAGTTTTGCCCTGATATCAGCCTGATTTGGAGTGATGGGATCCGTGAATGCGTTGGAGAATGAAAACCCCTCACTCGTCCTCAATGAATCTTTGTTATAGTTATTGGCATTGGCAGAAGTAAAGTATATTGCACGAATAGCGGTTGAGGCATTGATACCTAAGAAAGAAAAAACAGTACTTGCTGGTAAAAACCAATCAAGGAAGAAATTTTGATTTCCACCGATGCTTGAATCTGCTGGCGTTACCCTGGCAAAGTTGAAATTGGTGATTGGCTGGGAGAAGTTTGGGTTCCCCCCTCCAGTTCCTTCTGCAGGGTCATTCCACGAATTGACAAATTTCACCGTGTTTTGAATCAGGTTCACCCTATTATTTAACCCATCCACATTAAACAACCAGTCGTATGTTCCTGCTACGCCTGTTGTGTTGATCAAAACCCCCCATGTGAAATTTCTGAATCCGGTTAATTGATTATTCCGGGGGTCCCCATTAAGCCTTAAGCGGAAATAAACGTTTGTCCCGTCGTATGCGAAGAATCCTGCAGGAAAGGAAGAATTCCCTACAATGTCTGTCGATACGGGGCTCTCATCTCCTAAGACATCGAATAATGGTGTTCCACCTACTAACATTGGGGTATACTGTGCATTACTGGGAAATGCCACAAAAAACCCTCCTTTAAATGATATTTTCTTTATCATGTTATTTACAGGATAGGAATTTTGTCTTACCAAACGTCTAGTAAACTACTGAAATGGTAAATTTTATTAATAGAAATTCCCCTTCATGGTGGTGGATGTCATCAAAAACCCCTTCCCTAATTATCCAGGAAGGAGCTGCTTTTCTAACTCTTCAGCTTCTAATCTTACATCCTCATTCTCCATTAACAACCGGAATAATCCTTTGATGACCAACTCGTCCGGATCTGATTTCCGGCATTCCTCTGAAATCCGATTCGCTATGTTCATGAAATACGTCACCTGAGCTTTACCAAGGTCGTTGATCTTTTCATACAGAGACTTCCATGCATACTCCCTTTTTTCAAATGAAATGAATGCTCCTTCCTTGTCCATATTGACAGCAAACGGCTTCATCATGTCATCATTCAATAAAGGAGAACTATTTCCACTTAGAAAATCATGTGCCAGGAGAGAAATCTGCCTGACTAAATGCTTTCCCAGTCTTGCAGGTTCGAGGGAGTCATCCTGTGTAATCATCAACATCATATATGATGAATAGATAGATTGGGTCATCCACATCAGATCCCATTTGTATGGGTTGATTTCATCACCATACACCTCCAGCAGATTATGTTCGAGCCAGCTGAACAGCCTTCCTCTCATCCGGTGCTCCATTGCCGAAAGCTTTTCGCTATTCTTAGCGGACTCACCTCTCATATGCATCTTCATATAGGATTTATACTCCAATATCCCTTCAAATTGTACTTGAAACTGTTTGGCAAACCGATCCATAGGAGGGAGGTTTCCTTCCAAGCCTACAACGAATGCCCGTTCAAACACGAGCTGTTGATAGTGTTCATAAATCGATATGATCAAATCTTCCTTTGATTGAAAAAATGAGTAAAGGGACCCTTTTGATATACCGACACTTTCGGCAATTTGCTGCATGGACGTTTGATTGAAACCATGCGCTCCAAAAAGTTCCACTGCTGATTCGAGAATTGCGATTCGTTTGTCCATTTTCTACACCTCTATATCCGGAGAAAAACATTTCTTCTTCATTTTAACCATACTCAGTAAAAAAGAGAAGAACATCATTTCTTGACTACATCATTTTTTTAGGTAAAATGACTATTGAGTCAACTAATAAATATACTGTTATATCAATGTTTAAATACTTACAAAAACGAAATCCTGACCCGGAAGTCAAACGTTATTAAAGGAGGAATCATTCATGTTAAAAGCTATTTTAAATCGCTCGAAAATCGTCCTGATATTCATTTTATTATTTGTGATTATCGGAATTTTCACCTTTCTACAATTACCCCAAAGGGAAATACCGGAAACCAGTGTCAATATCGGGACGGTTACAACTGTATATCCCGGTGCTACTGTTGATTCCGTTGAAAGGACTATTACCAATCCCATTGAATCTTCCCTTCAGTCAATTAGTGGTATAAAAGAGATCAATTCCTCTTCAGCATCAGGATTCTCTACTATCATTGTAGAGGTTGAAGACGGGGAAGACAAAAAAGAAGTGTTCGGAGATGTACGGCAAGCTGTTTCAGATGCATCAACATCTTTCCCTGAAGAGGTATTCGATCCTGAAGTCAAAGAGTCTACCGTAAAAATGCCTATCGTATCTTACCACTTAATCAGTGATAAAAAGGAATCACTTCTTGAGATGGATGACGAAGTGAACAGGTGGAAGGAAGAAGTCGAAGATTTATCCGGGATTTCAGGTGTGACAGTTAAAGGTCTTCCTGAAGAAGAAATTATCGTTGAATTACAAAAGGAAGAACTCAAAGCTTCGGGACTCAATCCCTCCTCGGTATTGGGTGCCATAAATGACGAATATTATCCCACTCCTCTTGGAAAACAGGAAGTGGACCAAGAGGTTGTACAACTATCCGTGGATCATTTCTCCAGCCTGGATGAAATGAAGAAACTCTTTGTCGGCAAGAATCCAAAAGGGGAAACGATTTTACTTGGAGATATCGCAAATGTGAATGTTTCACCAAAGGAAGTCAAAGATATTGTTACATTCGACGGGAAACCTTCTATATCATTTACTGCTTTTGTACAGCCCGGTGAAGACATCCCAACGGTCGATGAAAGAGTGAGTGACAAAGTCGATGAACTTTCAGACTCCCTTCCATCGGATGTAGAACTGGTCCCTTACTATTCTCAAGCAACAACCGTAACAAACATTTTCGATGGGTTATTTAAGTCACTTGCTATTTCAGTAGTTGCTGTTATCCTTACCACCGCCCTTGGACTGACGGTTTCCGGAGCTTTCGTTGTAGCACTTGCTGTACCGATTTCAGTGTTAATGGGGCTGATTCCATTACCATTTGCCAGTGTTGACCTTAATCAGATTTCCGTCATTGGTGCCATCATCGCTCTCGGTATTCTGGTGGATGATTCTATCGTTGTGAACGACAATATCCAACGCAGGTATAAACTAGGGGACGGTGCGCTTATTGGTGCCATCACAGGTGTGAAAGAGATTTGGGTGTCAATTGTGACTTCCTCTCTTGCTATTGTGTTCACATTCCTTCCGCTAGTATTCTTATCTGGTGGAAATGGAGCGTTCATCAGGGCTTTACCGACAGTATTAATTACAACCATTATTGCTTCCACACTGGTTGCTCTGATCTTCGTCCCCATCATGAGATACTTTCTTTATAGTAAGACGAAGAAAAAAGTTTCCGATGCTCCAGGGCTGTTAGGGAGGCCATTAAATAAGATTGCTGATTTTTATGCCGATACTCTCTTGAAGAAGTTTTCGAAGAGGCCGTTCGTCGTTTCTGCCATTGGTCTCGTGTTTACGACCGCTATTTTTGGTTTGATTGCTCTGACACCTTTCGAATTCTTCCCTTCTGCCGATCGTGAAGAAGTTACAGTCGATGTTACGCTTCCAATTGGTACACCGATTGAAGAAACATCTAACACACTCGAAGAAATAGAGCAACGTTTAAAATCAGATAAAGGAGTCTATGAAACTTCTGTTTTTGCCGGTACAGGACTACCGAATCTATTCAATAGTTCTCTTTCCAACTCAGGTCAAAATACAGGTCAATTAGTGGCAAGAGTCGATCGTGAAAATCAGACCGCCCAAGGGTTGATCGAAGAATGGACAGATAAATTACGAAAAGAATACCCTGAAGCAAAGATCTTCATGGAGACCATACAGCAAGGTCCTCCCGCAGGAGCACCTGTAACCGTAACCGTTTCAGGTCCTGAAATGAATAAATTAATTGAGCTTCGAGATAATATTACAACTGAAATAAATACGTTGAATACCGATTTGGTCGTTGACAATATAGGTGAAATGGAACCTTCGGTCGTATACGAGCCGAATCGTGAGAAACTCGAAGAAAATGGTATCACCATTAATGATGTTAGCCAACAACTTCGGATAGCTACTGAAGGCATTCCAATGAAAGCATTCGATAATGGTGTCACAAAACGTGATATGACTCTCCTTTTAGAAGGTTTTGATGAGGAAGTCGACCTTGCTTCCCTGGAAGTTCCGGCTGAAGCGGTAAACCCTGCCGGACCGCCTAAGCTGATTTCACTTGATGAGCTGGTGACTCCTGAGAAGAAGGAAGAACTTCAACTCATACCTCATAAGGATGGAGAACGTGCCATTACAATACGTGCTTTCCCTGGTGACGAGGAGAACTATAAAGAAAATGTACAGGAAATCGTGAAAGAAGCACAGGAAGCGCTTGGTGACAATAACTACTCCATTACATTAGGTGGGGAAAATGAAGCCCAAAATGATTTCTTTGCGGAGATCACCATTTTGTTTACCATCGTGATTTTCCTTGTGTATTTATTAATTGCCATTCAGTTCAATTCTTTATCTCTGCCATTCCTGGTCCTGGTTGCTGTGTACCTGGCGATTGCCGGTGCGATTCTCGGATTGTTCGTCACTCAAACACCGATCAGCTTCCTTGCAGTAATGGGGATGGTTTCTCTAACCGGAATCGTTGTGCGTAATTCGGTCGTGTTAATTGAATTTATTGAACAAGGGCTTAAAAGTGGAATGAGTGTGAAAGATGCAGTCGTTGAATCTGGCCGTACACGACTTCGACCGATCCTTCTCACCGCCCTTACCTCGATTGTGGCACTGATTCCAGTCGCAGTAAGCGGTGATGCTTTATTCACTCCTTTAGCTGTTACAATCATATCTGGTATTATGTTCTCAGCTGTATTAACACTAATCATCGTACCGATGATGTACCTGGTCTTTAACCGCTTCAGAAGGAGAAAACTTAAAGCAGAAAATTGACATATCCTGAGGGGAGACGTTGTCTCCCCTCATTTATTTGATCATTTGAAATATCACCACCCCGAATGGAACATACTACATATGAGGGCGTGATGAGTTGAGAAGAATCTGGCGAAAAGCCGGTTTTTTTATGAATTGAATTTTACCCTTGAGATATTTGCCTGCATCAAGCATTATAGATAAGTGTTACATTTTATTATTTTTGGAGGAACTACATGACTACTAAAATCAATTCCAAAGCCATCCTCATTACCTTCATGATCGGTGCTTTTTTTGCCATATTGAATGAAACTTTATTAAATATTGCCCTGACAGAATTAATGGAGGTCTTTCATGTAGATGCTCCTACTGTTCAGTGGCTTGCAACAGGGTTCATGCTCGTTATGGGTGTCCTGATGCCCATTTCCGCCCTTCTGATTCAGTGGTTCACTACCAGACAGATGTTCATCGGGGTCATGAGCATATTCCTTCTCGGAACTATCATTGCAGCATGCGCCGTGAACTTCCCCATGCTACTGGCCGGTCGGATGATTCAGGCAGTTGGAACGGGATTATTGATCCCTGTCATTATGAATGCCCTGTTATTGATTTACAGACCGGAAGTCCGTGGTAAAATCATGGGTACATTCGGATTGGTTATCATGTTCGCACCAGCCATCGGACCGACACTGTCTGGAGTGATCGTCGACTTTCTTGGTTGGAGATGGTTGTTTATAACTGTCATTCCATTTGCTGTATTTTCCATCCTGTTTGCTGTGAAATACCTACAAAATGTTGGTGAGATTTCCCGACCTGCTGTTGATATATTCTCAATCATTCTCTCTTCCATCGGAATCGGCGGGATCGTATACGGGTTCAGTGCCGCAGGTGAAGAAGAAGCTGGTTTCACTTCGGTCAAAATCATTGCCATTCTAGCCATATCAGTGATTAGTATCGTTCTCTTTGTTCTGCGTCAATTAAGGCTGGAAGAACCGTTGCTTGACGTCAGGGTCTTTCGCTTCAAGAGTTATACAAGAGGCGTTACAATCTTCGTCATCGTTATTATGGCTATGTTCGCTTCTGAAATTGTCATGCCGATGTACTTGCAGGGGCCTCTCGGATATACTGCTAAAACGGCTGGTCTTTTGTTACTTCCTGGAGCACTCCTGAATGGCCTGATGTCTCCCACCATGGGCTCACTATTTGATAAATACGGACCAAGAAAACTTATCATTCCTGGTACTTTAATATTGGTTGGAGTCATGATTTTCTTTAGTACGATCAATCCAACTACACCCATTTGGCTATTTGTGATTGTCTACATGGTTTTGATGCTTTCCATTTCAGCCATCATGATGCCTGCACAGACGAATGGATTGAATGAGCTTCCAAAGCACCTCTATCCACACGGAACGGCCATTGCCAATACTTTACAGCCCGTTGCAGGTGCACTTGGAGTATCCATCTTTGTCAGCATCATGACTCAAAGTCAGGCAGGATACATTGAAGAGGAATCTGGCGCACTAACTGAAGGAATCCTTCATAACGCCATGACCTATGGTGTTCATCATGCTTATTGGTTTGCGCTGGCATTGGCAGTAGTCGCGTTTCTTATTTCTTTATTTATTCGCAAAGCGATTGCTCCCGATTTTGATACAGAAGGAACTGAAAATTGATTCAACCATTCTAAAAAGAACGAAAAGCTCAAGACCGACTAGAGCTTTTCGTTCTTTTTAAATTGCCTGTCCCCCCTTAAGAGCTATTACTGTACGTCCCTCTTTCTCAAGAGTAAAATGGGGTTGAAAGCAAAAACGAGGAGGATATAGTATGGAAAAAGAGATTACTATCATTGAAGATATCCGTTCCGAAATACTGAATAGTGTTGAAGATTTATCAACAGATCAATTAAACACAGAGTCAGAAGAAGGTCGTTGGACGATCATGCAAGTTTTGGAACATCTTTATTTAATGGAACGATCCTTGACAAAGACACTCCAATTGACGTTGGAAAAGGGGGAAGAAAAGGATGTGGAGTCTAAACCGATCCACTTTACTGTAGATCGATCTACCAAGGTAGTCGCTCCTCCATTTGTGGTACCTACAGAAGAAAAACAGTCCCTTCAACAAATGAAAGCAAAATTGGAAGCTTCAAGAAAAGATCTCCTTACCTTCCTTAATACAACAAGCAAGGAAGCTTTACAGAAAAAAGCGTATCCTCACCCGATCTTCGGTCATATCCGTTTAGATGAGTGGGTACCCTTTATTGGTTATCATGAGAAAAGACATCTAGAACAGATCCAAGAGTTGAAATCAACATTATAAACGCATTCAAAAGGATCTGTTTCTTAGTGAAACAGTCCTTTTTAAGATGGAACCACCTTTAAAATACAAACGTCTCAGTTCCAAAGTTCCCTATCCAAATACAAATTGGGTTTCAATCCTAGACGGTTTTACCCCTTTCTTCCTTCGACATGATGGTTCACCAGTCAGGGCTGCATGAATGTACCCCGGATATCGAAAAAAGGTTCAGGGGTTCCTGAACCTATTCGTGATTTTCATTCAGTGTTGATATATAAACTAAATGAAAAGCTGTACAACTTCTCCCTGAATCTTATGGCTTACAATCTTCCTATTACCATTCCTAAAAACGCAAATAAGATGCCAAACGTATAGCTTAGGAGGAGATACGAAATCAGGGGCTTCCATTTTTTATCGGCATGAAATTGAATGTTTTCAAGTTTAAAAGTGGAAAAAGTGGTGAAGGAACCCAGAAAACCAGTACCAAGAAGAAGAATACCTGTTTCACCGATACCCGAAGCGATTACATATCCAAGGAGAAATGATCCTACCAAATTGACGAATAGGGTGGCATATGGAAAACCAGATGTATAATATTTCTTGAATAAACAGCTGATCCCAAAGCGGGACACAGCCCCAAAAAAACCTCCGATTGCAACCATTACGCCTTGCATAATCATCTCTACGCCCCCTCTCGGTTAAACTGATTAACTTTCTGATTTCCAATCACAAAACCTGCCCATGACATCAATAACCCTCCGAACACACTTCCTAATATATAAATAAGTGCAATAAACAGATGAGAATGAGTAAGGAGGTTTACAGTTTCGACACTAAATGTGGAAAAAGTGGTGAAAGATCCAATCATTCCTGTCCCGATGGCTGTTGCTCCCATTGGATGGATCTTCTTCATTTGAAATATGTATGTTGTGAGCAATCCCAACGTAAAGCTTCCAATCATATTAGCTAGAAAGGTACCCAAAGGAAATGTATAATCCCACCAGCCTCCAGCAAATATTCCAAGATAATACCGCAGTAAAGCCCCCACCGTTCCGGCTGCTCCAACTAGTATATAGACCATTAATGTTCACCTCAGTCATGCTATTTCTTAAATGAAAGAGCCTCCTGCTAATACAATGTATCAACAGGAGCCTTGACTCTCTTGTGATATCTGAATATTTACTACACGAAAATTTTTTGTCTATCCCTCTACATTAATTTCGTAATAAACATTGTGGCAATTCCAAAATAAATGAGAAGAGAGAGAATATCATTGATCGTTGTGATCAATGGGCCGGAAGCCACGGCAGGGTCTACATTGAACTTGTATAGAATGAGGGGGATGATAGTGCCTGCCAATGTCCCGATGATTAAGGTAATCAGTAAGGAACTTCCCACCACCAACCCAAGAACCATATTCCCCTGCCACACAAAGGCAATGAGGGCAATCATGACGGCACAGGTCACACCGATGATGATACCTACCCATAATTCCCGAAAAACCAGCTTTATGACTTGTTTCACATCCAAATCATTCGATACCAGTCCTCTGACCACGACGGCTAAGGATTGCGTACCCGTGTTCCCGGTCATGCCCGCAATCATCGGCATAAAGAAAGCAAGTGCCACCACCTGTTCCAGTGTCGCAGAGAATCTGTCAATGATACTCCCTGATACAAGACCAATGAATAATAAAAGTATGAGCCACGGCAAGCGACGATAAGCTGCGACGAATGGCTTTGTCGTAAAGTCGATGGACTTCCCCGACGCCGAAAGCTTTTCAATATCCTCATTCGCCTCTTGAATCACAACATCAATTATATCATCAACAGTAATGACCCCAACCAGCTTTCCATCTCCCTCTATGACAGGGATTGTAATGAAATCATAACGGCTGATCAACTTTGCGACGTCTTCCTGATCCGTATGGACATCCACTTTTACCACACGGCTGTACATGATATCTTCTATTTTATCTAATAACTCACTAAGTAATAAATCTTTATAGGAAATGACCCCTATCAATTTTTTATCTTCGTCAATGACATATAGATAATTAAGATACTCTGCTAATTCTGCGAAATGCTTCAGCTTATCCACCGCTTCACGGACTGTATAGTGTTTAGGTATCCAGACATACCGGTTATTCATGATACGACCGGCTGTTTCCGGTTGATAGGTCATGAGATTCTGAACCACTTGAGACTCGGCCTGACTCATTTCAGATAAGAGTTCCTCTATCTTTTCAGGCTCCAAATCTGTCAATAATGTAGCCAGGTTGTCATTTTCCATAAGGTCAAGGACTTTCGTCGACTTTTCTATCCCTAGTTTTTCTAAAACAATCAACTGATCTTCTCTTTCAATCTCCTGAATGAATTCCGTTAATTGTTCTAAAGGTAAATACAATAAAAATTTATTTCGATGCTTAGAAGGAATATGCAGGTATTGCTGAGCTATATCATAAGGTTGCAGCTCTTCAATAATCTCTATAAAATCGTTTTTCCTTCCGTCCTTCAAGCTTTGGATAATAGCAAGAGTGATTTCGTTTTCCATCATGCCTAAACTCATAGTGCGTACTCCTTATGATGTGTTTCTGTTCAAATTTACTTAAAGTGGGAGATACCTCAGTCCAGATCTCCACCATGATAGTATCTCCTAAAAGCAAGTGTAAACTTAACTCTATTTCACTGTTTGTTGATCTAATAATAAGATTTCTTTCAACTCATCCTCGGTTAAAGTTTGTACCATCTTTTCATCAGGATTCATGACCTCGTGGATCAGGTGACGCTTTTTATCCTGAAGCTCGTTCATCTTCTCTTCAATCGTTCCTTTGGCAATAAGCCTGATCACCTGGACCGTATTTTTCTGTCCCATCCGGTGAGCCCGGTCTGCTGCTTGCTCCTCTACTGCGGGATTCCACCATGTATCGTACATAATGACCGTGTCGGCACTTGTTAGATTTAAACCCGTTCCCCCCGCCTTTAATGAAATAAGAAAAAGATTACGTTCTCCTTCATTAAATCGATTGCACATACGAACCCTCTCATCTGATGGAGTGGCTCCATTCAAGTAGAAATACGCTTTTCCTTTATCAGTCAATTCTCTCCCGATCATTTCAAGCATTTTCGTGAATTGAGAAAATACCAGGACCTTTCTTCCTGCCAACCTGGATTCCTCCAACATATTCATGAGCTGTCTGAATTTCGCAGAGGAACCATGATACCCGTCAACAAATAATCCTGGATGACAACATATCTGTCTTAACCGGGTCAACCCTGCCAGAATTTTAATTTTATTTTTCCTCAACGTGTTTTTATCTAAATGCTTCATTGTATCATGCCTTAGTTTGGCGAGATAGGCTGCATATAACTCTTTCTGCTGCGGCAGGAGTTCTACTGAGTCTATGATTTCCTCTTTTCCGGGAAGCTCAGACAATACATCTTCTTTCAATCTTCGGAGAACAAATGGTCTGATTCTTTTCGCGATATCTTTCTTCGTCAAACGACTGTAATCCTTTAGCCCTCTAAATAAGCCAGGAAATACAACATGAAAGATGGACCAAAGCTCTTCAAGAGAATTTTCCACCGGCGTTCCGGTCAATGCAAATCGAATCGGTGCCTGTATCTTCTTGACACATCTTGCCGTTTGGGTGAGTGGGTTTTTAAATGCCTGTGCCTCATCATAAAAGACCGAATGAAATTCTTGGATTTCATACCATTTACTGTCGCTGCGAAGTAAAGGGTAGGATGTAATGATTACATCTACATCTTTCATTTTTTTTTGTTTCTTCCTTCGTTCTGCTTTGCTTCCATCTATGATGAGTGTCTTTATGTCGGGAGAGAACTTCCCAAATTCGCTTTGCCAATTATATGTGAGGGATGAAGGGCAAACAATCAGAGCTGGTAGCTTCCCGGACCTGATCGCTTCAAGTTCCGACACAAGGAATGTTATACTCTGTATCGTTTTTCCCAACCCCATATCATCAGCCAAGATTCCTCCCATTCCATAATGGGAAAGTGTCTTCATCCAACGGAAGCCGGTCTTTTGATAATCCCGCAACAGAGAGTCCAAACTAGATGGAACTGAAACCTCCAAGCTGTCGGGATCCATGATTTGCTGGAAGAATTCTTTAAAAGAATCCTCGAGTATGAACATCTGTCCGCCATCAACTGAATCTAGAAGGTCCAGACTTTGATGCAATGGAAGCACAAGTCCCTTTACCAGGTCATTCATCTCTGCTTGAGAGGTGTGGAGGAAACGCTGGATATCTTGAAATTCTTTTGATTCAAGTGACAGCAGTGAACCGTTTCTCATCCGATAATACTTTCGCTTTTCTTCGAGTGACTCCAGGATTTCCATAACCTGTCGTTCGGGTATACCATCCATATCAAATGTAAACTCCAGCCAGTTCATTCTTTCTTTTTTCACTTTGACCCGGATTTTTGGTGGATGACTTTCCTTGGAAATTCTGTTTCTCACTGCCGTAGTGGCATAAATTTGAACCTCCCTTTGAAGCTTCGTCACACCATAGGTTAAAAACTCATACTCCAAGTCTTCATTGTGTAAGTAGTATCCTCCTTCGGTTTTCCCGAAAGAAAACTCCTCCATCCATTCCAAAATGGTATCCTCTTTCTCTACATTACGAATCAATATAGATCCTGAAGGAGGCTCCCTATTTTCCAGTGGATGAATGACTACTTGCTCATAATGAAATTCAAGACCGGCTAATAAGCGATTTTTCACTCGATCCAGATAAAGCTTTGCAACAAGTGGAGCAGATTCCACTCTCCGGGCAATGTCTTCTGAAATGTTCACTTCCCCTAATCTTTTTAATCCAACTGCCACTCTTTCAAGGAAAAAGCCGATCTGGTCTTGGGGAATCGGAATGAAATCGGACCCTGAATGGGCAAGAAGCCTGTTTAATTCAGAAAGCCGTTTGCAATCCATACGTTCAAGTGTTGTAAATGTACCATCGTGAATGACGGTTTGATACTCTTCCAAGACAGCCATATCCTTTAATTCGGTAATGTATAACCTGTAACCCCCTTGGTCCGCCTGACTAAAATGGAAATTTATTGGAAGAGGTAATTTTCTTTGTTCCATCCCTTCAAACACCGATTCGTTTTGCTGTACGATCACGTTTTCGGAAATTATCAGTGCTGGAGACAACTTCTCCCATAATGACGGAGGAATTAGCAAACAACTACCATCGTTCTTTTCCTTATCGGAATCCGTTAATAATTTTATAAGGTGTTGAAGCACAACAGCTGTATTTTCTTCAAAGCAATGAAACTCCGGATTGAAGATAAAGGAGTCTGACAGATGGAACGGCTTTGCCTCCAGAATGCTTTCCAGAAAGGAATAAAAACGGGGTACCTTTTCACCTTGGATCGTGAATTCAATTCCAAGCCTTTCTCTCCCGCTTTTTGTGGATACTGGTTTAATCAAAAATTCATTCTGGAGTATCTTCCTATTCTCAAAGTGCCGAAGTTTAGCCGGGGAACGATAGGATTCTTCTTGGAACAGTGTGAAGAATTCTCCTGTAATTCCTTCTTCATAGCTTTGTACATTTCTCTGATCATTTTGTATCGCTAATAGGACAGCAGCAATATGCTGACAATCCTTATTAAATGAAGCCAGCTTCGGACAGCTGCACCGGGCTTCAATTTCACCCTTTGAATCCTCTTGAATGGTAACAAGGAAATCTTCTTCCCCCATAACAATCCCTTGACAATATTGTCTGGTATATTCGGATAATTTCACTTTATTCGCCCGGTAATACGCCTCTCCTCTTCTGAAAGAAACAGTACCGCAACGATCTTTTATGAGTTTTTGGTGTATAGACTTCAAGGATCTGGTTCCTTCCATGAATATATATAGTAATGACTGATTAGTTGCGTTGAACATTCTAATGATAACAACAAATTGGAGAATTAGAAACATCATGAAAGGATTACTATTTTAATAGAAACGTATATTAACGGAATGAGCGACATAAGATATAAGGAAACAGAAAAAAATCCGCACTATGAGACCAGTCATAGTCCGGAAAACGTCCTTCAATTTTTCTACTTATCGATGTGGTTCAATAATGAAATGATGAAACTGCCGGCTTGGAACATGAGCATGAAAATGAAGTATTCCTCCATCATGATTACCTCCTTCTGAGAAAAATTTGTCCCCATTTGATATCTATGTAAGATTGACTCATTTCATGCGTTTTTTTGTTGTGAATTGGATGTTCTGGTAGGGGGATCGCAATCCCGGATGATCTTTTAGAGATTATCCGGGATTTTTGTTTGAATAGGGATGTGCCTTGGGGTTCCATTTATCGTAGGAATTTCCAATAGAATGGGCAAAGAGGTTTGATTCAGTCGTATTTCGGGCAATAGTTATGAAAGTTTCGCTTACATCATATTTTCTATTGCATACACACACTTTTTTATGTAAATTAGTCAAGTATGTTCAATAGGAGGTATCATCATGAATCACACACAAACCACTCAACGGGTTCAGATAACGACAGCTGACCCCTCTTCCCTTGGTCTTTTCGGGCTGGCTATGGTCACCCTTGTAGCTTCTTCTGCAAAACTCGGATGGACTGACGGCGTGTCGTTCGTCTTACCTTGGGCGATTTTCCTTGGAGGCATTGCTCAATTGATGGCAAGCTTTGGAGATGCTAAGCACAATAATACATTTGGAATGACAGCTTTCGGTGCTTTCGGATTATTCTGGCTGGGGGTAGGTACATCCTGGTTGATTTCATTCGGGGTGTTCGGAGAAACAGCAGCTGCTGCAATTGATCCCAATCAGCTGGGGATTGCCTATATCGGCTATCTAATATTCAGTATCTTCATGACCATAGGCGCTATGGAGACCCATAAGGTATTATTCATCATTTTTGTCCTGATTGATTTCTTATTTATCGGGCTGTCCCTGTCTACTTTGGGAATTGCTCCCGAAGCCATGCACAAATTAGCAGCAGTCTCTGAATTGTTCATCGCACTTTTCAGCTTTTACGGTTCAGCTGCAAGTGTATTGAATACACACTTCGGGAAAGAAACGCTCCCGGTTGGACAACCATTCGGGATTTTCAAATAAGCACAAAGAAGAGATAGATGAGTGACTCATCTATCTCTTCTACTTCACTATGGGTATCAAAATATCAAAGTGAGGATCATCCCGGTCCCGATTGTGGGGGTACCTTTCATGCTTGATGGGAAGATCATCGACATATTCATCATTGGGATCACGATATGGTTTGTACTCTACTTCTTTTACAATTGATAGATTCGGTGGAATGTATGCTCAATATCATCTCTTTTCTTATGTGAAACCTTTAGATAAGTCATGGCTGGTACGTTGATCTCTACCACCTAAGCAGGTGGTCATTTCATAAGGATTTAGGATGGCTGACAGAAGTGTCTATGCAGTTCTATTTCACCTATTCACCTGAACAGATTCGTATGCCTTAATAAAATTCGTCCCCTGGTATGATATTGATTTTCATTCCGGTTTAGAGTGCCTTCCATTGTAAGTGTCTTTTCAATTATAAACGTACTTATTGTGGTTCCCTTTTTCACTTACTGAAATAACTTTCTATCAGTTTCGACACACCGAAAGCTCCAGAACTCTTGTTTGATAGAATGACTGTCTTTATGTTTTCTTTGGGATAATATGCAGAATGAAAGCTTACCCCCGGATCATACCCCATTATGTGATGTTTATAAGGTAGATTTAACCACATTCCGTACCCATAGTTTACCCCATCTTTGACTCTTACATGAGGTTCTGAAATGAGCTTGGTACTATCTTCATTAAGAAGCTTATTTGTCAAAAGTGCTTCCCAAAATGAAAGCATATCAGGACCCGTGACATAAGCCCCGCCGTCTGCCCCGCCCTGTATAGGAATGGAATACATATTTGTTCTCCATGAGTGGTCCGCTTCATCAATGTATCCGTAAGCCGTATTCTCAGGTAAACAATCCAGACGAAAATACCCCGAAGCGTCCATATCCGCAGGGGCGAAAATATGCTTCTGGATGTAATCTTGCACTGTCATCTCCGAAAGATTCTCAATCATCAACCCTAGAATGATGTATCCGGCATTGTTATAATGAAACCTCTCACCAGGAGAAAATTTCATATGGGCATCTTGAAAGAACGGAAGGAAATCTTCCCCTTTGCTCATTAAATACATCGGTGTATCCTTCCATAAATCTTCAAAATCATCCATCAATTCTTCATCAAAATAATCCGGAATTCCAGAGGTGTGAGTAAGTAAATGATGGATCGTTACATTCTCATCAAAATGAGGGAACGGGATTCCTATACATTCTTTTAATGGTGTATGAAAAGACATCATTCCCCTTTCTATCAGTTGGCAGATGGCTACAGCAGTGAACAACTTACATCCGGATGCGATACCAAATCGTGTACCTGGCGTGTTTTCTCTTCCTTCACTGCGGTCGGCATACCCAAATCCCGATTCAAAGAGGCTCTCATCATCTCTCTTTACCATAACCATTCCGGAAAAATGCTCTTTTTCGGCATGTATCTTTATCTTGTTGTGTAATTCCTTCATCATAAACACCCACTCTATCATTTGTCTTTATGGTAAATTATAGCATAAAAAAATGGTCATGAAGACTCTAACACCCTGACTGCCTATGGTCCTGGATCCAGCTGGATCTGATTCTAACGTTCATCAGACCTTTCGTTTTTTAATCTTAACCTGATAAACTTTCTTTTCCCTACCTGCACGATCATTCCATCTACTATATTCAATTCAGTTTTCACATCCAAAACCTTTTTTGAATTGATCCTGATGCCACCATTTTGAATCATCCGGCGTGCTTCACTCTTAGAACTTTGCATGTGTAGGGCTACTAAGAGATCGACTACCGATATTTTCTCTTCTCCCTTCCATTCTTCCTCTGGAATATCTTCAAGCATGGCCCCTTTTTGAAAGACCTCCTTGAATTGGTTTTCTGCTTGTTCCGCTGCATCTCTACCGTGATACATCCTGACGATCCTTTTTCCTAATAGAAGTTTGGCATCTCTCGGATGCAGGGAACCATCCTTCAAATCAACGGCTAACTTCTCCTTTTCTTCTAAAGTTAAATCGGTTATCAAATTGAAGTATTTTATTATCAGCTCATCGGGTATCGACATCGTCTTCCCAAACATTTGATTAGGGTCTTCATCTATTCCGATGTAATTATGCTTCGATTTTGACATTTTATCAACGCCGTCCAGACCTTCAAGTAATGGAAGTAATATGACCACTTGTTTTTCCTGGTTGTAATGTTCCTGGAGATGTCTTCCCATCAGGACATTGAATTGCTGGTCCGTGCCCCCAAGCTCCACGTCGCTTTCAAGAGCGACGGAATCATATCCCTGCATTAAAGGGTAGAACAGCTCGTGAAGAGAAACCGGCTTTTTCTCCAAAAGTCGGTTGGAGAAATCATTTCGTTCAATCAACCTTGCGACTGTGATCTTTGAAGATAAGCGCATCACATCTTTAAGATTCAAGGATGACAGCCAGCTTGAATTGTAATGAAGCTCAACTTTTTCTTTGTCCAGTACCTTTCCAAATTGGTCAAAATATGTTTGGGCATTTCTTTTCACTTCTTCCTCCGACAATTGTTTTCTAGCAACAGATTTACCTGTGGGATCACCGATTTTACCCGTGAAATCCCCAATAATGAGCTGTACGATATGACCATTTTCCTGAAACTGTTTTAATTTATTCAGTACCACTGTATGTCCAATATGAACATCAGGAGCAGTTGGATCCAGCCCCAGCTTGATTTTCAAAGGACGTCCAGTCGATATTGATTTCACCAATTTATGTTTCAATTCTGCTTCCGGAATGATCTCATGCACTCCATTTTTATATAGTGTGAGCTGCCTTTCTACTTCGAGCTTCTGAATTTTTGATAATGATTCCCATTGGTGATCCATGATTTTTCCTCCTTACTGTTGATAATAAAAAATAAAACCTCTCAGGTTTCAGTTAATATACTATTAATGACATGATCTAGCCTCATCCCTTCTCCGACTGGGTAAAATTAAAACAAAAAACCACGCCCCTAAATAAAGGGACGTGGTTTACGCGGTACCACCCTCATTGAAGATCTCTCTTCCACTCGATTCGGATAACGGGCCGGCCGTTCTCTGCTACTTTTTTAGTTCACAAAGAATGTTCAAGGAGGTAATTCACACTTATCTGTGTACTGATTTTCACCAAGCATCAGTTCTCTAAGACAGGGAGATAAGTCACTACTGAGTCCTATCATGACATGTTTGATTTAGAATTTTCATTTATTTTACAGAAAAAAGGTGATCATTACAATAAAAATTTTCATGATTTTTTCACTATTCCAAGTATAAATCCATCGTAACCCTTCGATCCTACTGTTTGAACGACTGTTGAATCGATCCTGTCCTCTTGAGATAACATTTCGGCAAATGTTCTCACACCTTTAACGCTTTCATCTTCACTGTTTTCGTCAATCACCCTCCCAGCACGCACCACATTATCCGTAATGATGACCCCACCGGGCTCTGCCAGTTGAAGGGCCAACTTTAAATAATTGGCATTGTTTTGTTTATCGGCGTCTATGAATATGAAATCAAATGTACCTTCGAGAGACGGTAGCGTGTCAAGAGCGGCACCTACTTTAATTTCTACCTTTTCTTCCATGCCAGCATGGCGAATGTTTTGTGCTGCGATCATTGCATGTTTTTCACTGTACTCAAGTGTGACAAGACGTCCATCTTCCGGGAGGGACCTGGCAAGCCAAATCGTGCTGTACCCACCCAGGGTCCCAATTTCCAATATCCTTTTTGCCCCTTTAAGCTCTGCAAGTAACGAAAGAAATTTCCCCTGATTAGGAGATACATCGATTGCTGGAAGTCCGGCTTCACTATTTTCTTTCAAGACAGATTCCATAATGGAATCCGGTTTTTGTAGTTTACTAGTATAATATTGATCGACTTCTGTCCATACATCTATTGACACGACCATCACCACTCCTTTTGAATATCCTCTTGTCATCATAGCATAATTTACCATATTTAAATATTTAATTTTTTGATGACTATATTTCGGCAATACGAGAAGCAACGTTATTTTCTAATTCAGTGAAGACAGTATTCCCTATTCCTTTAACATTTGTCTTCATGGTGAATACCCCACCAGCATGGGGAAATTCATTCAGTTGTTCATCTGTCATTCTCGTTCGTGCTGTGGTCATGTACAATTCGTTTAAATCCGCTCCACCGAATGCACAGGACGTCACATTCACAGCAGGGACCTTTATGAATTCAAGCTGCTTTCCGTTATATGGATTCCACCTTGATATCCCCTTTCCACCCCAATGGGCGATCCAAAGCATTCCTTCCACATCGATGGTCATACCATCCGGAATTCCAACACCTTCAGGAAAGTGTACCACCACTTCGGGACGTTCGATTTTACCCGTATGTCCATCATATCGATATCGAACGACCTGCTTGGTTGGGGTATCGATGAAATACATAAATTGATTGCAGGGTGACCACGCCAGGCCGTTGGAAGTACCCACATTTTCAACCATTTTCGTAATTTGTAATTGTGAGTTTATAACGTATAGAGCGCCTTTCCGTTTACCCCTGTTGTATCCGTCGTTCCTGCCCAAAACCTTCCTTCCGGATCACATTTACGATTTTCTTCTAAGTGGCTTTCAGGATCACACACTTTTTCTAAAAGACCTGACTCCCAGTTCAAAAAATAAATCCCGTGCTGAAGACCAAGAATCATTCGGCCATTATCACTATCCGTCAGAGAGAGACAGCCTACAAATTGATCCATTTTAAACGTTTGGGTACTGCCGGAAACAGGGTTGAATTGTAAGATTTCTTTCCCGATGATATCCACCCAATAAAGCAAGTTCATATTTGTATCCCAACAGGGACTCTCGCCTAACATATTTTTTGAATCAACAAACAATTTTACAGACATAAAAAAATCCGCTTTTATAATCTTCTTGTATACTTACTTCAAGTAATAAATTGTTTACACCTGCAAAATTTACTGTTTAATACATTAGAAAAGCCATCCATTTTACAATGAACAGCCAACCTCCCAACTTATGATTTCTTAACTCCTTTCAATATTACACTTATCGTTTCAAACAGGATGGTCAGAATAAATCTGATCCTCACCCACTAGTAGACAAGCGAAAGGGCTTGGACAAAGGGTTATAATCATAAGACGAGCCTACCGGGAAGGCGTTTTTTGCCATTTTGGTTGCCTTGCCTTATGACCTCGAGCACCTATCCCTGTAAATGGACATCCTGAGGACAGGAGGAGGAGCACGGTCTACCCGCGAAAAGCGAAATCTTCCCTATAAATCTAGAATGGTATTAAAGCTTCAATGATCTGTTCGTCTTTAAGTTTTGGTCAATTTGTTTAGTCCCACTCTTTTTTCTTTATTCATGTATTTAAGCTGACTTGAAAACCATAATAGGTTACCTTTTGTTTCTCCCCAACCAACATTATGAAATCGGCATATTGGGGAATAATAAAGAAAACTTGTTTTGGAGGGTTCATTATTGGAAACAAATGAACAGGCTTTAACGATATTTGCATTGGGTGGACTTAATGAAATCGGAAAAAATATGTATGTCATCAAATATGGTGATGATATCGTCATCATCGACTGTGGAGGTAAATTTCCCGATGAAAGTCTCTTAGGCATCGACTTAATTATTCCCGATGTTTCCTATCTTGAGAAAAATAAAGACAAAATCCGAGGACTCATCGTCACTCATGGACACGAAGATCATATAGGAGGCATCCCCTATCTTCTCAAAAAAATCAACATGCCCATTTACGCTACACATTTTACATTAGGATTAATTCAATTGAAATTAGAAGAACATAAGCTTCTACGTGATACGAAACTCATTAAAATCGATTCAGAAACTTCACTCAATTTGGGTGCAATGGATGTATCTTTCTTCAAAGTAAGTCATAGCATTCCAGATTGTCTGGGGATTGTTTTTCACACACCGGAGGGGAATGTCGTACATACAGGCGACTTCAAATTCGACCTGACCCCTGCCAATCATCAGTATACCGATATCCATAAAATGGCAAGAATTGGTGATAAAGGTGTACTCTTATTGCTTTCTGAAAGCACGAATGCAGAGAGGAGCGGTTTGACTCCTTCCGAACAAATGGTAGGCAATCATATGGATGAAGCATTCTTTAAAGCAAATGGAAAGATATTTGTCTCCACCTTTGCCTCCAATGTGAATCGAGTACAACAAGTAGTGGATGCATCCATTAAGACGGATCGGAAGCTCGCATTATTAGGTAGAAGCATGATTAATGTTGTATCTGTTGCAATGGAACGAGGTTATTTGATGATTCCTGACGGGATGCTTATAGATGCAGGTGAAATCGATGCATTACCTCCAGAAAAAGTAGCCATTTTATGTACAGGGAGCCAAGGGGAATCCAGAGCTGCCCTCGGCCGTTTATCGACTGGAAACTTCCGTGGTGTATCCATCTATCCAGATGATACGGTCATCTTTGCAGCATCACCCATTCCCGGAAACGAAAAAGATGTGTCCCTCATTATAGACAACCTCTTCCAACTGGGTGCCCACGTCATTTATGGCAGTGGAAGCTCTACCGGAATGCACGTATCCGGTCATGGATACCAGGAAGACCTTAAACTCATGCTGACTTTGATGAAGCCAACATACTTTATCCCTATTCATGGGGAATATCGAATGCTTCACCACCACCGTTTACTTGCCGAATCAGTAGGAGTGGAGAAAGGAAATACGTTTATCATCAAAAACGGGGAAGCCGTTGACATAAAGAATTCCATCGCTCGTCAAACCCGGTCCCATCCTGCAGGTGATACCTATGTAGACGGCCTGAGTGTTGGAGATATTGGATCCATTGTTTTACGCGATCGCAAGCAATTGTCTGAAGACGGGATGCTGATTATTGTTGTAACCCTCAATAAATCCGATCATACGATTATTTCAGGTCCTGATACCATATCACGAGGGTTTGTATTTGTTCGTGATTCAGAGGAACTCTTGAGAGATATTAACCATCTAGTAAAAAAAGTTGTCGATGATCTAACCGGTGAGAATATCCGGGATTGGAAAGAAATGAAACAAGCAATCAAAAAGGTTGTCGGTCAATTCGTTTTCAAGCAGTTAAAAAGAAATCCTGTTCTCTTGCCGATTCTTATTGAGATTTAGTCAGGATGCATTTTCATCAATAAAGCACCCAGCTCATGCAGGGTGCTTTTAAAACAATCATTTTTCTACTTTATTTCCTTCGTATATCTTCACATTTAGAGGAGCCGCTAAATAATCAGGTGCCTTTCCAACGAATGAAGTGAAATGTTCACTCGTATTATGACTCTCAACAGCAGCGGAATCCTTCCATACCTCCACCATTGTATAGACGCTTTCTCTCTCTGTATCTTTCATTAAATCATAAGTGATGTTGCCATCCTCCGCTCTGGATGAAGCGACAAGCGGGTGGATTTCTTCTAGAAATGCCTGTTCCTTCATTGGGTTAATCTGAAATTCTGCATGAATGATAATCATGTTAGTTCTCCTCTTTTCCTTGAATTATTTCCATTCTGTAATGGATTCGACCGGTAAGCGGACAGATTTATAGCCTTCATCTGCCGCTTTCCCGATTGAAATCAGCATGACTGGGTAATAACGACCTTTGTCCATGCCATATGCTTCGGCAATTTGATCTTTTTCATATCCACCAATCGGATTTGTATCATATCCGTGAGCACGTGCAGCAAGCATAAGCTGCATAGATACTAATCCTGCATCAATGAGATTCATTTCCCTAAACTGATCGACCGGCATCGTATCAAGTAAACCTTTAATGGCAGGGAGCTGTCTATCTCTCACTTCTGCAGGCATATACCCTTCATCGACTGCCTTGTTGTAGATTTCATCTGCATAGTCAAGGCTGTTCATATCAACAAATACAGCGATCACCGCAGAAGAGGTTTTCACCTGGGTTTGATTGAATTTGGCAAGTGGTGTAAGAGTTTCTTTCCCTTCCGGACTGTCGATTACAACAAAACGCCACGGCTGCAGGTTAACAGAAGAGGGTGCAAGCGTTGCATCCTTTAGGATTTCTGTCATTTCTTCTCTGCTGATTTTCACGGATGGGTCGTAGTTACGGATGGAACGACGACCTGTTATAATTTCATTAAAATCATTGATTTTAGTTTGATTCATGATGATTTCTCCTTCATGTGTAAATTTTTATTAGTAATCGATGCCTTGAACATTATCCTGGATCCGGTTTAGCATGCCCGATAAAATAGTACGTTCTTCTTCAGTGAATGTTTTGAAGACTTTAGAGATAAAAATGTCTTTCTCTTCCCGGTAAGCTTTTATCTTCATTCTTCCCTCTTCTGTTAAGCGAACAAATGTAAAACGGTTGTCAGCAGGATTTTTACGACGGAAAACCATCCCTTTTGCTTCAAGCTGTTTTAAGTGCCTCGTCACGGCAGCACTGTCAATATTCACTTCACGCTGAAGAGCGGTCTGACTGATTTCTTCCACTTCAAAAAGTCTGTGCAATAGGTCCAGTCGAGACTGACTAATACCTGTACACCGCTCAAATTTAGGACTCATTTGTTTATATATATCATTAAGTTGAACGATGATCTTTTCTTCTTCACGACATGAGTTAGACAAAGCATCCCCTCTTTTCAACAATTGACGGGTCAACCATTGACCCGTCAATTAATATAATATAATTGAATATTAAAGTCAATCATTTAGATCCTGGTGAAAAATGAAAAGCTGACTAACAGGGATTTTCAATCAACCAGCTTTCTTCATTCATTTCCTAATCTCATTATATTCAAATGACAATTCCTTCAATTTTCTTATGATATTACCTTCATACTCACCTGTAAGAGGGATTTGTTCATCAGCAAAACTTGAAAGTCCTTCGTGGTATCCTATCATGACAGCATGTCTTGCTTTACTGAACATACTGATATCATTAGAGTCATTACCAAATGCGATAAAATCTTCTTCCACCACTCCAACTCTAGAGAGTGCATTCCACTTATGAACATTGGGGGGACTGATATCTACTACTTTTTCACTCGTATGTATGTTTACAACAATATCCAAGGATTTCAAATCATCTATTAAATCCATGTGGTTGGTGGAGGTTAATAATAATATCTTCACAATCGAATTCAGTGAAGCAACGGGAAGCCTCCGGGCAAGATTGGATGGATCCAGGAAGTGAAGGATTGGATGATCGGTCGGACCTGTATAAGCGTAATCCCACTCGCTATCGATTAAATAAGTTGCCTTATACTGATCGATAAGACTCAGAATTTTCACTAAGTCATTTCGATGAAAGGAGGTTGAGTGAATCACTTCACCCTTATGAAATATAAGAGATCCGTTTCCCCCTATTAAAGGAAAAGTATGTAATCTTTTATCCAAGACGGGAAGTATATCCCGAATCGGTCTTGCAGATGCAAAAAATACTTCGTGGCCATCCGATTGTAGTTCCAACAAACAATGGGTAATATCTTCTGAGACCGGTTTCCCCTTAAAACATATGGTCCCGTCCAAATCAAATATAAATTTCATGTAAACACCCTCTCACAATATGTATGATTTTACCAGATGAGAGAAATAACAGAACCATCCAAAAAAAAGACTTACTCCGTTGGTAAGTCCAGGGCTTGATAGGCAGCCTGATATTTTCCACCATCCGCAACTTCCGAGTGATAAAGGGCTTTAAGGGCAAAAGTTCTCTCTAAATTCATTTCTTCCATCAATACTTTCAGTCGTGCCTGCAATTCTTTATTATCTCTGACTAACAGTTTCATTTGTGACTTCATATATCTCATACGGTATTACTCCCCTTTTCATATGAACAATTCATCAATTATAACACTGATGCTCGTATTACTAAAGTTCTCTTTGGAACCAGGTTCACATTCTTCACTCACAGACATTTGCATGAAAGGTTCTTATCATCATAGTGTTATACGACCATGACCCTCCTATATTAGATGACTCATGTGTATCTCCCTTTAATGGTCGTACAATCCCCCCTGAACATCATCACTTTTTCTATCAGATCCTTTTGTTAATGATTCATAGTTCTTTCCACTTTATTTATGTATTGGTGATGTTCACCATCAATTTTTTCATTTGAAAAGAATATCACTCGACACCGGCTTCTCTCCTATTTCCCTTGCCCACACAGATAATTGGCCAATATGATGGATCTCATGAGTAACGACATGTTGCATCACTTTTTGTTATGTGAAGTGATATGTTTTCCCCGATTTTGATGTCCTAATAATTTCTTTTTTTTCATAGGCAGGGGTCCATAAGGAAAGAAAGCTTTCCGTTTGCTTCCGGGTCACTTCTGAAAACGTGATGACCTCGTCCAACTTTGAAACCATACGGACATCCTTAACCATCACAGATTTTCCTTGTAGTTGATTCATCCAAATCTGTTCACAATCCACTACATGAAAGAGGTTTTTTAAAATGCTTCCCATCCCGCCTGTACGCTCTTTCACCAATTCACCCTGTTCTATTTTTCTGCACCATTCAAACCATTCTTCCCGGATTTTCCAATTATAAGAAAAAAGTTCTAACATTTTATCAACCTTCTCTTCATAGTAAATTTGTTTAGCGGTTTCCTATTTACAGAAATAGCCCCGTCACAATGATCCCTATCCCGTTTAAAGCAAAAAAGGCACCATAAATCATCATGATTATTCCTGTCCCAAACCCATAAGGATCAAATGGACTTACGGATAAACCAGTCAAGAAAAAAACCGCGGGGGTGAGCAATATACAGATTACTCCAGACCAAATCCGCTTCTTTTTATTTTTACTAAAATCTTCATGACCGTGAAATTGGTCAGAACTAAGATGGTCATAATGATAAATAATAAGACAAACAAGACACCCCATTCAGACATAAGTTCCCTCCTTATCATTTCTAACTATACGCATTCCAGAATGAAATCCCCCAACTTATTACAAGAAACAACAAACTAGCGAGCAAATAAGGACTTTTATTGGAAGAACTTGATGAATATGAATGCTCTTCACTTGAACCCATTCAAATGTTTGATTAAGATCCATGGGAACTGTGAAAAACATGACACCCCACCCACCGAAAATAAATAGCCCCAACAATTGGAGGAAAGAATACATACTCCTGTGCTTTTTTTGTTGTTTGTCTACCTCCGTCTCGTAGTCAAAACCAGTTTTCTCTATTTGTAACCCCATAAAAAAATCCTTTCTGCCTGTTCTTTCTACTAATACGAAAGAACAGACACAAAGGTTTCAAATTATTCTAATTTTATCATTTATTGGAAGTCTATTCTCCCAGATAATTCCCCAAATAAATACCGCTTGCCGCAGCCTGGGACAGGGAATGGGTTTCTCCTGAACAATCACCAATCAGAAACAGGTTTGGCAATGCCGTTTCAAAGTGTGGATCTGTCGAAAATTTTGGTTCGTGAAATTTAGCATCCACCCCGTACAAGAGTGTATCAGGGTGAATCGGTTCCCCCAGAAGTTTCTCCAAGGAAGTTAAAAACTCCTCAAGCGCCATTCCATATAACTCAGGAACCTCGAAACGGACATTCCCGCATTCCGCTTCGAGGGACGGACCTATCAAATTCCCCTCTAACGATTCTGTATGCCTTCGTCGTTTAAAGTCTTCCAATCTCTGAACGACAATTCTTCCCTGCCCTTGATTGATTCCACCTATAATGTCAACTGCATAACCCATAGCCTCATCATAAGATTGAAAATAATGCGGAACGAACAAGCTGAAGTTCAGATTCTCACTTGGGGTATCTTTTTCACGGGCATTCTGTCCGTCCGGCATCACAAGTCCATGCTGATGTTTCCGGATGATTCTCCCTTGTGGGTTCATACAATAGGTTGTGGCACTAAATGAGTCCCTTTCAATCCGTAACTTTGTTTCAAACGTATCTTGTAAAATCATTTGAAGCTGATCACCTTTCATTTCTACACGAATCCCCATATCCAGACGTGTCTTTCCTGGAAACAGTCCAAGTGACGCTGCCTGTTCTTTGAGCCACGTGCTTCCGCTCATACCTGTACCGATCACTAATTTCTCAGTGTGAAAATCACCGGAATTGGACTTCAAGTGAAATCCCGAATCATGTTTAGAAATTGTTTCAACAAGAGTTTCAAAACTGAATGTAATACGATTTTTCAGTACCTCATACATTTTATGAAAAACCTCGCTAGCTAAGCGTGTTCCTAAATGACGGACCTCAGTTGAAAGCACCTTCAAGTCTGCCATCCGTGCCCTATTTGAAAGTGACTCATTTTTCGTGCAGTAGGAAGTGGTGAAGTCACCCCCAAACTCACAGAGAATTGCGTCTACTTCCTTCATTAAATCAAGTGTAGCTTGATCTCCAATTTTCCTTCCGAGCTCTCCTCCGAAATCATTCGTGTAATTAAACTTCCCCTCGGATTTCCCAAGACCGGCAAACCCAATGTATTTACTGCACATTCCTTCACACGTACAGACACCACCATCGTCTATATCGCATGTACGTTCACTCAATTTTTTGCCGAGATCAATCATGTGAATGGAGACATGCTTATTGTTTTTTATCAATGTGTAAGCAAGAAAAATACTGCTCACACCTGCTCCTATGATTGTGATGTCATAATGATTGGAATGCATCCCCTGAACTCCTTTCTTAGTTGTACTCATGATTGTGCCACTTTTCCAGTACAGCTTCAATATAATCACACTCTTTGCTTCCTGTGTCTTTCCATTTCAGACGGAAATAGCATGTCTTAAAGAAATTTTCGATGTTCATTTTCATTCTATAGAAAGAGTAGGAATAGCCTTCTCCCTTGTAACGATTATTTACGGTACTCGACAAATCCATTAGCCACATTAAGAGGTCATCATCAGTCATTATCTTATCCAGCAAAATTTCGATAGCGAAAAATAATCGGCCATCCTCATCGTCCACATAGGCAGCGTCTTTCAATATGCAGTCTTTAATCGTCTTTAGACTGCGATGAAGAAAAACAGATGGAAATGAAGGGTGACGGATCGCTTCTACTAAATAATCCGCTCCGTGTGCAATACTATGTGCCCAGCCCTTTCCTTCAACATATCCACGGGTATCTTCTTCAGCCTCTAAATAAAGAAAACAAGCTTCGATGGCATTTTGAACCTTATCAGCTGGCAAAAACGGGTTAGTACGATCTTTATCCAGAAGCAACGCCAAGACTAATGAGGAAAAACCCCGGGTGAAAACTGAATCATCTTCCTTCTTTCCGATACCATAGAACAAATGATTTTCATCCATACACGTATCAAGAAGGAAAGACATTTGTTCGGTTGATAGAAGGTTACCTTCCATCAGTCTATAAAAACTTGTATAAATCAATTTATCTCTCAGTTCCCCATCGGTCGAGCCTATATGTAAAGTCATCTCATTTATAAGCGAGTCCAGTTCCAATTCTTTCATTAAACCAGGATGACTAAAATTTAACTTTCCTAATTTCACTTTCAATTGACCTTCAGTGCACATATTTCCATTCCCTTCACCAAAATGATATCTATTCCCATCCTACCATAATATACTTGTGAGGTCCGTCCCTCTATTTATCTTTCAAACTGTGATGATTGAGAATGGAGGCATGAGGCGGCTTGTCACCCTGGACCTTCGTTTGCCGTATTGTGGTGATACAAGGACTCATCATTGAAGCACAGAAGGTCCGGACCGAATTCATGATTACAAGCCAGAAATAGGTCTCCATCAAACCGAAAAACAGAATGGAAAGTACTCCAATGACAGAGGCTGTAAATAATAGGCCGCGATAAGAAAACCGCTTCGGAAAAAGGTGTACTTAACTGCTCCTAGAATGGAGAATGGAACCTACTACGGCACCCTCAGTCTCAACTTCAAAAAAAAGCACATAAATCCCATGCAGGAATTTATGTGCTACCTATAAATTTTATTAAGATTTAATCTTATCCTTTTTTATCTGCTTACTTCTCAACTGACCGCAGGCTGCATCAATGTCAGTCCCCTGTTCTACCCGGACTCCGCAGTTGATTCCATGTTCAAGTAATGTACCGTAGAATTCAACAATTGCTTCTTTCGTACTTCTTTGATACTGGTTGTGTTCGTCAACCGGGTTATAGGGAATCAGGTTCACGTAAGAAAGGTGACGCTTGTTCTTCAGCAGTTTGGCCAACTGAAGGGCTTCTTCCTTATGATCATTCACATCACTCAACAAGATATACTCAAAGGTAATGCGTCGATTGGTTTTTTCTAAATAGTAATCAATGGCTGGCATTAATTTCTCCAGTGGGTACGCACGGTTGATTTTCATGATCCTTGTTCGCAATTCATTATTTGGTGCGTGTAAGGAAACGGCCAGATTGATTTGAATATTTTCGTCCGCAAATTTGTAAATTTTATCTGCAAGACCACTTGTTGATACGGTAATATGACGCGCTCCGATTGAAAGACCTTTTTGATCATTTACGACACGGAAGAAGTCCATCATATTGTCATAGTTATCAAAGGGCTCACCAATTCCCATTACAACGATGTGACTGACACGTTCCCCATTCCCTGCTTCATCTAGATGATGTTGAACATTCATGATTTGTTCCACAATTTCACCGCCGGATAAATCGCGATTCTTCTTCAACAATCCACTTGCACAGAATGTACAACCGATATTACAACCTACCTGTGTCGTGACACATACACTGAGACCATAGTTAAAACGCATCAAGACAGTTTCAATCAGATTACCATCCTCAAGCTTGAACAAAAATTTGATGGTGCCGTCCTTAGATTCCTGCTTCACTTCTTGAGTGAGTGTATGAAGATAGAAGTGATCGTCCAATAATTGTACACAATCAGCGTTTAGATTCTTCATATCCGCAAAGTTTGTCACTCTTTTTTTATATAACCAATCCCACACTTGAGCTGCGCGGAATTTCTTTTGTCCGTTTTCAACAAGCCAAGTCGTCAATTGATCTAATGTTAATCCGTATATGGATTTCTTTTCCATTTAAAACCCTCATTTCAAAACTCTACAATTTTCTACTTATCTATACTACTTAAAGTATGGGAATGTTTCAAGGGATTTATAAGTGTTGAGAAGAATTGGAATTCCGTAATAAAGTATAACTAACATTAAAAGTATGCACCGGGTAAAATACCCGGTGCATACTTTTAATGATTGATACGATGAATGAAATCATCTAATTTTTCTTTATCCTTCAACTTTTGATTACATTCAGTACTATCCTGACAAATATAATTCCCCTTCTTTACAAAGGTTCCCTTGGCAGACGTTTTGGATTCGGACATATAAAATCCGATGCTACTGAAAGTGTTACAAATCGTACAAATTCCCTTTTTACTGCTATTTTTAAAGGTCCCTTTGAAACCTTTCAATTTACCTTCATATTCTGCGACGATATATTTACGTTCTTGACCGTAATCATTCCAGCCTAAATAGGAAATGTGTCTTAAATCAATTTCATCCCATCCAGGAGACTTTAACTTTTTAACCTTTGGGAATAATTTTTTTACCGCATGATCACTCAATGCCGGGAAAGGTATCACGAATGGCTTTAACCCGATCAGAAAATCCTCTGCGTGATCTGTATCCCGGATATCGACAATTGGTTCAAGTACCTTTTGCTGTGATAGTGATAGTTCACCAATAAGGTTTGTCACCTTGTCGTGTACCAGTCCCTTCAAGGCTTGGAGGACACTCTGGTCATTCACGGTGGCGTATCCATTGATTAGCACCTGAGTTTGATACGTGATGAAATTGTATTGATCATTTCGAATAAATGGCTCCATCTTAATCGCTCCTAAAACATTTGTCATTCTTTTTTATTCATTTTCAAGACTGGGCATGTAGCACGTGCTCTCTTATACTATAGCCTTAACAGGTCATTTAGGATATGCAGAGTTTCATTTAGAATTGATAAATACACAGAAAAGCACTAATACATCAGCGTTTTTTGTAAACGATTTTCTTGATTGTTTCACTTGAAAGATAATATTCAGCGGCTAATTCATTTACTGTCTTTCCTCTTGAAAAAGCTGCCTTGATTTCGGTATTACGTTCATCAATTATCTTTCTAGTTCCGGAACGGCTACCCCACTTTCGATGCTCCGCTTTCGTTTTTGGTATATAAAGGGTTTTCCCTTGGACGTATTTTTGGATCTCTTCTACTAACGATTGAGGTAACACACTCTCCGCTTTCACATATTTCATTTCTGTCAGCTCCTTATTTTCTTGTGAATTCAGTCAATAAGGTGCAAAGCCGACTTACTAGAAATGAACTTTGAGGGCGATTAAATAAGATTCCGCCTCATGCAAAGTATCGCCTTTCTAATAATAGGCTTCGCATGAGACGCTCGGGACTCTGGCAAGATTGTACTCTTAACCATATCACCACCTCCTTTAAATCATTTTCTTCCATTATAATTAATTTCCTTTGACTTCACATCACTTTATAACTTTTTTTATTTGCTTTTGAAATGTGACACCACCTTAAATATGGTATAATTTTCTAAATATTACAAAGGAGATGATTCCCATTTTTTCGTTCACAGTAGATCATGAAATTTCAATCGAGCTATTTCAACAGCAACATAAAGAGGAGTTATATGCACTGATTGATTCAAATCGGGATCATTTGCGCCAGTGGCTTCTATGGGTGGATAAACGTCGGTCCCCAGAGGATTTCGAGCCGATTATTCCTATCTGGATCAGGAATTACGCGGATAACAATGGGTTCGATGCAGGGATACGTTATCAAGGGCAATTAGTCGGGATGATCGGTCTGCACTTTATCGACTGGAAAACACGGAGCACCAGCATTGGATACCTCCTTTCGGAAAATGCGCAAGGGAATGGAATCATCACACGGACCGTAACTTCTCTCTTAAACTATCTATTTAAGGAAATGGGTCTTAACAGGGTGGAAATCCAGTGTGCCCTCAACAACAAGAAAAGTATGGGGATCCCGGAACGATTAGGGTTTTCAAAAGAAGGCATCACTCGGGATGGACAGTGGTTATACGATCATTACGAAGACCTTGTGACCTATAGTCTGCTGAAAAAGGATTGGCAGATTTCTTAAGATGGATGGAATTTAACAACCAGCTTCAGACTTCGAAGCTGGTTGTTCCCCCAATATTCAGGGCTATACTCTTAGCCTAATTGATCCATTATCGCTACCCCAATCTTGTTCATCACTTTCTCTAGATCAGTCCATTCAACAGAAGGATCCTGACAGTAAAGTAATCCGATTACAATAATTTGTTTACCTTCTTTCTCTATGAACCCTACATCATTGCATACCCCTTCTAAACCACCAGTCATGTGGAACCAGGGAATTGAAAACCGAAATCCGTCGGGATCAACCTGGTTTTTCATCCCTTCTATGATGTTCGTTCTGTATTCCCGGTTTAAACCTTCATGTAATAACATATCCATCATTTTAAAAAGACCCTTTGGTGTTCCTGTGTTGTTAACTATATCTCTATTTTGAGAAGAAACTTTACAATCAATACCCATTTCTTCTAATAATACATTTATAGACAGATCCGGATGTTCCTGGAGAAGGTTTAGGTAAGACTTATGGTTGTGTTCACAAATAGCAGAATATACATCTTCTTTGACTACCGGATGGCCATTCCTGGAAACAAGAATGGCCGTTACCCATTTTGCAATGCTTGCAAGTGGAAACCACTTCTCCTCATTGATTGTGACGGTTTCCATGGTCTCCGTGTCATGCAGATAAAATCCGAATTTCGTATTTGGTGGAATCAAACTGATTATGCTTCCACGAAATGTCTCCATCTGTTCATGTTTCAAACAATCTCCCCTCCAAAGCCTTTACATACCTTTCAGCAGACATCTGTACTTTCTCATGTGCGTTCTCCTTCACAATCCGATGGAAGGCATTATATATCCGATCAAAATTCATGTCAGCTACAATCGACGCAATCTCTCTTACTTTTGAAGCCGGCAGGGGGATAAGGTTTGGATAGCTATACATAAAGCTGACCCACTCCCTGTCAGCCACAACCTGGATGATGTCCCCTGTCAGAAGGATGCCTTTGTTGTTGCTGCCTCCTTTCCATTCAAGTACGGCCCCTCCTTTGAAGTGCCCTCCGAGACGATGAATGGTTATTCCTTCGTATAATTTTAGAGACTCTCCGGACCAATACACAATCTGTTCGCTTTCCCTCATCACCCATTCACGGTCATCCTCATGTATATAAATCGGTACCTGAAATACTTCTGCCCACTCTACCTGAGTGGAATAGTAGTGGGGATGGGATAATGCAATGGCATCCAATCCTCCCACTCTCGTAATCTCACTGATTGTTTCTTCATCCAGATATGAGATACAGTCCCATAATAAGTTGAATCCTTCTTGTTGAACGAGATAAGCTGTTTGACCGATCGCGAAATCAGGAATCGTTTTCACACTATACAATCCTGACTCCTCAAGTGTGATCTTATTTCTGAAAGATTTCCCCTTCATATTCTCTAAAGTGGTCCATGATTGACCGGCAGGATTAACATATTGTCTTTCCTCCTCACAAATCAGGCAATTTTCAGGTACTTCCATCGATTCTTTATATTGGACTCCACATGTTTCACATATGTATTGATGCAAAAGAAAACCTCCTCTTAAAATTTTCGAAAAATAGCACCACTTCATTTTATCCGAAGATTCTTGTATTTGAACAATTCTATTTTCCATTGAATTTATTAAACACATAACGTAATGATGTCACTCTAGCTTTCAGCGATTTTCCCATATACACACGTATTTGTTAACCGTTCACCATCAACGGAAAGATCTTCATTTCTAAGGACCCCCTCCAGTTCATATCCAAGTCTTTCAGGGATCGCTCTGCTCTTATCATTAGTGGACTCACATCTGATTTCCACTCTTTTTCCTTTCAAATCGGTCAAGGCGAATTCGGTTAATTTGCCGACAGCCTCTAACATATATCCGTTACCACTCATTCTGGTGTCGATCCAATATCCGATTTCAAATTTTGGAATACTCCACTCAATATTGTGAAATCCAGTTGAACCGATAAATTCATCGGAACTTTTCAAAAAAATAAGATACCTCAAACTTTCCCTGGTCAGGAATTTTGCGTGTGCTTCACGGGTGTTGGTCTCCGTATCCTCAAGGGAAGGGTTACTTCGGGCAAAACCCAACCAAGGCTGTAATTCAGACAAAGAGTTCTTGATTGCTGCATTAACTGCATGCCCATCACCCGGCAGAGGCATCCTTAATTTTAATCTTTTTGTTTCAATTACTGTTGGAACATCAACTAATACTGGATTCATATAAAAAACTCCTCTTAAGTAGTTAAAGTAAAAAAGACTCTCATCCTCAAGAACTGCATCTTGAGGATGAGAGTCATCACCTCATTTGAATGGCATGTCACCATAAATCATTTACGAATACAGTGCATCCTGTCTATTTAAAGTAGAGATACAAATGTATTTATTCCATGCTGCAGTTTCATACAATGCTCCGAGACTTTATATCATTTTTATTATGATGGTTTTTTCACCGATCTGGCTCTCTTTTCATCAATTCCCCAAATATACCCTAGCCGTCAATGCCTAATTGGAAATATTTTAAATTATTGAAATTATAAGGCAACAACTACCTTTTTGTCAATTCAGCCTGCATACCATAATCGCCTATACTTAACATAAATAGTACTATATAATAGAGGAAAAAAGATTCAACTGGAGGATGAAAATGACTCACCACACTATAACCACTTCCATTGGGGATCAATTGATTGAGAGAAAGGAAGAAATCGCCAATACCATTTTCTCTGAACTTGCATCGACATACCCTACCCTTTATGTGGAAGAAAGAAGAAATGATTCAGTGCCATACTTTGTTCAACTGATCGAACTCATTGGCAGCGGGTTAATTAAAGGAGAAAGTTTTGAAAACCATACACGGGACTGGGGAAAAGAAGTTGGTAGACTCGCTTCCGGCCAAGGAGTCCCTCTTAATATGTCCATTAGTAAATCCTCCTTATATAAAAAAGTGGTATTAAAGGATATTATCATTCACAATGAAGAAACATTGACGAAAGAGATCCTCTTGGATATTACCCATGATATTGACCAATCATTCACGACGATGATTTCCGCTTTTTGTGAAGCGTATAGTGAATATGCAGATGAGCAGCTAAAAATCTCAGAAGAAAAGTATCTCTCCCTATCCACTCCGGTGGTACCCATCTTCTCAGATCTGGCTGTATTGCCTCTTATTGGTCAAGTAGATGAAGTGCGTGGAGAAATGATGGCAGAACATGTTCTCCTTGAGTGCAAAAAACTTTCCATTCACCAATTGATCATCGATCTCTCCGGTGTATATGAAGTGAATCCGTTATTCCAACAAGGAATCATGAAACTGATCGATAGCCTTAAATTACTTGGGATAGAGCCTATTTTATCAGGAATGCGCCCAGAGATGAGCATCGAATTCGTTCAAATAGGGATAAACCTTTCAACAATCAAAATCTATCAAACTCTGAACAAAGCCGTAGAAGCTCATTAATTGGTGCTTTTCTAGAAAGAGGCTGGGACAATAGTAGTTTTATTAGTAGTGTGCCATAAACCCCGTTGAGTTTTTAATTTGTTCCAGCGGTTGATTGAAGTGTAAGACGAAGATCCCTGAGGGGAAAATTGCATATGTGAGACCCCACAGGCTGCCCGCGGAAAGCGAAGTCTTACACGGAAATCAATAGCGGTATTAAAAGCCTTCACTGAAATGTTCTTCTTTAGGTTGTGGACTATTTATTTAGTCCCGACCTTTTTTATTCGTGAATGCGTATCCTTACCTGCTTTCATATATTTTTATTCCTTCTATTCTTTTTCACAGAGGTTCAGCATTTTTTCTTGATTTAATAATGAGAAATGAAGGTCTTCTTTCTTCATTTTTCAAATCGGGCATCTGGTTCATGCCGTCCGGAGTGGGCAGGGGCTCAAGCATTTTTTCCAACACGAAACCCTGACCAATCAGGCCATTTATCAAGGTCGGTATAGTCCGGTGATATTTGATCACACCGTCCACATACCAATGCTGTTCCCGTCTTCCTTCATCCCGGTAGTGGTCAAGTGCCCAATGCAGCCGCTCACCATCAACATTTCTCCACCAATTTTTCATATCTTTACGTGCTGTTACGATTGGGTGCTCAATTGAATAAATCAACATACCACCCGGCTTTAAAAAGGTGTGAAGCTTCTGGATTACGGATTCATAATCTTTTATATAATGGAATGCAAGTGAGCTTACAATCAAGTCAAATGACTCTGTTTGCTTGGATAGGTCTTCAATCGGGCTGCAAACGTACATTATTTTTTCGTCCTTATTTTCTTTTAATGCCCTGCTAATCATTTTTTCTGAAATATCCACCCCAACGACAGAGGATGCACCCTTTTCAATACAGTATTTCCCTAAGCCTCCTGTACCGCATCCGAGATCCATTACCCGTTTCCCCTTTAGATTGGGAAGTTCTCCTCTGATGGCAGGCTGTTCGAGAAAGTCGTTATATGTTCTTCCCGAATCTCGCAAGTTCATATATCCCTCAAAAAATATGGGGTCATCGTAAATGTTTTGTTTCACTTTTCTCCCTCTTTCTCATTTAGATTACTTGCTGATTTCAGATGGTACAACCCGGCTCGATACTTCTCTTCTTCAGGCTCAGATCAAATACAAAGGCGGGCTGAGTACCCAACACTTCTATTCTTCCACTTTTAATATGCAAACCGGATTCTTCACTTAAGGCTATGACAGGCATGCGATTTGAGTTTATAAATTGGTCGATCAAAGGATCATTTTCAGCAACGTAATGACACCAAATGGAATAATCATTGAGAAAGGAGAATCCTTTTCTCGTCTTCAACATAACATCATTATCATCCATATGTACGCATGTTGAAATATTGCTCCCCATCACAATCGCACCTGCACTACCGCCATAGACAATTCCCCCTTCTTCTATGAAGTTGGTCAATAGAGTGTGGAAGCCGGATTGTAGAATGTGGTACATCAAGCTGAACGTATTTCCACCGCCTATATACACAGCTGAAAACCCCATAAGATCTTTTAAGGTCTTTCCCTTTAAGTCCACCCACATGGTAATGTCAGTTATCCCAAAGGGTAAAAATACACCATGTACCCACTTATAACACTCCTCGTAGGAAATATCTCCGGGATTCATAGCAACCGGGAGATATAATAATGGCTTCCCTCCGACCAATTCACTCGCAAACACCTTGTCAATACCCCGCGTCTGCTCCTTATCCCCACCGCCAGAAAGATACAATGAACTCAATTTATCCCCCCTCTATTTGAGGGACGGACCTCCAATATCTCATCCCTGATTATGTTAATTATAGCAATAAATAGGGTTCTATCGATTATTTATTTTGAATTTGGAGGTCCGTCCCTCTCTTTTCTATTTATGAGAAGTAACGTTTATTCATCAAGAATATTAGGATGTAATCATGAAAATTTTCCTGAACTGACTGGTTTTCAGGTCAATCCTTATCTGAAAATAGTCCCGTATTTTCTCAATACCCTCTTCATCTATCCTGTGATACCCTTAATTTGACTGAATTTTTTGAAAAAAAGAGGAGGAATTGGATTGAAAAAGAAAAAAATTATTAGCATGGGACTATCAGTCGGAATACTTTCTGGAATGCTTGCAACCGGGAGTCTCGCTGCCCCTTCAGACTCTGCTCATTTCCAGATGAACAAAAAAGTGGGAACGCCTGAATTCGTCACTGGTGCATTATCAGCTCCAACCAATAAAAAAGCGGAGACAGTTGTTCTTTCCTTTGTTGAGCAGAATAAGTCGATATTTAAGCTTTCTGACAAAAAAGCGGACGAGCAGTTAAACGTGGTTTCTGTGGAAAAAGACAGCCTTGGAAACACAGTCGTCCGTATTCAGCAAACCTACGAAGGTGTTCCTGTCTGGGGATCCACTCAGTCAGCAGTCGTAAAGGAAAACGGAGTCCTTCAGGCATTTTCTGGAACCGTAGTGCCTGAATTGGATGAAAAAATTTCCTCATCAAAAAAGAAAATACATGCGAAGAAAGCATTAAAAATTGCTAAGGATGATCTGGGACTCCATCCAAAATTAGAAAAAGAAGCAAAGCCTGAATTAGTCATTTATACAGATGAGCATACTGCTTCCTTTGCTTACTTTATCAATCTGAATTATTTAGAACCGTCACCAGGCAACTGGAATTACTTTATAGATGCCAAAACAGGTGCAATACTAAATAAATACAATGATATGCATGATGTCAGTGGAACAAATCAAATCGGGTCAGGTAAAGGTGTATTGGGCGGCACAAGGCTTCTAAACACTACTCTTTCCAGCGGTAAGTACTATTTGCAGGATAATACGAGGGGAAAAGGGGTGTATACATACAACATGAACAACCGTACCTTTTTCCCGCAATTTTTCTTACCGGGAACACTGTGGACTGATAGCGATAATGTGTTGAACGATTCATACGATGCGCCAGCTGTTGACGCTCATCATTTCGCAGGGGTTACGTATGATTATTATAAAGAACACTTCAATCGCAATTCCTATGATAATCAAGGAGCCCGATTAGTTTCCTCTGTTCATTACAGTAATGGATATAACAATGCGTTCTGGAACGGTTCCCAGATGGTGTATGGTGATGGTGATGGCTCTACCTTTGTTCCCCTTTCAGGAGGAATTGATGTCGTGGCCCATGAACTTACTCACGCCGTGACGGACTTCTCTTCTGATCTTGTATACGAAAATGAATCAGGAGCTTTGAATGAAGCAATTTCTGATATATTCGGAACATTGGTTGAATACGAGAATGAATCGAATCCGGATTTTGAAATCGGGGAAGATATTTACACTCCCGGCATATCCGGAGATGCCCTTCGCTCTATGAGCAACCCGGAAAAATATGGGGATCCAGATCATTATTCAAAGCGTTATATTGGTACGGGAGATAATGGCGGAGTTCATACGAATAGCGGAATCATCAACAAACAAGCCTACTTGCTGAGCGAAGGAGGTACGCATTATGGTGTGAACGTTCCTGGAATCGGGCGTGAGAAGCTTGGTGATATCTATTATCGTATGAACACGGTTTACCTGACCGCCTCCTCCACATTCAGCCAGGCAAGGGCAGCTGCTCTAAAATCAGCTGCCGACTTATATGGCACCGATTCATCAGAAGTCAATGCGGTGAAGCTTTCTTTTGATGCTGTCGGTATCAATTAAAGAATTTTTGAACAAAAACATTTGTTCTTTCCAATCATAATGGTGTCAACGCCCGATTATCCTTTATTTCCCATAATAAAAGTCCTTGGTCAAATCGACCAAGGACTTTTATCATACGTAATTAATGGTTTACAACTTTCCCTAATCCGCCCGGCTTATTATGGACTGCCAGTTTGTCGATTAGCTTATTACTTTCCGAATTCAAGCCGATCAGATTGACTTTCACACCATTCTGATGATACTTAATCACAATTTTATCGATGGCACCAACTGCTGAATCATCCCAAAGATGAGCGTGTGTCAAGTCAAGTGTCACTTCTTTGATATCTTCATTAAAATCAAAGCTTTCAACAAACTCAGTGACAGAAGCGAAGAACAATTGACCTGATACTCTATACACTTTCTTATGTGATTCCTCAGATGCCATGGTCGAAATTTTCACTTTCGAAATTTTAGAAGCGAAGAATACTGCACTTAAAATGATCCCTACGAGAACACCTTTAGATAGATCATGGGTCAATAATACTGTCCCCACCGTTACGAGCATAACAAGTGTATCCGTAAAAGGCGTTTTATGGAGGTTCTTTAATGAAGACCAATCAAACGTCCCAATCGATACCATAAACATGACACCAACAAGGGCAGCCATGGGAATCTGGACCAGGAAATCATTCAAGACAAGAATTAACATCATTAAGAAAACACCTGCAACCAGAGCGGATAGTCTTCCTCTTCCTCCCGATTTCACGTTAATGACGGATTGTCCGATCATCGCACATCCAGCCATTCCTCCAAAGAATCCTGATACGATATTAGCAATCCCTTGTCCTCTTGCTTCCTTATTCTTATCACTCGTCGTATCTGTCATATCGTCAACGATAGAAGCAGTCAAGAGGGATTCAACTAATCCGACGATTGCTATTGATAAAGAATAGGGGAAAATAATTTGTAGCGTCTCGAATGTCAAAGGAATATCCGGAATTAAGAAAAGGGGTAAAGTTTGTGTTAGTTCCCCCATATCTCCAACAGTACGGACACCACTTCCTGTCAACACAGCAAAGATTGTTACTGCAATAATTGCCACTAAGGCAGAGGGAACAGCCTTTGTGAACCGTGGTAAAAGATATATGATCGCCAATGCTCCAGCAACCATAGCATACATTATCCAAGACTCACCGACAAAATGAGGCAATTGTGCGGAAAAAATCAGGATCGCCAAAGCATTCACGAATCCAACCATAACAGAACGTGGTACAAACTTCATTAACCGTCCTAATTTAAGGACACCCATGATAATCTGGATCACTCCTGTTAAAATCGTTGCCGCAAGCAGATACTGTAACCCGTGATCAGCCACAAGTGTTGTCATCAACAGAGCGGTTGCCCCTGTTGCTGCTGATATCATTCCCGGACGCCCACCTACAAACGCTATGACAACAGCAATACAGAATGATGCATATAATCCGATCATCGGATCTACACCGGCAATAATCGAAAATGCGATTGCCTCAGGAATCAATGCCATGGCAACGACGATACCTGAAAGCACATCCCCTTTGACATTTCCAAACCATTCATATTTAATTTTTTCACTTATATTCATAATGCACCTCTTCCTATTTAATTGTGACTTTCAACTCTCATGAAAGTCGGGGCCGTTGAACACAAGGCACATTATATAATGGATGAATCCATTTGTGAAATCGTAATGAAAGCGCAAACAATGTGTTTTCCCTTTCATTTTCTACTGTATTCGTCACTTTTCTGGTATCTTTCAAAAACTTGTAAAAATTGATTGAACTTCTTTAAAGGAAATTGAGGAATAAACTAGAACTAAGTACTAAACGCTTTCATGGATGGAGGAAAAATTCATGTTCAAAAACATTCTTCTAGCTGCAGACGGATCGGAACACTCCTTACGAGCTGGAGAAAAGGCAATTGCTCTCGCGAAATGCCAGCAAGGCTCAAAATTGGATATTGTATATGTTATAGATGGTAAGCATTCAAAAGAAGATATTCTGCATTATTGGGGTCTGGATGCGAGTGATAAACGCAAGCAAAAACTTCAACTGATTGAGCAAAAGACAAAACATGATGGGATCGATTATGAAATTATCTTTTTACATGGGGAACCGGGACCGACAATTGTGGAGTATGCGAATAATCATGAATTTGACCTAGTCGTCATTGGAAGCCGCGGTTTGAATACTTTTCAGGAAATGGTACTTGGAAGTGTCAGCCATAAAGTAGCCAAACGGGCAAAATGTCCCGTTATGATCGTGAAATAAAGAATGCAGGAGGGTAGTAATCAACAGATCAACACACAATGTTGATGTTTGTCAGACTATTATTGAATTTTTGTTCTGAAAAATGGAAGGATAACAATAAAAAAGAGAAGCCTATATCATAAGCCTCCCTCCTATCCTACCGCCTTATCCTCTTTTTACTGTCCATACACTTTTCCAGATCCATCTACATATACCGTTTTGATGAATGTACGATTAAACGTAACTTTGTCCTTTATTCCTTTTACATCTACCGTCACATTATACACACCTTCTCCCAACTTCGGTATGTTTGATGTTCCGTTTTCAATTCTCAGCTTACTTTTGTTTAACTTACCGTTTTTGTAATATTCAATCGTGAAGTTTTGTTGGAGTTTTAGTCTACTGTCCACTTTTTTCAAGCTGATTTCACCCTGACCAATATTCACACTTACAGTATCATTCATCCTACTCTCAAAAGAAACATTCAGAAGATATTTTTCAGAATTAGACGAGTTGGATTCCAGTGTCCATTGCCCGGGAATCGGATTTTCAATCGTAATAGTATGATGATAAGCCCCTTTAAAAAACTCACCTTCTTCTTTTTTTACAATAAAAGTAGAATGTATTTTCTGCCCAGGGTCTTTTAAAATCAAGCGAGAAGAAGAACTGCTACTCATCCAATCCAAGGTGATCGACTCTGCACCCTCTTCAACCTGAAATTTTTCTTGTGTTTTCCCACTGTATTCTCCACCTCTGATATATGAGGCTCCATCACTGTTGGAGGAGTAGCTTTGTTTTGCACTTTGAGAGAGTAAGTCAGATGAATTAACCACTGTTTCATTCAAATAATTTTCAAATAAATTAAACGTTGATGATCCCTCTTTTATAGTGAAATGATTCCAATCCCCTACCTTCAATTCATGAGCATATGGAAGTCTTGAACTATTGACTGTAACCGCTCCATCATTGCTTCCATACCCCCAAAGATATAGTCCGCCCCAATAAAGAGAACTGCCAAAGCCCCCCCATTTAGTTCCTCCAAATGTAAAGATTGGATTTATATTTACATTTGAATGTTGATCCGTTTCAGACCGAAAATAGCTCATATACCCTGTTTGCAGTGAGTAAGTGGCATCATTCTTACTACCGAGAATACCTGCCAGCCAACCGGCCCAGCTGCTGTAAGCAAGGTCGGCAAGTTGTGACCCATGATGTGGAGTGGAAAGGGTAATCACTCTTGAAACATAGGGAAATGCACCGTAATGAACGAGAGCAGACTGTGTATCGATGCCTCCTTTACTATGAGCCACGATCACTATTTTTTCTCCGTAATAGTTGTATATATCTCGTATTTTTGATGCAAGGAGAGCACCGTTATCCCACATATTCTTTGTAGGGAACAAATCGATAAAAGCAGTTTCATAACCATTTTGATAAGCGGTATCGTACATATTGTTGTCACTCCACCATGTGTTTGAAGAACTGTTTAGCCCGTGAACAAAGAGGATTGGCTGCTTTGAAGGAGCTACATTCTGAGGTGTCGTACCTATATACCATTGTCCAGGGACACCGGATGGATCATCATCTCCGAAAGAACCAGCCTGACTCCAAGACGGAAGTAATAAAAACAATACCAAAACAGTCATACTAATCTTTTTGATCATACCCTCTCTCCTTTATCAATGTACTAAACCTGTAAAGTATATAGACCGGTATAAGAAGATATGACGGTTTCAACGTAATATGTGTAGAAAGGACTAAAAGAGATAGAGTGCATTCAGTAAGATTTTATCGTCTTATAAAGAGTTCATTCTTATAAAATGGTAGAATTCATGATATATTCATTTTATAAACATTCGATATCGGCTTCCGATATCGATTTTCAATATGAAAAAGAGGTGATTAAGTGGAAGATAAAGTACTACGGAAACTTTTCCTCGGGTTCATTCAGATACACATTCTTCATCACGCCAAGGATCTACCCATTTATGGGACATGGATGCTTGAGGAGCTGAAAGAACATGGATACAGCATCAGTTCGGGTACTTTGTACCCGATTCTTCATTCGATGGAAAACGATGGATTACTGATAAAAGAAGATAGGAACGTAGATGGGAAAATTCGAAAATATTATTCAACCACTGAAAAAGGAAGTGCGGTTTTGATCGAAGCTCGAAATAAAGCAATTGAGCTTTTCAAAGAAATCAAAGACTGATAAAGAAGGTGAAAATCTTTGAAAACAACAAGAAAGATAAAAACATTAGTTGAGATCCTCCTTATTTCAACAAGATTGGGGTTTACGTCTTTTGGTGGCCCTATGGCGCATTTGGGATATTTTCATGAAGAGTATATTCGAAGGAGAAAATGGATGGATGAAAAAAGCTATGCCGACCTCGTGGCCCTCTGTCAATTCCTACCGGGACCTGCCAGCAGCCAGGTTGGGATTGGAATCGGCATTATACGGGGAGGTGTACTCGGCGGGATCGTTTCATTTTTGGGCTTTACCTTTCCTTCGGTTATTGCCTTAATTCTATTTGCCAGGATCCTTCAAGGAAGTGACATGGCAGATGCCGGATGGATACACGGATTGAAAATCGTGGCTGTTGCAGTTGTGGCTCATGCGATATTAGGTATGGCTAAAAAATTAACGCCTGATTTAAAGAGAAAAGCTGTCGCACTGTTCGCTTTGGTGATCACTCTAATATGGCAAACAGCCTTCTCACAAGCAGGGGTGATCCTTCTATCTGCTCTTATCGGCTTCCTTCTTTATAGAGATTATGCAGCAGATGATGATTCAAGGGTGGCGTTTCCCATTTCCAGAAGATTTGGGATGATTTGCTTATCAATTTTCTTTGGATTATTGATTCTTCTCCCTATATGCAGGGAATTGAGTACGTTTGAATGGATTGCTCTCTTCGATAGTTTCTATAGATCGGGGTCATTGGTATTTGGAGGTGGCCATGTAGTATTGCCTCTTCTTGAACGGGAATTTGTACCGACAGGCTGGTTAACGGAAGAACAGTTTCTAGCAGGATATGGTGCGGCACAGGCTGTACCGGGTCCCCTATTCACCTTTGCGGCTTTTATTGGAGCTGTGATAAACGGTTGGAGAGGTGGAGTACTTGCGACGGTTGCCATTTTTCTACCTGCATTACTGCTGATTATAGGGACATTGCCTTTCTGGGATTCCTTAAGACGAAACCCAAAGATTAAAGGCGCATTAATGGGGGTGAATGCAGCAGTGGTCGGAATTCTGATTGCAGCTTTTTATCACCCGATCTGGACATCATCGATTTTGGTACCCGCCGATTTTGCTTTCGCAGCGATTCTATTCAGTATGCTGGTATTCTGGAAGCTGCCTCCTTGGATTGTAGTGATTACAGGGGCACTGGGGGGTTTTTTGATGAGGATGATTTAAGTTACAGAGTATATACTTCAAATGTTGCGGAAAACCATTCGAAACCAAAACGTTTGGAGTTTTTTTATGAATGCCAAAGTGATTCTTTTCATTGCCTTTCTTTTTCCCAGGTTGAGTTTATTCTTCATTTCATCCAAAACTATAAAGCGATTCATGCCTGTCACCATTTTCACTTGCTTACTGATGACCATCATCTTTGAGATTGCCTATACTTATAAGTGGTGGGTCATTCATCAATATATCGTACCCTGGGGATATATGATCGATTTCAGCTTTGGATATAGGATCTTTACAGTAGGGACCTTTTGGATTTTCCGATTGGCATCACATAAATTCGTCTTATATACACGGTTAATATCCTCATGGATGCCTTTATGTGTTACGTGGCTCTTCCATTATTGTCACGACTTGGAATTGCGGATTATCATTCGATTTCTCCGTGGCAATACTTCCTTGTCATCTATGGTCTCTCCTTTATCATTTACGGATATCATAGATGGCAGGAAACGATATTTCACCATGATGAATAAAGAAGTGAGCCGGGCATTTCCCGGCTCACTCTTGTATTTGCTCACTATCTTAATAAAATGAAAAAAGGGTTATCTCCTTATAAAACGATAAGCTAGATAAGCAATATACAGAGGAGTTGCTATATAGATCAAATAAGGAAACTCTTCATAAGTACCCTTATAGATAACATATAATAAAGCCCCGATAAAGATCGTCACAATCGTCCCATATTTAGGTAATGGTACTTCTTTCAGACTTGGGATTCTGATCCTGCTCACCATAAGAAAGCACATGGCAGTAAAAATAACGGTTGTCACGATATTGGGAATCCATTCTCCAAATAGTGTTAATATGGCCAGGATCCCACCTGCTGCCGTTATGGGGACCCCTATAAAATAATGTATCGAAGATTTGGGCGGACTTGTGTTAAACCGTGCAAGGCGGTACGCCCCGAATAAAGGAAATAGCCCCGCTACGATAAACCCTAATAAACCGAATTGAAAAAAATAGGTATAATACACAAGGAATGATGGTGCAACCCCGAATGTCACGATATCTGCCAATGAATCTAATTCCTTCCCAAGAACGCTGTCTGCATTGAGCATTCTTGCAAGTCTCCCGTCCATACTATCGAGCATCATGCCAATAATGATTAAAACCGCTGCATTTTTAAATTGTCCACTTGCTGCAAATCCGATGGATAAGAATCCGCAATATAAATTCCCCAACGTGACCATATTGGGGATCTTTTTCGTTAATTTCATTTTTTAGTCCTCGCTCTGCCAAAGATTCTATTATTACTAGAATACCATTATATTTATACTCATAAAGATTTGCCATGAAAAAAATTAAATGAATTCTATAAAAAAGGACATTTTTAATTTACAATCCTCAAAAGAAGACATACTATAAACAAGGATGATACTAACACATTTGAGCTGAATGACATTCTTAAAATATATGGTGATGATTGCATGATTAGAAAAAAACTTAGAGAACTTAAGTGCCTTACTTTAAAGTTATTGCGTCTTAAAGATAACGCCCATAGCATCGCAATAGGCTTCACTGTTGGTCTATTGATTAATTTTGTTCCTTCCTTTGGTATCGGCCCAGTAATTTCGACAGCTTGCGCAAAGATTTTCAAAGGCAACCCATTCGCAGGACTAGTCGGTGGGGTTTCTTTAATCTGGGCGTTCCCTTTTTTCTTTTACCTGAACCTGGTCGTGGGACATCTTTTCTTTCCTTTGGATTCCACGAATGATGCGGTGGGAGTGGGATTGCAAATTGGGAAAGCCTTCTTTACAGGGATGCTCATCAATATCCCTATATTCGGTATCCTGATCTATATTATTATGAACTCTGCAGTAAAAAAATATCGTGAGACAATCCTTTTATACGTTCAAAGGAAATGGAATGTGTAAGGATTCCATTTTCCTTTGATATAGTAACGTATTTAACAGATATGGTAAAAATTCAGTATATCTCTGTAAAATGTTCCACCGCAATTAAAAGGTTGAAACTATTCCCTCTCTTATACGTATATTTAGTATAAAAATAATTTCTTCAAATAACCATTTTTCACTATTTTAACTCGCACTTTGATATAATCTAACTATTACAAGTCGAGTATTCTAGAGAAAGAGGAGATTGAAATGACTGGTACAATTGCTGTAATCATGATTTTTTCCATACCCATTCTCGGCATCATCACAGACCATTTCCAAAAGCAATCCAAGCTTAAACAGAAAATGCTAGAAGGTGAACTCGAGCTTGAAAAATTGAAGCATGAAAATTTCGTCATTGAAACGCAAAAAATGAGGCTTGAATTAGAAAAAATGAAACTCGAGGATCCTAATGAAAAAACACATACTGTATAATAAAAGCGCCACTACGGCGTTTTTATTTGGTTTTGACTCATTTAAGTTTTATAATATTTCTTTATACATGCTTTCCTTCTTATCCAACATCAATAATACCTCTTGACTTTAACGCTTAAAAGCGTTTAAGATATAAAGCGTCTTGATCATACATATGAGTAAATAAGCTACGATGGATTTGCAGTAGTGAACTCCTCCCTGTTATAGAGAGCTGGTGTTGCTGGAAGCTGGCACATAGGTGGTTCATGAATTACGTTTCCGGAGCTTCCTGTTCTTCATTGAAACAGGACGGTTTTGTCCGTTATCTAATTAAGTGGTAAGCTCACAAAGCTTACAATGAGGGTGGTACCGCGAATCTCTTTCGTCCCTGCTGAATTTTTTCAGCAGGGACTTTTTGTATGATGGTACTTTCGTACATAAAAGCGTTTAAGCGCTAAACAAAACAATAATGAGGAGAATTAATTATGAATCAATCTATACCAAATCATTTACGTCCATTTGTTGCAAGCCAGCATTACCATGCCTACACTCCGATCGACCATGCAGTGTGGCGGTATGTTATGCGACAGAATCATCACTTTCTTGAAGAGACAGCTCATGAAGCTTTTACGCAAGGATTAAACTCTTCCGGTATCAATATACAGGAAATTCCTAGAGTAAGTGAAATGAACAAACATTTAGCCGAAATTGGCTGGGGAGCAGCGATTGTCGATGGTTTAATTCCCGGAACAGCCTTCTTTGATTTCCAGGCACATGGCATTTTGCCTATTGCTACAGACATTCGTCAGAAATCCAATATCGAATATACACCTGCCCCCGACATCCTCCATGAGGCAGTTGGTCACGCCCCCATTCTGTTTGATGAAACATATTCAACTTTTGTTAAAATGATTGGAAATATCGGGGCTAATGCTTTTGCAACCGAAGAGGAACATGAAGTGTTCGAAGCAACCAGACATTTATCGATTGTAATGGAAGATCCCAGTTCGACTGACGAAGAGATCATTAAGTCAAAACAGGTGCTGAAAGAAAAGCAACAATTGGTAACCGGGCTTTCTGAAGCAGAACAGGTTTCCCGAATCTTTTGGTGGACCGTCGAATTCGGTTTGATCGGTGAGCTAGATCAACCAAGAATTTTCGGTGCAGGCTTTCTTTCATCAGTCGGTGAGAGCAAGCACTGTTTAACCAATGAAGTAACCAAGCAGGAATTCTCCATCGAAGCTGCCATTCAAACAAGCTATGATGTCACATCTTTGCAAACTCAGTTATTCGTGTGTGAAAGCTTTGAACAACTTATCAATGATGTTGAGAAGTTCGGAGAAACATTAGCTTTTCGCAAGGGTGGAACGGACGGAATCGAGAAAGCCATTCGATCCAATCAAATTGCTCATATCGAATACAGTTCGGGCTTACAGATCACAGGGGTCTTCAAAGAATTGATTCGAGATGAACATGGTGATGCAATCTATATAAAGACATCCGGACCAACTGCACTTTCGATCCAAAATGAGCAACTGGTCCATCATGGAACGGATCGTCATGAAGATGGATTCGGTGCTCCTATCGGTGTACTCCATGGCGGGACCACACTTGAACATAGTACCGAAGCTGATTTGAAGAAAATTGGCATCGAATTGAATAAGCTGATGCAGATCACCTTTGAAAGCGGCATTGAAGTCTCGGGACATGTGACGGACCTCGTCTTTCACCATCAACAAGTCATTCTCCTATCCATTGATGAATGCCTGGTAACGTTCAGAGATCAGATATTATTCCATCCATCATGGGGAACCTATGACTTAGCCATCGGTTCTGAAATCGTTTCTGCCCGTCCTCATCCTGCTGATTACGATGCTTTCTTTGGGTTAACGGCCTGCATGGAAGAAGAGTACGTTGTACCTGAAGCATTAACACCATTGGAAAATCTGTTTGCAGAAGTAAGGGGACTAAGGGATATGGCTTTCTCTATTGATCTCATTCCCAGTATTGTTGGCAAACTGAAGAATGATTTTCCTGAAGAGTGGCTACTAAGACTTGAAGTCCTGGAACTTCTGGAAGAACATGAGCCCGAATCTATATTAAAAGATGAACTCCTTCTGGATTTATACGAGTTACGTAAGCAGGATCGCTTTAAACGACTGATTCAAAATGGTCTTGATATCATTTTCAGCAGGAACGGTGTCAGTGTATGAAGTCATTAAGTGAATCTGCCATATCCTTTAAATTGAATCAAGTTTTAACGGATGTTGATTTCTACCTTGAAGAAAACGATGATTGGATTTTGATATGAATTGATCAGAAGGGGCAGTCACCTGTGGGGGCTGACCCATCTCTATCATTCATTTCAAATATTCCTTCTCCAGTGCTGGATTAAGATATCTTGCCATCCCGGTCTTTACATTTTTCATGCCGTGTTTTCTATAAAATGGTTCATTCCCCGTAGTCGAGATCAGTAATATACACGATATATCTTTTAGTTGTTCTAATAAATCTTTCATAATTATACTGGCAATTCCGTTGCGCTGATAATCCAAGTGGACGACTACATCATATATCGATGCATTGAAAACACCATCCGTCAGTGCTCTACCCACTCCAATAATACGCCCATCAAAAACAGCCAAGGATACGACATCACTTCTGTAAAATATTTTGGATATCACATCATTTGTATGCTGAAACCACCCTACTGAATGATAAACTTCTTTGATTTCATCCAGTTTATCGGGTTCAAATCGGTTCAGGATTCTAACGTTCACCGTCCATTTCCTCCTTACTCTTTGTTAAGAATAACGTATTTCATTTTTATAAATTCATAGCTGCTTCCATTCGTTTGTTGAATGAATGTACCAACGGATTTGACCCCCACCTTCTAATACACTTTCATATTCCAATCCAGCTTACATAACTTCTGCCCATTCCCTCTTCCAGTGACATTCTGTTTCATTCCCAGTCCGATATCAACAGTTCCGTCCTTCACTAATTGAAAGGATTAAGAACCAACCATCTCCTTATCTGAAAAACTGAAAATGTCGAGTTTCCTCGCCGATTTACATCTAAGAATTCTGCTAAGTCTTCTAATCCGCTATCATATCATAAAAGGCATATTCTCCATCGTATTTCCATGTATCTGCTGTGTGTTCAGTCTGTTCCTGGATCATAATTTGAAATATATTACTCATTTTCTCCTTCTGATTGTACATCACTTTTTCTCATTCAATTTGATCCATATTATAACTACAATTTATATTTTTGTCTCCTCGTGATTAATCAAAGTTCCCCATTTCTGACCGGAGCATATCTTTCTCATGATTCCCACCTGGTCAAAGTTAAAGATGTGTACAGGCAAGTTATAATCACGTGCTAATAGGAGAGCAGACTGATCCATGACTTTGATATTGTTCAACACTACGTCATCATAATTTAACGTTTGGTACATTTTCGCCTCTTTATCCCGTTTAGGGTCAGATGTGAACACACCGTTGATTCCTTGTTTCGCTACAAGGATTGCATCACTATTCGTTTCAATTGCTCGTTGAACACTCGGATAATCCGTCGTGACGAAAGGCTGCCCGTTTCCCCCGCCAAAAATGACTAAGTATCCCTTGTCCAGATGGTGGACTGCCCTAAGGCGTATATACGGTTCAGCTACTGTTGGGACAGGGATCGATGTCATGACTCTGACTTCTTTATCTGTTTTACTTTTCAACACGCCTCTCAACATCAAACTGTTGATTATCGTTCCAAGCGTTCCTATACTATCGGCTTCCACCCGTTCGATTCCCCAGGTATCTGCTAAACTTCCACGAAAAATATTCCCTCCTCCTACAACTAACGACACTTCGATACCCAGATCCACAATGGACATGATCTCGTTTGCAATATGCTCAAGCTCAGCTGTTCCAAAACTATTCCCACCGTTATCAGCCAAGGCGCCACCGCTTAACTTAATCAATACTCTTTTATATCCCATTTTCATTCCCCCATGATATAAAAAAAGCTAAAAAGTAAATGATATACCTTTTAGCTCTTGTATAGGGAAGAAGAAATACTTCTGTAATTCCGATAAATAATGTTCATTTCTTCTCCCCCATTCTTTGTATTCAGAATTTTCCTTCTGTTAGTTTAAAGAAAATACAGGAAATGGTCAAGGTGAAAATGAGTATCTAACACCTTTTTCCCCTGCTACAGAAGAAATCACCCTTTTATTCTGTTACATCATCTCGTCTTCCAATTGCCTTATCACATCTTTTACTTTAAGTACTCCCATGTTACCCTCCTTCCTTTTTCTAAGTGATACCGATTGTTGCTGGATTTCTTTATCCCCTACAATCATCATATATGGAACTTTCTGCATCTCGGCTTCTCGGATTTTCAATCCTATTTTCTCAACGCGATCGTCTATTTCCACCCTAAAGCCTTCCCTTTCTAATTGGGACTTAACTTCTTGAGCGTATAGGATATGTGCTTCTGAAATTGGAAGGATCTTTACCTGATGAGGAGCTAACCAAAGTGGGAAATCTCCTCCAAAATGTTCAATGATAATGGCCATAAACCGTTCAATTGATCCATAAATAGCACGATGAATCATAATCGGTCTCTCTACTTGATTTTCTTCTCCTATATATTCACAATTGAATTTTTCAGGCATTTGAAAATCAAGTTGTACCGTTCCACACTGCCAGCTTCTCCCCAGGCAATCGAGAATATGAAAGTCGATCTTCGGTCCGTAAAAGGCTCCATCCCCAGGGTTAATATGATAATCGACGCTCCTTTCTTGCAATACTCCCTCAAGATCTCCTTCAGCTTGATTCCAAAGGTCAATAGATCCCATACAGTCTTCTGGGCGAGTTGATAGTTCTACTTTGTATTGAAAACCGAATTTTCCATAGAAACGATCAATAAGATCGAGTACTTTGTGCAACTCTGCACGTATTTGATTTTCCCTAACGAATAGATGTGCATCATCTTGAGTGAAAGAGCGGACTCTCAATAATCCGCTTAAAGAGCCTGATAGCTCATGACGATGTACCAATCCAAGCTCCCCATACCTAAGTGGTAATTCACGATAGCTTCGTCTCTTGCTTTTATAAATCAGGACGGCTCCCGGACAACTCATGGGCTTGATGGCATATTTCTGATCATCCACTTCTGAAAAATACATGTTTTCATGATAATGATCCCAATGACCGGACTTCTCCCACAGCTCCTGTTTCATCATGATTGGTGTTCTGATTTCAAGATACCCTGCCTTCATGTGCTCCTTCTTCCAAAAATCCTCCAGCTCATTCCGTAACAACATCCCTTTCGGTAAATAAAAAGGCATGCCTGGAGCCTCCTCCATGGAGATGAATAACTCAAGCTCCTGACCTAATTTCCTGTGATTTCTCTTTTCTACATCTGATTGAATGGACATTTCTGTTCCTCCTTTATGATTTTCACATATAAAAAACCGCACTCATCCCTAACCAAGGGACGAATGCGGTCGTGGTACCACCCTAATTCCGAAGTGCTAAAAGTTCTTAGATCTTCGCTCAAGTAAGATAACGGTTTTCCCGATTATGGATACTGTCATTTCACCATAATAGCTCCGAGGTGGTAAACCATTTCCTTTCTACAGGGCTTGCAGCCTGATGGCCCTGTTCTCTGGTAAGAAAGCCTAAATGATTCATGTCCTCTTCTTCGCGCTCTATTTAATATAATTAAAAAAACCGCACTCATCCCTAACCAAGGGACGAGTACGGTCGTGGTTCCACCCTAATTTCGAAGTGTAAAAATTAAACTCTTCGCTTAAGTAAGATAACGGTTTTCCCGATTATGGATACTGTACTTCTCCATAATAGCTCCGAGGTGGTAAAACATACATTTCTCTTAAGGGTTCTCAGCCAGTGACCCTGTTCTCTGATTAAGAGAATATTGAATGAATCATGTCCTCTTCTTTGCTTTCGTATAGTATATTCAAGTTCTGATAAAAGTGTTATTGAAATTATATGGGAGTATTTTCTAACTGTCAAGAGTCACTTTAAACATAAACAACTAAAATAATGCCGACAAGAATAAGACGATAAATGGCAAATGGAATTAACTTGACTCTATTGATTGCCTTTAAGAAAAAGTGGATTGACAAATAAGCAAACAGGAATGCACTGATAAACCCGACTGCTAAAAAAGGCATGAACTCAGTATTGAAATACATCCAATTTTTCAAGAGGGACAGCCCACTTGCTCCCAGCATAATCGGTACAGCCATGATGAAGGTAAAATCTGATGCTGCGCGATAGCTTAAGCCAAGTAATACACCACCGGAAATCGTAGAACCCGACCGTGAGAAACCGGGCCATAATGAGAAACATTGAATGAGACCAATCATCAACGCTTTCTTATGGGTGATTTCATCAACGTTTTCCACGGTTTTCACTTTTGGACGTAACAGATCTGCAGTGATCATTAGAATTGCGCCGATAACCAGGCCGGCAAGAACCGTGTTTAGTGAAAAGAGATGCTCATCGATATAATCCTCAAATATTAACCCAAGGATTACTGCTGGGAGCAACCCAACCAATATATGTGTTATTTTTAATTTTGATGCTCTCTTTTCACTATAGGAATTCATCCCTAATAAATCCTTAAATCTGTCACGAAATACTATGACTACCGCGAAAATGGATCCTAGTTGTATGACTACTTTAAATGTATTTGCTGGATACTGTCCCAACACTTCTTTTGATTTGATCCATAGATCGTCCACTACAATCATATGGCCAGTAGAGGATACTGGAGCAAACTCCGTCAACCCTTCTACCATCCCGAGAATAAATGCTTTAATCAGTATTACACATTCCATGGATCGTTTACTCCTCTAATAAAGATGATATTATGTTTTGTACTGCTACGGGAAAGGGTCCTCATTGTGAAAAAATGGTCCCATCTCATAACAATTCTAGAATATAGTACTACAAGTCAATGCAGGCGACAATAAGAACTTTTTCACTATAAACTTTCCTTCTGAGTGGGTTTAAAATAGGGTCGCATTCTGCTTCTGGAAATTTCCACGTATAAAAAAGCACAGAAACAGGAGATTTCCATATTCTGCGCTTATAAATCGATCAACTATATCCTACTTTTTTCTAGAGGTGTTAATGGATATCTTTCTTCTTGAACCTTCCTCCTCTTACCTCTGCAATATCCGCTATAGCGAGAAAAGCGGAAGGATCATGCTCGGCGACGATGTCCTTTAACTTTGCCTCCTCAAGACGTGTGATGACACAGAATATTACTTTTTTATCATCTCCTGAAAAGGCACCTTCTCCCTTCAAATAGGTGACCCCCCTTCCTAACCGGTGCAGGAGGGCATCCCCAATTTCTGAGTAGTTTTCACTGATGATCCAAACAGATTTTGATTCATCTAACCCTTTTATCGTAATATCAATGATTTTAAATGCTACATAATAAGCAAGTAGAGAATACATGGCTCTATCCCAGCTAAAGACAAAGCCTGCACTGGCTAAAATAAAGAGATTTACAAACATGATGATTTCGCCGACAGAGAATGGTAGTCTTTTACTCGATAAGATCGCGAGGATTTCAGTACCGTCAAGTGATCCACCGTAACGAATAACCATCCCTACCCCTATTCCAAGAACAATTCCACCAAATAATGACGCTAAAAGAATATCTTGTGTAAAGGCTGCAACAGGATGTAAAAAAGTTGTAGAAATCGATAGAATGATAATGCCATAAAGCGTAGAGAAAGCGAAGGTTTTCCCGATTTGTTTATATCCTATGAAGAAAAAGGGGATATTCAGGATGAAGATAAAAAGTCCAAGCTTAATACCCGTAATGTGAGAAAGCATGATTGAAACACCGACGATCCCTCCATCGATTACCTGGTTGGGAACAAGGAATATTTCAAGACCGACAGCCATGATTACAGCTCCTGCCGTAATCAGGATTGCCCGCTTCACCACTTCTTTCAGGGGAATCTTCTTATGCATGATCTTTACTTGCTGAGGTTCATATATGATCTGACCTTCCATCTTCCTTCCTCCTCATTTAAGATACTGTACTCATCAGCAGCTGAAGACGGAAATATCCACAGTCCACCATACCACACCACCCATTACATTCTCCTAACCAACCTCACAAATATGGCTTGTATACTGAATATATTCTACTCTCCCAGCTAAAATACCTTCAAATAGCGAGGGACGGACCTTCAACTTTCCTTTTTCCGACCATTATTAAGGAGCTGAAATTTGCTTTAAACATGCAGTTTCACGACATTTTCGGTGACTAGTGGGTTTAAATAATGGTTCGATTTTAAGGTCCGTCCCTCATTCGATAGTAAGATTTGACTAATACGGGAAAATGGAGTATTTTTATTACTTGTATGTTCATGTTTGTACGAGCTGGGAGCGATAGTTGCTCCTAAGTTAAGTAGTATTTTTGGAGGCTTTTCTTTTGATTACATTAATCAAAGCACTACTGGTCAATATTACAATTTTATTTTCTTTTACTTATAATGCAAATGTATTGTTTCCTTTTAAAGAAAAACAGGAAGCAGCATTCAAACATAAGATAACTTATGGACTGGTCGCATCATTCGGTGCTCTATTATGTATGTTGTATCCGATCGAAACCCTCGGGGAGACCCATTTCGACTTACGGATGATCGCTATTTTAATCGTGACCATTTATGCGGGCTTCTTGTCAGGCTCGATTGTACTCTGCTGTGTCATCATTTTCCGCTATTTTATCGGTGGTCCATACGTTGCCGTTGGTATAGCTGTTTCGGTGCTGCCATTTGTGATTGGCATAGTCTTTCGTAAAATGCTATTGAAGACAAAGTATAAATTACTGGGGAGTACCATTATCTTTCTCATACATGCCATCATTTACATCGTCATCATAAATGTGTTTATCCCAATTCTGCATTTGCCATTTTATTTTACGTATTTTACTATCTTTTACTTTACATTTTTGGCTTTGGTTTTTATCATCGAACATTTAATCCGCACTAATAAACAAATAGAAGAAATGGTATACCTGGATAAATTGAATATGGTCGGGCAAATGGCAGCTTCCATTGCCCATGAGATCCGCAATCCCCTTGCAACTGTAAGAGGGTTCATTCAGCATCTAAGTGAAGATTCACAGGATGAACGATTTAAGCGCTATTCCCCCCTCATTCTGAATGAATTGGATCGAACGAACAAAATAATATCGGATTACCTGAATGTAGCCAAACCGAGTGGATTCCAATTATCCAGGCTAAACCTCGAAAACATCATTCGGGACTGTGTGGATTTGTTAATACCTTTTGCAGCCTACTCCAACACATCCATTGTCTTTCACGGGACCGGTTCCCATTATATTAAGGGTGATGAGGACCATATGAAGCAAGCAATTATGAACGTCATTAAGAATGGAATCGAATCCATCGAAGATCAAGGCGAAATTTCGATCAGTCTAAAAGAAGACCCCTTCTCACAATCTATCATCATCATTATCTCGGATAACGGGAAGGGAATGACCGGAGATGAATTAAAGAAAATCGGGTTACCTTTTTATACGACCAAAACCAAAGGTACCGGATTGGGGAGCATGGTGACAAATAAGCTAATACGTGAAATGGGGGGAATGATTGAATACGAAAGTGAATTGAATAAGGGAAGTGTTGTGAAAATAAAGCTGCCACTTTTCCTAAATAATGATTCCTTGTAAAGAGCTTAGTGGATTTCGCCTAAGCTCTTTTTCTATGGGCAATCCTGCACCCTTCCCCCTTAAACTATGACACTTATTATAAAAGAAGTACATTTCTACTACTTGCTGTATTCCTTGGGATCAGTATTGTCACGACTTCACCAAACAGACAAAAAAATGTGCAAAGTGCTCCCAGAAAAAGTATTTGATGAATATTGGTGTTATAGGAATCAATGGGGGTTGTCTTTCAAGGGGAGGATATTGAATAAGTTTAACCTCGACTGTTTACATAATTATATTATAGTTATTAACAGAGGCCCTTCTTACATGAAGAACCCCGGCTACTTCCTAGCCGGGGGTTCTTTACATGCTTTTATTCAAGGAACCTCATTAAATCCCCGTATAGAATATCATCTGACATCCTCAACTCTTTTCTTACCGTTTCCTTAAATGGTTCGCATAATGATTCACTGACAGGTTCCTCAGATTTTTTACTGTAACAAACATTGTCTTGAAAAACATACTTCTCTGTTATGAAATCCCCATCCCGGAAAATGACGGGATGATCTTCTCTACGGGTAAACAGACTGTGACCAAACGAGAGAGTATCCTTCGATTCGATTCCCAATAAATGTAGTATAGTCGGCCGAATATCGATCTCCCCTCCATTGGTTTCAATCGTTCTTGCTTCTTCACCCGGAACATGGATGATCAATGGTACCTGCTGAAGCTTAGCATGGTTGACTGGGGTATCCTTCTGATCCAATAGTTCAAACACGCCTTGTTCATATTTTTCGGAAATTCCGTAATGATCTCCATAAAGGACCACAACCGTATTCTTATACATCCCGTTTGCTTTAAGGTTTTCAAATAATGTCTTGATCGCTTCATCTTCATAACGGACGGTTGTAACATATCGATTTACTACATCCTCACTCGTAGATCCTTTATCGATGAGTTGATCACCCTCTTCCAATAAAAAAGGGAAGTGGTTCGTCAGCGTAATGAGTCGAGTATAAAATGGCTGTGGTACCTTCTCCAGGTGGGAAATTGTCTGTTGAAAGAATGGAATGTCTTTAATCCCATAATTAACCGAATTTTCTTCAGTTACTGAGTAATCCCTCTTGGAAAAATAGCGATCGTACCCCAGCGTCTCATACATCATTTCACGGTTCCAAAATGTCCGGTCATTCCCATGGAATACAGCTGCATAATAATCTTCTCTTTTTCTCAGGATATGAGGAAGGCTTTTGTATACATTATCTGGTTTCCTCACAAAAGCCGACCCGCTTGATAAAGGGTACAATCCCGTATCAATCATAAATTCTGCATCCGACGTTTTGCCCTGGGCGGTCTGGTCGTATATATTACTAAAATAAAAACTGTCCTTAATCAAGGAATTTAAAAACGGAGTAATTTCTTTTCCATTAACTTTTTCGTTTATGACGAAGTTCTGAGTAGATTCCATGCTGACTAAGATCAAATTTTTCCCTTTGGCAGCCCCAAATAGTGCCGATGGGTCTTTCTTCGTTGATTTTATATACTTAAAGGATGTCTCCGTATCAGATTTGCTCGCAAGAAGATGTGAAAATGGGTTCGTTGCAGCAATCCCGATATCGTACAGGTGATAATTGTATGGTCCAACGGATTTGACCATTTGTTCTCTGTCATAGGACTCGGCGAATAAATAGGGGGATTTCACCAAACCCATTACAATAGTAATCAGTATTAATGCTACACTTAATTCGAGATAGGTAAACTTCCATCTTCGTGATACAGTGACCGATTCTTTCCCCATCTTCTTTAATAACCATCCGGCAAGGATGATATCAACCAATAAGAGGAGATCCCACGGGCTCATCAATTCGAAGGTACTTGGCCCGATACCCCCAACGTTCTTAAACTGAAAAAGAATAGGGACCGTTACAAAATCTGAATAAAACCGAAAGTACAGCAAATCTCCATATAGGAGCCCCGTGGCAATCCCCATCAAAAGGACTATCAGGACCCCCTTAACTTTCTTAAAGAAAAAAAAGCTGAATCCGATCAATAGCATTAATGAACCCACTGGATTAAATAGTATGAGTAATAAATCCAAAAAAGACTCTACATGGAGATTGAACCCTATGAAGGATACCAAAACGGTTTTGATCCATAGAGAAAAGATGGCAAAGCCACCCAACTTAAATGATAAAAAATGTGAGAAGAAATCTTTCACCCTGCTCATTTCACTACCTTTGACTCTATATTGCTGTTAAACTCTCTGATGATTATTGTCATTGCATTCAAAACCCTTCGTTCAATATGCGCTCCCATAAGTGCTACTTGCACCCAATTTCTATTGATTAAGTACTCACTTTCATAGCTTAATAAGATACCCTTATTTTTACAGGCATCCCCAAAATGTTTACTACACTGTTCCCTATTTAGTGCAATAGTAATCACCCCGGGAGAATAAAATTCATTCCCCAGTACTTGAAACCCTCCTTGCGTGAGCATTCCCCTTACATTATTGGAAATTCTCAAGGATTCTTCATAGTCCACCACCTGAAGAGCTTCTTTTAGAGCACCTAAAAGATTGGATGAGTGAGTATAAGGAACGCTTTCGTTCGTAGCATACATGCCCACATCCAAGTATCTTGGGATGGAAGTACATGGATTGATTGCTTCCCGGTGGAAAATAAGGGCAAGGCCAGGATATGAACCCAGGCCCTTTCCGCTAACAGAAGTGGCAAGGAATACGTCTTTGAAATCGACTGGAACCGTTCCGACTGAACTGCATGCATCAACACAAAGTTCAACACTGTATTTTTGACAAAGTAAAAGAATTTTCTTGATATCGAATAAGTACCCTGTTGATGTTTCACAATGGACCGTCCAAAGCCATTTTATACCGGAATCACATTGAAGTACGTTTTCTATTTCCTCCAATGTGATCTCTTCATTCCAGTCCTTTTCAATTGTATGATAGGATAAACCGAATCGTTTACCGTGATCTATCAACCTGCAGCCAAATTCTCCATTTGCAAGAATGAGACCTCTTCCTGAAATTCTTTTCAGTTGGGCGGCCACCATATCATTGGACAAGGTGCCAGTACCCACTGCCAACTGTACATGATTGGCATGTGTCATTTCACGCAAACTCTTTCTCACTTCCTCCATTTCCCGGATAAATGAACTGCTTCTATGAGAAGATGCATCCCTTTTAAATCCCTCTTCTACCCTTGTATGACGGGATACAGGACCTGGTAAAAATGATTGTGTGGGTGCTTCTTCCGTCTTTCGGATCATTAAACGATTAAACGCTTTTGTCGAATTTTCAAAGCTTTCACGAGTCAAATACATGGGCTGGAATCTTGCAGCCTCATCACCAACGAGTTCAGCAAACGGCAGAAAGCCGATCCGCTTATATAATTTAAGCTGACGCACCGTCCCGGAAATCAGCGCCATGGTATATCCCATTTCCAAACAATAAGAAACTAGTCGATCGCATAATTGGTAGAACACCCTGGTACTCCTATAAGCTTTTTTCACTGATAGCAGTCTGATTTCACAAGGAACTGCATGCTCAGGTAAATATTTATCCAGGTTAATCAACTTTTGATCCAATGAGAAAGGCCGTTCAGATCTTACAGCGATCATTCCTACGACTTCATCCTTAGCTTTTGCAATCACATATGTATTCTCTTCGTGAAATTTATCCACCAGTATACGTGTGGAATTTTCTTCATGCTGAGGGATCTCTTCAACGAATGTTTCATAATTTAACGAATAAATTTGTTGGAATTCATCTTGATCGCTTGCAATTTTATATATCAGCGTATGATTCTTCATTCTCATGCCTCCTATGTTTCGACTGAATGATGAAATGATCGGTTATGGAACACTACAACAATCACAAATAAAGCCACTAAGCCTGCAGATAATGTGAATGATCCCTCAATCACATAGGCAGCTATCGGGATGGTTCCCATTGAAAGAAAACCAGATAACGTGTACTTCCTAATGATTATATATACTCCACCCATTACGATGGCGAAAACAACAATACTCAGCGGACAGAGAAATAATGCAGATGCCAAATAGGCGACAATCCCCTTTCCACCATGAAATCCGAGTTGAAAGGGAAACAAATGGCCAACCAATACAAATATTGAACTTAGGATTAAATAGGCCTCTCCCTTCATCACTATGGATGTGAAGGACAATGCCAAAATCACTTTGCCTGCATCAATCAGGAGAGTCAATAAAAACCCTTTCTTACCTGAGACCCTTCCTGCATTCGTTGCCCCGACATTTCCGCTACCCACCACTCGGATATCCTTTCCAGTGAGCATTTTCACTATATAATAAGCACCTGTAATACTGCCCAGTCCGTATGAAAGCAACATGATTATAATTAAGATTAAACTATGATTCATCATACCTGCTCCCTGCAATTCTTATATGTTAATAGACGATTGAATAATGAAAAAAGTTTCATATATTTACCTTTTTCCCTTTCTTTTCTTCCCGAGTAAGAAAAAAGGAGCGTAAAGAATGCAAAAAATAAGCAAGGTGACTCCTTCGAGAGAAAGTAAGTACCATGGGTATTGCCCCAGGAAATCAATCGGATTTGCGTTATACGGTTTATGCATGAGAAACATGTAATTCGCTCCGACCATTTTGTTTACCGCATAAACGATGACAGCAATCCCATTCAATGCAAGAAAAGCCCTTACGAGAGACCAGAATGTCAGCTTGTACCCTTCTATCCATACCATGTATAAACAAGCTAACACAATAGTCACATGTGCCAGAAAGAATTGGAAATACCGGAAGTGGGGAAACCCAAAAAATAATTCCGGTGTGACAATTGCAATGAATGCACCTGACATACTGGCAAAGAAACTGACCTCAAAGATTCTATAGCTTTTGCTTATGAGCATGATGGTACAAAGATACAATGATACTGAACATAATTGAAAAGGTAGGTTAATGGTGATATCCCATTGATCGTTTATGATATACCAAGTCTGAAAAGTCACTTCACTCAATACGAGCAAAATAATCAGAACCCATTTCAACAGACTCTTCACTCTTCCTTGTACACGATTTCTACATATATATAATCCCGTTATGCATCCTACAGAAACAATGATGGCAGTCAAATGAGAAACCGAAAACAACTCAAATGGATAATCCTCATACCTGAAATTCAAAACCTCCCGAACCAAACCTCAGAACCCCCTAACATACATCCACCTATACTATATTCTCCCCACGCCCCTTCATTTCCTTCAATAGGGACGGACCTCAATTTCCCCACCCATTTCCCTTATTTAATGCATTTCAGTTCAATTCCTATAGGGACGGACCTCCTAAGACTGATATTCTCCAAACTTCCACCTATCTATCTTTGAGACAAGCAAATCATAAAAAAGGAACTCAAAAAATCCCTGTTAAGAACAGATCAAGTTACTCACAGGGGTTTCTCAAATACACAATGGATTCACGTCATTCAATGGAAAATCAATTTCCTTTCAAGCTCTTCGACTACAGACCCTCGCGCACGTTTATTCACAGCCTTAAAGTACTCCCATCGATTTCCAGAGATATGTTACCTTGTTAATTTGACAAATTTACATATTGAATCCTTTCTGCAATACCCTTGTAATCGGCTCGTATCGAAGGCACTGATACAGCCATGATCTAAAATCTTTTCTTCACAAGAATTACCCATGGTTATATTATCCACATAAAAAATCTCCCATTTCGGATTATGAAATGGGATGAATCCATGTTATTGAACCTTACGCATAGGAAGATTCTGATTATTGTATATGAATTCAAGTGCCAATCGATTGAATTCAGTTGGTCTTTCTACATTACATACGTGTCCGCAGTCATCAAGAAATACTTTCGTGGCAGAAGGATCCCCTTTTGTATCTTCATCAAGTGAAGATACAAACAGATGATCTTCTTTTCCAGATATGTAGAGCTTTGGAATATGTGATGCCTTTTCCTGAACGGAAGCATAGGTCGATTTCACTAAAGGTGTAAGTTGATACCACCCTAAAAAATCTTTCCGCTTCATTTTCTTTGCTTCCCGAATAAATAACTTCCTCGAAATTCTATGATTGCTTTTAGGCATCATGACATAAGCGAATAGTTTATATAACCACATGAATGGAATCATGCTTTTAACTGCATGACCAATCTGCAGCAGAGTGTTTGAAAATAATGTAAAACGAGTAATGCAACCTCCTAGAACCGCCGTTTTCACCCGATGTGGAACTTGTTGCATTAATTCATGAATAACCACTGACCCGAGAGATATACCAATAAAATGGGCTTGATCGACCTCGATCTCATCCAGCACTTCTACTACTTCACGAACAATTAAATCAATCGTAAATGTCTCATTATAGGTTTCGATTCCTGGTGATTTTCCATGACCAGGCAAGTGAATTGTCACTACATTATAATATTTCTTAAAGGTTTCCAATTGTTTGCAGAAGATCCTTGAGGTCCCTCCGATCCCGTGGAGGAAAACCACATACTCTTTGCCGACTCCCTGATGTACGATGTATTCTAGCATCCATTTCTCCTTAAAAACAGCACAACCTACCAAAAGAATGGAATGAATCATGTGAATGAACCAAGGACCGTTTTGCTTCTATTTCTTTTATTTATAAGAAAATCGGTTTATGGTCCATACGTATGATCTACTCTACGCTCTTGAAGCCTTACCTTAGTGTACCTTTATTCTATCCTATCTATAGGTTCTCTGTCATATACAATCATAAGAAATTCCGAACTTTTTGTGATGAAAGAATGAGGACTCTTTATTTATAAGTATTCCTTTCATTTGCCCGTGACTATGAAGCTTCAAAATCAGTACGATTTCATGTCATAAAAAGTTGATATAGCACACTCGATAATCTATACCTCACAAAAATGAATGAAGATACTTGATAATAAGAAAAAAGCCGCCTTGATTGATTGGCAGCTCTCTCTTTATTATCCTCCCTTATATTCATATTTCACTAATAGCGGGAGAAAAAGTGAAATAACGAATGCCATTAAGACAATGATGACAAATGTCACGGGCTTTGATAAACCTTGTTCCGGTGCAATCACTAAACCGAACACCACAGCAGGAATGACAATGAGAAAAGATACAAAGAATTTCGAAACAAAACTGATTACATGTCTTTTTCCACAATGACTGCATTCAATTGGCTTGTACGACCTCCATATTGAAAATAGTAACTCTTTCCATTTAAACTGCTCCTTACAAACATTACACTTCTGCAAAAACATTTCCCCCTAAGTAAAACGAGTACTTTTTCTCTAGTCTACCATTTTCAGCATATGAGTAATAGATGAAATTTTGAGGTCCGTCCCTCTAAATCACGAAAAAAAATTAAGGTTTAAGCAGGATTTTCTACATTTCGTTCGAATATTGTACTATAACAATAATTCGTAAGGGGTCACTCCATTGATACAATCATTCAAATTAAATGTTCAAGCATTCGGTCAAAAAATGCCTGTTTATCTTTTTCAAGTCGATGATGTTCTTGTCGATACGGGACCATATAGTATGAAAAATGAAGTTCGAAAAATTATTAAAGAGCTTCCCATCAAAAGGGTGATTCACACTCACCATCATGAAGATCATACCGGCAATAGTGCCTGGATTGAAAGATTTTACTCCATTCCTCAATGGATTCATCCCTTGGGAGTTGAAAAATGTAATCTGAGCACCAAACTTCCATTCTACAGGGCAATGTTTTGGCATAACCGCTCATCTTTTCATCCAATAGCCCTACAGCATAATTTATTTAAGACCGAACACCATACGTTTCAAATAGTACATACACCAGGCCATGCCGAGGATCACATCGTCCTGATTGATGAAGAAAAGGGCATTTGTTTATCGGGAGATTTATACTTATTTCATTCACCTACATCTAATTTCTCATTTGAATCTGTTCCTGAATTGATCCGTTCTATTAACAAAACCCTGTCGTACTCTTTTCAGGAAGTATATTGTTCTCATCAAGGTCATTTAAAACACGGGAGAAAGTTGCTAGAACAAAAAAGGGATTACCTGCTTCGACTTCAAGATTCCGTTACGCAGGCTCATATGGAGGGGAAGTCTGCTAAAGAGATACGCAAACACCTATTGCCTAAAAACAAACTTTTTCAATACATCTCATTCTTTGAAAACTCCCCCACACACACTGTCAAATCCATCATTAAAGAAATATCCTGAAGAAAAGGTCCGTCCCTCAAGTTTTAGGGACGGACCTTTTCTTTAATAATTTCCCAGACGGGGTAGTCTTCCTTTGATTTGGAGGTTAATAATGATATCTAACATCTTCGTTCCGATAAACTGACAAGCTATAGCATATAGAATGATGCTAAAGTCGACGACAATTCCAGTTAGAAGTAACACGCTTCCATTTATTATGAATAACGTTTTCCCTGGGGAGAACCCTTTCATCTTAGAAATAATAAGGGCTAATATGTCCATTCCCCCAGAGGATGCTCCCATCCGAAATAGGATCCCGACCCCGATCCCAAAAAGAAGGCTTCCAATCAAAAGATCCACCAATACATATGAAACAGCTCCTGTAATAAATGGCGTTACCGCATCTACTACCACTGATGTGACTGTTACACAGAACATGGTCCAGAGGGCGTTATCCTTACCCAGCCATTTAGCAGCTGCGCCCAATAAACATACATTCAATACCCACAAGGTAACAGCAAATGGGATATGCAGTAAGTAGTTTAATAGTACACTCACACTTGCTGCACCCCCGGAAGGAATGAAGTGGGGAAACAAAAACACAGACATGGCCAAACCTTGTATACTTGATGCCAACCCTAATATAACAGCTTTTCTCAAAACACCCATTTGAACATTGCTCCCGATTCTATAGAGGACTCTATTTCATAGTCTAGTTGCTCTTCATAGAATCTGCAAGACCCAGTATTCATGAACTGCCAGCTCTCCCCATATCCCCCTCGATGGTAAACCTGTTTTATCATTAACATACTACTTAAGCAAACTTACCATTTTCCTTTCATGTTCTATCAACCATTTCTTCCGGGTTAGACCCCCTGCATATCCTGCAAGGTCACCACTTGCTCTAATCACTCTATGACAAGGTACGATAATAGCGAGCTGGTTACAACCATTTGCCCTTGCCACTGCACGTACCGCTGAAGGATGCTCAAGGCTTTCTGCCACCTCGGTATAAGATCTTGTTTCCCCTATCGGTATTCTCTTTAATTCATTCCAAACTCTCAATTGAAAGGGTGTACCAATCATTGAGAGAGGGGTTTGAAACGCTGAAAGGGTTCCATTGAAATAAGCTTCAAGTTCCCTTTCAATTGAGCGTAGTGGCCCTGTATTTCCCGGGATAATTGCCGCCTGTGTTTTTATCCTCAACCTTTCCACTTCTCTCTCGAGTCCACGTCGGTCAACAAACTCTAATAAATATAGAGATTTCTCGTCTGAAATCCCAATCATGGGTCCGAGCTTAGTATCAATCCACGTTACTTTTAACACAGGATTGTGCTCGGAGAAAGCCGGTGCAGATCCCATTATCCGTGAAAACGCATCCCTAAACCCGCTGCCGGATTCATAACCGGTTGCATGTTGGGCATCAATGACAGGAGCTCCAGATCTAATTTCCTTCATGGCCATCCCCATCCTGCGTGCTCTCGCATACTCAACAAATGTCATGCCGAATCTTTTCTTAAATTGGCGCCTTGCAGTGGATTCATCAATGGATAACTCCTGAAAATCCTTCCCTTTCCAGCGCCTTTCCGGATTTTCCTCTACGGCCTCTACTAACTTTTTCACCACTTCCGATACACTATTCGGGTGAAATAAAGGTTTACATCTCTTACAAGGTCGATAGGATGCCAGCAAAGCTTGCTCAGCTGTTTCGAAAAATTCACAGTTTTCAAATTTTGGTTTCCTGGCTGGACAAACGGGTCGGCAAAAAACACCCGTTGTTTTCACTCCAACATAAAATACACCTTCATAGTCCGTTCTCTTTTCTACCAATGCCTGATAATATTCCGTTTGCAATGTAAACGATATCATCCTAGAATCCCCCCACGTTCTGTTGTTCATATTTTTATTATACATACACCACAAAAACGATGCCGCCGAAAATCAGGCATCGATTTTTGGATGTAATGGGACCTTGAACAATATAAGAAGTATTAATATCAGTCATTTATTATTTATCTATCTTTATCACGATATCCCCAATCCGTTTACCGTTGTCCTCAACCGATATCTTCCATAAACCCGCTTCCTTAAACGATAAAACTATAGGTACAGTATAAGATCCTTGAGCATATCTTGATAATCCACCCTTCATATCTACTTGTTCCAATGAATTCTTTTCACCTTTTTTCTCAAGAAAGATGGTCAGGTTTTCGGGGTTTTCCCACACCAATAATGATGTCTGATATTCCTTATTTACTTTAAAAATCTTATTCATTGCTACAGCTGCTTCATTTTCCTCTCCTTGGAATAAGTGAACTTCACCTTCCTCGTTTTCGACTTGGATTATCCTGTTTTCACGCCAATCCTCATTCTTCACAACAAAATAATTCAAAATAAATAAAATTCCTGAAATGATTAACAAAGAGAGCATAATATTTCTAAATGAGTTTGTTTTCTTAAATGAATTCATCAATTCAGATTGGGGAGCTACTCTCCCCGCTACAAGAAAAACGCCCACAATCACCAGCAACATACACCCCAACACCAAAAACATACCTTCCCCTCCCTTTTCTTCCTTTTAACCATACATACGAAGCACCCCAAGAAAAGTTTCGTTTTTAAATTCCAAGAGGGACGGACCTCTCATTTTTATCACTCAATAAGCAGGGATTTCCCCTGCCAACAGACAATATATTACTACAACCATTAAATAAGTAGAGTAGGAGTTTATTCACATGAAGCTTTCCACAAAGCAATGGAAAAAGGCAAAAGACTATATCCATCAGAATGCAAGACCCCTTGAGCAGAAGTTATTCATCTATTACTTTGAGGGAGGAAGTAAAGATGAAGCCATCTATGAGTTATCGTGCTACCAAAATGAAGATGGAGGCTTCGGTAAGTCAATCGAACCCGACTATCGCCTGGACAATTCCTCCCCACTCGCTACAACCATTGGATTACAAAAGGCAAAGGACTTAAAACTACCTGCCGGTCATCCTATCGTCCAAAAGGCAATGGATTATTTGAACAACACCTACCTCGAAGAAATCCACGGATGGAGTGCTGTTCCGGAGAAAGTCAATTCAGTCCCTCATGCTCCTTGGTGGCATTTCGATCCTGAAAAAGGACATTGCGGTGTTCAAACTGCCTGGGCCAATCCCAATGCAGAAATCGTAGGTTATTTCCATCGGTTTCAACCAGAGCATCACCGGCTTCAAGAATGGACGGATAGAGCTGTCAATGAGCTAACAAAATTGGAAACTCCAATCGACATGCATGATTTTCTCTGTTACGACCGGATGTTACATGAAGTGGGTGGGGATACGAAATCCACTTTGTTCAAGATTCTCTCATCAAATGTACGAAGTACCGTTTGCATGGATCCATCTAGGTGGAATGAATACGTGGCAAAACCGCTGCAAGTAGCGAGTGGGCCAACTTCTCCCTTTTTTAGGGTATTGAAGGAAATAATACAGATTCAATTGGGGAACGAGCTTGAATTGCAACACCCTGATGGTTTCTGGCAGCCTAATTGGTCCTGGTTTGGGCACTATACGGAAACATGGCCTGTTGCGGAAAAGGAATGGCGAGGAATTTTGACACTGGATATGTTAAGAGTCTTCAGAGCGTATAATATGACAGTCATCCCATATGAAAGGTAGAATCCCCTTTTTTCCATCAAAAAACTCCGGGAGATAAGTTCCTCCCGGAGTCTTTTTCTAATCACAAAAAATTCTTCTCAAACCATCGTGTTGCTTCATCCACCTCTTCACGACGAAGCTCATGTCCTCCATTTGTCCAAAACTCAGTAACAGGAGAATGCGCATCCTTCAGGTTTTCTACAAGTACCTTTGTTTCATCCATTGGTATAAGGGGGTCACTCTTCCCGGCACCTATAAAGACAGGAATCCCGTCTAAATCAGGGAGTTCGACTCCTCGTCTGGGAACCATTGCATGAAACAAAATAGCACCTTTTAATGATTTCTTAATGTGATACATCATGCTTGCTGCTATGTTTGCTCCATTGGAATAGCCCAATGCTACTACATTGTCACGATCAAATTCATAGTCTTTCGCGCTTTTTTCAATAAATTGATGCAATTCCTTCGTACGGTATAATAAATCTTCTTCATCGAAGACTCCTTCTCGTAAACGGGCAAAAAAACGGTGCATTCCATTCTCATCCACGTTTCCTTTCACACTTAAAACGGAAGCTTCTGGTGCAATCATTTCAGCAAGAGGAAGTAAATCACGTTCATCTCCACCTGTCCCATGAAGCAATAATAGTATCGGTAATTCTTTTTTCCCTTGTTTAAAAATATGCTTCAAATTATTGTTCCCCCGTTTCTTTCGTATTTAATGGTTTCAATTTCGCTTCAATAGATTCTCTTTGGTCTTCAAAATATGGCGGCAGCGATAGATTTTCCCCTAATGTATCGAAATCCTCATCCGTTTCAAATCCCGGACCATCTGTTGCAAGTTCAAACAGAATTCCATTAGGTTCACGGAAATAGAGGGATCGGAAATAGTAGCGCTCAACAAACCCTGAATTCGGTAAACGATTCTTAGTGATCCACTCTACCCACTTATGCAATTCAGTTTCGTCTTCAACACGGAATGCAACGTGGTGGACACTTCCTCTCCCCGGTCTTTCCTGAGGGATGTCACTTCTTTCTTCCAGATACACTTCTCCACCGGTTCCACCTTCACCTGTTTCAAATACCCGGATATCTGCCTGCCCTTCAATGCCAGAAGGAAAGCTTCCCGTTTCTTTAAACCCTAAAACATCAGTCAATACAACCGCTGTGTTCTCACCGTGTGCAACAGTTAATGTAATGGGACCTAAACCCACCACCCCATATTCTACTGGAACTGGACTCTTATCCCATGGGTTCCCGCCGGCTACTCCTTTATTCTTTTCATCCGATACAAGCATAAGCCGCTGACCTTCGAAATCACGGAAGCATAATGTAGAGCGACCAGTGTGATGAGAAATATCATCATGCTCGACACCCAACTCTTCAAACCGCTTTTTCCAATAAGAAAGTGATTCATCTGTGTTCACTCTTAGTGCCGTTAATGAAATACTATTCGTACCTGTATAGGTGTGTCCTGCATGTGGAATCTCAAAGAATGTTAGGTCCGTCCCTGGATTACCTCGTTCATCTGCATAGAAGAGATGATAAACAGAGGTATCATCTTGGTTAATGGACTTTTTCACTAATCGTAATCCTAGTGTATTGGTATAGAATTCATAGTTTTTCTTTGCATTTGCCGTAATGGCAGAAACGTGATGCTGCCCTTTTAATGGTTTTAAATTCATCTTATTTTCACTCCTTTAGAGATAGTATTACCTTATAGTTGTATCATACACGATTAATATCTTTAATTCAAGATATTTTATTTCGAAGGTTATTTCGGGAATTCCGTTTCTTTCTGGTCTTGAAGGAGCGATCAGGTTACAACTAAAAAAGCATCCAAATGTAAGGATGCTTTCAATCTGGTTATTATTCTATTTCATTGTTTTTAATCGTTAGTGCTTGTGACAGTGTGGAAGTGATGGTCAGATTTTCAAAATTCAAACCTAGTTGTACCGCAGTTTGGGCAATTTCCGGGCGAAGTCCTGAAAGAATCGGTTTCACTCCGATAAGCTGAAGTGCATCGATAAGCTGAAAGATTTGATGGGCAACCATCGTATCAATTAATACAACACCCGACAAATCGATGAACAAATGGGAGACTTCCATATTGACACATTGGTCCAAGGCATTTTCTAAGATCAGTTCGGCTCTGGATGGATCAATGTTCCCAACCAGAGGTAATAGAGCTATTTGTGAGTTCAATGATATGACCGGGGAGCTTAATTCATTAATAACTTCCTGCTGATTCTGCAGCTGCCGGTCCATGACTTCAGACTGTAACTCGACAAAACGCAACATCACACGATCAAATGCTTCAATGAGCACCGTGCTCCATAAGTTAAATGAATCAAACATATCCTCTTGTACATGATCCCCGGCATATTCTTTCAATAAGTCTAGATATTGATTTCTTACCCTCATAAATTCCTTAAGAATAGAATGAGTTGGGGTCTCTAAATGGTCTTGATCATTAGCAATGGAAGAAACCCATTCATAAATTTTTTGATTAAACGTTTCCCGGTCCTCTGCAAAAACATTGCAAAGAATTCCATGAAAACTAAAATTTTGCATTTTTAATTTTTCAATAACCTTTGGATTCTCTGAAGAATAAACACCGGTTGTCTTGTTTTTATCCAAGGAGTCATACCAATCATCAGTCAATTGACGGCATTTGCTTAATAAAAATGTATGTAGTTCTTTGCTTCTATGCATAAATGATTCCTCCTATGATATCCATCAAAATGATCAACCATTGCTGCCTCTCTGACGTTATGAGACATCGGAAAATCTTTCTCTTTTCAAATTGTCCAAATAAAACTCTTCTCAAAAATTTTTCAATATTAACCTATACCATCTACTACTATTATATATCACATTCGTGTCCTATTGTCATTTTAGAGTATATTCCAGTAATGAATAGATCACTCTTTCTAACTCTTTGTCTCCCCTTCATCCCCTTACCTTTAACAGAAAGTTCTTTCAAAAACCCCGTTTTTTATTACAGTAGATCCCTGCCACCCGAACCAGCAGTCTATTAAGAATAGATTATTACTATTCGCTAAAAGTAAAAAAGGCAACCCCAATCTGGTAAGTTGCCTTTTGAAGAGGATTTTATAGTACATTAAAATATCTTGCATCTGGATGAGCGAAAACCATTGCTGTTACCGATGCTTCCGGTTCCATCATGCATCCGTCTGTTAATTGGATACCGATTCTTTCAGGTTGAATAAGCTTAAATAGCTTCTTCTGATCTTCAAGTTCGGGACAGGCGGGATAACCAAATGAAAAACGCTGTCCTTGGTAATGCGTCCTGAACCGGTCCTGCATTGTAAGATCAACGGGATCAGGGAACCCCCACCTGCTTCTCATCATCTCATGTACTCTTTCAGCCAGTCCTTCTGCTGTTTCTAAGGCTAAAGCCTGCAGGGCGTGACTTTCAAGAAATCTGCCTTCTTCTTTCATCTCTCTTGCCCACTGCCTGATTTTCACACCAGCCGTAACGGCAAAGAATCCGACATAATCCATTTCCCCACTTTCTACTGTCCGCAAGTAATCTGCTAAACACAAATGCTGATTTCCTGCTTGTCTTGGAAAATGAAATCGTTCTATTTCTGTTGAAGAATCGTCCGGGTGATATATAACAACATCATCACCTTCTGCTTGAGCAGGAAAGAATTGATATCGAGCGGATGCCTGAATCATCCCTTTCCTTTTTGCTTTTTGGAACAATTCATCCGTCACTGCTTTAAGGCCCACCGTTCTTTCGTCTCCTTCTTCCAGTAATCTTGAAATTTTCCCTTTGATCCCTAAATGATGCCCAAGGAGCATTTGCTGATTAATGTAGGGGTGAATTTGATCAAGTGAAAATTCTTTAATGGTATGCGGAAACAAGTCAGAAGGAACATGTACTTTTACATCTTTTGAAACGGTAGAACGTACTTTCACCGCAACAGAAGATGTATTTCGATTTGGAGACTCTTCAGTCGTAACGACTTTTCTTAACTTTTCGCGACTCTCTTCTTCCAGCAGCAGCCTCGTTTCCTCATGTTGAATCCCGTTCATGATGCTAAGTCCATCCATCGCATCCTTCGCATAAAGAACAAGCCCATCGTATTCCCTGCCGATTTTGTTTGTTGTGAATTTTCGTGTGAGGGCCGCACCTCCTACTACTAAAGGAACTGATATATCAGACTGTTTTAAATCTTGGGCAGTCATGACCATTTGCTGGGCAGACTTCACAAGGAGACCGGACAAACCTACGATATCGGGCTTTTGTTCCCGTATGACCCCGATCAGTTCCTGAGGTGTCACTTTAATGCCTAAATCAATCACTTCATATCCATTGTTACTGAGGATAATATCAACAAGATTCTTACCGATATCATGAACATCTCCCTTAACCGTAGCTAAGATCACTTTTCCTTTCGAAGACGAACTCTCCGTTTGTTCCATATGCGGTTCCAAATGTGCAACGGATGCTTTCATGACTTCGGCACTTTGTAATACTTCCGCTACAATCAGCTGGTTATCATTAAACAACCTTCCGACTTCACTCATTCCGGCCATAAGGGGTCCATTGATGATTTCAAGGGGTGCCTCATATTTTTCCAAAGCGATATTTAAATCGGCAATCAGACCTTCCTTCGTCCCTTCCACCACATAATGAGCAAGTCTTTCTTCCAGTGTCATAGTGTTGACGGGTACCTTTACTTCCTTCTTTTTACCTCTATAAAACGCTGTAAATTCTGCCAGTGTTTCATCTGTCGTCTCGAATAAGAGTTTCTCCGCCATTTGAACCTCTTCTTCAGGAATGGAGGCAAAACGCTCTAGTTTTTCCGTATTGACTATGGCATAATCCAGCCCCGCTTTGGTACAGTGGTAAAGATATACCGCATTCAGGACTTCCCTTCCGACAGGAGGCAGTCCAAATGAAACGTTACTAACCCCTAAGATATGAGGGCATTTAGGTAGGACTTCCTTAATCTGTCTAATCCCTTCGACGGTGGCATTGGCTGATCCAATGTATTGCTGATCTCCCGTCCCAACAGGGAAAACGAGAGGATCAAAGATGATATCTTCTGAGGCTATCCCGTATTTCTCTGTTAATAGTTTGTGAGAACGAAGAGCAATGTCTACCTTACGACCTACTGACACACCCATTCCCTCTTCATCAATCGTTCCAACTACAACTGCCGCCCCATATTCCTTTATTAGCTTCGTAATCTTCTCAAACCGCTCTTCTCCGTCTTCAAGATTAATCGAGTTAATGATCACTTTCCCTTGAGAATATTTTAATGCAGTCTCAAGCACTTTCTCATCCGTCGAATCAATGACAAGTGGAACTTTCACTTTTTTCACCACTTCTTGGATAAATACATTCATATCTTCTACTTCTTCACGATCAGGATCTGCAAGGCAGATATCGATTACCTGAGCTCCATTTTTCACCTGCGCTCTCGCAATCTCAGATGCTTCTTCTATCTTATTCTCTGCAATCAACCGTTTGAATTTTCGGGAACCGATGACATTCGTCCGTTCTCCGACCAGAATCGGTCTCCTGTCTTCATCCTCATAGACGAACGCTTCAATACCTGATACCGCATGAGGATGAGACCCACTAGGCTTTCGAGGAGGTAGACCCTTCACTACTTCTGAAATGGCACGGATATGTTCCGGTGTGGTTCCACAGCACCCTCCAACAAGATTCAGCCAGCCTTTCTCAGCAAAACCCTTCATCTTTACACTGAGGGAATCGGCGGTCTCATTGTAATTTCCCTCTTCATCTGGAAGTCCCGCATTCGGGTAACAGCTGACATACGTTGTGGCTAAACTGGATAAGGAACGGATATGGTCACGCATAAATTCAGGTCCTGTTGCGCAATTCAGACCTACTACCAAAGGATTTAAATGTTCCAGGGATAAGTAAAAGGCTTCGATGTTCTGACCGGCAAGTGTTGTGCCCATAGGCTCAATGGTTCCGGATAACAAAATGGGAACCTCTTTCCCTCTTGATTCAAAAGCAGTTTGAATTCCGAGATTTGCTGCTTTTACATTTAACGCATCCTGGCTTGTTTCAAGCAGCAGTACATCCACTCCTCCATCGAGAAGACCTTCTGCTTGAACACGGTAGTTGTCTACTAGCTCATCAAAGCTTACTCCACCCGTTACGGATAGTGTTTTCGTAGTCGGGCCGAGAGATCCAGCTACAAACCTTGGCCAATCGTGAGTTGAGACGCCTTCTACTGCTTTTCGGGCGATTTCAGCTGCTACTTTATTGATTTCGTATGCTTTAGATCCTAAATCATATTCGTCCAGCACAATGGGGGTTGCACCAAATGTATTCGTTTCAATTACATCAGCTCCTGCTTTCAAATATTCCAGATGGATCTGATAGATGACCTCCGGCGCTGTCAATACCAGATTTTCATTACATCCTTCGAGCTCTTCTCCTCCAAAATCCTCTGGTGATAAATTCGCTTGTTGAATCATCGTTCCCATTGCTCCATCGAGTACGAGTATTTTTTTCCTAAGCTGTTCTTCAAACAAGGTGATGGTCATAGGGGACCTCTCTTTCTGTATTGGTTTTCTTTTGTATATAATGAATCAGGTCAATACTCATATCGTACCTGACAAAAGGCGTAATAAGATAAATCCCATTAAAGAGGTCTATTGCGGTTTCAAGTAAGTCTTTTGCTATCTCCATTCCAACTGCTCTAGCAACTACGGGATCCTTACCCGCTTTTTTCATTCTTTGTCTTGTTTCTTCCGGAACATTGATTCCAGGCACTTCATGGTGTAGAAACTCTGCATTTCTTGAACTGATTAATGGCATGATTCCGATAAAGATCGGAACACCCAAATGCTTCGTCGCTTCATGTACTTGAATCAGTTGTTCTTTTCCAAAGATCGGTTGAGAAATGAAATAGTCAGCACCGGCTTTCTTTTTCTTTTCGAGCCTTTTTACAGAAGCGTCCAAATGACGGAAATTGGGGTTAAAGGCTGCACCTACTGAAAATTGAGTGCGCTCTCGGAGTGATTTACCCGAGAAGGATATCCCCTCATTGTTCTGTTTAATCAATTCAATGAGCTCAAGGGAAGATAAATCATAAACAGATGCTGCACCAGGAAAATCCCCAATCTTGGCCGGATCACCCGTAATGGCTAATATATTGTGTATTCCTAACGTGTGTAACCCCATTAAATGGGATTGTAGTCCAATCAGGTTTCGATCCCGGCAAGTAATGTGAACTAATGGCGTGAGATCAAATTTGGACCTTACCAGGCTGCCAATGGCATCATTACTGATACGAGGGGATGCTAGCGGATTGTCTGCAAGCGTGAGTGCGTCAATTCCAGCTTCTTTTAATGCCTCAGCCCCTTGGAAGAACAGCTTCGTGTCGAGATGCTTAGGTGGATCGAGTTCAACAATGATCGTTTTCTTTTCCCTTACTTGCTCATGCAGCAAGCTTCCCTTGATAGAAGGTGACGATAACTGAACAACTTTTTTTACTTTCACCACTTTTTCTTTCACAGGCTCCCGGCTTTTTAACCTGCTTGCTACAGAACGAATATGATCAGGTGTGGTTCCACAGCATCCCCCAATGATTCTTGCACCTTGCAGTCGCAATTCGTTGCTTATATCCCCAAAGTAATCAGGCTCAGCAGAGTAATAGAATCGACCTTCTTCATAGTTTGGCAGACTGGCATTGGGATAGACGGATAGAAACGCCCTTTTAGGTAATGGAACCTCATCTAATGAGTTCACCATATGAAATGGGCCCATGCGGCAATTGATGCCGACAACATCGGCACCCAATAACTCTAATTGTTGAAGAGCGTCTTTTATCTCCATTCCATTTTGAAGAACTCCCGTTTCATGTAGAGAAACTTGAGCAATAACAGGAATGTCTGCTTCACGTTTAGCAATGTTCAATACAGTGGTTAATTCTTCGAAATCATAGTAGGTTTCTAGCAGAATGCCATCTACACCCTCTAATAATAAACAGTATAATTGTTCCCTAAAGCTTCTTTTGATTTCTTCCAGCGACACATTTTGTTTAATGCCCCTGATTCCCCCGAGGGTTCCCAGAATATAGGTATCATCTCCGGCAGCCTTCCTTGCCAGACGTACTGCAGCTGTATTTATTTCTTTAACCGAATCCTCCAATCCGTATCTGGAAAGCTTTTGATAATTGGCTCCATAGGTATTCGTCTGAATGATATCTGCTCCAGCGGCAATATACTCTTTATGAACTTTCAACACTTCATTTGGGTGAGAAAGATTCAGCTCCTCAAAGCATCTGTCCACTCCATATGAATACAACAACGTTCCAATGGCACCATCTGCAATTAAGATTCTCTCTTTCAGTGCTTCCAGCAACGGCTTCATGACATTCCCTCCTTTTTATATAGGCTCTTTTCGTAAAGATTGTTGTTTTGAACAATTTGTCTGACTTGGCTCTGTCAAACGGTGTTTGCTGTATGGTGAGGGGAACTGCTCCGCTTTCCGCGGACGTACGGCCGAGCCTCCTCAGCTTCGCTTCCGGGGTCTCGGCACGCCCGTTCTTCCGCAGGAGTCTACGCAGTTCCCCTCACCATCTAAACAAAATTTGCGTGACAGAGCTCAAAAGTGACTAAAAGCTTTCGACAGAAAAGGATATCTGCTATAGCTAATATCAATGGCTCAACACTTCGAAAAAAGCAGGCTGTTAAAGTTAAAACGTGCATGTATTTATATTTATCTATTTTCAGAGAATCACGCTTTGAAAGTAGATTGGAGCGGAAGGTGCTCGACTCCTACGGGAATAGCTGGAAAGGCAGAAAAGCGGAGGCGGCTCGTTCAGTCCCTACAAGCATAAGATGAATGGGCTAAGAATGCGTTCTTTGCCTTCTTGAACCATTTAGCTTATGACCTCGAGGGGCTAACCACCGGAGCTGGACAAGTTGAGACCCCGCAGGGCAAAAGCCCGAGAAGGCTCTACTCACGCCCCGGGGAAAGCGAGCACCTGGAGCGGAAATCAACCACCACTCTCCTTTAAAAGCAACAAAGTTTACGCAAACAACCTTTATAAAATTATCACGTTATTTCTTTTGATCTTTTGTATACTATCTAAACCTTTTTGAAGATCAAAAATTAATTCATCCACGTTTTCAAGTCCTACTGATAATCGTAATAAACCATCTGTTATCCCTCTTTTTTCACGTTCTGCTTTTGGCATGGAAGCATGTGACATTTTTGATGGATAGGAGAGAATTGATTCAACAGCTCCTAGACTGACGGCGAATACGGGAATGTTTACATTTTGTATGAGTTGCTTCACTTCCTCTTCCCCCTTTAATCGGAAGGAAAGAACCGCTCCAGGACCCTCTGCTTGTCGAACTTGTATTTCACGACCGGGATGATAGCTCAATCCTGGGTAGTACACTTCTTCTACTTCCTTTCTGTTTTCCAGGAAGCTAGCAATCTTATATGCGGATTCTGAGGATTCCTTCAATCGTACATGCAGAGTTTTGAGTCCCCTCAAGAGAAGCCAGCAATCCTGGGCACCGAGTACCGCTCCGAACGAATTCTGTAGGAATGCAAGCTTCGAGGCGATCTCTTCATCTCCCGTTACCGCAAGCCCCGCCAGGACATCACTATGCCCTGCGAGGAACTTCGTGGCACTGTGAAGGACAACATCTACACCAAGGCTAATCGGTCTTTGCAGCAGGGGAGTCATAAATGTATTATCAAGAAATGTTAAACATCCATTAGCCTTGGCGAGCTTTACGACTCCTTCAATATCGGTGATATTCAGAAGCGGATTGGATGGTGTCTCCATATAAATCACCTTCGTATTGTGCTTGATTGAACACGCCACTTCATGGAGATCCTTCATGTTCACAAATGAATATTCAATCCCAAATTTTGTGAGGACCTCTGTAATCATCCTGTACGTCCCACCGTACACTTCTTCTGAAACGAGTACGTGATCTCCACTGGACAATAATAAAAAGCTCGTGGAGATTGCCGCCATCCCTGATGAAAAGGCAAAGCCCCTTACTCCACCTTCCAATTCTGCGATCGTTTCTTCAACGGTTTCCCTCGTCGGATTTCCAGAACGGCTGTAGTCATACGTTCCATATTGATCAAAATCCTGTTGATGAAAGGTGGTAGCATGATGAAGTGGTGTAGATACTGCTCCTGTTTCTTTATCAAATCCGTGAGAATGAATGAGTGACGTCTGAAGTGAAAATGGTTTTTTACTCATACGTAAGCACCTCTTTTTCCAATTGTTGAAAAACATTCTCCAGGTCTTCAATCAGGTCATCAATATATTCAATTCCTACTGAGAAGCGTAGAAGTCTGTTGCAGATACCCAACCTGTTTCGCTCTTCATCAGGAATGTCTGCATGTGTTTGAGTGGCGGGATAAGTGATAAAGCTTTCAACCCCTCCTAAACTTTCAGCAAACGTAATAACCCTTAGGTGTTGGAGAAAGGGAGCCACCCATTCTTCCTTTGCGATACGAAAAGAAAGCATGCCGCCTTTCCCCGGATATAAAACGTCTGTAACACATTCATGCGATTCAAGATACTCCGTGACTTTTTTTGCGTTTTTTTCGTGCTGAGCCATTCTGAGGCTAAGGGTTTTCATCCCTCTTAATAAGAGCCAACAATCGAAGGGTGAGAGAACTGCACCGATTGAATTTTGAACGGTGTAGATTTTTCCCCCTAACTCCTCAGTGTTTACGATCACAACACCTGCCAGTACGTCATTATGTCCCCCTAAGTATTTCGTAGCGCTGTGAATAACAATGTCTGCTCCTTCAGTAAGTGGCTTCTGAAGGATAGGTGTGTAAAAGGTATTATCTACAATTAAAAGCAATCCGTTTTGCTTAGCGAGTCCAGCAACCTCAGGAATACTTGCTTCATTCATTAATGGATTAGTCGGCGTTTCAAGAAAGATGGCTTTTGTTTTGTTAGAAATTTGTTCTTCTATGGATCCGGCATCACTTGTATCGACGAAATGAAATTTGATCCCATATTGTGCTTCATACTGCACAAACAAACGGTAGCTCCCACCGTATAGATCTTTCGAAACAATCAATTCATCCCCGCTTGAAAACAAGCTAAGGATTGCCTGAATCGCTGCCATCCCCGAACTGAAGGCAAAGCCACTGTGGCCTTCCTCCAATTGAGTGACGATGTCTTCCAAGGTGGTGCGGGTTGGATTTCCTGTTCTTGTATAATCATAGCCTGTCGATTGCCCAATCCCCTTATGTTCATAGGCAGTCGATAAATGAATGGGCAGGCTGACGGCGCCAGATGCAGGGTCCTTCCGATTTCCCGCCTGGACAAGCATTGTATCAATATGTTTTTTCAACATTCTTCTCTCCTTTTCTATCTTGAATATGAAAAGGGGAAAAACAAAAAAACCTTCTTAATGAAAATAAGAAGGTTTTGTACGTTCGTTCTCCCTCTTATCGTCCAAGTTGACATCAACTTGCTGGAATTAGCACCATACCAAAACTCGCGGCTGGTTGCTGAGGTGTCTTCGGGCCAGTCCCTCTACCTCTCTTGATAAGAAACTATATGATTTTGTGAAATATAACTTTCCCATAACTTATAACAAACAGAAGAAACTGTCAATGAAAAGTAAGAATTTTTAAATAAAATTTTTATATTAAAGGGAATGATCTTCTTACTGGTTTTCATCTAATATGGCAGTTTATTCCACTACTTAAAGGGTGGAATCCTTTTCAATCAAGGTACACCTTTACCGGAACCCCGAATGACTTCATTCCTCTTTCTAAATTGGCCACCTTTTATGTTTAGTTCACGCATTTAGCGTCTAAACACATAGAAGAATCTTACAAAAAATATAGGAGTGATAAGATTGAAGGGTGTTACGTTTCAGGGAAAAGAAAAAATGGTCGTTAAAGAAGTAGAAAATCCTTCCATTCAAATGAATACGGATGCGATTGTAAGGATTACAGCAAGCGGAATTTGCGGTTCAGATCTACATCTGTACAAAGGTGGAATCGAACCCGAAAAAGATTACGTTGTAGGACATGAACCAATGGGTATAGTGGAAGAGGTCGGAACGGAAGTGAAGACACTTAAAAAGGGGGACCGTATCGTTGTCCCCTTTAACATTGGGTGTGGAAAATGCTTTTTCTGTGAAAATCAAATGGAAAGTCAATGTGATGAATCCAATCCACATGGAGAGGTTGGTGGACTTTTCGGGTTCACCAAAATGAATGGTGGGTATCCTGGGGGGCAAGCAGAATATCTACGCGTGCCATATGCAGACTTCACATCGTTTAAAGTGCCTGATTCAAGTCAATTGGAAGATGAAAGTGTACTGTTTCTTTCTGATGTAATACCCACCGCTTACTGGAGTGTAGAGCACAGTGGCGTCAAAGCAGGCGATACGGTCATAGTATTGGGAAGCGGACCAATCGGTTTAATGGCACAAAAATTCGCTAAATTGAAAGGTGCCGAAAGAGTCATCGCTGTTGATCAGGTCGACCATAGGCTTGCCCATGCGAAACGGACCAATCAGACAGAAATATACAACTTTCAAAACCATACCGATATTGGCTCTCTTTTGCATGAAAATACAAAAGGTGGAGCTGATGTCGTTATAGACTGTGTGGGAATGGATGGAACAGTTCAACCAAATGAATCATTCGGTTCAGACTTTGATAATCAGTTTGGGACAATCAGTCCAATTAAGACTGCATCAGAATCAGTTCGTAAGTTTGGGACTGTGCAACTGACCGGGGTCTATGCAACAGAAGCAAATCGATTTCCTTTAGGGGACTTCTTTAGCCGGAATGTATCCCTTAAAATGGGACAGGCTCCAGTAATTCATTTGATGCCAAAATTATATGATATGATCGAAGAAAACGAATTCGACCCGACTGATATCATCACCCACACGTTATCATTAGAAGATGCGGCAAAAGGGTATGATATTTTCGATAAAAAATCGGATGGAAATATAAAAGTCATTCTTAAACCATAGGAAAAAAGCCGCATTCAGTCCAAAATGCGGCCTTTTTCATTTTTCACCAGTATGCCTCTCGTATAAAAATGTTACATCAATGATACAATCCGATATTTTCTTTAATTTCCCTCATAAAAGGGAGGATTTTATTTCTTGCTCTTTCAGCTCCTTTATCTAAAATAAAATCAATATCTTCAGGATTACTCATTAATTCGTTGTATCTGTTACGCGGTTCTTCGACAAAAGAATTCATTACTTGAAATAGCTCTTTTTTCGCTTCTCCCCAGCCTATTCCTGCTTGGAATCTCCTTCTCATTTCTTTAATTTGACCGGAAGTTGCAAATTCTTTATATAGCGCAAAAATGACGGAGGAGTCAGGATCCTTAGGCTCCTCAGGGGGTGAAGAATCTGTTTTGATTTTATTAATTAATTTTTGAAGCTTCTTTGGTTCTTCAAATAATGGAATGGTGTTGTTATAGCTTTTACTCATTTTACGTCCGTCCAGTCCCGGGAGAACTGCTGTTTCTTCTTGAATGACATATTCAGGGATGACAAATATTTCTCCATATTGTTTGTTAAAGTTTTCAGCTATGTCTCGGGCAATTTCAACGTGTTGTATCTGATCTTTTCCGACAGGGACTATCTCGGTTTGAAATAGGAGGATATCAGCTGCCATTAAAATTGGATATGTGAATAAACCCATATTGACTCCAGCATCAACTTCTTTGCCGCTTTCTTTATTTTCTTCGACCAATGATTTATATGCATGGGCCCGGTTCATTAATCCTTTCGGTGCATAGCAAGCGAGGATCCAGCTTAATTCAAAGATTTCAGGAACATCAGATTGGCGGTAAAAGATCGCTCGATCAGGATTCAAACCTAATGCCAACCAAGCTGCTGCTACTCCATAAGATAATTCTTTCATTTCTTGTTTATCATGTATCTTCGTTAAACCATGATAATCCGCAACAAAATATGCGGTGTCGCAGGATTGTTTCTCTGCCAGTTGTAATGCCGGTTTGATTGCGCCAATATAATTCCCTAAATGAATCCGTCCAGTTGGTTTAATACCTGTCAAGACTTGTTTGTTCATTACAATCCCCTCCGTTCAAATATAAATAAAACACAAAAAAGGCTTCTCGTCCTCAAAAAGGACGGGAAACCCGTGGTGCCACCTTCATTCGCTTACATTTAGTAAACGCACTCATCTGTACAGAAATCCCCTTCGATACATCGCTCTCTTTTATCGGTGAGATCTCCGCCATACCTACTTCATTTCGGTTTGGATGCTCAAAAGCCCATTCGACGATTTCCTCACACTGATTTCCACCAACCATCAGCTCTCTGAAGTGTTCCTTTCGCCTACTCTTCTTCCTCATCGCAATTAACTATTTAATGTATTTCCATTATTTTAAAGTATCGGGAAATAATGGTCAAGTGGGTGTGAACACATTTTAAATTTCTTTGGATGAAAGGGGAAGGAAAAGCTTTATTCCTCGCTTATTAAAAGGGAGGATTTTCATATCTGCGATCAGATGACTCACATACCCGATCACACATGCTTCAAATACCCCGTCAATCATCAAAGATGACTCCAGATACTGAGCCATTATGCCATAATAAATGATTCCAAGAACAGAGTGGGTATAACTGCGATGTGATACGAATGAGGCAATGAGAATAAAAATACCCAACAACCATAACCATGTTTCATTCAACTGCCACCCGCATGCTGTCACACCGATGCCCGTAATCATCAGCATTCTTCTCTGGGTAATGAAACTTGCAAGAATCATCATTCCTGCACCATATCCAATCCCAAGCCATTGTTCTTTCCCACTTCCTTCAAGGTAGCTGTAAACCATCATTAAACAACCAATGATTTGTGCCACTGCTCTGATCATTTTGGGTGAAAAAGTAACTTTGTTACTAAGTTTTCCGTCAATATCCAAATCAGGTATGAGCCCTGATACCCCGCCTATTGCTACAAGTGTGGCCGTTATACCTGGCCCCGATCCAAATGAGTTCGCTACAATAAATCCCGTTCCTGCTCCTATTGCCATATGCGCTGTGCCGTTCAAATGTGTCCTCCTACTCTCTTATATCAGTTATGTATGTATCAGATATTATAATAGCCTTCATTATCTTTCATGACTATGGGAAAGATGCATTACTTTTTTAAAGTTAGCTGCTGTTCTAGGCGTTCAATTATTTCTAAAAGGTAGGCCCTTGCATGTGGGACGAAATGATGGTAACCCACCTTTTGCCCGGTATAGGCTTTATCCCCATCTTTACCTACAATAAATCCCTCGATATCAATTTCCGTTGTAACTTGTTGAATAAGTGATTTGAAATCTTCCAGGCTTGAACGAAAGATCCCTGCGACTTCATCCTGCTGAAGCTGAAATTCTTCAAATAATATTGGATTTGAATAGAGAAATACATTTGTATGCTCCCTGTCTACCATCCCTTCTTGGAAAAGTTCCCCTTTCACTATTCCCAGAGAGTGCAATTCCTCAAATCCGACGATGATCCCTAACTCTTCATGTACTTCCCTTACACCATCTTCAATCTTCTCATCAGACAAGAGGTGTCCTGCGGCTGTAATATCCAAAAGACTTGGATAATCCTTTTTATTGTCACTTCTTAATTGAAAATAGATAAAGGAACCCTTCCTGCTCTCATCATAATGGGCAAACCAGCAGTGAAAGGTCTCGTGCCAATACCCCTTTTCATGGACCTCTGAACGGCTTGCAACCCCAATCCTATCCCCTGATTCATTCAAAACGGTCAATTTTTCTTGCTCCACGGAATCCCTCCTTCTTTATCATTTCATTTAACTTTCTCCAAATAATCTCTAATCTCCATCAAATCACTGACGACGATGTCGGCTTCAAGCATTTCTTTTTCCTGTGAAAAATCAAATGCACAGCCGATAGAAAGAAAGTGGTTCTTCTCTGCCCCTTTGAAGTCAGACCTACTATCCCCTATCACAACCCCGTGAGTGAGATTATGATCCTCCTTCACTCTCCGAATTAACTCACCTTTATCTTCAGATCCAATATCCTGAATACTATAGCAGGAAGAGATCCATCGATCCAACGAGTAATATTCCATAATCGTTTGTAAATAATGAGGGTATCCGTTACTTGCCACAAAGATTGGAAATCCCCTATCGTCCAAGTAGGATAATAATACTTCAGCATTAGGATAAAGGGCCCCCATTCCGCTCAAGATATTTTGGATAAGAATATCCTGAAATGCGTCATTCATTTTACCTTGTACATGTATGGGATGATGGGACAAATGGCTCTCCCACCCAACTGAAAGGGGGTGACCCTTCTTTTCTCTATATGATTCTAGAGGGGGCTCCCCCTCCCACATTTCTTCATCTCTAAGTTTTTGGAAGGTCTGTTGAATTGATGCTCCTAGTATACGATTTGTTTGAAACAACGTACCATTCATGTCAAAAATCATTGCAGCTTTCATCTATATTCTCCTTTATTGCCGTTCGAACGATTATATTCTTTGATGAAAATTTTGAACTTTCTATTGACTTGATTAAAGACAGCCCTAATATCAAATTTACGCCTGTTATGTGTCCAATACTATTAGTGATATGGGTGTGAATGGTTATACCCGACCAGCTTTAGAACGCTTATACATCATTTTATAGACATAAAAAAAGACACTTGAGTCCTCCCTCTTGTGCCTTTTACTTTCAAGTTATTATCCGTATTTTCTAAGACGCGTTCGGAAGGTAAAAGAGGACCGTCAACATCATGCCAATCACAGAGAAGATCACAATTGTGACTGCTACCGATCTGTGATACTTTGAAACATGTTTCTTCTTCGACACGTTAAAAAACGTAAATGCCATTAACGAAAGAACAAACAAAGCTATAAACAAGAGCTCGCTCATGGACAATCCCTTTCTTAAGTAAGATGTGTGTATCTTTACTATATGAGAACACTTTACCATATTTTCTTATTCAACAAAAATTATTTAATTCGTGACCATACAAAATGGATATTAAAAATAATTATATAACCACGCAGGTGTTTTTTGTAATAACCTTTCCCAGACCGGTAACTCACTAAAAGTTTTTTTCGTCAGCTTTTCACTATCCCTTATATCTTTTTCGATAAGGGATTCCAATTGCCTGGCCGCTGCTTTATTCCGAATGATACAGTTGCTTTCGTCATTTAAGCGGAAACTGCGTGGATCCCAGTTTGCTGTGCCTACATCGGCCCATTCATGATCAATAACCATGACTTTCCCATGAAAAAATCCTTTTTGATACAGATAAAAATTCACCCCTTCTTTTATGAGGCTTTTTTCTATCCGATAGCTTGGAGGTTTGGTGAACCATGCATCGGTGTGATCAGGTACAAGGATATTCACCTTGACACCTCTCTTCACTGCCTTTTTCAATGCGGTGATAAGTTTTTTGTTTGGTATGAAATAGGGAGTCGTGATAGTCACGCTTTCTTTTGCTCCAGTGATCCAATCAATGGTTCTACCAACCAGAGAATGACCAGTGGAAAAGACGAAGTGAATATCCCCCTCATTTTTTCCATTTGACATGTATGGGAAGGGAACACTCTTTATACTTTCTCCACCGTCCTCAATCCAATCGCGCTTGAACTGTTTATATATTTCTGTTCCTGCCTGTCCTGCCAAGCGTATATGGTAATCCCTCCAGTAACCAAGCTCAGGATCTTTTCCCAGATATTCCTTACCCATATTGAACCCTCCAATATAGGCAATTTCTTCATCTATAGAGATTAGCCTGCGATGGTTCCGATGATGGAGGGAATAGAAAACATTATTCCAGGAAATCGGTCTGCTGTTCACGAACTTCACTCCGCTATTTTCCATTTTCTTGATTGTATTTTTATGAATATCCGAACCAAGAAAATCTACAGATAATCGAACATCAACACCATTTTTAGCTTTTTCAATCAATAAATCAAAGAACTCATTAGAGATATCATCATCCCGAATGATAAAAAAATGAATCCATACGTGATTTTTCGCATTTTCAATATCTTGAAAAAATGATGCATAAAAACTTTTACCTGTATTGAAAATATCAATTGAAGCGCTGCTTGAAAGAGTTTCTGTCATTGGATGAGTACTTGTATAATGTTTCACACCTTGCCTTACATCCCAATTCATGATGAGGAACATTACTACTAAGAACGCAAGCGTTACCGCAATCCCTTTCATTCCTTTTTTCAACATGAGAACTCCCTCCCGTCAGCCCTAATGATAGCTTTTGTCTAAGGAGAAGGACTATACATACACGTAAAAATAAATAGAAGACTCCAGGGAGCAACAGGTCAGTCGAATTCAAAAAAGCGTCAACAATATGTCGACGCTTTCATCTTAAAACCTTGTTCATTTTTAAAAATTTATAGATATAACGAACTATGACGAAAAGCGCACCTCCAATATAGGCACCTATTGTATTCATGATCCAGTCATCGATATCCGTTGCTCTTCCCAAGGGGAGATAATATTGGGCGAACTCAATCCCAAAGGAAAACATCCCTCCTATAAAAGTAACCATTAAAATCAGTTGTTTCGAATGTCTCATCCACCAGGCGAGAAAAAAGGTGAAAGGAATAAACAATAATATATTGGCCAGGAGATTCCGGATCGGTACATCCAAATGATTGCGATAAATCAAATTTAACTTAAGATTGGAAAAAGGATCGAAATTCACGGACCCCTCGGACACGTTGTCAAAAGGAGTTAAGGTGATCAAACAGATGCCTCCAATTGAAATACATGTAAATAATACAGGAAGTAAATTCACCCATCTCCCTTTCCCTCTTTTTTTCTTCCAAAAGGAGATCGCAAAGAAAAGGGTAACCGTCACTATGATAATAATGGGAAGAACCCAACCAAATGCGCTCCATAATTCTTTCATCATTTCCGATCCTTTCCTCTGTGTTATAGACTTTTTAGCAACAAATTCATTTTATTATCATGATACATTTATATTTCAAACTTCCTTGTCAAACCTTGATCTACAGAGCCAATCCACTTACGTTTCCCATCTATACGAACCGTCAATTCTTCCTTATCAAGCTTTTCTAAAAACGGGATCATATATTTTCTGGATAAGCCCAATACTTCTTTAGCTTCTCCCACATGAAATACTTCATCTGTTCCCTTTTTCAACCGTAATATTAAGTCGTAAAAAACCTGGATTGAATAAGCTTTCCGATCATCCAAAGGGACGATCTTCTTCTCTTGCACAAAAAAATGATAAAAATCCGAATACCATTTCCCGGGTATCCCCACCTGCTTAAAATACTCTTCCATGTCTTTCACCTGTGTTCCATCACTTTCCAGGAAAGAGAGAAGCTGCGTACACCGCTTCTCCCATTCAGGTGGTAAGCGGGGAGAGAATCCCTCTAAATGAATAAGTCCTTTTTCTTGCCCCAACTTCGCTAGTGTCAACACATAATCCACCAGACCTGTAGGATACTCACTCAAGTGCTGCTTTAATTCTGCGCGATTGATTCCCTTCAATAAGGGGTTTTCCTTATGAAATTTGGAGAGGACTTGTTCGATCCTGTTTTGACATTCTTTAACAATCTTATGATGAGTGATCGTGGAATCGGAAATCTTGATCCATTCCGCTTCCTCGAGTAATTTACTTAACCTTTCCCCTTGAAGGGATACTTCTTTCAATAAAAAGTCTCTATCTACAGATTTATATCGATCGAGTACTCTAAGTACCCGTTCCCCAGGCGTTCCCTCCATTTCAGTCCGAAGAAAGTCAATCGTTTTTTCTCCAAACCGGTATTTACCTCCATTGGGTTGGATGATCCATCCACCACCGATGGTTTCAACTGGAGTGGGTCTCCTTACAATGAACCGGTCTCCCCGTTTAACCATGATGGATTCATCAAGGCGAAGCTGACAAAGAATAGTGCCTGTATTAGTATCAACCTGCACTTTATTTCGGTCAAAAAATACAAGCTTCCCCATGACCTCAGAAGTCCCTGCATGAACAGTGACCGACATTCTCTGCTTAAGATCATAGTGGACAGAACTTAATACTTTGAGACAAACGTCTACGGTGTTCGTTAAAATAAGATGATGAGAACTGACAAGTACATTTCCCCGTTTAAGCTCCTTATAATCCACTCCTGATAGATTGACAGCAGCCCTTTGACCAGCGTATCCCTTTTCAGACTTATGATGATGGATCTGAATTTGTTTCGCTTTCGTATGTATTCCTTGTGGAAGGACTGTCAGTTCCTCTCCCGTCTCAAGACTTCCTTCATAAATCGTTCCTCTCACCACGGCTCCCTGCCCCTTTATTGTAAATACCTGATCGACAGGAAGTCGCAATTCACCGGAACTATCCCTTGAAGGCATCTCATTTAAGAGGGATATTATCGTTTCTTTAAGTTCATCCACTCCTTCACCCGTTAAACTATCTGCTAACAGAATCGGAGAGCCTTCAAAAACGGTATACTTCATTTCATCGATGACCTCTTCAATAGCAAGCTCTCTTAAATCTTCATCGACTTTTGAAATTTTTGTCAAGACGATCATGCCTTTGTTTATTCCCAGAAGGGACAGAATATCAAGATGCTCCCTGGTTTGCGGCATCACACCTTCATCAGCGGCAACAACCAGAACAACCAGGTCAATTCCTGCCACACCTGCGATCATCTGTCTGATGAAACGCTCATGTCCGGGGACGTCCACTACGGATATTTCCAGATACTCATTCTGATACAAAGGGGCGTACCCGGGTTCGATTGAGATGCCACGCTCCTTTTCCTCTTTAAGACGATCCGTATCAACAGACGTAAGAGCCTTTGTGAGAGTCGTTTTTCCATGATCGATATGTCCAGCCATCCCAATCGTAAAATACCTCTTTCCCACTATCCCACCACTCTCTATCTTTTCTTATTGACCCTCAAAAATAGTACTCCTGCCATGATCGCAAAGCAAACGCCAAACAGAATAGCCCTCCATACTTCCCCATCTGAAAAGGATTTTATAACCCAGATGAAAATAAATAACGTGATCAATACATCAAAGATCAGTATTCCTTTAGAATTTCGAATATGCCTTCACCTACTGTCCTTTATAATAAAATGCAGATTCCTTCACTTTATCATATTCCTTCTTCACAGCTCCACCAGGACGAAATCTTGCCATACAATATTCCCCCGCAAAACGACCGTTTTGAACAATGGAGCCATGTTTGAATCCTTCATTTTCAAATCCTAATTTCTCATATATTGCTTTCGCTTTGGTGTTGACGTCGATGACGGTCAATTCAATCCGTTCAATCATTAACCAATTATCCGCTAAATCGATGGCGTTTTGAATAAGACTCGTACCGATTCCCCTCCCATGATACTCTTCATCTATGAATACAAATAGACTTCCGGTATGGGCGCGTCTGCCGCCCCCTTGGTTAAGGCCGCATAATCCTACTACTTTTCCATCTATTTCTGCTACAAAGTCATGTTGGTTGGGAGATGGGTTCTTTAATCTCTCCTCAAATTTTCCGATCCTCAAGCTAGGTAAAGCGATGATATTAGGTAAAAACGGTTCTTTGACGCATAATTTCTACTAATTTTTCAGCATCCTTCACTTCTATCGGCCGACTCTTCATCATGTCAGCTCCCTCATCCTTTTCATTATTATAATCGGTAACATCCTAATATTGGAATGGAAAAATACAAAAAAAGAGAATCACCTGAGATCCTGTGATTCTCCTGAAAAAATCTATTCAGATCCTTCCTTAATCAATGTTTTCATATCTTGTACAATTTCATCGTAAGGGACATCGCTGTTGCCACTGTAGGTTTTTACGACGGTTCCTTCCTGGTTCACCAGGTAGAAGCTGGTCCCATGAATCATTTGATCAGAATTAGGGTCGTCCGCTACGATCGAACGGAAGGAGTGTTCCGCAAGGTCTTTCACTTCATCGAATTCATATCCTGTAAGGAGTTCCCATTTACTTGTGTCTGCTTCAAAATTTGATATGTACTCTTTTAATGCATCTGGTGAATCTTGTTCAGGATCTACACTGAATGAAACAATTTTATAATCCTGTACACCCTCGTCTTTGAGCTGTTTCTGTAACTTGGTTAAGTTAAATGTCATTGGTGGGCAAACCGTTTCACAGCTTGTAAAAATAAAATCTGCAATCCACACTTTGCCTTTTAAATCTTTTAGACTTACTTGTTGATTATTTTGGTTCGTATAGGAAAAATCCTTCACTTCATAATCTGTTTCTGCTTGAAAGTCACTATTGCTGCAACCTGCAAGGAGAATGCCGATAATGGTCATCACCACAATACATGTTTTGGTTTTTGACATCTTTATCTCCTCCGACTTTATCTATCTCTCCCACTCTATGTTAGTAAAAAGAGAATGAAATTACAATTCCCCCAGGAAAGATTCATTGTCTATTTTGTGAAACCTCCTCCCTATCTTTCATACCACATTCTTGTCAATGTTCACCGATAGTCCATTTTGTTCGATTCATTCTTCCCGCTCCAACATCTTCTTCTTTGAGAATAAATAGTGCAAAGTAAACCCATGCACGACCATAATCGTAACAAAGGCTAGGAAATAATAAAAAACTCCCATCACTCCGTCCGAGATGTCCTCCGTAATGAGCCACCAGACAGACGCAAAGATAAGGAAAAGAAATTGGAGTGCGACCCCTTCTAGAAAAGGTTTCTTGTAGGTGTTAAAATCCAATAATCTCTTCCAGCTCCAACCGATTGCAACTACAGCAGAGACGATTAATAATAATATATAAATGCTTAATTTCATTGTGATTACTCCCCTTTCTGTTGACCTACCTCCATGTTATGCATTCCAATTTGAAAATGAAAGAGAAAAAGGAAAATACATCTAAGTTTTCCTTTTCTCTTTCATATTTATTTCTTTTCTTTAATATATCGATATGCATTGAAATGTTTAATATCCACTTTCACATTTACTTGATTTAATGAATCGTCTGACAGGTAAAACCATTCATCACTACTATTATTCAACTCATTAAACTTGTCTGGATGTGAGCGATACCACCGTTCACCGACATCAAGAAGATCCATTTTTTTCTCGGTCCCCTTCTTATAAACCCTTGTTATTTTTTTTTCTAACGATTTTTGAAGCTTAGCATGTAATTCTTTGAAAGGCATATCCTTTATCTTTTCCAGCATCTCCGCTTCCACACTTACTTCCAGTGAAAATTCGGGAAAATTCGAGTGATTTTTATTATATTTCACTTTCGGTTCATCTGCGGTTAGTTTGAACGTTGACAGAATCTCACCATCTTCATATAGAGCGTAGTCGAGGGTATTTTTCTTATTTTGAAGCCAGTCCACAGTCATGGAATCATTTGCCGAAATTTCCCCTCTTAATGTTTCATCTTGAAAGACACTATACCCATCTAGATATAGAGAAGCAACTTCTTCATTTGTATGCCATGAATGACGGTTAACTTGGATGTTTGGAATCATTGCAGTCCCCATCGGTTCGTAATATTCTCTTAAAAAATGCATTAAATTCGTCGAATCAATGTCATTTTGTATTCCCTCCGCTTTTTCTTCTGTCAAAAGAACTGTATAAACAGGGGGATAATCAAATAATCCCTTCGTACTAAAAATATCTTCTATGCTCGTTTCCGTCACGAACAATTGGAGACTCGGCCGCAATGAACGGTTTCTGCCAATGTCCTCCAACACTTCCTTGAACTTATATTTCAATAGGTTCTTGGACAGGACAAGCGTTTTCGTGTGACCAAAAAACAATGGTGGCCTTGATACTCTGTAAAGATTGCTGACTGCCATGTTCAGTGTTTTACCTTTTGCAGAACCGACATATGTCGGAATAGGTTCAGTTGGTCGGCTTCCCTCCTGCTTCGCCACATTAGCAAAATTCAAACCCTGGAGGAAAGCTGTATATTCATCTTTCGTCTCATCATAATCCAAACCAATTGCGACAATATAGGTTAAATCCTGAATATTTTTTGATCCTGTACAACCTGATAACAAAAGGAGCGAAAGAATGGTCATGAATTTAGTTATCTTCTTGTTCATGTGGATCCATCCCTTTCCTCGATTGGTCATTTGGACTAGTAGAAGAAGTTCGCTGCTTATAAAATTGGATCGGGAGCCTGAAAAAGGAGCGAATGGCTTCATTCCAGCCTAAAGGAGCAACCGTTCCTAAATATGGAGTCCCAAATGATGAGAGAGTTGATAAATAAATCACCGTCAGGATGAAGATCATCACCACACCAAACAAACCAAAGAAGGTACTTACCAGCAACACAATGAATCGCAATACCGTAGTTCCGTATTTCAAGGATTGATTGACGAGAGTAAAGGACGATATATACGTAATGGCACCAATGACCAGCATTGTGGGAGAGGTCAGCCCTGCCCGTATGGCAGCATCCCCTACTATAAGACCGCCTAATACTGAAACCGTCTGTCCAATCGCCCTAGGAAGTCGCACACCTGCTTCATTGAAAAACTCGAATAGAAACAAGACAATAAACATTTCCACTGGTGCTGACAGAGGAAGCCCGAATCGTGACATCGAGATGGTTGCTACGAGTAGATAAGGAATCTGTTCAATGTTATATGCAGAGAATGCCACCCATAAGCCAGGCAAGAAAGCCGAAATTAATATTCCGACCATCCTTATGATTCTTTCCAAGGATACATAAACGTAATTTATACTGGAGTCCTCCGGGGACTTAATTTGCAACAGTAAATTGACCGGTGCTAAAGAAATGGTGGGAAATCCGTCTACTATCAGGGCAAATCTTCCCTGATTTAACGCATCTACGATGAAATCCGGTCTGCCTGTGTAGTCAAAACTGGTAAATATTGAATAAGGATTATCATCAATAAGTGATTCAAGATGTTGATTTCCAGTCAGTACATCTATGTCTACTTTTTCAAGTCTACTATAAATTTCATTCAACACTCTTTTATCGATGACATCATCAAGATACATTACAGCAATGTCAGTATGTGATCGTTTACCCACTTTAAACTTTTCCACACAGAGAGATGGCGTGAACAATCTTCTCCTTATTAGAGATATATTTGTATTTAAGTCCTCAACGAACCCGTCTTTCGGACCACGTATGGATGTTTCCAATGAGGATTCTTCTGGCAGCCTCTTTGGCAAATTTCCAGCATGAATGGATAAAATTCTTTCTTCAATAAAAAAAAGGACAAACCCTGAAAAAAGAGCAGAAGAGATATCATCAATGGAATGATTCGTAACCTCCCCAGCCTGAAACATGTTCTCAATTTTTTCAACATAAGAATCACCGGAAGTATCTTCCAATTTCGGGAATATAAATTGGTCTAAATAATGTCGGTCCACCAGGCTGTCAAAATAAATGATGGTAATTTCCGCTTCTTTAAAGTAATGGGATTTGATCAATAAATCCTGACTATGAGAGAATAAATCCCTCACTTCTTCCAGGGTATTAACCTTTGATTTATTATTATGCTTCTCATTTGAGACTTTCTTCATAGAGAACATCCTTTACGTATTCGCTCTGTTGTTCATTCTGGTTTCTATCTCTTTTTTCCTCATTAAATGGCTTTGTTCCCTAAGATAGCTGTTTGTCTTCTGCTCAGTCCTCAATTTTTGGTTCAGAAGGGACTCACTTGCCTGCCCCGTGGAAGACAAGATCCTTTCGCCGCCACCAACTACAAAACTTCAAAAAAACCCTATTTGATAAATCGGATAATGGTGGCTGAAACAATGATTTGTATGATGAATAGGATGACCGTAAGGGGAAAAAAGATATTAAACAGAAACATATAAAAGTCATATGTATCAATTTTGATCAGCACCAGACCGAAAAAAACAATGAAAATAGGTATCAATACCTTTAATGACAATCTGTACTGACCTTTCTTTTTAATAAGAAGTGCCCCCAGAAGGAACATGAACAGACTGATCCTTATTAGTGCACCGCATAGCCATTGATACAGTGCAAAGAAATCCAAATGAGTAATGAACTCTCCTATGGAAAGAATTCTCCATTGCTCGTACGCAGGGTATCTCAAGTTAGCTGATTCTATCGGTCCGAATTCCATTAGGGATGCAGTAAGAGGACCGAACATCAGCCCCATAAAGATTAAGCCAAGCACTATTAGGTGATGTAGCCTTATTTTCCCTTCACTGTATGGCTGAATCAGCAAAACCAGGTACAATTCTAGTAGACCACTCAAGACATAAATCATCCCTTTTATGACTGGAATATATCCATTGCTAAGGATTGGAAACAACAGGCTTGGATCCTTGAGATTTGTATTCGTAATTGCAATAAAAAAACCGAATATCATGACTAGAGGTAATAATATCCCGCTTGCGATCGCCATGTGTTTAATCCCTGCCCAGGTAATCAGAAAGCAAATAAGCAAAATTCCCCCCCAAACAATGAATGAAGGGACATCTGCGAGGAAATAGGCACTTAGCCATAGTATTAAATCAAGAAAGGTTATGTATGCACTTGAAAACAAAAATAAACCGATAGGGAGGGAAAATAATAGTACTGCCCATCTTGGCCATTTCTGCTGAAGCAAATGAAAGAAGCCTTCATTTGGAGAATGCTTAATGATGTAAAAGATTAATAATGTTAGGAGAAAAAGGATGGGATAGACTGCAAGGATACTGATCCACCCGTCCCGGCCCGCTGCTTGGAGGATACTTGGGATCAACATGACATGATTTAATAAGCCTGTTGAGAGAATCAACAGCAGTAATAATTGTCTTGGAATTAAAATTTTACGGATACTCTTCATTTGAACTCTCCACTTGTTTAGTCATTTTACCTATATTTATGTCCCACTTATCTTGTTTGAAAACATCGTGGAGTTATACAAGACTCGAGATCCCATAGCAAAAAGGTCAAGGATTATGATCCTTGACCTTTTTAAATGCGTAATGTGCGCCTATGCTAAGAATTGGAATTCAGTCCTGCTTCCACTTTGTGAAGATATGACCTCAAGCCGGGCATCGATTCTCTCTTTCAACTCCGGAACATGTGAAATTAACCCTACTAACCGCCCGCTGCTTTGTATATCCATCAGTGCTTCGATGGCATGATCAAGTGATTCCGGATCGAGTGTCCCGAACCCTTCATCAATAAACATCGTTTCTAGAGATACTCCACCAGCGTATTGCTGGACCACATCTGCCAGGCCAAGGGCTAAAGCCAGGGATGCCTTAAAGCTTTCTCCACCCGACAAGGTTTTTACATGTCTCTCCTGACCTGTGTATTGATCAAAGACAAGCAGTTCTAAACCACTCTGTACATTACCTTTACTTCTGTCTGTTTTTCGAATCAATTGATATCGGCCAGAAGTCATTTTAATCAATCTCTCATTGGCTACTTGAAGGATATCCTCCAGAAATGATGCCAGAACATACCTCTCAAATGTGATGCGATTTGCATTCTGCCCCCGAGCTACTTCCGCCAAATGACCGACGGTTTGATACCTTGATTCAAAATGCTTTATCTCTTCGTTTATTCCAATGACCCTGGACAGAATGAGCTTATTTTCCTTTCTATTCGTACTGACCTTATTTAACTCGTCATTTACTCTCTTTAATTCATCTGTAACTTTAATTATGTTTTCTTCAATCTTTTGCACATCTGGCCGCTGCTTATTTTTTAAGTGTTGATCAATATCAGATAAACGATCAGAAACCGAGCGCAGGTCCTCCCCGAATTTCTTCACTCTTTCTTGAAGTACCATAATTTCCCCTTCTGTCTTTTTCGCTTTCTGGAAGGCTTTGTAATGGGAAAACCCTTGTTCCGTGAGTAGAGCGAGAAATGCATCCCTTTCATCTTTCATCTCTTTGTTCACTTTTTCTATTTGGATTTCTTTCTCTCTAACTTGCGATTCCTTTACACTATCTAGGTTTGTCAGTTCATAATATTGCTTTTGAGCGTGTTCAAATGACGCCTTTAAACCTTTTAGTTTATGTTTTTCTCCCTGTAACACTTGTAGAAATAGAGCTTTTGTTCTGAGTTCATTTGGGATTGACTCTTTCACCTTTTCAAGAGTTGTATTCTTTGTGTGAAATAAAGTATTAAGTTCTTGTAGCCTTTGCTGGTTCTTTCCTTTTGCACCCTCAAGTTCTTCGAGTTTTTCCCTTCCATTTCTCACTTCTTCTCGCATGATATTTACCTGCTCCACTTCTTTTTTCTTAGAAGTGATGACAGTTTTCAAAGTTTCGATCTCTTTCTTCGTCTCCAAGAGGAGATCCCCGATTTCAAGGTCACTAAAATCAGGTTTCTTTTCACTCATTTTTTTGATAGAGTATTCAATCTGTTCCTGAATACTTTGCATTTTCGTTTCTTCTTGGGCAATGACCAAGCTCATTTTTTTCTCTTCATGCTCCAATTCCTGTTGCTTTCCTTTGGCCACCTTCAGATCTTCCCCGGAAGGTAAAGAATCTGCCTCAGCGGCAGGACTGGGATGATGCACTGAGCCACATACTGGACATGGAGAATGGTCTGTTAAACCCCTAGCAAGCAAGGCAGCTTGAGCAGAATTCCACTTTTCTTCTAAGAAGATTAGTGTTTCAGACGCATCCTGAACATCAAGCTGAAGTTGACTATATTGTTTTTTTAATGTTTCACTCCGGGATGTGACATCAAGAAGATTTCGTTCCATCCTTTGGATCTCGCCTAGCTGTTCTAGTAAGGAAAGCCTTTCCTGTAGGTTTTTTTCAAGTTGAAATAAATCTTCCTGAGCCATTTCTCCATCTTTAAGGCATTTTTCACGTTCTTTTATACCTTGTTGCAAAAATGAAATCTGCTCGGTCTGTTTCTTGACAATCTCCTGTTGATTTTCGTACCTTTCTTTGAATTCACCCGTTTCCTTCATTAAAGTATCTAAAGAGTCTATATCTTTTTCCATATGTTCAAGCTGAGTAACTCTCTTTGAAACTTGTTCCCTCAAATTCTCATTTTTCATTTCTTTTTCTAATGTCGATTTAGCTATCAATCGTTTTTCTGATATTGTTTGTTTTTCCTCGGAAAGTTTGGCTAATTGACTCTTCAGTTCACTGAGATCCCGATTAAGTTTGTGGCAATACTCATCTTGTTGTACTAAACGGGAAGCTCGCTGGGCCAATAAAATATCTTGATCTATGGAATCAATTTCCGGTTTTATTGATAACAGGTATTCTCTTTGATTCTTTAATTTTTCCTGAAGATCATATCTCTCGACCAAACCTTTTCCTTCTGCGAGATCCTTCTGTAGGACATCTCGTTTCTTCTGAACAATCTCATATTGTTGTTGAAGCTTTTTCTCCATTTCTTCCATTTTTTGAATCTGAGGAGATAGTAGTTGAAGAATGCGATGATCATTCAATGGATTTTCTAATAATAGCGATTGAAGTTCTTCATTTTCTTCAAAATGGATTCTGAGCAATTCTCTTGTTCGTTCTTCAATTGAGGTTTGGACGGATTTTTTCAAATCATCAGCCTCAGATTTCAATTTCTCCTGAATCGTCTTATAAAGTTCTGTATGAAACAGGCGTTGTAATATAAGTTCTTTATCTTTACTATCTGATGTGAGAAGCTTACGAAACTCCCCTTGTGGAATCATAAGAATCTGCCTGAACTGGTTGGCATCTAGCTGGATCATCTCTTTTATCTTCTCGTCAACCTCTCTAACACTTGCAGCTAGAAGCTGTTCTACCCCATCATCATCGTATACATATAATTCGGACCGGGCGTTGATGGTTGTGTACCCTTCACCCCTTGCTTTCTTTTTATCTTGTTGTGGTGAACGCCATATACGATACTTTCTTCCACGTAAACTGAATAGAAGTTCTACTTCTGTTATGTCATCATTATTAGCAAATTGACTTCTCAATTCAGTCGGACTTCGATCTTCTCCACTTGCCTTTCCGTAAATAGCATAAGAAATCCCATCAAAGATCGTTGTCTTTCCTGAACCGGTTTTCCCGGATATAACGAACATAGTACGGTTACCCAGGGTACGGAAGTCAATGGTTTCTCTACCTGCATATGGTCCAAATGCCTGCAACACTAGTTGAAGGGGCTTCATGCCTGGTCAACCTCCCTTCTGGCGATATCAATTACATTTTGTATCACGTCTTCCTTTTCGTCAGTGAATTCACCCGTTGTCATATCATTGTAGAACTCTTTAAACAAGTCCAGTTCCGACCTTCTTTTATCCTCCAACACCTGGAACGTGTTTTTCTTTTTAGCATCTGTTAGATCCCTTTTCCGCTCAAGATGAAGGACGTTGGGATATACTTGTCTCAGTTGATTGATCGGATCAATCAAGGTACCTTCGTCATGAAGTGTTACCTTCAGATAATCATCCACCTTCTGAGACTGATAAAAAGCTGGGTCGAGCAACTCTTTCATCAGACCCCGCAGTTCCCTCATGTCCTGTTTAGGCTGAAGCACTTTTTCCCTCAATCGGAAAGTTCCGTCTTCCTCCATCTCAACAATGGTGACAGATTTCCTCTGGGAAGCTTCTGAAAAAGAGTACTTCAATAGGGAGCCGGAATACCTTATCGTTTCATGTTTAATGGCATCAGGGCTATGAAGATGTCCAAGGGCAGTATAATGGAAAGAACGGAACACGTCAGCTCCCACACAACCTGACCCCCCGACAGAAAGGGTACGTTCCGAATCCGTCGTTTTCCCTCCAAGTACGAATGCATGACCAACAAAAACATGTGGTTCATCAGGTTCCATGTATTCTTCCATTCTCTTTACAATGGCTTCCATCGCTGTATGGTGACTAATGACTGAGTCATCTTCCAGTATTTGTCTGACGGTTCCTGGTTCAGCATAAGGAACGCAGTGGAAGTTGACACCTTTTATATTGATGGGTGTAAAATCTGTAGAGACTTTCCCCTTTATAAAAAATTGGCTATGTTTGTACCATGACGATCCAAATGACAACCTCTCTGCACTATCATGGTTGCCTGACACAGCCACAATCGGTGTGTCAAGCTCAACATTGATACGAAATAATACTTCATCTAATAGTTCCACTGCTTCTGTAGGTGGAACTGATCGATCATAGAGATCCCCTGCAATGACAACTGCATCCGGTTCTTCCTCTTTCACAAGCTCAATGAATCCCTCCAATATGTACCTTTGTTCTTCTGTCATATATATGCCATGCACCAATTTACCCAGGTGCCAATCAGCGGTATGAATGAATTTCACTACAAGTATCTCCTCTCGGGTCTTTCTGCTATCTAAATTATATCAAACTCTCAAGGTCTACGTGTATGGAAAACACTGATATAATAATCATACTAACCTTCTCTTTTTTCCACTATAAAACATCATAAAAAGGGGACCCTATAAAACGGCCCCCTTTTCATTATTCTTTGAGTTGCTGAGGTAGTGTTTGGATCGACGTGATGACGGCATCAAGCTTAGTCTCGATCCGATAAAGAAGATACATCGTGACCACAATCGGAAAGCCTACTTCAGAAACAAAGGAAATAATCGATTCCATCCTCTCCCTCCTTTCATTATTTATATAGGAAACTGGTGAGGAAAAGGGTACACTCATGAACAAAAAAAGCGAATCCGTAACGATGGATTCGCTTTTTATATTAATGTTGTAAAAACATTTTTATGATGGGAATACTTTTCCGGGTTATGGTATTACCCGTTAATATCGCTGATTAAGCTTGAGCTTACCAGACCAGCCTCATCAAGAATTTCCTTGATTTGATTTTCTGCTTCGTTTAATTTTTCATCTGCTGCTGTCATATCTGCTTCGCCCTCTTTTGCCAGTGCATCAGCTTTCATGTTATACGATTCTGCCAAGGTAGATTTGAATGTTTCAACCGCTTCCTTTTGATCATCCAAACCTTTAGGGATCTCCATGCCTTCTACCGCTTCCGCTGATGCTTTCGCCGATGCTGCAGCAGATTCTTTCAATTTAGCCAATTCGTCTCCAGCTGGAGGCTCTTCCCCAGCCATTGCTCCTTCATAGCCATTTAAATCCATATCAACACCATTAACGGTTGTTGTTAAATTCAAGTAGAAATCCATTAAATCTCCAGCAGCATCCGTATTCTCTTCCGTGCTTGCCGCTTCATCTTTTTTCTCTTTGTCAGAACCTGAATCGGAACATCCTGCAAGTGCTAATGTTAATCCCAGACCTAATAACCATACTTTTTTCATAGTTGTTTCCCCTCTCTGTCTCTATCAATATGTTCAAGTATTTAACGAGCAAGCAACTCTATCAGGAAATCGCTTACTTCACTTTTTTTTAGCCGGCAAAAAGTATCTTAACATGGAGATATTCAAATGGTAAAGAAATATTTGCAGATTTCACCAAAGTTTAAATCTTATAAATATTTAAAATAAACAGCATTCATTTACTACTCCTTCTAACTATAGTTATAGGTCATTGGTATGAAGGAGCATTTTAATTATTTGAACTTGTTTTTATCACATGGTATAACTTATGTATGCTACATGTTCGGGACTGATTGTTGAGCTGGTGCTTGCCTGAGTCTTCAAAACTTTTGGGAGGCGCGTGCCGTCTCCGCTGGGTTCGATTCCCAGGCAGTCCCGCCAATTAGAAAAGGCTCATTTACATACTTAAAAACCCTTATGCACACATAAGGGTTCTTTTTCATTGTTTTTGCAAAAATTCACGTTTCCTTCTTTCTGAAGCCTGCACGCCTTCAAACAAAATGTGAAAAGTTGTCCCCTCCCCCAGTTCACTTTGTACACGGATATCAGCTCCATGATCTCGGAGAATTCTCAAACAAATTGTAAGGCCCAGTCCGGTTCCTTTAGTTTTAGTCGTGAAGAAAGGTTCACCGAGTTTATCAAGGGTTTCCTTCTTCATTCCTACACCCTCATCTTTAAATATCAATTGTACTTTGTTATGAGAGTTGATATCCGCGTCAATAGTAATCGTTCCCCCGTGAGGCATGGATTCTATGGCATTTTTAATTAAATTTATAAAAACCTGCTTTAACTGATTTTCATCGCCGCGGATATAAAGCTCTCTTTCATGAAAATTCGTTTGAATTTCGATATTATATAAAATGGCATTCGTATTTAATAATTTCGATACCTGTTCCAGTGTCTCGATGATATTAATCCGTTTATACGTGACAGATTGCGGCTTTGCAAGAATCAATAACTCACTCAGGACCAACTCGATTCGCTTGATTTCAGAAAAGACAATCCCTAAATATTCCTTCGTTTTCTCATTGGCATCATCTCTTAATAATTGCAAAAATCCATTGATTGACGTAAGGGGGTTCCGAACTTCGTGAGCGATCCCGGCAGCTAGTTGCCCTGCAACTGAGAGTTTTTGAGATTCAATCGCCAGTGTTTCATTCATTTCCATCAATTCTTCTTCATTATGTACTCTTTCAGTAATGTCTGAAATGGTACCGACTGTACCGAGCAGATCACCATTTTCATTATAGTTCAATTTGATATTGACATCACCCCAACGATACTGTCCATCCCTCTTTTGGTAAGAGAAATCCATCCTGGTCTTCTCCCTTTTCATGCTGACGCTTTGTCTTACCAGTCGGAGAATTTCATGACGTTCATTGAGGGAGATGAAATGCAGCGCATTCTTATGTAGGCTTTCTTTGACTGAATATCCCGTAAAGTCTTCCCAGGATTGATTGAGGAATTGAAACTCGCCCTTGGCATTTGTGTGAAACACCACTTCATCAATACTTTGAAGAACATGTTGCATTTCTTCATTGAGAAGCTTCACCCTCTCCTCACTCTTTCTTAAAGCTGCCAGGGTGTTATGACTGATGTCATAATGTTTCCCCATATAGTAGCTGATAAAGAGAATCAAGAGAGTAAAGACCATATCCACCTTCAAATCCACTGGATATTGGAGAACAAAGTAATAAATAAAATCCCACGTAATGACTAATATAAGTCCAGTAAGGACAGATACAATCCTACCTCCATATTTCACCCTTCGAGCCTCCTATCCGTACAAAATTAAAAATACATTCGAAATAGAAAGAATTTTCACGATATTTGTTATTTATTAGTATATCATTTCTAATTAAGAACAGTATAGCCTTCTTTTTTGTAAATTCAATGATATTCTTGTCACAGGCAATCTCCTTGTCTATAATTGTATACGATACACTCGCTTTTAAACTGAGGTGAAAAACATGCTTGAAGGTTGGTTCTTATATTTCATCCTTTTTTGGGTCGTTTTTTTAGTAGCTTCATTTGCCATCGGGGGATTCTTCATGTTCCGAAAATTCTTAAAGAGGTTTCCAAAAGAGGATGGCAAATCTGATTTGGATTGGGAGGAGCATTATGTGAATGAAACCATCCACCTATGGGGCGATGACGAAAAGAACATGCTTAATGAATTGGTTACCCCCGTCCCTGAATTATTCAGAGATGTAGCGAAGCAAAAAATCGCCGGAAAGATCGGGGAAATGGCACTAAATGAAAGGGCCGAAGCCATTACCCAAGAATTAGTCATCAAAGGATATATTCTTGCGACTCCGAAACGGGATCATAAGTTTTTGAGAAAAAAACTTGATGAGATGAGGATAGAAGTTACCCCCTATGAACATTTATTCTAAAATAACAGGCAGGGAACTAAATGGGATCAATACTTATTATTCCGATTGTGTTATATTTCATAATGATTGTTGGTGCGGCTTTTCTGTATGCAAAATGGAAGAAATCCCAAAAAGGTAAACGTTAATCGTTTACCTTTTTTAGTCTCGTTTTATGATCATCAATCAATGGGATCTTCTGCCTTACCAAATCGAATGACGTCCATAATCGCTTGGCCATCACTCGGTTTTCCTTCACCGTTCCTAAATGGAAACAATGAAAAGAAAATAAAGTAAACCGAGAAATAAACAAATTGATAGAAAAAGATATGAACAGGTATGACCCCTTCATAGATCAGAAAATTTATCAATAAAATCCCAATCAAATTGAATAAGCTTCCTGATAAATAAATAAGAACATGCACCCAGACCTTGTTGTATTGTAACTCCTTATACTGACACCACCCCTCCATAAAATACATCCTCTTCACTTCCAAAGGGCCAATATTTATGAGATGCTTTCCAGTTCCAATGGTAAATTTTATCTTGGCACCGAATATCCTTGCAACAAGGATATGACCTGCTTCGTGTAATATGGTGACCAATGGCAATGTAAAAAAGAAGGCCAGAAAAAATGTCCATATATCTGCTAACGTAAACAATCGCTATCCCACCAATATCTTTTTTTCATCTTCTCTCCTTTTGCCCAACTCGATTCACCAGTAAGCTTATCTATCAGCATTGTAATAAAATTTTAATCCTGCTGTTATCACTCTAAAACAAAAAAAGCAGAGGGAGACCCCCCTGCTTTTTACCGGTGTATTAAATTGAATTTGTCGTCAGGTCTTGATTTTCCTGATGCAGCTTTCTATATTGGATATACATAGTTATCCTCCACGGGACGATCATACCAAATGCCAGTATCCAGAACATTCCGCTCAGTTCTCCGTAATCAATTGAAGTACTAAGGATCGACTTGGCCACAATTCGAATGAACAAGAGGCCTATCAAAATGAAGGCAAACGCTTTGGAGCGTCTTAAATAAATATCATTTTCACGAATTTCAAACTTCGACGTCTTGATTAACAATAGTGAGAATAGCATGCCTACTGTAAGGGCCTCTAAAAATTCACTAACATTGACCCGAAAAGCTGGAAATAAGAACATTAATGCACCTGTGCTCATAAAGAGTGGTGGGAGTATAATCTTCTTGCCGCTTACCGGTCTTTTCTGAGCCTTCATCCTAATAAATATCACCATAAATCCCATGCAAATCGCTACAATGGATGAAGCAATCATCATAAAGCATCATCATCCTTTTATCATCTACTTTCATACCTTCCCTTATTATAGCCCAAATGAAGGAAAAACGAAAATACAAAAAAGAGAGAATGAATGGAAGCTTCAATCTCTCTTTCGATATTATCCTAATACTCTTTTAATAGCTTCGTCTACACGGACTTCGTCAAAGGGTTTTATAATAAAGTCTTTCGCCCCTGCTTCAATTGCTTCCACTACGACTTTTTGCTGCCCCATCGCCGAACACATAATAACCTTCGCTTGAGGGAACTCGGCTAGAATCTTCTTAACCGCTTCTATTCCATTCAATTCCGGCATGGTGATATCCATCGTTACCAGGTCAGGCTGAAGCTCACGATACTTTTCAACGGCCAAAAGTCCATTCTCAGCTTCACCAACGACTTCATGCCCGCCGGAGGAAAGCATGTTTCCCAGAGTCAATCTCATAAATTTTGCATCATCCACTACAAGTATCGTTGCCACAGATGTTTCCTCCTCGTATATACTTTCGATGTCTAATGAGTATATTTACCTAATTCATCCATCTAAACTATACCATATAATGTAATGTTTATTCAATTTATTCTGTAAATTAGCCGCCGCTTTTCTAAAATCCTTGAAAGCCGCCGAAAATGGATGTAAAGTAAGCAAGAATGACGGTCATCCAGTCAAAGAATAGCATGATCCCTACAGCAATCATGACAAATCCACCTGCTTTCACTATCTTTCCACTGTTCTTTCTGATCCACTTCATTCTTCCTATAAAAAATGAAAGAATGAAGAAAGGAATAGCAAAACCTAATACGTAAGCTGCCATATACATGACGCCGGAACCTGGATTGGTTGCTGCGAGTGCCAGCACTGAAGCAAGGATCGGTCCTGTGCATGGAGTCCACCCTGCTGCAAATGCCATTCCAATCAGGATAGAACCTATAAATCCCGCAGGTCTATTCTTAAACTCAAATCTGCGTTCCTTCATCAAGGACTCCGGGGTAAAGACTCCAATGACCACCAAACCAAATATGACGATAAAAATCGCCCCAAGCTGTCGAATCAGGTCTTTATAATTCAAAAAGAAGTTTCCAACAAAGGACGCCCCAAAACCAATGGCTATAAAAATGGCTGAGAAACCGATCAAGAAAAATAACGTATGTAATAAACTTCTTCTTTGGAGCATGGCATTATCCGATTTCAGTTCATTGACACTCATCCCGGTTATATATGAAAGAAAAGCGGGATATAAGGGTAAGCAGCATGGGGATATGAAGCTGAGAAAACCTGCCCCAAAGGCTAAAAAAATATTAATATCAGACATTTCTACATCTCCTACATTTCAGTATATATCCTTATTCTATCAAACAATGCTTCAAACTATGAGGAATGTTTGTGTGAAAGATTTGTGACCATTTCGTTACAACCTATATTTACTCTTTCAATTGTATTAAAGTCTCTTTTCTTTTTAGAAAACCGTTAATTTTACTTTGAAAATAAGTGTTGTTTTCGTTATACTAATAAAAAGTTACAGTTATTACTAGTTTTGTATTCCACTTGTCAGGATATACAAAAGAAAGGAAACAGCCGTGTCTAAAAAAGAGCTTCTCGAACGAATTGAAAAAAAGCGTGCTCAATTAATTGATATTGTTGCTGAAAATGGACTCACGTCACCTCAAGCTATTCAATTTAGTCAGGAACTTGATCGTCTGTTAAATAGCTACAACTCCCGATACATAAAAAAATGCTGCACTCCACAAATGAGCTGAACTTAACCTTACATATAAATACATTATTCCTTATATAATGAAACAGGAAAAGGGAGACTCCTGCTATATGGTGTCTCCCTTTTCCTGTTTCATTCTTACATTTCAGAGGTGGCATCCTCTATACCATGGACCAAACCATTTTGAAGAAGATACATTTTATGATAAATCCCTTTGTGAAGAAGTAATTCCTTATGGCTGCCACGCTCTACAATTTCCCCTTGATGCAGTACCAAGATGAGATCTGCATCCTGAATGGTTGATAACCTATGGGCGATGGCAATGGTCGTTCTGCCTGTTCTCATGCTCTTCATGGCACTTTGAATCGCTTCTTCCGTTTCAGTATCAATATTCGCTGTTGCTTCATCAAGGACAAGAATCTTCGGTTTGGTAGCAATTGTACGAGCGAACGCGATCAATTGCCGCTGTCCGCTTGAAAGTGTAGAACCCCTTTCAACCACAGGGTGAGAATACCCTCCAGGAAGTTTTTTAATAAAGGCATTCGCCTGTACAAATTCAGCCGCCGCTTCCACCTCTTTATCAGACATTTGATCGTCATGAAGCTTAATATTATACCTTATGTCCCCAAAGAATAGGAATGGATCCTGAAGGACCAGGCCCACCTTCTGACGAAGTTCTTCTATTGGATAAGATTTTATGCTTCGGCCATCTATTGAAATGTCACCCCGGTGAAATTCATAGAATCTCATCAGTAAATTGATGATTGAGCTCTTACCGCTTCCTGTGTGCCCGACAAGTGCGACTGTTTCACCAGGCTTTGCTGTGAAGGATATATTATTTAGTACATCATTCACCCCATCATATGAGAACGAAACATTGTCAAATACAACTTCCCCTTTCCGAATCGAGTACTTCTTTTCGTTTTCTATCATCTGTCCCGGAGAATCCTCTTCTTCATCCAACAGCTTGAAAACGCGTGAAGACGCAATGATGGCCTGTTGAAACATGGATAATCTCATCATGATTTGATTAACCGGTTCGAAAAATCGGTCCAGATAATTCACAAAAGCATAAAGGACACCTATTTCAATCGGCTGATCGAAAGAAGTGATTCCAAAATAGCTCAAGACCACAATTAAGGCCATGACATACACGAGATCGATTGCGGGTCTTAATAATAACCCATCCACCTTTATATTCTTCATACCTGCGAAAAAATGTTTTTCATTTATTTCCCCGAACTCTTCTCTTAGTCTTTTCTCCTGGCGGAATACTTGGATGATTGACATTCCTTGAAGGGATTCACTGAGCTTTGCGTTGAGCTGACTCAATCTCTCACGGATATCCTGATAGAAGATGGAGCTATAAGTGCGATACATTTTCATAATCAAGAGAATGACCGGTAAAATGAATAGACAAAAGAAAGCTAAACGGGCATCAAGGATGAACATGGCAATGAATATTCCCGTCAAAAGAAAAGCCCCTTGAATAAATGATACCAGTACACTTACGAACATATCCTTGATTGCTTCTGTATCATTCGTTACCCGGGAGACAATGCTCCCTCCAGGAGTATGATCAAAGTACTTCATTCCAAGACCCTGCACCTTCGTAAAGACATCTACCCTCAATTGCTGGATGATTTTCAGGGCGATTTCCTGGAACTTCAATATCTGAAAATAGGAAATCAATACATTCCCTACCTGAATCAATAAATACGCTGAAGCTAAACCTGTTAGTGGACCATATGGAAACAACCTTGGCGTTAAGTAATCGTCAATGAAGACCTTTATGATGATTGGTCCCAAAATATCACCGATAGTCGCCAAGAGCAATAATGAAAAAGCGACCACAATCGTTTTTTTATGAGGCTTTGCGTATCTCATGAGGCGGTAAAAAATAATTCGCTGCTCTTTAGGCGTCAATGTCTCTATGCGTTCCATTTCTTACCCTCCATGCTCTACAAGTTTTTCCAGTTGTTGGCTGAGATACATTTCTCTATACCAGCCATTTTCCTTCATCAACTCAAGATGACTACCTCTCTCGATGATTTTCCCTGCTTCAAGGACAATGATCAAGTCTGCATGTTGAATGGCACTTAGTCGATGAGAAGTGATCATCGTCGTCTTACCGGCACGATTTTGCTTCAGTGAAGTCAGGATTGATTCTTCTGTTTTAGAGTCCACCGCTGACAGGGAATCATCGAGAATAAGTATTTCAGGGTCCATTAAGAGAGCTCTTGCAATCGATATCCTCTGCTTTTGGCCACCTGATAGAGAAACTCCCCTTTCCCCGACGACTGTGGCATATCCATTAGGGAACCTGCTGATATCCTCATGAATGTGTGCCTGTGCTGCTGCTGACTGGACTTGTGCCACTAATGTCATAGGATTCGAGAAGGCAATATTCTCCTGAATGGTAGCAGAAAATAGAAAGTGATCCTGAGGGACATATCCTATGCAGTCCCGCAAATACCGTAATTTATAATTCTGAATCACGTTACCCCCATATCTCACCTCTCCTTTGTATCCTTCAAACTCTCTCAGTAAGAGTTTTAATAGAGTGGTTTTTCCTGCCCCTGTTTTTCCAACGATTCCGATAGTTTGACCTTTTTGTATGGAAAAATGAATTTCTTCCAGTGTATTCACATCTTCACCAGGGTAAGAAAAAGAGAAAATACGGTAATCGATATCTCCTGTCGGGGCTTGTTCCAATACTCCTGAATTCTCTATGTCCACCTTTTCATTGAGTAGTGCGGCAACGCGGTCATATGAAGCACGACCTCTTTCTACAATATTAAAAAGCCATCCAAAAGCAAGCATCGGCCATATTAAAAGCCCGAGATAAGTGGTGAATGAAATCAATTCTCCAATTGTCATTCCCCCGGTTATAACAAACTTTGAACCGAATACAATCGACAAGAAAAATGAAATTCCTACAATAATGGATATAGTCGGATCAAATAATGAATCTACTCTTGCAACAGAAATATTCTTCTGTACCACCTCTTCCGAATGCAGCCTGAAGGACTCGATATCCTCTTTCTCCTGACCAAACGTTTTCAGGACTTTAATTCCTGCTACACTTTCCTGGGTTTTATCATTCAATGCCGAAAATGCTTCTTGAGCTTTATGAAATCGTTTATGCAGGAGTGTCCCATAGTAACTTGTCAAAATCGCCATCAAGGGCATCGGAATGAGCGCAATTAGGGTCAGCTTCCAACTAATTGTAAAAGCCATGGCCAATATGACAAATCCTCCAGTTGCTAAGGAGTCGACCAGGGTGAGTACTCCTACACCCGCAGTCTGTTGAATCGCTTGAATGTCATTCGTTGCGTGAGCCATCAAATCCCCTACACGCCTTTTTTGATAAAAGGCAGGGGACATTTTAGTGAAATGATGATAAAGCTCGTTCCTCAGTAAACGGGAAAGCTTGGTAGCGGAACCGAAGATCATGATTCTCCATACAAATCGGAGGCCATACATGGATAGTGCGGTTAATATCAGAATCAGGATCCACTTCACCATGTCTTCTGTGATCAACGAATGTCCCTTTATACGATCGACCACAATCCCAACTACCTTTGGTGGAATCAATTGAAGAAATGCCACCAATAACAGAAGGATCGCTCCTGTGATGTATGACTTTTTCTCCTGTATAAAAAACCACTTTAAATCTAAAAACACCTTCATTCTGTTTCCCCCGAATCATGATAAAATCGAATCATTATTTTACCAAATTTCAGAAAAATGAGAAATGACTTTTTTTTAATTAATGGAACCGGTTGATAATTCTCACTACATAAAGAGGCTGAGATAAAAATGTATTAGGCAAAGAAAAATCCGAACGATCATTCGAAATTCTTTTAGGAAAATCGAGATCGTTCGGATTTTTATTCATTTTAAATAAAGCATATTAGTGTCCATTATTGGTTCCAGCTGTTAAATGAAGTGTAGAAAAAGACTTCCGCCCAAGGAAAGTGAAGTCTAGTACGTAATTCAACAGTGTTGAAATAAAGACTTTTGAATCTGAATTGTTCGTATCTAGTTGGGATCGATATAGTTATATCCCAGCCTCTTACGATCACAATTTTCTTAGTGAATTTGTACAAATGGTTCTTGGTCTACTTCTTTGACAATGGTGGCTTTAAGGCCCTTTGGTGTTTTTACATAAAGGTAGACCGGCGTGTGCGGGAAGTAATCGACAATTTCAGGCCCGATCGCCTGTGCGAACCCTATTAGCTCTGTTTCTTTCACCATACCAGTATGTACATCAATGACCAGTTTGTTTAACGTGTCTTTCTTATATAGGCCTTTTCCAACAAATTCGATATCCTGATGAGAGAAGTATTTCGAAACATAATCTTCTAAATCACGGATTCTATTATATAAATCGCGATCCTTTTCTTCCCCTTCATCACTGGGAAAGTAAAAATATTTGTCTGATAGATCATCCCATTTTTTAATTTTATTATCGTTATCATCCAAGTAAGTTGTAGCGATATAATTACCTGAGACCACACTGTTTAACGGCTGAAGTTTATAAATCGAAATCATGATGGGTACATTTTTTAAATCTTTGATTGCCCTGACCCGATTAACGACAGTGCCAGCCACTTTTTTCCCGTACTCTTCCATCATTTTCTCGTTAATGTTCGCTTCATCAAAATGCATGAGCTTCTTTTCATCTTCCACACGAATGTAATCGACTGAATTCATTGCCAGACCAAGTGAGATCCCTTTAATATTTCCATCTGCATCTACATAATTTTGCTCATGAATATAGGCAAGGTACATGGGATTTTTCTTTTCCAGTTCCATTTGCTGTTCCCACGGCATATCGTCAGTAATCTTTAAAGCGGGGTTAAGCCCTAACTTATTGGATTTAGACTCTCTTCCTAACCATGAACTTAGTTTTTTTAAATACTGACCGTCTTGATAGATATACTTTTCAGGGGAAAAATGCTCGGTGGACAGTGACATAAGACCCGTCTCGATTTCATCCATATCACTGCGGTTGTTGATTGTCATTGTTATAAGACCACGATTTACCGATTTTTTTTCTTTGTTCACTTTATAATTTAAATATTCACGTGCATCACCTGCAGCACTATTTTGAATTTCAAGCGTTTCTTCATCTATCACTTCTTGAGGCTTATTGCTGCATCCGGCAACAAGAATTAAAAGAGACAGTGAAACAATCATCCATTTATTCATATGACTCCCTCCGGACTATATTTTATCATACATTTAATTTCAATCTGTCCCAGAACCTTTAAGTTTTTATGAATTTACAAAAATAATCACATTATCCTAAAAATAATAGGATGCAACTTACACATCAGGATGCCCTATAAATAGAAAAAGCACTCATCACCTGAGTGCTTCTAACTATTACTTCATGTTCTTATTCATGGCATTCATCATTTGATTGATTTTCTTTTGGGATGGTTTTTGACCCATTTGCATCATCATCATGCGTAACATTTGCTCGTTAATTGGTGGATTTTTCTTAAGGTAGCTCATCATATATTTACGAGCAATGAAAAATCCTAGTGCAACTCCAGCAAGTAATGCCAGAACTCCTACTAGAATAAGTAACCCAGTCGTTCCCATACTCTTACTTCCTCCTTCGTGTTGTCCTTCTAAAAGTGTACTAAACCCTGAAACATTATACAATATTTTGGTCAAAATTTCATATTAATATATAAACTTTCTTTGTTTTATCGGTTTTAACCATCCGAAACGTTCATTTTTAATGTCCACTGCCAAGAGCTGGCCCATATTTCTCCGTAAAATTTCAAAAAAGATATACTCTGATTCATCGTGGCCCCAGGCATTCAAGGTCATCGACTTTTCATTCAAAACAAGTGTAGCGCCTGTTTTCTTTCTTTCAATTGTTGCAACAGAGTCAATCCATGCTGCCCCCTCAACCTTCGTGATTTCGTGTTGCAGGAGTCTTTGTGTAGGAAGGTATGGGATAGGTTTCGTAATGTAATCTACTTGTTTAGAGACGATTTCGTGAAGATCACCTATACTTTCATCCCAATCAGAAAACAACTGATAGAACATTCTTTCCCGACCATAGTAGTGCTGGACAAACAATTCTTCAATCCAATAGATTTGATAATTTCGCACCTTTACTCCCTCCTACCTTTCTTTCATATAGTATAAATCAACTAGAAGGGAGTCATTGTCACAAAATGTTGAAAATCTGCACTAGTTTTGTCGAACGAAATTTACCTCTTCGTATACGAATAGAAAACTTTTAAAGTTACTTATCCCTTTACCCATACTTGACAAAACATACTCGTCATTAAAAGCAAGAGCTTTCAGACTGCTTTGGCCAAATAAAAAGGCCAACTCCTTAAAGAGTGTAAGGAGCTGACCTTTTACATTCACTATTGCTGAAGTAAAGCTTTGATTCTTGAAACCACATTTTCAGAAGTGAAGCCATACTCTTCCATGACTTTCTCTCCAGGAGCAGATGCACCATAACCATTTATAGCCAGGATGTCACCTTCATCTCCAACGTAGCGATCCCAGCCCATCGGGGATCCCATTTCGATTGCCAGACGTTTTTTAACGCTCTTAGGCAGGATAGATTCTTTATATTCTTTTGACTGTTTTTCAAAACGATCCCAAGATGGCATACTCACAACAGAAACACTGATGCCGTCTTTTTCAAGGGCATTTTGGGCTTCTACAGCAAGATGCACTTCAGACCCGGTAGCAATCAGTAATGCATCCGGCTGTTCTTTGCCCGAAGCTGAAACAACATAAGCCCCTTTACCAACACCGTTGTATGCTTTATCAGCTGTACCTTTAAGAGTTGGAAGGTCCTGACGGGATAGCACCAACATGGTAGGCTGCTCCGTAGACTCCAGGGATAATTTCCAAGCTGCTGCCACTTCATTCCCGTCACCAGGGCGGATGACAGAAAGGTTAGGCATAGCCCGTAGAGAAGCAAGCTGTTCTACAGGTTCATGCGTAGGTCCATCTTCTCCGACAGCAATACTATCATGCGTAAATACATATGTCACAGGTAATCCCATTATTGCCGCCAAGCGGATAGCAGGTCTTAAATAATCACTGAATACGAAGAATGTTCCTCCGAATACGTGAAGTCCTCCGTGTAGAGCCATACCATTCATGGCTGCACCCATACCGAATTCGCGAACTCCGAACCAGATATTACGCCCATCATATGATTCTGGCATGAAGTCTTTCTCATCTTTAATCATCGTTTTGTTAGAACCTGCCAAGTCAGCAGAGCCACCTATGAATGAAGAAAGGTTTTTAGCAATCGCATTCAAGACTTCCCCGGAAGAAGCTCGGCTCGCCAGTGCTTTTCCTTCTTCATAAACAGGGATGTCTTTATCCCATCCTTGTGGAAGTTCTCCTTTTATCGCTGCTTCTAATTGAGTAGCTAATTCAGGGTGTTCTTCTTTGTATTTAATGAATTGGTTGGCCCAATCCTGTTCTTTCTCAGAACCCGCTTGTTGTATTTTTTCCTCGAAGCGGCTGTATACCTCATCTGGGACATGGAAATCCTGTTCGAAAGTCCACTTGTAAGCTTCTTTCGTAAGCTTCATTTCGTCTTCACCAAGAGGAGCTCCATGAACGGCGGATTTTCCTGATTTATTAGGAGCTCCATAACCAATGACTGTTTTTACTTCGATCATTGTCGGGCGAGATGTGTCCCCTTGCGCTTCTTCAATTGCTTTGGAAATTTCATCAAGGTCATTCCCGTCCTCAACACGGATATATTGCCATCCATATGATTCAAAACGGCCCTTCACACTTTCAGAGAAAGATTTATCCAATTCACCGTCAAGGGAGATATCGTTGGAATCATAAAGGACAACAAGGCGACCTAACTTTAAATGAGCAGCAAAAGAAGCTGCCTCAGAGGAAACCCCCTCCATTAAATCGCCATCTCCACAAATGGAGTATGTAAAATGGTCAACCATATTATATTGATCTTTGTTGTATGTAGTGGCCAAATGTCTTTCAGCTAAAGCCATCCCTACTGCCATAGCAATCCCTTGACCAAGTGGTCCTGTGGTTGCTTCTACACCAGGAGTGTGCTTATACTCTGGATGTCCTGGAGTCTTGCTTCCCCATTGGCGGAAATTTTTGAGGTCATCCATCGAAACATCGTAGCCTGAAAGATGAAGCAGGCTATACAACAGCATAGATCCGTGTCCCGCTGATAAAACGAAACGATCCCGGTTGAACCACTCTGGATTTTTAGGGTTATGGTTCATGAACCTTGTCCAAAGTGCATACGCCATTGGAGCTGCCCCCATAGGCATTCCCGGGTGCCCGGAACCTGCTTTTTCAATTGCATCAATTGAAAGTGTACGAATTGTATTAATTGCTAACTGATCTGTGTTATCAAACATATGTCAGACATCCTTCCTTTTAATGTACCTTATTAATATTAATCTTCTTTGGTAGTTTATACAACTATCTTGAATGATAACATGACTTTATCATCCTTGAAAAATAAAAACCCTTGTAGAACTCAAAGCGGAGGCATGGAAAGCGGGTTAAAAATTTATAGTAGTGACCATACTGGGATGAATCAATTCAAAAAAGCTGCCAAGTCTCTTTGATAGACCTGGCAGCTCATTTCCCATACTTAATGCATTTTCTTCTTGTTTTGTATATCCTGAATCTTTTTCGGTGTTACTTCATTACCCTCAGGATCAAAGACTCTTGTATTTTCTATTGTACCCTTCATCGATTGACGGAACGTTTCAAGGTATTCTTTTCTAAGTTTTGTCTGTTCTTTCGCTTCCTGCTCTGTAAGACCACTGCTTTTCGCCTTTTTGGCAAGCTCGTTGATTCGATTCATTTTTGGTTTTGAAAGCATCTATAAAAACTCCCTTATTGCAAAGTCGGCAAAATCAAATACATAACTCAAAGCTATACAATATACTATCGTCATGTTACTAGATTTAAGGAGATAAAACAAGAGTTACGCATTATCAAGGGATGTCATATATTCCTTAAATCGCCTATGAACCGTTGCTTTGGAGACATCATATCCAAATCCTCTAAGAGTGGCTGCGATCTCGGCGAACGTTAATTCATTTTTCCTTAATCGAACGATTTCTTCAACAGGAACGTCAATACGCTCCCTGCCATCGGCATTTCCTTTGTTTTTTAAATTTTTATGTGGTTGAAAGCCATTTTCTACAGCTCTTTTCATGCCGCGCTTAATTTTTAAATTATGAAGTTTACGTTGATATTCCTCTACCATACTGACAATGTTAATGACCATTGAATCGGACTCTGATAAGTGAAGTTCGCCACTATGAGTCTGACTGATGATCTTTACTTCATCTTTTAACAGGCAGTGAATAAGTGCTATCTTTGCATTTCCCCTGCCGATTCTTGTCTCATCCTGAATAAGTACAGCCTCAATCGATTCATCTCTAACCAGGTCCAAGAGCTCTAAAACACCAGGTCGGTCCAACTCAAAACCGCTTGCCTGATCCTTAATGATCGCTTTTACTTCATAATGATGATCCCGCGCCAATTTAATGAGTTCTGATTCCTGACGTTCCAGGGATGTTTCCTGTGTATTTTTCTTCGTACTTACCCTGCAGTATATTACTGCCTTCATCTTCTATCCCTCTATTCTTCATTCATTACCAGTTCGAAATCTGATTGGGTTGAAATTGTTGGATTTTCTATCGGTAACACAAGTGATTCACCCGGTTTAATAGCAAAAGAGGTTAAATCGTTTTCCTTACCCACCCAGTCGATAAATTCTTCCACAGTCATAGAATATTCCTCATTATACTGTTTGGCAATCGTCCAAAGAGTATCACCGTCTTCAACGGTAATGCTTTGATAACTAGGCTGATTCATTATATTGATCAGTAAATAGCATGCTGATAAAAAAGCTAAAACAAATAATATTATAATGTAAGAGAATCGAGTCCAAATATGTGCTAACATAAAATTTACCCCCATGCGAATGTTTGTTCTGTTTTGTTACATTCATTGTAATACGAACATCCGTTTGGTGTCAACAAAAATTCGAACTTATGTTTGTATCAAGTTGAGGGACATGCTATAATGGGAACATAAGATCTATAATAGAGGTGCGTGAACATGACAAAATTGTCGAAAAGACAGCAGGACATACTACAATATATTAAAGTTGCAGTAAGAGAAAAAGGGTATCCGCCTTCCGTACGGGAAATTGGGGAAGCCGTAGGTCTTGCTTCTAGTTCCACCGTACACGGACATTTAGCCAGGTTGGAAAGTAAAGGTCTGATCCGCCGAGATCCGACTAAACCAAGAGCAATTGAAATTCTGGACCTTGAAGAGGATACTATTCCTCGACAACGAGTTGTGAACGTTCCATTAATCGGTAAAGTTACAGCCGGTCAACCAATCACGGCTGTTGAAAACGTGGAGGAATTCTTCCCTCTTCCTGAACGGATGGCCCCTTCCGATGAGCAGGTCTTTATGCTGGAAATTATGGGGGACAGTATGATAGAAGCCGGTATTCTGGACGGTGATTTTGTCATTGTACGCCAACAGCAAACAGCAAATAATGGGGACATCGTTGTTGCGATGACCGATGAAGATGAAGCAACGGTTAAACGTTTCTTCAAAGAAAAGGATTATGTTCGACTTCAGCCCGAAAACTCGACCATGGAACCGATCATTTTGCGAAATGTTTCTATTTTAGGTAAAGTTGTAGGAGTTTACCGTCAAGTCCACTAATTTACTCACTATTAATATGCATGGGATTGTAAGCATAGAAGTTTCGTGAGACCGTACCGCCCCCTTTTAATAAATTGTCAGCGAATCAACAACCCCATGACATTAAGTTGTCATGGGGTTGTCTATAGGTTTCTTTCTTCAGTTTTGCTTAGGCATTCCGGGAGGGTAATAATAAGGGGGGACCTTAATCCACCCTCGCTTTCTCATAGCATTCTTTAAAGAGGTTCCATATTTCATCTTTTCAAATAAGCATTGAATGAATAAAGACCCTACATCATTTCGAATCGACTGACTGGCAGCCGTAGCACAATGAACAACCGCTGCAACTGTTTTTATACTCAATCCGTTCATTATTTCTTCATCTGTAAGCTTAACCCCCAAGGGAACACCGTTGGGATCAGAATCAGGACGTTCTTCACTTGTTGCCGGTAAATGCACACCCTCTTTTTTCATAAACTCCTTAAATCTCTCCCCTTGGGATTCACATTGCTTCAAGCTTTCAATAAGCAATGATTTAACTTCATCATCCGTTGTAGAATTCACTCCAATTTGTATATAAACTGTTGCCTCGTCCATCAAGGCGAGGTACATCCAACAACTCATGACTTCTCCGACATGTAATGGATTTTTCTGTTCATTGTCTAAATTCATTTGCAGATAGTCTTTTACTGTTTCAAATATTGTAGTCATAAAATCCCCCTTCCTGATGACAACTATTTTGCCCAGAAAGTAATGATGAATACGTTTTCGTGTAATGTAGATAAGAAGAGTGCAACTCAAACCAAGAATCCTCAGTTCGCCATTTATGACAAAATAAAAACCCTCTACACCAAAAGTGTCAAAAAGGGTCGTCTTTTATTAATATTAATACATTTGAATATACTGCGCCCGCTCCCAAGGATGCACTTGGGTGCGAAACTTAATTTGGGAAATAAATAATGAATATTTAGAAACAAAAGTACTTTAAAAAGTAGGTATATAGTAGAAGAAAGTATTTAAATTAATAATAAATTATATACAGATATCTATATATTTGGGTCGAATTTTGGTCATAAGAGGATTCATATACTAAGGAATGAAGCATTTCAGATATGGTTCAATTAATGAACCTAGTGAAGAAATTAAGCTTAAGATGCTTGAGTTTTTTCTTAAAACTTCTGTACCTAGAATTATTGAGGAAGAATTTCAAAAGTCAGAAAGGGTGAAATTTGAATTACACAGCAAAATTTAATATCAATATTTAAAGGGATCCATTAGATTATCTTTTCAAGGATCTTTCTCCTTCATCATCTTCAAGTGTTCATACAGTAAAGTCTGGTGATACTCTTTGGGGTATTGCTAAGGACAATCATCTTTCAGTAAGTGATTTAAAATCATGGAACGGATTAAAGTCTGATGTGATTCATCCGGGAGATATATTATCATTAAGCGGACCATCGTCCTATGTAGGTGAAAGGGCAGAATGTAAAGTGGCCAAACTGAGATTCTACTCTAAGCCATCCTGGGATAGATAAGTATGTTGTGGATTATCTTACAGAAGGTTATGAGTTCCCAACGATCGTGAGGAAATTGAAAGTGGACGATGCTTACCAGTATCCATCTTCCTTTATGAAGCTCAAAGTGAAGGTGCTGACCAAAAGAATAACCTGTGTTTCCCATGATTCCGATAGGTTGTCCCTGTTTGACGTATTCACCTACCCTTACCTTCCTGGACCCTGTTCTCATGTGTGCGTAAAGTGTTTCCCAAGTCTGCCCTTTGATTTCGTGAAAAACACGTACCCACTCACCATACGAGGACGATAAATAAGACTCTGATACCTTTCCACTAGTAGAAGCAACAACCTCATTTACGCCAATTTGAGCAATATCTATCCTGTTGTGGACCCTAGCAATACCATTCAGAAAATTACATAAAGGATAAACGCAAGTGCGACATAGGCTCCAAAGTCCAAAGATAATAGTTTTTCCAATTTACATTCCCCCTTATTGTTTTAAAAAACCATAAAAAACAGCGATTGCTCCTCCTATGACTCAGAGGGACAATCGCTGTAATTATGGCACCAGTTATTTTTCTTTTGATCCACGTTGTATTTTCATCGATTTTCTTTAAGGTTTTGTTAAGCGTGGTAATCTGTTCTTCGTGCCTAATGGTTGTACTTTTAGATCACTTACTTGTTTCTCAAGAATTTTGATATCGCTCTTCATTTCCACAATATCTTTCTCATATAGGTTCATTTCATGATGTCCCTCCACTGTATTTGACATGGATATTGCCCCCTTCTCTCTTTATCATGAACAGCTCACCTCTATTCACATTTGAATATAATTTGACTCTCAGGGTATTCTAATTAATAGCTAACAACAAAGGAGTACACCAATGAAAAAAACATTACCCTCTTTACTGTTAATGGTATTCTGCACTTTAGTCCATTTCTACTTCACACATTTAAGTCTAGAACTAAACAGAAAACGATTTATTGTAAGTGGAATCATATTAACTTTCTTAGGATTGATTTATTCTACTCTTCAAACAACCATTATTATTAAATCTGTTAAGAAAACTAATTAATCATTCAAAGAATATTAACACCTAACTTAATTATTGAAAATAATAAAGATACCTTCTGAGTGTCTTGGTTTATTCCGTAGTAGTAATTTTTCTTTTAAATAGCTTTACATAACCTACCATCTTTTCTGCACTTATATTTGGGTTACAAACATACTTTGTAATGCTACTAAACATATTCGTACCTAAAAACAACGTTATTCCCACTGAAACGAATATAAAAAATATTAATTTCGTATCTGTATCCCAAGTTTTTAATAACTCAAACTGCCATAAAGAAAATACAAATATGGGGTGGAACAGAAATATTGCTAAGGAATTATCTCCCCATTTGGTTAGGACTGAACGCTTTGATGATATCAAATTCATCAAAATATAGCATAATAAAAATGAAATGAAATATTGAATTCCTACTGTAGCTAAGTACTCTCCCATATTTCCATCTTGGCCAATAAACCACTCGAATCCGTAACTACCTCTAAAAGCATTTTCGATTATAGTATCATTTTGAAATATGATGAAAGATATTAAGGATACAACAGAAATCAAGGAGAATTTAATCTTCACATTATTTATTGAACTATATAATTTCATTAGGGTTCCTTTTGACATATAAAAACCAGCAAAAAAGAATGGCGCAAACGTTATGGTTCTCTGGTAACTTAAAGTGTAAGTATCAAAGTCTCTATAAAAGAATCTAATTGCAGCATAAACTTCTTCTACAAACCACCTTGAAAAAAAACACAATATAAATATTACAATGTATTTCTTCCATTTAGAGATTTTTGATAAAACTTTTACTCGAGTCAATAGTAGAGCAATCAGATACCAACCAACCATACTCACTAAATACCAGAGGTGATATTGAGGTGTTTCATACTGAAATGGAGATCCATCAAATTGCCCTAAAACATTTTTAAACCAGTTGAAAAATGTCTGAAAGATCAGGTATAAGAATAAAAAGTTTATAACCTTACTAAGTTTTACTCGTTTTGCTAAGTATCCACTTAAGAAAACGAATAGCGGCATGTGAAATGCGTAAATGAAAATATATAAATTTTTAAACTGCCCATTGTACATTTCTATTACATGTCCAAATACCACAAATAATATCAGGACCCCTTTAGCATTACTAAGTTTATTATCTTTCTCCATTTCCCACACCCCCTATTATAAATGTTAGAGAAGGAGGCGGTTATCTTCAATACTCTACAAGAACTAATTTCCTTTTCAAAATACACACAATAAAGATATTAATGTCTTTTTACACTAGACTTTTATCCCCTAATAACATTTACATTTTCAAACGTAATACCTGACAGCCTTCTTCCGAAGTGTACATAACCGCCTCTATGGACAGAATTATTGATAGTCATCGAATTACCGCTGTCCGTTCTAGTAATAATTATCTGAGTGCTCATTACTTGTATTTTAATGTCAATAGATTGCCCTTCTGATACCTCAGTAGTCTGCATTGAATTGAGTGATGCGGCAGGGCCGCCTTACCAGTTATACATCAATTGTGCGTCCTCTCTAATCAATAGATCGTCTCCCTGAGATAAATTGTCCGTGTAATCATCGTAATAATCATTAATAGTACAAAAAGCAATGGATCCCCATCTTACACTGGAAACCGATTCCTCTAAGGTCACTGTAGCTGTAAGAGTGAATACCTCACTCAATTCACCAATCCACCCTTAGTCTGCTCTTGTACTTGCTGATGGCCATCCGAATTTATTAAGGTTGATAAAGGTCACTCTATCCCCTCCGGTGTAATTACTGGAGGAGAGAAGTGTTCATGAGTAAATACTTGGTCTCTGTATGGATCCCAGTTCAAGATTGGAGAGCTTCCATCAACCCACTTTGGATCATCCGAAAAGAAACCATGAACTCCTAAACTCATGTAATGATCGTACTGGTATCTTTGATTGACTGTAAACATATACACCTTCAATCCTGCATTAATACAGTTTGTTACATAGGAGTCAGGTAAGGAAGTAGATAGTCCTAAATGATTGATCCCCCACCCTAAATGGTTTCTGGCGTATAGTCCGCCTGGGATTTCAGATAAATGACGGGTATTCCTTTACTAATTGCATAGGTTAAATCAGGAGCACTGAAGGACTGGATAATGACATTTTCTTGAAGATTATGCTTTATTATCGTATCTACAACAATTTCATCTATGCCATCTCTTTTAAGTTCAGTGGCGTAAATAACCTTGTTGCCAAATTCACTTAGCAAATCTTCAAATAAAACCGGTGTTTCTTCTCAGCCAGGTAGCGTATTAATTTTTGCACTTTTAAAGCCCATTGCCGATTACTGGACGATACGTCCGGTTTTATTTGTAGTCCGATCCATCAGTATCAAGTTTTAAAGAATACATGAACAAAATAAGAAACCCTAATTTTTTTGAGTTTTATTTTGGCCGTATTTTGGTCATTTAATAATCCAGCCCCCTCTTTTCTTCTTGGACCAAAATAAAAAAATCCCTCAACACCAGTAGTGTCAAGGGATCCCTCTATTAATACATTTGAATATACTGCTCGCGCTCCCAAGGATGCACTTGTGTTCTAAACATATCCCATTCGATTTCCTTCGCTTCCACAAAGTGTTCAAAGATGTGTTCTCCAAGGGATTTAACGATTACTTCATTTGTTTTAAGGCTTTCAAGTGCAGCATGCAATGTTGCTGGCAGGTCTACAATACCTGCTTCCTCACGCTCTTTTTTGTCCATGACATAGATATTACGGTCAATCGGCTTAGGAGCTTCCATGTTATTTTTAACGCCATCCAACCCTGCTGCTAAAAGGACTGCCATCGCCAGGTAAGGATTAGCTGCCGGATCGACACTTCGCACTTCCACACGTGTACTTAACCCGCGGGATGCAGGGATACGAATTAACGGGCTTCGGTTACGAGCAGACCATGCAACATAACAAGGCGCTTCGTACCCGGGAACTAAACGCTTATATGAATTTACAGTCGGGTTTGTGATTGCAGTGAAAGCAGTCGCATGCTTAATGATACCTGCAAGGAATTGTCGAGCTGTATCACTAAGTTGCAAGTCACCCTTTTCATCAAAGAAAGAGTTCACACCATTTGTGAATAAGGACATATTACAGTGCATTCCTGAACCATTCACCCCGAATAATGGCTTTGGCATGAATGTTGCGTGCAAACCGTGTTTACGGGCAATTGTTTTTACTACTAATTTGAATGTCTGAATATCGTCACAAGCTTTTAATGCATTTGCATATTTGAAGTCGATTTCATGTTGACCAGGAGCTACTTCATGGTGAGAAGCTTCGATTTCAAATCCCATCTCTTCTAATTCTAATGCGATATCACGGCGGCAGTTCTCCCCTAAATCGGTAGGAGCCAAGTCGAAATATCCACCGTTATCGTTTAACTCAAGAGTAGGTTCGCCATTAACATCTAATTTAAAGAGGAAGAATTCCGGCTCAGGTCCAAGATTGAAGTCAGTAAACCCCAGCTCTTCCATTTCACCTAAGATACGTTTTAGGTTATTACGAGGATCTCCCTCAAATGGAGTACCATCCGGATTGTAAATATCACAGATCAATCGGGCTACTTTACCTTTTTCGGCTGTCCATGGGAAAACCAACCATGTATCTATATCAGGGAAAAGGTACATATCTGATTCTTCAATACGAACAAATCCTTCGATTGAAGATCCATCAAACATCATCTTGTTATCCAATGCTTTTTCAAGCTGACTTAAAGGGATTTCTACATTTTTTATCGTCCCTAAAATGTCAGTGAATTGTAGTCGAATGAACTTAACTCCTTCTTCATTCGCTAATCTTAACACATCTTCTCGAGTATACTTTGCCATTTACGTAATTCCTCCTCAAGTTTATTAAAGGTTTTATTTAATGAAAAAAGCGGGACATATCACCTTGACGCAGAGATGATCGATTGAATCGACCGGAATGCATCAATTCATTTCGAAGTAGTTTGCGCAGCTCGTCGTCAGATAAATCCTGTCGTGCTTTTTCTTCCTTTTCTTTACTTACGTCAGATACTACTTTGCTTTCATTATGACTGGATACAGAAAAGATTTTCTTAATTCCGGCCATGTTGATACCTTGATCTAACAGATCCTTTACTTCTAATAACTTATCAATGTCATTCAAGGAAAAGAGCCTGCGATTACCCTCGGTCCGAGCCGGCGTTATCAGCTGATGCTCTTCATAGTATCGAATCTGACGAGCCGTTAAGTCCGTGAGCTGCATGACAATACTGATTGGAAACAATGCCATCGTTCGACGAATTTCACTCCCGCTCATCTTGATTCCTCCTTTTGTTTTCCTTCTTGAGTATATTATATGTAATGTTAGAAGTTCTGTCAATAAAATGTTAGTTTTTCTAACATAAGTAATCAAAAGAAGAGGATAGTCGGCTATAGACTATCCAATTATTACTTAATTATCCTTTTAAAATGGCGATTAAACCTTTTTCAATTAAATGATCTACTGCCGTGCAGACAGCGATTTTCACATGCGAATAGGTCAAACCGCCTTGAACGTAAGCAACGTATGGCGGTCTTATTGGGCCATCAGCTGATAATTCAATGCTCGATCCCTGAATAAACGTTCCTGCAGCCATAATGACATCATCCTCATAACCAGGCATATAATTTGGATATGGAGTGAAGTGAGAATTAATCGGTGAAGCAAATTGGATTGCCTGACAAAATGCGATCATTTTTTCTCTGTCATTGAATTGAACCGATTGTATCAAATCTGTCCGGGTTTCATGGGGAGAGGGATTCGTGTCCATACCCAGCTCAGTCAACAGAGCAGACGTGAAGACTGCTCCTTTTAATGATTGCGCCACCACATGAGGTGCCAAAAAGAACCCTTGGTACATTTCCTGTAGGCTGTAAAGGGAGGCCCCTGCCTCTGCCCCGATTCCCGGAGAGGTCATTCGGAACGAACAGGCTTCCACGTAGACTCTTTTTCCGACAATATAGCCCCCTGTTTTTGCAAGTCCACCACCAGGGTTTTTAATAAGTGAGCCCGCCATCAGGTCTGCCCCAACATGACAAGGTTCTTTCTCTTCGACAAATTCCCCATAACAATTGTCCACGAATACCACGATCTCTGGATTGATTTCTTTAATGAAATCTATCATTTCCCTTATTTCTTCTATAGTAAAGGATGGCCGGTTCGCATATCCTTTCGAGCGCTGGATTCCAACCATTTTCGTTCTTGAACAAATGGTCCGTGCCACCTCTTCAAAATCCACTTTGCCGGACTCATTTAAGTCAACGCTCTGATAGGCAATCTGAAAGTCTTTAAGGGAGCCTGTCCCCTCTCCACGTATCCCCACAATTTCTTCTAGCGTATCATACGGTTTTCCAGTTATGTACACTAGCTCATCTCCCGGTCGAAGTATTCCAAACAAGGCGATGGAGATAGCGTGAGTACCTGAAATAATTTGTGGTCGTACAAGTCCCGCTTCTCCTCCGAATACATCGGCGTAGATACTTTCAAGTGTGTCTCTTCCTGCATCATCGTATCCATAACCCGTTGACGGGATAAAGTGTGAATCACTTACCCGGTGCTTCTGAAATGCTTTTAAAACACTGAATTGGTTGCTTTCAGAACGTTCGTCAATTTTTTTGTGAATGTCGTTTATATCTGCTTCCACTTTCTTTACAAGTGATTTTAAATTCTTTCCATTAACTAATTGTTCAAACATTTGGTTTTTGTTTCCCTTCTACCTTTGGAATTTCTTGATGCTACCTGAGACTGGATGATCTTCAAGGTGAAATCCGATCATTTCATACACCTGGCTTTCTTCAAGGAATTCCAGTCCTGTCAGGATCGTTTCATTCTTTAATTGTGATAGGAGCTTCCCTTCATTTGCAGGAATAAGTGCATGATAACGCATCATTTGTTTTTTTACGATTTCTTCTATTTTCACTAAAAGCTTTCCACGATCCAGTTCGTTTAAAGCACTGATCATGATGTGCTCAGATTCGGTGGAAGGAACAAATTCAGGATCCATCGCATCCCGCTTGTTGTACACCGTCAATTGTGGTAATCCATCCATTTGTAAATCCTTCAATAACGATTGTACAGTCTTTTCGTGCTGACTGTGATCAGGATTGGAACAATCTACTATATGAAGAAGGAGGTCTGCTTCTCTTACCTCTTCAAGGGTGGAACGAAATGCCGCTACGAGTGTAGTCGGTAAATCTTGAATAAAACCTACTGTATCGGTAAGCAAAGTTGAATATCCACTGGGTAAAGGCATTTTCCTCGTCATAGGATCCAGTGTAGCGAATAATTGGTTTTCTTCATAGGAATCCGCCAATGACATTCTGTTGAACAAAGTGGATTTTCCGGCATTGGTGTACCCGACCAGAGCAATTTGAAAGGTTTTGTTTCGTTTTCTTCGTTCACGGTATCTTTCTCGATGATCGACTATCGTTTGTAACTGTTTCTTAATATCGTCTATTCTTCGGTGGATGTGCCGACGATCACTTTCGAGCTTGGTTTCACCAGGACCCCTGGTTCCGATCCCTCCCCCCAGCCTTGAAAGAGATGCTCCTTGACCAATTAGTCTAGGCAGCAAGTATTGCAGTTGTGCAAGCTCTACTTGTAATTTCCCTTCTCTTGAACGGGCACGCTGAGCAAAAATGTCTAATATCAACTGTGTACGATCAATCACCCTTGAATCTAACTCCCTTGATAAATTCCTTATTTGACTGGGGGATAATTCATCATTAAATACAATGATATCAGGTTCAAATTGCTCCTCCAAGAGCATCAGTTCTTCCACTTTCCCCTTCCCGATATACGTCCCAGGGTGAACCCGGTCACGCTTTTGGGTGAGCGTGGCAACAACCTGGCCTTGTGCCGTTTCAGTAAGCTCTTTAAGCTCATTTAGACTATATCGAAAACCTAAGTCATCATCTTCCAGTTGACAGCCAACCAGTATGACTTTTTCTTTCGCATCATTCTTCAATCATCATCCTTCTTTCTGTACTTATTATTCTATTTCTCATCATATCAAATCCGCCTTGCAAACTCTATGTAAAATGTAATGAAAAATGGTTGCAAATAAGCACATACGTGTTAAAATCATTATGTTTGATTATGACTATCACTACTTCAAGATTCTACATAATGGCATGTAGCATATTGTAATAGGGTGAGGAGGAATGTGTATGACGTGGGAAGTACTGAGCATTATCGGTACCATTGCTTTTGCTATTTCAGGAGCTATCATTGCCATGGAAGAGGAATATGATATCCTCGGTGTTTATATATTAGGAATTGTCACTGCATTCGGAGGGGGCGCAATCCGAAATTTACTGATTGGTGTACCGGTTTCCGCTTTATGGGAGCAGGGAATGCTGTTTCAGATTGCACTGCTATCTATAACAGCTGTCTTTTTATTCCCCAATAATCTTTTAAAACACTGGCGAAGATGGGGGAATTTCTTCGATGCCATCGGTCTATCGGCGTTCGCTATCCAAGGGGCATTATATGCTTCAGAAATGAACCACCCAATAAGTGCGATTATTGTTGCTGCCGTTTTAACAGGGAGTGGCGGCGGAATCATACGTGATCTTCTAGCCGGGCGGAAACCATTAGTCCTCCGATCGGAGATATATGCCGTGTGGGCAGTACTTTGCGGGGCGGCGGTCGGACTTGGAATTGTTCATTCAGCTTTTGAACTTTACTCTTTATTTGTGATTACGACAACTTTACGCGTACTCTCCTACTTATATAAATGGAGATTACCGAATAGAAGCTTACGGGCACATGTTTAACAAAAAAATGCATTCAATATTGAATGCATTTTTTTCCTGTTTTCTTAATTATCGTTATTCATGGCACTTCTAGTAAACACTAGATCGTTGCTCCGGATGGTCAAGAGATCATGTCGATCATAACAATTTTCCATCAATAGCCTCATCGCCTGGGCCCTTATCGATTTTTCCAGGACATTTCGCACATACCGACCGTTGGAAAATGCCATGGGGGATAAGGTGTTTTTAGCCGCATTCAAATGTTCACGGATCTTTCTTTCGGCATCATGACTCAATAAGTACTGCTTCTCATCTAACATCCTTCTTCCGATCTCCATCAGTTGGTCTACTGAATAATCAGGGAAATGAAATACAAGGGGAAATCGTGACTGGAGACCTGGGTTTAAGGTGAGAAAATGCTCCATTTCCCTTGAATACCCTGCCAGGATCAAGATAAAATCATGCTGCTTATCTTCCATATGTTTTACAAGCGTATCGATGGCCTCTTTTCCAAAATCCTTCTCTCCTCCTCTGCCAAGTGAATAAGCCTCATCAATGAAAAGGATTCCCCCCAGGGCTTTCTTCACTAAATCCCTTGTTTTCTGTGCAGTATGGCCAATATATTCCCCAACCAAATCAGCCCTTTCAGCCTCGATCAAGTGTCCTTTTGAGAGCACATTCATCTTTAAGAACAGTTTTCCTATGATTCTCGCCACGGTCGTTTTTCCGGTCCCCGGATTTCCTTTAAACATCATATGAAGTGCTTGTTTTCCAGCCTTCAGTCCCATAGCTTCCCGTTTTTTATTCACATATATCCATGCATAAATTTCTTTCACCATTTTTTTCATTTCTTCCATTCCGACAAGAGATCCAAGTTCCTCTTCAATTTCTTTCAATGCTACATGCTCTTGAGGGAGAGACTGAGGGGTCGAATCTAACGTTTCACGTACTGAACTCCTTTTTTGAGAATTCAATACAATGCTGATTTGACCATTATTTTTCATTCTCATTGGTTGTTCCAAAGGTTTCACCTCACCATTCTGAAGACAATATACTTATCTAAGATATAAGGGTGATATATGCCTGTTATTTCAACTGGTTATTTTTCGACAAATAAAAAGAATCCTGTCTATTCCTGCGCTTTCCCAAGAAATAAATAGAATTACGCTACGAAACATGTTTTCAATTCATACTGTCTGTTTATCGATAAACTCCCTAATCATTTATAGAAGTCCCTCGAGGTATACAATTCCAGTATCCATTCTATATTAATCGAAGGAATAAAGTGAGAAACAAAAAGCCTCTCTTATCATCCTATTCACTAACCTTTCATTTCATTAATTATTCTTGCAGTATTCACCATCGGACCTAAATAAAAAGCTGCCACTACGGGCAGCTTTCGCAAGATTACTAATTATTTTGTTCTTCAAAATTTATTTGAACATTCCGCTGTGGAGCGAAAGTTGAAATGGCATGTTTATATACCAGTTGCTGTTTACCCTCTGTTTCAAACAGAACGGTAAAATTATCAAACCCCTTTACCTGGCCGCGAATCTGGAAGCCATTTAAAAGGAACACTGTTACGAGTGAACCGTCTTTCCGTAATTGATTAAGGAATTGATCTTGGATATTAATGGATTGTTTCATGGTTAGTCCTCCTCTTCTATCTCTACATTACTTATTCGACTTTAATTGAAGCTTTCCTGCAATAAATTCTGAAATGCCCTCAATATTTTTGGCGTAGGAACTACCGTCTGTCATATCGTACCAGGCAACGTTCATTTTATTTCGAAACCAGGTGAGTTGACGCTTGGCATACCTTCTTGAGTTTTGTTTGAGGCTTTCTATTGCCTGCTCCATGCTGACGTAACCCTCGAAGTAGTCATAAAGTTCTTTATATCCAATCGCCTGTACAGACTGAACATCTCTCACACCATCATCATATAATGCTTTAACTTCTTCTAAAAGGCCCTGTTGTATCATCAGGTCTACCCGAAGGTTGATTCTCTCATACAGTTTATCCCGATCCATGGTCAATCCAATTAACGCTACATTGTATTGCAGCTCATGTGTTTGGCCATTTTGATATTCACTCATGGTCTTACCGGTGCAATGAAAAATTTCCAAGGCACGGATCACTCGTCGCGTATTATTCGGATGAATATTCCCAGCAGAAGCAGGATCGACGTTAAAAAGCTTTTGATGTAGCCACTCGGACCCATGCTTTTCATGCTCTGCTTCTAACTCCTCACGATAATGTGCATCACCCGGGGTTTCTGTAAATTGATAATCATATAAGACCGCTTGAATGTAAAGGCCAGTCCCTCCCACTATCAGAGGGACCTTCCCACGTGAATGAATGTCAGAAATTTTCCTTCTTACAAGCTGCTGAAACTCAGCCACAGAGAAGGATTCTTCAGGATTTTTAATGTCAATCAAGTGATGGGGTACGCCTTTCATTTCGCTAGTGGAGATTTTTGCAGTACCGATATCCATTCTTTTATATATTTGCATGGAGTCACCACTTATAATTTCACAATCAAACCTTTTAGCAAGTTCTATACTCGTATTGGTTTTCCCCACTGCAGTAGGTCCAATAAGGACAATCACTTTCTCTTTTTCCAAACTTGTCATATGTTCACTGCTTTCTATGTAACTGTTTCTTTACATATTATCGTACCATAATAATAATTTGTATGAAATCACATCTTGACATTATTTCCATTTCTATCAGGCTTATTCAAGAAAATAACTTTCCCTCCTTCTTCTTTGAAGTGAATGTACCCGTTTCTTTAAATAATGAAACTTAAAACTGCTTAAAGGGGCCCCTTCAAGCAGTATTTTATTATTCCGGCGTTAAGAACAATTGATCTCCATAAGAGCCTTCAAGAGAGGTTTTATGATATTCTCCTTTTACCCACGCATCAATTTGATCTTGATACCATTCACTTTTATAGTGACCTGCCTGTCCAGGGCCGACAATATGATAACCGTTCCCCATATCCGAAGTATCGATCACGAACCTCCAGGAAGCACCGTGGTTGACGATTCCATCTTCATTATAGCTTGCAGCCTCCACTGTCACCCTGCTCCCCCCCACTGGTACAGGCTCCTTATCATTCAAGAACCTTTTTAAAATCGGTGAAGCGCCTGATAATGGATGTTCGAAATAGACTCTATGATACATGCCCCACTGCCATTCATCCATCGATGATCCATATGCCTCATTGAGCTCATTCAGAGCATTTGTAAGGGATGCAGTTAAGAATGAGTTATACCCCCCACGATCCGTAAACCACTGAGACTCTTCCCCAATGTGTGCTTTCCGAATGAGTTCATCTACAACACTTTGACGGCCTTCAAACAGTTTCATCATTTCATCAGGTACTTCTTTTTGAAAGAGTCCAGATGATATTTCGTTCATCCACTGGTGAAATATCAATGGAGCCGCCAAGCTTTTATCATCCCGATAATCCCATGAGTTTAATATCTCAAGAGCAACTGCCTGTTGGGATGTCATTGACCCTTTCTCCAAATCCGAAATCATGATAGGGAGGAATTCCCTGGCGTGTAAATTCTTTTGATCCATTTGCAGTTTTTCCATATCCAAAAGAGTCAGTTTATCTTTTTTCTCCAGATACTCTGAGATTCTCATATAACGATAAGGTTGTGCCCAGTGATGACTAATATGAAAAGGGTATTCGTCAGTCACTATTTTATTATTCGCAGTCGCTATAAAGCCTGATTCAGGATTGATTACTTTCGGAAGTTCCTCAAAAGGTATAAAGCCCTGCCACTCATAATCAGGGTCCCATCCTGGAACGGGCAGAAGTCCGTCCCCTTTTTTTCTGATTGGAATTTTCCCATTTGCTTTGTATGCAATCGTGCCATCTTTGGACGCAAAGACAAAGTTTTGGGTAGGAACATGAAAGTCCTTCAGGGCCTCTTCGAATTCCTCCCAATTCTTTGCTTTATTGATATTGATGATAGCAGAGAGTTCAAGACTCGGATCCAATGCCGTCCAGCGCATTGCCATCACCTGCTCGCCCTCCTTTTGATGAGCAAACTCCGAAATCACTGGACCATGTCTCGTTATTGTTACTTTATAAGGAATGGACCCACCACCTTTTACTTTAATCGGTTCTTGTATGATGGTCGCCTTTTCCCACTTTCCATCATAAAGAAACAGAGTGGGATCTTCTTCATTTCGTTTCTCTATATACAAGTCCTGGACGTCAGGCCCAGTGTTAGTGACCCCCCATGCAATTTGTTCATTATGACCGAGGATAATCCCGGGTATACCGGCAAAAATCACCCCGCTCACGTTGACATCAGGGGATTCAAGGTGCATCTGATACCATATGGAAGGAGTCCCTAAGGAAAGATGGGGATCATCTGCGAGTAAAGGCTTTCCATTCTTAGTCTTCTCTCCACTTACCACCCAGTTATTGCTTCCGTTAAATTCAGGTGGAATAATCGCTGCTGCAAAGGATTCCTTCAAATCGAGTTGTATATCGCCTATTTCTGATAGAATGGCAGGTGCTCCTTCAGGATAGGAAGGAAAGAGATCATACGCCTTCTCCTTTGATAGATTTTCGAGTGCCCAATATCTAAAAGCCTGCCCCTGCCAATGACCGCCCAAATCAAAAGCCATATACTTACCAATGGTCAGTGAATCGATGGGTGTCCATTTTTCCGGCTTGTACCCCAGAAGAGTGAACTCTACAGGAAGTCTGCCCTCATGTTTCGCTTCATCCATGTATGCATTGACTCCATCGGCATACCATTCGAGAAGCTGCTTTGCTTCATCAGGATAGGCGGTAAAGGAAACCTCCGCTGCCCTTCTCAAACCAAAAGTACGGAAGAATTTGTCCCGGTCCACCGCCTTCTTTCCTACCACTTCACTCAATCGTCCTGATGCCTGGCGCCTGCTTAGATCCATTTGGAATAAACGATCCTGTGCTTGAACATACCCTTGAGCCATGTAGAGATCTTTTTCATTTTGAGCATGAATATGAGGCACACCTTCTTTATCCCTTATTACTTTTACATCCTCTGATAAACCATTTATCGAAATCGTGCCCGATGTAACCGGAAGAGACCTGTCAATGTAATAGTTTGCAAAAATTAGGAGTCCAAGAAGAATAAAGAAAATGACCCCTGTCGTCCATAATATAATTTTAAGACGCTTATTTTTCTTCTGTTTCTGAAGCTCAATGCCTCCATTCATTCCATTTCCCCCTATGGTATATATAGAATTTTCTGAAAAATAACTATATCTCTATTATTAGCCTTTTAGGAGGGGAATTCCTTCTCTTACGAAGGGAAAATTTATTATGTGGTTACAGTCTGTTTCCATTTAGACCAAAAAATCAAGAATACGATTCCACTTGTTAAAAAGGAAATAGAACATGCATAGAAAAGGAAATGAATGGTGAAATATTCCAATAAGAATCCTGTTCCCATCACGGCAATACTTGAGAATAGAGCGGTCCAAAAATGATACTGACCTATACTTCTCCCTCTGGAAGGCTGTTCAGTCATGTCACTGATCACGACTTTCTCTGACGTCTTTTGCATAGCACCTAACAGTCCAAGTAAAACCTGAATGATATATACCTCTTGAATGGAATTTGTAGAAGGGATGAACAGAAACAGGAAACTCATTCCTACACTGTATAGTATGAGTAGAAGGTGACCTCCAAATAAGTCTGACAACCTTCCTATGAAGCGATGGCTGATGGCTGCACTTAACGTAAACAATCCGTATGCAAATCCAAAACTCGAAAAATCACTTCCGATATTTTGAATGAAAAGTAAATAAAAAGGAAAAGACACACTTGCCGCTGCCATCGCAAAACTTTGAGAAACAATTAACCATCTCATTTACCATACTCCTCATAAAATAGATTCATAAACCGTTCGTCAGGATCAAACTGCCGCTTATAATTGAAGAATTCTTCTGCATTTGGGTAAGTCTCGTGTAACTGTTCATCAGTGGGATATTTATAGTAAGGAAGATAATAGCTTCCGCCATGTTCAATGGTGATGTCGATCATTCCACGAATGGTATCACCCGTTTTCTTTTTTGCTTTTTCCCCCATCTCCTGATTGATTAAGAGAACAAGAGCAAACATATCTTCTTTCGCATAAGATAATACAGCTTCTTCACTCTCGTTCACATATCTTACAGTGATGTTCATTATATTAATATCATCTTCAACTAAGTACTCTCGTAAATCATCGATATATTCATCATACTCTTCCACTGGAACAAAATACTCTTGTTAAATATCTGTATCACTTTTACCTTTGTATTCTAAAAATTCAGATTCTGAACGCATGACATTATTTCGGGTTTCTAAATCACCATCCTTCTTATCAAAAAAAGATTTCTGCATCTCCCAAAAAAGATTTTTCCCCCAATCAAAGTCTCTGGAAAGGCCAAGCAAAAATTTTGTTAAAAAGGTGAATTTATCTCTTTTCAGATGATTAAAGTCAGGATATTGTTCCTGTTTATCACTGCCCCTGTAGTTGGTCACGTACATGTCTTGGAGGAACGTATCTGGTGCAGTTGACAATCGTGCTAAGTGCATTTTCACGTTTTCGTCCTTTAAGACATCCTGCTTAAAATAATCTTCATATTCATCATAGTCCATTTCCTCCGTCTCTAATGTCAATAATTCATCAGATGTAAGTTGAAGTTCAACATCCAATATCACCCCGAACAATCCGTATCCTCCAATGACTAAAGGGAAATATTCTGCATTTTCTTTTCTGGAAACGGTTATAATCTCGCCATTGGACTTTAACAACCGGAACCAATTCACCGTTTCAATTAACGATCCATTTCGTATATCCCTGCCATGTGCATTTACAGATAATGATCCGCCTATTGTAAATATATTTTGAGACTGCATCACTTTCACTGAAAGACCGTGGGGATTCACCTCTTTCTGTATATCATCCCAAGTAGCTCCGCTCTGCACATGAACAGTCTTATGGACAGGATCCACACTAAGCACTTTATTGAAGTCCGTCATATCCAATACCACCCCATCAGGGTAGTACGTATGCCCGCCTTGACTGTGTCTCTTACCTGCAATCGATACTTTCAGATTTTCTTTTCTTGCTTTAGAAAGTGCTTCAACAATGCCCTTTTCTTCACTGCCATTAACGATACTATTAATTTTTGTGGGCATTAATCTGCTGACGTCAGTAATGGTGTTTTCCGATTCACTTTCATTCAATTCCCACTGAAATATCAGAATGTATGATAAGACAATAAGAACGATTAACAACCATAATCTTCTCTTCCTCTCGATAGATGGTACCATACCACCCCACCCTCCCTTTCTCTTTTAGAGTAATTTTACACTAAAAATAGAATTTTTCAATATACTTTTCAAAAATAAAAAGCCTTTGATTGATTTAATCAAAAGCTTTTCATTCTTTACCTTACTTTCGCAATGATACCGTTATGAACCTTTATATATCCATGTTGTACAATATCCGCCCCATTTTCATATAGATAAAGACCCATTTGTTCAACGGTCATCAGTTCCCTGTATGTGTGGTTCATCACATCCGCCATCACTTCATAGTACAGCTTCGATTTAAGCTGAGCCCTTGGTGTAGTAAGCACCATGTATCCGTTAGGCTTCAAAAACTTCCTGTGCCACTCTACCACTTCTGACTTAAATTCATCCGGAAAATGCTCTAATAGTCCAACACTCAACACAATATCAAATTCTTTACCAAAGGTTAAGTTCCTGATATCCTCAACAATGTATGATATCTTAAAGTCACCCTTATAATACGCTTTAAACCCACCGGTTGAGGGATTTGGTCCCAGGAATGGATACGATTCCGGAAATTCCTGATAACGGGTATCGCGACAAAATGGGTCATAATCTACCATCACAATTTCACTACCAGGATAAAGAGCTGAGAGCTGCATTGCTTCATACCCTTCTGCCGCTCCCAAAAATAGTATTCTGGGCTTAATCACGTCAAGTCCGTTGAACAATGCTCTCTTACCTCTGGGATCCCACACTCCATCCTGAATACGATGCACATAATTCCATAGATGCAATCTAAGATGATCTGCTAATGCCGCTGCCGTTTTTTTCCCATTCAATTTCAATGCATTCCTGACAATGGAGCTTCTGTTCTCCTTTAATTCAGCAGGGATATCCTTTACAAACCATTTGTGGAAAGAACGGTTAAACATTTCCCATGATGTATGAATAGGAAGAGATTTTCCATTCTCCCATTCCCAGTATTTTTTTTCTTTGGCAAAGGTCGTTACCTCATAGGGCTTGCCAACGTCTTTCCAAGTCAAAGTAGACCAATCCCTTACACCCTTCAACTTTACAAATTTATTATATTCCTTCTCAGAAAACTGCCTTTTGTCCACTCGATGAGTTGCTTCCAGATATGTTTCTTCCCGTACAGGTTCATTCTTTAAAGACGTTTCGATCTCAATCATCCGCACTTTCCCTCCTGAAAAGAACACTTACTATATACATTAACTAAAGAATCTTAAAACCCTCTTTTTATTCTCAATGTCAGTGAACAAAGATTCATTTTAGTTACCATAATAATATTACTGTGAATAAAAGAATAATCCATTTAGTTCATTCCAATGTACAAAAGTATTCGGAGGTAAAGGACGTGCCCTTGATTACGATTTTGAATTGAACCCATTGATTTACGGAAACATTCTGATAAATGGATAAGCTGATATCCACCTAAAATAAAAGAAGGATCATCTAAACAAATTTGAGGCTGAGACAAATGTGTTTTATTCAAAAAAAATCGAACGATCATTCGATATCGTTCGGATTTTTATTATTTTTAATTAAGCATACATAGTGTATATGGCTGGTTCTAGCTGTTGATTGGAGTACAAGGAGAAGACTCCTGGGGGAAAGTAGAAATGCGAAAGGGCTAGGACCACGAACGACAAGCATAAGACGAGCCTACCGGGAAGGCTTTTTTTGCCGTTTTGGCAGGCTTGACTTATGAACTCGAGCCCCTAAGTACTGTAACTGGACATCTTGTGGACAGGAGGAGGTACGCCTTCTGCCCGAGGAAAGCGAAGTCTTGCATAGAATCATAGCAGCGGTGTAACAAGTGATGGTTCGTATTTAGATTGAATCGATTTAGTTATGTCCCGGCACCTTTCATCCTTTACATAATTCGTTTGAACATTTTTTCCATTTCGTAAGTTGAATAGTGGATAATAATTGGGCGACCGTGGGGACAGGTGAATGGATCACTTGTCCTTCTTAATTCATCCAGTAACGCCTGCATGTCCTCATTTCGCAAATGATGATTTGCTTTAATAGATCCTTTACAACTCATCATGATGGCTGCTTCCTCTCGCAGTTTTTTAATATCGACCCTGTTCATTTTGATGATTTGCTCAATCATATCCTCGATGGTTTGCTGCTCCTCTCCTTTAGGAAACCATTGGGGATGTGCCCGTACGATAAAACTGTTGTATCCGAAATCCTCCAGGAACACCCCGACCTCTTCCAGAAGGGAACGGTGTTCATTGATCTTAATATACTCATCCGTGGAAAATTCAAGGGTAAGGGGAACAAGGAGTTCTTGAAGCTCCTTTGCAACCTCCCCCACTTTCTCTTTATAAAATTCATACTTGATCCGTTCCTGAGCAGCATGTTGATCGATGATATATAGACCCCGTTCATTTTGGGCGAAAATATACGTGCCATGCATCTGACCTACAAGATAAAGAGCGGGAACCCGTGGTGTTTCTTTATCTTCCTCGAAACCTGGAAACTCTTGTTCACCGACATCTTCCACAACCTCATACGGGTTCGCTCGATCGGGTGCTTCATTCGAAACGGGGCTCGTTGTTTCACTCATTTCCTTGACAGATTGGTGTGGCTCATACAGCTTAACCATCTCTTCTTTAGGAAGCGGCCGTTCCCGAACGGAATCTGTTATCGGTCTAACCTCTTGTCGTTTTGCCGAATGATCCAGGTTCATGAACGTCTGCTCCGACTTCGGTTGGGATGCCTTAGGGGTAATAGATCCTGAAGGGATTAATTCCTTCCCTTTAAACACCCGTTTGATCCCTTCTGTAACTACCTTATTAAGTTCCCCTTCCTTACTGATACGGACCTCCATCTTGGATGGATGCACATTCACATCTACCAGGATCGGATCCATCTCTATGCTAAGGAGCACGATAGGGTGTCGCCCAATAGGTAGAAGGGTATGGTATCCGTCCCCGATTGCTTTTGCCAGTGCATAGCTCTTGATGAACCTCCCGTTGATCATCGTCGAAATATAATTCCTTGATGCCCTGGTGACCTCAGGCAGGGATATATACCCCTTCACTTTAAAATCCAGGGAGTCCACTTCAATCGGGACCATTTTCTTTGCTATTCCGACTCCATAAATCGCAGCAAGAACCTGTAGAACATCTCCATTTCCATTCGTGTGCATGAGGGATTTGCCGTTATGGAGCAGCTTGATTGAAACAGATGGATGAGCAAGAGCGATCCGATTCACAACATCCGTTATATTCCCAAGCTCTGTATGAATCGTTTTCATGTACTTCAACCGGGCAGGTGTGTTGAAAAACAGTTGTGAAACTGTGATATCGGTTCCTCTTCTCGAAGACGTACTTTCAATAGATTTCACTTTTCCACCTTCAAGTTCAATGCTCGTACCCGGACCATCCCCCGTACTCGTTTTTAACGTAAAATGAGAAACGGAAGCGATACTAGGAAGGGCTTCTCCCCTAAATCCTAATGTACGGATGCGGAATAAATCATTTTCGTCTTTGATTTTACTTGTTGCATGTCTCTTAAAGGCTGTTTTAACATCATCCTTTTCAATTCCGTCCCCATTATCTATGAGACGTATAGAATGAAGGCCAGCTTCCTCGATGTGAATCTCAATAACGGTACTTCCTGCATCGATGCTGTTTTCCAGGAGTTCTTTCACGACAGAAGCCGGCCGTTCCACCACTTCCCCCGCAGCGATTTTATTAGAAAGGGTATCATCAAGCTGAAATATTTTCACCACAGTTTCACCTCCTTAATGTTTTAACTTTTTTTGGATCCCGTACAGTGTATTCATGGCATCTAATGGCGTCATTTCAAGGATATCCAATTTTTTTAATTCCTCTATACATTTCTTTTCTTTAGAAGTGAGCTTTCCTTTCTTTTCCGATTTATCAGCTCCAAAAAAGGATAGCTGGGCTAAATCTTCTTCACTTGCTACTTGCTCTTTTGGAAGTGATTCCCTCGAAGCGGCTACTTCATTTAAGGATGAAGGGGCTTCCTTCCGTTCAAGCTCAAGAAGAATCTCATTCGCTCTCTGAATTAAGGGTTGGGGCAGTTCGGCAAGCTCGGCAACATGTATTCCGTAACTTTTATCTGCCGCTCCCTCTTTGATCTTATGAAGAAAAACAAGTTTTCCATTTTGTTCCATTGCACTTACATGAACATTTTTCACCTTTTGCAACTCTTCTTCAAGCACGGTCAATTCATGGTAGTGAGTGGAGAACAAGGTTTTCGCCCCGATATGTTCATGAATGTATTCAATGATTGCCTGTGCCAGTGCCATCCCGTCATAAGTAGACGTGCCACGTCCGATTTCATCGAATAGAATCAGACTTTGTTGAGTGGCGTGAATGATCGCATTCTTCGCCTCAAGCATTTCTACCATGAATGTACTCTGTCCGGAAATCAAATCATCAGCTGCTCCAATGCGGGTGAATACTTGATCGAATATAGGCAGGCTTGCTTCACTTGCAGGCACATAACAACCGATTTGTGCCAGAATGCTCGTTAGTGCAACCTGTCTCATGAAGGTACTTTTACCTGACATATTCGGACCGGTAATGAGAAAGACTTCTCTTTCCTGATCCATATAGCAATCATTCGGAACATATTCCTGGGCGCCCATCACCTTTTCCACTACAGGATGTCTTCCGTCTTTCAGAAGGATCCTTCTTTCTTCATTGAATAAAGGGCGTGTGTAATGACGTTTCTCACTTACTGTTGCAAAGCACTGCAGTACGTCAAGCTCACTGACGAGTTTCGCAAGTTGTTGCAGCCGAGGAATATATTCCTTTACCCGTTCACGGATTCCAAGGAACAGTTCATATTCTAAATCCACACTCTTTTCATCAGCTTGAAGGATAAGGGATTCTTTTTCTTTTAATTCAGGAGTGATGAACCGCTCAGCATTAGTTAACGTCTGCTTCCGCTCATAGCGTCCTTCTTCAAGGTGTTGAAGGTTTGCTCGTGTTACTTCAATATAATAGCCGAATACCCGGTTAAACCCTACTTTAAGAGACCTGATTCCAGTACGTTCCCTTTCGTCCCGTTCAAGTTTGGCAATCCAAGATTTTCCGTTTTTGCTTGCATCACGATATTGATCCAGTTCATCGTGATACCCATCCTGAATCAGGCTTCCTTCTTTTATAGACAATGGAGGATTTTCTATCAATGCCTTTTCCAGAAGGTCTGTCAATTCTTCACATGGATCAAACCTGACGACAAGCTCATCGGTTGCATCATTCTCCAAGGATTGGATCAAATGCTTTAACACGGGTATTTGTTGCAGAGATTTTTTTAACTGGATCAGATCGCGTCCGTTTACATTTCCGAAGGCGACGCGACCCGCCAGTCTCTCCAGGTCATACACTTCTTTTAAACGTTCTCTCAGGTCCTGCCTTTCGAAGAAACGTTCCAATAATACTTCCACTACAGTCTGACGCTTTTCGATTTCGTGTTTATGAATAAGTGGACGATCGATCCATTGCTTTAAAAGTCGGGCTCCCATAGCAGTCATCGTTTCATCTAGTAACCAAAGAAGAGACCCTTTTTTCCCTTTGGACCGGATGGTCTCTGTCAGCTCCAGGTTCCGCTTTGAATAGTAATCCATTTTCATAAAATGATGGAGCTGATACGGTTGGACTATTTGCAGGTGATCCAAACTTCTTTTCTGAGTCCTGAATAGATAATGAAAAAGGAGGGAAGAAGCGTTTATGAGTTTCTCTTGCTTCAAAGGATCAACAAGATGGTCGAAAGCTTGTCCTGAGCATGTATCTTTCTCAAAAGATAAGGTCACATCGCTTCTTTCTTTCATCTTTGCCTGAATCTCTTCTTCCAGATCCGGGTGAATGACCACTTCTTTGGCACCTATCGTAGACAGCTCATTCAACAAAGCTTGAAGTCCCTCAGTGACGACTGTCACTTTGGTTTCCCCTGTCGTCAGGTCACTATAAGCAAGTCCAAATGTGTGATCATCAAAATCAGTTACAGAAGCAATATAGTTATTTTCTTTATCATTCAGGCCTTTCCCATCCATAACCGTACCAGGTGTAATGAGTTGAACCACTTCTCTCCTTACGACACCTTTGGCTTGTTTTGGATCTTCGGTCTGTTCGCATATAGCTACTTTATATCCTTTATCGATCAGTTGCTCTATGTAATTAGGAGCAGAATGATAAGGGACACCGCACATAGGAATTCGTTCTTTTCCTCCCCCATCACGGCTTGTCAAAGTTATTTCAAGTTCCTGCGATGCAGCAACCGCATCGTCAAAAAACATTTCATAAAAATCGCCTAAACGAAAAAATAAAAAGGCATCCTGGTATTCTGCCTTTACTTGTAAGTATTGTTTTATCATTGGAGTATATTGTGTCATGGTTTCATTCAAACCTTTCCAAGTGAATCTGCTATTCTCAACTATTCATTATACCATATGGAGTAAGGTTTTAGCATGTAGTAGATTGAGGAAGTGCTTTTGATTCCCACGATTTCAATAAAAAAATCCGCTTCCTATAATCAGGAGCGAACCTTCACCTTATTTATTCTACTTGTTTTGGGATACTTGATTCATCGTGTAAACAATTGGACTTTGATTTCGGTTTGTACATAAAGTGATATAGTAAGTAGCTGATAACGAGGAGTCCCCCTCCAATCAGAAGGTAGGTTTGGACATGGCCCATCATGGATTGAACAGATTTTAAATTTCCATTTTTTCCGATTATTAACATCAAAAGGGTAATGGGGAATATTCCTATGAAGGTTAAACCTCCAAATTTCCATTTATTCACTTTACTAATACCTGCAACATAGGAAATATAATTACCAATGCCGAGTGGCCTCGTAAGCGCTATGCTCCATAAGCCACATTTCCGGAACCATCTTTGTCCTTTTTCTATTTTTTTCGAGCTTGTTTTCTCTTTGATCTTATCCTTTAGCTTAAATCCAATACCATATGGTATGTAACTAAATATGGTATAGATTACACTAGTTGAGACGGCTAATATCAATAACTTTATCCAGGATGGATCAAGTGCATACCCATAAGTCAGCGTCACAAGGGCACCTGGAAAAGGTAAGGAGGACGCTTCAATGGCATTTCCAGCAAACAACCCCCACATCCCTAACTCCTTTATTAGATTCATGACAAACTCAATCATCGATCATATCCCTCCACAATTCACATTACCTACCCTATTCCCTATTTTGCATTTTTAAAAACGCTGAAGAAGGATAAGGTTTCAACCATTGGAGGGAAATATTGTTAGTTTGAAAGTCCATTAAAGTAATTCACCAGCAAATGTTTGACCATCTATTTTCCACTGATCCTCCAACGAATCTTTCCACAAAAATAAATGAACATTTTTTTCCTCTTGAGAATGATCGGGCCGGACCCAAATCACCCTGAACTTAAGTTTCATTGCCACGAGAACAGGGAGATCCTCTACAGGGAGAATTGAGCGTTGGGTAATGCGAATATGTTTAACGGATGACAGGGTCTTTTTGATTGAACGTTTGTTACCAGTCATGATTTGTGAAAGAAGTTTTTCATCCTGTTGATTGATGGCAATCTCCAGCACACTGATCAATTCATATGGATCCAATTTGTATAAGAACCTATCCAGTTCACCACCTGCTTTCAATATCATGAGCTTATGTGCTAAGTCTGGTGTCGGTGTCTTATGGGTTGTACTGCCATAAAAATGAACACAAAAATGTCCTGGAAAATTATTTTGGAGCGCTCCTGCACCGTGGGGCATTCCGTTCATAGAAGCAGAGATGAGCTGGTCATGGGTTAAAACAAGAATCGCACGGCGATCCCAACTCCACTTCCCTCCATAGATATCTTTCATTATTTTCGTATCTTTTTCTGTAACCGGCTGCACATCGGCATGTTTGCTTCCTGCCCTTCTTTGAACGGTAAAGGAGAGTCCGGTATTTACATCAATAATAGTAAAATAGGATTGATTAGGAATGATTTCCTTTACTTGTTCCCAAGGAAGAATCTTGACTTGAAAACTTGGCATGGCAGCTGCCGGCCTTGCTCCTAAGACTAAGAGCAGGGAAAGTACAATCGCGAACCTCAACATTAAGAGCATGTACGAAACCTCTTTTTTCCTTAGTCTTTGTCCTCCGCTTGCCGATTCATTCACTCAATTTTTGGCAAATAAGGCAGACATGAAATAGTCTTCCTTTACGGATACTACCCACGAAAGGGAGGATTCACATGTTATTAGTTAAAATGACAGCAATTGGTCTGTTAGTGTTCCCGGCAATAGAAAGTCATGATCAATTACATATCCAAATTTCAAATCATACACCCGTTTCTGTTGACCGTCATTATTTAGATGTAGAATTGCTGGATGTACCTTTAATGAACGAAGGTCACTATGAAGATGTAGTTTCTCATGTCCAGAATATGGTTTATACCCCTCCACATGACGCCTATATCAACGAACATGGCCGGATAATTTCCGAAGAGGCCGGATATAAGCTCCATGAAAGAAAATTTCGTGATCTGGTCGATGGTTTCCTGTTCTCAAACGGATCAGTACAAATCGAGCCTCCCTTGTTGACGCTTTACCCAAAGGTGGATAGTGAAATTCTAGCCCACATACGAACGCAAAAAATTGGACAATATGTCACGTATTTCAATAAACATAATGAGGAGCGCACACAAAATATAGCCTTGGCAACGGAAAAAATCAATAATACAGTTGTTTTTCCCGGTGAAGTGTTTTCATTTAATGGAGTGGTGGGAAAAAGAACGAAAGAAAAGGGATATAAGAAAGCACCCGTTATTGTAAAAGGGGAACTATCAGAAGATATTGGAGGGGGAATCTGTCAGGTATCATCTACATTATTCAATGCGGTAGATCAAGCCGGTGTTATTATACTGGAGCGGTATCATCATTCGAAACGGGTTCCTTACGTTCCTAAGGGCAGAGATGCTACGGTAAGCTGGTACGGTCCCGATTTTACTTTTAGAAATGCTTATAATCAACCTCTTCTCATACGGGCCAAAATATTGGGTGGACAAGTTATCATTACCGTTCATTCATCCGATCTTATCAATGTAAAAAGGAGGAAGGTACCCAGTGCCTCAAAGCAATTACCTCAGGAAAGGCAAGTTGATCACTCCATTGAAGATTAATTTCATAACATAATGAAAGGCACCTGCACGTGCAGATGCCCTCACCCTGATCAGGTTAGTTGTTGAATTCCTTCAATGACCGTAGACACTAAACGATCTAAATCTTCTTCTTCGATGTTTAATGGAGGGGATACTGTCAGGACATTATTGAACCCGGCGACTGTGGCACCATTTTTCCCGATGATGATACCTTCCTTCTTACAATATCCTATGACAGCATTTACTTTATCCAGATCTAATGGTTCCTTGGTATCCTTGTGAGTAACCATCTCAATCCCGATCAAGAGGCCCTTTCCTCTTACATCCCCTACATACGGATGTTCCTGTAGGTGATTCTTCAATGTGTTTAATGCTTTTTCCCCCAGGTCTGCCGACCGTTCAAAAAGTTTTTCATCTTCCATGATTTCAATGTTTTTCAAAGCAAGGGCACAAGCGGCAGGGTTCCCACCGAATGTATTGATATGGCGGAAATAATCATATTCTTCAGAACCCTTGAATTCTTCATAGATTTCACGTTTCACAGCAGTGGCGGAAAGGGGGAGATACGCACTGGTGATCCCCTTTGCCATCGTAATGATATCAGGCTTCACATTATAATTCATAAAACCAAATGCCTTGCCGGTCCTACCAAATCCACAAATGACTTCATCTACTATCATGAGAGCACCATGCTTCTCGCACACTTCTTTGGCTGCCTTCATATACCCTTCCTGTGGCATGAGTACTCCCCCGCCTGTAATAATCGGTTCCATAATCAGTGCAGCCACTGTTTCGCTGAGTTCCCATGTCATGGCTTGATCTATGGCCTTTACCCCGGGAAGATCACGGGGATCTCCCCCCGAGTCATTATCCCGATACGTGTCTGGTGGAGCAATATGATGGAATCCCGGAGCCAATGGTTCATATTTATATTTACGCTGAGCCTGCCCTGTAGCGGCTAATGCCCCCATAGAATTACCATGATACCCTCTATACCTGGAGAAAATTTTATATCTTCCGTGCTCACCTTTTTGCTGATGATACTGACGGGCCATTTTAAAAGCCGTTTCATTGGCTTCAGACCCACTGTTAGAGAAGAAAATCACATAGTCGTCACCAAGTAATTGATTTAATTTTTCTGCAAGTTCAATGGCCGGCTGATGACTTTGGGTAAGAGGAAAATAAGCCATTTTTTTGAGCTGTTCGTAAGCAGCTTCTGCTAATTCCTGTCGCCCATATCCAACGTTTACACACCATAACCCCGCCATCCCATCAAGATACTTCTGTCCATCCTGGTCTGTTACCCAGGAACCACTGGATTCTGTCACAACCATTGTTCCATCGGGATTATATGGTTTCATGGAGTGCCAGATAAGTTTCTCATCCCGTTTTAACCATACATCTTGAGATTGACCTGCTTTTACCATGGAGGTTCCCCCTTACTTTGATTAAAAATCAAATCGAGATGTGATCATTTTCTTCCTAGTATAGAAATTTACTCCGTCTTTTCCGTTTACATGCATATCCCCATAGAAAGAATCCTTCCACCCTGAAAATGGGAAGAAAGCCATTGTTGCAGGAACCCCCACATTGATACCGAGCATCCCTGCGTCTGCCTCCTCTCTGAACTGACGTACGGCGCTCGCGTCTTTCGTATAAATTGTGGCACCATTCCCATATCTTGACTGACGAATGTAATCCAGCCCCTGGTCCAGATCATCTGCTCGCAATAGACTGAGGATAGGAGCGAACATTTCTTCTTTTGCAATTGTCATTTCTGGTGTCACATGGTCGAAGATGGTTGCACCTAAGAAGTTACCTTCCTTGAAATCTTCCATCTCTTTGCGGCCGTCTCTTATGAGGGAGGCCCCTTCTTTAATACCTTTATCGATATATCCAAGAGTCTTATCACGATTTTCCTTACGAATGACCGGCGTAAGGAGCACTTCATCATCCATTCCATTTCCAATACATAACTCATCTGCTTTTTTACTTAATGCCCGGACGAACTCATCATTATCTCCAACTACCACTACTGCACTACATGCCATGCATCTCTGTCCTGCACTTCCGAATGCTGAACTGATGATATGCTCCGCAGCTTTATTTAGGTCTGCATCCGGCATGACGACATGATGATTCTTGGCTCCGGACAATGCCTGCACTCTTTTCCCTTGCGAAGCGGCTTGTTGGTATACATATTTTGCTACTGGTTGGGATCCGACAAACGATATGGCGGCGATATCCTTATTCTCTAATATGCCATTCACCACATCGTGGGCTCCGTGCACCACGTTGAAGACTCCATCAGGCATTCCCGCCTCTGTCAACAGTTCTGCAAGTCTATTAGCTAATATGGGGGTTCTTTCAGAAGGCTTCAATACGAAAGTATTTCCACATGCGATAGCAAGAGGGAACATCCATAACGGAACCATCATCGGGAAGTTGAACGGAGTAATCCCTCCTACAACTCCAAGAGGATACCTAAACATCTCAGAGTCGATATCTTCCGCGATCCCACTGAGCGTCTCACCCATCATTAACGTAGGTGCTCCGCAAGCGAATTCAACACATTCTAATCCACGCTGTACTTCTCCATAAGCTTCTTTGAATGCTTTCCCATTTTCTTGTACTACAAGCTTAGCCAACTCATCGTGATGACCTGAAAGCAGGGAATGATATTTATAAAGGATGCGGGCACGTTTTGGCACAGGTGTCTTCTTCCAGGTTTGTGACGCAAGCTTAGCCGCTTTCACAGCCATCGCCACATCTTCTTTAGTAGATATCGGCACTCTTGCAATCTCTTCATTCGTAGCTGGATTTAAGACTTCCAATGTTTGTGAACTGAGGGAGTCCACCCATTTACCACCAATATAATTCTTCAATACCGCTACATCCTTGTTTATTACAGTCATATTCAGTTCCTCCTTATATTAATTATTTTCATGGAAGTGCAGAATTTTATGTGTTCTTGATACTTTCATTATGAAAGAAATTGGCAGGGCTTTCATTAGACATTGTGTAAAATAACCATGCACTACCATTTGACACTCTTACGTTATCTTTGTCTTTTTCATAAAGCTATGCGGCTGCAAATAATCATGAGCCGCAAGTAGAAATTCGATTGTTACACGTTTATCCGATGTCATGAAATCTTCTCCGAGTAGATCTTCCATTTTCTTAAGTCGATGATAAAGTGTTTGTCTTACAATAAATAACCTTTTGGAGGTTTCTTGTTTGGACCCCTGACATGACAGAAAAACTTTAAGTGTCTTCATTAAGTTCCCATCATGCTCCCGATCATAATGTAGTAAGGGAGAAAGATATTCCTCTATCATTTCCCAAAGATTCACATTCTCATTTACAATCGAAATCAACCTGAATAAATGAAGGTCATCAAAGAAATAATAATTTCCCTCTCCATCGACTTTCGAACGGAACTTAAGTGTTTCTTTGGCAGTTTCATAGCTCTTATGAATGTCCATCATCTCCAATTGATACTTACCTGTAGCAAATACAGCATGGGTAGAGTCTCTAAAGAACCCTGATTTAAGGATCTTTTCATATGCATTGGTTACTCTGGACTTCCAATCGCCGGTTCTCCGGGTATCTAGGAGTATTAAGATTAATTCATTTCCGAGCCTTTCAGGTACCACTTGGAAACCGAATTGTTCGAAAATACTTCTTGTCAGCAGATTAAAAAAGGTGAAATCCAATGACTCTTTCTCTTCCAACCTGGGAGTCTTGCAAATACATACGACAGCACCATGAATCGCACTTTTCTGCTCATCCATAAATGCGGCAAGTCTGTCATATGAGTGATCCCCTTTTAACCACGACATGATCCATTTCGATTCTTCCAATCGTTTTTGTTCATTAAAATACAGTTCCCTCATTAGATATTGAGCGAGTGCCGTTGACGTTCGGTCAAGAATTAACAGCTCATATTCACTAAAAGGGTGATCGAACCTGTAGATGGTAAGCTCTGCATATTCCTGGTCAAAAAGGATCACCTTCGTCGAAGCAAAGTGTTGCTCATGAGTCTCTTTGTGCCTGCGGAATTTCTGTAGAAGAATCTCTTCATCAGGTGAACACATAAGAGGAAGAACCTCTACATCTTGTTCTTTCAACTGAAAAAGTACCGGCACATCCAACTCTTTATGTAACATTTGAAGAATATCTCTACTGTGATTGACTGAAAGCAACAATTGATTTAAATTTTGAGCAAATGAATCAAGTTTCTTGATCATCTCATATTGCTGATTGATAATCACAGCGTGTATATCCTGCGTTATACTGACGAATGGGACCTCCCTTTCAAAAACGATAATAGGGAAATTGAACTCATCGGCACATTTTAATACAGCTGGCGGTATCGTTGAGATATTCGTACCAAGCTCGATACAAATAGCGGCCGCATCGCACTCTATCAATTGATGAATAAGAAAAAGAAAACTGCCTTCTTCCTGCAGGACAAGGCCTGTAGAAAGGATCAATTCATTCCCGTTAAGCAGATTTTTTATGGCAGTGACTTCGACAATGTGGACCCATTTAACTTGTCTGCCCAGGCCCTTGCGTCCAGCAATCACTTTGGCATGTTCAAAATATTTTCTCTCCATGATATCTTCTACTGAAAAATAGTAATGACTCTTCATCCTTCTCTCCTTTTAATTTTGCCGTAGGAAATGGAGAAAAAGGATTGGCGGAACCAATCCTTCACTTTTCTTCAATATCAGGGATTGCAAGCTGTATCTCCTCACTCCACCACTTTGCTAATTCTTCTTCTGACAGGTGATTCGAAGACAAAACGGTTAATATCCAATGTATTAACTCATCCGTCGTTTGCATATTTCTCGGATTAAGTGGCAATTCTTCATATGCATGCGAATCTCTTATATCACTCATACAAGGACCCCTTTCAGTTATTGAGTATGAAATAAGAGGTTTGAAAAATACTTTCGTGCATTGGCCGTTTTCACATGCAAAGTGGCACTTCTCTTATTTTCAATATGTTTAAATAAGACAAAGGCCCCACTGAGATTTTCGGTAACCTTCTCAATTTTGAATCCCTTTTGCAAGAGAAAGTCAATCTTATCCCTTTCACTTAAGAACTCTTGATAATCGGACATCTCGACACCCTTTCGTAAGCTTAAATGGAATTTTGTATTTAATTCAGGAAAAGCTTGTGCCCGTTGGGGATTTTTCGGCGATGGGTTCTTGTTCCTCTTCAATCACCCAGTCACGTCCGACAGACAATCCCAGATATTTCTCATCACTCGGATCCGATAGCTCTGCCTGCTCATACTTTTTGAACCACCAGTATTTTGCTAATACATAATAGCAAAGGGCTCCTATTCCAAATCCAACCAAAAATGAAAAGTTTGGTACAAAATATGAAGCGACTGCCCCCAGTATCCATGATATAAATCCTGCGAGATTGATTCCATTCATATAGCTGAATTGTCCTCTATCTTCATATAAAGCAGGCACATTGACACGGCGTTTTCTAATAAAATAGTAGTCTGATATCAATATTCCGACGATTGCAGACAGAATCCCACCCACAAATAGTAGAACCGGTATGATGACATCAAAAAGGTTCCAGGGCTGGACAATCGTTCCTACGATCCCGGCAGTCAGTACACCTGCCCAGAAGGGAAATTTAGGTCCTCCCACATTCGAAAAGATGGTTGCCGCAGGGACAATATTCGCTGCAATATTTGTGGACCATTGTGCCAGGACAATCATCAGGAGAAGAACTCCTAAAACGAATCCGCTTGCTGCTTCCTGCAGGGCCACTACAGGATCATAATTCAAAACAGCAATATACGATATTCCCCCTATTAACACCATAAATCCTTGTGTAATCGGAAGAGCTACCAGATTTCCGATTAGAGAACTCCGATTTCTCTTGAACCAATTCCGTTCATTGCTCGGGGCCTTCATAAAACGGGAAATGGAAGGGATATCTGCTGAAAGTGTGGCCCAGAATCCCATATTACTAAAAATAACAACCAGAAAAGCGGTAAATGTCGCTGCCCCCGTTACTGGACTTTCAACCCAGGTCCAAATGTCTCTCCCCTGAGAAGCCGCGGAGTCAGATAGAGATGAATACATCCACACTGAAATCAGGATGATAACCGGGGCAGCAAGGTCAGCAAAACGTTCTACTGCTTTAATCCCAAGAGCCGTATTCACCAACTGAAGAACGGCAAAAATCATGAAACAAACAAACCAATTATTAAAACCAAATAATATATTTAGAATTCCATTCATCGCTGTGGCACCGAAATATGTGTTGATCCCAAACCACATGGAAGCAGCGAGTCCCCGAACTACGGATGGAATATGCGTGCCCATCGTTCCAAATGGGGCTCTCATATAGACCGGGAAAGAGACACCATGCTCGATTCCTATATCACCAGTTAAGGTAATAAAAAAACCGATGGCAACTGAACCAATGATCGTGGCTAAAACAACGAGTGGTAATGGCAATGAAACGACTCCAGCTCCACCGATCGCGAATGTTGCGAGTACCACTACCATCCCTACCCACATAAATGAATACCCAAGCTTTGTAATTTTCCTCTCGCTTTCTTTAATCGGTAATAAATCAGGAGACTTTAAGTAACTTCTTTTCAACACGAACACCCCTTATCGTTTGCTTCGAATGGCAAATCCAATCTTAGTACAAGAGAGGCGAGTGGGCACAGAGTATCAATGTCTCAGCACCCGGCTCGCGGGAGTCGTTCTACATTTAAGGTGGATGTTTTTCAATAAGGGTTATCAGGACTTGGAGGATTGAAGCGCTTCACTCTCTTCATTTGAAAGCAACTTACCGTATCTCGCTCTCTTTATATACTTTCCGGAACCAAGCTTACCTGTAAACTGTTTATCTTTGATGACGTATTCACCTCTTGATAATACAGAAACCGGTTCACCCTTGATCTTCATGCCTTCAAACGGATTATAGTCTGCTGCCATGTGGTGGGTCGAAGCAGAAATGACTCTTTCAGCATCGGGATCGAAGATGATGATATCTGCATCTGTCCCTACTGCAACGGTTCCTTTTTGCGGATACAGTCCAAACAACTTGGCACTTCTTGTGGACATGATATCTACAAACTGATTCAAGGTTATACGTCCTTTGTCTACGCCTTCTGAGAATAATATGGATACACGGTCCTCAATGATCGGCCCGCCATTCGGAATTTTAGTGAAGTCCTCTTTCCCCAGATCCTTCTGACCTTGGAAATCAAATGAGCATTGGTCAGATCCCAATGTTTGAAGTTGACCGCTTTTCAATGCATTCCATAGAACATCTTGATTCCATTTTTCCCTAAGTGGAGGCGACCAGACGTATTTTGCCCCTTCAAAATTGGGACGCTCTAAATAACTTTGATCAAGGACAAGATACTGAGGACATGTTTCTCCCCATACATTCAAACCTTTGCTTCTTGCTTCTGAAATTTGATTTACTGCTTCAGAGCATGAGACATGCACGACATATAATTGTGAATCCGCTAATCCCGTCAGTTTCGCTGCACGACCAGTGGCCTCCCCCTCAAGTTCGGGTGGTCTGGTGAGGGCGTGATATATAGGTTCCGTCTTCCCTTCTTCTAAAGCCTTTTCGGTTAAGTATTCAATGACATCACCGTTCTCTGCATGCACCATGACGAGAGCACCAAGTTCCCTTGCAGCAACCAATGTTCTAAATAGCGTTTCATCATCTGCCTGAAATACATTCTTATAAGCCATGAAAACTTTAAACGAAGTGATTCCTTCTCGATTCATCACTTCAGGGAGTTGAGAGAGGACGTCCTGATTGATTTCTCCAATCATTAAATGGAAGCTATAATCGATTACAGCTTTATCCCTTGACTTGGCATGCCATGTATCGATGGCATTCTGAAGCGGTTCTCCCTTATTCGTTAGGCAAAAATCAATGAGTGTGGTCGTGCCACCGAATGCAGCGGCAATCGTCCCACTCTCAAAGTCATCCTTTGAAACGGTTCCACCAAAAGGCATTTCAAGATGGGTATGCGGGTCAACCCCTCCGGGAAATATGAATTTCCCACTGGCATCGATCACTTCTGCCTTACTTGTATCAAATTCCTTCCCAATCGCTGCAATCTTACCGTCTTGTATTAGAATGTCTGCTTTATACGTGTCTGTTGCTGTAACAATTGTTCCATTCTGTATAATTTTATCCATTACAGTACCTCCTAAAATTTCACTGCATTCCCTTTAGAGCCTGATAGGTTACTCATTACAACTTGACGGTCGTTCCAGGTCATCGGCATCTGCCCACTCGGCACCTCAATCATGTCTATGGCTCCATCAACCGGACAAACAATAGAGCATAAATTACAGCCGACACAATCCTCCTCCCTCACTTTTAAGTAACTATTTCCATTTGGGTCCTTCAGCATATCAATACATTGATGAGAAGTATCTTCACATGCAATGTGGCACTTATTACAATTGATACAGACGTCATTATTGATCTGGGCCACAACACTATAATTAAGATCCAGATTACCCCAATCTGAAAATTTTGGTACTGACTTCCCTACAATCTCCTGTACGGAAGGAATGCCCTTCCCATCCAGGTAATTATTCAGGCCATCCAACATATCCTCTACAATCCTGAATCCGTGATGCATGGCAGCGGTGCATACCTGCACTCCTGATGCACCCATAAGCATAAACTCTACTGCATCCTGCCAGTTTGATACTCCCCCCATGCCTGAAATCGGAACATTGATCCTCGGGTTCCTTGCACATTCCGCCACCATGTTCAGGGAAATAGGCTTAACTGCAGGTCCGCAATATCCTCCATGGGCTCCTTTACCAGCAACATGAGGGATTGTATTCCATGAATCCAGATCCACCCCTGCAAGGCTATTGATGGTGTTTATCATACTGACTGCATCCGCACCGCCTCGCACAGCCGCCTCAGCTGTGACGGTTATATCTGTAATATTTGGAGTCAATTTCACGATCACCGGGGTCTTAGCTACTTCCTTAGCCCAATAGGTTTGTTTCTCAACCAGCTCAGGAACTTGACCTGATGCCGAGCCCATCCCGCGTTCAGCCATCCCGTGAGGACATCCGAAATTCAGTTCCAACCCATCAACACCAACATCCTCAACTTTCTTGACAATTTCATGCCACTTTTCCTGCTTCGGTTCGACCATCAAAGAAGCGATGATGGCGTGACCTGGAAATTTCTTCTTTGTTTCGTATATTTCTTTTAAATTCACTTCCAATGGACGATCCGTTATGAGTTCGATATTATTGAAACCAGCTACACGATGCCCGTTAAAGCTAACTGCTGCAAACCTGGAAGAGACGTTTATGATTGGTTCACCTAATGTTTTCCAAACAGCACCTCCCCAACCAGCTTCGAAAGCCCTTTGAACCTGATAACCTGAGTTCGTTGGTGGCGCAGACGCTAACCAGAAAGGATTGGGTGACTTGATTCCAGCTAAATTGATGCTTAAATTTGCCATGTACTTCCCCCCTCTTAAAACAATCTCAATTCATTTGTACTGACGAATATTTTTCATGTAAATGATAGGCTGCCTGCTTCCCTTGTTCTGCTGCCGTAACAACCATCGCCTCTCCTACCCCTTTACCAAATACCACATCCCCACAGGCAAATATCTTTGGATTCGATGTTTGGTAGGTATCACGGTCAACCTTCACCACACCATCAGAATGCTCCAATCCGAATTGCTCAATAAGTGACAGATGACGGGTCTGCCCAATGGCTTTGATGACAACGTCAACGTCCAGAATAAATTCCGAACCTTTCACAGGTAAAGGTCGCCTTCTTCCGTCTCCCCCGGGTTCTCCAAGCTCCATCCTCATACACTCGACGCCTGTAACCTCTCCTTTTTCATTCCCAATCATTCTTTGAGGAGCCGTAAGCCAGCGGAATTCCACCCCATCCTGCTTAGCAAATTCATACTCAAAGTCATAGGCTGTCATTTCTTCTTTAGTGCGTCGGTATAAGATCTTCACATTTTCTGCTCCCAGACGTACTGAACATGTGGCTCCATCAATGGCTGTGTTTCCTGCACCGATCACCACCACTTTTTTTCCGACATACTCATCGGTCAACTTCCCACTTTTCGTAGCCTTGACAAACTCAATGGCATCATGAACACCTTTCAAACCTTCCCCTTCAATCATTAGATCAGGAACACAAGACATTCCTGCGGCCAGAATGACAAAATCATGTTTCACGACGATTTCTTCGGCAGATATGTCTTGACCTACTCTTACATTGGTACGAATATCTACATTTAAATTCTTCACCTGTTCCACTTCCCAATAGGATATGTTTTGAGGAAGACGGAACGAAACGATGCCATAAGTATTTAAGCCTCCCGCTTCTTTTTCTGCCTCATAAATCGTTACGTCATATCCAAAGCGTGCTAGTTCTCTTGCTGCCGAAAGCCCGGCCGGTCCCCCACCTATAATTCCGACTTTCTTTCCGTTCGGCTCTCCCGCTTCAAAAAGCACAGTGTCATTATGTCTTGCCCAATCTGTTGCGTAACGTTGGAGGTCCCCAATCATGATTGGTTTGGTGGAATAATTTAAGACGCATGCCCCTTCACATAATTCTTCCGTTGGACAGACCCGTGCACAGCTGGCCCCCACGGGATTTGCAGACATGATTGTCTTAGCGGATCCCTTTAAATTCCCTGATGCAATCTTTTTGATGAATGAAGGTATATCGATGCTTGTTGGACATGCCTGGATGCATGGTGCATCATAGCAATACAAACAACGATTCGCTTCTTCCAATGCATCTCTACTGGTTAACCCCTCATGAGTTTCCTGAAAATTCTTCTCGAGATTGAGTAACGAAAGTGTATTGGACAAACTGACTTCCCCCTCTTCATTTCCGTTTAATGAATCATAACGATGGAGCACTCCCCTTGATAAAAAATGTTCGCAAAACCAGCTTAGTTAAGGGAGTAACGCGGTCATGTCGTTGTAAGTTTCGGGTCTGCGGTCCCGATAGAACTGCCAGGTATCCCTTACTTCCCTTAATAACTTTTTATTCATCTCCCCGATGATCACCTCATCCTGGTCTCTGCTCCCAATTGAAACAAAACTGCCCCTTGGATCGACCAGATAGGACTGACCATAGAATTCCCCCATATTCCAAGGACCCTCAAAGCCGATCCGATTGATGGCTCCTAAATAGTACCCGTTAGCCACTGCATGAGCAGGCTGTTCGAGTTTCCATAAGTATTCGGATAGCCCCGCTACGGTTGCAGACGGATTGAAAACAATTTCCGCACCTTTCAACCCTAGTAAGCGCGCCCCTTCAGGGAAGTGTCTGTCGTAACAAATATAGACCCCTACCTTGGCATAAGCAGTATCAAATACAGGGTACCCAAGATTTCCCGGCTTGAAATAATACTTCTCCCAGAACCCATATCCTTCCTCACCAACCCCAACGTGGGGAATGTGCTGCTTTCGGTATTTTCCCAAGTAAGATCCATCTGCGTCGATGACAGCTGCCGTATTATAGTAAGTGGCTATTCCTTCCCGTTCATAGATTGGTAGAACGATAACGACACTTAGCTCTTTGGCCAAATCCTGAAATTGTTTTGTTGTCCGTCCATTAGGGATTTCTTCTGCCGAATCATACCATTTGGGATTCTGTTCTGAGCAAAAGTATGGCCCATAGAATATTTCCTGCAGGCATATGATTTGAGCACCTTTTTTCGCGGCATCTCTTACTAATCCCACATGCTTTTTTATTGCCTCCTCCTTGTGGACTTCCACCCCTTCTTTTCCATCCACATTATGGGAAGCCTGAATAAGTCCAATTGTAACCATGTCTGACATACCAATTCCCCCTACACGTTTAGATTATTATAAAATAGTAAGCGCTTTCATTATTTTTTGCTTTAGATGCACACTTACTAGATTTCACAACTCATAAAATTAATTCAGAATTTTAAGTATTTTCACTTTATTTTAACTCGTACAAAAATGGATTGCATTATACGTTTTGTAACACGAACTTCTTCTTCCATTTGTCACTATGTAAATAATTCTATGGATTCATCCATCTTGTCCGTTTCTCATAAGGTAGCATACTTATAATGCGAAATTTGTAGAAATATTTGTCCAAATATTATAAAAATTCAGTTTTCAATCGACAAAATTCATAATTCCCTCTTTTTTCTTTTCATTATGCATAAGAAAGGGATCACCAGTTGTACTATGTTACACGCTGCCAGATTTCGTGCAAGACTTCTCTTTCCCCGGGATTCCTCTTTTCCTCAAGATATCCAGCTACAGGGCTTAGGGGGCTTGTCACTCCCTGGTCAAAGCCCTTTCGTTTTTCTACTTTCCCGCCGGTGTCTTCATCTTGCAGTCCAATCAATAGCTAGAACCAGCTATATACACTAAGTATGCTTTAGTAAAAATAATAAAAATCCGAACGATATCGATTTTCATAAAAGAATTTCGAATGATCGTTCGGATTTTTGTTTGACTAAATCACTTTTGGCCCTGCTTCTTTTGTCGATTAACTTTATGAATTTATTGACTTCATTTTCAGTGATTGCTGTTTTTCAGGTCTGAATTTTATTATTTGTGCAATAAACCAGGTAAAAACAGCCAACCAAATGATCGATCCAAGAACCATGGAAACTGAATAGGAAAGATCAAATCCTTCAGGTGCATAAAAAATGTAGGAGCTTACCACTCCTGTCATAAACAATGCTGGAAGACTGCAAATCCAGTGGAACTTTGCGTTTTGCAATAAATAAACGGAAGCTGTCCATAACATGACAGTCGCCACTACCTGGTTTGACCAACCGACATACCTCCAAAGGAAAGTATAATCAATTTGAGTTAACAGAAAGGTAGGTACCGCTACTGGAATAACCATTAATACCGGCAACCATTTCCCTTTCATTTCTTTCTTTCGTATATCCACTAGCAAATCGGCAAGCATCATTCGTGATGACCGGAGTGCAGTATCCCCTGTCGTAATTGGAAGAATGATAACCCCAAGTACGGCAAGGATTCCACCCAAAGTACCAAGTGTCGTTTTGCTAATTTCATTAACTACTCCTGCAGGTCCGCCTGAAGCCAATGCTTCTTGAAGGCCAACCGTTCCATTAAAGAATGCCATACCTGCTGCAGCCCAGATCAACGCAATGATTCCTTCAGCCACCATTGCTCCGTAGAATACTTTTCGCCCTTCACTTTCTCTTTTAAGGGTCCTGGCCAGTATCGGACTTTGAGTGGAATGAAAACCGGAGATGGCACCACATGAAACAGTAACCATTAAGAGAGGCCATAGAGGCAGTTCACCTGGATGCATGTTTTCAAATGTTAAATTCGGTACCTGATGTTCAAAGAAGAATAATCCGATCCCAATTGCTACTGCCATAAAAATCAGAATTGCTCCAAAAACAGGGTAAATCTTTCCAATGATTTTGTTGATTGGTAAGATCGTTGCAATAAGAAAATATGTAAAGATGATGAGCAGAGAGGTCATAAAATTAAGCGGTGTCACCTCTGCCATAAGTTGCGCAGGACCCGAAGTGAAGGCAGCCGCAACGAGAATCATTAACACAATGGATAAAATGTTCATGACCGATTGAACGGGCTTTCCTAAATATTTGCCTACAATGGTTGGAAACTGTGCCCCATGATGTCTAAGAGAGAGCATACCGGAAAAATAATCATGTACAGCACCTGCAAACAGTGTTCCGATTACAATCCACAGGAAGGCTACAGGACCATATAACCCACCCAGTATCGCGCCGAAAATCGGACCTAATCCCGCAATGTTCAACAGTTGCACCAAACTTGCTTTCCACCAGCTCATGGGCATATAATCCAAACCGTCTTCTTGAGCATATGCAGGTGTAACATTGGAATCATCAACACCGAATATCTTTTCTACCACCTTTGAATAAATGAAATAACCTACTACCAAAATACAGATCGATACAAGAAATGTGAGCAATCCGATGTCCTCCCTTCAGAAATTGAAATTAACGTTTATTTTAATACGGAAAACGACAAAAAACAACAGAATTTTCTTAAAATATTATTTTTTCAGAATAAATAATTATTCATGTTTAAAAGTAAAACTCATTTTCATCACCTTGAAAACGTATACATTATACTGAGAAAATTTTTTAACATAATAAAAAGCGCACCCACTTAAGGTATGCGCCACATGTGATCTACACTTTTAATTCTTCGTTTTCAGAAATTCCTCATGAGCCTTCAAGAACTCATGATTATTTCTTTCAGTGGCAATCTCCAGGGGTGAAGGTGTAATTTCTGATTGCACGTCTCCATAGGCAAGCAAAAGAGATACAATCTCAGCACTTCCTTCAAATGCAGCAATATGCAATGGTGTGTGACCCGAAGAATCGGTCTGATTTACATTTGCTCCCTGATTCAGCAGGAACTCAATTAACTCTTTCGAAGCCTTCCCGGCAATTCCTGCGTGCAACGCCGTGTTAGACGGAATGTAGGAAACGTTAGAATTTGAAACGGAATTAATGTCCGCGCCAAAATTGAGTAGGAGCTCTACAATTTCCAAATGGTCAAAATGTGAAGCCACCCCGAGTGCTGTCAGCCCATATTCATTATCTGCATTACAAAGATTGGTATCATTTCTTAACGTTTGTTCCACTTTCACTTTATTCCCTTTTTCAATTGCCTCAAAAAACTCTTGGATTGTAATGGTTGTCATTTCCCCACCTCTTTTTTACATAATTAAAAATATTCTACCAATTTATACGTATAAAAGATAGGGATGATTGCCAAAATAGGCAGTCATCCCTATGTAATACTATTGATCTAATTTTAATTTGGCTAAAGCATCTGCTAATGCGGTGTTGACAGGCTCTTCCTTCTGCTGTGTTTTCAAATATTTATTAACGTCCCTCTTTGTTGCCTTACTATTCTTTTCTTTCTTTCTTCGATCATTAAATGTTGATAGCTTTTCTCTATGTCCACATACACAGGTGAACATCTGACCTTCCCCTTCTCCTCGCAGGTCAAGGCGTTTATGGCAATTCGGGCAGCGGGCATTTGTTTTTTTACTAATATTCTTCCGATGACCGCATTCCCGGTCCTGGCATACCAGTTTCTTTCCATGTTTATTTTTGATTTCAAGCATTAAATTCCCGCAGTCCGGGCATTTTGTTCCTGTCAGATTATCGTGGGAGAACTTCTTTGAAGTGTTCTTTATTTCATTGACTGACTTTTTAGTATAATCTTTAATTTCTTTCAGGAAATCCTGTTTCTTAAGGGAGCCATTGGCGATTTTTTCAAGTTTTTGCTCCCATTCTGCTGTCAAAGTAGGCGATTGAAGTTCTTGAGGAGCAAGCTCCAATAATTGTTTCCCTTTTGACGTCATATAAATGTCTTTTCCTCTAGGCTCTATGACTCCAGAATTGAAAAGTTTTTCAATGATATCCGCTCGCGTTGCGACAGTCCCCAGTCCTCCTGCCTCATGTATCGTTGCGAGTAAATCTTTATTGGTTTCTTTCATGAACTTTTTAGGGTTTTCCATAGCGGATAACAAGGTACCTTCATTAAATCTGCCTGGCGGATTCGTTTGGCCTTCCGTTTCTTTTATGGAGAGGACAGAATAGGTTCCCCCTTCTTCCATTTTTGAGAGGAGTTGATCTTTCTCAGAATCAAAATCGTAAACTTCTTTCCATCCAGACTCTACGATCCTTTTTCCTTTTGTTTGAAAAAATTCCGAACCTATTTTCGCTTCTACAGTCGTTTGCTCGAATTGATATGGAGGAAGGAATACTGATAAGAAACGCTTGACGATTAGATCATAAATTTTTCTTTCTCTGTCTTGTAATCGCTGAAGAGAAGGTGTTTCTTCAGTAGGAATAATCGCATGATGGTCTGTCACCTTTTGATCATCCACATAAGCTTTAGACAGCTGAATAGAGCCTTGTAATGCGACATTAGCCATCTTGCGGTAAGGCTGGACGTTCACAGCTTTCAACCTGTCCTTAAGCGTTGATACCATATCACTTGACAGATGATTACTATCTGTCCTCGGGTATGTCACTAACTTATGCTGCTCGTATAGCTTCTGCATGATCGATAGCGTCTCTTTAGCAGAGTATCCGAAGATTTTATGAGCATCTCTTTGCAGTTCAGTCAAATCATAAAGAGAAGGTGCGTGCTTTTTCTTCAACGCTTTCTTCACTGATCGAATGATGATTTCCTTACTGCCTTTTAATGACTCCGTAATCCTCGTTATTTCTTCCTTGGAAAACGTTCTAGTATCTTTATTGTTCTGATTAGACCATACAAATGTCCCTTTATCAGTCGAAGCTTGTATCCCATAAAAGGTTTGAGGGATAAAATTCTTTATTTCTTCCTCACGCTGGGCAATAATGCTTAAAGTCGGCGTTTGAACACGACCACATGATAATTGGGCATTGTGCTTGGTAGTCAGCGCTCTGGTTGCATTCATTCCTACATACCAATCTGCTTCGGATCTTGCTTGTGCTGCAGCATACAGGTTCTCGTACTTTTTTGCATCTTTGAGGTTTCTGAATCCGTCCTTGATGGCTTTATCAGTGACAGAAGAAATCCATAACCTTTTTAAAGGCTTGTTGACACGGGCTTTCTCGATGATCCAGCGTGCAACCAGTTCACCTTCACGTCCAGCATCAGTGGCAATGATGATTTCTTTTACATCTGAGCGGTTCATTTGCGCTTTGACGGTACTAAACTGTTTCCCTGATTTCTTAATCACAACAAGGTTGAGGGATGATGGGAGCATGGGCAGGTCCTCGAGCTTCCATGATTTATATCGATCGTCATAGCTTTCAGGCTCTGCAAGGGTCACCAGGTGTCCAAGAGCCCATGTAACGATATAATCGTTTCCTTCCAAAAATCCATTTCCATTTTTCGTACATTGAAGTACTCTAGCAATATCTCTACCAACAGAAGGTTTTTCTGCCAGGACCAAAATCTTTTTCATGTTCAAAATCCTTTCATTACTCGGTGTATATTTGATATATCTTTTCTAGTTTAACATACAATAAATGGCGTAGGGCATTTTGGTTCACCTCTTTGAAGAGATTGTACTATACTAGAAGGTGGTCATTTTCTATAAAGGAGCTAATGAATTTTGCAGCATGACAGACAGAAAGATTCCTTTCTTCCAAAAGAAGTTTGGGGCATGATCATCATTGTATTAATCAGTTTACTATCTAAAAGTTTAGGTTCCCTTTTTCCACTGATCGGGGGCTTATTATTCGCGATCATGATTGGAGCAATCCTCCAAAACACAACGAAACTCCCTGAAGCATTCAATCCGGGAATTAATTTCACTTTAAAAGTTCTATTGAAGGTGGCAATCGTTTTTCTAGGAGTAGGATTAAGTCTTTATGATATCCTGGATATTGGCCAGAAAGCACTTTGGATCATCTTTTTCTCGGTTTCCATTGGGATTACCATGACTTATTTCGTGGGTAAATGGCTACGTATCGACAAAAGATTAACCTTATTGATCGGAATCGGGACAAGTATTTGTGGAGCCACAGCAATCTCAGCCGTTAAAGGAATTGTCGGTGCAAAAGAAGACGAAACCGCTTATGCCTTGTCCACAATTGTCTTCTTTAATTTAATTGCCTTTGTTACCTATCCCATTATCGGACATCTTCTACACATATCTGAGTTATCGTTTGGAATCTGGGCGGGTACGGCTGTACATGATACTTCTTCAGCAGTTGCAGTTGGTTACGCATTTGGAAATGAAGCAGGGGAAGTTGCGACGACGGTCAAGCTTGCCAGGACATTATTCCTTATTCCCGTCATGTTTATTCTCCCATTCATTTTGAGGAGGAAGACACGTACAGTTGACACTAACTACAAGAAGGCTTTTCCGTGGTTTGTATTCCTGTTTTTATCCGTTTCTGTCCTTCATACATTTGGACTGATTCCAGTATTTATTGAATCGTGCCTTACGAGCACGTCCAAATTTATGATCATCATGGTCATGGCGGCAGTAGGACTTCAAGTAAGAGTGAAAGACATTATCCAATTAGGGTATAAGCCTCTCCTTACAGGATTCATTGCTTCTATCACTTGCGCTGTCATCAGTCTATTGCTCATTCTTTAAAGAGAAAACCAATCACTTGGTCGTTGTGATTGGTTTTTCTCACAAAAAAAGAGCATCTGGACAGATGCCCGCTGACTCTTTCCCTTCCCCCGCCTGCCTTTTAGCTAAGAAGAAAATACTAGGAAGAGGCCGTCTTCCTAGTAAATGTTATTCTTCGTCGCCTTCTAAGAAGTCGGGATCTAACTCTTCAAACTCTTCATCATCCAAATCACAATCCCAGTCTTCATCGTCACAACCTTCCGGATTCACTAGGACACATACTTTCGTTTCTCCGATAACTTCCACTAGGAATTCACGTTCAACGTGAACGATGATTTTGTTACCGTTTGGTGAAATTACCGCTTCGCAGCAATTAGGCTGTTGTAGTACTCTGGCACATACTTCAATGTCATCTAAGCAGTCGGGATCACGGTATTTTAATTTAATGCAGTCTGTATATTCTACTCTTTCGGTTACAACAGATGTCTTTGTGTTGTCACTGTGGGAGTACCATACGTTGATATCGTATGAACCGTGAACTTCAACCTTCTTGCCTACTTTGTGTGCTTCATACTGATGATTAATGATCCAGCAGCCTAAAATGCTCGATGGATTATGCGGTGGGCAAATCGTATGATGAGACTGTGTAAATTTACGTCCCTTCGCTACGACCGCTTTAGTAATAATCTCTCTATATTCTGCCATTCGAGCGAACCTCCTCATTCATTTTCAATTCATCTTATGCGACTATCTAGGTGTTTGTGCGAGTAAATTTTATTGCATAATGGGATTGTTGCTTAGATAATGTATTGTATGCGAATACCCATTGAATGTTCCGACATGCACTATCCGTCAGCATAGAAATAATGGTAAACTAAACAAGAGTTCATGTTCATATTAATGAGGAGGAATCACATATGGCGAAAAGCAAAGCAAGAAAAATAAGAGATCATCAAATTCGGAATACAGGTCGGGACGCATCAATTCACCGGGGCAAAAATCCTGATTTTTCGATCATGGTTCGCACAACGAAAACGAAAAAGGAATCATTGCTAAAAGAACAGACAAAACACAAAAAACGATCTTTGCAAGAAAGGCATATTCCTTTAAGCAAAGATCGTTTTTTAATTTTCCCATCTTGTCTGGGTATTTTACCGTTCAGTCATGCACTGGAGTTAAGAACAGCTTCCAGGCGTTGAGTTTTTTACATGTGATCCCGTTTCACCGCGGAGGAGGTCTCCCCCGGTGGTTTCGATGATCTGATCCGTCACATTATTAGAGATGACCGAAGCGACAATTTGCAGTAAATCATTCACATCTGTTTGAGATTCTTTAAATTGTTGAACCACTGGAATTTCATCAATTTCTTTTTCGAGGTTTTCAATTTTCGCCTCAACCATTTTTAGAGCTTCGATCTTTCCATAATGTTGGAAGTTTACGGCCTGCTTTTGTAAGCTCTTGATACTGGCGATCATTTCACGGACCTTTTGATTTTCATGGATTTGTGCTTCCGCCCGTTTAAAGAAATCAACTTCCTCTGTATCAGCAATCATTGTTGCAAGCTCTTCTGCACGCTTCATAATATCGTCTTTTGTGTACTTTGCCATATTATTTCACCTCTACCGCTTCTTGAAATTCTGTTCCAATGTAGCCTTCTTCGACCATTTCCCCATCCAATGACCATGACTTGGCATCTGTGATCTTTACTTTCACTATTTTTCCAATGGCTGTTTTAGGAGCCTTGAAGTTTACGAGCTTACTTCGTCTCGTGTAGCCTGCAAGAATGTCCGGGTTTTTCTTACTCTCCCCATCCACAAGCACCTCAACAATTTTTCCCGTATATTGCTTCATCGCTTCAGCAGAATACTCTTTCACAACTGCATTCAACCGTTGAAGTCGTTCTTTCTTCACTTCCATCGGCACATTGTCATTCATCTTCGCTGCAGGAGTGCCCTCCCGTGGAGAGTAAATATAGGTGTATGCCGATTCAAAGCCCACTTCCCTGTATAAAGAAAGTGTTTCTTCAAATTGATCATTGGTTTCATTTGGGTATCCTACAATGATGTCAGTTGTAAGCGCAACGTCTGGCATAGCTTTCTTAATTTTACCCACCAATTCCAAGAATTGTTCCCGGGTATACTTACGTGCCATAATCTTCAGAACATCCGTCGAACCGGATTGCACGGGTAAATGAATATGCTCGACCAGATTTCCTTTCTTGGCAAGTACTTCTATTAAATGATCATCAAAATCTCTTGGATGACTCGTTGTAAATCGAATACGTGGTATATCGACTTTACGAAGATCATCCATTAAATCACCTAAACCATACTCGAGGTCTTCGATATCTTTACCGTATGCATTCACGTTTTGTCCAAGGAGAGTGATTTCTTGATAGCCCTGGGCAGCAAGGTGGCGGACTTCCTGGATGATCTCTTCAGGACGGCGGCTTCTCTCTTTACCACGGGTATACGGGACGATGCAGTAAGTACAGAACTTATCACAACCGTACATGATGTTGACCCATGCTTTGATGTTACCACGGCGGACCTTCGGAAGGTTCTCAATGACGTCCCCCTCTTTCGACCATACCTCTACTACCATTGCTTTAGACATATACGCATCAGAAAGAATTTTAGGAAGACGATGAATATTGTGCGTTCCAAAGATCATGTCCACCTGCTGATACGTTTTCAGGATTTTATTTACAACCGATTCTTCCTGGGACATACATCCACATACCCCAATTAAGAGCTCCGGCTTTTCCCTTTTCAAATGTTTTAGATGTCCCAATTCCCCGAACACTTTATTTTCAGCATTTTCACGAATCGCACATGTATTCAAAAGGATGACATCGGCATCGTCTGTCGAATGTGTTGCTTCATAGCCCAGTGCCATGAAGATACCTGCCATTACTTCTGTATCATGTTCATTCATTTGACAACCATACGTTCGTATATAAAATTTCTTACCTTCCCCGAGGCCCCTATATTGATCATCGATGGTAAAGTCATTATGATATTGGATTTCTTCTTTCCCACGCTTCTTAGCATCTTTTAACGACGGTGGGATATAGACACTTTCAAAGTACTTGCTGAAATCCTTTTCGGATTTTTGGTCCGCTGGAGATACAGACTTCGATTGTTGTCCATGTTTTCGCTGTTCTTCGTTCATGAAAAATCCCCTTTCTACCTTTATAACCAAACCGTTTATCTTCTATTAAAAAACCGGCCGAATTAACAGGATATACATTCTTGCACATTATAATAGTATAAAGGTTTTCAATGCTACATACAATAGAGGCGCGTTAGTGTTGATAAATATTTCATTCCTATCTTATCTTTAGCTATTAAGTCTACTTTATCTTGATAGCTTTCATTCAATGTACTCTCAATTCAGTCCCTCAATTCTACATGTAATCTCCCTCATCGCTAAGAGCAATACTTAAAGACTAAAAACTATCAAATATGTACTAGAAAATCTATTTTTATCGTTTAGGCTAGAGGCTCAATCGAATTTCCCCTTATGAACGTATGATAATTAGTAGTAAATTGTAAAGGAGTGTAAAACTATGAGTTGTAGTCAAAAATCATTGACCCATGACACCTATTATTATGAAGATTATGAACACCATAAATGCCGGACATCACATTCAAAGCATTATGATCATTGTGTCAAAGACGTTTTAGAAGCAATCCTGGAAGCTCAAGAAAAGGTAAAAAAAGATCATGATTGCGATACATCCTGCAAGAAATCCATTGAAGATTTATTGTGTGATAAAAAGAAGCACAAAAAGAATACCATCCCCTTTTTATTATATTGTGGATGCCATCCTTTTAAGGGTACTGGTGTTACCACCTATCATTGTCCTACCGATAAGAATAAAACATTCAAATGCATCGAAACCTTCGTCTTCAAAATAAAAGAAATTGATCATAAATGTGCTACTCTTGAATTATTGACATTTAAATCCGACCACCATAAAGCCGATGCCCACCTTAAACATGAAAGTAAGTGTGCTCTCTCATCACCATGTAAACAAATAGACCACAAAAGTGTGGAGGACTTGATGAAAACAGGTATTTGTATAACTGTAGACTTGTCTTGTTTCTGTGCTATTACCTGTCTTCCCGCCGTTCATCTATAGGAACATTAGAATATATTCATTATTAAAAAAAGGTGAACAAAAGTCGTTCACCTTTTTTATCCTCCAAAAGCTTCTAGCAGATCTTCAATATCTTTCAATTCCACTGGGGTATGGTCTGGTTCTTTTCGACTAACGATCGGGCATTCTTTCAAGCTCTTGGATGAATCATATCCATCTTGGAGCAGCATTCTTTTTAATTCTAATAGTTCTTCCAATATGGCATCTGATGCCATATTTTTATGAACAGGTTCAGTGCCGTGAAAATAATCATGCAAAGCAGAAAAAACAAGATGAATCAACGTATTATTTTTAGAATGATAAGCGATTTGATCTTGTATCTTAGAAGTGATGGCTTCTGTTTCCCCTGTTTTAACATTAATAAAGTTCTCGGGGATCGTTAGAATCGTATCATGAAAATAATCTGTATATTTCTTAGGCATATCCATCACCCTTTAGCTTTTTGTATATTCGACATGTACAGGATTGTTTTTTAATTGATTTAATTTTGCAAGTATCATTAATCCTGACACATTTAATTTTTCCATATTTGGAGGGAAGAATAATTCAATAGGGCGACCTCTTTCTGCCCATTTCACTGCCGCTTCCCTTATATGAGATTCGGCTATTTTAGCAGCACCACCTACTGCAATGTATTTGACTGCCCCCTTGATTTCATTTGAGCTATTTCTAACTCTATCGAAATGCTCCAGATATTTAATGGCCAATGATTTTAACTGTGGAATAATATATTTACTTATATCCTTTTTCACACCCGCGAAGGGTTCGACATACCACTCGGATTGACCGGCCACCAGCTTTTCCTCCAGTTCGGATCTTGAATCGAATTTGTATAACTCATACTTACTGACTTTCTGTATAATATGATCTAAAAACTGGTTAATCCCAAATGGCTCACCTTCAATGGAGGCTACTGGCTTATTGTTTTTTATTCCTACAAAATCCACTGAATCCCCTCCCAGATCACCGATTAGGATCCCTTTGGCAGAATCCTGTAAGAGAGATTCATCTTTAACACCTAATGTCTCACTATCTCGAGTTAACGCCAGATATGCACAGGCTCCTTCTGCCCCGATAATGACATCTTTAATATGAAGTCGGACAACTATTTCTTTAGAAGCGACCATTCCTGGCACCTTATGAAGATATACAGTATGAGTACCGATCAGACGGCTTTTCAGCGTATCTTTGCGCTCTTTATATTGAGTAGTTGGCAAAGAGACCGCCAATTGATCTATCTCAAAGGATACATCTGTTTCTGATTGGTTGTTCATTACAGCGTGAAATGCCACCATGCCGAATAAAAGAGTGTAAGTACGGTCTTCATCTACTTTCTGATTATTAAAGGATGTTAAACTCACATTACGCTGTCTCGCTGCTGCCTTACCAATATAGAAAATATCTCTTTTCTCATGCAACGCTTGACTGTTCACTTCCACAATCAAATTGTCTTGTAATAAAACATCCTCGTCGTCGTAAGGTTTTTCATAAAATTCTTCATCAAATAAAGCAATTGCATTTGGCATGCAATATTCAGTCATTTCACCTTTTATTGAAGCAAGTACTTTATAAAAGCTGTTTCCTAAGTCCACAGCAACATAATTTTGCCCATCCATTTCATCCGCCTCCTTCCTTAAAGCCTATGCATGGATAGAAAACATCTGTGCACGTACCCAGTCATATTTTTTCAGTCTAGTAACGTAAAATGGAAATGAATTATTTGATTTTCTACTAGAATGGTTTTCTCTTGTAAATTTCCACTCTTATACTGATTCATTTAACCACTCTTAATAGATTCGTTCAGCATACTATAAAGTGTAGTTTAAATATTGTAAATTAATTAGGAGGAAAAAAAATGAGTGATTATAATAAGAATAAAAACTGTGTGAATGTGGATAAATCTGCATCACTCGATCACTGCGATAACACGGCAGTAGATCCCATTCTTACCCCGGCAGGCGAAAGGACTATCCATGTTCCAGTAGATCTAGGAGTGTATAATGTATCCAGTAATCTTGAAGCACATATCACATTTCCAGAACCTGTAATGGAAATTAAAGATGTAAAAAAGAAGGTGGAAATTGTTCAGTGCCGTTTAATGACTATTCCAACCAGTAATGGTGACTTCAGTGGTGTTGGTGCGCAATTTCCATTGTTGTTATCAGGATATGTACGCAAAAACATTCAATATGCCACACCTTGTGGAGGTTCCGGATATGATGGATCATGTGTATCTTCTGACATTAAATCATTAACAGTCCGCGTCCCTTTTAAATGTATGACTACGATTACCCTCGAGTCACCAGTCCAACTTCCGAGAACAAATAATCGACAGGAATTTGACTTCTTTAGAGCTCAAGATTTAGGGACAGGCTATCCTGAGAAGGATCAATATTTGTCAAACGACATCTCCCAATTCCATCAATATAGCACGCAATACTATAATCAGCTTCCCTATTGTGAACTGCTTTCCAGCAGCATTCTAGAGTGGGATGAATCAACAGATCGTGTATCTGAAGGTCCTGTAGGTGAAGGATACTTCTACAATATGCTAGAAAAAATGTCCCTTAACTTCACCATTAAAGTATTACAAAAACAACAGGTTCGTATTGATGCATTAGACGCAGATGCATAATAGTTATGTAACCGGCACTCCCCTTACTGTAAGAACAACAGTAGAGGGAGTGTTTTTTCATTCTATACTACTCTCCTAAGTGTTTGTAACGGGTTCCCGATAATTAGTCTCTTTACATATAGGCTTCGGCCCAAACAACAATCATTCTTAATCATAAGATGTCAGTATCTTGCTTTAGGAGGCCCCTTATGTTTGATAACTATAATAAAATGTCAGAATGTAACGTTACGTCAAATTTGCATGAATGTAACAGCCATTGTCACCATCCGAATGTTAGTATTGGTAAAATTGTGACCAAGGTACCTGTCGTACTGGCTGAACTGTCACTTGAGGTAAATGTAGATGCGACGATTACATTTCCAGAAGCCGTCTTGGAAATTAAAGATATTAAAAAAACGATTAAACTAACACAGTGCAGACTTCTTCTTCCTTCTAATAAACTCTTTGTAAAAGGTTTTGTTCGAAAAAACATCCAATATGCAAGCCCTTGTAAAGAAATTGAAGATACTTCCCAGTCTTCTATTGCCTCAGATCTTCATTCTTATACAGTAGATATACCTTTTCAATGTGTGACAGATATTAAGCATTTCTTATCGATGCCTGTGATGCCTGAAGTAAATAATCGTCAAGAATTTGATTTCTTTATTTCGAAACCATTACCTTCGGGGTATCCAGAAAAGGATGAGTTTCAATCACATGATTTATCTCAGTTTCATCAAGAAAGTCATCAATATTACAATGAAATACCTTACTGTGAAATAGTTTCCAGTAAAATTATTGAATGGGATGAAGCCATCGATCGCTGTCCACTCCCTCATTCAGGTCCGATTGGAGAAGGTTACTTCCGAACAATCGAAGAAAAAATGGTCATAGATATATGTGTGAAAGTCCTACAGAACCAGCAAATTCGGGTTACCTCCACCACGAATGATGATTGCGACTGAGAATGACCATTCATTTTAGAGAGGAGGTAAAGGATTAGGTGTGATTGAAGCGCACCAATCACCATAATTATGAGAAATGATAAATATGATGATATAGAAAAACATTTTCTAAATAAGATGGAAGAAAAACAAACAAACAAACATGAACCGACTCAAAAAAATCAACCTCATTATTCATTTTCTTTATTTAATCTTAATCAAAAGCATGATCCTTCAATTGAAAAAAGTGTAAATAACGATAAAATGGCATCAAATGATATAATTCCTCCAAAGGAGTCTCAGGAAGAAATTCTTACGCACCCAACATTTTTCCCTCCTCCTAAGGTCATGGATATGGAAATCGGCCAAGAAGACAAACTAAGCACTTCTGATGATCGGGGTGATGAGAAGGAAGAGGAGTACCTGATCCCCAATCATTCCAAAGAGGATCTTCCTGATGAAAGGAACAAGATTGAGCTTTCGACCCCAGATTATAATGAAGGTATCGAGCCATCTATGGATGATGAATTTGAAAAAAGGATTTCAGCCAATGAAAATGAATCTGTGTCGATACGAGAAGAAATATTCATGATGTTGAATGAAGAGTTGGAAGAGGAACGAACTGATGGCAGTTCAGAGGATATCTCCATGTCAAAGATGACAAACCATGAAAGTATATCTTCAGAAGAGTACTCGAATGCGAACGAAGTAGGAAACTTCCTACAAGAAAATGGAAATGATAATCCACACGTTCCACATCATCACGAACAAATTTGTATGTTCAACGATCATTATTCCTCTTCGTTGGACCTTGACAACGAAGGAAATCAATACTCTCCATTTACTCATTTTTTAGAAACGATATACTGTAAAAAAAAGCCTACTTTAATTAATAATGAAAAGGAGGATTTCGTTCATTCCATAGGTTGCTTAACTTCTGTTCTTAAAAAGATTTCAACTGAACTTGATTTGATGAATACCCGTCAAGATTATGTAGAGGAAATCGAACAAGACCAACCGAAACTAACTGATCTTAAAAAGCATTTCGAAAATGAACTTACAGCGGAGAACCATACCGAAGAAGTGAAGGAAATTAAATCACCAGGGTGTCATTCATTAACTGTAAAAATTCCAGTTGTATTGTCTACTATACGCATTGAAGTAACCATCTTTAAAAATATTGATCTCCCCTTCCCAATTGAATATATACAGACAATCCATTGGTCCATTCATTCTCTTCACACACATATCCCTTCGCCTTCTTCGGTTGTATTTGTGAAAGGGATTCTTGTTGCTGCGATTGAATATGTAAATCCAGGAGAAACAAGTTCTGTACATTCAGTGAAAATCCCAATTGAATGGAATCACACCAGTCATACTCGTTGGAAAATCCCACCAAAAATCCCTAAGAGTTTTCACAGAGAATACACTTTCATTGCTCAAAGCAACCAAGGAATGACCACTCATAATGAAAGTCATTATTCTTATTGTGATTCAATCAACCATTCTCTACACGATTTCAAGTTTATTAGTCAGCAGGAGTGTTTAACACAAGAAGAAAAGGCCACCCTGAAAGTCCAAGGGTGTTTAACTTTATGCCTCCATTTAACGCAAGAACAATTTGTCCAATTCAATGTGAATGAAGAGATTTAATGATATGTATAAAGAGGAAGGTATACCCACTCATTGTGAAATCCTTTTTTACTCTGATATCTCAATATTCCTTAATAAAAATGCCGTTATGGCAGACTCTCGTCTTTCAATACGAGTCTGCCTATGGCATTTTGTGCTAACCATTATTGTTGGATAATATTTCTGAAACGATTAAAGACTGCTTCAGGACCTTGCTGAGCTTCTCCTTCACCAGTATTCGCATCTCCAGCGAACTCTTGTTTCTTTTGCGTTAATTTAATCAAAAGGTTAATGTCCATTTTTTCTGTGATTTTATTAAATCGTCCCCAATTATCAAAGTTTTCAGTAATGTCCCACTGATTTACTGCAGATGCAAGTAGTTTGCAGTTGATAGGCTCATTATTGATTTCAAATGTTAATGATCCGAATTCACAACGGCTTGCACCCATTCCATCTTTGGCAAGTTCTCTTCTTTGCAAGACATTTTCCTTAATGCTGAAGTCAATTCCAAATGGTTTGTTGACAGGATTAGCAAGTCTTACTCGATCATACGCTTTAAAAGGAATGTCAACACTATAGTCTTTTACCACTCCGTAAGAACCTTCTACATATTGAATATTCTTGTGGACAATTCCCTCTACGAATAATTTAACATATTCCGGAAAGCCTGGTATAGGAATGGCTTTACACTGGGTTAGTGAGACGTTTTTCTCAATATTTTTAATTGCCCTTGCATAAGTCGGAAGATAAATCTCTGCTTCAGTTAGAGATTGAAGAAATACATCTCCAAGAACAACCGTTACTTCTTCTAAATCAAGGTCTGGTACATATGTTTCTGTAAATAAGCTTTTTGACTTTGCCTTATCACCAGATGGTTGTGGAGGGCATCCATGATGGCCGCCGAACCCGCACCCTGTATTCTTTTTCATATTAATTCACTCCTGATAGTCATAAATTAATCAATAGAAAGGGCCTAAGTGTAGAGGAAATAATAAATATCCCCTTTCTATTGACTTATTATAATCTATGATTATTTCCACATAAATGAGTGGACGAGTGTCGGTAGGCTTCAACATATTTCTAGCATTACTTCTATTAATCTATGAAACGTAACGAAAACTTTTGAGGCAATTAGTTGAATCATATACTCAGATTGGGTTTTTGTAACCTTTTCTTAAAGGAATCCATACAATAGAGTAAAAAACTATAGGAGGAGATTATAATAAAGGAGGAAGCTAATTTATCACCGATGTACGCGATTTCTGATCAAGAAGTCCTTTATCTAAAATCTGAAATAGAGAACCTGAATAAAACGATTCGAACTCTGAAAAGTAGTTATCTGTACGCTGAAAATGAGTATCATAAGGCCGAACTTAAAAAGGTACAGGAAGAATTAAAACTTGCTCACCTTCGAATAGAAGAGAACGATTCAGTTGAACGAGAGCTCATTGTAGATCGAAATCAGTTTAAAGAAGGGAAAGAGAAATTAGAAAGTCAAGTTCGTGCACTTCACGACGCTCTACATGTAAAGGAGGAGTTATTACAACAGCAACAAGTTGCTAAAAATGAACTCCAACAAGAGCTCCTTTCTACTAAGCTCGAACAAAGACAACTAACTCAAAAACTAACTGAACTAGAGAAGAACCAGCAAGAACTGTTTAGTGAAAATAAAGTATTATCTGAGGAAACGATCCTGCACCTAAGAAAACTAGACAGCTTGGACAGTGAACTCCAAAGCAAAAAACTCCATATTTCGGATTTGAATTCTGCATTAGCTCGTTCTGAAGATACGAAAAAAGAAATGTTTTATAAACTGATATCAAAAGCTGAAGAGTTAGAAAAGGTAATGGCTGAAAGAAATCATACTCTTGATTCGTTGCAATTCGCTAAGGATCAGTTAATAGAAGCTGAAAAGCAAAAGATGGAATATCTTAAAACATTCATCAGTCAATATCAAAAACATTTTGAAGAAAATGAATGGTGGCTATCCTCACAATTTGCAGATATCGATCAACGAACGAAACAACAGGATGAACGAATTGAAGCATTTGAGCAGGAGCAGGAAATTCACTTTACTCTACAGAATGAAGTGCTAGAGGGGAAGTTTGAGCAGGTAGAGGAAAGGTTTCTGGAATTCATTACTGAGGTTGACTCTATTCGGGACTATAATTCCATATTGACTCATAATCTATTGGAGCTAAAGAGGCTGGTGGAAAGCCAAAAACGAAGTCAGACTCATATCATTAAAGCCCGTCAAAAACCTTCTATAGAGAAATTCCCAGCACCCGTAGATCATCATTATAATGACGTTGAAGAGGAATAAAAAAAAGATGCCACAGAATTTCCGTGGCATCTTTTTTGGTTAAAACGTAATCTTGATCTTATTATTTGAGCTAAGCTGGAGCTCCTCAGCTTCAAATAAAACAAACCCTAAAATGGTCGAAGCTTCCTGTTCTTCAAGACTTTCAACCGTAAATTGCAGTCCTTCCACTTTTATCGTTTCACCAGGGGGAATAAAAGATTCCTGTATAGTTTCTATCCAATATTCTCCTGTGGAATAAGCCTTCTCCAACCAATCCTTCCCCATATACTTCCACCCTTGTGCACCGTTTTGACCTTGGAGTGAAAAGATCTCGCTCATTTCAGGGGGTAGGATCTGTCCACCGATTTCAATCTTATCAGGTGGATCCATGCGAAAACAGATTTTCGGATTCGTTAAGTCTACATTTCCAGTGTTCTTTATGAAGAAATCAGCTTTAATGGAATAGCGTTCTGATTTCCGATTGGGTATTACATTGTAATCAAAATATATTTCCGCATATGGCTTTTTTTCCTGGGCTTCACGGACTTTCCGGTTTGCTTTTCGTATTTTGATTTCTTCATACGTTTTTTCATCCATTTGGATATCTTTCGTTGGCTTCTTCTCAACCGTATTTGTGTCTGATTCCCCTGTCTGATTACTCGTTGCTTGAATTAAATGAAGAACATTTAAATCCAGTAAGCTGGGCTTTTGGTTTCCAAGTAACGTTTTAAGTACACAATGCGTTAGAATGTCAGGGGCTTCTTTTAGCAGGAACTCATCGTCCTTACACTTTAAAGAACATCTTAGATGGGGAATGGCGTGGTGCTCAGGGATCAAATAATATCCTTTAAACTGAAGCTCATGCTTATATATTGAGAGATTTTTTTTCACATTAATGGAATTCAATCTTTCATTATAACCAACAGATATAGACCTGTTATCTCCCTTTGATTTACTCGACACTAAGTCAACAAATAAATCCCCGTCCCTAATTCTGTCAGTATCACTTTTTGTAGAAACGTCAATTCCATAATGGGTTAAAACACCGATTACTTTTTCATTTATTTCCTTGTTTACGTTCGCATTTGGTGTGTTTACTGATAACCATACTTTCTTTCCGTGAAGGGAACTTTTCACATCCACTTTTTGTTCTTCTTCGTTCAAGTGAAATTGATGATTGTTCTCCGCACAATAAAATTGGATGGCAGCTATGGAATGTACCGGAATCGTTCCCCAATCATGGTTGTTGATAGTTAATTTCATGTACAGGCTCACCGCCCTTAAGTTGTAGTCTTTGTATCATATGAATACCGGAAATGAAATATGAATTTCTGCATATGAATTGCTTGAAGTCTCTGTTCAAGTCGCTTTCGCTTTTGGGTCATCCAGCTGCAGCGACTAGAGGCTCGAGGTCATTAGCCAACCCTGACATAAAGGCAAAAGACGCCTTTTTGTCAGGCTCAGCTTATGCTTTTCGCCTCTGTTCAAGTCGCTTTCGCTTTTGGGTCATCCAGCTGCAGCGACTAGAGGCTCGAGGTCATTAGCTAACCCTGACATAAAGGCAAAAAATGCCTTTTTGTCAGGCTCAGCTTATGCTTTTCGCCTCTGTTCAAGTCGCTTTCGCTTTTGGGTGTAGGCTGATGTTTGTTTTATATGACAGCCCTCTCCCCCGGATATTTTTCACATAGACTAGTAAAAGTAAAGGAGTTAGTTTTTTACACTTCACTATTTGGGCAGATGGAACAAGTTTCTTGTCTTCCATTATTACGTTACATTCACTCTATTGATTGGAAAGGAGAATTTATATGATATCCCCACACGGAGGTAAACTCGTTGATCAAGTTGTCAAAGGGAAGGAGCGTGAAGAGTTACTGAACAGAGTGTCCACATTCCCCGCAATTACGTTGGATTCTTGGGGGCTGTCCGACTTAGTATTGATCTCAACCGGAGCTTTCAGTCCCTTAACCGGTTTCATGAAGCAGAAAGACTATTTACAAGTGCTGAAAGATATGAGGCTGTCAAATGGGCTTGTTTGGAGTTTGCCCATTACCCTTACAGTTCCCAAACAATCGATTGATTCATTATCCATCGGGGAGACAGTTTCCCTTAAAGGTGAAGATGGAAAGACCTACGGTACATTAGATATAGAAGAAATATATGAATATAGTAAAGAAGCGGAAGCCCTTTTTGTATTTAAAACATTGGACAAACTCCACCCTGGTGTTCAGAGAACCTTCCAAAAAGATGAAGTATATGTTGCTGGGCCAGTTAAACTCCTTCAATTCCCTCGTACTTTTTTGAAAGGCTTTCAAACTCCCAAAAAACTAAGGGAACGATTTGAGGAATTGGGCTGGAAAACAGTCGCTGCCTTTCAGACCCGTAACCCGATTCATCGTGCTCATGAATATATACAAAAAACGGCTCTGGAAAATGTAGATGGTCTACTGATCCATCCGTTGGTTGGCGATACAAAACAAGGTGATATTCCCGCAGATATACGGATGAAAAGCTATAAGGTATTACTCGATGAATACTATCCAAGAGATCGGGTTCTGTTATCCACCTTCCCTGCAGCGATGAGATATGCCGGACCACGTGAGGCCGTTTTCCATAGTCTTGTGAGAAAAAATTTCGGTTGCAGCCACTTTATTGTGGGCAGGGATCATGCAGGGGTCGGGGATTATTATGGAACTTACGATGCCCAGGAAATCTTCAATCAATTTTCCAGGGACGAGATAGAAATCGAGATCTTGAAGTTTGAGCATGCTTTCTATTGTGTTAAGTGTGGAACAATGGCTACCTCCAAAACATGTCCCCATACAGATGAATGTCATATCCATCTCAGTGGAACAAAAGTACGGAAAATGTTAAAAGACGGAATGATGCCCCCTAAAGAATTTTCAAGACCGGAAGTGATTGAGGTTCTTTTGCATGAAATGAGAAAAGATTCTTAGAGGGATCATGATTAAGGAGACAGCATCATGATTGAATTTTATATTGTTATATTTGGAATGATCGCAATGCTTTCGCTCATGGTCTTTGAAGTGGAGCGCCCGGAAATCATTCTTCCCTCTATTCTCCTCCTCTTTGTTATGACCGGCATCATTACGCCTCAGGAAGCTACAAGAGGCTTTTCCAATGAAGGGATGCTGACCATCGGGCTACTGTTCATCATAGCAGGCAGTATCCAAAACAGCAGGATTGTGGATCATGCCTTTCAGAAGCTATTAGATAGGACATCTTCGAGAAAACATTTACTTGCCAAATTACTTTTCCCTATATCTTTCCTATCCGCTTTTCTAAACAATACTCCAATTGTCATTGCATTCACTCCCCTTGTAAAGAAATGGTGTGAAAATCATGGATACCCCCCTTCAAAATTTCTGATCCCACTCTCATATGCCACGATTCTCGGTGGTACTATTACAATCATTGGTACTTCCACGAATCTTGTTGTCCACGGATTACTTCTTGACTCTGATCTGCAGGGCTTCACGTTTTTTGAACTAAGTAAAATAGGGTTACCTATTACACTTATTGGTTTATGTTATCTCATTTTCTTTAGTTCTTCCTTACTTCCGTCCCGGCAAAGCATACCGGTTACTTTAGAATCTTTAAGAGAGTTTACAGGTGAAATATTTATCCAAGATGACTTTCCTTTTATTCATAAAACCGTTGAGCAAGCCAGTTTAAGAAGCTTAAGAGGTCTGTTTCTTGTCAGTATCATTCGGGATGATGAGATCATCTCTCCTGTATCAAATGCAACGGTATTAAAAGGAAATGACCGCCTGATCTTCACTGGGGATATTACGACTATTACTGAGCTTCAATCTCATAAAGGCCTAAAATTACAAAGTAATGGTGGAACCTCATTTCCAAAACATCATCAGTTGACAGAGGCAGTAGTTTCCCATCATTCATCCTTGCTATATAAGAAGATTAAGCATACGAATTTCAGGAGCAGATATAATGCAGCAGTTATAGCTGTTCACAGACAGAACCAGCGCTTGAAGGCCAAAATCGGTGACATCATCTTAAAGCCTGGTGATATTTTATTACTTGTCACTGGAACGGATTTTTATAAGGAAACCCATACAAATGACTTCTACATTGCCGCCCCCCTAGAACATACCATGATCACACGAAAACAAAAGGCAAAGGGCTGGCTTTCTATCTTACTATTAGGAGCCATCATCCTTCTCGTAACATTGGGTGTTATATCGATGCTTAAAGGGATGGCATTAGTCACATTACTATTATTTATTTTAAGGATTGTTAGCCCCCTACAAGCAAAGAATGCAATTCAATGGAATGTATTGATGGTCGTTTCCTGCTCCTTCGGTATCGGATATGCCATGATTAACTCCGGAGTTGCCACTTTCCTGGCCAATTTGTTAATGGATGCTTCGAAACCATTTGGAGTATTTGCTATGATTACGGCAATCTATCTATTAACCAATGTATTTACGGAAATGATGACGAACAGCGCTGCATCTGTCCTGATGTTCCCTATTATCCTGGAAATCTCGAAATCTACGGATTTAGATCCCATTGCATTGGCCGTAACCGTCACCATTGCCGCTTCTGCCAGCTTTGCGACACCGATCGGTTATCAAACAAACTTGATTGTATACGGTCCAGGAGGATATCAATTCAAAGACTTTTTAAAGGTGGGGATTCCCTTAAACATCCTAACCATGATCACCACTGTAGCATTGATCTATTACTTCTGGTTGTAAATTTCTGATGGAGGTGAAACGATGAATAAGAAGAATATTACATGGCATGAGGGCAAAGTCATGAAGGCAGACCGGCAACATCTAAATGGGCATAAGAGTGCGCTGCTCTGGTTTACAGGGTTATCCGGTTCTGGAAAGTCAACAATTTCAGTAGAGGTCGAAAAGGCTCTGTATGAGCTGGGGATACACACATACCGATTAGACGGAGATAATGTCCGTCACCGCTTAAACCATGACTTGACTTTTTCAGAAGAGGACCGAAAAGAAAACATCCGAAGAATTGGAGAAGTGTCGAAACTTTTTGTCGATGCAGGTATCTTAACTTTAGCTGCTTTTATTTCTCCTTTAAAAGCGGATCGGGAATTCGTCAGATCTCTTTTGCCGAAGGGAGAATTCATTGAGATTTATGTTCAGGCAAGCGTTGAGACATGTGCCAACCGAGATCCAAAAGGGCTCTACGAAAAGGTGAAGAATGGTGAGTTAAAAGGCTTTACAGGGATTGATTCGCCTTATGAAATCCCCGCCTCCCCTGAAATGATCATCGACACTGAAAAGCAGAATATTGAAGAATCAGCCAGGCAAATTGTAGACTATTTAAAGATGAAACGATTGGTTTAATCGGAATCAATCAATATGTACACCTACTTTATTATGGAATAGATTAGGAGTTGATATGAACATGCTGAAGGACGTTATTGAAATCGCGATCGGAGCAGGAAAAAAAGTATTGGAAGTTTACGACAAAGTGTATACGATTCATGAAAAGGAGGATATGTCCCCCTTGACTGTTGCAGATCAGATAGCCCATGAACATATACAAGTCGAATTAAGCAAACTCAATTCTATGCCATTACTCAGTGAAGAAGGAGCTAAAATACCCTTCACAGAGAGAAAGGATTGGTCTTCCTTTTGGCTGATTGATCCTCTGGATGGAACGAAAGAATTTATTAAGAAGAACGGTGAATTCACTATTAATATCGCACTCATTAAGAGGGGGACACCTGTACTTGGCGTCATTTATGCCCCTGTATTGGATACACTTTATTATGCTGAAAAGGACAAAGGGGCTTATAAACTCTCACATGCCGGCTCCTCATTGGGAAGAAGGACTGAAAAGATTACTACCTCCCCAACTGGGGAAAAGAAAGTCGTCATTTCCAGGTCCCATCTTTCAGAAGCAACTCAAGATTATATCAACGACCTTCAGTTGCAAGAGGGGAACCTTGAATTTGTTTCAATAGGAAGTTCATTAAAGTTTTGTATGATTGCAGAAGGGTGTGCACACTATTATCCCCGACTGGATCCTACAATGGAATGGGACACAGCTGCCGGTCAGATCATTGTGGAGGAAGCGAATGGCAAGGTGATAGTATATGACACCGGTAATCCCCTGGTATACAATAAAGAATGCCTTACGAATCCCTCTTTCCTATGTTCCATGTAATCATGATTCATGAGGTTGCGGCAAGAGACGCAGCCTCTTTCTTTATTCACGGATAATCGCTTCTTACATACACTAACGTAGAATATTTCAGAGCAAAGGAGCGAGAATATGGGAAATATGCCCCCGAAGGTATCCATCATTTTCCCAGTGCGTAACGAAGGTAAAAATGTAAAAATGACTCTGGATTCTTTGTTCTCGGTGAAGTCTAACATTGAAATGGAAGCCGTCCTAGTGGATGATGCTTCGACTGATCAATGCTGCAACTTTCTAACAAACTACCAATTCCGTGACAAAGTAACGTATATCCGGACAAATGGTGTGGGGCCTGCAAATGCCAGAAATCTTGGAGCTGAAAATGCTCAGCATCACTACTTAGCCTTTTGTGACGCTCATATGACTTTTGAAAATTTTTGGATAGATCGTTTGGTCTATCATATCGCCAAGGGGACAAGCGACGCCGTCTGTCCTGCCATCGGATCCATTGGGGCCCCGGCCATTAAGGGCTATGGACAGTCCCTGACCCCGTCACTCAAGATCAAATGGCATCAGAAACGTAAAACAGTATTCGAAACGGCCGTCTTACCTGGCGCCTGTATCATTACTTCAAAACGGGTCTTTAATGACATAGGCGGTTTTGAGACAGGTTTTTCGACCTGGGGACATGAAGATGTTGAGTTATCCCTTAAGCTGTGGCTTTTTGGATATCGGTGTCATTGTGATCCTCAAGTTTCCGTCCTGCATCTATTTAGAACAAGTCATCCTTATAATGTGAATTATGAAGGGATTTATTATAATTTAATCAGAATGGCTTATCTTCATTTTGATGATAAGAGAATAAAAAAAGCAAAATCCCTGGTTGTTCATGGATCAGCAACAACAATAGAAAAAAAAGTGATCAAAGATGGGGTATTACGTAAAAGGGCTCAATATCTAAAAAGAAGAAAAATGGACATAGAAGATTTATTTAAGAAGTTCAACATCTACTTCTAGAAAAAGCAAAAAAATCTCATGACAGCCATAAAGGTTCTCAGCTGTCATGAGATACATGATTATTGGTTTTCATAATATTTTACAATATCTTCCAAACTTTGATTCATGGAAAAAGTTTGTTCCCAGAGGAGATTTGTCAGTTTATCATTTACATAATGAACACTTGGGGAATGGTAAAAATATTCCGTCGTTAATGGAATGTCACTTTGAGTTAATTTCTTCAAATCTTTTGCCATATCTATAAATCTATGACTTTTCCCTGATGCAACGACATAGGTCTCATTTTTACCACCCTTTTGGAGTATGCAATCATATGCTTTTACAGCATCCCTTACATCCAGAAAATCCCGATGGTCCAGTATATTATGGAAGTGAAAACCTTCCCCTCCTCCTTTGCGATACTGTACACATTTTTGTGCAAGCAATGAGCAAATGCCATTGGAATGACCGGGGCCGATTAAATTGGACGTCTTGGCAACTCGAATATCCAGGTCATAGAACGTTGACCAGCTTGTTGATAAAAGTACCTGAATATACTTTGATAACCCATATGGGTGATTCGGCTCATTGGAGTGGCATGGATCGTATTCGATTACTGAGCCTGTGATGAGCGTGCGTGCATATGGAGCGGCACCTTTAACTGCTTCCAGAAGGTTCAACGTCCCTATTACATTCGTATTTAACGTGGATAACGGCTCTGTCCATGATCGACCGCTGTGATTCTGAGCAGCAAAGTGCAGGATCAAATGAGGTTGAATGGTTTTAAGTAGTGCCTTCATAGCTTCTGCATCCATTAAATCGCAATGCACACTCCGAACTTCTTTTATTGGATGAGTTTGGCTGCGTACCGCAGCATAAACTTCAAAGCCCATCTTGTTATAATACTCGCAAGCATGGATTCCTGTGAAACCCGTCGCTCCGGTGATGAATACTCTGTTCATCTTCCCTTCATCCACTCACGGAGTTCATTAAGCATCTCCTTATAGCTTGGTACGGAGTATTTATAATCTTTTCTTGTGTGAATAAGGGTTTTGTCATGGACCGGTTCCGTAACTGGTGTAATATCAACATCATCATGCTTGAAGATTTCCTTAAAGAGAAGCAGGAGTTCGTATTTAGAAATTCTTTGAACTGAACTTAAATGATAAAGCCCTGAAACGTCATCTTTAACAAATGATTGAATCGCTTTTGCCAGTTCCAATGTAGTGACGCCATTCCAGTAGACATTCTGATAGCCATAGATCTTTCCGCTTTGTTGAAGAAACCAGTGCAGAAGACCAATGCCATTCATTTTCAATTCCGGCCCTATGATGGAAGTGCGTACCGTCAGATGTGGAATGTCTTCAATTTCTCCCAATGCCTTTGATTTGGAGTATACGTTTGTACCATCTTTAATGTCCGCTTCTGCATACCTTCCCCTATCTCCTGAAAACACGCAATCAGTACTAATGTGAATAAGTTTACCACCGTATTCATCTACTATCTCCACCAAAGTATGAGGTAATAAACTGTTTACCTGGATCGCTTCCATTACGTGCGTTTCAGCATACTCATTTAGGAGACCCGTTGCATTAATGACGATGTCAGCCTTTTGGTCAACCAAGACCTTCCTTACATCTTGAACATCCCTTACATCCAATAGAATCCCTTCAGGATCTTCTTTCCTTACTGAATATAACACCTGATGACCACATCGTTTCATATGGTCAACGATGACGTGACCAGCCATTCCGTGGCCTCCTAGAACAAGTATCTTCATTCTAGAAACCCTCCATCTTTCAGCATTGTCTTAATCTGACCGTAAGGGATGATGTTATCACTGGAAGAATACGTATCAAGATCTACTTGAGGGAAATTTTCATAATACTCCATGAGGCCTTTGATCGGAATGGTCGGCAGGATTACAAAATACTCATTGTCATAAACGATAGTATTATGACTCTCAAATTCTGTTAATAGAAGCTCATGCAGTTTCTCTCCCGGACGTATCCCGAGTTCTTCAATGACCACTTCCTGGTTTGGTGAATATTGATCGATTAATACTTGGGCAAGATCAATGATTTTACACGTTGGCATCTTCATGACGAAGATTTCTCCTCCATGACTTTCATACGTAGCCTTGAATAATAGTTTAATAGCATCTTTTATCGTCAGAAAGAAACGGGTCATCTTTTTATCAGTGATGCCGATTTTGGATTTTGTTTTGATACCATGCTTAAATACGTGGATAACACTCCCATTTGTACCCAAGACGTTTCCTCCACGTACACATACAAACTTCGTTTTATCTGTTAGTACATTTGCATTGATAATTAACTTTTCTCCCATGGCTTTTGTGAATCCATAAAAATTGGAAGGATTCGCTGCTTTATCAGTAGAAATATTAATGACTTTTTCTACATTATTTTCGATTGCTGCATCAATGATATTCTGCGTTCCCAAAACATTCGTCTTCAGCGCTTCTAATGGCTGAAATTCGCAGACAGGGACATGTTTAAGCGCAGCAAGGTGAAAGATATAATCAACTTTTTGGGAAGCCTCCGAAACGGCTTCTTTGTCCCTTACATCCCCTATGACAAAAGTCAATTTAGGATGACTTTCAAATTTTTGCTTCATTAATACCTGGCTCGTTTCATTTCGCGAGAATACACGGATTTCTTTCGGATCTTTTTCAAGCAGCTGAGATACCAGTTCATTTCCCCATGAACCGGTACCACCAGTCACTAAAATGGTCTTATTAGTAAACAATGTCAGAACCCCCTAATAAAATATTAATCACTTTATCTGAAACATTTGTATCTAGATACTCTGGAGGACATGTCCAGTTAGATGGTTTCGAACTCATCACCCTTACACCGCTTAAGATGTTGGTTTCCTTTATGCCGGATATGAAATTGCTCCCGCAATCCACGGTTTCCGGTCTCTCCGTTGTCTTTCTTACGGTTACGGTTGGAATATGAAAAATACAACATTCTTCTTGAACGGTACCGCTGTCCGTTAATACGCAAAATGCATTTTTCTCAAGCTTAATGAAATCAAAAAAGCCAAATGGTTCATGTAGTTCAATGAGGGGGTGTAAGTGTAAATGTGAGGCTGAGTGCAGTTTTGAACGAGTTCTTGGATGTGTGCTCAGGATGATTCTTTTTTTATACTTGTCTGCCAGCTGGTTCAATGCGTTGACAATGGAGGTAAGATGAGCGGAGATATCAACATTTTCAGCACGATGAATCGTTGCCAGGAAATATTCTTGTCTCCCCAGTGTTAATTGTTGAAGGATGGCACTCTTTTCAATCTGTTGATCATAGTGGGTAAGCACCTCAAAAATCGGGTTTCCTGTTATGATGATTTTGCTTGCTGTCATTCCTTCTTTTAGCAAGTTGGTTTTGCTGTAAGGAGTGTATACGAGATTGTAGGAAGATACCGCATCAATGATTTTACGATTTTTCTCCTCTGGTACATTCAAGTCAAAACAACGGTTCCCCGCTTCCATATGGACGACTGGAATCATCATTCTTTCGGCAAGGATGGCACCAAGTCCGCTATTTGTATCTCCAAGCACCAATACTTTATCCGGCTTTTCTTTCATTAGAATTTTTTCCAATTCGGTAAATAAAGATGAAAGTTGTTCACCCAGTGATTTCTGTTTATCCGCCAACACATAATCAGGTTCCCTTAACCCCAGTTCTTTAAAAAAGACATTATTTAAGGAATGGGTAAAGTTCTGACCTGTATGAACAATGATATGTTTATCCGCAAGTAAATCCAGTTTCTTCATGATAAGACTTAATCGGATTATTTCCGGCCTTGTTCCCAAGACAGTTACAATCTTCATGATCACCTCTCCTTTTTCTTTCTCTTATTATATTTATGTTAAGAATCGGGACATGTCCTAGACTAGTCTCTCTATTTTCAAAAAAGGCTGGTGTCCGGTTTTTAACTTTCTTAAACGATAAAAGCCCCCTTAGATAGAGGCTTTTACCTGTATTTTGTATCCACAATTTTAAAAATATTATCTTACCCGATGATTTCTCTGAATGGCTTGAACATACAACTGAGACATAGAAAGTCCCAATGCATTGACATTCCACATTTCTCTTCCCCTTTGGACAGCAAATTGACTCATTTGTTCACGAATATGCGGATTGTCCAGAAGGTAGCCCATTTTTTCTGACAAGTGTCTGCTGTTTGCTCTTTCTGTAATCAACCCATTCTTGTAGTTCACTACCATTTCGGGAAGTCCGCCCACATTGCTTACAATTGTAGGTACGCCGAGCAGCTGCGCTTCTATCACTGCAAACGGCTGGTTCTCCTGAAGACTTGGAAGGACAAGCATATCCGATTGTTGTAAATGTTCTTTCACCTTGGTGGTATTACCCAAAAACTTCACATTCCCCTCGATGCCGAGTCTCCTGCACTCGGCTTTTAACTCTTTTTCCATCTCCCCTTCCCCCAAAATCCTGCACTCCCATGTATCCTTATTCTTCAGGAATGATAATGCTTCAATGAGGTGATGAAGGCCTTTAAGGTAGACAAGTCGACTGATGACTAGAATAATTTTCTTACTTCTATTCTTTTTTGGCAGTAAGCCATGATTAAATTTAGAAAGTTCCACGCCATATCTGTGGGTATGGATCTTGGAAGGGATGACTTTGAATTCGTTTTCTATGATCCCTCTCATCCATTGACTGGATGTATGGATGTAGTCACTGGTTTCATATCCAACTTGTTCAAGACGGGAATAATATTGAAGAAGAAAGGAGTTCCAGATTTCTCGATCACCCAAGGTCATGTGCTTTGACTTATACTGATGAAAGATTGCTCCTGTCAAAAAGCCATGAACACTCGTAACGAGAGGAACATGAAGAGGTTTAATTCGGCTCAGCGCTACGGCTGCGATGACATCCTGTGCATGGATGATATCATAAGCCGTCAAATCTATAGTAGAGACGCCTTGTTCAAAGATATACCGGTTCAACTCTACATGATACACCCATGATTCTTTCGCCAAATGGGGCACAGTACGCATTAATTTCTTATTGACTCGGGTGCGGTACTGGCATAGGTCGATGATTTTGTTCGAACCAAGAATGACCACCTTCCTATTATCATCCCTGGTGCAAAGTATATCCACTTGATGGCCTTGCTTGATGAGATTCTCCCTTAGGTTTGAGACAAACGACCATATGCCTCCTCCAGGCAGCGGGAAGACGGTGGCGATTAGTATTTTCATATTTCATCAAACCTTTGGGCATAGATCAAAAATGGATTTTAATCTATCATCAGGTATGGATAATCTTTTTTGTTTTAATGGTCCGGCTGCCCTAATTTGATGGTTGGTAACAGTCGGCTTGGGGTTTCCATAAACATGCCTAAAGTAATTCTTTCTCGGTAACATGCAGTTCACTCCTATGAGAAAAAGATATTTTGTTGCGAATCAATGAATAGAGTAAATGACATTCATGTTTTGCTCCTCAAGGTTTTTTTCCCATAGGAGTGTGTTCGACTTAATATTATAACAAGCAAGTCTTGTCGGCATTACACCATAATCACCAACATAATAGGTAGATCCATCCGCTCTCTTCTTACTGGATGGTCTTATCCGCGAGAAACCTATTAGGATCAGTTCTTCCGATAATGGCTTAATTCCCCTGCACCATCCGATTTTCTCGTTGTGCCTGCTTATTTCAACCAGATTCACTTCTCTTTCAACCTTTAATGTGGAGGCATTAACTATAACGATTCTTCCGTCAACCTGTGTAAAATAGATTTTCCCGTTATAAACGACCCCGTCATGAATAAGCTGACGACCAATATTTATTCGCTTTTGTCTATCTGTCAAACATATAGCATCTTTTTGTAAGCACCTTGTCACCCACACTTCACCGTTAAGTTCAAAGACAAAATTGGGATGGGACATGTGAGGTTTAGTGGTGGAGATCTTCCTATAGTCAGTGTCAGGATCGAATCGACTCCACGGTCCTCCTCCCATCACATTCCAAAGATTAATAACATTGCCCTTCAGATCAAGTTCCACGACCATATCCAGCCCCGTATTAGCGACCAGAAGATTTCCATTCTTCCTGGAAGTGACATGGTGAACATCATTGAATAATGGCAAGCTCACGTAATCTATCAATGTTTTGGTTATGACATTGTATATAAGGATTTCCGTTTGGGTACCAACGTATAATTTATTTTCTCTTAATGTTCCTGCTGTAAATGAAATCGACGCTTCATGCTCAGGACACACTTCCTGTGGAGAAATATATTCAATTACTCTCTTTATTTCTTTCGTCGCACCATCCATTCTCAATACGACCGCTTTTCTAAATTGTTCCCAATCGTTCATTACTTTGGACTTTTGTTCTGCTCCGACAAGGAATAAATCTTTCAAGTATTCTCACCTCATTTTGATAAAAATGATACTCTTTATATCGTTTTGCACCATGTCCGGATTAAAGTTCAATTGGATTCAGTTCTTAACCCGATAGACGTATCTCAATATTCTATGTACAGCTTGTTTCTTTTGACATACCTATGAAATAAAATAGGACCATTTTTTTGAAAATAGCCGGATAGCCCTCTACAATCTAATTCCATTCACATATAAAAATAATAGGATTGTATTTTTGGAAACGTAAAATGATTGGAGGATGACATATGAAAGTACTATTCGTTTTTTACGTACCCAGCGGTGGTGTTGAAACGTTAAACAGACAAAGAGCCCTTGCCCTTAAGCATGCTGGTATTACATGTGACTTTTTATATTATAGTAAACGGAGAAACTTAATGAATCATGAGCACACAAATGTCTTCATCACAAATAGTGATCATGAAATAAAGAGTATATTACAAAAAACGAGATATGACGCGATCGTAATCACTTCGGATTATGCTGCTATGGAAAGGTTTCGGAAATTGGGGTACAAAGGGAAATTAATTCTTGAAATTCAAGGGTTCGGTCCACAGGCCGTGGCGAGGCAGCAATTACAACTTGCCATTCCCTTTGTACAAAACTATTGCGATGCACTCTTATATCCTAAAACACCACATATCGGTTCCATATTCAGGGAGTTCTTCAAAACCACACCCATCTTTGAATTTAATAATTGTTTTGATCATAAAGCCTTCACTTATCAGAAGTTACCGAAGCAGCAAAAACCGATTGTGGCATGGATCGGCCGGCTAGAAGATAACAAAAATTGGCGTGAGTTTTTACACATTGGTCATCAATTAACTAAAAAAAATCAAGCAATCGATTTATATATGTTTGAAGATCCAAGCTTGTCAACCCCCAAGGAGAGAAATGAGTTTATTCAATTAAAGAGCAGGTTAAATTTAGATAAGCACGTGCATGTTTTGCAAAATGTACCTCATAATCAGATGCCTGCTTACTTCTCCAGAATTGGGGATTCAGGGGGCTTCCTTTGCTCTACCTCTAAAGTGGAAGGTGCTCCTTATTCATTATTGGAAGCCATGAGTTGCAGATGTCCGGTCCTTACGACTGATTCCGATGGAGTCAGAAGTTCGATTTTGCATAATCAGTCGGGTAAATACTATCAGATAGGGAATATTCAGGACGCGGTGCAACAAGCTGAAGAATTGATGAACAATACAAAGCTTCGTCAATATATAATCGAAAACGCCCTGCTTCATTTAGAATCGCAATTTAGTCACCAACAGTACAGTATTCATTTCGCCAACATGCTAAAGTCAATAAACCTTTAGTTTTCTAGGCTTGGGGCTTGTGTTCCATCAAAAGTGTGATCTTGCGCATATGCTATTAAAAATAGTAAAAGGTGAGATGCCAGTTGAAAGCAATCGTTACAGGAGGAGCCGGCTTTATCGGTTCCCATTTAGTAGATACGTTAATCTCCAGAGGTTCTTGTGTTCATGTAATCGATAATTTAAGCAGCGGAAAGCGAGAGTACTTGAATAGATCAGCAGAATTCCATAATATAGATATTTCTTCGTCTGATGCATATAATGTCATAGTTTCAGAAAGACCCGACTATATTTTTCATATGGCTGCTCAAGCCGATGTTTCACGTTCCACCAGCTCTCCATTCGAAGATATGCAAACGAATATAGCTGGAACACTCAACTTATTGGAGGCGTGCAGACACTTCCCTGTGAAAAACTTTGTCTTTTCCTCTACATCAGCCGTTTACGGTAATGTATCAAGTGATATCATTAACGAAACCTGCCACCCTTCTCCCATATCCTTCTATGGGTTATCTAAACTAACCTCGGAAAACTATATAAAATTGTATGGCGATACTTTTGAGGTTCCCTTCTCCATCCTCAGGTATGGAAATGTGTATGGACCTAGGCAAACGTCTAAAGGAGAAGGAGGGGTCATAGCCGTATTTCTCGAAAAGCTCCTGAGGAATGAAAAGCTGAAAATTAACGGTGATGGACTGCAAACGCGTGACTATGTTTACGTACAGGATGTGGTGGATGCAAATATTGATGCAGCTGTTAAAGGAAAGCAAATGACGATGCACATCAGTACAGGGGAAAGGACATCCATTCTCCAATTGATTGCATTACTAAAAAGGTACCATTCAAATGAAATCCTTTCCTTTCATACAACCGATCGGCAGGGAGATATAAAGCATAGCTGTTTAGATAACAGTCTTGCTAAACGTGAATTAAACTGGAAACCTCACTATTCAATTGAAGAAGGTCTGAAGGAAACGCACTTATCCCTTTTCAATTAAATGACAGAAGCAAAAAATCATCAATCAAGATTCACTACTTGATTGATGATTTTTGTCTTTTTCACAAGTCTTTTTTGCGGGACATCTTAAAGAAATTTCGATATTTGTTTTGAATATATTGTGATTCCTTTACCATTCCTCCCCCATTTTTCGCAGAGCCCATATCGGAATGGACCCGATATAATACAAGTACTTCATCCAAATAATGCATGTGAGTGTGCTGTGTCAACCGACACCACATTTCATAATCCTGTGTGTATTTCAATCTTTCGTCGAACCAACCTGCCTGTTTTAGTAAATCCGTTTCAGCCATCACAGTGCAGCCGTTTACAGGACATGCCTTTAATAGGAGTTTTTGAAACACGTTTTTACTCATTTTCCTCGAGTGAATCTCATTTACTACTTTATTATGACGATCGATGGTTTTAAATGCAGTATAAGACAGTCTCGCCCCTACAGACTGCATATATGAAAGTTGTTTCGCTACCTTGCTTTCCAGGAACATATCATCTGAACTCAGCCACGCAAAGTACTTTCCAGTTGCATGCCTTAAGCCGGTATTCAAAGCAGTAGCCGTCCCACCATTTGCTTTCCTTATATATTTTATTCTGTTTTTGAAAGGTTGAATTTTTTCTACATACTGAGTTGAGCCGTCATCCACAACGATGACTTCTATATTTTTATAGGTTTGACGAAGAGCACTATTGATAGCTTGATCGATATAAGGACAATTGTAAAAAGGTATAATGATTGATACTTTCACTTTCGTTCACCGCTTTCGTAGGAAGTGATAATAATACTATATGTCAATTCCTCGAAGTTGCTTGTACCACTATCCCAAAAAAAAGAGTGCCTATAGCACTCTTTCATTGAATAACAATATTTATATGTTTTACCTTGCCATTATTAATCTTGTAGCAGCGCAGCTCTTCATCTCTCCCCCCAACGGAAGCAATGAAATAATAAACATCCGGATAAAGAGAAAATGATACGTCATCCTTCGAAGGTACAGGTCTGCCAAATGGGTGGGAATGATATATTCCGACAAAGGACTCGTTTCTTCTAAGCATATGGGATATGACCCGGTCTTGTTCGTTTGGATCCATAGCGAAAGAATGCGGTGTAGGTTCTATATTCTGCATGGGCCAAACGGCCAAACACCGATTTTCCTTCCCTGAGATCAATCCACATGATTCATTTGGAAGATCTTTTTTGACTTCCAACATGATTCTGGAATAGATACGGTTGGAGAGTATGACCGATTCTTTAGGCGTTGCATCCGCATCCTTTGTATTTGAATTTCGTCCTTTTGGCTTCCATTTGCATTCTTTCTTCTTTTTTAATTCCCAAGGGTATTCTCTTTTTCTGCTTATAAATTTTATTTAGATCATTGGACTGCATGATTATCCCCCCTTTCAATTTCACCGCATATATTTATTTGGATTGAACATAGTACGTTTAGAGTCTGAAGACATTGGAATACTGCCATATTCATCGAATTGAGGGTTGACTTGAGAACTTTGCTTCTTTGGGGAGCTCTGTTGCTTCATTTTGTTGTATAAATCATTTTTCTTATTGGATTGAGATTGAATGTCTTTACGAAGTATGGCTAATTCCTTTTCAAGCTCCACTTCACGCTGACTTTTTTCCTTTTGTTTTCCCGAATATTTTTCATTTAGTAAGTCTACTTGTCGTTCGAGATCATTTTCTCTTTGTTTACATTCTTCCACCTGACTCCTCAATCCATGGAGTTTTTCCTCGTAATACCCTTCGATTTTTTTCAATTCATCATATAAAGCAGTCATTTTCTTCAAGTAATCCTGAGTGGTTTCCCCCCGCTCTTTGCTCTGTTGTAGGGAATCTTTCACTTCATTGAATTTTGTCGAATATGAAACCAATTGATCCTCAATCAAATCAAGCTTTTTGATGATTTCCGGGTGATTGTTTCCCTCTTCCTTACCCCATAAAAATTTCCACACTTTGTTATGCCACCTTTCTCTTTTTAATACCATTAGCCTATGCTTCTCCATTTGCAACCAACCTATATGAACATAAAATGCATGTTGATACAGCTCAAACTCTGTAGATACTTGACTTTCTGTTAAAAAATATTCATTGGCTTCCATTAGCAGCAATATAACCTCATTCTTTAATTCCTCTAGATAAGATTTCTCTTCACTTGGAATGCTTTCATAAATGACCCTTATTTCAGGAATAGAGGTAGCAAGAATGGGAGTATCCTTCTCCGGCATGATACCTTCATGATTGTCATTGTCCGGGTACCGATTACTTCGTTCATCCATAGCCGGGTCGATCAAGGGCACTTCGGTTGTTACGGAATCAACGTTTAACTGGTGTTGTACTTGAAGATAAAGCTCATGTTTCACCTCAATATCTTGAAGTAAATAGTCAATTTGTTCAGTCAGCATCTGAATCGTATGATGATTCTCTGCAATCTCCAATTGATAAACTTTATGTTTGGATCTCTCTCTTGACAATTCCTCCGACACATTTCGGATCCGATTTGAATAATGAGTATATAAAGACTCCAAATCATTGGAAAGGACTTGGATGTCATTCAATAATTCATGATGTTCAACTTGGGATCCCGCTATATTTGCCTCCTCAATCATTTTCTGTCACCTCCATTGATTTTTTTTATTATCATATGTATGGTTTGTTTACATGTTAAAAAAAGGAGAGAGATACCTCTCTCCCTCATTTAATTAGTCATCTAAATCTCCAAGTAAATCAGCGAATGTTTCACACTCACCAAACTCAACAAGTGCATCTACAACACCACTATCAAAGATTACAACGTTTGCTGTATTTCTTAGGATTAAGCGGAAACCTTCAGTTGGTGCATCAAAGATTTGCAGCTCATAGAATAATTGTTCAGGCGCTCCGTCAAAATAACGGATTCCTTCTCCAACAGCAGTAAGTGCCGTATCTCCACAAGTAACTCTATCAATAGAGGAAGGATCAAAAGTAAAGCTGAAGTCAGGCTGGAAGCCAGTAGCAGTCGGAGCTGGAGTAGGACCAACTTCTGTATCTGTAAAGGAATAGGAGAATGTGCTGTCTCCAAGTGAACATTCCTGACAAATTTCTGCTCTCAATGTTGATAGGCCTGTTACGATATCTGCTGTTCCTCCTGTTCCAAATGTTGCCTCGGTATCTTCATTTCTAGCAAGGGCCGTCGCTTGACATTCACAGTTGGCAACCGGGAATAATCCAGGGCATTGGCGAGGGAATTCTAGTAAACTAAGATCGCACCGAAGTCTCTCTTCAGGCACAGGAATATTATTTGGACGAGGGAAACAGAATTTAGCCAGTACTTCAAGTTTAACCGGATACTCTACTTGAACATCTTTACAAAGGACTACCTTCAATGGAATCATTGGTCCAAATGGATCTGGTCCCATTAAAACTCCACCAGAAGTCGCGATGACTTGAGTCGCTCTGATGTTTAAGTTTGCATTTGTAATTCCGACCGGTACACAAAGCATGATTTCATCAGTGAATTGAGTACGTACAGTGAAGGAACATTCGGCTACTCCTTCGATCAGGATTGTTACATCAACTGGTACTGTCCAGACGATGAGGACCTTACCGGGGTTACCGTTCTCAATGATGGAACCAGAAACGCTGACGTCAGCGGGATCAACTGGAGCTGTTTGCACCTCTACTCTTTGGCCAGCCGCCAATGCTGCACTGACTGCTGCACGGCATGCTTCATCAGGAATGAAGTTCTTGTTTTCGTATCTGTTCGCAAAGAATACCCAGTCATATACTTTGTCTACACGGATACATTCCGGTGCTAAATCATTGGGATCCAAAGGGATTGGTGACGGTGATGGTGTAGGAGTCTGGGAACCCCTAATTTGTTTACGCTTCTTCAAACAAATCTTCCTTTCTTTTAATGAATATTTATATCACACTATATCCTATGGACGAGGAGGAAATTGGTATAGAGTAAATACCTATTTATTCAAAAAAAAAATTAATAGGCGTATTAATAGTTTTTTAAATACTACTAAAAAATAGGCTGATTCTATAGACGTTTGACAGTACATCGGCATCTCAACCGACATATCATATACCATAAGGAAAGGAGGAATGTTACACAAAAATTGAATGAAACATGCCTGATAATTATATTGACATCAAAAATGACACATTCATATATAGATTGATTCAACTCTTACGGTTACGCTGCTTCCTTTAAATGAATATTACGAACGTGAACGATTATCCTATCATTGCAATGATATTAATTATATATATATAAAAGCCATGTAAACGCTGGGAAGTTTACATGGCTTCTTTCATGGACAAATACCGTTCATGCGCCTGATTACATATTATATTAGAAAACTGCCGAAAGGAGCTTATAGACATGAGACAGCTTTCTCCCATCCAGCTTCAGCAGCAAATCATCCATTACAAATCTGAAATGAATAAGTACAAAAATAAATGTGAATCGTTAGAAGACAAATACCTTACCCAAAGATATATCACCTTAGAGAAAGAAAATGATCACTTAAGAAGCCAGATGGAAACGTATCTTCAACAACTCAAAAGCAAGGATTTGGAAAAAAACCAAGAGTCTTCAAAATACCAGGCTCTTTTTACAGCACAGGAAAGAGAAGTGAAAAAGCTTCGCTCCCTCCTGAACCAAGTCAAGGATCAACTTCGCAAGCATATTCTTCATTATGTAAAGGATTCAAGTACACAAACAGAAAAAGACCTTAAAAAAACGGAGTCCCTTGAAAATCAAATCAATACATTACAAGATGAGAATAGCTACCTATTAAAAGAGAAGGATCTCCTACTAAAGACTAACCAGGCTTTACATTTACAGTTATATAAAAAGGAAATCGAGTTATGGGAGCTTGAAAAGGATTTAAATGAAGTGGTGGCATCACAGTATCAACACTTGTTGATGGAGAGAAGCTTTGACGAAGAAGAAAATAATCGACTCATGAATGACAATGAATGCTTAAGGGACCGGCTTTATTTAAGTGAGGTTGAAATATATGAATCCCATAAGCTTCTGACTGAATCCAAGCTCTATTATGAATATGTCATAAAGCTTCAAAAGGAACAACTCGAACATGCACTTCAAATACAAAAATGCAACGAAGCATCCATTCAGCAATTACAGGTAGAAGTTCAAAAATTGCAGGATGATAAAAATCTATACACCCATTCACTCCAAACAGTAAGAATGAGCATCAAAGAAATGAAGGATGAAGTCTTCGCCTTCGATGATAAAGACTCTGGCACGATGAAAGATACTCTGAAAAATTATGAGAATACTATTCATCACCTTCAATTTACCAACGCACTCCTGAATGAAGAAATCAACAAATTAAAAAACAAACCGGACCCCTAAAGATGTCCGGTTTCTTCCATTACATAAATTCTTTTACTAATTCATCAAATTTACTTTCATCTAATCTTAAATCATGAGTACTGAGAGGCTCTTCTGAATAGCCTGACACGAGGTCCTGATAGGAAGGCTGTTCTTTGTTTTGATAAATCAAACCAGTGACCAGTCCATCTTTCTCCATTAGCGTATTCATGGCCTGTTCCCGATTAGATGGGTCATAGCCTTCTACGTCAGCAAGTTTTGTGAGGTTTTCTTTGAACCAATCGTACGTATTGATTTTATTATAGGTTACACAAGGACTGAACACATTAATCAGGGAGAAACCTTTATGGTTAAGTCCTGCTTCGATCAATGCTGTCAGCTCTTTCAAGTCAGAGGAGAAGCTTTGGGCTACAAAGGTTGCACCAGCTGACAAGGCCATTTCCATTGGATCTAGGGCAGGCTCGATTGATCCCTGCGGCGTTGACTTGGTTTTGAAACCGGAAGACGAACGCGGAGACGTCTGTCCCTTGGTTAATCCGTATATTTGATTGTCCATGACGATGTATGTCACATCGACATTACGACGGATCGCATGGATCGTATGACCAAGACCGATAGCAAATCCATCACCATCCCCTCCTGAAGCGATGACCGTTAAATCTTTGTTGGCCATCTTTAATCCTTGGGCAATCGGAAGCGATCGTCCATGGATTCCGTGAAAACCGTACGAATTAATGTATCCTGATATACGACCTGAACATCCGATCCCTGAAACGACCGCTAACTGTTCCGGGTCAAGACCTATATTAGCAGACGCCCGTTGGATCGCTGCTTGTACTGAGAAGTCTCCACACCCAGGACACCAGTTTGGTTTAACGTTATTCCTGAAATCTTTGAAGGTAGCCATGGATTAGTTCAACTCCTTACATCTTGAATGAATTTCATTTGGCAAGTATGGTGTTCCATCATACTTTGTCATTTTAACGATTTTATTCCCATACCCTACATTCATTTTGATAATGTTGGCTAATTGACCGGTGGCATTATTCTCGATCACAACCACTTTCCTCGCAGATTGCATAAGTGGTTCCAGTTCCGTTGCCGGGAAAGGATGAATCAAACGGACATGGGCATGGTTCACTTTCAATCCATCTGCTTCCAAACGCCCCATCGCTTCTTCAATCACTCCTCGTGTTGAGTTAAATCCAACTAATAATAAGTCGGCCTCTTCATGAGGTGCACGGGTATGGATCGGTTTCTGGAATTTGATTTTCTCAAGTTTACGCATACGTTTATCCATCTGTGCTTGTCTGTTCACCGGAGATTCAGATGGTTTTCCGGTTTCATCATGTTCTACACCTGTGACGTGATGAATACCGTTTTTCATCCCCGGGATGACACGAGGCGATACACCATCTTCTGTCACTTCAAATCGCTTATAATACTTCTTAGGCTCTAATTCCTCTAATTCAGATTCGTTCGCTGCAAGCTTTCCTCTGCGTATCTCGACTTTACTGTAATCGAGGGGTTCCACGGTTTGTTTCCCTAAAGAGAGCTGGAGGTCGGAAAGAATGATGACCGGGCATTGATATTCTTCCGCCAGGTTAAAGGCTTCAACTGTATCATAGAAAGCCTCCTGAACAGTACTTGGAGCCAGGACAATCTTAGGAATCTCACCATGTGTGCCATAAATCATCGCCATCAAATCAGACTGTTCCTGTTTGGTCGGCAGACCTGTCGAGGGTCCCCCGCGCTGCGTATCCACTACTACAAGGGGCTGTTCTGTCATTCCGGATAGTCCTATCGCTTCCATCATTAATGAAAGGCCGGGTCCGGCTGAAGCCGTGAAGGAACGGATCCCTCCATAGTTCGCTCCGATAGCCATTGTGGCCGCGGCAATCTCATCCTCCGTTTGAATGACAGTACCACCAACCATTGGCAGTTTTTTAATGAGGTACTCCATGATTTCAGATGCCGGCGTGATCGGGTAGGCAGCCATCAATCGAACACCTCCTGCCAGCGCTCCAAGAGCAATGGCGTCATTTCCGATCATGAACATGCGTTTATTTCCGTCAGCTTCTTTCAGTTGCAGGGAACCGACCTTGTCTCCGAGTTCTGATTTCATCGTTTGGAATCCCTGCTTAATGGCTTCCATGTTTTTCTCTACTACCGTATCACCTTTGCGGCCGAAGATTTCATCCACGACTTCCTTGAAAACAGTTGGATCGAGATTTAATACGGCACATGTCGAACCTACTGCCACCATATTCTTCATAAGGGAAGTACCCAGTTCCGTCGCTAATTCAGTGAACGGAATAACATATAGGGAAGCTTCCGTATCTTCAGGCTTCACGGGCTTGAACTTCGCATCCGCGATAATGACACCTGCGCTATGTAATTCCTTATAATTCACATCAATCGTTTCTTGGTCAAATGCGACCAGAATATCTAAATCGTCAGCAATTGCACGTACTTGAGTAGTACTTACACGAATCTTATTGTTTGTATGTCCTCCTTTTATACGAGAGGAGAAATGGCGGTAACCATATAAGAAATACCCAAGGCGATTGAGGGCCATGGAAAAGATCTCACCTGTACTCTCAATTCCTTCACCTTGCTGGCCGCCGACTTTCCATGAAAGCTGTTCCTTCATTTACTACACCCCTTCAATCATTATTTGCAACATCTATCTTTGAAGCATATTCTCTTCATTAGGATCATTCATCTATTACTGTTGCAATCTATTCAATTTATTCTCTCTATCAGTTTATCACTTTTCTATTTAAATCACTACTGTATTAAAGAGATTAAGATAGTAAGCACGTCCACTTTGGCAAAATAATAAGCCACTATAGGTTTTCCCTTTAATGGCTTGAATTGTAATCAATCAGGTAATCTCTCAAAGAAGTTCTGGAATAAGAATTTCTCCACTTGCTTTTCATTGTAGTATCGTTGGAGAGTGTTGATTAAATTATCATATTGGATGTATGAGGATAGTCCTTGGACGGTTTCGGATATGCCGTCAAAATCTGAACCAAATCCGATATGGTCCTCCCCACCAATACTGCAGACATGTTCGATGTGTCTGATCACATCAGAGATTTCCGCTGCACCTCTTTTGTTTAAAAATGGTGGTACAAAGGTAATACCCATTACGCTGTTCTTTTTAATAAGTGCCTCTATTTGATCATTTTTTAAATTTCGAGGGTGGGGACAAATAGAGTAGGCGTTGGAATGGGAGGCTATCGGATATTCAGCAGATTCAATCACATCCCAGAATGCTTTTTCACAAAGATGGGAGACATCTGTCCAAAGTCTCTTCCTATTAAGGAACGAGACGATATCATATCCGAAATTGGTCAACCCTCCGCCTCTTGGTTCAAGTGCCCCATCTGCAGCAGCATTGGCCCAATTCCACGTCAGACCTACGGAACGGACACCAAGCCTGTACAGAATCTCTAGTTTCGTGAGATCCTCTTCTACTGCTTCAGCACCTTCCAAGGTGAGCATCGCCCCTATTTCATCTTGCGAAAGACGTTCTACTTCCTTTTTCGAGGTGACTAATTTCATCTTAGGATTCGGAATAAGAACCTGATTATGAAACAAGTTCACCATCTCAAGTGCTGCTTGAAAACGTTGCCCCGGCTTAAGGCTGGATGGGATATAGATTGCAAACAGCTGAACTTTACTCTCCCTTTGCTGTAATTGAGGATATGTAATATGTAATGAATTCTTGGATTGAAATGCCCCACTCCCTTTTTCTAAGTAAAGCTTTAGCAGTACATCACAGTGTGCATCGAATATCATATTTGCTCTTCCTTTCAGTCCTTTTCCTTGTAAGTATGTTAATAAATAATATAAAGGCTGTCCACTAAAGAGTCTCCTTTAATGAACAGCCTTTGATTTATTATCTTGGTTCCACGATCAACTTTATCGCCGTACGCTCTTCTCCGTCGATCAGAATATCTGTAAATGCCGGGATACATATTAAATCTAAACCACTGGGAGCCACAAATCCTCTTGCAATGGCAACAGCTTTAACAGCTTGATTTAAAGCTCCTGCACCGATTGCTTGAATCTCGGCCCCTCCTCTCTCACGAAGAACACCGGCGAGTGCACCAGCTACAGAATTAGGATTAGATTTTGCTGAAACTTTTAATATTTCCATTCCTTTTCCTCCTTGTCATTTCCCCCATACCGTATGTCCGTGGTAAAGAACAAACTTGGTATAAATGATTCCACTGATACTATATTCAGGAAATGGACAAATCATTCCGGCTACACCGAAAAAGGAGAGAAAACATTTAATATTCTGCCATAAATGGATGATCTTCGTTAATTAAAATACGATCAACTTTTTTCGCTTTACCTGTTTTGTTATCTATATCGATTAAACATGCACTTAAAATCTTACGTCCCGTTTTGGGTACTTCAAAACGGACAGGTAAGCTGGTTTGGAACCTTTTTAAGACGGATTCCTTACTCATTCCTAATACTTCATCGTAAGGACCGGTCATACCAACATCACACATAAAGGCTGTCCCATTCGGTAGTATGCGGTTGTCTGCCGTTTGTACATGCGTATGGGTTCCAATTACTGCTGACACACGGCCATCCAAGAACCATCCGACCGCCTGCTTCTCGCTTGTGGCTTCTGCATGAAAATCAACAAAGATTATGGATGTTCTCTTCTTGGCTTCATCAACCAGTTCATCTAGTGCCTTAAACGGATCATCCAGAGGAGGCATAAAGGTTCTTCCTTGAGCGTTGATGACGGCAACCTCTTTGCCATACACCTCAGCAAACACCAGACCGCTTCCCGGGGTTCCATCAGGAAAATTGGCTGGTCGTACCATTTGCTTAGAGGAATCGATAAAATTGAAGATATCTTTATTATCCCACGTGTGATTTCCCAGGGTAACCATATTTGCACCATCTTGTAAAAATTGTTTATATATTTTCTCTGTAATCCCCCTGCCTGATGCTGCATTCTCGCCATTAACGATCGTAAAATCAGGTGAATGCTTCTTTTTCAGCTTTGGCAGGTATTCTTTAATCATCTCTCGGCCCATTGAACCGACAACATCTCCAACAAATAATATTTTCATGTAAATTCCCTTCTCCATATGTATTCAGTCTTGTGGTTATTGTAACACAAATAACTTGCCATCTATTCATCCATTCCAGGATCATATAGACGATAAAAAAAGCTGACTTGAAAAGGGATATCCCTTTTCAAGTCAACCTCTTATTTTGCATATTCGACAGCCCTTGTTTCACGGATGACCGTTACTTTTATATGGCCTGGATAATCAAGTTCATCTTCGATCCGTTTACGGATATCTCTTGCCAATCGGTGAGATTCCAAATCGTCAATGGCTTCCGGTCGTACCATAATACGGACTTCACGGCCAGCCTGTATCGCGAAGGATTTCTCGACGCCTTCATAAGACTCTGAGATTTCTTCAAGCTTCTCCAGTCTACGGATATAGTTCTCAAGCGTCTCACTTCTTGCTCCAGGTCTGGCAGCGGACAATGCATCAGCTGCTGCAACAAGGACCGCAATGATTGACGTTGGTTCAGTATCTCCGTGGTGAGAGGCGATACTATTGACGACTACAGGGTGTTCTTTGTATTTCGTTGCAAGTTCAACACCAATTTCCACGTGGCTTCCTTCCACTTCATGGTCAATCGCTTTTCCGATATCATGAAGTAATCCGGCACGTTTAGCAAGTCTTTCGTCTTCGCCAAGCTCTGCTGCGAGTAATCCAGAAAGATATGCTACTTCCATTGAGTGTTTTAGAACATTCTGACCGTAGCTAGTACGGTATTTTAAACGTCCTAGAATCTTAATTAAATCCGGGTGAAGACCGTGAACACCAACTTCAAATGTTGTCTGTTCACCAATTTCACGGATATATTCATCCACTTCACGGCGGGATTTATCCACCATTTCTTCAATTCGTGCAGGGTGGATACGACCATCCTGTACTAATTTCTCTAATGCAATTCGAGCCGTTTCTCTACGAATCGGATCAAAACCAGAAAGAATAACTGCCTCAGGAGTATCATCAATAATCAAATCAATACCCGTAAGTGTTTCCAGCGTACGAATGTTACGTCCTTCTCGCCCAATAATTCGACCTTTCATCTCATCATTCGGTAGGTTCACAACACTAACAGTTGTTTCTGCCACATGTTCAGCAGCACAACGTTGAATAGCCAGTGAAAGGACTTCTTTCGCCTTCTTATCCGCATCTTCCTTCGCACGGGTTTCATGCTCTCTGACCATAATAGCAATATCATGGGAGAGTTCATTTTCAACGCGGTCAAGAATGATTCCTTTCGCTTCATCACGAGTCAGGCTCGAGATACGTTCTAGCTCTGTTTGCTGTGATCGTACCATCTCGTCCACTTTGCTTTCCGTCTCTTCAATATGTTGTTGTCTCTCGTTAAGAGTCCCCTCTTTTCTCTCGAGTAAGGCTTCACGCTTATCAAGCGTTTCATCTTTCCGATCGAGGTTTTCCTCTTTTTGCATCAAACGATTTTCTTGTTTTTGCAATTCATTTCTTCGTTCACGAAGGTCATTTTCCATTTCAGTGCGAAGTTTATGATTTTCATCCTTTGCTTCCAAAAGTGCTTCTTTCTTCAGAGCATCTGCCTCGCGCTTCGCATCTTCTAAAATCTGCTCCGCTGAACCTTTAGCACCAGCAATCTTTGCTTCAGCAATGGACTTACGAATTAGGTATCCAACAACTACACCGACGATTAGGCCAAGCAAAATGAAGATGATTGTAATAGGTTGCATTATTTCACCTCCTCTTGCTATGAACTGTCATCATGTTTTTTACATGTCGGCTTGTACATTGCTCACTTTGAACAAAATATACAGCGCTAGGCTTTCAAATATTCATTCGAAAAATTTGTAAAATATACATGTTAATTTTAAATCTCTGAAAATTTATTGTCAAGGGGTTGAGCCCTCTATCACTAGATTTCTCAAGGGTTTTTTTGCAATCGACAAAAAATGACACTGTTACAGTGGGCTTAAGAATGCTTTTTTACCAAAACCATCTTTTTCAAATTTTTTGACCCGTTGCAAGTATAACTGGACAATCAAGGTATGTAATCTCTCATTTACACTGATTGCACTCTGTTATTGAGAAATAGGATTGTTACTATTTTCCACCAATACCTCTATTCCCATACATAATAAAGAGAAGCAAACCAAATCACGGCTGCTTCTCATCCACACATTTAGTCTTCTAAAAGACTTAATTCACCTTGATCATCCGTTTCTGCACGGCCGGTATCCAAACCGTAATGTTCACGGATTTTCAGCATGATTTCATTACGGACCTCAGGATTTTCCTTTAGGAAAATCTTAGCATTCTCACGGCCTTGACCTAAGCGCTCTTCGTTGTAGGAATACCAGGCACCGCTTTTCTGAACGATGTCCAATTCAGAACCAAGATCGACGATTTCACCTTCTTTAGAAATCCCTTCCCCGTACATGATATCGACTTCAGCTACACGGAAAGGTGGAGCCACTTTATTTTTCACAACTTTGATCTTCGTTTTATTCCCTACCATTTCATTGCCCTGCTTTAGAGTTTCAGCACGACGGACTTCCAAACGTACAGAAGAATAGAACTTTAGTGCGCGTCCACCTGGAGTCGTTTCAGGATTACCGAACATGACACCGACCTTTTCACGGATTTGGTTAATGAAAATCGCAATGGTCTTCGACTTGTTGATGGCACCGGAAAGTTTACGAAGTGCCTGTGACATTAAACGGGCTTGAAGACCTACGTGAGCATCTCCCATCTCTCCTTCGATTTCTGCTTTCGGTACAAGAGCAGCAACGGAGTCGATAACGATGGCATCCACCGCCCCACTGCGTACAAGTGCTTCAGCGATTTCCAATGCCTGCTCACCAGTATCAGGTTGTGAAAGCAATAATTCATCTATGTTTACTCCAAGCTTTTGAGCATATTCGGGATCAAGTGCGTGCTCAGCATCAATGAACGCTGCTTGACCTCCTTGAGCCTGTACCTCTGCAATCGCATGAAGTGCTACTGTTGTCTTACCGGATGATTCGGGACCATATACCTCGATGATTCTTCCACGTGGATATCCGCCTATTCCAAGAGCAGCGTCCAGCGCAAGTGAACCACTTGGACATGTTACTACGTTTCTATCCGTTTTCTCCCCAAGCTTCATGATTGAGCCTTTACCAAACTGCTTTTCTATTTGTTTTAACGCCATATCTAAGGCTGCTTTACGATCGCTCACAAATCTTCCTCCTTTGAATATAGAACTTGAAATTGACAACTTATAAGCTTGTCTCAAATCCAACCTATCTATACTATAAACGTTTTTATAATAGAAAACAAGAAAAAAATCGAACATTCATTCGGTTTTTTTCTATAGGTATCTTGGATGTAAAGATCGGTTTGTAGTAGAAATAGAGAGGGAATCATCCATGCTGAGATTTAGAGAATAACAGATTTTCACCCGGAGACGTAAATAGCCGCCTCCTAAGTAGAAGACAGCCGGTTTAAGACCTAACTTAACTCAATTCCTTGAGCAAATAATGCCAGCCATATTTCGTTGTTCTCATACGGTTCCCATTTCTTCCACCCGCTAGATTTAATCGGAATGCTTTCGTCGTTTCACCCTCCATGGACAACCCAATCCAAACAGTACCTGGAGGCTGGCCATGGAGTGAATCCGGTCCTGCTACACCTGTAAAGCTGATCCCGATTTCGGAAGAAAAAAGCTCCCTCACATTTTCCGCCAATTCACGGGCGCATTGCCCACTTACTGATGAATATTGTTCCAATGTGTAATCTTTTACCGATAAAATCTTTTTCTTGACCTCATCCTGATAGCAGACCACCCCACCATTCAAGATCTCTGATGCCCCGGGTATGGACGTCAATTGAGCCTGAAACAGCCCACCTGTTAAACTTTCAGCACATGATAGAGTAAGGCCCCTCTCTTTCAACAGATTGACCCCTACATCGACAAGTGAATCCTGATTGTATCCGTAGAAATACTCTCCGACCGTGTTCAAGATCTCCGCTTCTACCGAATCCAATAATGCCATGGCAATCTCCCGGGATTCGTGCTTGGCTGTCAGCCTCAACGTAACTTCCCCTTCACCTGCCAGAGGGGCAATAGTTGGATTGGTTTGTTTGTCGATCAGGTCTTCTAATTCCGTTTCGAGCTGCGCTTCTCCAATTCCAAAGAAACGAAGTACCCTTGAATAGATGCTTTCTTTCTTCTTCATTAAATTTAGAATCGCCTGTTTACCGTGTTTATGGAACATCGGCCTCATTTCAGACGGTGGACCCGGAAGAAGCATATAGGCTTTGGCGTCCTTCTTCAATAACATCCCGGGAGCCATACCGTTTTCATTTTTCAGTACTTGAGCCCCGGTTAATATAAGGGCCTGTTTTTCATTATTCGGTGTCATTTCACGATTGGTTTTTTGAAAATAGCTTTGTATCGATACCAATGCCTCTTTGTCAATGCTCAGAGTCGTACCTAATGCTTTCGCAATCGTTTCTTTTGTTAAATCATCTTTTGTGGGGCCAAGGCCACCTGTAAATATCAGTAAGTCTGCTCGTTTCTTTGCTACCTCAATGGCATACTGCAAACGGTAAGGGTTATCTCCCACGCTTGTGTGATAATACACATCCACTCCCATTTCTGCTAATTGCTCCGAAATGAACTGAGCATTGGAATTGACGATTTGCCCCAGTAGCAGTTCGGATCCGACGGCGATAATTTCTGCATTCATCTATATTCCCCCTAAATTTGCTGAAAAGAAGGGGATGATTCAATTTGAATCAATCCCCTGGTATACTCTATTATTTCGAATTCACAAATGCTTTTTTATTGTGTTTGAAGTAGTCCCAACCTGACCAAATTGTAAAGAACATAGCTATCCAGAGAGCAATGGTCGCAAATGGCAGATTGACCAGTTCAAATATGGCATTGTGCAGAAGAAGCGCTGAAATCGCAATGATCTGTGCCCAAGTTTTAATCTTACCGAGTTGACCTGCAGCAACCACTTCCCCTTCCCCCGCTAATACGAGACGAAGACCTGTTACAGCAAATTCCCGACTGATGATGATGATGACGATCCAAGAAGGAGCAAGACCCAACTCAACCAGCACGATTAATGCTGCAGAAACAAGCAGTTTGTCAGCCAGGGGATCTAAAAATTTCCCCAGATTCGTCACGAGGTCAAGTTTCCTTGCATAATAACCGTCTATCCAATCCGTCGTTGCCGCTATGATAAAAATCAAGGCACCAACAAAATGCTTGACCGGCATTTCTGCCCCGAGAAACATCATTTCACCCCAGTTTAGGGGTGAAAGCATAATGATTAAAAATAATGGAATTAAAAATATCCTTGATACTGTAATCTTATTAGGTAAATTCACCTTTCTACCTCCAATACTTAAAAAACCTGTCTACTATTAGTATGTAAGAAAAAGGAGTTATTAAAACTCCTCTCATGTTAATTATTAGCCGATTGTGGTTCGTAATTAATGATAATATCCTGCCTTACGACATCCGTTGCAGAGACTTTGTATTCGAGCTGTTTGCCGTTCACTATTATATCTGTGTTCGAAGCATTCCCGATTACGAGATATGCCTGCTTTTCCCCTGAGAAGTCAAAATCCTTTTTATTACCCTTTTTTAATAAACCTTCAAACAACAATTCATCGTCGGTGTTGTAAACGCCTACCCAGGTGTCTCCCTTAGCTGATAATTGCAGCTTGAACTCATCTGCATTTTTCAGTTCATAAGTGGTTTTATACCCCGAAGTATTCACTGCATCCAAGGATTGTTCTGGCTTTTGTTCTTTCTCTTCACCTGCATTTTGATCGTCGGAAAGCTTATTTTCATCAGTTTTTTTCTTGTCATCGTCGGCCGCTTCTTCAGGCTTTTCGCTTTCAGCACTCTGATTTTCATCAACATCGACTTGCGTTCTATTTTCTGATGGATTGGCTTCCGGTTCCTTGTCTCCTACTCTACCCTGCCAAAATACCCACAGTGCAATCAGTGCTCCTATCACAAACAGAGCAATGAGCAGCTTCGGTAAAAAGTCAAATACCTTTGTTGAGCTTTCTGAAACACTCTTACGGGACTGAACCCTTGAGAGGGAGACAGGTATTTCATCTTCATGGGTAGTTGGAATATCCTCCTTATGCTCCTCAAAGATGACCTCCGGAGGAAGTCCTACCGCTTCACAATATTGTTTAATGAATGCCCGCACATAGAATTTACCGGGCATGGCATCGTAATTGCCTTCTTCAATTCCGATCAAATAGCGTTTTTGGATTTTTGTTATTCTTTGTAAATCATCAAGGCTGTAATCTTTCGCCTCTCTTGCTTCCTTTAAACGATTTCCTAATTCCGTCACTACTTAACACCTTCCAATATTAAAAATCAAAACCTCCAAAATCGGAATTTTGAAATAAGTTATTTTGTTCTACTAATTCGTATGTAATTTCTTCATCAGGATCGTTTCTAAGTTCAATGATATAATCAAAATCTTCAAGTGAATATTCCGAGTTTTGAACGAAAACATCAGGATGTTCGATTACTTTCACAGCAGGTAATCGCATAATCTCCCTTACCAGCTGCCAGTGCTTCTCGCTTGCACGGCGTGTTGAAACAATCCCGTCTATAATGAATAAGTTTTCGGACGAATATTCGTCCTCTATCAGTTTGCTTCTAATCGTCTGCTTTAATAATGTGGAAGAGACAAATAGCCATTTCTTATTCGCACATACACTTGATGCAACGATGGATTCAGTCTTCCCTACACGCGGCATCCCTCTGATCCCGACAAGCTTATGTCCTTCCTGCTTAAATAACTCAGCCAGAAAATCCACTAATAAGCCCAGTTCATCACGAACAAACCGAAACGTTTTCTTGTCATCGGCATCCCGCTGGATATACCGGCCGTGTCGAACGGCAAGCCGGTCCCTTAATTTTGGTTCCCTGAGCTTTGTTACGTTGATTGTATCCATGGTTTGCAGGATGGATTCCAACCTCGTGATCTGTTCATCATTATTTGAGAGGAGAAGCATTCCCCTTCTTCCTTCATCTACACCATTTATCGTCACTATATTTATAGAAAGCATTCCTAATAACGAGGAGATATCACCTAAGAGGCCAGGACGATTCTTCTGGATTTCATATTCTAAATACCATTCTTTGCGTTCCATCGGTACCCTCCTAAAAACTGTGACATTCCGTTTCGATATAAATAGACATAATTCGAAAAATTAATTAAACATCTAGGTATTATAATAAATGATTTTGAGGCAATAGAAAAGCAAAACCTATATAAATATGTACAATTTCTCATTTAACAAGGTGGCGTTTCCTTAAGGAGCATCCCTGATTCGAACATTTGATCATTCCTATATAAGAAAAAGGAGAGGGAATTCCCTCTCCTTAACGAGTACCGTTGTTGTTTACAAGTTTCACCATCATGTTTGCGATGGCATGTTGCTCTTCGGGAGACGCGACAGACCATAAATCCGCTAATACTTTTTCCTGATCGTTCTTAGCTTCGACTTGATTGGCTAAGTAATCACCGATTTGATAAGCCAAGTCGTTCACCGTTTCGTTCTCCATTCCGCCGTGCTCAGCCTGGTTAAGGCGGTCCCCTAAAAAGTTTTTCCAATCAGACCAGTTATCTAATACAGACATTTGTCATGACCTCCTTTATTGAAATACAACCTTAGTTTGTATCCCTTTAGAAAAAATTATGCGTGATAATCAATTGACAGAAAAAACTTTTTATGTATGCCATCCCCCGTTGACTGAAATGGTTTGACCTGTAATATAAGAAGCTCTGGTTGAAAGAAGGAACTGAATGGAGTCCGCAATTTCTGATGCGCGAGCGAAACGGCCCATAGGGATTTCCTCACGGATCCCACGTTTATCTTCATCAGTGAATGAGCTCATCATGGAGGTCTCTACAACCCCCGGTGCAATGGCATTAACTCTTACGCCACTTAACGCGAGTTCTTTGCTTAAAGATTTCACAAATGCTAATTGAGCACCTTTGACCGTAGAATAAACAACCTCACAAGCACCACCAATCTGACCCCAAATCGAACTTACCATGACAATGGTTCCTTTCTTGTCAATCAACTTCGGCAATAGTCTTTGAACAAGAAGTAAAGGGCTTTTTACATGAAGGTTGATCATTTGATCCATTTCATCTTCAGAATGGTCCTGAAAAAGACCCCAGGTAGAATTCCCACTACAATAAACAATCGCATCAAGTTGAAAGATATTCTCCACAAGTCTTCCTACTTCTCTTGAATTGGCAAGATTTGCACGAATGGGGATCGCCTCCACCCCGAGGCCATCAATTTCATGGACTAATTCCTTGATTGCCACTTCATTGGAATGGTAATGTAAATAGACATTCCACCCCTCTTTTGCAAGCGTAAGGGCTGTACTACTTCCTATTCCCCCAGAGGCACCAGTAATTAATGCATATTTCATTTGTTTCACTCCAAACATTGATCACATAAAGAGAGGAACTACCCTTTGAAAAAGAGCAGCTCCCCTTCTGTCATGATTTAGGTACTACCTGACACACGGTAAATCGTTCTTCACTGATGATGGACTCAGCAACCGCCTGAATATCATCATATTTCAATGATTCAAGGGTCGGTACGACTTCAAATAAATCCATTTCATTAAAGGCATAGCGGGTGAATTGATTCGCGATATACTCCGGAGAGTTAATGGCACGCAAGAATGCACCGATCTTCTTCTTTTTCGTTCTCTCAAGTCCTTCTTCTGTAAATAGGGACTCATGCTTTGCTTTCAGAAGCAGTGATTGTACCTTCTCCGCCAGTTCATCAGGCTTTTCCGTATCTCCCCCCACAGTAAGGAAACCAAAGCCATTTTCCTGTGTATAATCATAGTGGAATGTTTCATCGATTAATCCTTCATTATAAAGTTCGGAATAATATGTTGAACTCTTCCCGAACAGCATATCCAGGAAAACATTCATGGAAAGCTCTTGTCTGAGCATTTCCTGGCCCTGTTGGTTCGGTTCCGGAGCTTTGAGTCCGACCAGGCATTTAGGACTTTGAACATTCATCTTAAGAACCTGCTTTTTCTCCGCAATTGTTTCAGGTTCATCTTCGAATTTGCGCTTAATTTCAGGCATTTTTTCATAATCCTTTTTTTCCTGATTCGAGCGAATTTGATTCATGATTTGATCTGGATCTACTGAGCCCACCACAAATAGAAGCATATTGCTTGGGTGGTAGAATGTGTTGTAACACTGATAAAGCATATCTTTCGTAATCGGGGTTATGGATTCGATCGTTCCTGCAATATCAATTTTCACAGGATGATTTTTATACATATTCTGGATTACACCGAAGTATAATCTCCAGTCCGGATTATCATCATACATGGTAATTTCCTGTCCGATAATGCCTTTTTCTTTTTCCACCGTTTTTTCTGTAAAGTACGGATCTTGAACAAAATCAATGAGTGTTTCTAAATTTCGTTCTACATTCGTTGTACTTGAGAATAGATAAGCAGTCCGTGTAAAAGAGGTGAAAGCATTGGCCGATGCACCCTGGCGACTGAATTGTTGGAAGACATCTCCATCTTCTTTTTCAAACAATTTATGCTCTAAAAAATGGGCGATGCCATCAGGGACTTTGACGAATTCCTCTTCGTCAAGAGGGACGAAGTGATTGTCGATACTTCCATATTTCGTCGTAAAGGTAGCATACGTCTTATTAAAACCTTTTTTGGGGAGGATGTATACGTCCAGCCCATTTGACATTTTTTCATAGTACAAATTTTCTTGTAATTGATCGAAGGAAATTTTCTTCATCATTATCCCTCCATTCCTGTTAGAAAGTAGATCGTATCAAGTTCAACTTTATTTGCAGCTTTCACGATATCTTCTTTCGTTGTTTTTTCAATCTCATCCAACCAATGGTTCAAATCGATTTCTTCATGAGCTACGGCGTTATGATAAAGTACCTCTACCAAACCTCTCGATGTATCGATGGTTTCAAGGAGCTGGTTCCTGATGACCGCTTTGGTTTGGTCGATCTCCCCATCTGTGAAGTCCCCATCCTTCATTGCTTGCAGTTGCTCTTTAATGATTCCTACCGCTTGATCATACTTCTCAAACTCAATACCTGACATCACCATCAATAATCCTTTATGACTCTCAAGGCGGCTTGCTGCATAATAAGCAAGACTCGCTTTTTCCCTCACGTTAATGAACAATTTAGAATGGGAGAAACCACCGAATATACCATTGAATACTTGAAGAGCGAAGTAGTCACCGTCACCATATTGAGTATGTGTACGGTATCCTATATTCAGCTTTCCTTGTTTCACATCCTGTTTTTCTTTCACGATGTTTTCGTTTTCTTTTCGCTCCACTTGAGAAGCATCCACTTCTTTAGGGGTGCGTTCACTTAATTCAAGGAGTTGATCACAGAGACTTTCGACTTCCTGGACGTCGACATCACCGATCACATAAAGGTCAAACTGATCTTCAGACATCACTTTTTGATAGTATTCATATAAACTCTTCGCTGTAATGGACTCCACTTCTTCACTGACACCGTTTACATGGAGGGCGAATCGCTCACCCTTACACATTTCTTCCACGAGTCGTGAATTGGCATAGCGCATTTTATCGTCATATACTGCTTGAATTCTGACCTTTTGGTTCCGTTTTTCTTTTTCAACTGTATTCTTGTCAAATTCATTACTTTCAATATGAGGGTTTTGCAGGACATCCGCCAGGAATTCGATTCCTTTTTGAAGCAGTGGTTCAGAATCCTTCAGAAACTTTTCGTTGGCGATTTCAACAGACATACTGACCACATGGTACTCACCTTTTTTTCCCAGATCCACAAAAAAGTTCGCTCCATATAACTCATCCAAATAGGAGCGCAATTCAGTGGTACTTGGATAGGTCTTTGTACTGCTCTGCATTACATGCGGAAGCAATCCCCGTAATGTGACTGTTTCAGGATCAAGGGGTGCTTTCATCTTTAATACGAGGCTGTTGGTTTTATACTTATCCGTTTGAACGATATGTAGCGTGTACCCATGTTTCTTCTTGACTATTTCGTTTATGGCTGTCATCGTACCGTCCTCCTTAGTTCCATACTTCCTTCAATTTAATAACAAAATTAATAAACACCCTTATTGTGCGGTATTTATGTATAACTATACATGTAGTGAGAGATTGATTTCAAGCATCTTCCTCTATTGGAAAAATACCCATTCGAGTAAACTATTATATGCTTGTGGTTTTTTCATTATGTTTCGGAGTAACAACCTTCTTGCCTCTATGTATATTACGATTGAAAGAAATTTTCACATTGGATGAGTGAAGTGTGAAACCTGGACCGTTCCTTTCCGCGGCATGTACTTACTTTCCGCCGGGTGAGGAGGATTTTTCGCCCCACCAACCAGCCTAAACTGATTGAAAGAACCCGTTCAGTACCTTACCTATTGAAAAAAGGATATCCCGGCATTCGGGATATCCTTTTGATTGGTATTTTAGATTTATTAACGGTTTCCTTTAATGTATGGTGTACCTAACGCTTTTGGTGCATCTGCACGACCGATGAAGCCGGTAAGTGCCAGGATGGTTAATACATATGGTGCAATCAGTAGGAATACACTTGGAATGTTCTCAAATAACGGGATACTAGATCCGATGATACTTAAGCTTTGAGCGAATCCGAAGAATAAAGCCGCTCCCATGGCTCCAAGTGGATGCCATTTTCCGAAGATCAAGGCTGCAAGGGCCATGAACCCTTGTCCGCTGATCGTTGCATGGCTGAAGTCAGAAGAAATCGCCTGTGCGTAAACTCCACCACCGACACCTGCAAAAGCTCCGGAAATCACGACACCGATATAGCGCATTTTCGTTACATTGATCCCCATTGTGTCAGCCGCCATAGGATGTTCCCCTACAGAACGCAACCTTAAACCGAATGGGGTCTTGAACATAATGAACCAGACAATGAAGGATACCAGTATCGCGACAAAAGGCGGCCAATATGTGTTAGAAAAGAAGATATCCCCAATGACCGGGATTTTATGAAGCAAAGGTACATCGACCTTACCGAATCCTTCAGAAATAATATCCGTCTGACCTTTCCCATAAATACGCTTGACTAAGAAAAGAGTCAGTCCTACTGCGAGTAAGTTGATGGCTACACCTGATACAACCTGGTCGGCCCTGAATGTAATGGAAGCAACAGCATGCAGGACGGCAAGCAGCCCTCCCATGACCATGGCCACGAGGAGCGCGACCCAAGGTGTTGATGAACCGAAAGTATCCGCGAAAGCAAGGTTAAATACAATACTTGAGAATGCACCAATGACCATCAGACCTTCAAGTCCGATATTCACGACGCCTGAACGCTCTGAGAATGCCCCACCTAAAGCAGTGAAAATAAGTGGTGTTGCCCAAAGCAATGTTGATGGGATGAGAATTGTCAAAATATCAAAAAAACCCACTTATTTCACCCCCTTTTTACTAAATCGTTGAATCAGATACCGAATCATATAACCAGATGCTACAAAGAAAATAATAAGAGCAATAATGATGTCTACCAGTTCATTGGGGATTCCTGCATCCAGCGGCATATTCAGTGCACCTACTTTAAGTCCACCAAATAGAAGTGCGGCGAACACAACACCGATGGCCGCGTTTCCTCCGAGAAGGGCTACAGCGATCCCATCGAATCCGACCCCTGTAAATCCTCCTTTGATTGAAGCATAACCAAATGTTCCGAGTCCCTCCATTGCTCCTGCAAGTCCGGCAAACGCGCCTGAAATGACCATGGAAAGAATGATGTTCCCGTTCACGTTCATTCCGGCGTACTGAGAAGCATGTTGATTGAAACCTACAGAACGCAGTTCATATCCACGAGTTGTTTTTTCGAGCAAGAACCACATAATGAATACACACGCCAGTGCGATGAAAATTCCCCAATGCAGACGGGAATAATCCGTTAAGCTTTCAAAAAATGGAGACTTCAGTGAAGCTGTATCAGCAATATTCCCCGTACGGTCTTTACGGTCAGTAATGACATCACGGATGATGGCATTCGTAACATGTAGGGCAATATAGTTCATCATGATCGTAACGATGACTTCATGTACCCGGAATTTCGCTTTAAGTAGCCCGGGGATGAATCCCCATAATGCACCTGCCAATGCCGCAGCAATGATGGCAAGGGGTAGATGGATCATCCTAGGTAAGTCGTCGAATGCGACCCCTACCCAGACAGCGGCAAGCCACCCTACAATCAATTGGCCTTCCACCCCTATATTGAACAATCCTGTTCTAAAGGCAAAAGCAACAGCCAATCCTGCTAAAATGTACGGTGTCACTTGACGCACCGTTTCCCCGACATAATAAATCTCTCCGAAGATACCATTCCATAATGCGGAGTAACCCGCAATCGGATCATATCCACTTACCAGCATGATAATCGTACCGACGATGATACCCAAAAGGACTGAGATTACCGGGATTAATATATTTGTTAATCGATTAGACATGTGTGTTCCCTCCCGTTTCCTTCCTCTTTGAACCTGCCATTAACAATCCAAGTTCCTGTTCGGTTGTTTCCTTAGGATTGACAATAGCAACAATCTGTCCTTCGTATATAACGGCAATACGGTCACTTACGTTCATGATTTCATCCAGTTCAAATGATAGGAGAAGAACCGCCTTCCCATTATCTCGTTGCTCAATGAGACGCTTGTGGATAAATTCAATCGCTCCTACATCAAGACCCCTGGTCGGCTGGGCAGCAATCAGTAAATCCGGATCACGGTCCACTTCACGGCCGATGATGGCTTTTTGCTGATTCCCCCCTGACAATGCACGTGCAAGGGTGTACTCTGAAGGAGTTCTCACATCGAACTCCGAAATCAACTTTCTTGCCTGATTGTAAATGTTTTTATAACTCAGTACGCCTTTGTTGGAATACGGCTTCTTATAATAGGTCTGAAGAACCATATTTTCCCCGATTGGAAAATCAAGTACAAGTCCGTGCTTATGTCTATCCTGAGGAATATGACCTACACCAGATTCATAGATTTTGCGGGGTTTCATATTAGCTATTTCCTTCCCGTTCAACTTGACGGAACCACTGTCAACTTTATAAAGACCAGTGATGGCTTCAATCAACTCGCTCTGGCCGTTACCATCGACCCCTGCTATTCCAAGGATCTCTCCAGCCTTCACTTCAAGATTCAAACCCTTCACAACAGGTACATTTCGATTGTCTTTCACGTTCAAATCACGTATTTCCAATACATTATCACCAGGGTTCGCTTCTTTCTTCTCCGTCTTGAACGTCACTTCACGTCCAACCATCAGAGAGGCAAGGTGATTAGGATCCGTTTCTGAAACCTTTACTGTCCCAATCCCCTTTCCTTTTCTGATAACGGTTACATTATCACACACTTCCATGATTTCTTTTAACTTATGGGTGATCAGAATGATTGATTTTCCTTCTTTAATAAGGGTTTTCATGATTTGTATGAGTTCTTTGATTTCCTGTGGTGTCAATACAGCTGTCGGCTCATCGAATATGAGGATTTCTGCTCCTCGATAAAGTGTCTTTAATATTTCCACGCGTTGCTGCATACCTACTGAAATTTCAGAAATCTTGGCGTTTGGATCTACTTTTAATCCATATCGCTCAGAAATATCGAGAATATCTTTTTCAGCTTTTTTAATGTCCACTGTCGCTCCGGATTTCGGCTCTCTTCCGAGAATTATATTCTCTGTTACAGTGAAGGTATCGACCAACATAAAATGCTGATGGACCATACCAATTCCGAGATCGTTGGCTATGTTCGGATTGGTGATATTTACCTTTTGTCCTTTTACCCGTATTTCTCCTTGTTCAGGTTGGTACAGCCCGAATAACACGTTCATTAATGTCGATTTACCTGCACCATTTTCACCAAGAAGTGCATGAATTTCACCTTTTCCGAGCTGAAGGGTAATATTGTCATTTGCTACGATGCCTGGAAATTCTTTGCGAATATTAAGCATCTCGATTACATAATCCATTGCGAATCACTCCTTGCATAGACTAGGGATATTTATCTAGTAGTTAGAGGTCAGACCTTCACTACTCAGAAAAAAAGGGGTTTCCCCGAATAAAAATCTAAATGAAAGATAGAAATGTTCTATACTTCAATTAAATTTCTATTAATATTCATTGTCCTGCTTATTATAGGGACAAGCGGCCAGATTTTTCTGGCCGGCTTATCCAACATGTTCATTTAGTTAGCTGAGAAAGCTTCCGCATCTTTAATCGATTCAGGAACTGTTACTTCTCCACTAGTAATCTTTTCTTTCCACTCATCGACTTTTTTCATGACTTCGTCTTTGTTGGAAAGTTCGTCATTTAATTCAGCAAGTCCTACGCCGTCTTCTTTAAGACCGTAAAGGATTTGTTCCCCACCTGGGAAGTTTCCTTCTTTCGCTTTAGTGGAAAGATCCACTACTGCGTTATCGACGCGTTTAAGAGCAGATGTAAGGATGATATTATGATCTCCTACTTTACCTTCTGCAGATTGATCAGAGTCAACACCGATTGCCCAAAGTTCACGTGAAGGATCTTTTTCTTTCAGGTCACGCGCTTCTTTGAATAAACCATTACCTGTTCCTCCAGCTGCGTGGAAGATTACATCTACATCTTGAGTATACATTTTTGAAGCGATGGTTTGTCCAAGTTCAGCTTTATCGAAAGCACCTGCATAGTCTGAAACGATTTCAGCATCTGGATTGACTGCTTTCACACCAGCGATGAAACCAGAGTGGAAACGTTCGATTACCGGAATCTCCATACCGCCGAGGAATCCGATTTTATTTGTTTTAGTCGCTAACCCGGCTGTTACACCAGCAAGGAAAGAAGCTTCTTGTTCCTTGAACATGATGCTTGCAACGTTTGGTTGATCTACAACAGCATCAACGATTGCGAAGTGCGAATCTTTTTGTTGTTGTGCAATTTCAGTGATCGCACCTTCCATAAGGAAACCGATACCATATACTAAGTCAAAATCTTGACGAGCTAATTTGTTTAAGTTTGTAGCGTAGTCAGCATCAGATTGTGACTGTAAATAGTCAAATCCATCTTTACCTTTTTCCATGTCATTTTCTTTACCGAAGGCTTTCAAACCTTCCCATGCCGATTGGTTAAATGATTTGTCATCTACTCCACCAACATCTGTAACCATCGCTACTGTAAATTGATCTTCTTTCTTACCTTCACCACTAGATGCACCTTCTTTGTCCTCGCTTGTTCCACAAGCACCTAACAATGTACCTGCTGCCAAAACAAATGACAACGCTAAACCAAATTTACGTTTTTTCACCTAGAGTACCCCCTATTATTGTAATAAATTAGTAGTAAGATGGATTGCTGTTATACACGCTTTCTTAATACCTGGAAGCTAAATTTGTCTGATCGGAAATAGTTTACTGAATACAGGATAGGCTCATCGTTTTCGTCAAAATGCATTTGCTTCAAAACGAGTAAAGCCGTTTCCGGTTCACAATTTAGAATAGGGGAGATTTTATCGTGATACCCCATCGGTTCAATTTGTGCCACTGCATGAGTTATTCTCTTATTCTCTCGTTTTTCCAAAACGGTGAAAATCGAATTATCCTCATGTGTGAAATTCCTCGGCATGACCTTTTCCGGAATTTTATCCACACAATATACAACCGGTTCCCCGTTTGCAGTACGAACCCTCTCAATCAGGATCACGTCGTCCTCTTCATTGCACGTAAACCTCAGCACATCATCCTCAGTAGCTTCTTGAGTTGTTGAGCTTAAGAAAATGGTCCCTGGCTCCATACCAGCCTGTTTAATCATGTTCGTTACACTGTTCAACTGCTCGATACCAGAAGTAAAGAGCGGCTTTGCATTTACAAATGTACCTACTCCATGACGTCGTACGATGACACTTTCTTCCTCAAGAATTCTGAGAGCTTCCCTAAGAGTAGCCCTACTTACGCCTAATTGTTTGGAAAGGTCGAATTCAGATGGGAGTTTCTCTTTTTCTTTATATATTCCCGCTTCGATATCCTTCTTCAACCGATCAATTACTTGTAAGTATAAATGCCGATTGTCTGTTTTTATTGTCACTGGAACCACCACCACATTTTCTCAAGACATCAGACCTCTGATGTATATCTTTCCTACTAATCGAAAATACTATAACACTTTTCTTTTGATAAATAAATAGCATTGTGTGATTTTGTCGAAAAAAATGATTAGAATGACAATTTAGAATCTATTTATGTAAAAAAATAGAAAAAAACAGAGCTCTGTATGGGTTTACATGGGATATTTTAACTACTTTTTTACAGTCAGACTGTTTTACGTTATCATTCTTTACACCCATTAAACAAAGTCGTTACATTTGTAAACGCTTTTAATAGTATAACACATTCGTGGATAAACTCGTATCACTTTCATTCATCCGTATTAAAAATAGAAATACCCTATAATCTCACTCACTAAAAAAGGTGTGTTATCCCATTCGTTTTGAATAGGGTAACACACCTTCTGTTATGAGCTTTGCTCTTCAGAAGGTTTGCCGACCAAGACTGTTCTCGGTTTGCTGCCTTCATAAGGGCCAACGATCCCTCTTACTTCCATTTCATCGATCAATCTTGCGGCTCTCGTATAGCCGATCCTGAACCTTCTCTGAAGCATAGAAACGGATGCTGTTTGCATTTCAGCAATTAACTGGACGGCATCATTATATAATTCGTCCTCCGCTTCTCCTGACTTCTCATTCTCCTGCACTTCATCGGGAATCATTTCTTCCTGATATTGTGCCTTTTGTTGAGAGATGACAAAATCAACGATCTCTTCTACTTCTTCATCTGATAAAAATGCCCCTTGCACCCTTGTTGGCTTGGATGCCCCAACTGGCATGAAGAGCATATCCCCCCGTCCCAATAGTTTCTCAGCCCCACCGGAATCCAAGATCGTTCTGGAATCGGTTTGGGAGGATACTGCGAAGGCAATCCGTGACGGGATATTGGCTTTAATGACCCCTGTTATGACATCTACAGATGGACGCTGTGTCGCAATGATAAGATGAATCCCGGCAGCACGTGCCATCTGTGCAAGCCTTGTAATGGCATCCTCCACGTCGCTCGAGGCAACCATCATGAGGTCGGCCAGTTCGTCTACAATGACAACAATATATGGAAGGAGAGGCTGTTTATCTTCATTTTCCATATTTTGTCTTTTAACGTAATCGTTGTAGCCTTCAATATTTCTTGTTCCAGTATGAGAGAACAGCTCATACCTTCGCTCCATTTCACTTACAACCTTCTTTAAAGCCTGTGATGCTTTCTTCGCATCCGTTACAACAGGTGCCAGGAGATGGGGAACTCCATTATATACATTTAGTTCCACCATTTTCGGGTCAATCATCATAAGTTTTACTTCATGGGGTTTTGCTCTCATAAGAATACTTGTTATGATTCCGTTGATACACACGCTCTTCCCGCTTCCTGTTGCACCTGCAACTAATAGGTGAGGCATTTTATTCAGTTCGGCCAGAACCGCTTCACCTGTGATATCACGCCCTAAACCAATCTGCAGTTTGGCATCGGGTTTATTCTGTTCCTTCGCTTCGAGAACTTCCCTCAGGGATACCATAGCTACTTCTGAATTGGGAACTTCTATACCGATGGCAGATTTCCCCGGAATCGGAGCTTCAATCCGGATGTCTTTCGCTGCAAGGGCTAATGCCAGGTCGTCACTCAGGTTGACGATACGGCTGACTTTCACTCCTACATCGGGATGTACTTCATATTTAGTAACAGCAGGGCCGAGATGAACTTGTGTCACCTTTGCCTTTACCCCGAAACTCTGGAACGTTCTCTCAAGCTTTGCGGCATTGGCATGTATCAATTGATACTCATTACTTTGATCCGTTTTTCTTGGACTCTTTAATAAAGAGATAGAGGGGAGCTTATAATCTTTATTTTCCACTTCCGTGAAGGTAATTGGCGGGGCGGCATCCGTTTCCCCTCCTGAATCCGACTTTTTCTCTGTTGGAACATCATCCGTTTCGTCAGCAGCACGAGCTCCTGATGAAACGGAGGTTTCTTTAGGCTGCACGCCATATGCACGCTCTGCGAAATTTGAGATGATCGGTTCCCGCGTTTCTTCTTCCTGAGGAATCATTGGTTCAGCCGCTTCTTCAGATTTCTTCGGTGCTTCTTGCTTTTTCTTCTCTTTGTTCTCTTTTTTCTTAGATTGCTCTTCTTTCCAGTCATTCATATCTTGCTTAAATGCTGACCATTGCCCACTCATGAATGAGCCGAAGCGCTTCCCCGCCCTTCCCAGCACATCCCCTAAGGACTTACCAGTCACTAAAATGATGCCGATCATGATGAAGGTTGCGCTCACAATCCTTGCCCCTTGTGAATCAAAGAGAAAGTAAGAAACGGCAAATAGAACGCTCCCGATCATACCTCCCCCCAGATCCGATGTACTCGTTTCACCACTGACATCCATCCAATACAAATCCCATGTATTCATGATGACACTTGGATTAGCGAATGACCCACCATTTGAAAGAAGATCGAATAATTTCACATGACTTAGAAGAAGGAAGCTTGCAATCATGATATAAACGCCTACCAGTCTGCGGCTGAATAACATAGGAACCTCTCGCTTAATCATAAGGTAGCCCGCTACATAGAGCATCCATAGGAGGGCAATCATGTACCATTCCCCAAGGAAGAATCGATAAAAATATACCAGTGCTTTCCCCACGGCGCCAAGCTCTATGATGGAAATTAAGCTTAATGCCGCGAGGATCAGTCCAATAATCTCATATTTAATCGTCTGTTTTAATGTAGAGCCGGTTTGAGAACGTTTTTTTCTTTTTTTTCGTTTTGCCAATCCATTCACCTAAATTCTATTGAAGTCTACCTGAGTTATGTACATAAAGATGAAGAAAGGGCTGATCCTTTGGGGCATTCATTGTGCCTAAGGTGTCAGACCCTTCCCATGAACTTATCGTAACATTATACTGTATATTATATCATATACACTATTCCGGGAAAATCCTCTTTGGCACTTAATTGTTGATAAATTCCCCCGGGCATATTTGATCATTCAGGTAATGTGCGGGATCACTGCTCATGACTCTGATGATCCTATAATTGTTCTCCTCCTGCTGAACCAGTAAGGGGACCCCCTGGTAGTCCATCATCATTTGGCCGCTAAATTCACTTCCATCTGTAGGGAACACGAGATCATTTGGAACCACAGTATAGAGTATCATTGGACCAGCCCCTCTTGTTGATCGGTCTGTTTTTTCATCTCTATTAATTCATTGATCTTTCGTATTGCCGTTCCAATTCCACCTATTCCATCGATCAATCCATATTCCACTGCATCATCTCCCACCACATTGGTACCAATATCCCTGGTGAGGTTCCCTTTTGCAAACATTAGGTCTTTAAAATCCTCTTCTGTGATATTGCTGTGTTTCGTGACAAAACTGACCACCCGCTCCTGCATCTTATCGAGATACTCAAACGTTTGAGGTACCCCGATAACCAAACCGGTTAATCGTACAGGGTGAATCGTCATGGTAGCCGTACTTGCGATGTAAGAGAAGTCACACGAAACAGCAATAGGAACACCAATACTGTGCCCTCCTCCAAGCACAACAGATACGGTAGGTTTAGATAATGAGGCGATCATTTCAGAAATGGCCAATCCTGCTTCTACATCTCCCCCAACCGTATTCAAAATCACCACCAGACCTTCAATTTTTGGATTTTGTTCGATGGCTACCAGCTGCGGAATGACGTGTTCATACTTTGTTGTTTTATTTTGTGGAGGCAGCTGCATATGTCCTTCTATCTGCCCTACAATTGTCAGGCAATGAATATTAGAGTCTTGAGAAAGCTGTGGAACGTTCGTTTGACCTAATTGTTGAATCTTTTCCATTAATCCAGATGGTTTGTCTTTTTGATCATCCTGCCCTTTATTCGGCTCATCCTGCATATGTTCACGATTTTGTTCCATGAAAACATCTCCTTTTCATTCCCATTCTCTTGTTATTATTTTAATATGGGAGTGTTTTCATACTTTATTCTTTAAGGTTCAAATAAATATGAGGCTATTTGCTTCTAACAAATAGCCTCAAACTTTATACTTCCATGATAATCGGTAAAATCATCGGTCTTCTTCGAGTTTTATTAAATAGATAATAATTCAGCTGATCCCGGATATCCTGTTTGATGGCTGTCCATTCAAATGAACCCTTTTGCAAATAGGAATGGACCACATCCGTCACGATGCTTCCTGCTCCTTCAATCAATTCCTCGGATTCCCTTACGTATACGAATCCCCGGGAGATGATTTCAGGTCCGGCGATGATTGATTTGGAACGGCGATTGATGGTGACGACAACGGTAAAAACACCGTCTTCTGATAATAATTTCCGATCACGAAGGACAATGTTTCCTACATCTCCAACCCCGATTCCGTCGATCAATACATTCCCTGCCTGTACACGGCCGCTCATTCTCATCTTGCCGTCCTTGTACTGAAGAACATCTCCTTTATCCAAAATGAAGATCTGCTTATAAGGTAGTCCTGTATCATGAGCAAGCTGAGTATGGGCTACAAGCATCTTATATTCACCCTGGATGGGTATGAAATATTTAGGTTTCATGATATTCAACATGAATTTTAAGTCTTCCTGACTTCCATGACCCGAAACATGGACTTTTTTTGTTGCTGTTAATACATTTGCCCCGGCTCTATAAAGCATGTCGATGGTTCTTCCTACAATCACTTCCATGCCGGTAGATGGTGTGGCCGTTATGAGGACCGTGTCACCTTCTTCAATGTTTACAAGGCGGTGGGAACGCTTGGACATTCGTTGCAGTGCCTCAAATGGTTCGCCCTGGGTTCCAGTTGCGATGATGAGGATTTCATCTTTTGGGTAATTACCAATTTCGTCTATTCCGATGATCATTTCATCCCGGACATGAAGATAGCCGAGTTTCAAGGCTACATCATACACCCGTTTCAAACTCTTTCCAACCACAGCCACTTTTCGGTTATTCTGTTCTGCCGCATCAAACACTTGCTGCAGCCTTATTAAGTTAGAAGCGAAGCACGCCACGATCACCCTCCCTGATGCTGTACGCAAGGAGTCTGTGATATGTTGTTCGATGACAGCTTCTGATGTTGTAAACCCGGGTCTCTCCGCCTCTTTACTGTCAGACAACAGACAAAGGACACCCTTCTCACCGATTTGCGCCATCTTGCCTAAATCCGGGCGGTAAAGATGTTTGGCAGATTGATCAAATTTGAATTCACCCGTATGGACGATAACCCCTTCGGATGTATGTATGCAAACGCCGACGGAATCAGGAATGCTGTGAGTGGTTTTAAAGAATGTCACATTCACACCGTCAAAAGTAAGGTAGCTGTCTGAGTGAACTGTATAGAATTTCACGTCTTCCCTGACATTTTCATCCTTCAAACGGGCCCTTACAAGGGCATTTGTCAGACGCGTCCCGTAAACAGGAGCCTTGATCTTACTTACTACATACGATATCGCACCGATGCTGTCCTCGTGTCCATGAGTCAGGAAGATTCCTTTTACACGGTCTTTATTTTCAATTAAATATTGAATATCAGGGATGACAATGTCGATCCCCAGCATTTCGTTCTCCGGAAACATCAGTCCTGCGTCGATTACGAATATTTCATGATCCACTTCGACCACGTACATGTTCTTACCGATTTCTCCCACTCCACCGAGGGGTATCACCTTAATGCTCTCATTCTTTGTCTTACTCACTATTATGTCCTCCTATGCTGTTCCTTCCCCGATCTTCAATCAGTTATATCCATTATACTTGATACTATTTTGGGAGTACAACCAATTATATCCTTCCTAATCAGGATTAGGAAAAAGACTGCAATCATTTATTCTACGTTACTATTTCGATACTGGGAGAATAAATCCTTCTTCTTTTGAGGAATAATATCTCTTCCAAGTGAAAGACAGGATTGTCTTCATTATTGATTGTCTCTACACAACAATCCCATCGAAAAAATCCTTATTGATAGAAACACACAAAAGACTGTGAAGGACATATCTTCACAGTCTTTTGGATTTAGCAGTTGTTCTGTATTAAGATAACCCTTCCAGCAAGTGAGAAAGTTTTGCTCTTTCGACTTCTGTCAAGGGTATTAATGGGAGACGAACCGAGCCTACATCAAGTCCTCTCATCTGCAGAGCAGTTTTGACCGGGGTTGGGTTCGGACTCGTAAACAGCCCTTTCATAATCGGAAGGAGCCTTTGATGCATTTGTGATGCATGTAAGAGGTTTCCTCCTAAAAAGGCTGAAACCATCTCCTGCATCTCATTCCCGATGACATGGGAGGCAACTGACACAATCCCTGCCCCCCCTATGGATAATACCGGTAAAGTAAGCCCGTCATCACCACTATACAACATAAAGTCGTCGGACGTATGTGAAATGATTTCAGTCATGCTATCCAGATCACCACTTGCTTCTTTAACGGCCACGATGTTCGCAACCTTTGAGAGACGAATAATCGTTTCAGGCGACACGTTGACGCTTGATCTGCCCGGAATATTATACAGCATGACAGGTAAGGCAGTTGATTCTGCAATCACCTTAAAATGCTGATACATTCCTTCCTGACTCGGCTTATTATAATACGGTGCCACGAGCATGACGGCATCCACACCTGTCTCCGCTGCCTTTTTGGTAAGTTCGATTGAAGCATGGGTGTTATTGCTTCCCGTCCCGGCAATGACTGGAATTCTCCCATCCACTACTTTCACGACATGTCGGAATAGGGCAATCTTTTCTTCTTTCGTTAAAGTTGGCGACTCCCCTGTGGTACCCGCTACTACTAACGAATCAGATCCATTATCGATCAGATACTGAATTATTTGCGTCGTTTTAGTAAAATCAATATTCCCTTTACGGTCGAATGGCGTAACCATCGCCGTAGAAACGCGGCCAAAATTCAATCTAGTCACTCTCCTCGTATGTTTATCCCACTCTGAATGTAGCATTTCTCTCTTGTAATTGAAACGTATCATGGAGTGCATTAATGGCTTTGATCATATCCATTTCCTTTACCAGAACCCAAATGGTGGTATGACTATCTGCAGACTGAAGTATGCGAATCCCTTCGTTGGAAAGGGAGGAAACGATGGCAGAAGTTACACCGGGGACACCCGTCATACCCGCTCCCACTACGGAAATTTTAGCGCACTCTGACTCTACTAAGGGGTTATGTCCTATCTTTCTTAAAACTTTGATTGCATCTTCCGCTACTGATGAACCTACAGTGTAGACGACACCCCTCGGGGAAATATTAATAAAATCAACGCTTATTCCCTCTTTTGCCATTGCTTTAAAAACCTCAGCTTGAAGATTATACTGATCTTCCTTAGCGAAAACTTTAAATTGTGTGAGGTTGGATACATGAGCGATCCCTGTGACTGGATGACTCCTGAACTCTTTATGTGCTTTTGTATTTTCCAATGTCGTCACAAGAGTGCCTTCACCTGTTGAGTAGGTTGAACGAATCCGTATGGGAACATTTGAGTTCATAGCTATCTCAACCGCCCTGGGATGTATTACTTTTGCTCCCTGGTATGCCATATTACATACTTCATTATACGAAACAACTGTTATGGGTCTTGCTTTAGTTGAAATACGCGGGTCGGCAGTCATGACGCCTTCCACATCTGTAAAAATATCGATGTAGTCTGCTTTTAATGCGACTCCGAGTGCAGATGCAGAGGTATCGCTTCCTCCTCTTCCAATGGTTGTGACGTCCCCATCCTTCGTCGCTCCCTGGAAGCCTGCAACCACTACGGCATCATTGTGTTCCAGTTCTTTTACCAATCGGCTGCATTTCATTTCTATAATTTTTGCATTGTTAAAATCATTGTTGGTCCGGAATCCTGCTTGGGCTCCGGTAAGGGCAGTTGAACGGATTCCCTGCTCAAGAAGCATGTTAGAAAATACCAGACTCGAAATGATTTCTCCACAGGACAATAAAAGGTCCTGCTCCCGTTTACTGATTGAAGTGTTTCTGCCACCGATTAATGTTAATAAGGAATCTGTAGCGTATGGTTCACCTTTTCTACCCATGGCTGAAACGACTACCACTACTTTATAGCCTTTTTCTATTGCCTGTTTCGTGTGGGCAATTGCCTTCAAACGACTTGCCTCATCACGTACAGAAGTTCCACCAAATTTTTGAACGATCACTTTCATGACTACACCTCATTGTCATATGTTCAAGAGGTATCTAGAAGACGATTAGTGGAATTATTCAGATTTTCAGCTGGAATGATCCCTCTTCATTACTAAATTAAATCAAGCTTCATTAAACTTTCTGCGATTTGAACTGAGTTCCAAGCCGCTCCCTTCAGTAAGTTATCAGACACTACCCACATATGGAAGCCGTTGTCTTCATCAAGATCCTTTCGCACGCGACCTACAAATACATCCGGTTTCCCAACGGCATGTGCAGGCATCGGATAGATCTGCTCTTCAGGGATGTCTTCCAGAGTTACACCGGGTGCATTTTGAAGAAGTGAATGAATATCCTTCACTGATACAGAATCCTTCTCAACTTCAATATATACACTTTCGGAGTGACCTGTTACAACGGGTAATCTGACACATGTTGCTGATACTTTTAAAGAAGGCATATGCATGATCTTTTTTGTTTCGTTGATCATTTTCATTTCTTCATACGTAAAGCCATTGTCCTGAAAAGTATCAATTTGAGGAATGGCATTATAAGCAATTTGATAATGTTTTTTGTCCCCTTTAACAGGTAAGACACCAGGCTCAAATGATTCCCCGGACAATATGGCTTGTGACTGCGCATGTAGTTCATCAATCGCAACGGCACCGGCACCTGAGACAGCTTGATAAGTAGATACGATTACTTTCTGCAAGCCGAATTGCTTGCGGATCGGTTCTAATGCCGCAACCATTTGTATCGTCGAACAGTTAGGGTTGGCAATAATTCCCTTGTGATTCTTTATGTCTTCTTCATTCACTTCCGGTACAACGAGAGGAACATCCGGATCCATACGATACGCACTCGTATTGTCGACAACGACCGCCCCGCGTTTTACGGCTTCTGGAGCTAGAAGTTTGGATACACTTCCACCTGCGCTAAATAAAGCGATATCGACTCCTTCAAAACTTTCAGGCTTCGCTTCTTCAACCGTCCATTCTTTCCCTCTAAACATAACTGTGGATCCTGCAGAACGTGCTGACGATAATAAGGTCAAATGTTTTATTGGAAAATCCCTTTTTTCTAATGTTTGTAGCATTTGCTGTCCAACGGCACCGGTGGCACCCACAACAGCTACATGAAATCCCGATGTATTCAAAATCTTCTCTCCTTCCAACCAGTCAATATTTTCATAGTACAATAGGTAATTAATTTAGTCTATTACTATAATAAAGAATATTTTAACATAAACAATTATTCGACAATAGGAATATTTTTTCTGGGGTTCGTTCATTTCAGGTATCTGGTTCTATCTGCATGAAAAGAAGGTCATCTGAAATTGACAAGGCGATGACCTTCTTCAAGTATTAATCTAAATATCTTTCGATAACGACAGGTTGAAGCTGCCTTCCTTCCATCGCCGCTTCGACCGTTTCCTGAATTAACGTCATTCTGGCCACCATCGATTTCGGTTTAGCTTCTGGGGCATCCTGCCCAAAAGGTATAAAATATATATCCTTTGTCGAAATTAACCGCATCAGATTCACACCATTCAATCCAAGGGCATCATTTGTGGAAATACCGAGCACTACTGGACGATGGTTACGTATAGTTGCTTTAGCCGCCATTAATACAGGGGAATCGGTCATGGCATTGGCAAACTTACTCATTGAATTTCCAGTAAGAGGTGCAATGACCATGCAATCCAATGGAATTTTTGGACCAAGTGGTTCTGCCTTGACGATTGAATCGATTACTCTATGACCGGTTACGTCTTCTATTCGTTTGATCCAATCTTCTCCTTTACCGAATCTTGTTTCGGTATTCATAACGGTTGATGTTACAATCGGTATGACTTCCGCTCCATTATTCACTAATCGCTCGATTTCGGGGAATACTGCATCATACGTACAATGAGACCCTGTCAGACCAAACCCGATGCGTTTTCCTTTCACACTCATGATGAACTCTCCTTTCCTGAATCAAAATCTTCCTCTAATAATTGACAAAGAACATTCGCCAGGATCTGTCCTGCGGTTTTCGGTGCCACGATCCCTGGCAAACCCGGAGCTAATAACGCTTTAATCCCACGCTTTTCAGCATAGCGAAAATCTGTACCACCAGGCTTTGAAGCCAAATCAATAATTAATGTATGGGCAGGCATTTTGGCTATGACAGCAGCCTTCACTATATGCACTGGAATTGTGTTAATACAAATATCACAATTCTCAACCTCTTTTTCCAAGTCATCCAAGTGGAATGGCACTAACCCCATTTCGGTCACCCGTGCCAGATGTTCACTTTTACGCACTCCGACTTTGACCTTTCCGCCTAGATGATGAAATGTTCTAGCTACACTCATACCCACTCTCCCTAGACCTAATATGACGATGTCAGATCCGTGGATGGTGAAGTCTGTATGTTGAATAGCCATCATAATCGTTCCCTCTACTGTAGGAATGGAATTATAGATGGCAACGTCGTCTCTTTCAAACAACTGAACAAGTTTACGGTTCGTTGAAGACATAATTTGATCCAAGTACGCATTACTAATTCCTGAATAGATCGTACAGTGCTCTGGCGTTTCAGATACAATTTCTTCGGTTAACATGATTTTTTCATTGGAAAAAATCGTATCTATCTCTCCTTGTAGATTCGTGCCGGGTACAGGTAAGATAATGGCATCTATCATCGAAAAATCCACTTCATCAAGTTTTTCCTTCGTAGCTCCTGTAAAGGCATGATCTAATTGTTCAAAACCTACGAGAGATATTTTGGCATCCAACTCCGTAAGCTTCCGAATAATCTCAAGTTGACGAGCATCTCCGCCTAGAACTGCGATCTGCATTCCGGTCAGCATCACTGATTTCACCTACTTTTTACATAATCGCTATTCTAAATCCCTTTTCACTTCAACAGTGTATGTTGCACATCCCCAATGGGTGAGAAGAAAAGCAGGGAATGATTGTTTGAGAAAAAATGCAAAAAAAAAAACGGGTAAAGACCCGTTTTCGTTTTGGTGCCATGATTTATTTATTCATCATCGGATACTTCGAGAATGATCATGTCTGCACCGATTGTCCTGATTTGATGCCAGGGCACCCAGATTTCTCCACTTTGCTTTCTCAGCCATTTCCCGGTCGGTATAATTAGTGCACTAATACTGCCTGACTTATCATTAAATTCAAGATCAGTCTGTCCCAGAATGCCAAGACGTTCCGCTTTTTTATAATCAACGATTTCTTTCCCGCTTAATTCACTTAATCTCATGCAGATAACCTCCCTAAAAAAGCTGTTTAGTACAATGTATACTTACTGTCCACTTTTTTTAGAAGAAAAACTTTTAAGTTCCATAAAGAAAGCAGACCTTCTGAAGGTCTGCTTTTCACATTCACTTTTTCATATTTTGAGGCAGATTCCCATCCGGGCTGATCAGTGATGCAGCATAATCCTCTGTAAAGATGTCAAGCGCCAATCGATTGACTTTCTCCATTGTTACTCCATCAATTTCTTCGACGATTTCATCCAGGGTCCGGTGTCGTTTCAGCAGAAGTTCATTCTTTCCGTTCCTGCTCATGCGGCTATTGGTACTCTCCAAACTCAACATAAGATTTCCCTTTAATTGCTCCTTACTGTTAAGCAATTCTTTAGACGTAATACCTTCTGCCTTAAGGGCCTGCAGTGTACTGTATACCGTATCAAATAATTGATCTAATTGATTTGCCCCCGTCCCCCCATAAATGGTCATCATGCCGCTGTCTTCGTATGCGGAGTGATAAGAAAATACCGAGTAGGCGAGTCCTCTCTGCTCCCGTACTTCTTGAAACAGACGGGATGACATACTGCCGCCCAACACATTATTAAGTACGATAAGGTTGTAGATGTCCGGATGACCGATCTCAAGTCCATCGAAGCCTAAGCATAGATGCGCTTGTTCCGTATCTTTCTTACGGGCAAGCTTATTATTATGAAATGCCGGCTTGATCCGATCTTCTGGTCCTTTCCCGCCTTCATAAGAACCGAACAACTTTTCAACCTCTTTTATGAATGATTCATCCACATTACCTGCGACAGATACTACTACTTGATCAGGCGTATACATGTGATGCATGTATTCTTTTAATTTAGCCTGGTTGAATGAATCCAGTGTTTCTTCCGTTCCAAGGATCGGATAGCCAAGTGGATGTTCTTCATATATTGCCTTACTGAGTAAATCGTGAACGATATCGTCTGGTGTATCTTCATACATTTTAATTTCTTCATACACTACATTTTTTTCCTTACCTAATTCCTCTTCTACGTAAGTGGAATTAAAAAACATATCTGAAAGGGTATGTAATGCGTAATCCGCATGATTGTCCAATACTTTTGCATAATAGCATGTATATTCCTTTGAGGTAAATGCATTGACCTGTCCGCCGATGCTGTCGAAGGACTCTGCTATTTCACGCGCCGTTTTGGTCTTTGTTCCCTTAAAAAACATATGTTCCAGAAAATGGGATATTCCGTTATTTTGTTCTGTTTCATTACGTGAGCCGGTTCCAATCCAGACCCCAATTGCTACGGAGCGAACGTGTGGAATTTCTTCCAACACGATTCGCAGTCCATTATGGCATGTGTATTTCTTAATCAAGAAAGCTCCTCCTATTCATGATGCAAAGTTACTGCTTCATCTTATTATTTCCTTGTTGTGACGAATTATCGGCTTCTTCTACGATTCTCTCTTCTTTCACTAAGCTTGAGATCGTACCAAGTCTTAAATTTTTTTCTTTAATCTGAAGGATCAACGAATTCAATGAGTTTGCCGTTGAAGCAGTAGGGTGCATGAGCACAATAGCTCCCTTGTGCACTTTTCCCATCACACGCTCGATTAACACATTAGGTTGTGGCTTTTGCCAATCAATCGTATCGACACTCCACATGATCGTTCGCATATGCATTTCATCTGCGATATTCACTACTTCATCCCGGTAACTGCCACTTGGCGGAGCAAACCACTTCACTTTCTCACCAGTGGTCACTTCTATCATTTCATTCGTCTTTTTCAATTCTTCTCTTACCTTAGCTGATTCCAACGTTTTCATATCCGGGTGAGAATAGGAATGATTCCCAACCTCATGTCCGGCATCCACGATCATCTTCGCCAAGTCCGGGTTATTCTTTACCCATCTCCCCTCTAGAAAGAACGTAGCATATACCTGGTGCTTTTTCAAAGTTGCCAGCATATCAGGGATGTATTCATTCCCCCACGCAACATTTATAATAAAGGACACCATCGGCTTATCAGGGTTCCCCCTATAGACAGGGGAAGCCGGCAGATCAGGCAAATGCTTCTCAGGAGGGATTTGTTTGTAAACAAGCTTATCTTCATTAAAAGATTTTTCTTTCTTCATATTTTGTAGTGACGCTTCTACATCTACTTTTAAGCCATTATATCCCGGTGTAGCTTTCCAAATTGTATCTATCACAGCATCCTGTGCTGGGATCTCTCTCAATTTCGCTTCCTCTTTTATCATACGGGATAGGTTGGTAGGCTCACTTACCCCGTTCACTTCAATTGCATCTTGTTTTAACCCAGTCACGTACTGATCAGATAAAGGATTTTCTACCACTACTAAAGTCAGAATAGCAATTAGACCAATTCCAATCAAGTATTTTTTTTCCATACCTGTCCACCTTCCTTCTCCTAAAAACATATGAGGGAAGAGGACTTAGTAGAACAAAAGCGGAGGGGCTTTGATCAGAGGCGACAAGCATATGACGAAGAGATCGGAAAGGCTTCTTTTGCCTTTTTGATCTCTTTGACATATGACCTCGAGCCTCTAAGCCCCGCAGCTGGATGACACAAAAGCGAAGGGGCTTTGACCAGAGGCGACAAGCATATGACGAAGAGATCGGAAAGGCGTCTTTTGCCTTTTTGATCTCTTTGACATATGACCTCGAGCCTCTAAGCCCCACAGCTGGATGACACAAAAGCGAAGGGGCTTTGACCAGAGGCGACAAGCATATGACGAAGAGATCGGAAAGGCTTCTTTTGCCTTTTTGATCTCTTTGACATATGACCTCGAGCCTCTAAGCCCCGCAGCTGGATGACACAAAAGCGGAGGGGCTTTGACCAGAGGCGACGAGCATATGGTAAAGTTAACGGCGGCACAGATAAAAAAAACCGTCCCGGAGGAGAGTATACTCCCTACAGGACAGCCTGCCAATCTTAAAAGATTAACCCTGGTTTTGTTCTTCCTTTTCGCGCTGTTCCTTAAGAACTGCTTTTCGTGACAAGTTGACTCTTCCTTGATTATCGATGTCCAGAACCTTCACAAGGATCTCGTCACCGATCGCCACTACATCTTCCACCTTGCGGATACGTTCTTCTGCAAGTTCTGAAATATGGACAAGTCCATCTTTACCGCTGAAGATTTCTACAAATGCACCGAATTTCTCAATTCGTTTCACTTTTCCAAGATACATTTGCCCAGCTTCAACTTCTCTTACGATATCTTCAATCGTTTTCTTAGCTACTTTATTCATCTCTTCATCAGTAGATGAGATGAAGATCGTTCCGTCCTGCTCAATATCAATCTTAACGCCTGTTTCGTCAATAATCTTATTGATCTGCTTACCACTTGGTCCAATGACATCGCGGATTTTATCAGGATTAATATGCATGGTCAGGATTTTTGGAGCGTATTGGGACAGGCTCGTTCTAGCTTCACCGATTGTTGCTAACATGCTATCAAGAATCTGCATTCTTCCCTTTTTAGCTTGTTGAAGTGCTTCTTCAAGAATTTCACGGGATAATCCATCAATTTTGATATCCATTTGAAGAGCGGTTACACCTTTAGAAGTTCCGGCTACTTTAAAGTCCATGTCACCAAGGTGATCTTCCATCCCTTGAATATCTGTCAGGATGGAATAGTTTTCACCTGACTTGATCAGACCCATTGCAATCCCGGCTACAGGCGCTTTAATCGGGACACCGGCATCCATCATTGCAAGGGTACTTGCACAAATACTTGCTTGAGAAGTTGAACCGTTTGATTCGAGTACTTCCGATACAAGTCGGATTGTATAAGGGAAATCTTTTTCGTTTGGAATAATTGGATCCAGAGCCTTCTCACCCAATGCCCCGTGTCCAATTTCACGACGACCCGGTCCTCTGATCGGTCCTGTGGACCCAACACTGAACTGAGGGAAATTATAGTGGTGCATGAATCGTTTTGATTCTTCGATTCCCAGGCCATCAAGCACCTGAACATCTCCTAAAGCACCCAGTGTACAAATACTCAGCGCCTGGGTTTGTCCACGTGTGAACAGTCCAGAGCCATGAGTTCTTGGCAATAAACCGACCTCTGAAGACAGTGGACGGATTTCGTCAACTTTACGGCCATCAGGGCGTACTTTATCTTCTGTGATCAGTCGGCGAACTTCATTTTTCACAAGCATATCCAATACTTTTTTCACTTGTTTCAAGGTAGCTTCATCGGCTTCCTTCTCTTCTTCATAAACGGCCATCACTTTATCTTTAACAGTTCCAATTGCTTCTTCACGTGCATGTTTTTCCTGAACTTGAATGGCAGGAATTAATTCACTTTCACATATGGAACGAACCTCTGCTTCAACGTCTTGATCCAATTCAACAAGTTGAATAGCAGATTTTTCTTTACCGACTTTAGCGACGATTTCTTCCTGGAAAGCTACCAGACGCTTAATTTCTTCATGACCGAACATGATCGCTTCAAGCATTGTCTCTTCCGGAACCTCATCTGCTCCCGCTTCTACCATATTAATGGCATCTTTCGTACCAGCTACAGATAAATGAATCTCACTCTTCTCCAATTGCTCGACAGAAGGGTTGATGATGAATTCCCCATCAACTAGACCAACAATGACTCCTGCAATCGGACCTTCGAACGGAATATCCGAAACAGATAGCGCTAATGAAGAACCAAACATAGCAGCCATTTCGGATGAACAATTTTGATCTACACTCATCACAATGCTGATTACTTGTACTTCATTACGGAATCCATCTGCGAACAATGGACGGATGGGACGATCTATTAAGCGGCTCGCAAGGATGGCTTTCTCACTCGGGCGCCCCTCACGTTTAATGAATCCTCCAGGGATTTTACCCACTGCATATAATCTCTCTTCATAGTTAACGGTTAATGGGAAGAAATCCAAAGGTTTTGGCTCTTTCGAAGCTGTTGCACTGCTAAGTACCGCAGTATCTCCATAACGTACCATTACCGCTCCATTCGCTTGTTTGGCAAATTGGCCAACTTCGACCGTCAATTCTCTTCCGGCCCATTCGATGGAAAAGGTTTGTTTAGTTTGTTCCATAAAGTGTACCCCTCTCTTTATATATCACTAAAAGGTTCGGCCTGTACCCAACCCTGATAAACATAAAAAATAATCTATATCATGCACATATGCGCTGTTATATTCGTTTGATTTGAATCCCTGCTGACTATGTAAATACAGGATGTTGTATCACTGCGGATGCTTGACCCATTAACGATGGTGTGCCACCCACTCAGTATACATATTATGTATTTTAGACAAAAACGAGAAAAATGAATACGTTAAATGATGAAAATGTATAAAAAGATGTGGAGGATCATACAAAGATTTCCACTTATGAAAGCTAAAGAAAAAGCGGGACATAATCCCGCTTCCTTGTCTGTTTATCGACGTAAACCTAATTTGTTAATTAACTCACGGTAGCGTTGTACATCTTTCTTACGTAAGTAAGATAATAGATTACGACGGTGACCTACCATTTTAAGAAGACCGCGACGAGAGTGGTGATCTTTCTTGTGAACGCGTAAGTGATCGTTCAGGTTGTTAATTTCTTCAGTTAGGACAGCAATTTGAACTTCTGGAGATCCAGTATCGTTCTCATGTACTTTGTATTCACTGATAAGTTCGTTTTTACGCTCTTTAGTGATAGCCATCCTTTTCACCTCCTAATAATTTCTTTCAAATCCCCTGTTACTGAGCAGCCGTTGGTGAATCGAGATGCCAAGCAAAGGTTCATTTCATACGCTATTTAGAATACTACTCTTTCAAGTAAAAATCAAGTGTAATCCTTAAATTTTCGTAAAGTAGTGAATCGCATGGTCCTTATCTTTCTGAATCTGAGAGATTAGTTCCTCAATTCCGGCAAACTTTTGCTCGTCCCTGATTCTATCATACCATTCAATGAACACTTCTTCTCCATATATGGAAGTTTGAAAATCAAAAAGGTGAACTTCAATTGAAAGGGAATAGTCGTCTGGATTCTTAAAGGTCGGCTTATACCCGATATTACATACACCATTGAACCATTTATCATGAATTTTCATCCTCACCGCATAGACGCCTACCCTGGGTGTCAGATAATCGTCAGATAGTTCAATATTAGCTGTGGGGAAGCCGATTTTTCTCCCTCTTTTATCTCCGTGAATGACCGTCCCTTTCATTTTATAAGGTCTGCCAAGAAGGTTGTGCACCCTATTTACATCGCCTTCTTTAAGACTTTCCCTTATAAATGTAGAACTCACTTTCAAATCCAGATCATCGTCTGTCAGCTTGGGAATGGTTGTGGAAGTAAACATCCCCCTGGAATGGAATGGCAAGGTCTCCATCGTCCCCTTCCCTAATCTTCCGTAGGAATAGTCATAGCCTGCAACTACATGGCTTACGTTGAGCCCAATAATATATTGATCAACGAAGTCCTGTGGGATCAAACTTGCAAATTCTGATGTGAAGCGGACAATAAATAAATAATCCACACCGAGTTCTTTTATGATTTCTATTTTATCTTCCAAAGGAGTTATATAATGGATATGCTTATGTTTATGACCTAAAACCACGGAAGGGTGAGGATCAAATGTCATAACTGCGCTGCTGATGTCCATTTCTTCCGCTTTTTCTACTGCTGACCTGATCACCCTTTGATGTCCTTTATGTACTCCATCGAAATATCCGAGAGCTAGTACCAGGGGTGGAAACTCATTTTTACTAATTGAATGGGGATGATGTACAGTTATTACTTTCACAGTATTTCACCTTTTTCACTAGTCGTTGAAAAGCACTTTGACAGGCTTGATAATCCCAGGCTTGTCCGGATGCGGCTGATAGATGGCAATGACCTTACCTCGGTGTTCCATCACTACCTCGGGGCCATCCTGCCAATCCTCAGGCTCTTCTAAGCGTGCTCCGTTCTTCACTTTCTCTGCTAATGTATCACTAATTGTCATTTTCGGCAAATGAGAAAGCCCCATTTCCAGTGGAAGAAGAAGGTCTTGTGGACGTTCATTCGAGACGAATTCTTGAATTTGTTCGAAAGTGAAACAATCTTCTTTTCTGAAACTGGCTGACTGCGTCCGTGTAAGAGCGGACATATGAGCAGGATACCCCAGACTTTTCCCGATTTCAACAGCAAGTGTTCTAACATAAGTCCCTTTCCCACAAACCACTTCAAAGGAAAAAGAAGGATAATCACCGTCTAACTCATGCCAATTTTCAAGTAATTGCAGCCTTTGGATATGAACTGTTCTTGATGGTCTTTCAATTTCTATGCCCTGCCTTGCATATTCATATAATCGCTTTCCATTCACTTTTACAGCTGAAAACATTGGTGGTGTCTGGGTGATGTCTCCTGTCAAACGTTGAAGGACCTCCTCAACCTCCACTCTCGTTATTACCCGGTCCACTTTTTTTTCTTCAACCTTCTCCCCCCAAGCGTCTTCTGTTGTAGTGGAAAATCCAAAGGTAACCTCTCCTTCATAAGTCTTTCCGGATGCGGTAATATATTCCGCTATTTTGGTTGCTCTTCCAATACACACGGGCAGGACACCTGAGACTTCCGGGTCCAGCGTGCCGGTATGGCCAACCTTTTTCGTTCTGAGGAGTTTTCTCAACTTAAAGATGCAATCATGGGACGTCATTCCCCGTGGCTTCCACAAGGGCAGGATTCCATTCATTTTCATTACCTCCAGGTATGCATTGTTGGATGTTAAACATAGAAAACACAAAGAGCTGATCCTAAGGAATTGTACTTCCGTCCGGATCAGCCCTTTCATGTTACTCTTCTGTATCTTTAGACTCTTCTGGTTCATCTTGAACTTTTCTTAGCAAAGATTCAATATGGTTACCATAATCAATCGATTCATCAAACTCAAAAATAATTTCAGGTGTTTTACGAAGACGAATTCTCTGCCCTACTTCAGAACGGATGAATCCTTTTGCCTTCGCGAGACCTTTAAGAGTGTTTTCTCTTTGGTCTTCTCCACCCAGAACGGTAATATACACTTTTGCCTGTTGTAAGTCACCGGATACTTGTACATCTGTAACCGTTACAAAGCCAATGCGTGGATCCTTTATTTTTCGTCCGATAATATCGCTGAGCTCTTTCTTCATTTGCTCGCTAACACGATTCGCACGATGGCTCATCAATATCACCTCTTATATTTCGTTAATGGTTATACGTTGATATAAGCCGTTCATTATAATGACTCGATTTGGGTTTCAAGTCGTTCCCACTCAGGAAAAGAATCTATGAACTTCAATGCATGTTCGATCTCTCTTTCACTCGCTCCTTTGGAGGAAGCGACGACGACGATGGCAATCATTGTGCGTTGCCATACATCCTGATGTCCGATTTCAGCAACAGATACATTAAATTTTTGTTTAAGTCGTGACAGGATCCTCTGCAGGACAGCCCGCTTTTCTTTTAATGAGTGAGAGTCATAAATCATGCACTCACATTCAACATATGTGATCATTTACGTGTGATTTCTTCCATGATGAAGGCTTCGATGACGTCGCCTTCCTTCACATCATTGAAGTTCTTGATCGTAATTCCACACTCGTACCCTTTTGCTACGTCTTTCGCATCATCCTTAAAGCGTTTAAGGGCATCCAGTTCGCCCTCAAAGATAACAATTCCGTCGCGAATGAGACGAACTCCGCTATCACGTGAAATTTTACCTTCTGTTACATAGCTTCCCGCAATTGTACCGACTTTAGACACTTTAAATGTTTGACGGACTTCTGCCTGACCAATGATTTTTTCTTCGAATTCAGGATCAAGCATTCCTTGCATAGCTGCTTCGATTTCTTCCATTACCTTATAGATAATGCGGTGTAATCGAATTTCCACACCTTCTGCTTCGGCAGTACGTTTTGCATTTACATCAGGCCGTACATTAAAGCCGATGACAATGGCATTAGAAGCTGACGCCAGTGTAATATCCGATTCATTGATCGCGCCCACACCGGTGTGGATGATTCGGATATTTACACCTTCCACTTCAATCTTCATCAATGAAGCTGCCAGGGCTTCAACCGATCCTTGAACATCCGCTTTAAGCACAAGGTTAAGGTCCTTCATTTCACCCTGTTTCATTTGTTCGAACAGGTTTTCAAGGCTTACTTTGGACTTTTCTCCACGCTGGGCTTGAAGAGCCTGGGATGCACGTGATTCACCAACAGAACGTGCTGTCTTCTCATCTTCAAATACGACGAATCGATCCCCTGCTTGTGGAACATCATTCAATCCCGTGATTTCAACAGGTGCAGAAGGACCGGCTTCTTTCACACGACGTCCAAGGTCATTGACCATAGCACGTACACGCCCGAATGTATTTCCTACTACGATGGGATCCCCTACTTTCAGCGTTCCATTTTGAACGAGTAAAGTGGCAACAGATCCACGGCCTTTATCCAATTGAGCTTCAATAACCGTTCCTTGTGCAAGACGATTTGGATTGGCTTTAAGCTCTTCCACTTCACTTACAAGTACGATCATTTCAAGTAAATTGTCGATTCCTTCTCCAGACAATGCGGATAATGGTACGAAGATCGTGTCTCCCCCCCATGCTTCAGGAACTAATTCATATTCCGTCAACTCCTGCATCACTCGATCTGGATTGGCAGCTTCTTTATCCATCTTATTAACCGCAATGATGATCGGTACTTCAGCGGCTTTCGCATGATTGATTGCTTCGACCGTTTGAGGCATGACACCATCGTCAGCAGCTACAACGATAATCGCAATGTCCGTAACCTTGGCACCACGTGCACGCATTGTTGTAAAGGCAGCATGCCCGGGAGTATCAAGGAATGTGATTTTCTTTCCATCCACTTCAACTTGATAAGCACCGATATGCTGAGTGATACCTCCAGCTTCCCCTGCGGTCACCTTCGTATTACGGATTGAGTCAAGAAGCGTAGTTTTACCATGGTCAACGTGACCCATTATGGTAACAACAGAAGGACGTTCTTCAACTTGTTCTTCTGTATCTTCAGTGAAGTACACTTCGAGATCGGTAGCATCCACTTTAATTTCTTCTTCCACTTCGACCCCGTATTCACCTGCAATCAATTCGATTGAGTCTTTATCCAACTCCTGGTTGATTGTTGCCATGATACCAAGCATGAATAATTTTTTTATGATTTCAGAAGGCTCTTTATGAAGTTTTTTGGCAAGTTCTGAAACTGTTAAAGACTCTGAGAACGTAATTTTGGAAGGAAGCTCTTTTTTCTTTACAGGCTGTTGCTGCTGAGGTGCCTGTCTGAAATTTTTGTTCTGCTTATTTTGTTTGTTGTTTTTGTTTTTGTTGTTGTTATTATTGAAGACCTTCTTCTCCTTTGATTGGTGCTGTTGTTCGTGTTTCTTACCTTCACGACTTTTCGGTGCTGTTTTTACTTTCTCCTTGTTTGGAGCTTCCTCTGACTTGGATGCAGTTGTTTTGGAGTCTTTTTGGACAGCTTTATTCCCTTGCCCTTTTGAATCACCTTTGTACATCGCGTCTAATTTCGTTACTGCGTCGTCTTCTATAGTTGCCATATGGTTTGATACCTCAATATTCAGTTGCTTTAATTTTTCGATTACATCTTTACTTGAAACATTATATTTTTTTGCATATTCATATACACGCATCTTGCTCATATGTTCACCCCCACTGAGATTCATCGAGCAGTTCGGATAATTTCTTGGCAAAGCCTGCATCCAGGACGGCCACGACTACCCTGGCCTCTTTTCCTATGGCTTGACCTAAATCATGCCTGTTTTCCACTAAGCACACCGGGACATTATACGATTTACATTTGTCCGTGATTTTCTTGTTTGTATTAGCAGAAGCATCTTTGGAAAGAATGACAAGTTTCGCTCGTCCATTACGAACTTCTTTAATAACAAGCTCTTCACCTGAAATAATCTTACGTGCCCGATTCGCCAATCCTAAAAGTGACATCCAACGATTCTGATTCATACGCTAAACGTTACTCCTTCTCCACAAGGCTAATCAATTCATCGTATAGAGATTCATCTATTTTCGCCTGTAATTGATTGGCTAAAGTATTTTTCTTTTTAGCTTGTAAAATGATGTCTTTATCCTTTGAGAGATAAGCTCCACGACCTGATTTCTTGCCAGTCGGATCAATGGAAACATCGCCTTCTTTCGATCTCACAATACGTATCATTTCTTTTTTTGGTTTCATTTCACCCGTTGCCACACATTTTCGCAATGGGATCTTCTTATTGACACTCATCTTACTCACCTCTTAATCTTGATTTTCAAAATCAATATTTAAAGGCTCATTGTCATACTCGTCCTCTTCATCCTTAGGTAAAAATGCCTCTTCGCGAGGATACAACCCTAATTCACGTGCATCCGTCTCACTCTTGATATCGATCTTCCAGTTTGTCAATTTAGCTGCAAGACGAGCGTTTTGACCACGTTTACCGATGGCAAGGGACAGTTGATAGTCAGGAACGACGACTCTTGTTGCTTTATCTTCTTCATTCACCTGAACATCCAATACTTTAGACGGGCTCAGTGCATTGGCTACGAAAGTAACCGGATCTTCCGACCACTGGACGATATCGATCTTTTCGCCTTTTAATTCGTTTACGATGGCTTGTACCCTGGCACCTTTAGTACCTACACAAGCACCAACTGGATCCACTTCGGAATTTTCCGCGTGGACAGAAATTTTCGAGCGGTCACCGGCTTCTCTTGCAACTGATTTGATTTCTACTGTTCCATCAAAGATTTCGGGAACTTCAATTTCAAAAAGTCGCTTCAATAATCCAGGGTGTGTTCTCGAAACAAAGATTTGAGGACCTTTTGTCGTCTTTTCAACCTTTGTAATGAACACTTTGATCCGGTCATGAGGCTTATATGTTTCATTAGGCATTTGCTCACTCACAGGAAGAAGTGCCTCGATCTTGCCTAATGCCACATAGATGAAACGATTATCCTGACGTTGAACGATCCCAGTCATAATGTCTTCTTCCCGGTCAACAAATTCAGAATAGATAATGCCTCTTTCAGCTTCCCTCACCCGCTGGGTCACAACCTGTTTAGCAGTCTGAGCTGCAATGCGTCCAAAATCCTTCGGTGTGACTTCAAGCTCAACAACGTCTCCTACTTCATAGCTTGGATTGATTTCCCCGGCGTCTTCGACTGAAATCTCCAGACGGGAATCAAACACTTCATCCACAACTTCCTTACGTGCGAAAACTCTCATTGTACCCGTATCAAGGTTAAGGTCTACACGAACGTTTTGTGCCTGGTTGAAATTTCGTTTGTAAGCTGACACAAGGGCAGCCTCAATTGCTTCTATGATGACATCTCTTGCAATGCCTTTCTCTTTCTCTAAAACAGTAAGAGCATCTAATAACTGAGTGCTCATGGTGGTTTCATCCCCCTTTATAATGCGGTTAGTTCCTATGAAAAGGTAACAGCCAATCGAGCGATGGCTATCTTATCTGTTGGAATTTCAACCTTCTTTTTTCGAGTCTTAATGGTTACTTCTAATGATAATTCGTCTGAAGTATAGGAAAGAAGTGTCCCTTCGAAGGCTTTCTCGCCGTTTATTGGCTCATACGTTTTCACATAAACGTTTTTGCCAATGGCTTTCTCGAAGTCCTTGTCTTTCTTTAAAGGACGTTCAGCCCCCGGTGAAGAAACTTCTAAAAAGTAATTATGAGGAATCGGGTCAATTTCATCTAACTTTTCACTAAGTCTTTCACTTACTATTCCACATTCTTCAATGTCAACACCTGAATCTTTGTCAATGAATACACGAAGAAACCAATTGGATCCTTCTTTTACATATTCCATGTCGATGAGTTCCAGAGACATGTCATCTAAGATTGGTGTAACAATTTCTTCTACAAGTGTTGTTATTTTGCTCATACTTACCTCCTGGTCTATATGAAAATCTTGCACCAAGACTAGAAATGATAGTTCAAAAAATCTCCATGTAATAACGAAAGAGTGGGGTGCGACCCCACTCTTCTACCTTTAGAGCTATCTTTAGTATTTCCAATAAAAATATACCATAATCAACATTTTTATGCAAACAATTCCCATGATATCGCTCTTAGAACAAGGATAATTGATTTTTATCCGGCAATGCTTCCAGGCAGCCATGATTATCCAGGTACTCAATAATGGTCTTGGATACCCGGCCCCTTTGCTGTAGATCTTCTTTTGATAAAAATTCCCCATCTTTCCTTGAATTCACTATATTAATGGCGGCGTTAGTACCGAGTCCCGGAATTGAGTTAAACGGCGGAATCAATGTGTCTCCATCAATCACAAATTCGGCAGCCTCTGAACGGTACAGATCTACTTTCTGGAATTTATAGCCCCTTTCACACATTTCAAGCGCTAACTCCAGAACCGTTAATGTATTCTTTTCTTTCGGTGATGCATCCAGACCTTTACTATTAATTTCCTCTATCTTGGCTCTCACTGCCTGAGATCCTCTCACCATCGCTTCGATATCGAAATCCTCAGCCCGAACCGTGAAATATGCCGCGTAATAAAGGAGGGCATGATGCACTTTAAAGTATGCTATACGTACAGCCATTAATACGTATGCTGCAGCATGGGCTTTCGGGAACATATATTTGATCTTCAAGCAGGAATCGATGTACCAATCAGGTACCCCGTTCTTCTTCATCTCGTCTACCCATTCATCCTGCAGACCCTTTCCTTTTCGAACAAATTCCATGATTTTAAAGGCAAGTGACGGCTCAAGTCCCTGGTAGATCAGATACACCATAATATCATCACGACACCCGATTACTTCGCTCAGATTGCATATATTATTATGAATGAGCTCTTGTGCATTACCAAGCCATACATCGGTGCCGTGTGATAGTCCGGAAATTTGGACCAACTCGGAGAACGTTGTCGGCTTAGTATCCTCAAGCATCTGACGGACGAACCTCGTACCGAATTCAGGGATTCCGAGAGTACCGGTCTTACACATGATCTGATCTTCAGTCACACCTAGTGATTCAGTACCACTGAAAATTTTCATCACTTCAGGGTCATCTGTAGGAATCGTCTTAGGATCGATCCCGGATAAATCCTGAAGCATACGGATGACTGTAGGATCATCGTGTCCAAGAATATCCAGTTTCAAAAGGTTATCATGTATCGAATGGAAATCAAAATGCGTAGTTTTCCATTCCGAGCTTGAATCGTCAGCGGGAAATTGGATAGGGGAGAAATCATAGATATCCATATAATCCGGTACTACGATGATTCCCCCGGGATGTTGTCCGGTTGTTCTCTTCACACCGGTGCACCCACTGACCAGACGATCAATTTCCGCTCCACGGATTTGGAGCTGATGATCGTTCGCATATCCCTTCACATACCCGTAAGCGGTCTTTTCCGCCACGGTACCGATTGTACCTGCCCGATATACGTTGTCCTCACCGAACAGAACTTTTGTATAGTTGTGTGCATTCGGCTGATATTCCCCTGAGAAGTTCAAATCGATATCCGGAACCTTGTCCCCTTTAAATCCAAGGAAAGTTTCAAATGGGATATCGTGACCATCTTTTTTAAATGGAACGCCGCATTCGTCACAGTCCTTATTAGGCAGGTCAAATCCAGATCCAACAGATCCATCATCAAAGAACACGGACTTCTTGCAGGACGGGCATACATAATGAGGAGGTAAAGGATTTACCTCTGTGATTTCTGTCATGGTCGCTACAAAAGAAGAGCCTACGGACCCACGTGACCCTACCAGGTATCCGTCATCCAGCGATTTCTTAACCAGCTTATGGGAGATTAAATAAATGACCGCGAAACCGTGTCCGATGATACTCTTCAATTCTTTTTCGATTCTGGCTTCGACAATTTCAGGAAGCTCTTCACCATAGATGCTTTTTGCCATAGCATAACTCATACGGCGCATTTCTTCGTCTGCACCTTCGATTTTCGGTGTATAAAGATCATCTCTGATCGGCTTAATGACATCTATCATATCGGCAATCTTATTGGAATTATCGACTACAATCTCTTTAGCCGTGTCTTTTCCCAAGAAGGAGAAGGCGTCGAGCATTTCATTCGTTGTTCTGAAGTGAACATCAGGGAGCTCATGGCGGTTCAAGGGATTCGCCCCACCTTGAGACCCTACCAGGATCTTTCGATAAATCTTATCTGTCTCATTCAGGTAATGAACATTTCCAGTCGCCACAACAGGCTTATCCAATTCCCTGCCCAGTTCAACAATGTTCTGGATAATATCTTCCAGGTTTTTCTGACTTTGTACAAGATCTAATTCAATTAAATGCTGGTACACTTCTTTCGGATGCACTTCCAGGTAATCATAGAATTGAGCCTTCTCTTCGACCTCTTCTTTTCCTTTCTGCATCATCCCTTCGAATACTTCGCCTTTATCACAACCGGAACCGACCAGTATGCCCGCACGGTACTTTTGCAATTGAGAGCGGGGAATTCTTGGAACGCGGAAAAAATAATTCATATGGGAGATTGAGACCAGCTTATAAAGATTTTTCAATCCTTGTTCCGTCTGGGCGATCAATGTACAATGATACGGTCTTGACCGCTTATATGCGTCACCTTTTCCCATATAATCATTAAATTGATTATGATTTGTGATCCCTTTTTCCACGGCGTCTTTCAGCATTTTCAATAATAAATATCCGGTTGTTTCTGCATCATAGATCGCCCTGTGATGCTGGGTCAATTCAATATCGAATTTCTTTGCCAATGTATTTAGGCGGTGATTCTTGAATTGCGGGTAAAGGAGTCTTGCCAGTTCCAGCGTATCAATGACCGGATTGGTTGCCTTTTGAATCCCGGCTTTTTGATACCCTGCATTCAAGAACCCCATATCAAAAGATGCATTATGGGCGACCAGAATATCATCCCCCACCCATTTATGATATCTGTGAAGGACATCATTTATCTCTGGAGCCGTCTGCACCATGTCATCTGTAATTCCAGTTAATTCAATCGTCGTAGCAGATAACGGATGATGAGGATTTGCAAAGGACTCGAATTTATCAATGACCTCTCCATCTTTTATTTTGACAGCAGCGAGCTCTATGATGGTATCATACACTGCAGAAAGCCCTGTTGTCTCTACGTCAAACACAATATAGGTGCTATTTTCAAGGGGAAGGTCACGGTCATTATAGGCAATCGGAACCCCATCATCAACAAGATTCGCTTCCACACCATAGAGAAGTTTAATATCGTTTTTCTTGCTTGCGTTGTATGCTTCAGGGAAAGATTGTGCCACAGCATGATCAGTTATCGCAACCGCTTTATGCCCCCATTTTTTTGCCTGGGCCACCAGACTTGCCACTGAGGAAACGGCATCCATTTGACTCATTGGGGTATGCATGTGAAGCTCAACTCTTTTTTCATCTGCAGGGGCAGTGTCCAGTCTAAGAACCGGCTTGATTTCATTCACATCATTTGCGATCATCACAAGGTCTCGAACAAATGTATCATTTTGGATGCTTCCGCGGCAGCGGACCCACATACCTTTTTTCATATTATTCATGACAGCGGCGTCCTCTTTATCCCTGGAGAACATTTTGACCAGAATAGAGCTTGAGTAGTCCGTCACCTTAAATGTTAGTAGGGTACGGCCGCTTCTGAGTTCCCTTGTCTCACAATCGAACACATATCCTTCAATGGCTATCCGCCGCTCTTCATCATAAATTTCTTCAATTTTTCGGAAGTCAGCATCGTCTTTAATTGTAAGACCAAGCATGAAAGGACCGCTCGGTGCATCACTTGCACCCTCTTTTTCGGCTTTTTCCATTTCAATAAGAGCCTGTTTCGCTCTTTCCTGATCCTCTTTAAGCTTTTCTTCTAAAAATTTCTCATATTCATTGCTTTGTTCTTCAACCTGACTTACCTCTGCATCCAGGACCAATTTGGGAAAACCGAAGTTTTCAAATGTCGAGGTGATCATTTCACCGTATTTTCTTTTCAACTGTGTAGCTTCTGTATCATTAGAAGCCTGAACAATGATTTTGTTTCCATTGATTTTAGGCTTTTGAGTATTTAATAATTTTAATAAAGGCGGAGCTATTCCTTGAATTTCCTTCACACAGTCCTGCCAGTAATCCAAAATATGCTGGTCCGTTACATTAGGGTTCAACACTTTAATTGTATAACCTACATTAGCAATATGCTTAAAGGATGTTTGCAATGCAATGGAAAATTTACTCCACACGTTACAAGGGATGATTTCTTCAAATGTAAAGTGGAAATGCCATTTCTTTTCTTTTCGAAAGACCGCCAATTTTTCAATTTCAGCATGTCTGAAATATTGGACAAAGGCATCTTCAGTTAAGCCTAACTGTTGAAGCAACAATTGAAACCTTTCTCTTTTGCCCAGGGGCTTTTCTTCCATATTCGTTTTCCCCCTTTTCTACTTGTGTATCATATTATTTACAGAATAAAAAGGGCTGACAGCAAAAGGATTGCCTCCTTTAAAGTCGAGCCCTTTAAGATTTACGAAAGAGTCTTGAATAGTTCTTGCAGTTTAGTTAGAAGTTCATCTTTATGAACCTCCAACATTTCACCGGTTTTTCTTATCTTTACTTCTACGATTCCTTCTCCCGCTTTCTTCCCGACCGTTATACGGATTGGAAGGCCAATCAGGTCTGAATCGGCAAATTTAACACCTGGACGCTCAGCTCGATCATCCATTAATACATCATATCTGTTTTCTTTGAATGAGTCATATAATTCGTTTGAGAGTGATGCTTGGGCTTCATCCTTCATATTAATCGGAATTAAATGGAGGTCATATGGAGACAGATTTGCTGGCCATACAAGACCTCTATCATCATTGAATTGTTCTGCCACAGCAGCCAGGGTACGGGAAACCCCGATCCCATAACATCCCATGATGATGGACTGAGATCGGCCGTTTTCATCCAGGAATGAGCTTCCTAAAGCTTCTGAATATCTCGTTCCCAATTTGAAAACATGTCCTACTTCAATCCCTTTAGCGAATACAATCGTACCATTTCCGTCAGGAGAAGGATCCCCTTCCTGAATAAAACGGAGGTCTGCATATCGGGATACTTCGAAGTCACGGTCAGGGTTTACATTCTTAAAATGGTATCCTTCTTCATTTGCCCCTGTAACACCGTTGCGAATGTATTTAACTGCCTGGTCCGCTACAATCTTAACTGGTAGCGAGATTGGACCGATCGATCCAATTTCGCATCCGGTTACCTCTTTCGTTTCTTCGGCTGACGCCAATTCAACCACTTCAGCATTTAAAAGATTCTTCACTTTTATCTCATTGATTTCGTGGTCACCACGGGATAATACCAATACATATTCATCGTCGACTTTAAATAAAAGAGATTTAATGCATTGATCCTTCTCTACGGATAAGAAAGTGGATACCTCTTCAATGGACTTGCTTTCTGGTGTTGAAACCTTTTCCAATGACAGCATCTCTTCCGTTGATTCGTTGTAGGAATCAACCACTTCAGCCATTTCGATATTCGCAGCATAATCAGATGAATCAGAATAGGCGATCGTATCTTCTCCAACTTCTGATAACACCATGAATTCATGTGTATCCTTTCCACCCATGGCACCTGAATCAGCAATGACCGCCCTGAAATTCAAGCCGCATCTATTGAAAATATTAGAATATGCCTGGAATAACCCCTTATACGTGTCGTCCAGGCTCTCAAATGATGAATGAAAAGAGTACGCATCCTTCATGATGAATTCTCTTCCCCTTAAAAGTCCGAAACGCGGTCGTTTTTCATCACGGAATTTCGTTTGAATTTGATACATAGTTAGTGGCAGGCGCTTGTACGATTTAATTTCATCCCTCACTATACTTGTAATGACTTCTTCATGTGTGGCTCCAAGGGCAAACTCCCGGTCATGGCGATCATTCATTCGCATCAGTTCCGGTCCGTACGTTCCCCAACGACCCGATTCCTTCCAAAGCTCGGATGGTTGAAGTGCAGGCATAAGCAATTCAACACCACCGGCCGCGTCCAGTTCTTCACGGATGATTTCTTCCACTTTTTTCAATACTTTATTTCCCAGCGGTAAAAAGCTATAGATACCACTGGCATTTTGTCTAATGAATCCTGCACGCAATAGAAGCTGATGACTCTTTATTTCTGCATCAGCAGGTGTTTCTTTCAGCGTTGGGATGAATGTATGTTGTTGCTTCATTTATTAGCACCTCAGTTACCATATGAATTATTTATGTAGTGTAAGAATTTCCTTCTCACTATTTTAACTTAAATGAACAGGCAGTGACACCCTCATTTTTTGATTACAAAGGGAGAAACTGCCTGTTTTTGATTCCTATGATGAATTTTATAGGAAAAATCTCTGTATATCGTTCCATGTAACGACGAGCATAAGTACCATGAGAAGGGCAAATCCGACAAAGTGGACCATGCCTTCCATTTGACGATCCACAGGCTTACCTCTTACAGCTTCAACGGCAAAAAATAGAAGTCTCCCTCCATCAAGTGCGGGGATTGGCAATAGATTCATGATACCCAGGTTGATACTGAGGATGGCTGCCCACCTCATTAAATAGTATATTCCTGATTTCGCCACAACATCTGTTGACTGATAGATGCCGACAGGTCCCGATAAGGCATCAATGGAAAATTCACCAGACACAAGCTTTCCAAGAAGGACGAAAATCATTTTGGTCCATTCATAGGTTTGCTGTGCACTGTTTGACACTACTTTAAGCGGTGATTTCTCCACAGGACTATGAACACCAATGATACCTATCTCTTCCCCCTCGATTTCCTGAGGCTTTGGTGTTACGGGAATCTCAGCATTTGAGCCATCCCGGTCAACATTAAATCTCAGCTCGTCTCCAGGGTGCTTTTGAATAATCGTCACTATATCATCCCAAGTGGAAATTTCTTTCCCGTCAATGCTTTGGACGACGTCATTCTTTTGAAGGCCTGCCTCTCTCGCTGCACCGTCCTCAGTCAATTCACCAAGTACAGGATCGTTAGTAGGTACACCTTGCAATAGGCCGACAAGAATAAAGATAAAGAAAGCCAAAATGAAATTAAATAATGGTCCGGCAAAGATAGCCAGTGCCCGCTGTGGAAGGGTCTTGGAAGCGAACTGTCGATCCCACGGGGCGATTTGCGTTTCCACACCATCTTCAATGAATATAGCATCTCTTGAAATAGGGAATGTTTTTAAGTCTTCCTCGTCTTCCTCATACCCACGGATCTGCAGTCTATGTTCCAGATCCGCTTCTTCCACTTCGATGACACGAATATTAGGATAGCGATCTTTGTTATTCAAGACAATTTTAATGATCTTTTCATCCTGGTCCAGTACAAGCCCCACTCGATGCCCTGCCTTGAGCTCCACCATTTCCGGATCCTCTCCGGCCATCCGTACAAAGCCGCCAAGAGGAAGCAAGCGAATGGTATAAGTCGTTTCATTCTTTTTATACGAAAACACTTTAGGTCCAAACCCTATGGCAAATTCACGGCACAGTATCCCTGCTCGTTTAGCGAAAATCAGATGCCCCAGCTCATGAAAAAATACTAAAGCCCCAAAAATAACAATAAAGGCAATCACCGTTTGCAAATAAAAAACCACCTTTTTTATAACCTGTTGGTAACAGATTTATATGTTAATGTATACCGCAAGAAACATGTCCACTATCATTCTACGTTACAATACAGGTAAACATGCTAAAGACCCTTGCCTATAACCAACTTGAAACGAGTCGACGGGTATGAAGGTCGATTTCATATATGGTTTCAAGATCAGGCTTATGTATTACCTTGTGAGCATTCATAGCCTTTTCAATATTTCTTTCTATGTCAAGGAAAGATATTTTATTATCCAGGAACAGCGCGACGCTGGCTTCATTTGCAGCATTTAAGACCGTTGTCATACTACCGCCGATCCGTCCTGCATCATATGCAAAAGCCAGGCAACGGAAACGGTCCAAATCCATTTCTTCAAAATGGAGCTTACCGATTTCAACCAGATCCAGCCTTTTCCCCGGTCTATGAAACCTGTCTGGATACGTCAGAGCATATTGAATGGGCACGCGCATATCCGGTGTGCCCAGTTGAGCCATAACAGAAGAGTCATGGAATTGAATCATCGAGTGGATGATGCTTTCCCTATGCTGCACAACACTGATTTGGTCGTATGGCATGTCAAATAACCAATGTGCCTCTATGACCTCTAATCCTTTATTCATCATGGACGCAGAATCTATGGTGATTTTCGCTCCCATTGACCAGTTTGGATGATTCAATGCTTCATGAACTGTGACACCGACCAACTCATCCCTTGTCCGGTCCCTGAAACTGCCACCTGAAGCAGTAATAATCAATTTTTCTATATTCTTTTCCTTTTCCCCTTGAAGTGCCTGGAAGATGGCGGAATGTTCACTATCAACCGGCAGCAAACTCGTCCCTTTTCTCTTTGCCGCTTCCATTACAAGGTGCCCTGCTGTTACCAGGGTTTCCTTATTCGCAATCGCGATCGTTTTTCCGGCCTCAATAGCCTGGAGTGTAGGATATAATCCGACACTTCCAAGTACCGCATTCACCAGAACGTCAGCATCCTGATGACAGGCTACCTCCACCAATCCTTCTTCCCCATGTAGAATCTTAATAGATGAAGGGAATTCCCTGGATAATGATTCAGCATCCTCTTTGTACTGGACAGAAACGAGCCGGGGACTGAATTCCATGATCATCTTTCTGGCTTTTTCTATATTTTTGCCAACTGACATGGCAGTCAATTTAAATTCTTCAGGATGCTCCCGAATGACATCCAGGGTCTGTAGCCCAATCGACCCGGTAGCACCCATTAAGCTGACTTTCTTCAACTGCTACACTCCTCCCGATTGAAACCTTCCACTTTTTGCGTTACAGCAGGAAATGAAGAAGGGGAAATACAAATAGTAAACTATCGAAACGATCCAGCATACCACCGTGTCCCGGCAGTAAATGTCCGGAATCCTTTACATTGAAATGTCGTTTCAAAGCAGATTCCACTAAGTCCCCTACCTGCCCGAAGACGGATAGAACCGCTGTCACGATCACAAGCTTGGGGATGGACATATCAAGATCTGCGAAAAACGTCATGATGACGCCGACTATGACGGCACAAACAATGCCTCCGACAAAGCCTTCAATGGTCTTATTCGGACTGATCTCAGGCCAGAGCTTCTTCTTCCCCATTGCCCTGCCGATGAAATAAGCACCGGAATCGGTTGCCCAGATAATGAACAGCGCATAAAATACAAACTGCACACCCTCTTCCAGTCTGATTTCCATGAAGTAATAGAAACCGATACCCACATATAAAATGCTTAGAAGAGAATACGCCACATCATCAAAATTAAAGCGATTCTTGGTCGCTACTGTATACGTCAAAAATAATAACACGGCAAGAAATACTAATTCAATCTTGGAGTACCCGAAATCTGAAATGATTCCGATCGATTCCGTTGGAATGAGAAACACCCACAAAAGAGCGAGTGATAATAAGCCTGGGATGGTAAAAATCCATTGTCCCTTCATCTTTAGAGCCTCATATAAACTGATGGAAGCGATCAGATACATTAAAATCATAAATGGTGTTTCACCAAAAAGAATGATCGGTAAAAATATTGCTGCCGCTACCACTGCTGTAATAATTCTTTGTTTCATCAGGATTCCTCACTTTGTAACCCACCAAATCTTCTTGAACGACCTTGGTATGCTTCGATGGCTTCAATTAAATGCACCTTGCCAAAATCCGGCCAAAGTACGTCTGTAAAAAAGAACTCCGTATAAGCCAATTGCCAAAGCATAAAGTTACTTAAGCGGATTTCTCCACTCGTTCGAATAAGCAGGTCTGGATCTTTTAAATCTTTTGTCATCAAATAGTTTGAAAACATGTCTTCATTTAATTCACTTTCATCTAGTATTCCATTTTGCACATCTTTTAAGACATGCTTCATAGAATCGATGATTTCTGACCGGCTGCCATAGTTCAAAGCGAAATTCAGAATTAGTCCATCATTGTGCTTGGTTGCTTCCATTGCCTTTGTTACGGCTGCCTTCGTATGGGTTGGCAAGGCGTCTTTTGAGCCCATCATTTTCACTTGAACATTTTCTTCAACCAATTCAGGAAGGAACGTTCCTAAAAATTCCTCTGGCAATTTCATAAGAAACTCGACTTCCATTTTAGGGCGCTTCCAATTCTCTGTCGAAAAAGCATATAAGGTCAAGGCTTCGAGTCCCAGTTCATTTGCCAATTTGGTGATTCTCCGTACACATTTCATACCTTCATGGTGTCCGGCCACCCTTGGCAATGCCCTCTTTTTGGCCCACCGCCCGTTACCATCCATAATGATTGCTATATGACCCGGAATCGGGTGTTTTAGTAGTTCTTGAAATCGATTATCGACTTCCTCGGAAGTGTGTTGTCGTTTCCATTGCTTAAGCTTGTTTAGCATAAATAAATCCTCCACCAACAATCCAAAAAATATTTGCCCTTACTATCATATCAAAAAATAAGGAAGATATCTTCAAGAAAATAGATTATGTATAAACGTATAATGGATAAAAGGTAAAAGGTATGATCGTTCGCCCCGATACGACCATATACCTTTGATCCTGAGAAATGGAAAGGAAAGTTGTCTTGTGTCGCTTTATAAGCTAAAACAAAGGGACCGACCCATAAGGAATATGAGTTCACTTATAGGACAGCCCCTTAGAATTGGTTTATGAATGTTTATACTTCCAGCATTTCTTGTTCTTTATCTTTTGCAACGTTATCAATTTTGACGATGCTTTCGTCCGTTGCTTTTTGAACATCATCAGAGTAACCACGAAGATCATCCTCTGTAATATCCCCGTTTTTCTCTTTTTTCTTCAATTCATCATTTGCATCACGGCGGATATTACGGATAGCCACTTTTGCTTCTTCGGCTTCTTTTTTCACAAGCTTCACAAGTTCTTTACGACGCTCCTCCGTCAAAGCAGGAACCACGATTCGGATGATGTTTCCATCACTTGTCGGTGTGATACCAAGATCTGATTTCAAGATTGCCTTTTCAATATCACCTAATGCTGATTTGTCGTAAGGCTGGATGACAAGCATACGGGCCTCTGGAATCGAGATTCCAGCTAATTGATTGACCGGTGTCGGTGCACCATAGTAATCAACCGAGATCTTATCGAGCAGAGAAGCATTTGCTCTTCCTGCACGGATACTTGCTAACTCACGTGAAAATGTTTGTATGGCTTTTGTCATTCTTTCTTTCGCATTTGTTATGATCGTGTTTGGCATTATGATTTCCCCCTTACGATTGTACCTATATTTTCACCAGTGATGGCTCTCTTAATATTCCCATTCTCCATTATAGAGAATACAATAAGTGGAATATCATTGTCCATACATAGAGAAGAGGCTGTTGAATCCATTACCGCTAAACCTTCTTTCAAAACATCTAAATAGGAAAGTTCTTCATATTTAACAGCCGTTTCGTCCTTCTTAGGGTCTGCTGAATACACACCATCTACGTTGTTCTTAGCCATAAGAATCACTTCTGCTTCGATTTCGGCCGCCCGAAGAGCAGCAGTCGTATCAGTTGAGAAGTAAGGATTACCGGTACCTGCTGCGAAGATCACAACACGTTTCTTCTCTAAATGACGGATGGCTCTGCGTCTGATATATGGCTCTGCCACTTGTCGCATATCAATGGAAGTTTGGACTCTTGTTTCAATACCGAGTTGTTCAAGGCTGTCTTGAAGAGCCAAAGAGTTCATAACGGTAGCAAGCATCCCCATGTAGTCTGCAGATGCACGATCCATCCCCATTTCACTACCTATTTTACCACGCCAGATATTCCCTCCGCCAACGACAACCGCCACTTCTACATCAAGTTCAGCGATTTCTTTTACTTCTTCTGCTACATTTTTGATGACAGAAGGATTAATTCCGAAGCCATCATCACCTGCTAATGCTTCTCCACTAAGTTTCAGCACGACACGTTTGTATTTTGGAACGCTCATGGGAACCTCCATAAAATAGAATTTTTCTTGAAAAATAGGGAACACGCTAGGTGTTCCCTACTAAAAATTGTTCAACTTTAGCTGATCTTATTTGTTTACTTGATTCATTACTTCTTCAGCGAAGTTTTCTTGACGCTTTTCAAGACCTTCTCCTACTTCGTAACGTGTGAAATCAGTTAAAGTAGCTTTATTTGCTTCAAGATATTGACGTACTTTCTGGTCCGGATTCTTAACAAATGTTTGATCCAGGATACAGATATCTTCAAAGTATTTCCCAAGACGGCCTTCCACCATTTTCTCAACGATGTTTTCAGGCTTTCCTTCGTTAAACGCTTGTTGCTTAAGCACTTCACGCTCACGCTCTACTTCTTCAGCAGAAACCTGGTCGCGAGATACGTACTTAGGATTTAATGCTGCGGCGTGCATTGCAACATCTTTAGCTACACTTGCATCAGTAGTACCTTCGACTACTGTAAGAACAGCAATGCGGCCACCCATATGCAGGTACTCACCGAATGCAGCGTTATCATCTTTAGTACGGATTTCAAAACGACGAAGTGTGATTTTTTCTCCGATTTTAGCGATAGCAGCATTGATGAATTCTGTTACAGTGGAACCATTAGCCATTTTTTGATCAAGAGCTTCTTCAACAGTAGCTGGTTTATTTGCAAGTAAGTGGTCAGACAGTTCTTTTACAAGGCTTTGGAAGTTTTCGTTTTTCGCAACGAAATCTGTTTCTGCGTTTACTTCAAGAATAATTGCAGTGTTTCCTTCGCTTGCGATGTACGTAGTTCCTTCCGCTGCGATACGATCAGCTTTCTTTGCTGCTTTTGCAATCCCTTTTTCACGTAGGAAGTCAATTGCTTTGTCCATATCTCCGTCAGTTTCTGTTAACGCTTTTTTACAGTCCATCATTCCAGCGCCAGTTTTTTCACGAAGTTCTTTAACCATTTGTGCAGTAATTGCCATAGTGGGTTTCCTCCTTAGTTTGACTATGTAGACTCTTATCACCGTTTGGTGAGAGTCATAAAATGTACTGCCTCTAAAGTAGAGTACAGTAGATGTGAATACTCTTTAAAAAAAGGTGATAAGGGTAAGCCCTCTTATCACCTTTCATTCATTACTCAGCTGCTACAGCTGCTTCTTCACCTTGCTTAGCTTCTAAAATAGCGTCAGCCATTTTACCTGTAAGAAGCTTAACTGCACGGATTGCATCGTCATTCGCAGGAATGACAACATCGATTTCATCCGGATCACAGTTCGTATCAACGATACCCACGATTGGGATATGAAGTTTACGTGCTTCAGCTACAGCGATACGCTCTTTACGAGGGTCGATGATGAATAATGCATCAGGCAGCGTGTTCATATCTTTGATTCCGCCCAGGAATTTAACTAAGCGTTCATGTTCTTTTTTAAGTTGTACTACTTCTTTCTTCGGAAGTACTTCAAACGTTCCGTCTTCTTCCATCTTCTCGATGTTTTTAAGACGTGTAATACGTTTTTGGATTGTTTCGAAATTCGTAAGTGTTCCACCTAACCAACGTTGGTTGATGTAATACATACCCGCACGTTCTGCTTCTTCTTTAACAGATTCTTGTGCTTGTTTTTTCGTTCCAACGAAAAGAACTTTACCGCCGTTACCAGCTAATTCTTTCACGAAGTTATAAGCTTCTTCAACCTTTTTAACTGTTTTTTGAAGGTCGATGATGTAAATGCCGTTACGCTCAGTGAAGATATATCTCTTCATCTTTGGGTTCCAACGGCGAGTTTGGTGTCCGAAATGTACACCAGCTTCTAGCAATTGTTTCATAGAAATTACTGACATGTGTGTTTCCTCCTAAATGGTTTTTGTTTTCTCCTCCGTTTCCGTCATCTTGTAGTAGAAACTATTCAACTAGAATAGCACCATCTACCTCAATCGAGAAACGTGTGTAATAACACCATGAATACTATAGCATACCTACTCCATCCAATCAAGAACTTCCTACATTAATTGACGAAATTTTAGCAGGAGCTCAATTTCTGTTTGACCTTTTCCGACTGCTTTAGCTATTTCCTCAATTGACATCCCCTTTTTCTTCAAAGAGACGACATGTTGAATGAGTGGGTCTTGTTCAGGGTCCTCCGGCATTTCGCCCGTTTGATCCCCGGATTCCATTTGAGGATTATTCATCTGTTGATAAGCCTTGGAAGCCCGCTTATACCCGGTGCCGGTCCATTTTGTACTATTTTGTGTAGGGGGTGAAACGTCTTGTTTGTTCTCTTCTGTTGGACCGGTGCTCTCGCTGTCTTTATACATTTGGGTTGTAGCACGTCGAATGAATTCATCATTTTCCTCTTTCATTTCAATCAGATAAGCTGAAATGATATCTTCCAATTCCGTAATGATCTTCTTCTGATCTTTTTCAATGTGTAGAAAACGATTTTGCCTGGAGTATAAAATAACGATCGAAAGCAAGGAAACGATATTGAGAAGAAATGATAAGAACAGTAGAAACGTAACCATGATATCACCTTTGTTTTTTTGATTTTACTTCGAATAGCCTCTACTCCGTTTTTCAGAGGGTAAGTAAAAGGACTGCTCCCATAATCTTTTTTTGCAGGGACAGTCCATTGGGTTTGTCACGGGCTCTTTATTTACCCTTTTACGATACCGGAATTTACGAGCCTAATATATTTCGCAACTTAAAAATGGATTTTGAATGAATTTGTGATATTCGGGATGTGGATAACTTCATCACTTCCCCGATTTCAGTCAGCGTAAGTTCTTCCTTATAGAATAAACTTAACACAAGCTGCTCTTTCTCTGAAAGAGTCATAATCGTTTTCTCCAATTCTTTCAATTTTTCACCTTTTAATACTTCTTCTTCAGGTGATATCGTTTTGTGATCTTTAATAGAGTAGTTTTGAGATTCATGATCGTCATCAGTCAATTGCTCATCCATCGAAAGGACATTGGCAAAGAAATGCTCATTTGTAGTTTGATATACTTCTTCAGTTGTCATCTCAAGGGATGCGGCTACTTCCTCTGCGGTTACGTGGCGTAATAGCGTTTGCTCGAGTTCCACTGTTTTCGCCTCGATTTTCTTCGCCCGGTCCCTTGTTGAACGGGGAAGCCAGTCTTCTTTTCTCAGCCCATCAAGAATGGCACCCCTTACACGGAAAGAAGCATATGTATCAAATTTCAAATCTCTTGTAGGGTCAAACTTCTGAAGTGCATCCAGTAATCCCATCAACCCAAGACTCTTGATATCTTCTCTCGAGACGTTTCTTGGCAGTCCTACGGAAATTCGCTGAACATGATACGATACAAGGGGCATGTATTTCTTCACTAACATGTCTCCGGCTTCGGTATCACGACTGTTAATCCATTTCTCCCAATATTGTTGTTCATCTGTTCGAGTGGGTTGTTGAGACATATGAATCCTCCTTGCTAACAATTTTCTTTCATGGAATCTCTTGACTTTTCTATTGATTAATCTGAAAACGATCCGTCACTTCATAATTCCTTTGTACCTTCGTTTACCGTTCTTACATGAAGAATTCCGGTAGAGGTGAAGAATTCAATGGTTCTCCCCTTGTTGCCTCCTAAATCCTCTGCAACAACAGGCACCCCATGCTTCAAAAGGACTTCCTTAACGGCTTCTGCATTTCTTGGACCGATCCTCATGACATCACTCTTTGATTGAAACTGAAACATCTGGGCACCGCCGGCCATTTTGCACTGGAGTCTTTTCATATTGGCTCCACGTATCTTGAGTTTTCGAATAAGTTCCTCGATCCCTGTGTCGGCATATTTGGCCGGATTCGGTTTCGTTTCATTTCCGATTGAGGAATGAGGAAGCATGACATGAACCATTCCAGCAATTCCGATCTGTTCATCGTACAAAACGACACCAATACACGACCCAAGTCCCGAAGTACGGATAGAGCTTCCGCTGTCAACTACATTCATATCTGCAATTCCGACCTTTACAACGGTGCTGGTACTCATCATAATTTTACACCTAATGACTGAAAGATTATTTCAAATGAATCCGGATCCGGCAGGAGGAAAAAATGTCCCTTTACACTTTCTGACTCTTCTACTTCCTCTTCTTTTAAGGCAGTGTCTATGACAATTGCATAATCGCTCACCTGAGATATTTCCAGTAATCCAAAACCAATGATGGCACCTGCCATATCAACAGATAAAGCTGGAACAGAAGGGAAAAGCTTAAGGTTTGTAAAATCAGACAGTGACGATAAATAGGAACCCGAAAGAATATTCCCCAATTCCTCCATAGCAGATAAACCCAGCTCTGAAATAGGCGGATCACTAAAGGAAAAGGATGTATCTTGAATCATTGTCCTGATATACATGGACGCCTGTTCAAGGGGTAGCAAAAAGAACATACTTCCTGGAGCTTCCCCTTCAATCCTTAAGAAAACGCAGACGACAACATTGTCGGGTCCTCCTGCCATATCCATCATTTCATCAAAGGAAACGACCTGCACGCTCGGTACTTTCATATCAATTTTTTTATCCAGCAGGGTGGAAAGAGCCGTCGCTGCATGTCCGGCTCCTATATTTCCTATTTCTTTCAATATATCTAAGTGCATCGATGTTATTCTTTTTTCGTATCCCAAACTATTCTCTCCCCTTAGATTGATTGAAGTATTTTATCTAAATGGAGAAGGATCAAGAGTCTTTTGTTCTGTTTCACGACTCCACCTATGTACTCAGCTTCCACGACTCCGACGACTTCAGGGGACGGTTCAACCGATTCTCTCGAAACATCGAGTACATCATTGGCAGCATCCACGACCAATCCTACTTCCTTATCCTCTATCCCGGCAATGATCACACGAGTGCTTTCAGTAGGCGCTGAGGCAGGTAAGTCAAACCTGCTTCTTAAATCGATGATCGGCGTTACCACCCCGCGTAAGTTTATAACACCTTTTACATAGGAGGCTGTTCTCGGAACCCTTGTAATATGTTCAAGTTTCTCGATAGATCGTACCTGGTTCACTGGAATCGCATATTCCTTATCAACCAATTGGAACACGATAAGCTTTAAGTCTTCCACTGCTTCTGTCATTTCACTCATTACCCCTACCTCCTATTTAATTAGCGCATTACAATCAACTATCAGCGCTACCTGTCCATCTCCTAAAATAGTTGCACCGGAAATCGCAAATACATCATTCAGGTAATTTCCTAAGGATTTCAATACAACTTCCTGCTGACCAATAAAGGAATCGACAACTAATCCTGCCATTTTTTCACCTTTTCGAACGATGACAACGGAATATAATTCTTCTTCCTTTGAATTTTTCGGTACATCAAATACATCCTCAAGAAACAGTAAAGGTACAACTTTCCCTCTAAAATCAATCACACTCTGATTATGTGCTTTCATGATTTCTTCTTTTTTCACAATCGCTGTCTCGATAATGGAAGAAAGAGGTATTGCATACTTTTCTTCTTCAATTTCAACAAGCATGACAGAAATAATCGATAAAGTAAGTGGCAATTGAATTGAAAACAAAGATCCATGTCCAGCTGTGGAGTCGATTGTGATAGATCCCCCCAGGGACTCTATCGTTGCTTTCACAACATCCAATCCCACTCCTCTGCCGGAAATATCAGAAATTTGGTCAGCTGTAGAGAAGCCTGATGCCAGAATGAGCTCGTAAATTTGTCGATCTGATAACGTATGGGCAGTTTCCTCTGTAACAATCCCTTTTTGTATCGCCTTCTCAAGTACCCGCTCTTTATTAATTCCTGCTCCATCATCCTCCAGCTCAATAAACACATGATTTCCACTATGATACGCTTTCAATTTGACGGTTCCCTGTTCTGATTTCCCATTTTTCACACGGGTTTCAGGCATTTCAATGCCATGATCAAGGGCATTTCTTATTAAGTGGACAAGGGGATCTCCAATTTCATCAATCACGGTGCGATCAAGTTCCGTTTCAGCACCAATGATGTCCAGTTCAATTTTTTTATTTAAATCTCTTGCAAGCTGCCTTACCATGCGAGGAAAACGGTTAAATACGGTTTCTACAGGAACCATACGCATATTCAGGATGATGTTTTGCAAGTCACCTGAAATTCTGGTCATTCTCTCCACTGTTTCATTAAGTTCAGGATTATTTAACTCCTTGGAGATTTGTTCTAACCTTCCTCTGTCAATGACAAGCTCCTCAAATAGATTCATAAGGACGTCCAGTCGTTCGATGTTGACTCGTATCGTTTTGCTAGAAGGGTTCGATTGTTTCGATACGTTGCCGGCAGGATTAGAAGTTTGAACCTCTCCCTGACCTTTTCCTTCCCCTTTTTCCACTATTGTTTCTGGAATTGAATCGTCATTCTGATTCTGGTTCAGTAGATGGCGGGCCGTGATTTCCATAACAGCCACTTCTTCGACTTCTGAAACTTTACGTATAGCATTCTCTAAATGAACTGCATCTTCTTTTGACACAACGGTAATTACGAAGGATTGATCGAATTGCTCTTCTTCAAGCTGATCAACCGAGGGAAGGGACTTAATGACCTCACCCAATTTCCCCAACACTTCAAAGACCATGTACACCCTTGCAGCTTTGAGCAGGCAATCCTCACGGAGGGACACGGATATTTCAAAGCAGCGAAACCCTTGTTCATAGGATTGTTGGATGACCGTTTGCTCATAAGCTTCATACTGCATGGAGAATGTCTGTACCCCGGGGCTTTCAGTAGCTGCAGCAACCTCAGTGCCTGCAATGGCCATTGAGACATTTTCCCCTTTTTCAATTGCCAGAAGCATCGCTACTACTTCTGTCACATCCCGTTTACCGTCCCCTCCTTCGGCAATGGAAAGCACCATGGCTTCAAGATCATCGACGGATTTGAACACAACGTCGAGTATCTCAGGAGATACCTTTATTTTTTCATTACGGATAGCATCCAGCACATTCTCCATTTTGTGGGTAAGATTTGCTAAGTCCTCAAACCCCATTGTGGCAGACATCCCCTTTAAAGTATGAGCTGATCGAAAGATTTCATTGACAATCACCAGATCTTGCGGGTTTTTCTCCAGTTCAAGCAATTGTTCATTACAGGTTTGCAGATTTTCTTTACTCTCTTCAATAAAAACTTCTAAATATTGACTCAATTCCATGTGCTCCACACCTCTCTACCCCATGTACGTCATTATTGATCGGGGAATATCCCCGATATGTTCCACTTTGTCCACTAAATTTGTAGCGATAGCCGATTTGGGCATCCCAAACACAATACAAGTCTCTTTTGACTCTGCAATGGCTCTCACTTCTCCATGTTCTTTCATCTTGATCAAACCTTGCGATCCGTCAGACCCCATACCTGTCATAATGACCGCTATTTTGCTATAATTCCGTATCAGGCTCGCAGACTCGAACAATGTATCCACGGATGGTCTGTGGCCATTTCTAGGTGCTTCATCTTTTGAAAGTTGAATCGATAAGTGTGTTCCCATCTCTATTACCCTGGTATGAAAACCGCCGGGGGCAATATAGGCAGTGCCATTTAGAAGGATTTCCCCGTCCTCGGCTTCCTTCACGTCCAGAGCTGATTGACCATTCAACCGATCGGCGAGTGATCTGGTAAACCCGGGGGGCATATGCTGCACTACCACGATGGGTGCATCCAGTTTACCTGGTAAAGATGTCAACACACTTTGCAGTGCGCGCGGGCCTCCAGTAGATGTCCCCATTAGGATTAATTTAGCGGATTTCAATACTCCCGCTCGATCTGAATGGAATGGTTCTTTACCCACGTCTTGAATCTTTGAGGGTAAAAATGCTGATTTCTTCCGATATGCACTTGTCAGTTTCGTCACATTCACATTGCTTGCGGCCATTACTTTTTCTACCATTTCATCTTGAATCTTATGAAGATCCAGTGAGATGGTCCCTGAAGGTTTCGAGATGAAATCTACCGCACCAAGTTCCATGGCTGTGACAGTTTCCTCTGCCCCTTCTTTTGTAGTGGAAGAAAGCATGACAACAGGGACAGGACATTCCTCCATAATTTTCCTTAAGGCATCTATCCCATTCATCTTTGGCATTTCCACATCAAGTGTTACGACATCAGGACGTAATTTTTTTATCTTGGCAATCGCGTCTTCACCATTCCTTGCGATCCCTATTACTTCTAGCTGATTGGTGCTTGTTATAAATTCACTAATAAGCTTTCTCATAAATGCTGAATCATCTACAACTAGAACCTTCTTCATTCAGGACTTTTACCTCCCAAAAAATAATTTTCGAATCGACTTTACAAATCCTGTCCCTTTACGTTCTGATGACTCTGCCGTACCAGTCAGTTGGTGAACCATTGTACGGAGGCTCATCGTCAGGGCAGATGCCGGATAACCGACGACTATCGGAGTTTGATGAATCACAGCCTTCCTGACAGTTGAATCCTCGGGCAGTACCCCCAATGATACAATTTCCTTGTGCAGGAATTTCCTCATCGTTTCTTGTAATCTAGTGATGGTTTCCAGTCCTTCTTTCTTACGTTCAGCCCGGTTACATAAAAGATAGAACGGTTTATCCTCATCCCTCAGGCAGATATATTTCATCATAGAGTAAGCATCTGTAATGGATGTCGGTTCAGGTGTAGTCACGACGATAATTTCATCCATAGCAAGGAGAAACTCCAGTGTTTCCTGCGTAGCCCCTGCACCCATATCAAATAGAATGTAATCATACTTATGGATCGCATAATCCATTACTTCAAAAAAGCGTTCAATTTGTTTTTCTTTCCACTCCACGATATTTTTCAGGCCATTACCACCACTTATGTAAGAAATACCATGAACATTTTCACATATAATCGTTTCGATTTCTAGTTCTTTTTCCTCAATATAATCCATTATAGAGTATGAATGATGACTACCCAGTAAAATATGAATATTCCCCATCCCTATATCAAGATCAAATAATAATACCTTCTTATTCTCTTTACCCAGGAGGATGGAAAGGTTTGTCGATATATTCGATTTCCCTACCCCTCCCTTTCCACTTACAATTGCAATGGTCTCAGCAGGCTTAGAGTCAGTCAGAAGCATTTTTCTTCTTAAGTTATATGCTTGATCTTTCATGGTTGAATCCTTTCATGAGCAATCGAACGATTTCATCCACATTCATCTCGGTAATGTCCTCAGGAACATCCTGACCATTCGTTACATAGGCTGCACCAATTTTCACTTCTGATATTATATTGATTATGGACCCGTAACCCGAAGTCTCATCTAATTTCGTGAAGATAAAGCGATCAATACCAACAGAAGAAAATTGTGAAATGATCTCCCTCATATCCCTCTCTTTGCTTGTCAACGAAAGAACCAGGTAGGTTTCCATCTGAAGGTCAAAATCGATGATCTTTTTCAAATCCTCTACATACTTCTTTTCCCTGAAATTACGACCTGCTGTATCAATGAACACATGATCGTAATCCCCGAATTTATCGATTGCTTTTTTAAAGTCTTCCATTTTATAGATGACTTCAACTGGAACGTTCAGTAGACCCGCATATGTTTTCAATTGTTCAATTGCTGCTATCCGGTAAGTATCCGTTGTGATGAAGGCAATTTTCATTCTTTTCTCTATGACGGCTTCAGCTGCCATTTTGGCAAGCGTAGTTGTTTTTCCGACACCTGTAGGACCGATGACATTAATGTATTTCCTTTTATAACTTATACCGCCGAGTTCAATTTCTTTTAAATGATGGTGAAGGAATTGTTTCACTTCCCTATGAGCCCACTCGTCCCTGCCTTCCACTGGAAGACCTTCACTAGTGATCTTCCCCTCGAGCTCTTCTCCGAGCTGAAACAGCGTAGAATCATTAACGTCATGTTTCTTAAGGTAAAGCAGGATTTCTTGAACGTCATCAGAAAATTTTTCAAATTGACTTTTTGACTTAAGGGTTGTAATCATCTGTTTTAATTCCTTTAATTCTACTTCTACAAGTCGAGCGGAATCTTGCTCTGTCTTCATTGAATAGGCAGGCTGAATGACAGGTTTTGAAGCTGTTTTCGTTTTCACTTTGCTGATTTCCATCTTTTCGTTTTCAACCTCAGGATCGATGGCTGCGATTACTTCAATCATTTTTTTCTTGAATAATCCCATAAAGCCGCCTCTGTATGTGACTTTTGAATTTAACAAGACTGCATCTTCACCCAATTCAGACCTTACCTTCTTCATTGCTTCATTCATTGATGGAGCCGCATACTTCTTTACTTTCATCCTATATTCACCACCCCTAAACTTTGTACTTCTACATTTGCTTCTAATTCGTTATATGAAATGATTGGTACCTGGGGAAAATATCTTTCCGTTAACTGGCGCACGTACATTCTAACAGCCGGTGAACATAGAACTACCGGCGACTCCTCCATAAGAGACAGTTGTTCCACTTGAGAAGCTACTGCTTCCAATATACCTTGAGAGTCATTTGGGTCCATGGATAAATAATTCCCATGCTCCGTCTGCTGAATGGCATCTGCTATCATTTTCTCTACCTTGCCGCTCATGGTAACCACCTTTAATGTCGATTCACCTTGAACATATTGATTCGTAATTTGCCGTGCGAGTGACTGCCTTACATATTCCGCTAAAAGTTCTGTATCCGAACTCATCTTTCCGTAGTCGGCAAGAGTTTCAAAGATGATCGGTAAGTTCCGGATGGATACATTTTCTTTTAATAACTTGGAGAGTACCTTTTGTACCTCTCCTACAGATAATGGATTCGGAGTCACTTCTTCTACAAGGATTGGATATGATTCCTGCAGATGATCAATCAGTTGCTTCGTTTCTTGTCTGCCCAGAAGTTCATGTGCATTGTTTTTTATCATCTCGGTAATGTGAGTTGACACTACTGATGGGGGATCCACTACTGTATATCCGAAAATCTCAGCATGCTCCTTCATTTCTTCTGAAATCCACTTAGCAGGAAGACCGAAAGAAGGCTCGATTGTATCGATCCCTTCAATGGAATCATCCTCCACCCCTGGGCTCATGGCCAGATAATGATCTAAGAGGAGTTCCCCTCTGGCCATCTCATTTCCCTTTATTTTCAGCCGATATTCGTTCGGCTGAAGCTGTATATTATCCCGGATCCTTACAACGGGGATAACAAGGCCAAGTTCGATGGCCAATTGACGTCTGATCATCACGATCCTGTCGAGGAGGTCGCCTCCCTGGTTCGTGTCAGCCAATGGAATCAGTCCGTATCCAAATTCAAATTCAATCGGATCGACATTAAGAAGGTTTACAACGCTTTCTGGACTTTTCATTTCGTCCTGCTCCACTTCTTCTTCCATTTCCATCAAGTCTGTTTCATTTTCTTTAGGCGACTTTGAGAGCATATAACCGCCGATGCCTAAAAGAGCAGCAACCGGAATGGTTAATATATCATTGATGGGAGTTGCGACACCCAACATAAAAATCGTAAAAGCAGATACATAGAGCATAACCGGATAGGCAAGTAGCTGATTCATAATATCCTGTCCAAGATTGCCTTCAGATGCGGCCCTTGTTACGACGATACCTGTAGCAGTGGATATTAATAAGGCAGGGATTTGACTGACAATTCCATCACCTACTGTGAGAAGCGAGTAACGGGTGGCTGCCTCTGCGATAGGAAGCCCTTGTTGAGTCATACCGATGATGATTCCAAATATTAAGTTGATCATGACGATCACGATTCCAGCGATCGCATCACCCTTTACAAATTTGGAAGCACCGTCCATCGCACCATAGAAATCTGCTTCTTTCCCCACTTTTTCACGTCGATCTCTTGCATCGTGTTCAGTTATCATTCCGGCATTTAAATCGGCATCGATACTCATCTGTTTCCCCGGCATAGCATCCAGGGTAAAGCGTGCGGCTACCTCTGATACACGCTCGGACCCTTTCGTAATCACGATAAATTGAATAACAATCAATATAATGAATACAACAAGCCCGACAAGTATATTTCCACCAACAACGAATGTTCCAAATGTTTCCACAACGTCCCCCGCTTCACCTTTACTAAGGATTGATCTCGTTGTGGAAACATTTAGACCCAATCTGAACAGCGTCAATAGCAATAATAGAGAAGGAAATATAGAAAATTGCAAAGGCTCATTCATATTCATGGAGATTAGGAGGACAAGGAGTGCAAGTGAAATATTAATAATGATTAATAAGCTCAATAACCATGATGGGAATGGAATAATAAGCATGGCAACGATTAATATGACACTGGCTAGTACGGATAAATCTCTTGCTGACATGGTTTCTCTCCTAACTGCTTACATCTGGTTTTTTATTCGGTAAACATAAGCTAAAATTTCCGCTACTGCTTTGAAAAATTCTTCCGGAACGGCATCACCGATTTCCGCTGAGTCATAGAGTGAACGGGCAAGTGGACGGTTCTCAACCATGACGACATCATTTTCATTGGCAATGTATTTTATTTTTTGAGCAAGGTAGTCAACACCCTTTGCCACGACAAAAGGAGCATCCATTTTATTCTCGTCATATTTAAGGGCAATGGCAAAATGGGTGGGATTGGTAATGACAACATCCGCTTCGGGAACTTCCTGCATCATTCGTCTCATGGCCATTTCCCTTTGTCTTTGCTTAATTTTCGACTTTATGAGGGGGTCACCTTCGATATTCTTATGTTCATCCTTCAAATCCTGTTTCGACATCCTTATGTTTTTCTCAAAATCGTATTTCTGATAAAGAAAATCAAAAAGGGATAAGAATAACAATGCCAAAGAAGCTGCAATACCCATTTGTATCGTTAAACTTGCCATCGTTGTCAAGGAATCTCCAACTGATTTAAAAGATAGACTCAGTACCCGGTCGATGTTCATCCAGAGGACGACAAACGTAATCGCCCCTACAAAGGAAATTTTTAAGATTGATTTTAATAATTCTACAATTGCACGCAATGAAAAGATTCTTTTAAATCCTTTGATGGGATCGATCTTCTCCAATTTAGGCTGTAAAGGCTCAGTCGTGAACATTATGCCCACTTGGATATAATTGGAGAACAAACCGGCAAGTAGTGCCACGAGCATGATTGGACCAAGAAGGAAAGCAATCTCCTTCATCAAATCCATGGTAATGACTTGAACGGTATTCTCAGTAAGATCCATGAGCATGTATTCCTGAAACGTTTGATGAAACAGGTCAAACACAATATCCCCAATATAGGAAGCGCTGAAGGTCAGAAATAAAAAAACAGCAAGAAGGATAATCGCCGTATTCACATCCTGACTTTTCGCTGTTTGACCTTTTTTCCTGGCATCGTCCCTCTTTTTCGGAGTTGCTTTCTCCGTCTTTTCTCCGCTGAAATACTGTAGGTCTAATGATAGCCACTGCAATTTATGTGCCTCCAATAATTTTCATTAAATCCCTCATGGTTACAAACATCATTTCAAACAACTGCTGCATGACCGTAAAGGTGACTCCCATGACAATAAATAATACGATAAAGGCAACTGCAATCTTTATGGGAAACCCAACAACAAAGATATTTAACTGGGGTACGGTCCTCGCCACGATTCCTAAGGCGACGTCTACAAGAAAAAGAGTGGCAACAACAGGTATGGACATTTGAAATGCAATGATAAACATGGAATTAAAGGATGTAATAACATAATCAACTAAGTTTTCATCACCAAAAGGAATCCAGGGACGATCGATGGGGATCATTTGATAACTATAAAAAATTCCATCAAGCAATAAATGATGACCATTAAGGGCAAGTAATAATAACAAGGCAAATGTGTACAAATATTGCCCGGTCAAAGGACTTTGGGACCCAGTTTGAGGATCGATCACGTTTGCAATGGCAAACCCCATCTGAAAATCAATAAATCCCCCCGCAATCTGGATAGCCGTGACGATCATGTAGGCAACAAAACCGATCAAAAGACCGACCATGGCTTCCTTCATGATAAGCAGGAAATATTGACCGTTGATATCAAACGCCTTTGAGTCGATTGTATAATACATGACCCAGGATAGTACCACTGAAAAAGCGATTCGATGCTGTGCAGGTATATTTCGGTATGAAAATAAAGGCATCGTGACAAAAAAAGCTGAAACCCTTACAAACACAAGGAGATAAACCGATAGAATAGGTACGAGTTCTTCCATCCTCTTACCCTACGAACCTTGTTAAATCTGAAAAAATCTGGGATGTATACGTCACAAGCTTTGTCAACATCCATGGTCCAAAGAATACAATGCCAATCAACACGGCAACAATTTTCGGTATGAACGCAAGTGTCTGTTCTTGTATTTGGGTTGTTGCCTGAAAAATACTGACGATTAAACCGACGACAAGAGCTAACAGCAGTAATGGACCTGATACGATGAGAGTTACGTAGATTCCTCTCTCTGCTATGGCAATCACGGATTCAGCACTCATTGAAACTCACCTACTTAAAAACTTTGTAAAAGAGATTTTATTACTAAATACCAACCATCCACTAGAACAAACAGTAAAATTTTAAACGGCAGGGATATCATGACAGGTGGAAGCATCATCATACCCATGGACATCAATACACTTGCTACGACCATGTCGATGACCAGGAATGGAATAAAAATCATGAAACCTATTTGAAAAGCTGTCTTAATTTCACTCAATGCAAAAGCTGGTACTAAGGATGTGAGAGGAATATCTTTCACAGATTGGGGTCTTTCGGCCCCTGAATATTCCAGAAACAATTCCAGATCCTTTTGTCTTGTCTGCTTACTCATAAATTCTTTGAACGGAAGCGAAGCCTTATCGTAAGCTTCCTCAAGATTAATCTCTTCATTAAAAAGAGGTGTTAACGCTTCATCATTTACCTCTTGAAAAGTAGGAGCCATAATAAAGAAAGTTAGAAATAAAGACAGGCCGATTAACACTTGATTCGGCGGCATTTGCTGTGTGGCAAGAGATGTCCGGACAAAGGACAGGACGATCATGATCCGGGTGAAAGATGTCATTAATATCAGAATACTGGGTGCCAATGATAAAACAGTAAAAAGTAATAGAAGCTTTACACTTGTCGACACATTATCTGCAGAACTACTATTAAAAAACTCCATGAATTCATTCATCTGAATGCTTCCCCTTATTCTTTAACTCCTGCAGCATCTTTTTTCTTCCTTTATTCATTTCCTCAAGCTGTGTTTTTAACTGAGCTTGAAATGAGCTTTCCGGTGTTTTAGGCGTAGAGCCTTTGACTTTGGTTAACAAGCTCGATACGGCAGATTTAGCATGGGGGAATTGGGTTTCCTCATAGTAGGAAAGAATCTCTTCTTTTTCACTTTGATCCTTAACCTCTTTCAACAGTTGAATATCTTCACCTACACCTAATACGAGTACCTGTTTGCCTACCTTTACAATCTGCACGGAGCGATTCCCTCCAAGAGGGGCTCCTCCCAAATGATTGATTAACTTTGTTTGTTGAAACGATCTTCCCTTTTGATTAATAAACTTTAATAAAAAATATATAAGTGCAACGACAAAGATCAGGGCTATGATCATCTTGAGATAATCTACAAACGTAACAGAAGTGGCAATTCCTGAATCAGAACCATCCACTTCATTCGTCTGTTGCCCACTGCATGTTTCGGGATGCTCTAAGCAGTCTTTCACATTATTTACTTCTGCGAACGCTGTAAAACTCCCAGATCCCGCCATTAGGAAGAAAAACACCATACATAATAGAATTTGAAACTTTTTCAATACATGCACCTTCTTATTGATGTTAACTTAAAGCTTTCTGAATCGCTTCAATGACGCGATCTGCCTGAAATGGTTTCACGATAAAATCCTTTGCACCTGCTTGAATGGCATCGATGACCATAGCTTGTTGTCCCATAGCAGAGCACATGATGATTTTCGCGCCGGCATCAATCGATTTGATTTCCTTCAAAGCTGCGATACCGTCTTTTTCAGGCATAGTGATATCCATGGTCACTAAGTCTGGTTTAAGTTCCTTATATTTATCCACGGCCTGACTTCCATCTGCTGCTTCCCCGACTACGTCAAACCCATTTTTAGTTAAGATATCCTTGATCATCATTCTCATAAAGGCTGCATCATCCACAATTAGAATTTTATTTGCCATTACCCTCATCCTCCATCATCTCGTTAGAAATCAATCTATTATTTTAGTTTTTTAATTCTATCACTCTGACTTACTATATCTGTTATCCTGACACCAAAGTTCTCATCGATGACCACGACTTCCCCCTTTGCCATCAACTGACTGTTCACCAGGATATCAACGGGCTCTCCGGCTAACTTATCAAGCTCGATGATCGAACCTGACGATAATTCCAGTATGTCCCTGACAGATCGGTTTGTTCTTCCAAGCTCCACAGTCACCTGCAGTGGAATATCCAATAGCATATTCAAATTTTTTGTTTCCTGTTGTCCCAAAGTAGCTGGTTCAAAGCTACTGAAAGTAGCTGGTTGTACATTTACTGCTTCAGAATGCCCACCTTGTCCTCCCAAATGCTGAGGTTGCGATGGGTGAGAGATGGTTGCACTCTCTTGAATACCACTATTATCCGGTCCCGGAGCGGCATTTGGTGCTTCCATACTAGGAGCGGACGCTGCCGCCACTTCTTCTGTTGCTCCACCATTCATTAATTCATCTACAAGACTTCTGGCAAACACCAACGGCAGGAGTTGCATGATATTAGAATCAATAAGGTCTCCAATTTTCAACGAAAATGATACCTTTACCAACAGGTCTTGATCTGGAAGGTTTTCTTCCCCCTCTCCTTGCGGGATATACATGAGATCAATGGATGGAGGTGAAATATCCACTTTCTTACTGAATACCGTCGACATGGATGTCGCTGCGGAACCCATCATCTGATTCATGGCCTCCTGTACAGCACTGAGCTGAATTTCCCCTAATTCACCAGATGGGTTTTTTCCATCACCACCAAGCATCAGATCAGCGATGATCGAGGCGTCTGATTGTTTAATCACGAGTAAGTTCACTCCTGAAAATCCTTCGGTATATTGAACCTGGATAGCGACATAAGGATGTGGAAATTCTTCCTCTAAATAATTCTTATTAATAATGGATACTTTGGGAGTCGTTATATCCACTTTCTGGTTTAATAATGTAGATAGTGCTGTTGCAGAACTTCCAAATGAAATATTCCCGATTTCCCCCAAAGCATCTTCTTCCATTGAGCTGATGTAATCACTCATATTAATCTCTTTGCGATTTTCTATTTCCTCTTCGGGTTCTGCTGAACCACGAAGCAACGCATCTATTTCATCTTGCGATAACATATCACTCATCACCGTCTCCCCCCTTCAACGAATTTAATATTTGCACAGCCATTTTTTTATTTGATTTACCCGGCTGAGCTGTAAACTTAGGAATCTCACCAACTTTAATGGTTAAAGGATCATCGATTCGGGTATTCATTTCAATGACATCACCAATCGAAAGCATAAGGAATTCCTCAATGGTGATATCCGATTGTCCTAACTCGGCCACGATAGGTACTTGCGCTTGCTTGATTCTTCTTTCAAGAAGAGCTGTATCTTCGGGATTACTTTCTTTCCGTTTTGATTCCATCCAATAACTTCCTGATAATTTCGGAAGAATTGGCTCCAATACAACGTGTGGAATACAAATATTGATCATACCGCTCGTTTCACCGATGGTTGTATTCAATGAAATCACCACTACGGTTTCATTAGGAGAAACCATCTGCAGAAACTGAGGATTCACTTCAAATTCAGCAAACAGTGGCTCAACATCCACCACAGTGCTCCAGGCCTCACGAAGATTCTCAAACGCCTTTTCAAACAATTGACTCATAATTCTCGTTTCGATTTCCGTCAAACTCTCCACTTTATTGACACTGATTCCTTTTCCGCCCATGACACGATCCATCATTGAATAGGCAATATTCGGATTGATTTCCATCAGGATCCTTCCATCCAGAGGAGGCAGTTCATACACATTCAATATCGTCATTTTCGGAACGGATCGAATGAATTCTTCATATGGGATTTGATCAGCAGAAGCGACATTAATTTGTACGTATGTTCTTAATTGAGCAGAGAAGTAGGTGGTTAAGATCCTTGCAAAGTTCTCATGAATTCTTGTTAAACTTCTGATTTGATCTTTTGAAAATCGTAATGCCCGCTTAAAATCATATACTTTGACTTTCTTCTCTTCCTCTTCTTTTTTGAAATCATCCGCACTCATTTCCCCTGTATTAAGGGCAGATAAAAGAGCATCTATTTCACTTTGAGATAATATTTCACTTGCCATCCCTTCACCTCCAAACCTTCCATTATAGGCTGTCTTATTGAATCATCATAGAGGTGATATAGACTTTTTTTACCGTGCCATCCTGCATAAGGGAGTTCACTTTGTCTTTAACCTTTGATTCGACCAATTCTTTTCCTTTTTTCCCTTGCAGTTCCTCTGCTTTCAATTCTGAAAGCTCTTCTATGATGATATTATTCACTTGAAAGTCTCTCTTTTCTAATTCTTTCTTTGCTTTTTTACTATCCGTTTGGATCTTAAATGAGATTCGGATAAAGTCATTGCTCATTAAATTCGTTGTCGTTTCAGGTATGTCCACGGAGTTTTCGATCACTTCTTCAATAGAAGGTTCTTTTGTCTTTTCATCACCTGAAAGCTTCAGTATAACGACCAATGTTATAACACCGGCAAGGGTAATGGTAACCAATGATATCATCATGATGGTCAGGGCTTTACTCTTCAACTTGTACTCCCTCCCTCTTGGTGCAGATTAAGTAGAGTTACTTTTTGAAAGAAAGATAGTGAGCGGGCATTGACCTCGTCCACTGTTTCTTTCACCACGTACCTTCTCCCATTTGTTAATAGAATAGTGGTATCCGGAAACGCTTCTACTGTTTCTATGTATAGGGCATTCAAAGTAAACGATTTACCATTCAGCCTGGTTAATGTAATCATAAGTTTTGGGACTGACATTAGCTTTTCATGATCCTTCGTAATGATCTGTCAGCCCCTTCCTCCCTTTTAAGGAATTAACGTTTCAAGTTCACAAGCTCTTGCAGAATTTCATCCGAAGTAGTGATGATACGTGTGTTCGCCTGGAATCCACGCTGAGCTGTAATCATCTCGGTGAATTCTTCGGAGAGGTCTACATTGGACATTTCAAGTGATCCCGACTGTAGTGCTCCCCTTCCTTCGCCGGCAATCCCCTGATTGGGAATTCCAGAGTTGTTGGAAGCCTGGAAAAGATTATTTCCTGCTTTCGTCAATCCACCGGGATTCGAAAATGTGGCAAGTGCCAATTGACTTAACACTCGTACTTCTCCATTTGAAAATACTCCGTTCACTTCACCGGAAGAACCGATATTGAAACTTTCGAGATACCCTTCTGAGTTTCCATTTACCGTATCGACATTAGCAGATGATGAGCTATCGAACTGAGTGATCTTGGAGAAGTCCAAGTCGATGATTTGGGTTTGGTTCGCACCAGTTTGATTGTCTAACGTAATTGGGAAGGGAACTTGAGATGTCAACTTCCCTTCTGTATCAAAACTTAAAGTAGTGCTTTGCCCGGATGTTAATGTTACTCCGGTTGTAGGACTTGAGATAGATACAGTCCAGTTATTAGGATTACTCGCTGACTTGGTTAGAACCATGTTCAAGCTAATATCCTTCCCGAGTGAGTCCTTTACCTTCGTTTCAAGCTCCACAACAGTTCCATCAGGAGCACTTGATTTCAAATTCCCGTTATAAGTCGCTTTACTCGTGGCCTGGGGAGCCATTGTTGTATTCGTATCAATCTTAATGTCAGCTGTCCCACTTTGATTGACTTCCCCATTGGCATTGACTGGATACCCCTGCACAAGATCCCCTTGACCTGTTACAAGGTTGCCGTTTGAATCCAGGTAGAAGTTCCCTGCACGGGTGAACATTTCATTATTCCCTTGCCTTACAACGAAGTATCCATCTCCTGATATGGCGACATCCAATGAACGTCCGGTAGTTTGAAGACTTCCCTGTGTCTGGATTGTATCAATCGATGATAAGGAAGAGCCTAGTCCAATTTGCTTTGCATTCTGACCTCCCCGGTTATCTGTTGCCCTGCTGGCTCCTGAAACAGTTTGGTTCATTAGATCCTGGAATGTCACACGGCCTTTTTTATAACCGTATGTATTCACATTTGCAATATTATTTCCGATGACATCGAGTTTTGTCTGAAAATTTTTCATTCCACTTATACCTGAATACATTGAACGTAGCATGAATTTTTTCCCCTTTCGAATAAGCTGCTTCAGTCACTCCGCAGCGTAAAGGCTTCCTATTAAAGGTCCGGCCTATGAATCAATTAATATCGTACCGTTTATATTTGTAAAGATTTGAGAATGGGCTTCTTCCCGGTCCATTGCAGTGATTACCGTTTGGTTCTTGGCACTTACAATAAGCGCAGCATCTTTCAATACTACCAGTGAATCCTGTACACCTTTTGTTTTTGCTTCAACCACTTTCACTCCTATCTTCTCCCATGTTTCTTTAGGAATGGTGATTCCCCGCTGTTCCATTCTTATCTTTGCATGTTTACTGATCTGCATGGGAGGTACATCGCGAACTGCCAATTCCAACTGGTCTGCAAACGATGTTGTCGGGCGGACAGATTGTTTAACAGTGTTATTGTGGTAGCGAGGAGTGACAGGTTGCGGTGAACGGGTAAAGAAGGTCTTTTCCATACAACCACTCCCTAAGATTCAATTTTTATTAACGCCAGGCTGGAAATTTTCTCTCCTGCTTCAGTATGAAACCAAATTTGTGAGTCTTTCTTGGAAACGGATTGAACTACTCCACTTTGTTCTCCTTCTTCTCCGCTCCAGGATACCTTCCTGCCAATTAACATGGATGCATTTACGAGAGAAGAATCCCCGCTTCCTGTTGTATTCACTTGAGAAATATTACCGGGAGTCAAAATCGTTCCATCCTCCATGATGAATTCAACGGAGTCACCTTTGAAACGGACACCTTTTACCAGTCCTTGTCCTTCTTGTATTTCTGGAGCAGCATCTGATTCAGATTCAATGATCTTATGCCATGTCACTTGCTTCCCTACAAACTGATTATAAGATATCAATTGTGTTTGACTTTGATTATCAACAAATTTTTCCATCGTCTGTGTGAGATTGGTCATTTGCTCTAAAGAGGAAAATGTAGCCATCTGAGCGATAAAATCTTTGTCCTGCATCGGATTCAACGGGTCCTGATTTTGCAATTGAGTCATCAGGATCTTCAGGAAATCATCTTTCCCTAAAATATCCCCTCCTGATTCCCGCTGCTTTGTCTGAATGGTGGAATAAAGTAAACTTGGATCTATTTTAGTCATATTATCACCTATATTTCGGTATTTACGAGATAATCCTTAAAGGACTGATTTCCCTCTTCTTTGGCCGTACCTGGCTGATCGGATTGTTCTTGTTTCTGCTGTTGAGACTGTTGTTGTGATTGTCCTTTATACTGGCGCTCAGTATCTGAGAGTGTTTGTGAGATTTCTATCTTATCCACATTCAGATTCTGTGAATTGAAAGCATGTTTGAGCCCTTGAATTTGAGAATCGAGCATGTCTTTAGCTGTTTTAGTAGAAGCCAGTATTTTCGCTGTCATGACCCCATTCTGCTGAAGCAATTCAATTCTTAACGAGCCCAATTGTTCGGGATAGAGTTTAATCAATAACTTAGTCATGTTGGGTTGGGATATCATGTTCGATTTACCCAGGATATTCTGGAATTCTTTAACAAATTGTTCATATTGTACAGAGCGACTGCCAGATGCCAGGCTCATAGAAAAATTTTCGGTCTTGGGCAGGACAAAGTGAAGATTGGTTCCTTGTAAAGGATGATTGCTTTTCTTGTCTGCAGCAGTAGCATCTGCACTTGGATTAGTAAGATTTTTTTCAGTTATTTCTTCAGGTTGCCGACGTGTGTACGCCTCTCTTAGAATCCTAGTCCAATCACCGGACGGTTGCACCGTTTTCGATAACACACCTTCAATTCCGGTTTGTATATGCTTCACCATATCTTTAAGCTCTGCTGCTTTTGATGCATCCGTAACATGCATATCACGGTTACGAGTAAATAATTCCATTACCTTAGCTAATTTAATGGCATCTTCTATCTGTCCCTGTCTGTTTAACCCTTGCAGAATATTTTCAACTGCAGACTTTGATCCGTTGAGATCATGATTAAAGGCAGATTGCAGGAGTTGCAGGGTACCCAGCAGGCTTTCATACACATCCTCCTGAGCGGAAGTGGCAGATGGCATGGTTCCCAAAAGGGCGAACCTTAAATCAGAAAAAAGTGTTGTGATTGTCTCGGCGTTCACACCTATGATGTCAGCAAGCTGACTAACATCCAGTTCTTTCACTTTTGAAAGCTCATCAAGCTGCTTGGATGTGAGATTGAGATCTTCCATTTCACCCGTCCCAAGAATTGCTTCGAGGGTAACAAGAAATGACATGGCGTCCTGTTCCTTTACTTCTTTCATTCCACTACTCTGATTCGAAACAAATCCCAAAAGGTGTTGTGAAAAAGCTTCAGTCTGCTTATTGGACACATTTACTTCCTTATACAAAGATGTTGCAACGGTTGCACGTTGAGTACCGATTCCTATTTCCATTTATTCACCCCCTTAAAAGGAACAGAGTTCATTATTCCTCCGTCGAAAGAAGACTGGTGTATCTTGCAGCATCCCCTGGGGGCATTTTTTCCAGGATATCAGCCAGCGTATCCGGTTTAATATTTGAAAGGATCTTCATTGCCTCTTCATCTTTCATTTCCATGAGAACCGGAGCGGCGCTCTTTGCAGACATCGCTTCAAAGGTATTGACAACTTCTTTAAATGCCCGTTTATTTTCTTCACCAATCTGACGTAACTCTTCCAGTTCGTCTTTCTGCTGCTGGATTGTTGCCTGCAGTTGTTCATTATCACTGTCTTTCTTATCCATTTCACTTTGAAGCTGAGCCATTTTCGCTTCTTGATCTTCCATTGTAGCGTTTAATGAAATGATTCTCTCTTGCAATTGTTTTCGATCCTCCACATCATCTGAAGGAATGACCTTGGCCAAAAAAGGAATATCCGAACTTAATGACTGAGCTTTTTCAAATACATTTATCCCTGCGAACTGCATGATGACCAAAGCGAAGGTTATCGCAAACAAGAGGGGAATGACGATGATAAAAATGACTCGTTGGAAACGATTGTATGAATCTTTTTTATCCTCTTCGATTACCTTTGCCATGAGATCACCTTACTCCCCGTTTCATATATTGGACGACTGATACTTCATCTAATTGCTTATTTTCAATGAATTGGATATTTTGAAGAAATCGCTCAAAATCTTTTTCCTTCATTTTTTCGTATTTTTTTACTTCCACATTCATATCTACCAGCTTTTCTTCATACCACTTCATCCGATTTCTCGCTTGTATTACCAAATCCTGATAATATGAAATAGTCTTTTCAAGATTGGTGATGAACTGTTGGTGATGACGAATATCCTGTACAGATAGCCCACCCTGTAATTTACTCTCTTGGTGAAGTTCAAGAGTCTCTTTCTTTTTCAAGAATTCGTAAAGTTTCTCAGCAACAGCTTCAAACTTTTCGATAGATCCCTTGTACATTTCTTGTACTTCATCTTTTTCTTTTTCTTTTAAAGTTAAAATTCGTTGGAATTTATACTGATAACTCATTCGAATCATCCACCTCTTTCCGATAGCTGTATAAGCTCATCAACACTCGCGGGAAGCGACACCTGTTCGTACACTCCCTGTTTCAAAAAGGAAATGATTCCAGGATAATAGTTGATGGCTTCATCCACCTCACGGGAGGTTCCTTTTTTGTATGCACCTATTTGTATCAAGTCTTCTGAGTTCATATAGGTACTCAATAACTCTCTTATTCTAGTGGCAGCCTGTAAATGTTCTTTTGAGGCAAGGTGATTCATTAACCTGCTTACACTTTTCAAGATATTGATGGCAGGGTATTGACCCCGATTCGAGATTTGACGGTCAAGAACGATATGACCATCAAGTATCCCCCTCACTGTGTCTGAAATTGGCTCATTTAGATCATCACCATCTACGAGAACGGTATAAAAGGCCGTAATGCTACCGTGAAGATTGGTTCCAGTTCTCTCAAGTAATTTTGGTAATATAGCGAATACAGAAGGAGTATATCCCTTTGTTGTGGGGGGTTCCCCAACTGCTAAACCTATTTCCCTCTGAGCCATGGCAACCCTGGTGGCAGAATCCATCATCAGCATGACGTTCATGCCTTTATCACGAAAATATTCCGCAATCGCTGTTGCCGTAAAGGCGCCTTTTATTCTCATGAGAGCAGGCTGGTCAGAAGTCGCCGCCACTACAATCGTTCGTTTCAGCCCTTCTTCACCTAAATCTCTTTCAATGAATTCCCTTACTTCCCTGCCACGCTCACCCACCAGTGCAATGACATTTAAGTCCGCTTTCGTATTTCTGGCGATCATTCCCAGCAATGTACTTTTCCCTACACCACTTCCAGCAAAAATCCCTACCCTCTGTCCTTTACCTACCGTCAACATGCTGTCAATGGCTTTTACGCCAACCTCCATTTTTTCATCAATGGGGGGTCTGGATAGAGGATTAGGCGGTTCCTGTTCTGTATAAGCAGTGCTTAATCCTTGCGGTAATTGACTGCCATCAAGTGGATGTCCCAAGGAATCAATCACTTTCCCGATTAACGATGGCCCTATTTTGATTTCCAATGGCTTTGCTGTTGCTTCCACTAAACTCCCTGGTGAGATATCCTGCATGTTGGTATATGGCATAAGAATCACTAAATCATCATTAAAGCCTACGACTTCTGCTTGTATCACTTTTTGTTTGCCACGTGAGAGGATATGGATATGACACACTTCACCCACAGAGCTTTCAGGGCCCTGGGACTCAATCATCAACCCAACAACTCTTTTTACTTTCCCAAATTTCTTGAAAGTTGGGATATGAGGGATATGAGAAATTAGGTCTGCTGCTTTCATTCCACATCACCTTCCAGGAGATGGTGAAGCTTCAACTTTAATTCTTTTAGTTGTGAATCAATGCTGATAATGACCCGCCCCTGATTGGTTTCAATATAGGATTCTTCCGGACCGAGATCATCGTTTGCATAAATGAAGCATTGAATATCGGTTGGAAACATCACTTCGAGCTCGGATTTATTTCTGACAAGAAGCTTATGCCTGGAGGGGTGAACATGTATTTGGATATGATGTAAATCCCTCACTTCCTTCAGTCCCCTTTCCACGATGGAGAGGAATTGATCCGGTTCTTCCTGCAGGGTTTGATTCAATATTTTCTCGGCACACGCTACCCCCAGGTTAATAATGACTTTCTCTGCATTTTGAATATAACCTTCATACTGTTCCCTGTTACGCTCGGCTATCTCGTTTGCCTCCTGAAGTTTGTGCTGATATTCCTGATAGCCCTTAATTCTGCCCTCTTCTTCACCCTGAAGAAATCCAGTATTATAGGCTTCCTGCACAAGCTGCTCACGCTCTGATATCCATTTTTCTTTTTCACGGACCAACCGTTCTTCTTCTTGACGGGACTTTTCAATTGCTTCCTGAATAATTTGTTCTGCTTGAATGGTCGCTTGTTTAATTATCTGATCCCCACGAAAAGATGCATCCCCTATTTGTGCGTCTTCCTGTGCGGATACGTCTTCCATCGGATTAACTCTCTTAAGAGATATCACTTTCCGATTGTCCTCAAAGGTTTGAGCTACGGTAGACTTTATAATCCTAGACAATAATATCGTCTCCTCCACCACGGGCGATGATAATCTCACCTGAATCCTCTAATCTTCTTATGACTGCTACAATCCGTGATTGAGCTTCTTCCACATCCCGCAATCGTACCGGCCCCATGAATTCCATTTCTTCTTTAAGGGTTTCAACCATCCGGTTAGACATATTCCTGAAGACCACTTCTTTCACTTCATCGCTGGACACTTTAAGCGACAGAAGCAGATCTTCATTATCACAATCCCGGATAACCCGTTGAATGGAACGACCGTCAAGAGTGACAATATCTTCAAATACAAACATTCTCTTTTTGATTTCTTCGGCTAATTCCGGATCCTGAATTTCCAAGGCATCGAGGATCGTTTTTTCGGTGGAACGATCTACTCCATTTAATACTTCCACTACAGCTTCCACTCCGCCGGTTTGGGAATAATCCTGGGTAACAGTAGCAGACAGTTTCCTTTCCAAGATGGCTTCTACTTCACTGATCACTTCCGGGGAGGTACCATCCATCACCGCGATGCGTCTTGCGATATCTGCCTGAACTTCCTGTGGCAGCTCTGAAAGAATCTGCCCTGCTTGTTGTGGGTCCAGATAAGATAGTATTAACGCAATCGTCTGAGGATGCTCACTTTGGATAAAGTTAAGAATTTGAGCTGCATCAGCTCTTCTTGCAAAGTCAAACGGTTTAACCTGTAAAGATGAGGTCAGACGATTAATGATAGCTGAAGCCTGCTCAGACCCGAGTGCCTTTTCCAAAACAGTTTTCGCATACCCGATACCTCCTTGTGAGATATAGTCCTGGGCAATGGCAATTTGATGAAACTCTTCTAAAATATCTTCCTTCGCTTCCGTCTCTACTTTCTTCACTCCGGAAATTTCTAGTGTCAACTTCTCAATTTCTTCTTCCGCCAAATGCTTGTACACAGATGCTGATACATCAGGACCAAGAGAGATCAGGAGGATGGCTGCCTTTTGTTTCCCAGTTAAACCTTTCTCTCTTCTTACCATATTCATTCCTCCTAATCCTCTGCTAACCAGGTGCGTAATAGTTTCGCAAATTCTTCTGGTTTATCTTTAGCCATTCTCTCCAGTTGCTTCCTCCGAATTGAGCCCTCTGTTTCTTCTTTCGGCTCGATATCCGGGATATGGACGGGCTCTCTTGTTTCTTCATACTCTGCTTCTTCAATGGTCTCTTTTCTTCTGGAACGCAATAAGAAGAATACCAATAGGAGAATCACTACAAGCAGAATGCCTCCAACAACATACGTCCACCAAGGCAGTACAGGATTTTCCTTAGATGCGACGTCAACTTTGCCATTGAACGGCTGAACCGAAACTACGACCTTATCTTCGATCGCCTCGTCCGTAAGCTCAGGGTTCGCCTCTTTATCAATCGATGTACGAACGATCGTGGACAATACTTGACGAATATCATCGACCCTATCCTGCGGCAGTGATGTTTCTTCTTCCGGGTCAGGCGGTTCCACCATGACCTGGATACCAAGGTCCCTTATTTTATATGGGCTCTCTACAATTTCTTTTTTTATACGATTGACTTCGTTGTTAATCGTTTCTTCCATTCGCTCATAATCACCATTCGACTCTGAACTGGATCCATAAGTGACCCCACTATTGGTCGGTTCATTGGCATCCCCTGTGCCGGTTGTACCACCTGGAACCGCACCTTCACCTGAAAATGTCTCAGTAATTCTCTGAGCGCTGACAGCAATTCCTTCAATGTTCTCTTCATCGACTGGGGTCACGATGGTTTCTTCTCGGTTTTCCTGGGTAAAGTCAATATCAGTCGTGACCGAAACCACTACTTTATTAAAGCCGATCAGTGTACCCAGCATGTTTTGAACCTGACGTTGAATATCCCGCTCGACTTCTTTCTTTACATTCATTTGTTGAGCAAAATTCCCGCTTCCCATGGAATTATTTTGAGATTCTAAATCAAAATACTCAAAATATTGATTCATGATGGCGATATTCTCAGTAGGAAGGTCAGGAACACTTTTTGAAACAAGATGGTATAGTGATTTAATCTGCTTTTGATCAAAAGCAAAACCTGGCTTTGTATCCAATACAATAGAAGCAGACGCATTTTGAACATCATCATTTAAGAAAATCTGCTTTTCAGGGAGATTAATCATGACTTTCGCATCCTGGATCCCATCTATACCTTTCATCAAATTAGCTAATTCTGTTTGCATGGCATCCAGTTTCATGACATTGAATTCATTATCTGTCATTCCAAATCCGGCATTTTGACTAAAAAAGGTATAGTCAATACTCCCAGAGTTGGGTATCCCCTCTGCCGCCAGTTCAACCTTTAAAGTATCCACTTGTTCTCTAGGGACCATAATCGTCGATCCACCTTCGGTAATTTCAGAAGGGATCCCTCTGCCATCAAGATTTTCTTTAATGGTGCCCGTTTCAGAAGGTGATAAATTACTATATAAAGGTTCGAGAGTCGTCCTTGTTGAAAAATAGCTTACTGCACTGATAAGAATGATTGTTATCAAAAAGATAGCGCCCATGCTTATTTTTTGTTTTTTCGTTCTACTTGTCCAATAGGACTTTATCTGCTCTGTATATTTCTTAAACGATTCATTCATTACAATCCTCCGGTACTCGACTGCATGAGTCTACTACATTGGCATTCTCATAATCTCTTGATAAGCTTCTACTACTTTGTTACGGACTTCCATTGTCGTTTGCAGTGTAATGCTTGCCTTTTGGGAAGCAATCATCACTTGATGTAGATCAACGTTTTCACCCCGAACGAGCTTTTCCGTTAATTGATCTGACTGCACCTGCATCTTATTGACTTCATCGATGGACTTTTTGAGTAATTGACTAAAATTTTCAGTTGCCTCTGCAGGAGAATTATTTTTATTGGCTAATGACGGACTTATAATGCCGGGATTCACCGAATTAATATTAGGAATTGCCATAGAACTAAAACCTCTCTTTATTTACCAATTTCTAATGATTTCATTAACATTGCTTTATTTGCGTTAAATACCGTAACATTCGCTTCATAGGAACGGGTAGCTGAAATCAGGTCCACCATCTCTCTTAAAGGATCTACATTCGGCAGTCGAACATATCCTTCGTCATTTGCATCGGGGTGCTCCGGGTCATAAACCATTTTGAATGGTGTTTCTCCATCTTCTTCAATTCGGGATACCTCCACACCATTGCCAACAGAGTGGTTGTCCCTCGTATTCATTGCCTTATTTAAAAATGATGAAAACTGATTTTCTTTTGGCGCCATCACAACAGACTTTCTTTGATAAGGCTGCCACTCCCCATTTACCATTTTCCCTCTTGTTGTATCCACATTCGCCATATTGGAGGAAATGACATCCATCCTTAAACGTTGGGCAGTTAGAGCAGAAGCAGTCGTATTCATACCAGTAAATATCGCCATAACTATTTCCCTCCCCTTATAACAGATTGCAGACTGTTAAATTTTCCATTTATCCTGTCTGATATGGCATTAAAATAGATCTGATTCGTTGCCATCTCTGACATTTCCTGATCCAGATCCACCCCGTTACCATTATGATTATACTGAAAATCAGATTTCGTCTTTATGGCAGGATTTTGATTGGTTGAGTGAAATGTAAAATGACGTGAATTGGTTCTGGTGGCTTCCAGTTGTTGAAGGGACTGATTTAACATCGACTTAAACTCTACCTTTTTTGCTTTATAATTCGGTGTATCGACATTCGCAATATTTTGAGAAATAACTTTCTGATTTAAGGAGGCATAATTCAAGCCGTTTTCAAGTGTTGTGAAGGTGTTGGAAAAAAGTTTCACTTTTTGGCACCTCTATCCGTTTTTTGACATGTTTCAACTATTTTTGACATTTTTATCATACAACAGTACTTATTGTAATATTTCGTAAGATTAGTGTCTATGAATATTCGGTAAATTTTCAAGAAAGAGAGCTAAATTCATCGAATTCGTGACTTTCAAACCATCTTTAACCCTTATATTCCCATGGTTATTATTTCTAAAAACTAGTGTTTTTTTTCAATTTATATTACATGAATATTACAATGAGTGACGGTAGTAAAATGACGAGTTATATTCCAAACAAGTTCACGACGAATTGGTGAGCTTTATGAAATCTTTTTACAACCTGCATAAGAAAACATCACCTTTGATCAGGTGAATACTGGAGTTTCCCTATATTTGTCATATTCCACGGATGGATGTCGAATTAGGTCGTAACATTGTTGTAACTTTATTGTACTATCCACACAAAAGATGGCAATAGCTAAAGTACGATTGCCAGTAGTCCATTCGGCTTATTTTCCCTAAACAATCTGACTCTTCCCTTCATTCTTCCCATAAAAGCTGAGACAGCTAAATTCGTTTTGAAATCGATTTTCATAACAAAAAAAGCTGCTTCCCATGTAGGGGAAACAGCTTTGGTTTCATTAATTTGTACGCAATTTATCTAATTCAACTAAGAACTTATTATTTAATACTTTAATGTAAGTACCTTTCATTCCAAGGGAACGAGATTCAATTACACCGGCACTTTCAAGTTTACGAAGGGCATTGACGATTACTGAGCGGGTAATTCCGACTCTATCGGCAATTTTTGAAGCGACCAGAAGACCTTCATTTCCATTTAACTCTTCAAAAATATGTTCAATGGCCTCAAGCTCACTGTATGACAATGAACTGATCGCCATTTGTACAACAGCCTTACTTCTTGCTTCCACTTCGATTTCTTCAGCTTTTTCACGAAGAATCTCCATTCCTACTACAGTTGCACCATATTCAGCAAGGATTAAATCATCGTCTTCAAAGCTTGCTTCAAGTCGTGCCAGGATCAGCGTACCCAACCGTTCTCCACCGCCGATGATCGGTACGATGGTCGTTAAACCATTCTTGAAGAACTCTCTATTCTCTACAGGGAAAGCAGTATATTCACTATTAACATCCAGGTTTGGTGACGTTTCTTGGACATTAAATAAGTTTTGGGTATACTCCTCAGGAAATTGGCGGTCAGCAAGCATTTGTTTCATCCGCTCGTTTTCAATTTGTTGATTAATAGCATAACCCAATAGTTTACCACGGCGGCTTACCACGAATACATTCGCTTCAATTACCTTACTTAGAGTTTCTGACATTTCTTTAAAGTTCACCGGTTTACCAGCTGCTTTTTGCAGCATAGCATTAATCGTTCTTGTTTTGGCTAATAAATTCATTACATTTCCTCCTACTACAACTTAAGTGTATCTATTATTTAATTTAGTGGTATCCTTAATCCATCTACCTTTACCCAATAAAGGGAAAGTGAAAACTTATAGAATAAACTGACTGAGATCCTTATCTTTAGAAATGGCCCCTAATTTATCATCCACGTATTGAGGAGTGATTTTCACTGTTTCCAGTGTGATATCAGGTGCTTCAAAAGATAGGTCTTCAAGGAGTTTTTCCATAATGGTATGAAGTCTTCTAGCCCCGATATTATCGGTATTTTGATTTACATCATAGGCAATTTCAGCGAGTCTACGAATAGCATCGTCAGAAAATTCAATTTGTATACCTTCTGTTTCCATTAAAGCGATATATTGTTTAATGATAGCATTATCCGGTTCAACTAGTATCCGCAAGAAGTCGTCTGTAGACAACTTCTGAAGTTCCACTCTGATCGGAAAACGCCCTTGTAATTCAGGGATAAGATCAGAAGGTTTACTCATGTGAAAGGCACCGGCAGCGATGAACAGAACATGATCTGTTTTCACCGAGCCATATTTCGTGACAACGGTCGATCCTTCCACTACAGGAAGGATGTCGCGTTGAACACCTTCTCTGGATACATCAGCTGAAGATTGACCTGAGCTCTTGCTGGCAATTTTATCAATCTCATCGATGAAGATGATCCCGGACTGTTCTGCCCTTATGATTGCCTCCTGCGTGACTTCATCCATGTCAATAAGCTTTTGAGCTTCCTCGTTTGTCAGGACAACCCTTGCTTCTTTCACCTTTAATTTACGTTTTTTCTTTTTCTTTGGCATGAAATTACTTAGGGCATCCTGCATGTTCATCCCCATTTGTTCCATACCTGATCCTTGAAGCATATCAAACATTGAAGCTTGTTGCTCCTCTACTTCAATGGTGATGAATTCTTCTTCCAACTCACCATTTTCAAGTCGCTTTTCCATTCTTCTTCTTTGCTCCTGGAGTGAAATCTCTTCCTGTTTTTCTTCCTCTTCTTCCGATGTGCCTTGTGACCCGTTACCACCGAAAATCATTTCAAATGGGTTCTTATAAGAAGAAGATTTCTTTTTTGAGGGCACAACAAGTTCAACTAAGCGGCGGCTTGCATTTTCAGCCGCTCTTTCACGAACTCCTACCATTTTTTCCTCTTTTACCAGGCGGACGGACGTTTCAACCAGATCTCTGACCATTGATTCAACATCGCGTCCGACATAACCGACTTCCGTAAACTTGGTAGCCTCCACCTTAACAAATGGGGCACGGACCAATTTTGCGATTCTTCTGGCAATCTCCGTCTTACCGACACCAGTCGGGCCCATCATTAAGATATTCTTCGGAATAACTTCATCTTTCAATATATCAGACAACCGGCTACGTCTATAACGATTTCTGAGCGCAATAGCAACGGCTCTCTTTGCATCCTTTTGCCCTACAATATATTGATCAAGACGTTCAACTATTTGCCTTGGTGTTAAGTGGTCAGTACTCTTCATCAAGTAGCACACTCCTTATTTTCCTATAGTGTGGGAGAATCAAATTAAACCTGACATTTGGTATTTAAAGCTCTTCAACGATAATTTGGTTATTCGTATATACACATATATCGGCAGCAATTTCAAGGGAAGACCGTGCAATTTCCTTTGCACTCAAGTGGTCCCCGGCATATAATTTCAGCGCCCTGCCGGCAGATAGTGCGTAATTCCCACCGGATCCAATGGCCAGAATCCCATCATCCGGTTCAATCACTTCACCTGTTCCAGAAATTAATAAAAGGTGATTTTCATCCATCACAATCAACATGGCTTCAAGCTTTCTCAGTACTTTATCGCTTCGCCACTCTTTTGCGAGCTCGACTGCCGCCCTCGGAAGATTTCCGTTGAACTCCTGAAGCTTCCCTTCAAACAATTCTGACAAAGTAAACGCATCGGCAACAGATCCTGCAAACCCAGCCAATACTTTCCCATTAAATAGTTTTCGTACCTTTTTTGCTGTATGCTTCATAACAACTGAATTGCCGAAAGTAACCTGACCGTCACCAGACATCGCACAATTGCCTTTATGCTGTACGGCAAAAATAGTGGTTGCGTGGAATTGTTCCATATCCTGACCTCCAACTCTTCTAAGCACGTGGATGATGTGCTAAATACGTTTTCCTCAACTGATCCTTGGTTACATGGGTATACAGCTGAGTGGATGATAACTGAGCGTGTCCAAGAAGTTCCTGAACCGTTCTCAAATCGGCACCATTATTCAATAAATGGGTAGCAAACGTGTGTCGTAGCATATGGGGGTGTATTTTCCCCGTCAAAGAAGCTTTTTCGATAATCTTATTTAAGATCAGACGTACACCTCTTGAGGATAATGCTCCACCGCGATGATTGACGAGCAATTGAGTATGTTCCACATTTTTCGCAAGCTTTGGCCGGGAATGTGTTATGTATTGTTCCAGAGCATCGTGGGCAAAGCTTCCAAATGGCACATATCTTTCTTTGTTCCCTTTTCCTTTAACCAGGACTGTAGACAACCCAAGGTCAACGTCGCCTATCTGTATATTCGTACACTCACTCACACGTATTCCTGTTGCATAGAGAAGCTCGAATATAGCCCGGTTTCGCACTTCCATCGGGGATTTCCCAACACATGCATCAAGCAGTGCCTGTATTTCCTCCTCATAAAAAAAGTTAGGCAATCGCTGTTCTTTTTTCGGAAGACTTACAAATGAAAAAGGATTATCAAGCAGGTGCTTTTCCCTATTTAAATAACGGTAAAAGCTTCTTATGCTGGAAACCTTCCTTGAAATGGAAGATCTCATTAAACCATGATCATGCAGCTTGGTTAAAAAAAGTCTCGCATCAGAATACTCGACATCTTTTAGTGAACATAAACCTTGTTCTTTCATAAATACGTAGAACTCTTCAATATCATGACGATATTGTTCAAAAGTATGAACAGAATAATGCTTTTCTATTTGTAAATATTCAGTAAAGGAATCTAATTGTTCATCTAATTGATTCTTCATGTTTAACACCTCACAAGGGCTACTAAATAGTAACACAACAAGGCAACCCTTGCAATGAATTTTACACTTTTTTCACAAAGTTCTGAATTGTTTCCAGTGCCCTGTTTGCGTGTTGTTCATTCCGTTCTTTTTTACCTTTGACCTTTTTGGGTAAGTCAGGGAAAAGTCCGAAATTGGCATTCATCGGTTGAAAGTTGTTTTTGTTAGCGGTCGTAATATATCTGGCCATGCTTCCGATTGCCGTATCGGCAGGAAACTCCAGGGGCTCTTTTTCCATAGCTAGTTTTGCCGCATTGATTCCGGCGATCAATCCGCTTGCAGCAGATTCAACATAGCCTTCCACACCTGTCATTTGTCCTGCAAAAAACAGATTTTCATGATTTTTTAGCTGATACGTATCTTTTAGGACATTTGGTGAGTTGATGAAGGTATTCCTGTGCATGACACCAAAACGGACAATATCCGCATTCTCAAGTCCTGGAATCAAGCGAAGAACCTCTTTCTGAGGCCCCCACTTTAAATGAGTTTGAAACCCGACGATATTGTAAAGTGTCCCCGCTGCATCATCTTGCCTTAATTGTACTACAGCATATGGACGTTTTCCTGTTTTAGGGTCTTCTAATCCCACTGGCTTAAGGGGGCCAAATAACATGGTCTTCTTCCCACGAGAAGCCATGACCTCAATTGGCATACAACCTTCAAAAAATACTTCTTTTTCAAACTCTTTCAGCGGAACCGTCTCTGCGGATATAAGTGCTTCATAGAAACGATCGAACTCACTTTCAGTCATAGGACAATTTAAGTACGCAGCTTCCCCTTTATCATAACGTGACTTCAAGTATACCTTATCCATATCTATGGAGTCTTTCTCTATGATCGGTGCAGCTGCATCATAGAAGTATAAATGTTCTTCTCCTGTCAGGTGCTTGATTTGCTTAGAAAGCCCCTCACTTGTAAGCGGTCCGGTCGCTACGATGGTGATTCCCTCGGGTATATTGGTGACCTCTTCATTAAACACTGTAACGTTCGGGTGATTTTTCACTTTATCCGTAACCAATGCTGCAAATTCATGACGATCAACGGCCAATGCTCCTCCAGCAGGAACGGAACATGAATCCGCAGCTGACAGAATGACTGAATCCAATCGTCTCATTTCTTCCTTTAACACTCCTACTGCATTTGTAAGAGTATTTGCTCTAAGTGAGTTACTGCACACAAGCTCTGCAAATTTATCTGTATGGTGGGCAGGCGTTTTAGTAATGGGTCTCATTTCGAAAAGGTTGACCTTTATTCCCCTCTTCGCTATCTGCCAAGCGGCTTCACTTCCTGCTAACCCTGCTCCAATGACGTTTACTGGCATGACGATTAACCTCCTACAGGCCAAACACGATCTTTATCCCCTTTGCATTGAACATCAAGGGACGATAATAAAAAAGATTCATGTATATTGAAATTCGTATCAGCTGTTAAACAGATTACGTGTAAACACAAAAGGGCTGACCCATTAGGCAATAGAGAAATCACCTGTTGGAACAGTCCCTCGTTACATTGTATAAGTTCATTGTTCAACAATCAACGTTTTTTATTAACACTGTTCACAATCATCAGGTGATGAGGGGTTGATTAGTATTCCTCACCACCTCCCAATCACTGGACCGGGTTGTTAGAACACTCAAACCTACACTATTTCTGCGGCTCTTCTTTATAATCACAATTCGTACATTGAATTTGATTACCCTTTTTAAGCTTCTTCTCTACGAGCAACTCAGAACATTTCGGACATTTCCTTTCAATCGGTTTGTCCCAGGATAAGAAATCACATTCAGGATACTGATCACACCCGTAGAAAATACGCTTCTTCTTACTTTTACGTTCAATGATATTTCCTTTTTCACATTTAGGGCATTTCACACCGATTTCTTTGACGATCGGCTTTGTATTCCGGCAGTCAGGAAAATTACTGCAAGCCATGAATTTACCATACCGCCCCATTTTAAACACCATTGGATGACCGCATTCTTCACAGTCTTCTCCGGCAGGTTCATCACGAATTTCAATTTTCTCCATTTCGTTTTCCGCTTTCTCAAGATGTTTTTCAAAATCCTGATAAAAACGGTCAATGATTCTCTCCCATCTCACATTGCCATCCTCTATGTCATCAAGGCTCCGTTCCATGTTTGCCGTAAACTCGACATCGATGATATCCGGGAAGAATTCCCTTACTAACTCTAATACGATTTCTCCAAGCTCTGTCGGAATAAAACGCTTGTTATCCAGGGTTACATATCCTCTTCTTTGTATCGTATCAAGGGTCGGAGCATATGTGGAAGGTCTGCCTATACCCAGTTCTTCTAATGTTTTAACAAGTCGGGCCTCGGTATACCTTGGTGGAGGCTGAGTGAAATGCTGATTTGGGTCGATGTTTTCACTTTTCACTTTATCTTTTTCTTCCAATGCCGGAAGAAGATTGTCTTTTTCTTCTTTTTGGTCATCAGATCCCTCGACATATACCTTCATAAAGCCGGGGAACTTCACTTTTGAACCAGTTGCTCTAAACATTACTGAGCCATTTACAATATCGACACTCATTGTATCCATAATCGCTGGAGCCATCTCACTTGCTACAAACCGTTCCCAGATCAATTTATACAGCCGGTATTGGTCTCTGGAAAGAAACTCTTTAACGGACGATGGATCTCTTAAGGTACTGGTCGGACGAACAGCTTCATGGGCATCCTGAGCTTTTTGCTGTTTTTTTTCTTTGCGATCAGACTGTTTGATGAAATCCTGGCCATATTTATTCACGATGTATTCATTGGCTTCTTTTTGAGCGACTTCGGAAATACGGGTGGAGTCCGTTCTCATATAAGTGATAAATCCAACGGTTCCTTGTTTACCCATCTCGATTCCTTCGTATAATTGCTGTGCAAGCATCATTGTCTTCTTTGCGCGGAAATTTAATTTCCGTGCTGCTTCCTGTTGAAGGGATGAAGTAGTAAACGGAGGTGCGGGATTTCTTTTTCTTTCCTTCTTTGTCACTTTATTGACTTGAAAGGATTTACCTTTTATTTTCCCGAGAACATCTTTTACGTCCTCTTCCGTTTTCAGCTCTACCTTTTTACCGTCAATACCATAAAAAGATGCCTGGAAGGTATCTTTTCCTTTGGTGAATTCCGCTTCGATGGACCAGTACTCTTCAGGTGTGAAGCTTTTGATTTCATTTTCCCTGTCGATGATTAAGCGGACGGCTACGGATTGAACCCTCCCGGCACTTAATCCTTTTTTGACCTTTTTCCATAACAATGGGCTGATGTTGTACCCTACCAACCTGTCTAAAATTCTGCGCGCCTGCTGAGCATCGACCAGGTCCATATTGATTGCACGGGGATGCTTGAAAGATTCTTTGATTGCATCCTTGGTGATTTCGTTAAATACAACCCTGCACTCTGAAGTAGTGTCCATATCCAGGCTGTGAGCAAGATGCCAGGCAATCGCCTCCCCCTCTCTGTCGGGGTCGGCTGCAAGAAAGATTCTTTTCACTTTTTTCGCAGCTGTTTTCAATTCTTTTAATACAGGGCCCTTACCCCGGATCGTAATATACTTAGGCTCAAATTCATTCTCAACATTCACGCCCATTTGACTTTTGGGTAAGTCTCTGACGTGTCCCATTGAAGCCCTGACCTTATATTTTTTTCCTAAATAACGTTCAATCGTTTTCGCCTTAGCCGGCGATTCCACTATTACTAAATAATCTGCCATCCAATAAGCCTCCTTAAAGAGGAAAATAATCACTGTTTTATAGCGCCCTGGAATGTTTAATTAACAAGTACAAACGGAAACGTTTACACTTACATTCACACAGGTATGAATTTGTTTTCAGTGTAGAGAAGTACTGCTCTTATCTATTTATTTCTCTTATATACAGTTTTTGATACCTGTTGCAAAATGTATAACAGTTTTACTATAATTGCAACCATTTTGTATAAATTACTTGTAATTATCAAGCTTTCATGAGTGAAAATCCTTTTTATTTAAGCTTTTTCATAGAGTGTGTTCCTATCTTAGAGAAGAAACCATTCGTTGATTTCTAACTAAAAGCTGGTATAAAAAGCCCTTCATGGATAGAGAACAGAATTATGATAGTTTGTTGTGGGAGATATAGTCTTGTATAGTAGAACTATTTTTATAGCACACTTTGTCTTTTGGTTTTAATCACAACTGATTGATTGCGCCATGAGAGCCTTATTAAAAGATTTTATAACATATTTATGAAGTTTATACCCCGAGTTCCGAAAAAATGTCTTCTATTGATAACACCATCTTGGCTCCTTCTTGAATGAGGGTATTTGTTCCTTCTGCTAATGGGTCATGTATGGGACCTGGTACGCATAGAACTTCTCTTCCTTCGTTTAATGCATAGTCAGCGGTTATGAAGGTCCCGCTCTTTTTCCTGGCTTCTGTTACGAGTACCGCATTACTAAGACCACTTATGATTCGGTTCCTAAATGGAAAATGCCATTTCGCAGGCTTTACATAAGGAGGATATTCCGATAGAAGAAGGTGATGGTCCATCATATGATGAGCCAGATCGACATTTTGTCTTGGATATATATGCTGGAACCCTCCCCCCAGCACACCTATTGTTTTACCACCTGAGTGAATCGATTCATAGTGTGCCATTGTATCGGCGCCTTTGGCAAGTCCGCTTACAATGACCACATTTTGTTTGACAAGCTCTGGAATCATGGTTTGAAGGACTTTTTCTGTGTAGGAAGTGGCGTTTCTCGAGCCTATTACAGCCAATTTTATTGAGGCTTGAAGCAATTTCTTGTCTCCTTTTAAGAAGAGTAGAAAGGGGGGATCATACACGTTTTTCAATAAAGCGGGATAATCATCATCCAACAATGTAATCCACTCTATGTCGTTCTCAGCGTACTGTTGCATATAGCGATCTGAAGAAAAGGAATGAAGGTCTTTATAGAAGAGTTCTATATTCGTAGAAGTAGCAGTAGTTATTTGTTGAAGTTTTGATATGGGGAGATCAAAGACAGTGTAAAGATCCCTGCAGGTTTGAATTAATCTTTTTGTTCCCTTTAAACCTATTCCCCGGCAGTGATGGATATGAAAAAGCAGATGACGTTTTCCTTTCATTTACAGCCTCCTAACGATTATTTAGTGAAATAAATATAAATAGATAAAACTGAGACTGATAGCTATGCTATCAGTCTCAATACAAAAATTAATGAGTTTTACATTTATCGAGGATTCCTTCTTCTTTCAGAACCTTGATCAATGTTTCGCCCATATCTGAAGGAGTTGGGGCTACTTGAATCCCGCATTCATTCATAACACGGATTTTCTCATCAGCCGTTCCTTTACCACCGGAAATGATAGCACCGGCATGACCCATACGTTTCCCTGGAGGTGCCGTACGTCCTCCGATGAAGCCGACTACAGGCTTCGTCATATTGGCTTTGATCCATTCAGCAGCTTCTTCTTCGGCCGTACCACCGATCTCACCAATCATGATCACGGCATACGTGTCCTCATCTTCATTAAATGCTTTCAATACGTCGATGAAATCTGTACCGTTTACAGGATCTCCTCCGATACCTACTGCCGTTGATTGTCCGATTCCAGCTTGTGAAAGTTGGTGAACAGCTTCATACGTCAGAGTACCAGAACGTGAAACCACCCCTACATGACCTTTTGTATGGATGTAACCTGGCATGATACCAATTTTACACTCGTCAGGAGTAATGACTCCAGGACAGTTTGGCCCAACAAGGCGAGTTTTCTTGCCTTCCATATAACGCTTAACCTTCACCATATCCAACACAGGAATATGCTCTGTGATACAAATGGCTAAATCAAGCTCGGCATCTACCGCTTCCATGATTGCATCTGCTGCAAATGGAGCAGGAACATAAATGACGGATGCATTTACGCCAGTTGCTTTCTTTGCTTCTTCCACCGTATTGAAAACAGGTACGCCTTCAACCTCTGTTCCGCCTTTTCCAGGTGTTACACCTGCCACGATTTGTGTACCGTATTCAAGCATTTGCTTTGTATGGAATAAAGCTGTTGATCCTGTAATTCCTTGTACAACAACCTTGGTATCTTTATTAATAAATACGCTCATTAGTCCCCCGCCTTTCTTAGCCTACTTGCTCAACGATTTTTTGTGCGCCGTCTGCCATGGATTCAGCTGCAATAATATTCAATCCTGATTGATTCAGGATTTCTTTTCCTAGGTCAACGTTTGTACCTTCAAGACGTACAACTAGAGGTACTTGAAGACCGATTTGCTTAGCTGCTTCCACTACTCCTGTTGCAATGACGTCACATTTCATGATTCCACCGAAGATATTGACGAAAATACCTTTAACGTTTTCATCAGAAAGGATGATTTTGAATGCTTCTGTTACCTTTTCAGCTGTGGCACCGCCCCCAACATCAAGGAAGTTAGCGGGATCTCCGCCATAATGCTTCACGATGTCCATCGTAGCCATGGCAAGACCAGCTCCGTTAACCATACACCCGATATTACCGTCAAGGGAAATATAGCTTAGGTCATACTTAGAAGCTTCAATTTCTTTCGCATCTTCTTCTTCAAGATCTCGTAACTCGATGACATCTTTTTGACGATATAATGCATTTGAATCGAAGTTGAACTTCGCATCAAGTGCCATTACGTCTCCATCCCCTGTTACTACTAACGGGTTAATTTCAACAATGGAAGCATCCTTTTGGACGTACACATTGTAAAGACCCATCATGAATTTAGCTGCTTTTCCAACAAGCTTTTGAGGAATGTTGATATTGAATGCAATACGTCTCGCTTGGAAACCTGTTAATCCAACAACAGGATCGATGTACTCTTTAAAGATTTTTTCCGGAGTTTGTTCTGCTACTTCTTCAATTTCCGTTCCGCCTTCTTCTGAAGCCATCAGGACAACTTGTGAAGTTGCTCGGTCCAATACAAGACCTACATAATATTCTTTCTTGATATCACAGCCTTCTTCGATAAGTAAGCGCTTTACTTCCTTACCTTCAGGACCCGTTTGGTGAGTAACTAAAGTTTTACCAATTAACTCTTCTGCATATGTACGCACTTCGTCCAGGCTTTTGGCGATTTTGACTCCACCAGCTTTGCCTCGACCACCTGCATGGATTTGAGCCTTCACTACATATACGCTAGAATCTAACGTTTTCGCCGCTTCTACTGCTTCTTCAGCTGTAAAAGCCACTTTACCATTTGGTACGGACACCCCGTAATTTCTGAGGATTTCTTTACCTTGATATTCATGGATATTCATTTTCCATCCTCCTATCAAACTCTTCAAAAAATAGACTGCGCTTTCATTGTATAAAATGACAGTATATCTGTCTACCATTATGCTAAAAATATTATATTAATTTAAAAATTCCGAACATAATTCAGTAGAATTCGTCTCCCTCACGCCATGTTTATTGGGAGTAGTGCTAATAAATTACTATACTTAAAAAATATATAGTACATCTCGAACCAAGGTATTGAGATGATCCCGGAACAAAATCTGTTTTCTTAGTCCATCTTAGAAATGTCTCTGTCCAAACGGTAGATAAAAGCAAAGACTTCTGCGACTGCACCGTATAATTCCTCCGGGATGGATTCACCTGTATCCAGGTTCCCGAGAAGGGACAAAAGGCTCTTATCTTCCTGTACAGGTACACCATGCTCAGTCGCTTTCGAAAGAATGTTTTCAGCAATAATGCCTTTTCCTTTTGCCACGACTTTTGGTGCTGAACCGTCATGCTGGTTGTACCCTAAAGCAATTGCTTCCTTCCGCTCATACCTGTCTTTCATATCTTTACATCAACTCCGGAAAATGTTTGATTAGGCTGATCACCCAGGATTTTTTCTGATAGCCTTGTGTGTTTATCCGGAATCTTCACCTTTACGGTTAATAGCTGATAGTCCAGTTTCTCCAGTCCTTCTTTCAGATCAGGAATAAATGATTGGGTCAGCGACTCAACAACAGAATGGTCATTCCAGACAGTTAAGGATATCACACGGTTTTGAACCTGCATATCGACTAATGTCTCATTTAACCCCTCCAGCTGCAAATACAATAATACACGGCAGTAATCCCCATCTATTACACCCTTTTCCTTCTCTTTTCCTGTCCATTGCAGAGTAATATCTGTGTTTCGTCCAAACAGATACAGGGGAAATTGTTGAACGATCGTTAGAAATGGGGAATGATCCTGAGATTGAAGCACCTGATGGTTCATTTTTAAAACAATCTCATCAGCCAGTTGGCGTATGTCTGATGCAGGGTGGTGCTGACTTAACCCGATAAGATGCTCCTTGAGAGTCTGACCGTGGATCTCAAATCCTTTATGGAACTGAGCTTCATAATTGATCCCGAAATCCCCAATCACCCTTTTTAATACTTTGGCCAATTCTTCTCCCCTCAATTGTTGCGAAAGTTCCAAAACCGTTTGGTGATGAAGCTGTTGAAAAATCTTCTCCTGATTGGAGGAAGGGACACCAGTTCCCCACAACTTCTCAAGCTTGGTAAGATTCATTTCTACAAGTTTCTCCTTCCCTGCCAATCCAACAAGCTGTTTTGCCACTGATTCAGAAGCATCATCTTTCCTTCCCTTCATGTGGTTTGCTGACACCATCAATTTATCAACAAGGGAGGAAACTCCTTTAAGGTACTCCGGTCCGGTGCCAATTTTTGATGAAAGCCGGTTGAACTCATTCCGAAGATTCTCTGCAGGACGGGTTTGGGGTGACGTTCCATGTAATTGCTCACCTTTCCTACTCTTCCCCCCTTCTATTGGCAGCCGGTCCTGTATCATCCTCGTTAGCCGTTCCTTCCATTGATCCATGACTGCTTCATTTGAAAAGAATCCAAGGGACTTCAATAAATCAAAATGCCCCAATCGATTTGAAAAGGGTTGAGAAGAATCTGCCAACCCAGTCAAGGCTTTAATGACGAGGTTTTCAGAAATGTTCATTCTTATAGGTTTTTGCAGTTTTTGAAGCAAATTAAGGGTATCTGCATCCCTGCCTGTTTCACTTAACTTTAAAGAGAGTGTGTCCAACATGGAAATAAAATCAGTCTTCTCTCCGGATTTCATCGAAAAGAATATCCTGTCTGTAAACGGCAAATTCTTATTTGCCATTTCTACAATTAACTTAATGTTATGAGATGCTTCATTGCCCCTTACATGCTTCTCTGCAAATACCAGCATGTCTTTTGAAATTGGTATCTTGTTCTTCACAAGTTCCATCACCAGTGAAGTCATTTCTTTCTCTTTGGTAGAAATGGAAAGGTGATGTAAGAGTTTGGATGCTATGTTCTTCCCATCTCCATTTTGAGAGGGTATTAACTGAAGGCTTATTCCATTCTCTGTTTGCTTCACTTCCACCCAGTGACGCTCTCCTGTCATCAAATGAGCTTCAAGCTTCGCCACGAACCTCTGGCCATTAGCAGATACCTCTGCAACGTCATTTCCCAATAGCTTATGTACCTTAATATTAATTACCTTTCCTTCTTGTAATGAAAATGGCTTCCCAGCTGCAGAGGAGAGTGGTCGATTACCTGAAGTACCATGAATGTAAGTCATCTCCCTTTCCTCCCTTCCCATTATTTAGTAGTAATACTCAACTTTTGTTCTTAGGATTTCAATACTTCACTTAATGATCAGCGTGAAGAAGCTCCTTTACCGGTGCAAAGCTTTTTCGATGAAGAGGGGTTACACCGAATCGTTTCAATCCCATTAAATGGTCTTTAGTTCCATACCCGGCATTCTTCTCGAATGCATAGCCCGGGTATTTTACAGCATATTCCTTCATCATCCTGTCTCTTGTAACCTTAGCGATAATTGACGCAGCAGCAATGGAAATACTTTTCGAGTCCCCTTTAATGATTGATTGACTTGGAAATGGTGAATGAATTTTCATCGCATCAATTAATAAGTAATCAGGCTGAACCGGCAGATGAACGATTGCTTCATTCATCGCCTTTTTCGTCGCTTGATAAATATTGATGGAATCAATTTCTTCCGCATGGACCATACCTACCCCGATCGAAATGGCGTTTTCCCGGATATATTCATAATATTCTTCTCTTTTCGTCTCTGAAAGCTTTTTGCTATCATTCAATCCTGCCAAAAAGAAGTCATGGGGAAGGATGACAGCTGCCGTGACTACCGGTCCGGCAAGTGGCCCCCTCCCCACTTCGTCTATCCCGGCGATGTGGGTAAAGCCTTGAAGGCGCAGCTCCTTTTCATATCGGGTGAGAGTTTCAAATTCTTCTTTCTCCTTTTCCTTCTTCACCCATTCCCGTTCTTGCTGCTGCAAAAGTCTCTGAACACCTTTTCTATCATCCTGTTTCAGTTCCTCCCATATTGGATCCGAATCAGACAGGGCCCCGATCAATACTTTAATTTCTTTGATCGTTCTATGTACTCTCACCACTTTTGTTCCTCCTCGTATATATCGGATATCCACCACAAAAATAAAGAGGCTGCTTCAAAGAGATTCCGTCCCTTTATACAGCCTCTTCCTTTTATTCACTATCTTTTTCAGTTTCCCCAATGAAATCAAATGTCATAGGTCCTAATTGGACATTTCGGATATCCCTCACGATGACTTCAGACGTCTTGTCATAATTCACTTCTCCACCAGCCATCAGACAGCCTCTTTTAGCCCCGATTATATCAAAACTATCCACTACTTCTTCAGGTATTCCATCGAGGCCGTATCGCTCTTCTAATCTCTCCGGATAGTTTTCTGCCAGAAAACGCAAGCCGTATACGGCAATATCCTGCAAATTCAGGATGGTATCTTTAATCGCACCCGTTAAAGCCAGTTTATAACCAACCTTCGGATCTTCAAACTTCGGCCATAATATCCCTGGAGTATCGAGCAATTCAAGTTCTTTTCCAACCTTGATCCACTGCTGGGCTTTCGTCACGCCAGGTGTATTCCCTGTTTTTGCGATGTTTTTCTTCGCAAGCCGGTTGATCAATGTGGATTTACCTACATTTGGAATCCCCACAATCATTGCCCTGATGGCACGTGGCCTCATTCCTCTCGACTTCATGCGGTCGAATTTATCTTTCAGGATTTCTTTAGCAGCCTGCACGATGACTTGGAGACCTTTGCCGGCCTGTGCATTTACCGCAAGGGCTGTAATTCCCTGCTCTTTGAAGTAGGCAATCCACTGATTGGTCCTGTTTGTGTCTGCCATGTCTGCTTTATTTAATAAAACGAGTCGTGGCTTTTGACCAATGATTTCTTCAATCATCGGATTTCTGGATGATAACGGGATTCTTGCATCTACCAATTCAATCACTATGTCTACAAGTTTTAATTTCTCAGTAACTTGTCTACGAGCTTTAGCCATATGCCCTGGAAACCATTGTATTGTCATATGACCACCTCCAAACGACTTTTTTCTATTATTTCACCAAACCGATATCTTTAACAGGCCAATAGATCACTTTTGTGTCCCCGATCACTTCATCTGTCGAGACCGTTCCGATATGTCGGCTATCTTTACTGAATCGACGATTATCTCCCATGACAAAGATTTCACCATCCGGAACCGTTTCTTCCCCGGTTATGTCTTTTAATGTGAAATCTTCGGTTAAGACACCACCGTTCAATTGACCTTTGTATTCATTGAGATAGGGTTCTGAATAGGCTTTTCCGTTAATATATAATGTATCATCTTTATACTCTACCTTATCCCCCGGCAATCCAATGACACGCTTAATATAGTCCTTATGTTCAGGTGCATGGAAAACGACGATATCGAATCGCTCAGGCTCACCCAGTTTACTTACTATCATCCGGTCACCATTATGTAAAGTAGGCATCATTGATAATCCATCAACAACTATGGGTGCAAATAAAAAGAATCTGATAATAGCAGCTAATCCGACTGCAATTAACAGGGCCTTCATCCACTCCCACCACTCGTTTTTTTCTTTAACCACATCTCCACCACCCATGATTTTTTCTATCTTTTTCTATTCTACTAGAAATTCTCCTAATTCTCATTAAAAATTGGTGGTTTCCCGAAAATAGTCGATACCCTCTTTCTATTCCCTTGAACGAAAGGTTTTAGAAAAAGGAAAAGGAGCTTGTCTCCAAGCTCCTTTTCTTACGTTCTTATCGAATTTCTTTAATACGAGCCGCTTTACCACGCAGATTACGTAGGTAATAAAGTTTCGCACGACGGACTTTACCGCGACGAATAACTTCTAATTTAGCGATTTTAGGTGTGTGTACTGGGAAAGTACGCTCAACACCTACACCGTAAGAAATTTTACGAACAGTAAATGTTTCGCTGATACCGCCACCACGGCGTTTGATTACTACTCCTTCGTAAACCTGAATACGTTCACGGGTACCCTCAACGATGTTAACGTGTACACGTACTGTATCACCAGGACGGAAAGATGGTAGATCAGAGCGAAGTTGTTCTTTCGTAATATCTTCGATTAATTTGTGCATCTTATTCAACTCCTTCCAACAGATGCTCTTACAAAAGCGATTGATTGCAGCGGAACATCGGGATCCATGACTTCAGGAGCTAACTCCTGGAACCACAAAGAATATAATATCATACAGGCATTCAGGATGCAATAGCCTATTTAGAGTTTCTCCATTCCTCTATCCACGTCTTTTGTCGATCTGTGAGGGGATAACTCTCTAATAGATCCGGTCTTCTCTCATAGGTCCTTCTCAGGCTCTCTTTCTCTCTCCATTCATCGATCAGACGATGATTTCCTGAAATCAACTCTCCGGGTACCTTCATCCCTCTGAAATCCGAAGGACGGGTGTAATGCGGATGCTCTAAGAGACCTGAAGAGAACGAATCAAGTATGGGGGAATCCTCATTCCCAAGTACTCCGGGAAGCAGACGGACAACACTATCTATGACCACCATCGCACCGAGTTCCCCGCCGGTCAACACATAGTCACCAATGGAGATTTCGTCGGTTACCACGTGCTCTCTGATTCGTTCATCATACCCTTCATAATGACCGCATATAAATACGAGGTGATCTTCTTTCGCAAGTTCCTCTGCCTTTTGTTGGGTATAGCGTTCTCCCTGAGGGCACATGAGGATGACCCTCGGTTTTGAATTCTCTTCTTTTTGCAATGCCTCAACCGCATCAAATATCGGCTGAGGCTTCAAAACCATTCCTGCTCCCCCACCGTATGGATAATCATCTACTTGATTATGTTTATTGTCGGCGTACTCACGAAAGTTAATTACATTATAGGTTACGGCTTCTTTTTCCTTCGCCTTTTTTAATATCGAATCGCCGAAGATACCCTCAAACATCCCGGGAAAAAGAGATAGCACGTCAATTCTCATCATGATAACAGGCCTTCCATCGGCTCAATCGTGATGAGCTGTTGTTCAATATCGACACTTATCACTATATCCTCAATGTAGGGTATGAGGTACTCTTTCCCGCGCTCCCCTTTCACTACCCATACATCGTTCGCACCGGGGCTCAAAATCTCTTTAATGGTACCGAGGTCTTCACCTGCAGTCGTCTTTACCTTACAGCCCACAATCTCATGGAAGTAGTACTCCCCTTCATCCAGTTCCTGTAACTGGTCTTCTTGCACCTTCAGAATTCCTTCTTTAAACTTTTCGACCTCATTGATATTTTCATATCCCTCAAAGGTAAGTAAATCAAAGTTTTTATGGCTTCTGTGAGATTTGATCACTAGACTGATTGGATCTTGATCTTCCATTTTGAATAAGGAAAGGGTGTTCCCTATTTGATAACGCTCTTCTGGGAAATCCGTTGTTGAAACGACCTTTACTTCTCCTTTAACCCCATGTGTGTTGACAATCTTACCTACTTTAAACCACTTTTCCATCACATTCACCTCTTGCATTAACGAATTTCTTTCACAATTCCATCTTCTATGATAATTGTTTTGGATAATGTTTCTTCTTCCCAATTGTCACCAACTTGAATGTCCATCATACCTTGGACTTCTTTTTCCTTCAGTTCGCTGCCGATCGGCAGGATATTCAGCTGTTCCATTTGAAAATCCAACAGCTTGATTTTTTCAGCCCGTTCATTTAATTCTCTATCAAAATGCTGATTTAATTTGTGTGTTGGGTATTTCTTTCCTCTTTCAATTTTCTTCATTTCAAATTGCAGCTGGTCACATTCCTTTTTCAAATGAAACGCTTGATTCTCATATCGTTTCATCAACAAGTCCTTACTCTTTTCTGTCAGTACCTGTTTAATCGTAATCGTATGTATCACGTTCAAGAGTTCTTCCTCCTCCTTCTACTCACCCCGCAATGAAGTAAGGATCCAAGGGTGTTCTTAGGGGAGTGGCCGCTTGTATGGACCTTTAATAATCCTCTGACTATATCATACCATTGTGTTCAGGTCATACCTATGAAAAAGGGGACTGACGTGTTAAGGCTATAAAGTAACCTTTGTGGGTCAGTCCCCTAATTCCCTAGAGCAGAAGCAAGAAGCTTATGAAAGCTTTCTTACTCCACTATCTCTAAAAAGATTTTCTTCTGTTGTGAAGATCCTGCTGCAGCGTATACCACAGTTCGAATCGATTTAGCTACTCTCCCTTGTTTCCCAATAACCTTTCCCATGTCCTCAGGATGAACAGATAACTTGTAGGTTAAGCCGTTCGTTCCTTCATCCAAATCGACGCGGACAGCGTCCGGATGGTCAACTAAAGGTTTCACAATCGTTAGAATAAGATCCTTCATCGATCTAATCGATTACTTGCTGTTTTTAGCATTGTGGAATTTTTCCATAATGCCTTGTTTTGAGAATAGGTTACGAACTGTGTCAGATGGCTTAGCACCATTAGATAACCATTTAAGAGCTAACTCTTCATCAATTTTGACTTCAGCTGGTTTAGCAACAGGGTTGTAAGTACCAACTGTTTCAATTTGACGTCCATCACGTGGTGAACGAGAATCTGCAACTACGATACGATAGAAAGGAGATTTTTTTGCTCCCATACGTTTTAATCTGATTTTTACTGCCATTATTAAAGCACCTCCGAATAGTTTCACACAAGTTAGTATAATATCAAATGTGTATTTTGTTTGTAAAGGGTTTTTTCTTAACAGTTCAATTTTTCTTATAAAAAATTGAACGGATTGCTTACATAAATGGGAATTTCATCCCTTTTTTCTTACCTTTTCCTTGCATGCCACTCATCTGTTTCATCATTTTCTTCATGTCTTCGAATTGTTTCAGAAGCCGGTTTACCTCTTGAATGGATGTTCCGCTCCCTTTGGCAATCCGTTTACGACGGGAAGCATTGATGGTTTCAGGATGGATTTTCTCATCACCCGTCATGGATTGGATGATCGCTTCGACATGACTGATCTGCTTGTCATCGACTTGAAGCTTATCCAAGCCCTTCATTTTGTTTGCCCCAGGCATCATTTTGAGTAACTCATCCAGTGGACCCATTTGCTTTACTTGACCTAATTGCTCAAGGAAATCATCAAATGTGAAAGACATGGTACGCATTTTTTGTTCAAGTTCTTTGGCCTTCTCTTCATCGACATTGGCTTGTGCCTTTTCAATGAGGGATAGAACATCTCCCATACCCAGGATCCTCGACGCCATCCGTTCAGGGTGGAATGCTTCCAAGGCATCCATCTTCTCGCCCATCCCAACAAATTTAATGGGTTTTTCAGTGACGGAACGGATGGATAAGGCTGCTCCTCCTCGAGTATCACCGTCGAGTTTGGTGAGGACAACACCTGATATGCCTAGAGCTTCATTGAAGCTTTGAGCAACATTGACTGCATCTTGACCAGTCATGGCATCCACAACGAGGAAAATTTCGTCCGGATTTGAGAGTTCTTTAATTTCTTTCAACTCTCCCATCAGATTTTCATCAATGTGAAGTCGACCCGCCGTATCAATCAGAACATAATCGTGATGTTCTTCTTTGGCCTTTTCAATAGCTCTTTTCGCAATTTCCACAGGACTCACCTGATCTCCGAGTGAAAACACAGGAAGGCTTAATTGCTTCCCGATGGTTTCTAACTGCTTGATGGCAGCGGGACGGTAAATATCTGCAGCCACTAATAGTGGTTTGCGGTTATGTTTCTTTCGAAGCAGGTTCGCAAGCTTACCAGTGGTCGTTGTTTTACCTGCACCTTGTAAACCAACCATCATAATGACAGTCGGAGGACGTTTAGCGACGGTAATCTGACTTTGTTCGCCTCCCATCAAGTTTGTAAGCTCTTCCTGAACAACTTTAATAACTTGTTGTCCTGGAGTAAGGCTCTTCATGACTTCCTGCCCGACAGCCCTTTCACTTACTTTCTTGACGAATTGCTTCACCACTTTAAAATTAACGTCCGCTTCCAAAAGAGCAAGACGAACTTCACGCATCATTTCTTTAACATCCGCTTCTGAGATCTTTCCTTTTCCGCGGATTTTTTGTATTGTACCTTGCAGTCGGTCGGCTAATCCTTCAAATGCCATTCATGCCGCCTCCTAATCCAATATTTCAAGATCATCAATGAGTTTTAAACAATGAGAAGAATCGATTGATGGTTCTTCTATTTTTTGTCTTAATTGATCAAGAATCTCGTTGCGTTCTTGAAATTTTTTAAATAATAAAAGCTTTTCTTCGTACTCCTCGATCATGGCCTCTGTCCGCTTAATGTTATCGTACACTGCCTGCCGGCTAACATGATATTCCTCAGCGATTTCCCCTAAAGAGAAATCATCCAGATAATAGAGGGACATATAGCTGCTTTGCTTGGGAGTTAACAAAGATTGATAAAAATCGTAGAGATAATTCATTCTGGTTGTTTTCTCCAGCACGGATATCCCTCCTTGTTAAGTGAAAAACCTTTACATATGAAGAATACAGTGTCTACGGGTGTTTGTCAAGGATACTTATCGATTTTCCATAGAGAAAATCAATTTTTGCTTTACTAAAAAAAGAGCAGCCTGCAAGACTACATCTTCTAGTCTCTCATCAGGCTGCTCTTTTTTATTCTTCATCATCTACGAGATTTGAAAACAACCCATATACATATTTTTCAGCGTCGAACGGCTGAAGGTCATCCATTTTTTCTCCCAGACCTACGTATTTCACTGGAATTTCGAGCTCATTTCTGATGGCGAGAACAATCCCGCCTTTTGCTGTACCATCAAGCTTCGTAAGGACGATTCCTGAAACGTTAGTTGCTTCTTTAAAAGTCTTTGCCTGTACCATGGCATTTTGACCCGTAGTGGCGTCAAGAACAAGCAATACTTCGTGAGGAGCACCTGGAATTTCTCTTTCGATTACCCGCTTCACTTTCTCAAGCTCTTTCATAAGGTTTACTTTATTTTGCAATCTTCCTGCTGTATCGCAAATAAGTATGTCTGCTTTTTTCGCTTTTGCAGATTGAACGGCATCAAACATAACGGCCGCAGGATCGCTTCCAGCGGCTTGCTTGATGACCGGAACCCCTACACGTTCCCCCCATACTTCAAGCTGCTCGATCGCTCCTGCACGGAATGTGTCACCTGCTGCAAGAACAACATTTTTTCCCTGTTCCTTGAACATATGGGCCATTTTACCGATAGTCGTCGTCTTCCCTACTCCATTTACACCCACAAACAGTAAAACCGTCAACTGGTCGTCTTGAATGTTCAGGGTGCTGTCCTCTTCCCGATCACCCTGATAGATTTCTACAAGCTTCTCGGATATAACAGATTGGACATCTTCCGTATCTTGAATATTCTTTCGCTTCACTTCAAGCTTAAGTTCATCAATCAGTTCCATGACGGTATCAAAGCCTACATCCGCACCAATCAGGATTTCTTCCAGCTCTTCAAAGAACTCTTCATCAACTTTACGATATCTGGCGACCAGGTCGTTCACCTTTGAAGTGAAGTTATTTCTGGTTTTACTTAACCCATCTTTAAATTTCTCTGTTACATTATCACTCGACTGTGTAAATTTATCTTTAAGTTTCTTAAAAAAACTCACTTTCCCACACCCTTATTTAAGTTTCAAGTAGTTCCTTTGTTTCCTGTAGTCTGACTGACACTAATTTAGACACACCTGATTCCTGCATTGTTACACCGTACAGTACGTGAGCTTCTTCCATTGTGCCTTTACGATGAGTGATGACGATGAATTGTGTTTCGTCACTGAATTTCTTTAAATATTGGCTGAACCTCTGCACATTCGCTTCATCAAGGGCGGCTTCAACTTCATCCAATATACAAAATGGAACAGGGCGGATCTTCAAAATGGAAAACAGCAGGGCAATGGCCGTCAAAGCCCGTTCCCCACCGGACATAAGTCCGAGGTTCTGCAGTTTCTTGCCTGGCGGCTGGGCTACTATATCCACACCGGTATGAAGAAGATCAGATGGATCAGTCAGCTTCAACTCCGCTCGTCCACCACCAAATAAAGCTTTAAACACACCTTCAAATTCCTCTTGGATACTTGTGAAAGTTTGATCAAAACGTTTGACCATCTCAGCGTCCATTTCATTGATGACGAGATAGAGAGTATCCTTCGCTTCAGTAAGATCATTCTTCTGATCAACTAAAAATTCATATCTTTCTTTTACTCGTTCATATTCATCAATCGCACCAAGATTGACGGTCCCGAGCTCTTCCAGTGCTAATTTTATCAGTTTCACTTTCTTTCTTGCATCTTCCACCTCAACGGATAGAGGGTAGTCCTCTTTTGCCGCCTCAAAGGAAAGCAGATACTCATCCCTTAAATGATCAAGACGATTCTCAAGATCTACATCCAGACGATTGATTTTTACTTCCTCATCCCTGAGTGCACCTACCAACCCTTTATGCTGACGCTTCAACTCTTTTAAATCCAGTTCTTCCTCTTCAACAGAATGTTGAAGAGACGAGCGCTCGTCCCGGCGGACAGTAATTAACCTGGTGGTTTCTTCCTTTTGAATGGCACACTCTTCTGCTTTTTTACCAAGTTGCTCTTCTCCCGAGAAGTTATCCTTCATTTCTGTCTGCAGCCATTCCAGGTCATCCAGTAGACTTGCTTTTCGTTTGCTTGCTTCCTCCATCGTATCGTGTACCCGGTTCAATTGATGTCGTGTGTTCACCAGTTGTTCATTTCGTGCAGCAAGGGTTACCTTCATATCACTGATTTCATTCAATAAAGCGTCCTTAGATGTTCGTTCACTATTTTTCTGAAGAGTCAGCTCGTTGATCTTCTCATCGAGGCTCGCAATTTCTTCTCCTATCTCCTTAAGTGAAGCGTCCAACTCTTTTGTTCTGAAATCATGTTTCTCTTTGATCGATGTGAAATCTTTTTTCTCCAAGTCATAGAGAGACAGCCTTTCATCAAGGTTTTGTCTAGAAAGTTCGATTTCCCGAAGCTGGGAGAGCAGCTCCTGCTCCTTGAGACGCAAGTTCTCTCCCTTCACTCTCATTTCTTCCAGCTTCTTCTCTCGAAAACTGCTCTCTTCCTTCAGGGATTTCACTTGAGATTGAAGCTGTTCAGTCTGTTTTTCCATACTGGAAAGCTTTTCTTTCATCTCTTCAAGTTCACCCTTCCTGGAAAGAAGCGAATTTTTCTTTTGCTTCATCATACCGCCAGACATGGATCCACCAGGATTCACGACATCTCCTTCCAACGTAACCAGTCGATATCGATATTGAACAAGTTTGGCGATTTCATTTGCTCCTTTTAAATCCTTCGTGATGATGACATTACCAAGCAAGTTGGAGATCACCATGTGAAAGCGTTGATCAAAATTCAATAGATCAGCTCCCACTCCTACAAAGGAAGGATGTCCTTTCAGCATATTCTTTTGGCTTTCAGGTATCGATTTCCCTTTGATCACGTTCATCGGCAAGAAGGTGGCACGGCCATATTGATTCTTCTTCAAAAAGGCAATGGCTTTGCGGCCATCTTCTTCTGTACTCACCACGATATGCTGCATAGAGGCAGCGAGAGCCGTTTCCATGGCCGTTTCATACGATTTAGGAACGGTAATGAGTTCAGCTACCGCTCCTTGAATACCGGTTAACTTACCCGATCGCTCCTTAAGGACTTCTTTTACCCCCTGGAAGAATCCTGAATAGTCTTCCTCCATCTCTTCAAGCATTTCTTTCCTTGACTTCGCTTGCTGTAGAAATTGAAAAGCTTGATAAAGCGTTTTTTCTTGTTTTTCATATTTAGCTTTCACAGATTCAAGCTTTTTCTGTTCTTCACGGTAAAAGAAAATATGCTCATCGATCTGTTCTTTTTGTTCCTGAAGTTCTTTTGAGCGTTCATTGTGACGCAAATGTAATTCATCACGCTGAGTGACATATTTTTCATTTTCTGCTTCTAAGCGTCCGCTCCGGCTGGACTGTTGTTCCAGCTGTTGTTTAAGATACTGAATTTCATTTTTCGCTGATGCCTGTTGATTGAGTTTTTCAATGTAATCACTTTTAAATGATTCAATCACATCTTCAATATTTTCATTATAGTGCTTGAATTGATTTTGTTTTGAGATAAGCAGCTCTTTTAGCTGCAATACATCTGATTCAATCGTTTTGAATTCACGTTCAGCCGCCTCTTTTTCAGAAGCTAATTGCTGAATTTGTCTATCTGCTTCTTTTATGGATTGCTTTAGCTGTGATTCGTTTGTAGATGAATTTTTTTTCCGCTCGACTAATACTTGTTTCCTGCCCTCAAGCTTCTCTAATTCTTCACTGGTGGCCAGCAGCACTTCTTGCAGGTTTGAAATCGATTCATCAAGAGCTGCGATCTTTTCCCGCGTTTGGGTAAGGATGGCTTCTTTTTCTTGAATTCGCCTGGAAAGTGCTTCTTCTTCTTTCCCATGTTGCTCGAATTCTTCACTAAGCTGCTCCCACTGCTTATGTAAATCTTCAATATCATAGACGGTCAAAGCGACTTCGAACTTCTCAAGTTCCTCTTTTTTCTCCAAATAATCCCGAGCCATGGAAGCCTGGATTTTTAGTGGTTCGACCTGCCCTTCCAACTCATGAAGAATGTCATTCACACGATTAAGATTTTCTTGTGTTTCAAATAACTTATTTTCAGCCTTTTTCTTCCGTGATTTATACTTCAATACCCCGGCAGCCTCTTCAAAGATCGTTCTTCTTTCTTCCGGCTTACTGTTCAGGATTTCTTCCACTTTCCCCTGGCTGATGATGGAGAATGCCTCTTTTCCTAAACCGGAATCCATAAACAGTTCAATGATGTCCTTTAACCTGCATGGCTGTTTATTAAGTAAATATTCACTATCTCCCGACCGGTAGACCCTCCTTGTGACACTGACCTCGCTATAGTCGATGGGCAGCGCTCCGTCCTCATTATCTAAGACAAGAGTCACTTCCGCTATATTGAGGGCTTTTCTTGAATCACTGCCGGCAAAAATGACATCTTCCATTTTAGAACCGCGGAGACTTTTTGCGGATTGTTCACCCAGCACCCACCTGATTGCGTCGATAATATTGCTTTTCCCACTGCCGTTTGGTCCAACAACAGCCGTGACACCCGGGACAAACTCCACGGATACTCTTTCTGCAAAAGATTTAAACCCCATTACTTCTAGTTGTTTGAGGAACATCTTCTTTCCCCCTATTTAGCATCTAGCTTTTGTTTTAACTTTTCTAGCGCTTTCTGTGCGGCTTGTTGTTCAGCCTCTTTTTTTGACCGGCCTTTTCCGATCCCTAATTCATCGTCATTTAAACTCACTCTGGAAATAAACTGACGATTGTGGGCTGGCCCGCTTTCTTCTAAGATACTATATTCGATCATTCCTGCACTGCCCCTTTGAACCAGCTCTTGCAACTGACTCTTATAATCCATCACATGAGAAAAAGCACCGACATTAATTTTTGGATAGACAACTTTTTCAAGGATGGAAATAACTGTCTCCAACCCTTGATCCAAATATACTGCCCCGATAAACGCTTCAAAGACATCTGCGAGTAAAGCCGGTCTCTCGCGACCACCTGTCATTTCCTCTCCCTTTCCCAGGAGGATAAGTTCACCGAAATTCAATTCTATCGAGAACTTCACCAAGGAAGGCTCGCATACGATAGCCGCCCTTAATTTCGTAAGTTCCCCCTCGCTCATCATGGGATACTTCTTAAAAAGAAATTGAGATACTGTCAATTCCAGAACAGCGTCCCCGAGAAATTCTAAGCGTTCATTGTCTTCGTAAGGCTTTCGACGATGCTCATTCACATAGGATGAATGAGTAAAAGCTTGTTTAAGGAGTTTTTCGTCTTTAAATTGAATTCCCATTTGATTTTGAAATGTCTTGAATTTCAAATCATTTTTATGTTTAGATAATCCATAATTTCTGCTCTGCTTTCGCATAAGGCACTCCACCTTGCTAATATGTTCTCAATGTATACTAATCAAGTTTATTCTAAAAAAATCATTTACGCAAAAAAATCTTGCATATGAGGTTAGAACACAAATAAACTTGGTAGAGGTGAAACCCCTACCAAGTTTTAAATGGTTTGATGATAGATGGACAGGTGCCATCTGCCAATCCAATCTGACGATTAAGCTTTTGCTTGTATGTAGTTCACAGCATCACCTACTGTGCCGATTTTTTCAGCATCATCGTCAGAGATTTCCATATCGAATTCATCTTCAAGTTCCATAACCAGCTCAACTACATCAAGGGAGTCAGCTCCTAGATCTTCTTTGAAAGAAGCTTCAAGAGTTACTTGAGATTCATCCACACCCAGACGATCAACGATAATTTTTGTTACACGATCTAATACTTCTGCCATTTTTGTCACCTCCCCTCAAGTATTATAGAGCATTTTGACCTCTAATGAAAAGAGTATACATAAAAACGATGCATAAATTATTAATTTTTACCCATTACATAACCATTCCGCCATCGATATGAAGGGTTTGACCAGTCATATATGAAGCTGAATCCGATGCTACGAACGTCACTACCTTTGCTATATCCTCTGGATCGCCGAGTCTGCTTAAAGGAATTTGCTTTAACATTTCATTGCGAACGTCTTCAGGAAGCTGATCGGTCATATCCGTGGAAATGAATCCGGGAGCAATTGCATTTACCGTAATGCCACGGGGAGCAAGCTCCTTCGCGGTTGTTTTCGTCAAACCGATCACACCTGATTTGGCTGCTACATAGTTTGCTTGACCCGGGTTGCCACTCACTCCTACAATCGAAGAGATATTGATGATCCGTCCACTTCTTTGTTTCATCATTTGGCGAGTAACAGCTTTTGTACAAAGGAATACTCCTTTAAGATTGATGTTGATCACATCATCCCATTCCGTTTCTTTCATTCTCATTAACAAATTATCTTTTGTAATTCCGGCATTATTCACAAGAATATCAATAGAACCAAATTGTCCAATTGTTTCTTTCACCATCGCCTGAACCGCTTCAGCATCTGATACATTACATTGTACGGCGATTGCCTCTCTGCCAATTCTTTTGATTTCATCTACGACTTCGTTTGCCTTCGCTTCACTACCTGCAAAATTCACTGCGACATTACAGCCTTGCCGCGCAAGTTCCAACGCGATTTCCCGTCCGATTCCCCGGGACGCTCCCGTAACTAGTGCCACTTTACCTTCTAAATTCATTTAAGCTTCCTCCTTCAACGCTTGAATGGTTTGTTCCAAGGATGCTTCATCTTGAACAGCATATGTTTTCACTCTTCTATTCACTTTTTTCACTAAACCTGAGAGTACTTTGCCGGGTCCCACTTCTATAAATGTATCCACTCCTAATTCAAGGAGCTTCTCAACAGAGTCTTCCCATTGAACAGGAGAATATAATTGTTCAATTAATAATCGCTTGATCTCTTCATGGTCTGTCACAGGTGCGGCGGTCACATTTGCAATGACCGGTACAGCTGCATCTTTGATTGTGATTGAGTCCAGGATTGAAACGAACTGGTCGGCAGCAGGTTTCATTAATTCAGAATGGAAAGGGCCGCTCACCTGAAGGGGGATGACCCGCTTCGCACCTGCTTCCTTCGCTTTCTCTGAAGCAAGTTCCACTCCCTTTGCGGTACCTGAAATAACAATTTGTCCTGGACAATTTAAGTTGGCGAGTCCGACAGTATGCCCCTCACCTGTAACAAGATCGGTCACTTCTTTAAGCGGTTCTCTTGCCATACCAAGTACTGCTGCCATTGTTCCTTCTCCACTCGGTACTGCTTCCTCCATGAATTCCCCTCTTTTGCGAACGGCATACACGGCATCTTCAAAATCAATAGCCCCTGCAGCTACCAGGGCAGAGTATTCACCTAAGCTGTGCCCTGCTGTAAAATCCGCGGTAATCCCCTCGGCTTTTAAGCGGTCGAGGATGGCCATGCTTGTCGTCAATAGTGCAGGCTGGGCATTTGTAGTCTGTGTAAGCTCTTCCTGCGGACCTTCAAAAATAACCGTTGACAAATTTGAACTCAACCGTTCATCTGCTTGCTTGAAGAAGGATTGAACTTCAGGATATTGCTCAGCTAATTCTTTTCCCATCCCGACCGTTTGAGAACCTTGTCCCGGAAAGATAAATGCGATTTTACTCATAATACTCCACACTCCCCTTTATTGCTTCTTTTATTGTCTTGGAAACGTCGTGCTTCACCATATCTCTTGCTTGTCTCATGGCATTATAGAAGGCCACTTCATTGGAAGAGCCATGGGCTTTGATGACTGGAGCTTTGAGACCGAACAAACCTGCTCCACCGTACTCTGTATAATCAAGCATATTCTTTAATTGTTTCAGATCATTCTTGACCAATCCGGCAGCAAGCTTATTCTTCGTTGAGGCTGTGAACGTTTTTTTCAACAAGGAAAAGACGGAGAGAGCCGTTCCTTCTATTGTTTTGAGTACCATATTCCCGGTAAAACCATCCGTTACGACAACATCCGCCGGTCCATCAAGTAAATCTCTGGACTCAACATTTCCTACAAAATTAATTGGCTGCTCCTTTAATAGCTGGAACGCTTTCTTCGTTAATTCATTTCCCTTTTTGTCCTCTGTTCCAATGTTCAATAAGCCTATACGCGGATTCTTAATACCTCTTACTTTCTCAGCATATATGCTTCCCATTACAGCATATTGGGCAAGATGTTCAGGTTTAGCATCAACATTTGCACCTAAATCGAGCATAAGAAAACCTGTCCCATCAAGTGTAGGAAGGGTCGGTGCCAACGCAGGCCGTTCGATCCCTTCTATTCTTCCTACAATGAACAAGCCTGCCGTCATAAGGGCACCTGTATTCCCTGCTGAGATACACGCATCAGCTTCGCCATTTTTGACCGCTTGGGCCATAAGAACCATCGATGCATTCTTTTTGCGTTTCACAGCTCTGACAGGTTCATCTGTACCCTCTATCATTTCATCTGTGTGAATGATCGTCAGGCGGTCTTCCGGAGTGATGTAATGCTTTATCCGCTCTTCATCTCCGTATAAAAGCACTTCAATATCATTAAATTCACTTAATGCACGTTTCACACCAAGAACAATTTCTTTAGGGGCATGATCCCCGCCCATTGCATCAACGGCTAATTTCATCTACTCTTCATCCTTTACAGATTTTTTAGAGCGATACATTTCAAATTCACCTGTAAAAACGAGCTCACCACCGACTAAACTTTGAACTTCTACCGTTGTTCGGTCTTTTTGATCTTTCATATGTATCACTTTCGCTTTTGCGACAACCCGTTCTCCTTCTTTCACAGGCCGTGTAAAACGAATGGTTGACTTCGCTGTTAACGCCAAGTCATCATTTATAACGGCAACAGCAAGGGAATTCGCTTGAGCGAACAAATGATGTCCCCTTGCAATTCCATTTCTGACAAAAACATGTTCACGCTTTACATCAAAGATGGAAATAGCGCTTTGATCTAATTCTATATCAATAATTTCCCCAATAATCTCTTCAATAGGCAACGATTTTACTTCGTCTTCAAACGATTTCTCTGCAACAAATTTAATTCGTTCACGAAGCTCTGGTATCGATAATTCCATGCGGTCCAACCGGATGGTCTGCACACTCACCAGAAACCGTTCTGCCAAATCTTCATCTGTTATGAAAGGATTTTCATTAATCGTGTCTGTAAGGTTTCTCTGTCTTTCTTTTTTCGAAAGTCTCAATATAAACACCGTCCAGTATTAGTACTAGGTACTAATAGTAGTATATAATCTAAAAAAGCAGATTGCAAGAAATAATCTCACAATCTGCCTTTCTAGTCCAGCTTTTCACCCTCTAGTACTCCCGAACCGGTTAAGTACTTCCTTAGTGGTTCATATTCGGGGTCACGCCAGAAATAATCGGATTGAATTAAGCTTGCCGCATCATCCCTCGCTATTTCCAATGCCCGGTAATCATGAACCATATCAGCAACCTTGAATTCTGGAAGCCCACTTTGCTTTCTGCCAAAAAAATCGCCGGGACCCCGAAGTTCAAGATCTTTTTCACTTAAAACAAATCCATCATTTGTTTCCGTCATGATCTTCATCCGTTCCTTTCCGACTTCAGTCTTAGGTTCGGCAAGGAGAATACAATATGATTGATGTTCTCCTCTTCCAACCCTGCCTCTCAGTTGATGAAGCTGACTCAACCCGAATCGTTCGGCATCATAAATGATCATAAATGTTGCGTTTGGTACATTCACCCCAACTTCTACTACCGTGGTAGAAACCAGCACTTGCAGCTGATTCGCACTAAATTCCCTCATGACCCCATCCTTATCATCCGGATGAAGCCTTCCGTGCATCAGGCCAACTTTATATCTACCTTCAAAGTAGTGGACCAATTGGTTATAGACGTCAATGGCGTTTTGAACATCCAGTTTATCGGATTCCTCAATCAGTGGACAAATCACATATGCCTGTCTTCCTTGATCCAATTCCTTGTCCATAAATGAAAGAACCCTGGATAGCATATCCGCTTTGGCCCAATAGGTTTCAATCGCTTTTCTTCCAGCGGGCATTTGATCAATGATACTGACATCCATCTCCCCGAATACTGTAATCGCAAGAGTTCTCGGGATAGGAGTCGCCGTCATAAATAACACATCAGGGCTTTCCCCTTTTTCCCTGAGTACCCGTCTTTGATTGACTCCAAACCGATGCTGTTCATCGGTGACCACGAGGCCAAGATGTTTAAACCCGACATCTTCCTGAATGAGTGCATGGGTTCCAATGAGAATATCAATCTCTCCCTCTTGTAATTTATCCAGTAAAAGGCGACGTTTCTTTCCTTTCACAGAGCTTGTTAAAAGGGCGACGGAAAGTCCCATTGGTTCTAACAATTCGCTGAGTGAGTTCGCATGTTGTTCTGCCAGTATTTCCGTCGGGACCATTAAAGCCCCCTGATATCCCGCTGTTACACTTGAATATAGGGCAATGGCAGACACAACCGTCTTACCGGATCCCACATCCCCTTGTAGTAGGCGATTCATCCGGTAAGGAGACTTCATGTCTGCTGAAATCTCATTCACTACCCGTTTCTGCGCATCGGTTAATGGAAACGGCAAAGATTCAATGAACCTTTTGACTTTTTCCAAATCGTAATGTTGCTTCATACCTGAAGAGTGTTCCCTTTCGAACTTTCTCAACGCCTGCATCTTCAACTGAAACAACAGGAATTCTTCATAAACAAACCTTCTTCTTGCCTGTTTCATATCTTCGGTAGAATCAGGAAAATGGAGATGATATAAGGCATCTGTCCGACTCGAAAGCTTATACTTTTCCATTAAATGATGAGGTAAGTTCTCTGTAATCAAATGACCATAATCTCCGAAAGCCTTTTTGATGAATTTCCGGAGAGTATTATTTTTCATAGAGCCTTTCAAGGAGTAGACAGGTTCAAAATCCCCCTGCTTATCATGAGGGCCCGACTGAAAATACTGAACCGTAATGATTTGCCTGTTTTTATCCCATTTTCCCGTTATTGTCACCGTATCATGAAGATTTATTTTCTTCTTCAAGTAAGGCTGATTAAAAAACACGGCTTGAACCAGATTTCTTCCCACTAAAATCCGTAGGGTCAAACGGGATTTCTTTCTGCCATAAAACATCAATGCCGGCTCCGAATGGACTTTCCCCTCAACCGTGACACGCTCATCATGGGCTACTTCTTCCAAATCACGAAGCCTGTAATCCTCGTAGCGGTAAGGTAAATATTCTAACAGATCCAGAACGGAATTTATCCCCATTGCATTAAGCTGTAATGCTGTTTCTTCACCAATCCCCTTAATGTTCTGGATTGTCAGTTCCTCATTACGAATCTTCACGTTTATTCAGGGAAACCCCAAAGATTTTCGCTTCAAGCTCTCTGCCGGTCGGCGTAGCCGCCAGCCCCCCTTGAGCCGTTTCGCGAAGAGCCACTGGCATGGTTTGACCGATTTTATACATGGCATCAATCACTTCATCACATGGAATGCGGCTGGTTATGCCTGCGAGTGCCATATCCGCCGCAACCATTGCATTGGCAGCCCCCATTGCATTACGTTTCACACAAGGGACCTCCACTAGTCCTGCCACTGGATCACATACGAGACCTAACATATTCTTCAATGTGATCGCCATGGCTTCTGCTGATTGACCAGGCGTACCTCCTGCCATTTCAACGATGGCAGCAGCAGCCATACCACTTGCAGATCCCACCTCTGCCTGGCAGCCGCCAGCTGCACCTGAAATCGATGCGTTATTTGCTACTACAAAGCCAAAGGCACCAGACGCAAATAAAAAGCGGATCATTTCATCTTTTGTTGGATTCAACTTGTTTTTTACAGCAAACAAGGTTCCCGGTACTACTCCCGCAGAACCTGCAGTAGGTGTGGCACAAATTGTTCCCATTGCTGCATTCACTTCGTTCGTTGCCACCGCTTTACTGACTGCATCCAAAATCGTTTCCCCACAAAGTGAGCGACCTGAATCAATGTATTTTTGCAATAATACCGCATCTCCGCCTGTCAATCCGGAATGGGATTTGACACCTTCGAGTCCCCTGGCTACTGCCTGCTCCATCACTTCCAGGTTCTTCTCCATTTGACTGTAGACTTGTTCAAATGTTTTACCTGTAAACTCTATTTCCTGTTCGATCATAATATCGGATATTTTCTTGTTCTGACTTTCAGCAAGTTCAACTAACTCTGCTACATTTCGAAACATATAAATAACCTCCTCGCCTTCTTGTAAACGCTATCATTATAGTAATTGCTTAATCAGAAATTCGTGTTACTTGAGTAATGTTCGGCAGTGATGTCAATTCATTTATGACCGCTTCATCGATCGGTTGATCGACTTCAATAGTCATTAATGCCATTTGACCTCTCTCCTTACGTGATACATCCATGTGCCCGATGTTAAGTTGATGCTTCGCTATGATATTGGACACTGAAGCAATCGCTCCGAATCGGTCATCGTGGACCACAAGTATGGCCGGGTGGTGCCCTGAAAGTTTAAGTTCAAAGCCATTTAATTCAATGATTTCAACTTTACCGCCGCCAATGGAAATACCGACCAACTCAATTTCACCTTGATCATCCCCCATACGGATACGAGCCGTATTCGGGTGATCCGTAATGGCGTCTTCTTCTTGAAATTTAATCTTTATCCCTTTTTCTTTAGCTGCGTTAATCGACTCGATAATTCGTTCATCATATGTATCATAATCGAGGATTCCTCCGACTATGGCTACATCTGTTCCATGACCCTTGTACGTTTTTGCAAATGAACCATAGAATGAAATCGTCGCCCATTTCGGTTCCCTTCGAAATAAATTCCTTGCCACTCTTCCGATTCTTGCGGCACCGGCTGTATGAGAACTGGATGGACCAATCATTACAGGACCGATAATATCAAATACACTTTTGTATTTCATCGCTATTCCCCCTAACTAAGCATCAAAACTTTACTTTCATTCTAACATAGATGAAGGGGACTAACTCTATATAGAGCTGCCCCCTTTCTTCAATCCTTATTCAACTGAGAATATATAGGAGTAAAGTGGCTGTTTACCATTATGAACTTCCACTTCGACATCTTCATAGTGCTCTTCCACATATTCTATAAGTGATCGTACGTCTTCTTCCGTTACATCTTCACCGTAGAGAATAGTTAAGATTTCAGAATCTTCATCCAGCATAGTCCTCAATAAGCTTTGAGCAGACTTTTGACGATCAGAGTCAGAGATGACAATCTTGCCCTCTTGAATTCCCATGAAGTCGTCTTTTGCGATCGAAACACCATCAATCGATGTATCTCTGACAGCAAACGTGACTTGCCCTGTCTTGACTTGCTTTGAAGCTTCTGTCATCAACTTCCTGTTATCACTAACAGACGCTGTAGGATTGAAGGCAAGCAATGCGGCCATACCTTGAGGGACGGTTTTCGTCGGGACCACCGCGACCTCCATATCAAGAACTTCAGCTGCTTGTTCAGCTGCCATGATGATATTCTTGTTATTCGGCATGATGATCACTTTTTTGGCATTTACTTCTTTAACAGCCTTAACGATATCCTCTGTACTTGGATTCATCGTTTGTCCACCCTCGATGACTGCGGTAGCGCCGATACTCTTAAATAACTGAGCAATGCCTTCACCCATTGATACGGTAACAATCGCAAAATCGACTTCCATCACCGGAGCAGGAGCGGCTGCTTTTGGCTTGGATTCCCCGACAATGCTGCTGTGCTGCTGTCTCATATTTTCAATTTTAATATTGATAAGACTTCCGTATTGATGTCCATACGTCAATACATCTCCCGGCTGCTCGGAGTGGATATGTACTTTAGCTAATTCATCGTCACTGATCACAAGAAGTGAATCCCCGAACTTACTTAAATCCTGACGGAAATCTTCCTCTGCAAATGACTGTTTATCTTCTTCGAATCGTACCATGAATTCCGTACAGTAACCAAATTCAATATCTTCTGTACTCATGAAATCCTGTGCGGCTTTATGATGCTCTGCACTTACTAGATCATTCATGGAAGGCAGTGATGATTGATTGGAGACTTTTTCACCTTTCAATTCAGCTAAAAAACCTTCATAAACGAAAAGAAGTCCCTGTCCTCCACTATCGACTACTCCAACTTCCTTTAATACAGGAAGTAAATCAGGTGTACGATTCAATGAAGCCTGAGCCTCATCGACGATTGCCTGCATAACCTTCACGAAATCAGTTTCTGTTTCAGCTGAGGTTACACCTTTTCTAGCAGCGTCTTTCGCAACCGTTAAAATCGTTCCTTCAACGGGTTTCATAACAGCTTTATAAGCCGTTTCCACACCGATTTGAAGTGCATTGGCAAACTCTGCACTTGATAAGGATTCTTTCCCTTCAATCGCTTTACCAAAGCCTCTGAACAACTGGGATAAGATAACACCTGAGTTACCTCTTGCGCCCATCAATAACCCTTTTGAAAGAGCAGTAGCCACATTTCCAATATGATCTTGAATATGGTTTTGGACTTCCTTCGCACCGGAAGTCATTGATAAATTCATATTTGTTCCAGTATCACCATCAGGAACAGGAAAAACGTTAAGCGCATCAACCAGCTGCGCATTAGCAGATAATTGGGTGGCACCTTGTATCACCATTTGGGCAAAACGCTTTCCTTCCAAAGATGTAATCGACACGAATCTTCCTCCTCACTACGGGTTCGTAACACGAACCCCCTGTACAAAAATATTTACTGAATCTACCGCCAAGCCGACGGTCTTATCAAGAGTATATTTAACCTTGGATTGTACATTATGGGCAATCTCAGAAATTTTTGTACCATAACTCACAATAATATACATATCAATATGTACTTCCTCTTCATCTTGACGAACAATCACTCCGCGAGTGAAATTTTCTTTACGTAAGATATCTGTGAATCCGTCTTTAATTTGGTTCTTTGAAGCCATTCCAACAATTCCGTAGCAATCCACCGCTGCACCTCCAGCAATCATTGCAATGACATCATTCGTAATATCAATTTGTCCGTACTGCGTTTTTAATTCGATGGACATGGAATGTTTTCCCCCTTTAATTACATGCTTGGCTAAAGACATTTTACTATAAGTATGCTTTTTTTGAAAGCTAAACTATTATCTCAAGCTTCATTTGTTGGGTATACGCTCTATTTTTTCCTTATTATTCAAAGATTAATCATTGGCTATCTAATAGTAAAGGAAGTCTCCAAGACTAGAGCAATTATTTCTTATTTTTGAATTGCAGGTGGGGCAGGAATGAAAAAAGACGCCTAAACATTAGGCGTCTTCCCATTTTAAGTATTATACGCGTTCTACTTTACCAGATTTCAACGCTCTTGCAGAAACCCATACTTTCTTTGGCTTTCCGTCTACAAGAATTCGAACTTTTTGCAGGTTTGCACCCCAAGTACGCTTGTTCGCATTCATTGCGTGAGAGCGAGCGTTACCTGAGCTGGCTTTACGGCCTGTTACTACGCATTGTTTTGCCATAATATATTCCCTCCTCACTAACAAGAAGCTGAAGTTAATTTCAGTTCCACATTTCGCTTATTATCATAAAGATACTTTAATAATTTATCACACAACATTCCATAATGCAATACTACAATTAAAACCTTTCAAGAAAAAATACTTTACACCAAGAAAAGCGGAAGGGGCTCGCACTGGGGCGACAAGCATCTCAAAAACACCTATTTTCAAAAAAAAGAAGATGGCACCAACGCCATCCCCAACAGACCATTTATTCTTTTTTAAACGTTCCTAACATCGCCCTCACAAGTCCACCCAAAAATTTCGGTAATTTAATTGTATAAAAGCGCATTTTTAGTCCCTCCCCACAATCTAAAGAACGTAATGTTTCGCTTGACAACAGTTTAGTTTATTCAAGCAGTTTCAGTTAAGTACGTCTTCTTTTCTGCCTGGTCTCAAGAAGCATTAATCCTTGCTTCTTATCACCATTAATATGCCATTTGAAAAGGAAAAAGTACCAGATGATTGTATAAGTTCATTACTAATACATAGTGTGGATCCTCTTGAAATATTCCGATTTTTTAAAGGATATTTAAAGCCTGTGAGGGTGATTCCTTCAACACTTTCAGTTACAGGAACGAAGGAAACATACTGTAACTCAGCAATTTTCTTAAGGAGATGTTCACCAGGTTGGACCAGGTATAAACGATTTTGAATATCTATGATTTCCACTTCAATTTTCGTTTCCAATAGTTTTGGGGTCATTAGTAATTGCAGGTTGCCCAAGAAGTGATCCAGTCGTCCACCGGTTGCACCAAATATAGTGATTTTGTCAGGTCTTTGAGCAGTCGCCCAGTTCAGGGCCAGCTCCAGATCAGTCTCGTCCTTTTCCGGCTGAAAACGCCTGACTTCCTGTACTTTTTCCTGAATCACTTCCCACTCTTCTTTATTCACTGAATCAAAGTCTCCAAATGCGGTATGCGGTTCGATCCTTTGTTCCAATAACGTGTATACCCCCCGGTCCACACCAATCCATTTCACTTCTTTATCACAGTATGCGTCCAATTCGGGGATATATCTCCCGGGTCCACCGGCAACGATATTGATTTCCATTTTCTCCACTCCCATTTTATAAAAATAGACTGACCCCTAAGGATCAGCCTGTCATCTCTTATGCGAGAGATTTCTTCAATTCGTCAATTGCTGCTCCGCGATCCTTCTGATTATAGATGGCAGAACCTGCTACAAATACGTCTGCACCTGCTTCAGCACATATAGCCGCGGTTTCAGGATTTATTCCACCGTCAACTTCGATTTCAAGAGTAGGGTTTAGTTCCATCGCCCATTCACGTATCTGTTTAATCTTCGGGACGACAGACGGAATAAACGATTGCCCGCCGAATCCAGGGTTCACAGTCATAAGAAGAACCATATCGACATCAGGCAAAATCGGCTTGATCGACTCAGCCGGAGTCCCGGGATTTAGGACGACACCCGCTTTCACCCCTTTGTTTTTGATCATCTGAATGGTTCTATGCAGATGAGGGTCTGCTTCAACATGGACGGTAATATAATCCGCTCCCGCATCTGCAAAAGCGTCAATATATTGACTGGGATTTTCAATCATGAGATGTACGTCAAGTGGCAACTTTGTTAACGGTCGAATTGCCTTTACGATCATTGGTCCAAGCGTAATATTCGGGACGAAGTGACCGTCCATGACGTCCACATGAATATAGTCCGCTCCCCCCATTTCAACATCTTTAATTTCATTGCCCAGCTCTGTAAAATTTGCAGAAAGGATGGATGGTGCGATTTTCATATATTAGTACCTCGGCTTTCTTTCCTTAATTTCTTTATGGAAGGTTAAATAGTGATCATAGCGGTAAGCTGGAATCCTTCCTGCTTCAACAGCGGATTTAACAGCACATTTCGGTTCATTAATATGGAGACAGCCCCTGAATTTACACTCTTCAGATACTTCAACCATTTCAGGAAAACACTGGGGCAGCTCTTCTACTTCAAGCTCTGAGAACTCCAAAGAACTAAACCCTGGTGTATCCGCGACTAACCCTTCTTCTATATCGATAAGTTCCACATGACGGGTCGTGTGCTTCCCCCGTCCCAAGTGGGATGAGATCATGGCCGTCTTCAATTCCAGCTCAGGTTTCAAAGCATTAAGCAACGATGATTTTCCGACGCCGGATTGTCCCGCAAATACTGAAATCTTATCTTTTAAATACGGTGTCAATTCCTCTACTCCATGCTCCGTTTTCGAAGATGTCATAAGGACTTCATAACCAAATGAGCGGTAATCATTCACAAATTGTTCAATCTTGTTGGATTGATCTGGAGTGAGCAGGTCCATTTTGGTAACGCAAATAAGTGGTTCTATTTCCTTACTCTCCACCAGCACAAGGAATCGATCCAGAAGCGCCGGACTGAAATCAGGTTCACTTGCCGAGAAGACGAGTATAGCCTGATCGACATTTGCGATTGGTGGACGCACCAATTCATTCTTACGATCAAAGACTTTAAGCATATACCCATCCGTTTTGTTCTCTGCTTGAAATTCGACATAATCACCCACCAGGGGCGTTATTTTATTTTTACGGAAATTGCCCCTGCCACGACATTGCGTAATGCTTCCCTCTGAAAGCACATAATAAAATCCACTTAAGGCTTTAATGATTTTCCCTTCAGGCATTCGAAACCTCCTATATAAAAAATTATATAAACGTTTAGTCATCTACATTATGTATCACTACCATTATAAATGAAAACAAGAGGACTGTCCCGTAAGGTTCTCTAAAAAACCCGGATACAGCCCCTTGGCAAGTGAATTTTATTCTTCTTTAGGATACTCGACAGTACCCGTTTTATACTCTTTTTCATCAACGAGAATACGGTATTTCCCTTCAGTACCCTCTTCTAACGTGAACTTCATTGTAATGGTCGTATCCTCGTAGATTGGCATAAGTTCATCACTATCTTCAATATTTTTATTTTTGTCTCCAATAAATATATCTACTACCTGAGCTTCTCCATTGTCTTTGGTATATGGGATGGTTATTTGCTCACTAACCTCTTTAGTTGGAACTTCCTTCGGTGGTTCGGGACCTTTGGACATGATGACATAAATCGTTTCCCCTTGATAAGTCGGGGTCCCTGGTTCAGGTTCATGGGAGATCACTTTACCAGATTCGACACTGTCAGAAAATTTTTCATCTCTCACTTCAATCTTGACACCTTTTAAGGCTGCATATTGATCAAGGGCTGCTTTGTCGTAGCCCTCTAGACTATCCAAATCAAATGGTTTGGAACCTCTACTCACAGTTAAGGTTATAGTAGTCTCCTCAGCTACCACTTCTTCTCCGGGAGATGGATCTTGTTCAAGTATCGACCCTTGGGGCTCTTCCTCATCAAATTCTTCTTCTTTTTCTACAGTGAAACCCTTTTCTTCCAATTCAGTTGAGACTTCTTCAAAATCCTTGCCGATATAATCATCGACTTCTACCTTTTCTTTTCCAGTACTGACATAGATATCGACAGCCGATCCTTCATTTGCCATTCTGCCGGCTTTCGGATTGGTCTTGATCACTTCTCCTTCAGGAACAGTATCGCTTGCCTGTTCTTTAGTCTCACCGACTACAAAACTTTCGGAAACAATCATCGAGACGGCTTCTGTGGTATTTTTCCCAGTTACATCCGGAACCTTTATTTCTTTTGGCCCCAGTAAATCAGGAACGAATGTGACAGCCGCAACTCCTAACAGAATCAACAAAAAGAACAAACTAATGATCACTATCGGCCATTTCTTTTTATTTTTTTTCTTAGGAGATTTCGCTTTATCTTTTTTCCCTTTCTTACCCTTTTTCACTGGAGGGGTAGGCTGGGTTTGTACGGCATCTGTATTGGTTTGATGATGAACGATCGTATCATCAAGATTTGAGTATGCCTTTTGATCCGTGATGACTGGAATGGCCTTTGTTGCTTCATCGTCCAATGGAACGGCAAACTTCGGCTCGTTCATCCGATCCGGATCAAGTGCTGAAGTCAGGTCTTCATCCATTTCCTCCAGGCTTTCATAGCGTCTGAATGGATCTTTTGCCGTTGCTTTTAATACAATATTTTCTACGCTCTGCGGAATGTCGGGGTTCCATCTTTTTAGAGAAGGTGTTTCCGACTGCAAGTGCTTTAAGGCAATGGAAACAGCGGACTCCCCAGAGAATGGCAGTCTGCCTGTCAACAATTCAAACATGACGATGCCCAGTGAATAGATATCCGATTTTTTCGTGGCCATGCCGCCTCTCGCCTGCTCGGGAGAAAGGTAATGAACCGACCCCAGAACCGAATTGGTCTGTGTAATGGAGGTTGCACTAAGGGCCATAGCAATCCCAAAATCGGTAATCTTCACATTTCCTTCTTCGTCCAGAAGAATATTATGGGGCTTAATGTCCCGGTGAACGATATGATTCTGATGAGCATGTGACATCGCTAATGTCAGTTGCTTCATGATGTCGATCGCCTTATCAACCGGGACCGGTGAATGCTGCTGTATGTATTGCTTTAGAGTCATCCCATGGACATACTCCATGACGATATAGTAAAGGTCATCCTCTTCTCCTACATCGTAAATGCTCACGATATTAGGGTGAGCCAGGCTAGTAGCAGATTGGGCTTCCCGTTGGAATCGTTTGATGAATTCCTCTTCATTTGCGAAGTCGATCCGGAGCATTTTAATGGCCACTTCACGATCAAGAATCACATCGTGAGCTAAATAAACGTTGGCCATTCCCCCTCCACCAATGAGTTTTATTATTCTGTAACGCCCACTGATGCGCTTACCTTCCATCATGTTATCACCCGCTTTCCGTTTCAGCGGCAAACTCGACAATTACTACGGTAATATTATCTTCACCGCCATATTCATTGGCTAAATGAACGAGCGACTCTCCTTTGTTTTCCAGAGAGTGGTCCCGGGCTAATACCTCTTTCATTTCTTTTTCAGAGACTTTATTAGAAAGACCGTCTGAACACAGGAGTATGACATCTTCCTCTTCAAACATTATCGTTTTAATATCCATCGTAATCGAAGCTTCCGTTCCAATTGCTCTAAGAATCACATTTTTTCTTGGATGATGCTCCGCATCTTCCTTTGAAATTTCACCGCTTCTGACCAATTCATTCACCAGTGTATGATCTTCAGTTAACTGATGAAACCCATTTTCGTTTAAAATATACCCTCTGCTGTCCCCGATATTGACAATGGTTGCGAACAATGAAGTACATATGGCTCCGACGAGAGTCGTCCCCATCCCTTCACACTCGGAATTGGATTGAGAATAAGTATATACTTCTTTGTTTACTTCGTTAATAGTTGATTTTAACCAATTTTCTGCATCATCAGCGGTGTGAAATTTTTCGGTTTTTCCCCATAAGTCCTTTAAAATGGAAATGGTAAGCTCACTGGCAACATCCCCTGCCCTGTGGCCACCCATGCCATCAGCTACAACAGCTAAATGATCTCCATGTTGATTCACGAATACGCCGGCACTGTCTTCATTTAGTTGACGCACTTTCCCTTTGTCCGTAAAATAAACCGTCTTCACTTAGGTCACCTCTTCTCTTCTTCTGCACCGTTTCAAGGAGCTCCCTACACCCGTCGTCGGGTGCATCCTTCGTACAATAAAATGAATCTCTTTTGCTATGATCAGCTTCTAATTTCTGAGCAGACAGTGAAATGAAAAAGACATTCACTTCTTTTCATTTGCATTAAGCTAAACGTATGATGTCAAAAGTAGTGGATAATTAAATATTCTTCATTAAGGACTGTTGTACTTTTACGACTTTTATAGTGAAATTTCCTGCTTTACTTTCAACATTTGATTAAAATCGACTCAAACTTTTTTCCGGAAGCATGAAATAAAGAAGCCGTCCCCTCCAAAGTCCTGAGGAAATATTTGCATTTGGTTACCATTAATAAAAGGACTTACTGCACCAGGGAGCTTGTCGAGGACATGAAATTCGTATTCAGGATGATCCTTCAAAAATGCAGATACCGTACCTTCATTTTCATTTTGGTCTACAGTACATGTACTATAAACCAACAGCCCATCTTTTTTCAACAAAGGTGCAACGGATGAAAGAATGTCCAGTTGAATCTTTTGAAGTGAAAGAAGATCCCCTTCTTTTTTGGCATACTTTATATCAGGTTTTCTTCTGAGTACACCCAATCCCGAGCAAGGCGCATCGACTAAAATTCGATCGAAGCTCTCTTTTTCAAACTTTTCACCTGCTTTCCGGCTATCAAGGGCTGAGGTACGAATATTGGTTAACCCAAGTCGGGAAGCATTTTCGTCTATTAATTTGACCTTGTGCTTATGCAGATCCAATGCATGGACTTCGCCGGTTCCAGAGAGCTTTTCTGCAATGTGGGTCGTTTTCCCGCCTGGTGCCGCACATGCATCCAATACTTTCATTCCTTTTTCAAGGTTTAAAGCATAGGATACGAGCATTGAGCTTTCATCCTGTATTGTGCAAAGACCATTTCGATATGCATTTGTTTTAGCAAGATTTCCCCGAAGTGATTGTACCGCTTCCGGAACTATTTGACTTTCTTTCACTTCGTATCCATCGTCTGTTAATTGTATTAATAGATCTTCCCGGCTGATTTTCATAGTATTTACCCGAGCTGATTGGTTTGGTGCGATTAAATTGGTTTCGCACATTGATTTTGTTTTCGCTAAACCGAATTGTTCTTCCCATCTCTTCACAAGCCAGTACGGATGACTCGTTTCGATGGAAATTCTTTCGACCGGGTCCTGGATAGATTCAAGAGTCGGGAGACCTTTTCTCTGGACCGATCGTAATACGCCATTTACTAAACCAGAGATTCCCTTATGTCCCCTCTTTTTGGCGATTTCAACCGCTTCATAGAAGACTGCACGATCCGGGATCCGGTCTAAATACACAAGCTGGTAGAGGGATAAACGTAATAATTGACGAACCCAGTCATCAAGCTTCCCTTTAATGAATGGTGCTAAATAGAAGTCTAACGTCATTTTCCGTTGAATGGTTCCATATGTCAGTTCCGTCAGTAAACCGATATCTTTACTGGGAAGTTCGTTTTTTTCTATCACGGAATGAAGCAACAAATTACTATAAGATTGATTTTTTTCTACTGCCTCGATGACATCGAGTGCTGCTTCACGGACAGTTTTATTTCGTTTATTCATTTTCTACCCCTAACATCATGCCAGCTTTTAAATGTGCTCCCGCTCCCAGAAGGTAGTCTTTTGCACTCATTCTCTTTTTCCCGGAAGGCTGTAAATCGGTTATTTTAATCCCTGTTGAATTCCCGGTTGAAACAACGAAACCATCCTCTTCAATCCTGACGATTTCTCCAGGAGAAGACGAGTCAGCAGTTACTTTCTCCCCCCACCATACTTTCATGACTGACCCGTCTAGCGTGGTGTAAGCAACCGGCCACGGATGTAGCCCCCTTATATGGTTGTAGATTTCTTCCCCATCTTTCGACCAGTTTATCTTCTCCTGTTCGCGTTTGATATTCCGTGCGAAAGTCGCTTTTGAATCATCCTGTTTTACGGGGGATATATCACCTGCCAACAATGGTGGGATCGTTTCGATCAGTAACTTGGCGCCAGCTTCACTCAATTTATCGTGAAGCGTACCCACATGGTCTCTCTCCTCAATATCTACTTCCACTTGACTGATAATGTCCCCTGCATCCAGCTTTTCCACCATATACATAATGCTGATGCCCGTTTTCTCTTTTCCTTGAAGAATCGAATAATGAATCGGAGCTCCACCCCTGAGTTCAGGGAGTAACGACGCGTGAACATTGATACATCCAAATTTAGGAGCCTCAAGCAATGCATTGGGAAGAATCTGTCCAAAAGCAGCCGTCACGATAAGATCGGGATTTAATGCCAGGACTTGATTTAACTCTTCTTCATCCCTTATCTTCTCTGGCTGATAGACCGGGATACCATGATTTTCAGCCGCCACTTTTACAGGCGGCGGTGTGAGGATCCTTTTTCTACCCACCGGGCGATCCGGCTGTGTCACGACCGCGATCACATCATACTTTTCATCGATTAAAGACTGAAGAACAGGAACTGAAAAATCTGGAGTTCCCATAAAAATCACTTTCGTCATTAAGCTTCATACCCTTCTAATTCATCTTCTGTGATATATTTTTCTACTTTGGATGTAAATAAAATGCCGTTAAGGTGATCAATTTCATGTTGTATCGCTCTTGCCAAAAAGGCCTGAGCTTGAAATTCGATCTTTCTTCCTTTCCGGTCCTGTGTCCTTACCCTGATGGAGTATGGCCGTGTTACTTCACCGTAAAGCCCCGGAAAGCTCAGGCATCCTTCTAGGTCGGTTTGAGACCCGTCCACCTCGATGACTTCAGGATTAATCAGCTCGACGGTTCCTGAATCATCCCCTATGTCGACGATGGCTACCTGGAGGTCGAGCCCTACTTGAGGGGCAGCAAGCCCGACACCGTCCGCCTCGACCATAGTCTCGTACATATTTGCGAGTAATTTCTTTAACTTTTTATCAAAATCCGTTACCTTCTCACATTCTTTTTCTAAGATGGCATTCGGATGCATGACGATTGGAAGTATTGCCATAACTGTCCTCCATTTTTCTATCTGAATATCGTTACATCATCATATAAGGGTTCACATCAATTGAGATGGTTAATCCCTGTGATGAATATTGTTGCTGAAACTGATCCAGTACTGTCTTTAACGTACTACCAAGATTTGGTTCCCGTTTGTATTTTATCAAACATTGGTAGCGATATCTATTCTTTATCCTGGGAATGGGGGAAGCGACTGGTCCGAGAATAATCGTTGTTTCTGACAGCTTAGAACGAATGTAAGCTGTCATCTTTTCGGAAATATCCACAACCTTCATTAGATCTTCATGACTTAATGTGATCATTGTAATATAGTAAAAAGGGGGATATGAGCCCATTTTCCTCATCTTCATTTCTTGCTGGTAAAACCGGTTAAAATCATGATTGGAGGCTAATTCGATCGAGTAGTGCTCCGGTGTATAGGTCTGAATGATCACTTCCCCGGGTAGTAAGTGCCTGCCAGCACGACCGCTTACTTGAGTCAATAATTGAAACGTTTTTTCTGCAGCCCTGAAATCTGGGAGATGAAGCATCGTATCCGCACTGAGCACCCCGACAAGGGTGATATTCGGAAAGTCCAGACCTTTTGCGATCATTTGCGTACCCAGGAGAATATCTGCCTTTCCTTCCCCGAAAGCCGTTAACAGCTTTTCATGGGAACCTTTTCGGGATGTGGTGTCAACGTCCATGCGAATGATCCTTGCATCAGGGAGTAGCTTTGTCAATTCTTCCTCTACTTTCTGAGTGCCGGTCCCAAAGTAACGGATATGTTCACTCGTACATTCCTGACACGTGGTGGGGACCCCTTCTTCATAACCGCAATAATGACATTTCATCCCATTAGAATACCTATGATAAGTTAGGGAGATGTCGCAATTGGGACATTGCAGGACAAAACCGCAATCTCTGCACATAATGAAGGAAGAGTGCCCTCTGCGATTAAGAAAAAGTACGATTTGTTGCCCTTTTTCAATCCGGTCTTGAAGCTTCTCGAACAGATTGGTTGAAAACATGGAACGGTTTCCCTTTCTGAGTTCCTCCCTCATATCCACTATTTCAACTGATGGAAGAGGTCCATCATTCATCCGTTTATCCAATGTCAGCAGTTTATATACACCTTTTGAAGCCCGTGCGAAGGATTCAAGAGAAGGCGTGGCACTTCCTAATATCACCGGACATTGATGGTAACTCCCCCGGTAAATCGCAACGTCCCGTGCATGGTAGCGTGGATTTTCTTCCTGCTTGTAACTCGTTTCATGTTCTTCATCGATGATGATGATCCCAATATTTTCAAAAGGGGCAAAAACGGCAGAACGGGCACCGACTACCACCTTCACTTCCTTCCTCTGGATCTTCCTCCATTCATCATATTTTTCACCTACTGATAATCCACTGTGAAGGACGGCGACATCGTCACCAAACCGCCCCTTAAAGCGGTGGACCATCTGTGGTGTGAGAGAAATCTCGGGAACAAGCACAATAGCCTCTTTCCCTTTTTGCAGGACCCGTTGGATGGATTGCAGATAAATTTCTGTTTTCCCGCTCCCTGTCACTCCGTAAAGAAGAAATGTATGATGCTCTTCTTGATCGATGGTACTCAAGATGGGACGAATTGCCTGTTCCTGCTGTAGTGTCAACGATAAGGAAGACGTCTTCTCAAATGTTCTGTTTTCAAACGGATCTCTGTACATTTCCACACTTTTCTCAATGAGGATTTCTTTATGTATTAACGACTTAACCGTACTGGAAGTCGTCCCCATCTCTTCCTTCAGTGTGGATGCAAGGATTCCATCTCCACCTGGGGCAGAATCCATCATATATTCGATGATTTGTTTTTGTTTGCTTGCCTGGGGTGGCAAACCATTCTTCACTTCATCCACCTTATCAAGGGGGATATTAAGATAAAGCTTACGTACCGTTTTCTTATTTCCTTTTGCTTTTACCCTGTAGATAACTTCAACAGAGCCCTGTTTTACCTCTTTATGTATGAGAGGGAGCATGGCACTTTCTTCGATTGACTTCCACGAAGCCTGTCTTCCATTCTGAAAGAAGCGTCTGAGGGAGAGAGGAAGTTCATCTGAACCCCTGCCTTCTTCAAGCTGAAAGAATTTTTCATATTTCGCTTTCATGGCTGCGGGAAGCATCGCTTGAAAGGCTGATATTTTAAAGCAAAGAGTTTTCTCAGTCAGCCAGCTCCCTAGTGCAAGTAACTCTTTATTCAGGACCGGTACAAGATCCATCGGCTCGACAATCGACTTAAGTTTCGAGACTTCGCCTTTTTCCTTTAATTCAATGACGAAACCCTGAATTTTTCTCGGACCAAAAGGGACGATGACCCTCATGCCGGGAAAGATGCTCCCGTTCCATTCATCAGGGATGCTGTAATCGTAAGTCCGGTCCGTCTGCATTGCGGGAACGTCTACAATGACACTAGCTACGTTCATATGAGGCGCCTTTCTTCATCTGACGGATGGCTTCTTTAAAGATCTCCTTCGCTACCTCTACTTTAGATAATAATGGCAGTTCCCTAACGTATCCCCCGCTTGTAACAATCGATACTTTATTGGTGTCTGTTCCAAATCCTGATCCCGTTTCCTTCACATTATTCCCTACGATCATATCTGCACGCTTTTTCTCCAATTTCCCTTTTGCATACGCTTCGACGTTTGTCGTCTCTGCTGCAAATCCGATAAGGTATTGGTGGGTCTTTTTCTTACCAAGACTCATTAATATATCCTGTGTACGCTCAAATTCAATCGTTAGATTTCCATCTTTTTTCTTTAACTTATCTTCATATATCTCTTTAGGGCGGTAGTCGGCAACTGCTGCACTCTTTACGACGATATCAGCATTGGGAAATACTTCATGAACCTTATGATACATTTCTTCAGCAGTGGTTACGGAAACAAATTCAACTCCTGTAGGAATTGGTAGTTCCGTAGGACCCGAAATTAATACGACCTCTGCTCCAAGTGAAACGGCTGCCTCCGCAAGTGCATAACCCATTTTCCCCGTCGAACGATTGGAGAAGAAACGGACAGGATCGACCATTTCCCTCGTCGGTCCTGCTGTGATCACTATTTTTTTCCCTTGCAATAACAATTCGCCGTTACGATCTGAAAAATGGCGTCCCACCAACTCTACTACTTTCTCCGGTTCTTCTAGCCTTCCTTTTCCAACATATCCACATGCTAAATACCCCTCACTTGGTTCGATAAATTGACAGCCAAACCCAAAAAGGGTGTCGATATTTCGTTTCACCGCTGGATGGTCATACATATGTACATTCATAGCCGGTGCAATCCAGACTTTCGCCGTCGTAGCTAGAATTGTCGTAGTGATCATATCATCAGCAATTCCGTTTGCAAGCTTTCCGATGATGTTGGCCGTCGCCGGCGCTACCAGTACGAGATCAGCCCAATCTGCTAAATCAATATGGGCAATTTTAGATGAATCTTTTTCATCAAAGGTGTCCCAGTATACATCTTGACGGGATAACGCCTGGAACGTGAGCGGAGACACAAATTTCCGCGCCGACTCTGTCATGATCACCCTCACTACTGCACCGCTCTGAACCAGCTTGCTTGTTAAGGCTGCTGCTTTGTATACAGCAATTCCACCCGAAACACATAACAGTATTTTTTTCCCCTGCATCATTCTACTTTCCCCCATTACTCTTTATCCTTCTTATATTATGAAGGATATTAATAGAAAAAGAAAATAGGGTTGTCTCGAAAGATGATGAAATCTTTCGAGTCAACCCCTGGAATTATTCAATAAACTTCCTACAGTTTATTCATCAGAATATACTGCTTTAGCATCTCTTTCTTTCATAGATAATTGTCCGGCATGAATTTCTTCCAACGCTTTACCTACAAACTTATGAGAGTCATAACGGTTTAAACGATAATCCCCCGTATCTTGCAGATTTCTTGCACGCTTAGCCGCAATACTGACTAACGAATATTTAGAATCAATCTTCTTCATTAATGAATCAATGGATGGGTTTAACATTTATTCAGCCTCCAGCATATTTAAGTATCGTTGTTGCACTCGTTCCCGTTTGCAGTGTTCTGCTTGAACAATGGATTTAATCTTGTTGACTGCATGCTCAATTTGATCATTTTCAACAATGTAATCATATAGATTCATCATTTCGATTTCTTTTCTTGCTGTATTCATTCTGCCCTGGATCAAATCATCCGTTTCAGTTCCCCTGGTTACGAGGCGATTCTGAAGTTCAGATAGACTGGGAGGGGCGAGGAAGATAAATAATCCTTCAGGAAATTTATCCCTGACCTGCTGTGCACCCTGTACTTCAATTTCAAGAAAAACATCTCTTCCTGCATCAAGTGTTTCGCGAACATAATCAACGGGAGTTCCATAATAGTTTCCAACGAACTCAGCATACTCCAACAGTTTTCCCTGTGTGATCAACTTCTCGAAATCTTCTCTTGATTTAAAGAAATAATCTACTCCATCTACTTCTCCTTCACGGGGGTTACGCGTTGTCATAGAAATGGAATATTCAAACTTTGTATCTTCCTGGGAAAAAATCGCTTTACGAACTGTTCCTTTCCCTACACCTGATGGTCCGGAAAGAACGATCAGCAATCCTTTTTCTTTCATTTATTTACCCTGCCCTTCTTCTACTAAATCCTCTTTATCTGTCAAACGATGAGCAACGGTTTCGGGTTGAACAGCTGAAAGAATAACGTGATCGCTATCCGTAATGATTACCGCTCTTGTTCTTCTTCCGTATGTAGCATCAACGAGGGTTCCCCGGTCTCTTGCATCTTGAATCAAGCGTTTGATCGGTGCTGATTCGGGACTTACTATTGAAATGATCCGGTTGGCTGATACGATATTTCCAAATCCTATATTGATGAGCTTGATCGACATAACGCTCCTCCTAATCAATAGTTTAGTTTCGCCGGAATGACAGGAAACTAAACTTCTTATTCTACATTTTGCACTTGTTCTCTTAGCTTCTCAAGTGTTGATTTCAGTTCTACGACAATGGTTGCAATGAGGGAATCATTTGCTTTCGAACCTATCGTATTCACTTCCCTGTTCATTTCCTGGATCATGAAATCCAATTTCCTGCCTACAGGTCCGTAATCGATTAAAGTGGAATGGAAATACTGAATATGACTATTAAGTCTGGTTAATTCTTCCGTTATGTCGGATTTATCGGCAAAGATAGCCACTTCCGTAAGTAAACGGCTTTCATCGAAAGAAGTTTCGTTATATTCTACAATTCTTTTTCTTAAACGTTCTCTATATTGATTGACCACTTCAGGTGCGTGGTTGGTCAGTTCTACAATATTCTTTTCAAACTGCTTTAGATGAATAAGAAAATCTTTCTTTAAGAGCTCTCCTTCTTTCTCACGCATCCTTCTGAGGTCCAATGCCGCTTCATCCACAGCTTTTAATACCAGATGCTCAAGCTCTTCATTTTCTTCTTCCATTTCTTCAATCATGACAAATTCTTCTCTGTTCAAGAGGTGGGATAATTGCACTTCATCTTTTAAGGAGAAGGTTTCTTTCACTTTATTTACTAACTGATAATAATCTTGAATGAGCTTCCAGTCAATATGAAGATTTTTATGCACCAGTCCGTCACCTGTAATCGTGATGAATATATCCACTTTCCCTCTTTTAATATTATGGGAAACCTGTTTCTTGATTTTATCCTCAAGCTTCATTAATTGTCGAGGCATTCTTATGTAACATTCACTGAATCTGTGATTCACGGATTTCATTTCAACCGTTACAGTATGTTGTTCAGAGTCTGCTTTGCTTCTTCCAAAGCCTGTCATACTGACAACCATTACGATCACATCCAATCCTTTGACGGTATTCGTATGTAGAAAAACTGATTTCACTTTTCATGAGATAGGGCGTGAAGGCAAACACTCCCTCTGTTACGCCACATCCCTTGATATAAAAAAGGTAATAGAGGATATTCTCTATTACCTTTAGGATTATACCACATTTCACTGTTTATTTCTTGCAAAAAATGACCCTGCCAGTAAAAACGTTGGAACTGAGCTTAATCCAATGATCAAGAACCAGTCCTTTACTACGATTGGTACGGTATGGAAGATTGGCTGCAGGGAAGGGATATAGATGACTAAGAGCATTAACAACAATGAAGATAATACCGCAAAGACGAGATACATATTCCCGAATGGATTTCTTGAAAACACTGATACTTCACTTCGGCAGTCAAACACATGGATCAGCTGGGCCATGACCAGAGTAGCGAACGCCACGGTTTGGGCATATGCCAAGTGATCAGGGTGAGCCTTATATGAGAGCATGAACGCGAGCAACGTGGCCCCGCCGATCAAAAATCCCCTGGACACCACTTTCCACCCGAGCCCCCGGGCAAATACACCTTCTTTCGGATGTCTCGGTTTCCTTTTCATGACATCATCTTCCGGCTTATCGAGACCAAGTGCCATGGCAGGAAGACCATCTGTCACCAGATTCACCCATAATATCTGAATAGGCACCAATGGAAGCGGGAGCGCCAGTATCATGGCAAATAACATAACGAGGATTTCACCGACGTTCGAAGCTAACAGATATCGTATAAACTTCCGGATATTTTCATAGATATTCCTGCCTTCTTGAATCGCTGATTTAATCGTAGCGAAGTTATCATCCAACAGGACTAACGAAGAAGATTCCTTTGAAACATCTGTACCTGTTATCCCCATGGCCACTCCAATATCCGAGGATTTAATGGCAGGGGCATCATTGACCCCATCCCCAGTCATTGCCACAACATGTCCCCTGTTTTGCAAGGCTTTAACGATTTTCAATTTATGCTCTGGAGATACACGTGCAAACACTGATACATCATCCACTATTTCTTCCAGTTCATGCACTTCCATCTGGTTTAATTCTTTTCCATCCATGACGCGGTCTTTATTTCTCAAGATTCCCAGCTGTCTGGCAATCGCTTTCGCCGTCAGGACATGATCCCCTGTGATCATGACCGTCTTGATCCCTGCTCCACGGCACTCTTTCACCGCCTGCTTCACCTCAGGTCTCGGAGGATCGATCATTCCTTGTAAACCGATGAAGGTTACTCCTTCTTCAATATCCGCCTCCATCAACGTTTCGACAGCTCGATCCTTGATCGGTTTATAAGCAATCGCAATGTTACGTAAGGCATTGGATGACATCTCACCAATAGCCCCCTCTACTTTCTCGGTAATCTCACGTGATTTTGGATGAAGTTTTCCTTCCCACAGGATCGATTCGCTTTTGCCGACCAGTACGTCAGGAGCTCCTTTCGTTACTGAGAAGTGCTTTCCATTCTGATCGACCACGATAATACTCATCATCTTCCTGGTAGAATCAAATGGGAACTCTTTGACAATTGTAAATTTTTTCTGTAATCCTTCCCTCGAAAGTCCTGCTTTTAACCCTGCGACAAGTAGGGCACCTTCAGTAGGGTCTCCATCTACGAAAAAGCTTTTTTCACGGGTGACAAGTTCCGCATGATTGCAGAGCATCCCGAAAGTTAATAGTTGCTGCAGGGCATTCTCACTGTGAGGCGTCACCCTTTGTTCCCCGTTGTAAAATTGACCATCAGGTTCATAGCCGGTTCCTGTGACGGTCCACGTCCTCCCTCCACTCCATAGATGTGTAACCGTCATCTTGTTTTGGGTCAATGTCCCCGTTTTATCCGAGCATATGACTGATGCACAGCCTAATGTTTCCACCGCAGGCAATTTTCGAACGATGGCTTTCTTCTTGATCATCCTTTGAACACCAAGGGAAAGGGCAACCGTCACAATAGCCGGCAATCCTTCCGGGATTGCCGCTACAGCCAACGAAACCCCGGCTAAGAACATGGTATACATGTCATGGCCCTGAATCACGCCGATTCCCACTACTAAAGCAGTTAACACGAGGGCAACCGTAATAAGGATCTTCCCTAACTCTTCCAGCCTTCTCTGAAGAGGGGTCGTCATGGTTTCTGCTTTTTGGATCATATCAGCAATTTGACCCATAGCCGTTTTCATGCCAATCGATGTCACCACACCAATCCCATTTCCCCTCGTAACCATCGTCCCCATAAATGCCATGTTTTCCAAATCTCCGAGACTCATATTCTCACCATTTAAAGGCTTTGTGGATTTGGTAACAGGTACAGACTCCCCTGTAAGGGCAGATTCCTCTATCTCCAGATTATTCGTTTCAATGAGACGTACATCCGCCCCGATCCTGTCCCCGCTTGCAAAGCGTATGATATCTCCAATAATCACTTCTTTCGAGACAATCTTTACCCATTTTCCGTCTCTTAATACAGAAACCTGAGGTGCAGAAAGCTCTTTTAAAGCCTGTAGGGATCTCTCGGCTTTCCGTTCCTGGAAAAATCCTAAGAAACCGTTAATGAACACAATCGCAATAATGGCAATCGCATCGATGTATTCCCCGAGCAACCCCGAAATGAGTGTGGCTGCCAATAAAACAAGAACCATAAAGTCCTTGAATTGACTAAAAAACAATAATAAAGCAGACTGCTTCTCAGCTTCCTCCAATTGATTGTACCCAAATTGTTTCCGTCTGTTCACTACGTCATCTGTTGAAAGTCCATTTTGATAATTGGTATTTAATGACTGCTCTATGTCCTCTTGTCTCATCTCATGAAATTTCATGCAACCATGTCACTCTCCTCCTACGATACGAAAAGTTGTCCTTCTCATAGCATTCTTATTCAGACTCGTCCTAAAAAATGATATGATTTAGGTATGTTTTGCATTTTACCTTCAAGGGAGGTAAAATCGATAACATTTAACCACTTAAGACCAATTGTAAGGTGGGTAGAATCAAACTATGTTGAAATCGTAAAAAAGCAGAGGATGTTATATATGTCATTTGATGGATTATTTACAAGAAACATGACGAAAGAATTGAATGAGAACTTATTACACGGACGGATTAATAAAATACATCAGCCATATAAGAATGAAATCATCATGGTCATTCGGGCAAATGGAAAAAATCACAAAGTACTTTTATCCGCTCATCCAAGTTACTCCCGTGTTCAATTAACCAGTGAGAACTATGAGAACCCATCGGTGCCCCCCATGTTCTGTATGTTGCTGCGTAAACATCTCGAAGGATCTATGATCGAAAAGATCAATCAGGTTGAGTTGGACCGGATGATTATAATTGAAGTAAAAGGCAGAAATGAAATCGGGGATATTTCTTACAAACAACTGATCATTGAAATCATGGGACGCCATAGCAATATCATTCTCGTGGATAAAGAACGAAATATGATTCTAGACAGCATCAAACATATTTCACCGAGCATGAATACGCATCGTACTGTATTACCGGGTCATACATACGTGCTGCCTCCTCAACAGGATAAGAGAGATCCACTTGGAGCAAGCACTGATGATGTACTAATGGCCCTTGATTTCAATTCAGGAAAACTTGATAAGCAAATTGTCCAAACTTTCGCCGGAATATCTCCTCTTTATGCGAAAGAAGTCGTTCACCGCGCCGGGATCGGAAATCAGTCTACCATCGCGGATTCATTCGTAACGTTGATTGAACATGCTAAAAATTATGATATAACACCCACCCTAATCAGCGCCGAAAAGGAAACGTTTTATTGGATGGACCTCGAGCATGTTCAAGGGGAAAAACAAACATTCCCTACCTTAAGTGAGCTCCTTGACCGTTTTTTTTACCAGAAGGCTGTGCGTGATCGTGTCAAGCAACAGGGAAATGACCTGGAGAGGTTTATTCGAAATGAACGGGATAAAAACGTCAACAAAATCACGAAATTAGAGCAAACATTGGAAGATGCACAACAGGCTGACCGATATCAACTGCTCGGGGAACTCCTTACTTCGAATCTATATGCCGTTGAACGGGGTATGACGGAAGTCAGCGTAGTCAATTACTATGATGAAAACGGGGAGAGTGTTATGATTCCACTTAATCCTCAAAAATCGCCTTCCGATAACGCACAGAATTATTTTTCACGTTATCAAAAAGCAAAGAATGCCATCAAGATCGTTCATGGGCAAATTGAAAAAGCTCAGGAAGAAATTGTCTATCTAGAACAATTACTGCAGCAATTAGAATCGGCTTCTACGAAAGATGTAGAAGAAATAAGGGAAGAACTTGAAGAAGAAGGCTACCTGAAGGTACGAAAGCAAACGAAAAAGAAAAAGGCAAATACAAAGCCCGTACTCGAACACTACACATCAACTGACGGGACACAAATCCTGGTGGGTAAAAACAATAAACAAAACGACTACTTAACCAACCGGATCGCCGGAAGAGAAGAGGTCTGGCTCCATACCAAGGATATACCTGGCTCCCACGTAGTCATCAAGAGTCAAAATCCTTCTGAGCAAACCATTAAGGAAGCAGCCAATATTGCTGCCTACTTCAGTAAAGCACGCGAATCAAGCTCGGTTCCTGTTGATTTCACTGAAGTCAAACTAGTGAAAAAGCCCAAAGGCGCCAAGCCCGGGTTTGTCATCTATGAAGGTCAGCAAACTGTGTATGTGACACCTGATTTGGACTTGGTTCGATTGTTGAAGGATTGATATTTTCGTGAGAATTCACTTTCACTCAGTAAAATCCGGACCCTGAGTGAGAGTGTTTTTGATTTGCACAAAATACAAAAAGCAACTCAACAACGAGTTGCTTTCTCCTTACAATCCCCATTTCTCCGGGTCTTCTCTCCAAAGTTTCAATTGTTCCAACTCATCTTCCCGGATGATCTCATTCTGGACAGCTACATCCAATAAACTTGAATAATCAGATAAGGCATAGGCTTTAATATCGTCCGCTTCAAGCGACCGTTTCCCTTTTTCAAGTTCATATGTGAAGATGGCTACTACTCCTAATACGTCACAGCCCGCTTCCCTCAAAGCATTCACCGCAGTTATGCAGCTCCCTCCCGTGGAAATAAGGTCTTCTACAACGACAACTTTTTGTCCCGGAGCTGCTATTCCTTCAATCTGCTTTCCTTTTCCGTGGGCTTTAGCTTTTGATCTGACATAACACATGGGAAGATTTAATTTCTCACTCACCCAGGCGGCATGCGGGATCCCCGCAGTTGCTGTTCCTGCGATGACTTCCGTCTCAGGAAAACGCTTCCGAATCATCTCCGATAGTCCTGTTGATATTTCATTACGCACGGAAGGATAAGACAGTGTCAGTCGATTATCACAATAGATCGGTGACTTTATTCCGGATGACCATGTAAAAGGCTCCTTCGGGTTTAAAAATACAGCTTCGATGTCTAATAATTTTTTGGCGATTTCTTGTTTCATTCTTTTCCCTCCCAATCATGGACGATCCGTTCATATGCAGCCACCGGATTGTCGGCACTTGTGATGCTTCTTCCAACGACTATGTAGGAAGACCCTAAGTCTTTTGCCATTTCTGGTGTGGTGACTCTTTTTTGATCTCCTAAATGATCTTCTGCCAACCGTATCCCCGGAGTGACGCGTATAAAGTCATTCCCGCAATGTTCTTTAATCAAGTGTGATTCGAGAGGAGAGCATACCACTCCATCCAGGCCTGCTTCTCTCGCTAGGGCGGCATAATGTAAAACGGACTCATGAAGGGGTATCGGTATAAGTTGTTCTTTCCGCATATGTTCTTCGGTTGTTGACGTCAGCTGTGTGACGGCTATCAGGTTTGCTCGTTTATGATTGGCAGGAGTTCCCGCATGAAGACCTTCCAACGCCTTTTCCATCATCACGCTGCCACCTGCGGCATGTACATTGATCATCTCCAGGTCGAAGCCTGCTAGTCCCTTCATGGCTCCATACACTGTATTGGGAATATCATGAAGTTTCAAGTCCAGGAAAATACGATGATTTTTATTTAATAACTTCTCCAGAATGACCGGTCCATTTTGAAAATACAGCTCCATACCGACTTTTACATTTAAACTCTCTGAGAATTGATCCAAAAAGGTGGATGTCATCTCCCAGGTTGGAAAATCAAGTGCTATGAACGGTTTTTGATTCATGCTTCCCCCAGCTCCTTCCTGTTAATTGCGATATATGGTCGACACCAAGTTCCTCAAGTAAAGGTGGTAAATCGTTGATGATTCGCTGACAGACGAATGGATCAACGAAGTTTGCTGTCCCGACTGCAATGGCACTTGCCCCTGCGAAGAAGTATTCGATCACATCTTCAGCAGATTGTATCCCTCCCATTCCAATAATCGGAAGATCCACTTTTTGACTCACTTCATAAATCATCCGGATCGCAACAGGTTTGATGGCTGGCCCGGATAATCCCCCGGTCTTATTTGCCAGAATCGGCTTTCCTGTCTTCCTATCCAATCTCATCCCGAGAAGTGTATTGATCATCGTTAAACCATCTGCACCGCCTGCTTCAACAGCCTTGGCCATTTCAACAATATTGGAGACGTTCGGTGATAATTTCACATAAAGAGGGACCTGTGAGACTTCTTTTACCTTCTCAGTCAATTCTTTCGCTACTTCAGGGATGGTGCCAAAAGCGATTCCACCCGTTTTTACATTTGGGCAGGAGATATTAAGTTCAAGTGCAGTCACGTTTTTAGCGGATGAAATGACTTTTGCCACTTCAACATAATCCTCAACTTGAGACCCTGCCACGTTGGCAATAATCGGAACATTGTAGGCCTCAAGCCAGGGAAGTTCGTTTTCCATTACACCGGTTAGCCCAGGATTTTGTAACCCAATCGCGTTCAACATTCCGCCATTTGTTTCAGCAACCCGGGGAGTTGGATTACCAAAGCGTGCCTCTTCCGTCGTCGCTTTGATCATGATGGCTCCAAGTTCGCTTAGATCATAAAACTGACTATACTCTCGACCAAAGCCAAAACATCCTGACGCTGGCATGACCGGGTTTTTTAAAGATAATCCGGGTAATTCGATTTGTAATGATTTCATAATAGTACCTCCCCTACTGGAAATACTGGTCCATCACTGCACACCTTAACATAGCTCGATCCTTCCGGATCATTCTGTGTATGACAAACACAGGCGAAACAAGCACCGATTCCACAGCCCATTCGTTCCTCTAATGAGATGAAACCTTGTTTGTCCTTCAAATCGGATTCCAACGCTTTCAGCATCGCTGTCGGACCACAGGAATAAAATACATCAAAGGCTGGCTTTTCCTCCTGGATGACATCTGTTACAAACCCAGATGTACCAAGTGAGCCGTCTACTGTGGCAACATAGGTGTCTCCCAGTTCTTTGAACTTATTTTCATAAAAGCTCACGGCTTCATTTTGGAAACCGAGGATATGCTTTACATTCCAACCATTATCCACAAGCTTTTTGGAAAGACCGTAGAGAGGAGGAACTCCAATTCCCCCACCTACTAACAATGCGGTCTTACTTCCATCTTCAATGGAGAAGCCATTACCCAAAGGCCCTAACACGTCGACTTTTTCGCTCCTCTCCATTGCGGAAAGTAGTCTAGTCCCTTTTCCTTCAGCGCGGTAGATCAGGGTCATGGAGTGATTTTCATGGTCGTGAGAGGCGATGGAAATCGGCCTTCTGAGCAATGGATCGATACCCGTTCCGACCTTTACGTGAACAAATTGGCCAGGAGCCTTTATTTCACCCACTAAATCACCTTGAAGAACGAGTTCAAAGATATTTTCAGCTATCCTTTCATGTGAAAGCACAACCATCTTTTCGTTTACGATCATTGATAAACCGCCTCTCTCGTTTTCGCCTGTGAATCTAGAGCATCTGCCGAGAAGGTCATGGATTCAATCACTCTCAGGATGGCTTCTGCAGTATCAAGGGACGTTAGGCAAGGAATACCGTTTTCTACAGATTCTCTTCTAATTCTGAACCCGTCACGAGCAGGCTGCTTTCCTTTTGTCAGTGTATTGATGACAAGCTGTGTTTCCCCACTTTGAATGATGTCCAAGAGGGTTGGTCCGCTGGATCCGATCTTGTCTACTTCACGAACATTGATATTCGCTTTTGTCAGATGCTCTGCCGTACCCTTCGTTGCGAGGATTTGGTACCCGATATCGATAAAGCGTTGAGCCAAATGAACCGCCTCGTCCTTGTCTTTATTTGCAACAGTCATTAGTACGGAGCCATATTCTTTCATTTGCATCCCTGCTGCAACCATTCCTTTGTAAAGTGCTTTTTCCAATGTCTGATCTTTCCCCATCACTTCTCCTGTTGATTTCATCTCAGGTCCCAAAGTGATGTCCACCCGTCTTAGTTTGGCAAAAGAGAAGACTGGAACTTTCACATAGACACCTTGTTTTTCAGGCACAAGTCCTGACTCGTACCCTTGCTCTTTCAGGGATATGCCCAGGATGGACTTGGTTGCGATATTCGCCATTGGCACATTCGTTATTTTACTGATAAATGGCACTGTCCGACTGGAACGCGGATTCACTTCCAGGACAAATACTTCACCTTTTGAAATGACATATTGGATATTCAATAATCCTACAATGTTCAATCCTTTTGCAAGTCTCGTCGTATAATCGACAATGGTTTGTTGCTGATCAGGTGTCAGCTGCTGTGGTGGATACACCGCAATCGAATCTCCCGAGTGAACTCCCGCACGCTCGATATGCTCCATTATTCCAGGGATGACGACGTCTGAACCATCTGAGATGGCATCCACTTCTATTTCCTTACCGATCAAGTAGCGGTCGATTAGTACTGGATGTTGCGGATTGACCTTTACTGCGTTCTCCATATATTGAAGAAGCTCTTCTTCCCGATATACGATTTCCATCGCTCTTCCACCGAGAACATACGAAGGTCTGACCAGTACCGGATAGCCGATGCTTTTGGCTATTTCAATCGCACCTTCCACCGAAACTGCTGTTTTCCCTTCTGGTTGCGGAACGCCGAGTTCATTCAATGTATGCTCGAATTTATCCCGGTTCTCTGCACGGTCCAGGTCCTCAAGTGATGTACCTAGAATCGTCACTCCCCGTCTTACAAGCTCATCTGCAAGATTGATAGCGGTCTGACCACCAAACTGAACGACGACTCCCTTCGGCTTTTCGAGATCGATGATGTGCATCACATCTTCTACAGTCAGAGGCTCGAAGTATAATTTATCCGAAATACTGAAGTCAGTCGAGACGGTTTCCGGGTTATTATTCACGATGATCGCTTCATAACCCGCTTCTTTAATAGCCCATACTGAGTGTACGGTCGCATAATCAAACTCAACTCCCTGACCGATCCTGATAGGGCCAGAACCAAGTACGATGACACTTTCCTGCTCGGTGATCCTGGATTCATTCTCTTCCTCATAGGTGCCGTAGAAGTATGGTGTTTCTGATTCAAACTCTGCTGCACAAGTGTCTACCATTTTATATACAGGAATCAGTTCATTTTCTTTTCTCCAGTTATAAATATCTACTTCCGCACTCTGCCATAGTTTAGCAAGTGTGATGTCTGAAAAGCCCATGCGCTTCGCTTTTTGACCGAGTTCAAGATTGAAAGGATTTAGTGATAATTCATTTTCAAACTCTACGATTCTATTCATCTTGTACAAGAAGAAGAGATCGATTTTACTCCATTCATGTATGGTTTCAATTGTTACTCCTCTTCTTAGTGCTTCCCCGATATAGAACAGGCGCTCATCTCCGGCTTTGCGGATCCTTTTCTCGATCCACTCGTCCGTAAATTGGTGGGCATCACTTAGTTCCATATGATACGTATTGCTTTCCAGGGAGCGGATTGCTTTTAGGAGTGATTCTTCGAATGTTCGGCCAATCGCCATGACTTCACCGGTTGCTTTCATTTGAGTACCGAGGTTACGCTTGGCAGCTTCAAATTTATCAAACGGCCATCTCGGGATCTTCGTGACTACATAATCAAGTGCAGGCTCGAATGATGCATATGTTTTACCTGTTACAGGATTCATCATTTCATCCAGGGTCAGGCCGACCGCGATCTTCGCTGCAAGCTTTGCAATCGGATAGCCGGTTGCTTTTGATGCAAGTGCAGATGAACGGCTCACCCTTGGGTTTACTTCAATAATGTAATACTGGAAGCTGTCAGGATCGAGTGCAAGCTGAACATTACAACCTCCTTCGATTCCTAACTCACGGATGATATTTAAACTTGTATTCCGCAGCATTTGATACTCACGGTCACTTAAGGTTTGACTTGGTGCTACAACAATTGAATCTCCCGTATGGATTCCGACCGGGTCGATATTTTCCATATTACATACCACGATTGCGTTATCAGCTGCATCTCTCATAACCTCATATTCTATTTCCTTGAATCCTGCAATACTTTTCTCCAGTAGACATTGGGTTACTGGACTATATTTCAATCCTGAGCTTACTATCTCGACCAATTCGTCTTCATCATGGCATATTCCACCCCCGGTTCCACCCAACGTATAGGCGGGACGGACGATGACTGGATACCCGATTTCATTCACAAATTGATAGGCTTCATCCAGGGAATGAATGATTTCACTTTCCGGGACAGGCTCTCCCATTTCATTCATCAAGTTCCTGAACAAGTCACGGTCTTCCGCTTTCTCGATCGCAGAAAGCTTCGTACCGAGAATTTCAACTCCGCATTCTTCTAAAACTCCCGATTGGGCAAGTTCAACAGCCAGATTCAATCCTGTTTGTCCACCTAATGTAGGTAACAGGGCATCCGGACGTTCTTTACGTATGATCCTGCTGACAAATTCAAGTGTCAGGGGTTCGATATATACTTTATCGGCCATTTCTGCGTCTGTCATGATCGTTGCAGGATTCGAGTTTACAAGGATGACCCGGTATCCTTCCTCTTTTAAGGCGATACAGGCTTGGGTTCCCGCATAGTCGAATTCTGCCGCCTGTCCAATGATGATGGGTCCGCTTCCGATAACTAAGATGCTTTTGATGTCTGTGCGTTTAGGCATGTTGAAGCTCCTTTCTTTTCTCCTCTTTCATAAGTTGTAAGAAATCATCGAATAAGTAGTTTGAATCCTCTGGTCCCGGAGATGCTTCAGGGTGATACTGTACCGTAAAGGCAGGGAAGTCCAAATGCTTTAATCCTTCTACTGTTCCATCATTTATGGCCAAATGGGTTACCTGTAACCTTGATCCGGCTAAAGATTTTTCATCAACTGCATAACCATGGTTCTGTGAGGTAAGTGCCACTTTTCCAGATTTCAAATCTTTAACCGGATGGTTGGCCCCTCTATGGCCAAATTTCATTTTGAATGAGTCCCCTCCACATGCCAGAGCAAATAATTGATGCCCTAAACAGATACCAAAGAGGGGAATTTCACCCAGTAACTCCTTAATCGTTTCAATCGCAACAGGTACATCTTTCGGATCCCCCGGACCATTAGATAACATGATCCCGTCAGGCTGCAGACGCTTGATTTCTTCCGCAGAAGTATCATAAGGAACCACAACCACGTCACAATCGCGCTTATTTAATTCTCGCAGAATCCCATGTTTCATTCCGAAATCCATCAACACCACACGGTAGCCTCGGCCTGGGCTGGCATAGGCTGTCTTCGCGGAAACCTGTTTTACCTGATCACTTCTGAGTGGAGTGTCCTGCAATTTATCAAGCATGTCTTGTGGATCTAATTCAGCAGAACAAATGATTCCTTTCATTGCTCCATGTTTTCTGATGATCCTTGTTAACTTTCTCGTGTCGATATCTGAAATTCCCGGAATACCTTTAACTTTTAGTAATTCGTCCAATGTCGATTCATTTCTCCAATTAGAAGGGAAGTCTGCCACTTCTCTCACAATGAACGCTTTGATGGCCGGAGTAATCGACTCAAAATCGTCCCGGTTTATCCCGTAGTTTCCTACAAGTGGATAGGTCAAGGTAACAAGCTGTCCGCAGTACGAAGGATCTGATAGAATCTCCTGGTAGCCCGTCATGCTCGTATTGAATACGACTTCACCAATCGTTTCTTCATTTGCTCCAAAACCTTCCCCCACGAAAACTGTTCCATCGTCTAAAATGAGTTGTCTTTTCATTGTTCGTCTCCTCCTTCATTCCATACAAGAGATCCCTGGTAAAAAGTTGCTTTCGGAAAACCTTTGCACTCCCATCCTTTAAATGGCGTGTTTTTCCCTTTTGATAAAAATTTTGCCGGGTCAATCACCTTTTGTTCTTTTATATCAATGAGCGTAAAGTCAGCATCTCCTCCTACTTCAAGTAGTCCATACGGAAGATTAAAGGCTGAACTTGGTTTAATGGTCATCCAGTCAATTAACTGCTTTAATGTAAAGATTCCTTTTTCAACAAAATGTGTATAGAGCAACGGAAATGCAGTTTCCAAGCCCACGATTCCGAATGGAGCGAGCCGCATCCCTTCTGACTTTTCTACTTCTGTATGCGGTGCATGGTCGGTGGCGATAAAATCAATAGTACCGTCCAGCAGTCCCTCTATTAAGGCCTGTCGATCCTCTTTACTCCTAAGAGGTGGATTCATTTTGAAGTTGGGGTCAAGCCCGGGTATATCGTCTTCGGATAGCAGAAGATGATGAGGTGTTACCTCAGCCGTCACATTGATACCAGCATTCTTTGCATCCCTGACCACCCTGACAGATTCTTTCGTAGATATGTGACAGACGTGATAATGAACTCCTGCTGCTTCAGCCAGAAGCACGTCCCTGGATATATGTACAGCTTCACAGATGGAAGGAATGCCTTTCAGGTCATGCTCTTTAGAGAACGTTCCATCATGAACCGCCCCTCCATAAATCAAGGTATTCTCTTCACAGTGGGCAACAATGGATGCACTAATACCGGCAGCTTGTTTCATCGCTTCAAACATCACGTCTGCAGATTGGACACCCACTCCATCATCCGTGAAGGCGAAGGCTCCATTATCCTTTAATGAAGGTAAGTCATTGATTGTTTTCCCGACTTGTCGTTCTGTAATGGCTGCATATGGCAAAACCCTAACGTTAGATGACTCATTGATTTTATTGTTTAGAGATTGGAGGTTTTCCACTGAATCAGGTACAGGTCTTGTATTCGGCATAGCGGCGATGGTTGTGAATCCACCTTTTGCAGCTGCTTTTGTTCCCGTTTCTATCGTTTCTTTATGCTCGCCTCCCGGTTCTCTCAAATGGACATGCAAATCGACAAATCCCGGGGAAAGCAATAATCCTTCTGCTTGAAATTCCTGGTGATCAGTCCCTTTCAGTCCTGCACCCATTTCGGTGATTTTCTTGTTCTCAACTTTGACATCCACATTCATTAATTCACCATTTTTTTCCACGATACGTGCATTACGGATTATCCAGTTCATTTCATTTCCCCCTAGTTAGTTGATTTCAAGTGCTCTTTTTAAAACGGCCATTCTGACGAATACTCCATTTTCCATTTGTTTAAAAATTCTTGATTGGTCACATTCCACCAATGAATCTGCAATTTCAACTCCCCGATTGACAGGTGCCGGATGAAGGATGATTCCCGAGGGTTTCATTCTTTCTTTACGAGCCACCGTTAAACCGAAACGTTCATGATATTCTTGTTTTGTCAGGGTGGAGGTACTGTCGTGACGCTCATGCTGGATACGGAGAAGCATGATAGCATCGGAATCTGTTATACATTCATCTATAGGCATATATTGATGGCGGTCCTTTGATGGGAACCATTCCCTTGGTCCTGAGAACAGGACTTCTGCCCCGAGTTTTGTTAATGCTTCCGCATTTGACCTGGCCACCCTGCTATGGGCTATATCTCCGATGATGGATACCCTGAGTCCTTCAAATCGGCCGAACTCTTGACGTATGGTCAACAGATCTAAGAGACATTGAGTAGGATGATTCCCACATCCATCCCCCCCATTGATCACACTTATGTTGAGTGGTACCAATTCGTCAAAGTAACGCTCAAGGGAATGACGGATGACGACCGTTTCGACTCCGATGCTTTCTAATGTTTTCACCGTGTCATACAGGCTTTCGCCTTTTTGGATGCTTGATGCCTGTGCTTCAAATGGAATAACTTCAAGCCCAAGCTTCCGTTCTGCCATTTCAAAGCTGCATTTTGTCCTGGTACTTGCCTCGAAAAATAGATTGGCAACATATTTTTTTGAGCCATCCTCCCAGGTTCCCCCTTCTTTAAAACGCTCGGCATCATCCAGTATTTGAATGATTTCTTCTTTTGATAAGTCATTCATCGTCAACAAGTTCTTCATCATTAGACACCCCTATCTTCACTTCTTTCAAAAAAACACCCTGTCATCTTCCTGACAGGGTGTTTTTGAACATACCAACCGGGACAGTGCGGAAACTCCCGAATGCCTTGTTCAAATTCACCCTTCTTAGACTCTCTGGACTATTTTTAAAAGGTGGTTCTATGCAACATCATGTTGCTTTGTATTTTCTTCTTCGAATAAATTGTTTTCTCCTTCACTTTCTTTCCTTCCTGGTAAAACCAGGTTCAGGAACACCCCTACAATTGCAGCAAGAGCCATTCCGGATAAGGATACATTCTCATTTATTTTTACAAATGCCCCACCCACTCCTATCACAAGGATGACACTTGAGATGACTAAGTTCCGCTTGTTGCCTAAGTCTACTTTATTATCGATCAGCATGCGCAGTCCGCTTGAAGCGATGATTCCGAACAGAAGGATGGACACGCCACCCATGACTGCCGAGGGAATCGAGCCGATCAATGCTGTAATTTTTCCGACAAACCCGAACATAATAGCCAGGACCGCCGCTCCACCGATGACGAACACGCTGAACACCCGTGTAATGGCCAGAACCCCAATGTTTTCACCGTATGTTGTATTAGGCGGCCCACCAAGGAAGGATGCGATCACAGTCGCTACTCCGTCTCCAAGAATGGAGCGGTGAAGGCCTGGCTTTTCAATGAAATTTCGTCCTACTACTTTACTTAACACCATCTGATCCCCTGTGTGCTCTGCCAGTGTCACAAGGGCAACCGGAACCATGATGGACACGATTTCCCAAGAGAAGCTTGGCGTGTAGTCAATAAAAGGTACAAAGAAGTCAGGCATTTGGAAGAGAGGTGCATCAATTACCTTCTGAAAATCCACCAGCCCTGCGAACACCGCGATGACATATCCACCGATGATTCCGGCAAGGATCGGCACCATTCCGAGAAATCCCTTAAAGTAAATCGAGCAGATGACCGTTATCGCCAATGTGGCAAGTGCAACCATGAAGTGTGTGTTACTGTAAACCAATTGTTCTGCTCCTGGATTTTCATACATGGCCATATTGACAGCCGTTCCGGCAAGACCAAGTCCAATCACCATGATAACAGGTCCTACAACAACCGGAGGCAAAATTCTAATCAACCATTTCAATCCAAGCTTTGAGATGAGTAACGCGACGATCCCGTAAACAATTCCTGCGAGGAAGCTGCCCATCATGGCGGCTTCCGGGCCTCCCAGGCTCTTCGCGGCTAAGATGGGTGCGATGAATGCGAATGAGGATCCTAAATATGCCGGAATCCTTCCCTTTGTGATCAGCAGATAGGCAAGTGTTCCTAATCCGCTTGAGATCAAGGCAACCCCCGGGCTTAATCCGACGAGGAATGGAACGAGTACCGTTGCCCCGAACATGGCGAATAAATGCTGTATGCTGAGTGTGATCCATTTTCCTATATTAGGTACTTCTTCTACGTCCAATACGACTTGTTGATTTTGATTCATGTGTGTTTCCTCCTCAAATTTACCCGTAAAAAAACCCTCTTTGTCCTAAAGAGGGCACAAAGAGGGTACAAGAAGGCCTGATTACTACCTTCGTTCCCATCCTTTGTCAGCCTCACTGGACCGCTCTTAAAAGGACTTCAGTTATTCTTTTTCGTGTATGGCGACTACGTCTTCCTTGTCTACCTCGGTTAACGCGACCATGATTTTTTCAGAGCTGGATGTCGGTATATTTTTCCCGACATAATCTGCCCGTATCGGTAATTCCCTATGCCCCCGGTCGACCAGGACAGCCAGTTGTATCTGACTGGGTCTGCCTAGATCCATCAAGGCATCCAAACCCGCCCGGACTGTTCTTCCAGTGAATAATACATCATCTACCAGAATGACTTTCTTATTTGTAATATCAACCGGAAGATCAGAACCTTTCACTTCTGGTTCATGATCCTCTGTTTTCTTTGTTAAATCATCACGATAAAGGGTGATGTCTATTTCCCCTACGGGAATTTCTTCCCCTTCAATTGCATGAATCCGCTCGGCTAATCGGTTGGCGATGTAAATGCCCCTTGTTTTGATTCCAACAAGAACACAATCTTCAATCCCTTTGTTTCTTTCGATAATTTCATGGGCAATCCTTGTGAGCGCCCTTCGAATGGCGGGTTGATCCAGGACCGTTGCTTTCTTTGACATCTTCGCCACCTCGTTTTCTTATTATTTAATAAAAAATCCCTCTCACCGTAGAGATGAGAGGGCACACTTATCGTTAAAGTCTAATTGCACGCCAAAGTTATTTGGTCGTACACTGCTCCTTCTCAGCCTCACGGGACCGTATTAAAGGTTACTTATTCAATTACTTACATCATAATGGTCAAGTCGAAATTTGTCAACGATTATTTTCAAGATGCTTGATCAATTTCGTAAATTCCTCTGGTAGCTCCGCATGAAACTCCATGTATTCTTCCGTTCTTGGATGAATAAAACCCAGTAATCCGGCATGTAGGGCCTGCCCTTCAATACTCAACGTTTTACGTGGACCATATTTCGGATCCCCCGCAAGCGGGAAGCCGATGTATTTCATATGCACACGAATTTGATGGGTTCTTCCTGTTTCCAATTCACATTCAACCAGTGTGAAATCTTTATATCGGTCTAATACTTTGAAATGAGTGACCGCTTGTTTACCATTATCCACAACTGCCATACTTTGGCGGTCTTTAGGGTCTCTGCCTATTGGAGCATCGATCGTACCGTATTCATGGGGAATAAGGCCGTGTACGATGGCAGTATATTTTCTTGTAACGGACTTTGCAACAAGCTGGTTGACCAAATGCTCATGAGCCAAATCATTTTTCGCAACCATCAGTAGTCCAGAAGTGTCCTTATCAATCCGATGAACGATACCGGGTCTTAGAACTCCATTAATGCCTGAGAGGTCTTTGCAATGATGCATCAAGCCATTCACCATCGTCCCTGAATAATGCCCCGGGGCTGGGTGAACAACCATTCCTTTCGGCTTATTCACGACAATGACATCTGTATCTTCATATGCAATGTCCAGATTCAGATCCTCAGGCTCTACGTCCAATTCTTCCGGTTCCGGGATCGATACCGTGATGACTGCATTCAAAGGACATTTGAAGTTAGGTTTGACCATTTCTTCATTAACTTTGATATGACCATCTTTGATCCATTGTTGTACCTGGGAGCGGGACCATTCCTTATTCAACTGACTTATGACCTTATCAATTCGTTCTCCCTGGTTTTCCTCACGTATGTTGTGCTGAATTACTTCCATTTTTGTTCTCCTTCTTTGCTTTTCGTTCGTCTAAATACATATAAATTAGTAAGAGTGCTACTCCAATGGTTAATGATGCATCGGCAATATTAAAAATCGGGAAATCATAGGAAAAGATGTATGTATTCAAGAAATCGACCACTTCTTTTCTGAAGACACGGTCAATAAAGTTTCCAATTGCACCGCCTAGCATGAAAGCAAGACTTAAACTAAACAATGAATGCCCCTTTGCATGGACTTGCATATAATACACGATACCTACAATCACTACTAATGTAATAATGTAAAAAAACCACATTTGTCCTTGGAGTATTCCCCATGCTGCACCTTGATTCCGATGAGAAGTAAGATAAAAGACATTGTCAATGATCGATATGCTTTCTCCCTCGGTCATTCTTCTTACAACCAACCATTTTGTTAATTGATCTAATCCAATTACAACCAAAGCCACTAAATAATAATACACAAAGGCAACCTCCGAACATCGTTAAATGATTACCTTTGCATTTTAGCATAAATGGGGAAATAAAGACACTTTAACTGGAGAAGAACAATGGAAAGCGGAGTGAAAAATCTACGAATATGATGAGATCTTCCCAAATTTTCTCCATTCCAATGCATCGTCAATCGTGGTGCAGGTAGGATTCATCAACATGTAATCGAATGGGATTTCTTCCCCGCTCATCTCACAGTATCCGTATTGATTATCACGAACACGTGACAGTGCTTGTTTCACCTCAGAAATTTCTTCGTTTATATACTGTTGGATTAAAGGATGTTGAGATTGACTTGCCTCAAGCTCCTTCAAGGATGTTATCAGCTCTTGAACAATGGATGTGTATCGGTCATATGTCATCTTTTATCCCTCCATTTATAGTATGGAGGAAATACCCTGAATCTTGTGTTGCAAGATATAGCAATTATGGAATTTGAAAGGTTGAGTATAAAATAAAAATAAGGGTGACCTGTCAATTTACAGGCCACCCTTAATGTTTACATTATGTCAGGTGAGAATAGTTTTCTTTCACAACAGTCGCACAGCGTGTGCAAAGGGTTGGATGATCTTTGTCTTCGCCTACTGTTGTTGTGACAATCCAACAGCGGTCACAGGTTTCACCTTTTGCTTTCTCGACGACAATATTGTTTTCACCTAGGCTTAACGCGTGTTCAGGTGCTTCGTTCACCGCTCCACCAATTTCAAAGGCAGATACAATGAATAATTGTTTTAAGTCTTCTTTGATGGAGTCGAGTAAGATTTTTGTATCATCATTTACGTAAAGTGTTACCTTTGCCGTCAATGATTTACCAATCATCTTCTGGTTTCGCGCTTCCTCAAGGGCTTTTAATACATCGTCTCTTAATTCTAAGAATGTATTCCATTTTTTCTTCAATTCATCTGCATTTGAAAAGTGCTGTACCTCTGGCATATCAGTTAGTTGAACACTTTCGCCCTGAGCACCCGGGATATAGGCCCAAACTTCATCAGCAGTATGAGATAGGATCGGTGACATCAGTTTTGTAATGGTCAACAAGCATTCATATAATACGGTCTGAATCGCACGACGTTCGTAATGATCTTCAGACTCAATATAAAGAACATCCTTCGCAAAATCAAGGTAAAACGAACTTAAATCTAATGTACAGAAGTTGTTGACCGCGTGATAGATACTTGCAAATTCATACTTATCATATGAGTTTTTCACATTATCTACAAGATCATTCAGTTTCACGAGCATAAATTGGTCCACTTCTCTTAATTGATCAAAAGCTACCGCATTTGCACTTGGATCAAAGTCAGAAAGGTTCCCTAATAAGAAACGGTAGGTGTTGCGGATCTTACGATATACTTCAGCCACCTGCTTCAAGATTGGGTCTGATACACGAACATCTGCTTGATAATCAACTGACGCTACCCAAAGTCGAAGGATATCGGCCCCAAGCTGCTTCATGACTTTTTCTGGTACCACTACATTGCCCAGTGATTTACTCATTTTTCTTCCATCACCATCAAGAGCGAACCCATGACTAAGGACACCTTTATATGGAGCCTTACCCGTTACGGCTACACCAGTCGTCAATGAGGAGTTGAACCATCCGCGGTATTGGTCAGATCCTTCTAAGTATAGGTCTGCCGGACGCTGTAAGTCGTTTCTTTCCTCAAGAACCGCCTGGTGTGAAGAACCTGAATCAAACCAAACGTCCATGATATCCTGTTCTTTCGTGAATTGGCCATTCGGACTTCCTTCATGAGAGAAACCTTCCGGTAGCAGATCCTTGGCTTCTTTCTCGAACCAGATATTTGAACCTTGTTCACGGAAGAGTTTGGATACATGCTCGATCGTTTCATCTGTGATGATTTCCTGACCGTTTTCAGCATAAAATACCGGGATCGGCACTCCCCATGCGCGTTGACGAGAGATACACCAGTCTCCACGGTCTCTGACCATATTGTAAAGACGGGTTTCTCCCCATGCGGGAACCCATTTCGTATCATTAACCGCTTGAAGTAATTCATTACGGAATTTATCAATGGAAGCAAACCATTGTGCCGTTGCCCTAAAAATAACCGGTTTTTTCGTACGCCAGTCATGTGGATAGGAGTGAGTGATAAAGTTTAATTTCAGAAGTGCCCCTGCTTCCTGAAGCTTCTCTGTAATCGGTTTGTTGGCCTTATCGTAGAATAGCCCTTCAAACCCGGGAGCTTCGGATGTCATAACCCCTTTGTCGTCGACCGGACACAATACATCCAGGCCGTATTTCTTTCCAACAAGGAAGTCATCTTCACCATGCCCAGGTGCTGTATGAACACAACCAGTTCCTGAATCAGTCGTAACATGTTCACCAAGTACTACAAGAGAGTCACGATCGTACAGTGGGTGTTTCGCAACGATATGCTCAAGCTCTGCACCTTTTACCTTATGGATGATAGAATAGCTTTCCCATTCTAGATTCTCGGCGACATCTTCAAGTAAATCTTCTGCTACGACATAGCTGTTTTCTTTTACGTTTACAACGACATAACTTAAATCTGCGTGCAAGGCAATTCCAAGGTTGGCAGGAATTGTCCAAGGTGTCGTTGTCCAGATCACGAGTTGGGTGCCTTCTTCAAGGACCCCTTTTCCATCTGTAACGCCAAATCCAACATAAATGGATGGAGAACGCTTATCTTGATACTCAATCTCAGCTTCTGCGAGGGCTGATTCACTTGATGGTGACCAATATACAGGCTTCTTCCCTTTATAGATATAACCCTTTTTCGCCATATCACCGAACACTTTGATCTGCTGGGCTTCATATTCAGGTTTTAACGTGATGTAAGGATTTTCCCAATCACCTCGTACCCCTAATTGCTTGAACTGAGTACGCTGGTTTTCAACTTGCTCATATGCGTACTCCTCACATAGTTTACGGAACTCTGCAATCGTCATCTCTTTTCGCTTGACGCCTTTGTTCGTCAACGCCTGCTCAATCGGTAAACCATGAGTATCCCAACCCGGAACATATGGTGCATGAAAGCCGCTCATAGACTTGTAGCGGACGATAAAATCTTTAAGAATTTTATTTAATGCGTGACCCATATGGATATTTCCATTGGCATATGGAGGTCCATCGTGAAGAACAAATAAAGGACGATCACTCGTTCTTTCCTGCACTTTTTGATAAATGTTCATTTCTTCCCATTTTTTCTGTGTATCCGGTTCGCGCTTCGGTAAATTTCCCCTCATCGGGAATTCCGTTTTTGGCATCAATAATGTATCTTTATATTCCATGAAATCTTCCTCCTAAACGTGTCTCTTCATTGCCATCTTTTCTAATTCCTGGACTTCCTAATCAGACAGGAAGTACTTTCCTTTTTGAAAAATAAAAAAAGCTTTCTCATCCCTGAAAAGGGACGAGAAAGCTTTTCCCGCGGTACCACCCTCATAAAGACCGAATAGGGTCTTCACTTGTTATGATTCGTAACGTGAATAAATCGCTAATCATTACTCTCCATTTTGAATTTCATGAATAGGGCTCGAGGGTGATATTCCGCGCTTCTTTCCCTGTCGGGCTCACACCGTCCCCGACTCGCTAGAAAGGATTCCTTACTAGAACGTACTGTCCCTGTCTTAGCCTATATGACAATTAAGATTGTTGTTCAATTATATGAAAGTATTGCTCTTTTCGTCAAGACAATGTCTCTTCTTCTTTTAAAGTTTTTAAATCCGTTGCATCCAAATCGAATTCCATCAATTGATCCCAGTCATTTGTATCAAGAAGATCCAGTTGGGCTTCGATCAACATTTTGAATCGGGTCCTGAACACTTTTGACTGTTTTTTGAGCTCTTCAATTTCAATGGCGATCTTACGGGCCTTTGACAATGATTCGTTCACGATTCGATCAGCATTTTTCTCTGCTTCTTTAATGATGAGCTTTGACTCTTTCATTGCATTTCTCTTGACTTCTTCCCCTGCTTCTTGAGCAATGACGATTGATTTGTTTAACGTTTCCTCAATGTTGGTAAAATGACCTAAACGTTCATTCAAAGAGTTCAAACGTTCTTCCGTTTCTTTCTTCTCACGGATCAGAATTTCGTAATCTTTAATAATCTGATCTAAAAATTCATTAACCTCATCCTCATCATAACCACGAAAGCCACGACTAAATTCTTTATTATGTATGTCTAATGGCGTTAAAGGCATGGGAGCCACCTCCAGTACTTGGTGAATTACATATTTATTATAACTAAAATTTCGACAGTATGTGGGGGATTTCCTTTATTTTTCTGAAATTATTTCAGGATCCCCACAGAGATTCGCCATTTGTCCCTTTTGGTTCTTCCTTCGATGGACAATAACTTACTTCTTCCATACCCTCTTGAGGATAGTACATCTGCCGCTTGCACTTCGAAAGACGGATTTTCAACGGTTTTCCAATTCACTTTCACATGACCGCTTTTTATCAATGTTTGAGCCTTTTGGCGGGAATCATTGTAAATTGCAGCGAGTACGACGTCAAGCCTTAATGAACTGACAGTCGTTGTATTTTCCTGCCACTCTTCCAGACTTCCCATTTTTTCATGCAATGGTATATCTTTTAAAGATACCTTGGCTTTTCCTATTTGGTTGAGTTCCATGCGAACGTAATCTGAGATTTCATCTGCAAGCAACAAATGGATGGTCTCATCGCCAGTCACAATATCCCCAAATTTATCCCGCTTCAAGCCAAGAGACATTAGGGTCCCTAATACCTGTCTATGCTCTATTGTAACAAACTTCGACGGATACTGTATTTCAAAAACCTTTATTCCAAAATCTTCTTCTCCCGGTTGGAAATAGGAAGGATACAATAAAGCTCGTTTCCGTTCTGTATCTTCCGGAAAGAAGGAAAGCATGATTTCATCGTTATTTCCTACAATCGACTCGACAATATGTTGCTGTCTTGGATCCAAAAAGTCCGTCCGTTTCGGCGCATATTGTTGTTCAACCGTGTTCTTCCACTCTAAAACAGCATCCACAAACTCTTTTTCATCAGGTCTAAAGTGTTGATAGATTGAAGACAAGAGTTCATCCCCTCCTTTATTTACCCAAAATAAAAGGACTGAAACGGTTTGACCGGTTTCAGTCCTTAATGGTTGGATTCTTAGTCCCGATTAAATAAGCCACTTGAACAATTGGTATAAACCCGATTGCGCCAGGTTCAACACAATGAATGCCACAATCGGTGAAATATCAATCATCCCGATCGATGGAACAAAACGTCTAAAAGGTTCTAAATACGGTTCGCAGATCCTTGCAAGGAACTGTCCGATCGACGTCTCTCTTGCACTTGGAAACCAGGACATTAAAATATAAATAATTAACGCCCAGGAATATAATTGTATTAGTTTATACAAGATTTCATAAAGCATTACCATAGTTTACATTACCACCTCGAATCTGATAGGTCTTCCTCTTTCAAGAACTCAGAAATATTACCGCTTACTTCTACATTGTCTGGTGTGCACAGAAAAATATTATCGCCTACCCGCTGAATGTCTCCTCCGATGGCATACACGGTGCCACTGAGAAAATCGACGATCCGCTTTGCCTGATCATGTTGTATCCGCTGAAGATTAACGAGTACAGACCTGCGATTCTTCAGATGGTCAGCTATTTCCTGGGCCTCCGCATATACTCTCGGTTCAACAAGAATCATTTTTGAAGATTTTTGTACACTTTGAAGGCTCACAACATTTTGTTTCGAATTTGAAAGCTGCGACTTCATAGGCTTTTTCTCCTCGTATTCTTCTTCATACTTTTCTTCTTCATAATCATATTCATCTTCATCCAGCAAAAAGAACGTTTTAAACTTTGATTTAATACCCATTTGTATTCATCCCCTCTCAGTCATTTCCAACTAATGCAGTTCCAATACGAATAAATGTGGCACCTTCTTCGATCGCAATCATGTAATCATTGCTCATCCCCATGGATAATTCCGTACACGGGGCGTAAGGAAGGTTGAGTGAATGTATTTCTTCCTGAATGGTTTTCAGTTGCCTGAAACAGGAACGTAAGAATAGTTCATCATCCGTATGCGGAGCCATCGTCATTAATCCAACGACTTTAATATTGAAAAAGCTATTCAATTTGCCGATAAATTCCTTCACTTTTTCAGGAGAAATACCATGCTTGGACTCTTCTCCCGACACATTCACTTGAACGAAACAAGACACTGGCTTATCCGCCCTCTTATGAATTTCTTTCGCCAATGACAGACGATCCAGGGAGTGTATGTATGATACTTTATCAATGATGTTTTTGACCTTCCTTGACTGCAGGGTGCCAATGAAATGCCACTGGGGCTTGTCCAATAAAACCTCCCACTTAGAGATCAGTCCTTCATCCCGGTTTTCCCCTAAGTGGATAAGACCTGCTTTAACCGCCTCTTCTGCCCGTTCAATGGATACGTATTTCGTAACCGCGACAATATTTATGTCTTCTGTCATTCTTCCACTGCGTTCACAGGCACGTTGAATGTTTTCCTTGATAATTTTTACGTTTTCCGAAACCTTCATTTTATTACTCCTTCCAGCCAATAAAACTCATTATTCTCCCCGTTTCCCCACCATCTCTTCTATAAGAGAAAAATTCCTCGTGACAGGACGAACAAAAACTGGAAGTAAGGATTTGTTCAGAATGTAAACCGCTCTGAATTAAGAGCTGTTGATTTAACTTCTTCAGGTCGAGGTTGTACTGTCCCTCTTCTTTTAAATTATAGGGTAAGTTGTTTTCATCTTCTAGTGTTTTTTTCACTTTATCAATCACATAGTCGTCCACCGTATAGCAATCTTTGCATATGGACGGCCCAATGACCACTTCTATCGAAGAAACCGTCGACCCTTTTGCAATAAACTCACCGACCATTTTCGGACCTATTTCAAGAACTGTCCCCTTCCACCCGGCGTGAGCCAATCCAATTGTCCCCGTCGCTCTGTCCAGGAAATAAAGGGGGACACAATCTGCATAACACATCGTTAACAGAATATTGCTTTCTCCCGTTAAGAATCCGTCGGTGTCTTTAATGCTGCTATAATAGTTTCCTGAACCTTTCCCTGCATCTTCTGAATTTGGAGAGTATATATTGTTCCCATGTGTTTGTTCAGCCGCTACCCATTTTTCGAGAGGCATATTAAGAACTGAAGCAAGGGATTGGCGGTTCAAGTTGACTGACGTGTCCTTGTCACCTACATGGAAACCCATATTGAATGAATCATACGGTTTGGCACTTATTCCACCACGCTTTGTTGTTATTCCCGCGACTAGTTTTGGGTTTTCTTTCGCCCATTTACTAATGGTATAAAAAGCGTCTGTCTTTACTACAAAAGGCTCTTTAGACACGTTGAATCTCCTTCGTTTTTTATTTAGTGTACCATAGAACTTGAAGATTCGTCATGTATCGGGGGATTGTTTCGGTTCCTGCAATTGTCCTTGAATATAGTGGCTGTCTTTATATCTCACCAGAATCACATCTTCCCCTATTTTTACGATACTGCTCCAGGGAATCACAATATCTTCGTCTTTTCCGAAAAAGCCCAATATCTTCCCTCCTGTCCCAATCACGATTGCCTCAATTCTTCCAGTATCCAGGTTGATTTCAATATCACCAATATTGCCTAATTTCCGCCCATCTGAAATACTCACGACATCCTTCACCTGGAATTCAGAAATACGCACCATATTCTACACCCTCTTTTCATGTTGTTCATTATTGTTTGGCAAATGTGCATGGACACACTTTTCACCCTTTTCAAGTAGATATTATAAGTGTATGCAGCAAAAAGAAAGGCAGACCTTCCCTGAAGGAGATCTGCCTTTCTTTTCTTTGTCCAGCTACAGGGCTTAGAGGCTCGAGGTCAAAAGTCAAACCATCCAAAAAGGCAAAGTACGCCTTTCCGGATGGTTCGCCTTATGCTTGTCGCCTCTGGGCAAAGCCCTTCCGAATTTCGTTGTCCAGCTGCTGCGGCTAGCCCCTCGAGGTCACAACTGAAAAATCCCATAAGGCAAAATACGCCTTTTGGGATTTCCCTGTTGTGCTTGTCAGGGCTGAACGAGCCGCCTCCGCATTTCTTTTTTCACTGAATATTTTTGTTCATTTGTTTGATTGCTGCTTTTTCGAGTCTTGATACTTGTGCTTGGGAGATGCCGATTTCGTCAGCGACTTCCATTTGAGTTTTTCCTTGAAAGAAGCGTTTGCTGATAATGAGTTTTTCACGATCATTTAATCGTCTCATTCCTTCTTGAAGGGCAATTTCTTCAATCCAATGGAAATCACGGTTCTTTTCGTCGCTCAGTTGATCCATTACGAATATTGGGTCTCCTCCATCATTATATATGGGTTCAAACAACGAAACGGGGTCCTGGATGGCATCCAGTGCAAACACAATTTCCTCGTGGGATACATCAAGAACTTTAGCAATTTCTTCTGCAGTTGGTTCCTTGGATGTTTCCCCCATTAATTTCTCTCTTACTTGCAGAGCCTTGTACGCAATGTCCCGCAGTGAACGGGACACTCTTATTGGGTTATTATCTCTTAGATATCGACGGATCTCCCCTATGATCATAGGAACCGCGTATGTAGAGAATCGAACGTTCTGACCTAAATCAAAATTATCGATGGATTTCATTAATCCGATACACCCTACTTGAAATAAATCATCAACATACTCACCACGGTTATTAAAGCGTTGAATTACACTTAAGACGAGGCGCAAATTTCCATTAACCAGTTTTTCTCTAGCGGTGATGTCACCTGCTTGCATTTCCTTGAATAGAATTCTCATTTCATCATTTTTGAGGACTGGCAATTTGGACGTATCCACGCCACAAATCTCGACTTTATTACGTGTCATTCTTTCCCCTCCTTGTAGGAGCTGCTGTACAAAATTCAGTATTTCCTTGAAGAGGAAAAATATGCATTTCGTTCTGCTCACCATTTTGAGGGAACATCCCAAATCCCTTACGATATCTGGATAAATGAGCTGTAAATTTTTTTTGATTCTTAACAATAATAAAAAGCTGACTTTTTCAATTGAAAAAGTCAGCTTACATTTTTAGACCATCTTATTAAATTCCTTCTTTAAACGTTTAATAATCCTTTTTTCCAATCGGGAAATGTAAGACTGGGAAATCCCCAGCATATCAGCTACGTCTTTCTGGGTTTTTTCCTCCTCCCCCATTAAGCCAAAACGAAGCTCCATAATTTGTTTCTCACGGTCAGTTAGCTGATGCAGGGCATTAAAGAGCAGTTTTTTGTCGACTGTTGCTTCAAGGTCTTTTGTAATGATATCCTCATCCGTTCCTAGAACATCTGATAACAGCAATTCATTTCCATCCCAATCGATATTTAGGGGTTCGTCAAATGAAACCTCTGAACGGATCTTGTTGTTTCTTCTTAAGTACATGAGTATCTCATTTTCAATACATCTTGAAGCGTAGGTCGCCAACTTGATTTTTTTTTCTGGATTGAAAGTATTGACTGCTTTAATAAGGCCGATCGTTCCGATACTGATCAGGTCTTCTATATTAATCCCTGTATTTTCAAACTTTCGGGCGATATATACAACCAACCTTAAATTACGTTCAATTAACAGGGAACGCGCTGCCTTGTCTCCCTTTGGCAACTTATTGAGGAGCACTTCTTCCTCTTCCTTCGTCAAGGGAGGAGGAAGTGCTTCACTGCCACCTATGTAGTAAATTTCATCTGTCTTTAATCCAAGCTTGATTAACAGTTTGTACCAATAGTATAAAAATTTGAATTTGAACTTTTTCATTGTTGCTCCCCCTTCTATTTCTTTAAATTGTGAGTATAGTAGTAATAATTGATCTACGAAACGTTAAGCACCGGCTTTCGTGAAGCCATTTTCGGATGGACGATCGCTTGGAAATTCCCATCGGCTGACAGAGCTTCTTCCCTGAAGGCAATTAACCCGTTCGGTATGGCCCATTCGGATTCATGATCCTTCAATATTAATGAATCAGGCTTGATGGCAGCAAGAAGCTGACTATTCCTTCCTACCGATTGGGCAGGTACGATACGCATCCTGTCAGACCAACGGGTGTCGATATGCTTATCACCTGAAAAAATATCATCCACATCATGGCAAAGTGCCTTCATTTCATCCGGGATACCTCCCTCTATTTCTGCAATGGACAGGATCATGACCGGACTTTTTGAAATTGGATCCTGAAGTTGATTCCCACTATCCACAAGACCGCTTACGGTACATTGAAAATCTTCAATCTGAATGCTGACTTCCAGGAGTTGATCGTATTGAATCTTCACATGCTCAATGCTATCCACCCTACCTTTTGAAAAGTACCAGGCAATCGGCAGAGCAAGCATTACAAATACCCAGCTTATCGGGTCACCAAATCCTCGTATGCTTGCGATCAGCATAGATGATTCCCTGCTTGGATCGAAGCTGATAAAATAATGAGTCCCAATTAAAATTCCACCTGTTAAGAAGGTGACGAAATAAAACATAAGAAGATTTGATAAATAATAGCGTAATCTTCTATAGCCAAAGGATGAATACACCATAACAATGGAGAATAATAACTTTACAAAAGGGTTTCCTGAAAAATGAGCAAAGGGTGAAAAAGCCAGGAGAATAATGACCGAACCTATCAAACTTCCGATACCTATTCTCCAAAGGGCATATTGTCTCTTTAGGATGATACCTGTGAACCATAGCAAGAAAAAGTCTACTAACAGATTTAACAACCAGATGACATCCAAATATAAAGTCAATCTCTACCCTCCTTTAACACTTTTACCTAGTAGCTTTCAGTTACCAGACATCAATGACTTATCAGAAGTATATCGTACATACCTTTTAAAGGTTGTCATTTTTTGTATGCTCCAAAGGAAAACTTTTCGGAGATATGAACGAAAAATGTCAGTAATTATTGATTCAATATTTCCTGTTAAAATATGTTTGCGGATAGATTTTTGTTGTGAGTAGTAAGTTATAACAAAAGCAAGAAACCCCCAGGGCATAGT